>CBDDOW010000001.1:0-7823 GCA_965232175.1 Nitrospirales bacterium
GCCTCGTCGGATAGCAGATACCGCACGGCCGAGACCGTATCGCTGACGTCGCCGATGGACCCGGCCGGAATTTTTTTGACCATCCCCTCGAGTTCTCCCGGCGGCGCGCTTCCTGAATCGATAAAGCCCGGTGAAATCGCATTGACCGTAATCCCGTGCGGGGCCAGCAGTTTGGCCAGGGTCCGCGTCAGGATCAGAATACCCGCCTTGGCGATGTAATGCGCCGTGACCATGGGCTGCGCTTCCATTTTGTCCGCGTTCGCCATGCCGAACGAAATGATGCGGCCGTGGTTTCGCGCTTTCATGCCGGGCGCCACCGCTTGGGCCAAATAGAAAACCGGGTGCAGGTTATTGGTGAGCATGTCCGCCCAGCCTTCCGGTGTTTCGTCGAACAGGTTGATCCGGTGATACGGTCCCGCCCCGTTCACCAGGACGTCGATTTTTCCCCAGCGTTCCTCGACCTGGCCGACCAGATCCCGGCAGGCCGCGGGATCGGAGACGTCGCAACGAACGGCAAACCCGTGGCCGCCTCGTTCGTCGATGGCCTGGGTGGTGGCGTGCGCCTCCCGGTCGCTGGTCCGATAGCAAATGGCCACGGACCAGCCTTCCGTGGCCAGATTGAGAGCGATCCCTTTGCCGATGCCGCGTGCGCCACCGGTAATCAGCGCGACTTTCGGGTCCATAGACGTGCCTCCTTCAATGAACGGGTTGCAGTAAACAGACTCTTTCTCTTTAGCGGAGAGGCCGTTCTCGGGACAACCACACCAGAATGGTCATTCCGAGCGAAGCGAGGAATCTGCATTGTTCTTTCTCCGTCATCCCCGACTTGATCGGGGATCCAGGGGGTTATAGGATCCAGCGTCGTTGCTTTTGTCTTTGTATTTCTCCGTCATCCTCGACATTTTTAATCGAGGATCCAGCGTCTTTGTTTTTTCTTTTTGTCTTCGTAGCTGCGTCATCTCATGACGCGGTTTTTACCGGCCTCTCCGGGCGCGATAAGATCGCGCAGCTACAACTGCGGAGAGGCCGCCCTGCCGCATAACCACATCGCCTCTTACACGGGCGGCGCGCTCCCATGCCGTTGAATCAACGTGTGCAGGACGTTGCCCGTCCGGGTGGACAACGACGGTCTGCCCGTTCCGGTGTCTTCGCGCAGGAAGGCCCGCACGTCGTCGAACGTATCGAGATCGCGTTCAGGGTCCAGCAGCCCGACGACCAGCCCCGCCTGTTCAGCGCGGGCCAGGCTGTGAGCGAGCACGTCGCCGGTCGACCAGGGGATTCCGGCAAAGAGCGCGGGCGCGGGGCGTGTCGTGCCCACCAGATAATAGCCGCCGTCTTCCGTGGGACCCAACACGACTTCCGCGTTGTGCAGGATCGCCTTCGCGCGCTGATAGTGGCCGGCGGCCAGATTCGGAATATCCGTGCCGACCAGCAGGGCATGCGCGTACCCGCGGGTGAACGCGGCGGTGAGCGCGTGATCCATGCGCTGTCCAAGGTCCTCACCCACCTGGTCGCACAAACGGAGGCGATGCCGGGCCGCCAGCGTTTGAAAAAACGGGTGGTCCATTCCCGGCGAGCAGGCCAGGAACACATCGAATCCCCGAAGCGACCGGGTGCGTTCCACGGCATCCATGACCAGGCTTCCGTGCAGGCTCGCCGCCTCATCGGGCGTCAGTGGCGGGCACATGCGCGTCTTCACGGTGCCGGGCACCGGCGCCTTGGCAAAAATAATGATCGCTCCTTCGGCAGGCTCAGAACGGCGCCCTGCTGCGGGTCCCGAAGACGGACCGCCTCTTTGTTTGCGGCGGTCCCGATGCGATGAGCCGGCCTTACCTGATCGTGCCATACCATTGCTGCAACAGGTGAGGCGGGACGCCGATCCAGTACAAAAAGCGGAGGAGCCACATCTGCAAGATGGTGCGGACGGCACCCTGTTGCTCCCATCGTCGGAATGACGTGGTCACCTTGATGTGCAAGGCTGCAAGGGACCCCATGCGTTTGAGGCGCCGCGTCAATTCGATATCTTCCATCAGCGGTAAATCGGCAAACCCGCCCAAGGCGTCGAACGCGGACCGGCGGACGAAGAGCGCCTGATCCCCCGTGGCGATGCCCGACCAGCGCGAACGCCAATTCATCAGCCGGCTGACGAGCCAGGCCCACCCGCGATCGTCGTCGAACCGGACGTCGAACCGGCCGCCCACGCACGCGGGATGCTTCAGGACCCGCTCGATCTCGGCGCGCGTCTCCGGCGGAAGTCGCGTGTCGGCATGCAAAAACAACAGGACCTCGGATCGCGTGGCCCGGGCGCCGGCGTTCATTTGCCGGGCGCGTCCCCGGTCCGCGACCATCACCTTCGCGGGTTGCAGGCTGAGCCCCGACACCTGGCCCTGCGCAATGGACACCGTCTGATCCCGGCTGCCGCCGTCCACCAGGACGACTTCGTCAAAGCGAAGCTGTCGCACCGTGAGGAGCGTCCGGGACAGCACACGTTCCTCGTTCAGGGTGGGAATCACAACGGCGATCGAGACGGGCATAGGCAATCGGGGCTCCAGCGTTGTTGTTTTGGCCTTGGCCGTTTCTTTATCGTTGCCGCCCTGCCGCATAACCACATCCGTAGGGGCGACGCATGCGTCGCCCCTACACTTAGGGGAAGGGCGCTCAGAGAATTTCTATTTTTCGTGAAGCGCAGATACGCCTGAAGTCGCGGTAATCGAATGTCAGCATCGCGCTTATCCGCACGTTCACATCTTTGAGAATGGCATGAAGCACCGAATCCACGAGACTTATGGCACCGTAACCCCGTTTAGCCAGTGTAAGAGTCTCCTCATAAGCCTCTTCGCGGTATCTGGAATCGTCGAGCCGGTTCGTGTGAGGCTGGCGCATGATGCTCTCGAAACTTCTGATCACTTCAGGAGACATGACGAATCGACTATTGATGGTCTCGTACAGAATGGGCCAAGGGACAACAATGCGGAACTCATCGAGCCATTTCTGCTTCTCGATGGCCTTCGTATGGTAGGTATCTTTCGGGTGGAAGAGTGCGAAGAAAAATGCAGAATCCACCAAAATACTTTCAGGCCCTTTGGTCATTGCCTTAGTCCTCGTCTTCGTAGGGTTCCTGGTGTGTTCCGTACCCTGTCCAAGGGGCGCGTTTACGTTTGCCAAATAAGAACCGCCCCTTCAATTTCCCGTTTTCCCTCCAAACGATGTATATTCGCGAATGGTTGTCCAACGAGACCTCTCTTTTTAGTTCTGCCTTGAGCGTTTCGGTAAAATCTTCTTCTTCATGCGGAAACCGCAAAGATGCTACGCTATCACCGCATTCTTTCGCTTCACGGTCATCGAGCCATGTATACAAACCTTCATAATCGCCCCTTATGCCCAGATCGTAGGACAACCATATGAGTTTTTCCATTTTCTCATCTCCTGCATCGATTCACTCACGTGAAATAATGAGTGACTTCAATCTTAGCCATTGAGCTAGAATTCGGAACAAGTCCCCAAAGATCAACTAATGAATGGAGCGGGCGGGGGGATTTGCACCCCCCTTGTGGTCACACTTGGCAAGGCTTTCGACAATGCTTGGCCCCGTATTGCCTGCGCATGCTTGCTCACCTTCCTTAGGACCCGCTGTGCCACGAGCTCCCACACGCCATCAAATTTGATGCGCATAGTCACCTCCCTTAACAGGTTGTTAAAAACAACGAGCCTAGGCAGGTGAGGAACATGCGCAGCAATCCCGAGACCGCACATGGCGTCGATCGCCACGACGGCCAAGCTCTTGGTTGATCGTTGCTAATCACTTTACAGGTATCTCATCCAATGTCAATCAGTCGCCAGCGATTACAGCGCTCTTACTAAATCGTGGATAAACGACCATGATCGACCATGAGTCGTACTCAGCACAGATTCAAATCCCCTACGACGGGTTGGAGGGTTCCGCGGGAATCCAGCACGTGCATCAGATTACCGCTGGACGATCTCCCACTCCACGTGCACGGTACAAGCAGCAAGTATAGGATACGCAACCAAACCGGCTGGCTTCGTCAGCCAACCGTCGGACAGAATACATTCTCAGACAGAATAATGGGGGCGGAAAGGGAAATGGATGCCACGCTTTTGTAGCGACTTGATCAGGTTTCCGTTGATTTGCTCAGCGATGATGCAATCGGCATTCAAGGATTTCTGGATTGCCTTCTTTACTTCTGTCTCATTATACCGCTTAATCTCTCCTTCGTTCCTGATGGCTGTGGCCAATTTCGCAATCTTGGCGACCGTCAACTCAATGAGGTCCAGATGCCATTCGTTGACCTCAGAGTCTAGAGTGTCTGCGTGAACCTTGTCTCGCTGAATCTGACACAGTTCAAGAACATTTTCAGGAGCAATGGCTAAATCGAGATGTGCGAGATTGTCTCGGCTCAATGCCAAAGCAGCAATAACTCTTTCCATCTGCACCGTAGGTTCTTCGAGGATAAAGACGGATAGCCTGTTCTCTTTCGTCAGCAGGCATTTGGCAGCGTCGCTTTGGATATCGCTGGTGTCAAGCCATGACACCCTGTCCCAATAGCGTTTCTGGCTCAATTTGCGGAAAATTGTCGCCACAAACGTCAGTTCTCCAACGACAGGATAAGGTCCTCCAAATCCTTTCGAAGCTCGGGCACTTTTTCCCTTTCTATCGCAAGCTTAATCTGGATAATTGACTCGCCCTTGTTTAGATAGGCCAAACCCAACGCTGCGGCGTCGCGCACTAGAGAAGAACTGTGATGGAGTCCTGCGGACAGCAGATCGGCAACAAGATCGTGTATGGCGTCTGCTTCTTGGCGCGAAGTCCATCGCAAAATCTCGGCCAACACTTCTGAGCTTACGGCGCTGTCTATCAATCTCGCCTTGAGAGATTGCAATACCGCGACCGGATCGTATGCACTCAGTTGTTGGAGGTTTCCGGAAAACCGGCTTTCAACGCCGACTTCAAACTGCTCCTCATGAGCAACTGAAAAAAGGCGTTCTAGTTGCGCTTCCACTACTGGGTTTGATGTGCCAACATCGAATACGCTCTTGTTGAAGGACGTAAATCCTTCCGCGATAACCACAAACGATGACTCCAGGGCATCAGAAAACTCGATGATAGTTTTCTCGAATGGATCTCGAATCGTAGGCTTTGGGTGTTGCCAGACCTGTTTGGTCGCATCAGTCAGAATGAGTTCGTATCCACGCATCGAAGTCAGAGGCGGACCCGCAATCACATTGGCTTGGCCATCGTCTGGATGCGACAGGGCAGTGGAATTTTCCGACAAGCGAGTCGCACTACTCACGAAACATCTCCTTTAATAGCAATTTCATTTCCAGTATCGACAAGCTCATTGAAAATCTCTGGCAAAAGGCGTTTGTCAAGTTCTTGAACAAATTCGGGAACCGTGTTGATGTCGAGTTCTAACCGGCAAATGTTTCTCGAATTTGGCGACTGCATTACCTTGGGCGGGTGATGGCCACCCGCGGACATCTCAACGAGGGTATCAACAATCTGAGCTACAGACCAAGTCGACAGTCGGTTGATCTTCAATCCTTCGATTTCACAGCGCGAATTTCTTCTTCTGTTAATTCTGTATGTCAAATCACGTGTATTCTCTGGATCTATGTCGACAGCAGGAAGGAAGCCGGCGAGCTTTCTGTATGCATCTAACTGACTCTCGGCAGGAAGCAACAATACGCCACCATATGCAACTCTATGAATGGGCGGACAATCGGCGAGCCACTTCAGCATCAAGTCCCGGAAGCGACGCTCCAAAGCATCATAGGATCCCATTACCGGAAATTCATGAGAGGGATTATTGAGATCGTGGATCAATCTCCAATCGAATCGATTGCGTCTGACTTCGACAAGAAGTCGTCCGTTCAGAAATGGACCTTCTTCGATGACCAACTGCTGCTGTGGCTGGCTGCGTAGTTCGTCTGGCATTTCCCCGACTAAGGACTCCCAACAGCGCGTCTTTGCGGGGTCGATCACATCGACCACGAACGCAGAGAGCCTTAGACTCTCTACCTGCCAGTCATTTAGGTTGACTCCAGCCATCAATTCCTCCCTTCCATCAAACTTTCTGTGAGATTGGAAAGCTCGTTTTCTCTCAACAGCGTTCTGGAACTTGGCCCTTTAGAGAGGAAAATCAAAAGCATAATCAAATGCAATTTCCTGGTATACGTTCTTTTTCATTGTCAAGTTGTTAACATCACGTCTTCCGCTCTCTCCCAATAAGGCACTCTTCTCGCCAACAACCCTACAGGTGGTCTCTGTCGGGTTACCTACTGAAAACACGATCCTGAGAGATTTTGGACCACACTCAACGCAGAGGTCAAATTCCCTACGACGGGTTGGAGGGTTTCTTGGGGGTCTGGAACATGAAGTAGACCACCATGGCAATGGTGCCCCAGTAAATGACGTATTTGTGCCAGAAGAGCACTTCGCCGATGTTAATGAAGGCCATGACGCAGAAGAGAGACAAGGCGATCACCGTATACCGGACCGCGGGAATCCTGACGGACGAATACGCCCACAGGGCCAGGCCGGAAAAGTACAGGATCATGGGAAAGATGGAAATCTCCGCGCCGGTGCTGGCGGACATGAACACCTGAATGAATCCGATGAAGACCATGGCGGAGCCCACCATCTTCATGGCCACTTTCATTTGGAGGGCTTCGTGCGTTTCCGGGTCCACGTCCGAATCCGCGCTGGGCGGACCCACGGGGATTCCGGGCACCTGCCGCCTGGGCGGGTCGGACGGCTCGGGAACGCGGGAAGGGTCAGGCTGTTCCGTCTCGGGCGTCATGGGCTACCATTTGAAATGTTTGCTGAGCGTGAGTCCCTGTTGATGATAACTGGACCCGAGGGCGGACCCGTACAGGCGTTCCGGCAGGTCCAACATGTGTTCGTACACGACCTTGAAAAACGTCTGGCCGTCGTGAATCAGAAACGGCACGTCATGCGGTCTGACTTCCAGCACGACCTGCGTGCCCTTGCGCGGCCCGTGTCCGGCGCCGAAGCCCGGATCGAAGAACCCGGCGTAGTGGGTGCGCAATTCCCCGAAGGCCGCTTCATAGGCCACCATTTCAGCCGCGTACCCCGCGGGCACCTTGATGCGCTCGTGGGACGCCAGGATATAAAACTCCTCGGGCTCGAGCAACAGCGTATTCTTGGGTTGCCGGTAGAGGGGCTCCCAGAAGTCCAGCGCCGAATAATGGCCGGTCTTCGACAGGTCCACCACGTGACTGTTTTTTTTCGCCCGGTAGCCCACGATCTCGCGGTCCGTGCCGGACCCCCGCAAGTCGATTCGCAGGAACAAGCCGTGATCCACCCGGATCTCCTGCGTGGAGAGGGGGCGGGCGTCCGCCGCGTCGTCGTCATTGTGGTACAGCAGTTTGGCCGACCGGTGCAGGGCGCGCAGCGGCGAATCGGAAACCGTGGGCCGGCCGGTCAGGAGCCGGAGCTGGTTTAACGCCAACCCGGTCTGCACGCGAATGGTAAACGACCGGGGAACAATCTCCAGGTACAACGGCCCCTGGTATCCGGCGGGGATCTCGTCGAATCCCGCGTTCAGGTCCGTGATGAGCCGCGTGAAAATATCCAGGCGACCGGTGGAACTCTTGGGATTGGCCCGGCCGCGCACGTCTTTGGGCAGGGCGACGCGCTCCAGCAACGGCACCAGATAGACGTGCCCCTTTTCCAGGATGGCGCCCTGAGTGAGGTCGATCTCATACATGACCAATTCGGACTGATACAGGTCCAGCACGTTCAGGCGCGCGCTGATCTCCGAACGCTCCGGGAGGAAGCT
>CBDDOW010000002.1:0-32033 GCA_965232175.1 Nitrospirales bacterium
TGGGGCGTCCCTGCTCCTGCGGCTCGCTGTCTTCAATGTGCCGTTGCCGCAGCGGCCGGCCTGTTCCGGCCATGGCTTTTTTGCCCCCCAATAATTCAAGTTTGGCTTGAAATTCCTGAGATTTCATGACGAAGGCCCCATGGGATCTGGCTGTTTGGATGATCTCCAAATCCGAAGAGACCACGGCGCAGGCCCGGCCATACTCACGGGCCAGACGCTGAATGACCTGATCGGCGCGTTCTCCCTGCCTGGTGAATACCACCTGTACTCCCGTCCGGTGTTCCTGATACTGCCCCGTTGACTCCCGCCAGGCATCGAACACCACGGTCACGGGATGCCCTTTGGCCTGGCTGTACAACGAAAGCCGTTGGATAAGAGCCTCCCGCATCCGGGAACCGTCGGCCGGCTGCTCCGGCTGTCTCGCTCCCGGACACCCCAATAGATTGTATCCGTCTATGATGAGAATATGCGGCATACGGCCACACACGCTAGCCCGTCGCCCGGACACTGTCAATGACAGAACACGAAGAGTTTGTTATGCTGCAACAACGCCATCTGCCTTTCATCGACTCACATGAAACACGTTCTGATTTTTGCCCTGGTTGGTTGCCTGACGCTGTGCGGGGCGGCCTCGCCGTCCGAATCGTCGCCCGGCCGGGCCGTGTCCGATATGGCGTCCCCCACGCGCGCGCTGCCGGTGAAGCAGGCAAAAGCATCCGCGCAAGCAGCCTCGACGCGCGCCATCAATGCCGTCCGGCACCACGTCCATAAACACTATACCCGTGTCGTGCTGGACGTAACCGGCCGGGTCGCCATCAGGGAACGCAAGGACAACCGCCGCGCCACGATTTCATTGCTCAACGTCACCCTGAGCCCACGCGCCCGGCGACAAATCAACGGGACCGCGTTTCCGCGAGCCATTGTCATCGCTCCGGGAGACAAGCAAACCATCAATATCGTTCTGGACCTCCGGGCCCTGCGGAAGTACAGGGTCATCCCTCTTCAGCAACCCGACCGGGTGGTGGTGGATCTCTTTTATGCCCCCAACGTCGCGAAGACCCCGGTAAAACCCGATGCCCGAGCAAGCAAACCATCCACGACGACTCGCCCCGAAGCCGCGCAATCAAGCCCCCCTCCGTCAAACACGCCGCCGGGCATTCTGATCGTCATCGACCCCGGACACGGCGGAAGAGACCCGGGCACCACCGGGCGCATGGGCACCAGGGAAAAAACCATCGTGTTACAGATTTCGAAATATTTGCGTGCTCTGCTTCAGGAACGTCTCAAGGCCAAGGTCCTGTTGACGCGATCAAAAGACGTGTTTCTTGACCTGGAAAAACGCGTCAAATTCGCCAATCAGAAGAAATTGGACTGGTGCGGGAAAGACATGGGGTCAACCGTTGAGGCCAAAAAAAAGTCGCGGATCTGTTTGTTTGTTTCCATCCACGTCAATGCTCATCCCCGGAAATCCATTAAGGGCCTGGAGGTGTACCATTTTGGAAAAGCCAGCGACCCCCGCGCGCTGCGCGTCGCGGCCCGGGAAAACGGCATGAAACTGGAAAGCGATACCCCGCCCTGGCAGTTCATTATCACCGATAATTTGAACGACCATAAAATCAAACAATCTCAGACGTTTGCCCGGACCACCAGCGACGTGCTCGTGACCACGCTACGCAAGAATTACAAGGTCAAGAATCACGGCGTGAAAACCGCGCCTTTTTACGTCCTGCGCTTCACGACCATGCCCAGCATCCTGGCTGAGGTGGGATTCATCTCCAACGCGACGGAAGAGAAGCGATTGAAGACACAGACGTTTCAAAAAAAGCTGGCCGAAGGCATGTACCAGGGCATTCGCGCCTACCTCAAGGCGCTGTAAGAACGTCGCCCCGGAACACGGTTATGACCACGTACCGGCTGCTGCTTGAATATGACGGGACCACGTACGCCGGATGGCAACGGCAACCCGACCGGCCGACAATTCAGGGGGCGCTCGAAGACGCCTTGCTTCGGATTACCGGACAGTCGATTCCGACCATCGCCGCCAGTCGAACGGACGCGGGCGTGCATGCGCTCGGGCAAGTCGTCGGATTTCAATCCGATGGTTCGCTGTTGCCCCGTGAGTGGACCCGCGCCTTGAACGGGGTTCTTCCGAAAACCATCAGCGTGCGCCACACGACGGTGGCGGCCGACGATTTCCATGCGCGGTACGACGCGCGCGCGAAAACCTACGAATATCGCATTCTCAACCAGCCGACGCGCCCGGCCCTGGATCGTCTCCGCGTGTGGCAGGTGGCCAAACCGCTTGACGTGGATCTCATGCGCGAGGCCGCGCGTCACGTCCTGGGGCAACACGACTGCACGTCGTTTCAAGGACCGGCCGCGGGCTCGAAAAATCCCGTCTGCACCATTTACCGGATTGATTGGGTCCGCAACGATTCGTTGATTCGTTTCACCATTCAGGCCAACCGGTTTCTCAAACAAATGGTTCGGGCCATCGTCGGAACCCTGGTTGAAATCGGTCACGGGAAAAGAAGCCCTGACGCCATGGCGACCATCCTTGCGGCCGCGGACCGGCGGGCGGCGGGGCCCACGTCGCCCCCTCAAGGGCTCTATTTGCTCGACGTCCATTACAACGCGGAAGAGTTGTAGGTCGGGCTACAATTCCGTGACGCTGTGGTTGTGCGCAATCCGTTCGACTTGAATACGGCCGCGCATAAACGGATGGATTTCGCAATGATAGGAATAGGTTCCCGGAGACAACCCGCTCACGCTGAACCGTTCCCCGGGATGAAGATGCGCGGAGGCGAAGGCGCATTGCCCGCCGCGGCCGCACCCATCATGCGTGACGGTATGAGGCTGCATGGATTGATTGTGCCATTGGACCGGCTGCCCCGGAAGGATCGTCATGGTCGAGGGCGCGTAAAACGGCGTCCGGTCCAAAAGAACGATGGGCGCGCTCCCCGCCCGACTCAAGCCGGCGGGAAGCGCGAGAACCAGTATCAGGCAGCCGAGAAAGGGAGAGACACGTTTCACCACCGGGGCGCTCCTTGCCGGGCGACGACAGGCCGTCGCTCACCCTTGCATCATACAGGCTGATCAACAGGGAGTAAATGCCGGCGGGCGCAATCGTGACCGCGGGCTGTCCCCGTTTGACGAAAGCCGTCGTCCGCGAGTGACATCATCATGATCGAGGAGTATGATTTTATCAGAAGGCGCACCCTCGACCGTCACGTGAACCCGAGCCCATGATCCCCGAACTCGATCATCCGACGTTTCGTCTGGCCGTTGCGCAATTCGACCGGGTGGCGGACGCCATGAACCTGGATACGAATTTGCGGGAACGCCTGAAAACGCCGCAACGATCCCTGATGGTATCGCTCCCGATCCGGATGGATGACGGCCACGTTCGCGTCTTTCAGGGATACCGGGTTCAGCACGACTCCGCCCGCGGACCGTCCAAGGGCGGGCTCCGGTACCATCAGGACGTCGGCCTGGGCGAAGTCGCGGCATTGGCCATGTGGATGACCTGGAAAACCGCCCTGGCCGGACTGCCGTATGGAGGGGCAAAGGGAGGCATTGCCGTGGACCCGCACACCCTGTCGCCCGCGGAACTGGAACGCCTCACCCGTCGATACGCCGCGGAGATCTTTCCGCTGATCGGCCCGGACAAAGACATTCCGGCAACGGATATCGGCACAACCCCGCAAGTGATGGCCTGGTTCATGGATACCTACAGCCAACAGGTGGGATTCGCCGTTCCGGGCGCCGTGACCGGGAAACCCCTGTCGATCGGAGGAAGCCTGGGTCGGGAGGAAGCCACCGGACGAGGCGTGGTCAACGTCACCCTGGAAGCGCTCCGGCAGAAAGGCATCAACCCGGAGGATGCGAGCGTGGTGATCCAGGGCTTCGGGAACGTCGGTTCACACACCGCCAAAATCTTCAGCGAGGCCGGCGCCCGGATAATCGGCGTCAGTGACGTCACGGGCGGCGTCTTCAACCCGAAGGGCTTGCCCATAGACGACGTCCTGCAACGCTATCGGCTCGGATCGCCCATCCGGGACATGAACGTCGGCGATCACCTGACCAACGAGGAGCTGCTGGCCCTGGAGTGTACGGTGCTGATTCCCGCCGCGCTCTCGGAACAGATTACCGGAAACAACGCCGACCGCCTGCGCTGCCGGATCCTGACGGAAGCGGCCAATGGACCGACGACCATGGAGGCGGACGCGATTCTTGACGAGCGGGACGTCTTCATCATTCCCGATATTCTGGCCAATTCAGGCGGAGTGATCGTCTCGTACTTCGAGTGGGTTCAGGGCACCCAATATGTTTTCTGGAAGGAAGGTGACATCCGGGAACGGCTTCATGAAATCATCGGCGAGGCCTATCATCGAACGCTCCACTTCGCCGAGAAAAACAACACCACGATGCGGATGGCCGCCCTCATGAACGGCATCGACCGGGTGGCTCAGGCCCATACCGCCCGCGGGCTCTATCCCTGACAAGCCGGGCATGACGGAACGAAAGCGCCTTACGCTATTTCCCCCGCATAAATCTTCATGCAGGTATCCAAAAACGCCAGGGCATCGGGCTTTGAACGCTGGAAAGAATTCCGGCCGATAATCGAACCGAAGCCGCCCCCGTCACGAATCGCCCGCACTTCGTCAAACACCGTGTGGTCCGATCCCTTGGCGCCTCCCGAAAAAATGACGATGCGCCTCCCGTTGAACGTACATTGCACCACGTGACGGATTCGCTCAGCCGTGGTGCCGATGGGAATCTTCTCGGCCTCATAGACCTTTTTGGCTTCCGCTTGATGAATGGCATCCGTCGGCACCTTGACCTTGACGACGTGCGCGCCCAGTTGAGCCGCGATCTGGGCGGCGTAGGACACCACGTCAATGGCCGTCTCTCCGGCCTTGGTCAGTTTTCCGCCACGGGGGTACGACCACACCACCACGGCCAGCCCGACTGACTTGGCTTCGGCGGCGATTTCCTGCAAATTCTCATACATCTCCTGGCTGTACGCCGACCCGGGATAAATGGTGTACCCCACCGCGCAACACCCCAAACGAAGGGCGTCCTGGACGCTGCCCGTGACGGCCTGATTGTAGTCATCGCCGCCGAAGAGCGAGTCGCTGTTGTTCAGCTTGAGGATCAGGGGAACGTGGCCGGCGTATTCCGCGGCGCCGGCTTCCAGGAACCCCAACGGCGCAGCGTAGGCATTGCATCCGGCGTCAATGGCCAGTTGAAAGTGGTACAGGGGGTCATACCCGGAAGGATTCGGCGCAAAGCTTCGCGCAGGACCATGCTCAAAGCCCTGATCCACCGGCAGGATCAGGAGTTTGCCGGTTCCCGCCAACCGGCCGCTCATCAACAACCTGGCCAGATTCGTCCGAATGCTCGGCGCGTCGCTTGTATAATACCCAAGGATTTCCTGCACGCGTTTCGTGATTCCTTCACTCACAAGCCATTCCTCCTGCGCTTGACATGTGTCTGTTCATCCGTTGACAAGAATGCCCCCTCCTGACGTTCCCCTCCTAGTCCCCCGTGTTTTCCAGTTTTTTTCGCAGGTCAATCAGTTCCCGCTCCATGGCGTCAAACCGCTCGGCGATCGGGTCGGGAATATTCGCGTGGTCCATGGACTCTTCGGGCACCCGGGACCCGATTGCTTTGACGATGCGTCCCGGAATCCCGGTCACCGTGGAATTGGATGGGACTGAACGCAACACCACCGAATTGGCTCCGATTTTCACCGAATCGCCGATTCGAATATTGCCCAATACCTTGGCGCCCGACCCTACGACCACGTGATTGCCCAATGTCGGGTGGCGCTTCCCTTTTTCTTTCCCCGTTCCGCCCAACGTCACGCCTTGAAACAACGTGACGTAATCGCCGATTTCCGCGGTTTCGCCGATCACCACGCCCATGCCGTGATCGATGAAAAACCCGTGTCCGATCGAAGCCCCCGGATGAATTTCAACGCCCGTGACCCAACGGGCGACTTGCGCAATCAAGCGGCCCACTAATCGAAGCCGCATCTTCCACAACTGGTGCGCCAGCCGATGCGCCAGCAACGCCTGAAACCCGGCATAGGTCAACAACACCTCAACCGTCGTCCTGGCGGCCGGGTCGCGGTCAAACACCGCCTGAAGATCCTGTTTTATCATGCGGAACCCTGTTCTCGATGCCTGTTCCCGGTCCCCGATCGAGCCGAGGCCGGAGATCTGAACGGGCAATCAGTCACCTTGCGTTCTCATCGGACGGCGCGTCAGCCAGAAGACAGACGGCCTGGGCGGCAATGCCTTCCTGCCGGCCGAGCGCGCCGAGAGAATCATGGCTTTTGACCTTGACGTTCACGAGCGACGGGTCAACCCGCAAGACCCCGGCCAACTGCTTGCCCATCTCAGCCACATGCTGTGCCAGCCTGGGGGCCTGGGCCACGATCACCGTATCCAGGTTGACGAGACGAAGCCCCCGTTCCGCGAGTTTGTCCCGCACGTTGTCCAGCATGTCCAGACTGTTCATGTCCCTCCATCGCGGATCATTGCTCGGGAAATACCGGCCCAAATCGCCTTCCCCCAGGGCGCCCAACACCGCGTCACACACCGCATGCGTCAGCGCGTCCGCATCGGAATGACCATCCAGGCCATGCGTATGCGGAATCCGGACCCCGCCCAGGATCAGCGGCCGGCCTTCCTTCAACTGATGAACGTCGTACCCGATTCCCACCCGCATGCGCAGGGCCATCCTTCCCTATCCGGACTCTCAAACCCGTAAGGATACAGGAAAAATGCAACCGATGAAAAGGACGGACATGAGGCTTGCCCGTCATGGTTATTCGGAAGAAGGACGGGTTCTTCGGGCGGCCAGAATCGCCTCCCCCATCACCAGGTCTTCCGGGCGCGTCACTTTGATGTTGTCCGGACTGCCGTTGACGATCGCAACCCGATGCCCGATCCGCTCGACCAGAAACGCGTCATCCGTCGCCTCCACTCCGGCCGCCCGGCTTGCCCGGTGCGCTTCCCGCAGCAACTCAACGTCAAACGCCTGCGGGGTTTGAGCCGACCAGAGCCGCTGCCGGTCAAGGGTTGCGTCGATCATCCCATCCGGAGCCACCCGCTTCACCGTATCGTGAAGAGGAATCGCCGCAATCGCCGCGCCATGGATTCTGGCGCCGTCAACCGCGTCTTCGACCATCGCGCCCGTCACAAACGGCCGCGCGGCATCATGGACTACGACGATCGTCGTCCGTGTATCGACGGCCTGTAATCCGTTCCAAACCGAATCCTGTCTCCGGGCTCCACCGGCGGTCACCGCGCTGATTTTGGAAAAGGCGAAGGGCGGCAGCAGGGTTTCCCGACAGGAGGTCACCGCGTCCCGGGGAACGACCACGACGACTTCGGAAATCGTCCGGTTCGACTCGAACACCCGCAGGACGTGCACCAGAAGTGGAACGCCGCCCAATTGAAGAAACTGTTTGGGGGTCCCGCGCCCCATTCGCGTCCCGTGCCCCGCGGCCGGGACCACCGCGGCAACCCATTCACGCACGCGCGAAACTCACCACGTCCCGATCGGTTTCTTCCCGCAGACGGGTAAAGATCATCCGGCCCGCGCTCGTTTGCAGGATACTCGTGACGACCACGTCCATGTTCTTGCCAATATAGCGTTTGGCATTATCGACGACAATCATCGTCCCGTCATCCAGGTACGCCACCCCCTGCCCGGCCTCCTTGCCTTCTTTCAACACAAAGACCCGCATCGTCTCGCCCGGCAGGACGACCGGCTTGAGCGCGTTGGACAATTCGTTGATGTTCAGCACCTGCACGCCCTGAAGTTCGGCAACCTTGTTCAGATTCAGATCGTTGGTCAGAATTTTGGCGCCCAGCTTCTTGCCCAGCTCCACCAACTTGGCGTCGACTTCCTTGATGTTGGGAAAATCGTCTTCGACGATCTCCACCGCCACGTCGTCGTTCTTTTGAATGTGATTGAGAATATCCAGCCCCCGGCGTCCCCTCGCGCGTTTCAACGAATCGGCCGAATCCGAAATATGCTGCAATTCCTGCAGAATGAACTGAGGAATGACGAACTCGCCCTCCATGAAACCCGTTTCACACAGATCGGCGATGCGACCGTCGATAATCACGCTCGTATCCAGGAGTTTGGGCGTATGAAATCGTTCGGCGGGATTCACCCTGATCGCGGCGGTCTCGTCCCGGTCATCCTCACTGCCGTAGCGAACGCCCATCGTTAATCCGAGATACGGAAACATCAGAAGCGCGGCGAACGCGGTCCAGCGGATAATCGGGTGCGGACCCAGAAAGAACGCGAAGAACAGAACCATCCCTGAAAGGAGCAGTCCCAGGCTGAAGCCCGCCCCGCCGCATACGAGGGTACGCGCGGGGAGACGCGCCATGAAGGTTTTCTCCACGAACACCAGCGTTCCACTGAGCAACGCCCCGAATCCGCCGCCGGCCGCCGCGGGGAAGACTCTCCCGCCTCCGGCCAGGTAGCCGACCATGAACCCCAGCAGAATGCTGACGACAAGAAACCCGGCTCGCAGAGCCATGAACGCTCCTTCTGCGTGACACGCGCCCGGACATGAATGAGACTCTTATTCTTCCAGGCAATGACAACCTGCGCAATCCAAAACCGTACTACGCTCGACTCAAAAAATGTTCAACGACTTCGACGTCTTCCCGACTGCCGATGATCAGCGGAACGCACTGGTGGGGGGTCTTGGGGTAAAGGGTGGAGATCCGTTCGACGCCCGTGCTTCCCAGCCCTCCGGCCTGTTCCACAACGAAACTCAACGGAGCGGCTTCGTACATCAACCGCAGTTTTCCCTCCGGTTTTTTGACTTCGCCGGGATACAGATACAGCCCGCCCTTCAAAAGAATCCGATGGACGTCCGCCACGAGACATCCCGTGTACCGGGCGGCATACGGCCGTCCGGTTTCCGTATCATGATCCTGAAAATACTCAACGACGGTTCTCATCTTTTCAGACCACTTGGATGTGTTGCCTTCATTCACACTATAAATTTTTCCGCGGGCCGGAATCTGAATCTTCGGGACCGAGAGAAAAAACTCGCCGACCACGGGGTCCAGCGTAAATTGATGAACGCCCTCTCCACACGTATAGACGAGAAGCGTGCTGGCTCCATACAACAGATACCCGCTCGCCACCTGCTCGCAACCCGGCTTCAGAAAATTGCCCGCGGGGTCCAACCGATGGATGGAAAAAATCGACCCCAGGGGCGCGTTCACGTCGATGTTTGGCGACCCGTCCAACGGATCGAAAAACACGGCATATTTCCCCGCCCCTTCGGCATGGGCCACGGCAAACGGCTCGTCCATTTCTTCCGACACCACGAGTTGCACGATCCCGCTGTCCTGAAAGGCCTCAACAAAAAGCTGGTTGGCGCGGATATCCATGTGTTGGACCTGCTCGCCATGGATGTTTTTCGCGTCCGTCGTGCCGAGATTCTCCGTGAGTCCCGCTTCCCTCAGATCCCGGGCAATCCGTTTCCCGCCCGAGACGATCCGGTTCATGAGGATGGAAAATTCTTCCACGCCATCCGGCTGCAATCGTTGCCGTTCAAAAATATGGCGGATGAGGGAGACCATGACGGGATTCAGCAGATTAAATAGCTCATTATAAGATCTTTCGTGAAAAAGTCGAGGATCAATTCCGCGATGGGCTCCATCCTTCAATCACCGCCCTGGCCGACCCGACGATCACACGGGCTTCCATCATGACGGGCACCCGCTCCGGCGTGTTGGTCACCCACATTCTGATATTGCCTTCATTCAAAAAAATCCCCCGGAACGGCATGATCGCCAACAGGCGAATCGTTTCGACCTCGCCCCAGGGACCGCGCAGCGATTCAATGGCTTCGACTTTGACCTCGACCTTGTAATTTTTCCGGTCGTGATGAATGTTCAAATACACGGAAGAACCCGGCACAAGCTCCGGCATCGCGCGCAAAAAATACAAACAGGACAAGGGACCATGCGTGCCGGCAGGAATGGAATGGACCGAGGCCTTGCTGTCCTTCACCACCGTCACCCGGTACGTCACGTGATCAAACGTCACGTCAAAGCGTTCGCGGCGGCCGCCTTCCCGGCGTTGAAACAGGAGACGCCGGGGAAGCATGGTCTGCGGATCGACAAGCGAGTCCACCTGATTCTTCACGGGAAAAAAGACGGAAATAAAATCATTCGATCGAATCGTCGTTGTGAGACGCCGGGCGGGACGCCCGTCCGTATCAACCAGCGTTTCGTTTTTCATGTATGCGTGTCCGGCCGGAACGCCCCACAGGGAGATGCCATAGCGATAATCTTCCTGCTCCTGGACGGCGAACGCGAACGGCACAAGACCCGCCCCCCACAGACAGCCCAGCAGCAGACCGCTCACGCCAAACACGAACCGTTTTTGTTGAATCAATCCATCGCGCATGTCTATTGGGATTGTACACCACCCGGAAGAAACGGGCACATGCGGGAACAACTGAAGGAGAATGGGCGGTGTTTTATGGCGCGACAGACCGGGTACAGGCGTCCAACTCCCCTTCCAGATAGGCGCGGATGGCCCGCAACCGTTCGACCGAAGCCGCTTCAAAGCGAAGCACCAGCGCGGGTTGCGTGTTGGAGGCGCGAATGAGTCCCCAGCCGTCGTCGAAACAGACGCGAACCCCGTCAATCGTGATGACTTCGCGAATCATGAGGCTCGGATCGGCAGCGTGTGGCGCATGCCCTGTCGCGTGGACAAGCCGGTTTCGCAGGGCCTCGACCACCTGAAATTTCACGTCGTCCGGGCAGTCCACGCGAATCTCAGGGGTCACCTCCGTAGGCGGCAGATCCGCCAGCAGGGAAGAGAACGGCCCCGGTGTGTTCGACAGAATTTCAATCAACCGGCATGAGGCATACGTGGCGTCGTCATATCCGAAATAGCGATCGGCAAAAAACATGTGCCCCGACATTTCCCCGGCCAGGGCGGCGCGTTCTTCCTTCATCTTGGCTTTCATCACGGAATGGCCCGTTTTCCACATGACGCCGTTCCCTCCGCGTTTTCGAATGTCTTCGTACAGACATTGGGAGGCTTTGACTTCCGAGATCACCGTGCTCCCGGGCCTGACCTTCAGGAGGTCCCGCGCAAAAATCAGGAGCAGGCGGTCGCCCCACACAATCGTTCCCGTTTCATCGACCGTTCCGATGCGGTCCGCGTCACCATCGTATGCGATGCCGACGTCCGCCCGATGGCGCTTGACCGCCCGGATGAGATCCCGGAGATTCTCGACCACGGTGGGATCGGGATGATGGTTGGGAAAACGGCCGTCGAGTTCGTCATACAATCCCGTGACGCGACACCCCAGTTGCTCCAACGCCGGTTTCGCCACCAGGCTCGCGACGCCGTTTCCACAATCGACGACCACGTGCATGCCCTTCCCGTCGACCCCGCCAAAGTGCTCCTTGAGATACCGCAGGTAGCGAGGAATCACCGTTGCCGTGGACACGGTCCCCGATCCGGACGCGTAGGCGCCGGCTTCGATCAGACGCTTCAGGTCCTGAATCTCTTCGCCATGCAGGGCCATGGTCTCCAGACACATTTTGAAGCCGTTATATTCGGCCGCGTTATGACTGCCGGTCACGATCACGCCTCCGTCAACCGGCAATTCATGCAAGGCAAAATAGAGTAACGGCGTCGGACAAATCCCGATATCCACGACGTTGGTTCCCGTGGCGATGATACCGGCGCACAGGTGATCCCGCAGACCCGGCGACGTCAGGCGCCCGTCCCGTCCCAGGGCCACCGTCCGACAGCCGCGTTGCCGGGCCATGGTCCCATAGGCGCGGCCAATGGAATGCGCCACGTCGTCAGTCAGATCCCGCCCGACGATCCCGCGCACGTCATATTCGCGAAAGAGACTCACAAGGTTGAACGCTCATCCGGGATGACGCCCCGCGCGGCCAAAATCAGGTCGGCCACTTCCCTGACCGCGCCTTCGCCGCCCTTGGCCTTGCACACGTACCGCACCTTTTTCCGAACGGAATCGCGCGCGTTCGCGGGAGCGGCGGAAAAGCCCGCCGCCAGAAGCGCGGGCAAATCCGGCACGTCGTCGCCCATGTACGCGATTTCCTCAAGCCGGATGCCATACTTCGACGCGAGTTCATGCAAAACCGCCAGCTTGTCTCCGACGCCCTGGTGAATTTCGGTAATGCCGAGTTTGGCGGCCCGGACGTTGACCAACGGCGCCTGATCCATGGTGATGACGGCCGTCACAAGTCCGGCTCTTTTTAACAGGACCAACCCCAGGCCGTCCCACACGTTGAACTTTTTGGTCTGTTCGCCCGAATCCGAGTAATAGAGACCTCCATCGGTCAACACCCCGTCAACGTCCGTCGCGACAAGCCGAATCGTTTTGAGGATCCGGGCAAACCGCGGCGCGCGCGCGGGTGATCGTTTCGATGGAGCGTGTGTCGCCATGGTGTTCTCAGCCGGCCGGATCGCCATTAAAGCACACTCCCCTCTTGAAGCAAAGCGGTTTTCCGGACGACCCGGGATCAATGATCGTTGGCCCCCGCGTTGATTCATTGACAAAAACAGGGAGAGCCCACATCATGATCCTACAGCCTTGCGTGAACGCAGACGCCCATGACCATTCTCGACCGCTACATTCTGAAAGAGCTGACCGTTCCCTTTTCCATCAGCCTCGGCATCCTTTGCTTTATCGTCCTGACCAAGGAAATGTTACGGCTGGTCGAATTGTTGGTCACCAACGGGGTGAGCCTTTCGGCCGTCCTGACGATCATCGTCCATCTCATGCCCTCGTTTTTGGTGCTGACCCTGCCCATGGCCTGCCTGATCGCTTCGATCACGACCTTCAGCCGATTGTCCTTTGACAAGGAATTGATCGCCATGCGAACGGCCGGGTTGAGCCTGCTCAGGATCGCGGTTCCCGTTTTCGTCTTTTCGTTCTGCGTATTCCTGGCAACCCTGTTCCTGTCACAATGGGGACAGCCCTGGTCGTCGATCTCCCTGAAAAAACTGGCCATCAGTCTGATCCAGGACCAATTGCACCTGGCCCTGGAGCGAGGCGCGTTCAATGAACCCGCGGACGACCTGGTCATTTTCGTTCCCAGGCCCGAGCCCGGAGAACAAGCCAGGGGGATCTTCATCCTGGACCAGCGCGACCCGGACAAAGAGACCATTGTGACGGCGCAAACCTTCCACATGCTCAAGAATCCGCAACGCCGACAATTCGGCATCCGGCTCTATGACGGCGAAGTGCACCACGTTCCCAAGAAAGGCTCCCAACATCATCAGGTGGCCTTCTCCACCTATGACCTCAAAATGGATCTGTCCCCGGCCCTCGCCGTCGAAACGCCCCAACGCCCCGATTATCAACACATCATGGCCGAACTGGACAAATCCGGCTGGCGGGACACCGTGATGCTCCGCCGCCTCATGGAATACTACAAGGACCTGGGATTTCCCGTGGCCACGCTCATCCTCGGGGTCCTGGGCATGCCGGTCGGGATCGCCTCAAAGCGCACCGGACGCATGCGAGGGTTTGTTTTGGGAATGTTCATCATGGTGGGCTATTATCTGCTCAACGTCCTGGGAGAGTTTTCCGTCACGGCCCTGTTCCTTCATCCGTTTATCGGAGCGTGGATCCCGAACGTCCTCCTGCTGCTGATGACGGGGATCCTGTTTTATCAAGCGAGCCGGCGCTGACATGGGCATCCTGTTCTGGTACATCGTTCGACAATACCTTGGAATCCTGACCCTGTGTCTGACCGGGCTGGTCACCATTTACCTGGTGATCGATTTTTTCGAAAAACTCCGGCGGTTCCTTCGGCACGACGCGGAACTCGCCTCCATGTTGATGTATTTCCTCTGTAAAATTCCCGACGTGTCCTTTCAACTCGCGCCCTTTGCCGTTCTCATGGCTTCCCTCCTGACCATCGGACTCCTGAACAAAAACCGGGAGATCACCGCGATGCGCAGTTGTGGGGTCGGCATCGTTCACGTTACCATGCCGTTCCTGGCGGTTGCGGGCCTCCTCACTGCCACCCTGTTGGGATTGACGGCCGTCGTCATTCCCTTGGCCAATGCCAAGGCGGCATACATTCGAACCGTGGAGATTCAGAACAAACCGCAGCCACTGGCTTTTACAAGCGAAAATCTGTGGCTGCGCGTTCGCAACCATTCGCTTCTGCACGTTGAGCGGGTCGATCCCGACGGCACGCGGCTGCGCAAGGTCACGGTCTACCGGCTGAACGAGCGTTTCTCTTTGAGCGCCTTCCTCTCGGCGGACGACGCCGTGTACGCGGATCGCCAATGGATCCTGCGCGACGTCGTGCAACGGGTGGTCGAACCGGACGGCGGGATTGCGAGGGTTCAACGGGCCAGCCTTCCTCTGGCCCTATCCCTGACTCCCGAAGACTTGAAAACCTGGAACGCCCTCGAGCCCGAACATATGACGTTGAACCAACTCAGCGCGCACATCGGGCATTTGCAGCAAGAGCGACAACGCGCCACAAAATTTCTCGCCGATTATTGGAGGCGAGTGGCATTTGCCTTTGTCCCGTTGATCATGACCATTCTTGGCGTGTCCATCGGACTCCTGGAAACCAGCACCCGGACAACCAGCGTGGGCAAAGGCATCGGTCAGGCCCTCAGCATCAGCTTCCTGTTCTGGGCCGTGAATTCCGTTGGCCTGACATTGGGAAAAAGCGGGGCGCTGCTTCCCGCGGTCGCGGCCTGGATCGCGTGCGTGATGTTTCTCATCGTCGGCCTCAACATTTTTCTGAAAGTGCGATACTAGGCATCGAGCCACCGGGGTTGCTCGGAACAAACACGTTTGAGCGCATGGCACCTACAGTCGTGGTTACCGGTCTTGGCATCGTGAGTCCCATTGGCATCGGCGTCAATGCATTCTGGAACAATGCCGTTGCGGGCCGTTGCGGCGTCACAAAACTCCGGTCCTTTGAAAACCTGCCGGCCGAGACCTACCGCTCTCGCGTTGCGGGACAGGTCCCGAACTTCACTCCCCAGGCCTGCGGCAACGACGGTCTGGCGAGTCGCGTGGACCGCTACGCCCAATTCGGTTTGGCCGCGGCAAGGGAAGCCATCGCCGATGCCGGCATCCGGCCGGAACAGGAATCGCCCGAACGCGTCGGCATCATGGTCGGCGCGGGCATGGGCGGCATGCTGATGGCCGAACGTGAACTGTCTCAACTCTATGAGACGAAAAAGCCGGGCCGCGTCCATCCTTCTTTCATCCCTTCCATCACCCTCAATTCGGCTTCGGGCATTCTTGCCCTGGCGTTCGGGGCCAAGGGACCGAATCTCACCATCTCAACGGCCTGTTCCTCCGGCATCCACGCCATTGGGCAGGCGTTGCATGCCATTCGGTCGGGCAAGGCGGACGTCATGATTGCGGTGGGCGCCGACGCCAGTATCACGCCATTGGTCTTTGCCGGTTTTTGCTCCCTGCGAGCCTTGTCGAGCAAATACAACGAGGTCCCGGCTCGCGCCTCCCGCCCGTTTGATCGTGACCGCGATGGATTCGTCATGGGCGAAGGGGCCGGAGCCCTGATCCTCGAAACCCTGCAACATGCCACACGCCGGAACGCCGGGATTTATGGAGAGGTCGCCGGCTACGCCTCGACCAGCGAAGCGCATCATATGGTTGTCCCCAGGGAAGACGGGACCGACATCGCCAGAACCATGACCCTCGCCCTGGATGACGCCAAACTCCGCCCCGCGCAGGTGGATTACGTGAATGCCCATGCCACGTCAACCATGATCGGCGACGAAGTCGAAATCCACGGGATTCGCCAGGTCTTCAAACGGCAAGCCGATACCGTATTCGTCAACGCCACCAAGTCCCTGATCGGACACACCTTGGGCGCCGCCGGCGCGATTGGGGCCGTGAGCACCCTCATGACCATGAAGACGGACCTGGTGCATCCGACCGTCAATTATGACAATCCCGATCCCGAATGCCGACTGGCCGGAATCTCCTCATCCGTTCAAAAGGGGCGCGTGAACGCGGCCATTGCCAACGCGTTCGGATTCGGCAGCAACAACGGAGTCCTGGTGTTCAAGCGCTTCGTGACGCGGCGACCGCGTTCGTCGCGACAACGGGGATAGCGAAACGGAACGATGATGCAGACAGGCAGACAGAACGCACAACCAGCGGCTTTATCCCCGATCGGACGTCGAATTCAGGAGGCCCTGGCCGCCTTTCTGCAACGGGAGCCGTCCACGATCAGGCCCGGCCATCACCTTCGTGAAGACTTGGGGCTGGATTCCCTGATGACGTTTGAATTACTGTATGAACTCGAGAAAGCCTTTGACCTCGAAATCCCCAACGAAGACCTGCCCGGTCTTCAAACGCTGGCTGACATCTCCGGCTACGTTGAGGCGCGAGTTCGCCCGTCGTCGCCCGCGCCCCGGGCCGCCTCCGGCACCTCTCGCTCCGGCGGGAAACAGCACACACCGAAGACCGCAATGCCTTCGACGGAAAAATCTCCCGGCGCCGCACAACCACGGACCGCGACACAGCCCGCCACGCGCCATTCAGGGGCCGCCGTCAAGCCACGCGCGACGTCCGCCAAGCGCAAAAGGAAAAAGCCATGACTCCCCGGACGTCCGACGGCTATCCATTGGCGGAATTGGCCCGGGCTATCGATGCGCAACTGCACGGCCCGGCGGACCTTCGCGTCACAGGCGTCAACAGCCTCGAACAGGCCGCGGCGGGCGACCTGGCGTTCCTGACCAATCATCGCCTGATCGAAGAAGCCGTCAGGTCGGGAGCCTCGGCGTTCATCGTGCCTCAATACTATCCTGATTTGCGCGGCGCCCAATTAGTCTCGGCGCACCCTCATTTCGACTTTGTCCGGTTGATCATCCGTTTCTTCACGAAAAAGGCTCCTCCCACGGGGATAGCCAAGGACGTGGCACAAGGCACGGACGTACGCCTGGGCCGCGACGTTTCCATCGGACCCTTCGTGACTATCGGCCACCGGGTGACCATCGGGGACCGGGTGACGATCCGCCCCGGAGTCTTTGTGGGAGACGACGTTGTGATCGGTCATGACACCATCTTGCATCCGAACGTGAGCGTGCTGGACGGATGCCGGATCGGCTCCCGGGTGATCGTCCACGCCGGCACGGTCATCGGCAGCGACGGATTCGGCTACGTTCAACACGAAGGCCGCCATCAGAAGATTCCGCAACGGGGAATCGTGGTCATTGAAGACGACGTCGAAATCGGGGCCAACGTGACCATTGACCGGGCCACCTTCGGACAAACCCTCGTCAGGCAGGGAACCAAAATCGACAACCTGGTTCAGATCGCCCACAACGTCACCGTGGGGGAACACGGGATTATCGTGGCGCAGGTCGGCATCGCGGGCAGTACGTCGGTCGGCAAGCGGGTCATGATCGGAGGACAGGCCGGCCTGATCGACCATCTCACGGTCGGTGATCAGGCCATGATTGCCGCAGGCGCGGGAATTGAAAAAAACGTGGAACCCGGCGTGACGATGTCCGGGCGGCCGGCGAAACAGCGCGCGGTTTTTTTACGCACCCACGTCCTGGTCCAGCACCTGCCCGAATTGTACAAACAGGTTGCGAATCTGGAAAAACGTCTGGCCGCGGCGGAAGACAAACAGGCCCGTACGCGCAAGACCCGAAAGCCGGCCTGACAACGCGAACCGCTTACCTCTTCCCCGCCAACGGAGGAATGACCGATCGCCAGGTAAACAGCTTGCCCCAAAAAAATCCCGCCCACGGCAGGGCAAAGGCTGCCATGTAGTCCAGAGAACCGGAACTGAAACTCCACGCCGACAGTCCGATCAGCCCCCCAATCCCCGCGACGTAGGCAACCGGCACCAAACCCCGGCCGGCATGCCGCGCCTCCACTGTGGCCGACGCCTTTTTGAGCCGTTGCGCTCCCCGGCTGGCGGAGGATCGCATGCGACTCGCCCAAAATTCAGGAAACGCGCGAAACAGATAGCGATGATAGCGCGTTTGACCCCACCCGAGCAGAATGCCGGCCAGCAACAACCCCGAACTCTTGATAAACGTCCATTCGTCATAGGTCTCGACAAACAACTGATAGACCAGGGCGAGAACGCCGACGATCATGGCCAACAGGCCCAGCAGCCCGGAGGGGAACAGCACATAGGTGCGAATATAGTTTTCAGCCAGTTGCGTGTCATTCTCCTTCCGGTGGGCCGTGATGATTTTTCCCATGGGACTCTCTGCGTTATAACGACGGGTCCGTTGAAGGGTGGTCTTCGACGGGAGCAGGCTCCGGATCCCGGGAATCCATCCGATACCCGGCATTGAGCCAAGCGCCCAGATCAATGGCCCGGCACCGTTCCGAGCAGAACGGATAAAACGGATTGGAATCGACGGGACGCCGGCAGCCGGGACACGAACCTGTCATGCCGAAAGTATATCAGGACGAGACCGGCCAAGGGAACAAACACGTCGCAGATTCTTCCGCAACAATAAGACCGGGCGCCCTTCGTTTCGCCGCAAGCATCAGGCAGCCGTCTTCAGGACCATTGCAAATGTGCAATCAAGCAGTGTACAAATTCAGGAGCAATCCGTCCGACAAGGGAGCATCGTCCATTCACGCCATGAAGAGGGAGTCCGTACATTTATGAAAACCGTCCAGATTGTGTTCAATATCCAGGTCCCGGATCACGTCTCGGAGGAAGAAGTGAACTCCAGACTCCATCAGGTGATCGGCACCCTCATGGCCCAGGAATTCGGCGGCCAGTCAGTCAGCGACCAGTCGGCGGGACTTCCCCCGGACGGGCATAACGGACAAGTCGGCCACGCCTGACTCCCCTATCCTCCCCTCGTTTTCCCAGGGTCGCCATTGAAGCCGTTCCGGTCCGTTTTCACGTGGAAGCATCTGCCGACCACCCCCCACCCAAGGCTTTATACAGTTGGACGACTGAAACCAGATGCAGGCGATGCGTTTCCGTGAGAGACAATTCCGCGTCAAACAGGTTCCGCTTGGCGATAAGCACGTCGATATAGCTCGTCACTCCGCCACGGTACCGTAAATTGGCAAGCCGTAACGCCGAACGCAACGCCTCAACCTGTTCGGTTTGAGCCTGACGCTGTTCTCGCGCGGTATGAACGGCAACCAGCGCATCCTCCACTTCTTTGAAAGCCACAAGGATGGTTTGTTCGTATTGAGCCAAGGTCTGCCTGGCCTGCGCTTCGACGACGTCCTGCTGAAAACCCAACGCGTTCGCGTTCAACAGCGGTCCGGTCAGATTGAAGCCTGCGGCGCCGAATCTCCCTTCGGAGGTAAACAGGTTCGATAACCGTGGACTGGCCACGCCAAGAATGCCCGTCAGGGTCACCTGTGGAAAGCGGGCCGCTTTTGCGACGCCGATTCGGGCCGTTGCCGCAGCCAACACCTGCTCTGCCTGCACGATATCCGGACGACGCTGAAGCAACTCCGAAGGCAGCCCGGCCGGTACGTCGGGCGGCATCACCTGTTCCGTCAATAACGTTCCCCGTTTGATATTCGTCGGATTGCTTCCGAGCAGCACGCTCAACGCATTTTCCTTCTGAATCATCCTGCGCTCGAATTCGGCCACACGGGCCGCGGCGTTCGCCCGCTCGGACTCGAATTGATCCGCATCCAGCTTGGAGGTGATCCCCCCTCGCAGGCGAGCCCTGGCAATACTGACCGATTCCTCCCAGGACTCCAGCGTGCGTTTCGCAATATCCAATTGCATGTCGAATTGCAAAAGATCGAAATACGCCTGGGCCACTCCACTGACCAGGGCCAGCACCACCGCCCGCCGGTTTTCTTCCCGGGCCAGGAGGTCCGCAAGCGAGGCTTCCGTTGACCGACGGATGCGGCCCCACACGTCGAGTTCCCAGGACAAATTGCCCAGCACGGAATAGCTGAAGTCACTGGGGAATCCATCCAGCGCAAACCCTCCGATTCGACCCAGTGCCGGAAATCTGGCGTCACCCTGCACTTGCGGAATGAAACTCGTTCTGGCGGCAGCCAGTCTCGCCTCAAATTCTTCAATGACCGACACCGCCCGTTTCAGGTCTCTGTTTTCCGCCAGGGCGACGTTGATGAGTTCCTGGAGCGTCGGATCTTTCAACAACTCCCACCAGGGAAGATTCGCAAGGGACGGCAGGGAGGTCCGCTCCTCGACCATGCGAAAATTTTCCGAAACCCGCACGTCCGGTCGTGAGTAGTCGGGACCGACCGCGCACGCGCTTGCCAGGCCGGAGAAAAGGAGGGTGAGGAAAAGGCCCACGTCAGGATTCTCCCTGATCTGATAGAGGTGGGTTCCCGGCTCCCTCGCCATCAGGCAACGGCCGGTCGCCACGGTCGAAGAGTTTTCCAATCACCACAAAGAAAAGCGGCACGAAAAATATGGCCAAAAACGTTGCCGCCAGCATCCCGCCGAACACGCCGGTTCCTATGGAATGACGGCTCGCCGCCCCGGCGCCCGAAGCGATCACGAGAGGCACCACTCCCAGGATAAACGCCATTGACGTCATCACGATGGGCCGAAACCGCAGGCCCGCCGCTTCGAGCGCCGCCTCCGACAGGGAGCGCCCGCTTGCGTGGAGTTTATTGGCAAATTCGACGATTAAAATGGCATTCTTGGCCGCCAGGCCGATCAACGTCACCAATCCGATCTGAAAATAGATGTCGTTGTCCAGGCCTCGAACCCACACGGCAATCAGCGCGCCGAGCGCTCCAAATGGGACCGCAAAGAGTACCGCGAACGGAACGGACCAGCTCTCGTATAAGGCGGCCAACACCAGGAACACCATGAGCAGCGCAACGCCAAACACCATGACGGTTTGGCCTCCCGCATATCGTTCCTGAAAAGACATGCCGCTCCAGTCAATCGTATACCCCCGTGGGAGCAACACCTCATTCGCCACCTGATCCAGGACGTCGAGCGCTTCTCCCGAGCTGAAACCTGGCGCCGCGCCTCCCAACACGAGTGCCGTATTGAATCCGTTGAAATGGGTGACCGGATCAGGGCCGCTGGTAAATTCGGTGGTGACCACAGTGCTCAACGGGATCATGCTGCTTTCCGGTCCGTTCTGCGCGCGAATGTAGATCTTGCTGATATCTTCCGGCGTGGAACGGTATTGAGCAGGCGCTTCCGTCTGGACTCTATACACGCGGCCAAATTTGACGAAATCATTGATATAGAAGTTCCCAAAGTAGGCCTGCATGGTATCGAACACGTCGGAGATCGGGACCCCCAGGGCCTTGGCGTGATCACGGTCCACGCGGGCGTACAGTCGAGGCGCGCTGACGCGAAAGCTGGTCCCTGCAAAGGCGATAGCGGGATGCTGGATGGCCTTTGCCACAAATTCCTGCGCGACCTCGGCAAACGTGGCGAAATCGCCCCCACTGGGGTCCTGGAGCTGGAGTGAAAAGCCGCCGGTGGCGCCCAATCCCATGATCGCCGGAGGATTGAACGCCAAAATCAGGGCCTCGGGGATTTCGGCAAATTTTTGAAAGGCGGCCCCGATCAGGGACTGGGCCCGTTGGCGGGCTTCCCCGCGTTCGTCCCAAGGGTGGAGGGGAATGAACATCGTGGCCTGATTCGTGCCCCGGGTATTGAACACAAAATTTTGGCCGACCAGCGTATCGGTTGAATGCACCTCAGGAATCGTCTGAAAGTACTGCTCCACTTTTTCGACCACCTTGAGCGTTCGCTCTTTTGACGCCCCATCGGGCAGTTGAACGATGGTGATGAAATAGCCCTGATCTTCATCCGGGAGGAAACTTTCAGGGACGTTCTGAAATAAGCCCCACGTGCAGAATACGAGCACGGCAAAGATGCCGAGAAACATGCCCGCGCGCGGCAGGATGCGCCCGACCGTTCCGACGTAGAAATGTTGCGTCCAATCGAACGATTGGTTGAACCATCTCCACACTCCCCTCGCGTTGCGATGGCCGGACTGTAACACCAGGGCGCAGAGCGCGGGGCTCAACGTCAGCGCCACGAGCCCGGAGATGATCACGGACAGCGCAATGGTGACCGCAAATTGTTTGTACAATTCCCCCGTGATCCCTCCGAGAAATCCGACGGGCACAAACACCGCGGACAGGACGAGCACGCTTGCGATCACCGGCCCCGTCACTTCGGTCAGGGCCTGCTTGACGGCGTCTCTTCTAGAAAGGCCGCCTTTCGTCATGTGCCGTTCAACGTTTTCCACGACGATAATGGCGTCATCGACCACAATGCCTATGGCCAGGACCATGCCGAACAGGGTTAACGTGTTGATTGAAAACTCCAAAACCGCCAATCCGGCAAACGTGCCGATCAGGGAGACCGGAACGGCGACGGCCGGAATGAGCGTCGCGCGCCAGCTTTGCAAAAACAGAAACACGACCAAAATCACCAGCGCCATCGCTTCCATGAGGGTTTTCACCACTTCCCTGATGGAGATCTCGATGAATTTCGTCGTGTTATAGGGAATATCATAGGACACGCCAGCGGGAAACTGCCGGGCGAGTCGTTCCATCTCCTGCTTGACCCGGTTGACCGTGTCCAGCGCATTCGCCCCCGGAGAAAGAAACGTGAGGAGAAACGTATTGGGTCTGCTGTTCCATCGTGCCTGAAGATTGTAGGATTGCGCTCCCAGTTCGACGCGCGCGACGTCCCGCAAATACACCATGGATCCGTCGGGATACGCTCGAACGATCAGATTCTCGAAGTCCTCGACCTCGCTCATACGGCCTTGCGTAATAATCGGAATGGTCAGCTCAGTCCCCGGAGGCGCGGGTTCCCGACCAACGCGCCCGGCCGGAAAGTCGCGGTTTTGCTCACGAACGACGTTGGCAATATCCGTGGGCGTGAGATCGAGTTGGGCCATGCGGACGGGATCGAGAATGATGCGCATGGAGTAACTCTGCCCGCCGTACACAAAGGCGTCTCCCACTCCGGGCAACCGTTTGATACTGTCGATCATTCGCAACAGGGCATAATTGGAAAGAAACACCGTATCATGTTTGGGATCGGTGGAACTCAAGGCCACGACCGCCAGAAGACTCGGCGAAGTCTTGTTGACCGTGATGCCCTGGCGGATGACTTCATCCGGCAATTGTGGTTCGGCGAGCCGTTGCCGGTTTTGCGTTTGAACCTGGGCGATATCCACGTCCGTCCCGATTTCAAACGTGAGGCGCATGGTCATGTGACCGTCGTTGGTACTCGTGGAATCGTAATACAGCAGGTTATCGATTCCCGGAAGTTGCACCTCTATCGGCCGCGCGACGGATTCGGCCACGACCTCGGCGCTGGCCCCGGGATAATCCGCGTCGATTTGCACCATTGGCGGCGTGATCTGCGGGAATTGGGCGACGGGCAACGTCCGCAACGAGCCAAGGCCGACCACGACGATGATAATGGACAGGACCGACGCAAAGATCGGACGATCGACAAAAAAATGAGGATTCACGCCTTCTCCCGCCGGACCGGGTCGGAATCCCGGGTATCCGAAGATGGGGGCGCCGGCTGATAGGGACTGGATGTGACCTGCGCGCCGGGTCGAATACGATGAAACCCTTCGACAACAACCCGGTCTCCTGCGTGAATCCCATCTTCAATGAGCCAGTCCCGTCCATGCCAGGCGCTGGCCGTGACCGCGCGGACTTCCACCTTGTCTTCGCCGTTCACGACGTACACGAACAGCCCCTTGGGACCTTGCTGGACGGCCCGCTGGGGAACCAGGATCGCGTCTTTTCGCATGTACCCCCGGACTCGAATCTTGACGAATTGCCCGGGAAACAGGGAATACAGAGGACGGCTGTCCCGGTCTCCGGGGAACATGCGCTGGCGCGCATTGGGAAATTTGAAGCGTGCCGAAAGCGAACCCGTCTCGGATCGAAACCGTATCCCGGCAAAATCCAGCGTGCCTTCGTGCGGATAGGTGGTCCCGTCAGCCATGATCATCACGCCTTTCAGTTGAAAAAGATCGGGCCGTTCCACGCGATGTTCGGCCAACTCCCGTTGCCGCCGGAGGATGTAACTCTCGGGCACGTTCACGTTGACGTACATCGGATCCATTTGATGGATGCTCGTGAGCAGGTCGGTTTGAGCTGAGACCAGCCGCCCCTCATACAATTGGCTTCGGGCGGGTCGTCCCGCCACCGGCGCGACAATCAGGGTGTTTCGCAGATCGAATTTGGCTTTTTCCCAGTCGCCTTTCGCCGTGACCAGCGTGGCTTCCGCCGCGAGTTTTTCCGCAATGGCGTCATCGACGTCTTTTTGACTCACGGCCTGTTTGGCAAGCAGCGGCCTGACGCGCGCCAACTCCGCGCGAGCCTGCGCCAGGCGAGCGAGCGCCTGCCCAACCCGGCCCTTGGCGCTTGCGGCTGACGCTTGAAAAGGAACGGGATCGATCAGATACAGTTCCTCGCCTTTCCTGACGTCGCGGCCTTCGACAAACAGAACCTTCCGGATGATTCCGGTGACCTGTGACCGGATCTCGACCGGACGGAACGACGCCGTCTGGCCGATGAATTCCACTTCATCGGGTATCGTCTTGGCGACAACGGGCAGGACCTTCACTTCAGGGGGCGGCGGCGCAGGCGGCGGTCCTCCGTCCTGTTGGCAGGCCGCCAACCCCATCAGCGGAAAAAGGAGACCCGTCAATGCCAATTTGGCGGCTGAACGTGTTTGACCGTGAAATGGCTTGTTCATGAAAAACCCTTCGATGACTTTCCGATGTCCGTGCGTTGATGAAAATCAGCCCCGTCCGGCCGATGACCTCGACTCAAAATTTGACTGATCGTTCCAAATTCTTCCCGTAAAAACCGGCCTGCCTCAAATGCCGTGCCGTTATGATACCCTCTTTCCGAAATCATCGGCAAACCGTGAATGGCGACGCGCCACTTCCGCATCCGGCTGCCGCATAACGCGAGCCAGTTCTTGACATTTGGCCAAAAAGTAATTACACGTGATTACAGCGTGGCGTCCTCCAGCAACGTCATAGGAGCTATTTTTTACAAGACAACCCGCATCGGGTATTTTCCCCCTTCACATTGAGGTATTCGTCGATATGCGACAGACCAAAGACACGAAACTCATTCCTATTGGAAATTCTCAAGGCATACGCATCTCAAAGCTTCTGTTACAGAAGTATGGGTTCATCGATCGACTTGTCCTGGAGGAAACCGACCGGGGAATTTTGATTCGCAAGCCCGATGAAGATAATCAGTTTTCCTGGGAAGAGACTTTTAAGGCAATGGCTCAGGAAGAAGAAGATTGGCGCGATCTGGAAGTAACGCTTATGGATGGACTGGCAAACGATGACGCCTGAACGATATGAAATTTACCTTGCTGATTTGAACCCGACCGCAGGCCGTGAAATCAACAAAGTTCGTCCCGTGGTAATCGTGAGTCAAAATGAGATGAATCGTTATTTGGATACCGTCGTGGTTTGTCCTCTCACCTCAAGCCTGCATCCTCAATGGCGAAGTCGCATTCAGATGACGTGTGCAGGCAGAAATGCGGAGATCGCCATTGACCAAATCCGGACGATCAGCAAGCAGCGACTGAGAGAGAAAGTTGACAGGCTTTCGGACGATGCGGCCACACAAGTGAGACGACTGATTACTGAAATGTATGGCGAAGCTTGAATCTTCCGTTCGGAAAGTTGGAGAGCACGTGATTGTCTTTTTGATTGGAGCGGGTGAGGAGATTCGAACTCCCGACCAACGGCTTGGGAAGCCGATGCGCTACCACTGCGCTACACCCGCTCACAGACATGGAAGGAAATTCATTCTAGGCAGGGCGCGGAATGCAAGTCAAGGATGTGGCTATAGCCGCACCCGCACCAGGGCATATTTCCGTTTGCCGATTTTGATTTGGTACGACTCGTTCGCCTGCAACGACAACACGGCATGGCTGTCCTGACAGCGTTCCTGATTCACGAGCACGGCCCCCTGGGCGATCAGACGACGCGCTTCTCCTTTGCTGGGCAACAACCCCGTGCGCATGAGGAGATCCACCAATCCGATCGAGAGATTGTCCGGATCTGAAAAATCCGCGGCCGTCAACGTCACCGCAACATCGGGTTGCTCGGGAAACTCCCGCTTGCGGAACTTCTGCTCAAAGTCCTCCCTGGCCTGTCGCCCGGCATCCGCGTCGTGATACCGCGTCACCAGGGCCTCCGCCAAATCCAGTTTGGCCTCCTTGGGATGGCGTTGCCTGACCCCATCGAGGTCTTCGGATGTCAGCAATTCATAGTAGCGGAACATCAGGTCGTCGCTGATCGACATGACCTTGCCGAACATGTCCGGGGGCTCGTCTTCCAGGGCAATGGCGTTACCGAAACTCTTGCTCATCTTCCGCACGCCGTCCGTCCCCTCCAGGAGCGGCATCGTGATGACGACCTGGGGGACCTGGCCCCAATTGCGCTGGAGATCCCGTCCGACGAGCAAATTGAACGTTTGATCCGTCCCGCCCAATTCAACGTCGGCCTCAAGGGCCACGGAATCATAGCCCTGCACCAGCGGGTATAAAAATTCATGGACGCCGATGGGCTTCTGCTCCCGGTAGCGCTTGGAAAAGTCGTCCCGTTCCAGCATGCGCGCCAGATTATAGTGCGAGCACAACTCGACGACGTCCTGGGCGCGCATGTCCTGCATCCAGCGGCTGTTGAACTCGACGCGCGTCTTCCCGGGATCCAGCGTTTTGAAAATCTGCCGCTCATAGGTCCCGGCGTTGGCCAGGACCTGATCCCTGCTCAGCGCCTTCCGCGTTTCAGAAACCCCCGTCGGGTCCCCGATCATGCCGGTAAAATCCCCGATCAGGAAGATGACCTCGTGCCCAAGCTCCTGAAACTGGCGCAGCTTCTGGATCAGCACGATATGGCCGAGATGCAGGTCCGGCGCGGTGGGATCGAACCCGGCCTTCACCCGCAGAGGTCTCCCCTCCTTGAGCGAAGCCCTGACCCGATCTTCGAGCTCACGCTGCTGGATCACCTCCACGGTGCCGCGCGTGATCAGATCAAGCTGTCGGTTCAATTCCCGATCCGGCATCAGATTCCCGCAGCCTCAAAGCCGATCATCGGCGAGAGGGGTCGGACCGACGTGAAGATACGGTTCAAGCTGCGCAAACCGTTTCACGCCAATGCCCTTCACGTTTTGAATATCACGAATGGACGCAAACGTGCCATGCTCCCGGCGATACTGAACCACGCGCTCAGCCAAAACCGGCCCGATCCCCGGCAACCCTCGCAACTCCTCCGCCGAACCCCGGTTGAGATCCACGGGGCTGACGGCCGCAACCATCACGGCGTGTCGATCAGGAAGTCGCCCCGACACGGGACCGGCCTGCCGCGCCAACCCGGCATGGGAGTCAGGGGGCTGGGACGGACTCTGCAACAGGCCCGCAAGAAACAGCAAGCCCGCGGTCCCGGCAAGCAACAGAAGTTTCAGTCCGAACGAACGGGCCGTCGGATATGATCTGATCGACCATCTTCTCATCGGGCTCGTTTCCTGGCCAGGTGCACGGCCATGCCCTCCACGTCCTCGAATGCCTCCGCCAGGGCTTCGGCATGCGTAGGATGCGCGTGGATCATGCGGGCCACGTCCTGAGCCCTGGCATTCAACTGCATGGCCAGCGCCGCCTCATGAATCAAATCCGCCGCATGCGAACCAACCAAATGAGCCCCCAGGACGCGGTCCGTTTGAGGGTCGGCCAGGATCTTCACCAGCCCGGCCGTGTCGCCGACGGCATGAGCCTTACCCAATGCGCCATACCGAAAGCGTCCGATGTTGGGAACGATGCCCCGGTCGCGAACCTGCCGTTCGGTCAATCCGACCCGCCCGATCTCCGGCAGCGTAAAGATGCCCGCCGGCACCACGTCGTAATTCATGGTGCTCGCCATCCCCGCAAGGTTGGCCGCGGCGACTTTGCCCTGTGCCGACGCCACGTGGGCCAGCATCGCCTTCCCCACCACGTCCCCGACGGCGTACACGCCCGGCACGTTCGTTTCCAGACGATCGTCGACTTCGATCGCTCCGTTGGGCCCCAGCCTGACCCCGACGTCTTCCAGGCCGATTCCGCCGGTATTGAAGCGCCGCCCCACCGACACCAGAATCGCCTCGCACCCCAGCCGTTCACCCGCGGCCAACTCCACCGTGAGGCCCGCGTCCGTCCTGGCAACGGACTGCACGGAATCCCCGGCGATGATTCGCACCCGGCGCTTTTTCAATTCACGTTCGATAAACGCCGAGATCTCCTCATCTTCCGACGGCAACACGCGCGGCAGCATTTCCACGATCGTCACCTGCGATCCCAACCCGGCGTACAGGGAAGCAAATTCACACCCTTCGACTCCGCCGCCGACGATGAGTAATCGTTCGGGGATACGCGGAATCTCCAGGGCCTCCCGGCTCGTCATGATGTCGTATCCATCCACGGGAAACAGCGGAAGGGCCGGTGACGATGAACCCGTCGCGATGATCAGGCCATCCCCCTGAATGGAGATTTCCGCGCCGTCGGGCAGGGTCGCGCGCACCGTCCGGTCGTTCACGAGTCGTCCCGTTCCTTGGACGTGCGACACGCCCCACTGTTTGAAGAGCGCGGCAATCCCGTTGACCAGTCCCCCGACGACCCGGTTCTTTCTTGCCACCATGTCCGCGGGAACATACGCGGGAGGATCGGAGAGTCGCAGACCGAGATCATGCGCCTTCTTCAGTTTGTCGCCCAATTCGACGACCGACAGCAGCGCCTTGCTGGGAATGCAGCCCCAATTCAGGCAGACTCCGCCCAGCGCCCCGTTTTCAATCACCGTCACCCTGGCTCCGAGTTGAGCCGCGCGAACCGCAGCCACGTAGCCGCCGGGACCGGCGCCGAGGATCACAATATGTCGGGCGGGAGGCATTAAGGAACCTCTGATTTTTGTGATAGCGGGATGCAGGGCAAGGCGTCCCGGAGCGAAACCCGAGGCTTATCAGAGAGATAGGTGAGGGTTGAGCGAGGACACCACGCAGCCATACGCCCGATAGCACAACACATCAACGGTTCTTCATGGCACATCCGATTTATTGCGATAGCGGGATGCAGAGCAAGGCGTCCCGCAGCGAAGCCCGAGACATATCAAACCGGATAGTCGAGGGTTGAGCGAGGACACAACGCCGCTATGCGCCCGATAGCGCAATAAATCAGAGATTCCCTAAGTCTGCGAGGAAAGAAACTCCTCGTACTGCGAGGCCGTCATCAGGGCGTCAACGTCCGCGGGATCAGCCAGTTCAACCACGGCGATCCAGCCTTTCCCATAGGGATCCTGATTCAGATATTCCGGATGATCCTGCAATTCGGCATTCACGTCCACGATGGTTCCGCTGACCGGCGAGTACAGACTGGACGTGGCTTTGGTCGATTCCACCTCGCCGATTTCCTGGTTGACGCTCAATTCGGTGTCGACTTTCGGCAACTCCACGAACACCACGTCGCCCAGAGCGTCCTGGGCAAAATCGCTGATGCCCAGCGTCGCCCGCCGGCCGTCGAGCCGCACCCACTCGTGCTCTTTGTGATAGCGTAAATCGTCAGGAATCATTCCCGCCGTTCTCTGCTCCCGCGCGCCGCATTGACAAAACCGTTCTTAAATGAGGGGCAGCCGTTTGTCAAGGAATTCTGCGGTAATCATAGATGAGGCCGATGTGAGAGGGAAGGAATCCCGGCGGGGTGCGCGCCTGCGCGTTCCGGCCCGGGAGAATCGCCCACGTGGTTTCAGGCGTTCCGAGATACTGAACCATCTCCGCGACGGCGGCGGATTCATCTTCGGTCCAATCCCCCGTCGAACCGGGGACAGACTCCTCTGAAACGTCCCCGGGCGGCCGTTGAGAAGCCGGACGCGCCGCCGCCGGGTCCGATGCTTCCACCAGAAACAGGTCAAACGACCCGCGCGCCGCGTCGATCCAATCTTCCGCAAAATGAATCAACCCTCGCACGGGATCAGTCACGCTGTGAACGTGCAGGGTGAGACCGAACTGAAGATGAGGGAGACGGGCGCGCAACGTCCGAACCAGGGTCCGAAAACTGCGGAGCCGTTCCCGGGCTTTCCACCCGGCCCATTTCCAGAACACGGCCGGAAGGCGAACGCTGGCATGGGAATCATTCGCATGCGCGGCTCGCTCGTCGTTGAACATGAGAACCGGATCGAAGGCCAGGCCGAATTCCCGGGCGAACAACCGCACAGCCAGGGGATTGAACCCTTCATACAGACCCGCGGGAACCGCGTTGCGGATCACCAGCCCGGTCAGCGGCAGATCGCGGAGTTGCGTGAGCCAATCCAGGAGGAACGCCTGATAGCCCCCAAAATGCAAGGAGTACGAAGAGGAGGAGCGACGCAACGTTCCCGACTGCGGGTCGTAGGCCCAATCCCGCCAGTCGTCCAATCCCTGTTCCCGGCTGACGTGTCCCAGGCATCGGGGAGTCACCCCAAGATAGACCGCCGCCCCGCGATCGTGCAGATGCTGAATCGTGGAGCGAAGCGCGGCAAAGGAGAACGGATGCCCGACGCCCCTGCGGATGCCCGTCAACCTGACAGGGGACGTCCAGCAGCACCAGGGATCCTTTGATGGCCCGGCTTGCCGGAATCACGGAATCCGCGGCACCGGGCGCAGACGAGAGCGAGACCAGGATGCCCGTTCCGGATTCGCGCGCCGTCAACCCGCCGGACTGCTCTTCAAGTTGCGCCACGCGGAACCGGGCATCGGTCTGATACAGATTCCAGGTCCGCGCATCGGCCAGCACGCGAAACTGCTCAATGGCCGCGGACAGGTTGCCCGTCTTTTGATACGCCCGGCCCAGCCACCACCGGGCCTCCGGCGCCCGGGACGATTCGGAATGGGCGCGTAAGAACCGGGTCAGCGACAGAACCGCCGCGGGATAGTCGGCTCGCAGAAATGCGCGTTCCGCCTGCTGCAAAGAGCGGTGCTCGGTTTGATCGCGCAAGGCCCGGACTCCCAGATCAGACCCGGCAAAGCGGGAACACCCGCCCAGCAACAGAAGCCCGGACAGCATAACCGCCATGAATCGCAAATGCGGAAACGGGATCGACATGTGGCGCGGCGTCCGGCGACCGGCTTACAAATCCATTCCGGGAAAGAAATACGCAATTTCAAAACCGGCCGTTTCGGAAGAATCCGATCCATGAACCGCATTGGCCTCGATCGAGGCCCCATGGACCGCTCGAATCGTTCCGGACGCGGCCTTCTTCGGATCCGTGGCGCCCATCAGGTCACGATTGGCCAGGATCGCGTTTTCCCCTTCAAGGACAAGGACCACCGAAGGTCCCGAGGACATGAACGCGGTCAGCTCATGAAAAAACGGACGTTCGCGGTGGACGGCATAAAATCCTTCGGCACGCGATTGGGATAAATGGATCATTGTCATGGCAATCGGGTGAAGCCCCGCGGCTTCATATCGCTGAATCACGTCGCCGATAACCCGTTTTTTCACGGCATCAGGTTTAATAATTGCTAAGGTTCGTTCCACCATCACGCCTCATCCTTTCTTCATTGAATCGTTTGACCAGCGTTTTTCCTCATCCGGGTGTCCTCGAAACCACGTTTCCCCCAAGCCTCCGGGCGGGACTCCGGCTAGCGTACCACGTTCCGGGAGCACAACACCAACACGCAGCCGGAACCCGCGAGCATGGCCCCATTTCATAGACGACGCTGAATGGTGACGGCGATCCGTATTCGGTCATGCCCTCAGGTTGAGGGCTGCTCGGTCCTCCCCCGGTCGGCAACACGTCGCCCACCCGACCGACCGCGGCCGGATGGCGACACCCCCACCGAAACCCGCGGCGCCATTTTATGACTGTTCGATAAAAAATGTTCTTGCATTTCTGAAACAATTGGTCTACAACACAGAGTCATTGGTTCGCAATTCAGAACAACCGATCCATAATAGAAAATTTGTGGTCGGCTTGGGGGATTGAGTAAAGGAGGTGGAGATTATGGAAGACAC
>CBDDOW010000003.1:0-68648 GCA_965232175.1 Nitrospirales bacterium
TTCGGCTCCGTCTCTACCTCCCCTTCGTCCCCTCCTTACAAAGGAGGGGAAGGCAAAGACGCTGGCTTCCCATTCCCCTCTGCGTCGTTCCTGCGAAAGCAGGAAGGTGGATTCACATTTGAAGTGCAACAGATGGTTTCTAAAAACCTCGGCTGGGGTCTGATAGCCGAGACATTTTCGGGGCGTATTATTATAAGCTTGGACCAGTCGTGTAAAGTGCTCATCGGAGAGGGTCGCCAAGTCGGTTTTGCGGGGGAGGGTCCGGCGGAGCCGGCCGATGGCGTTTTCGATCCCGCCCTTTTGCCACGGCGCATAGGTCTTACAAAAGAACGTCTCCAAGCCCAAGGCATGGAGGCGGTGATGCTGTGCGAACTCCGTACCGTTATCGAAGGTGACGGTTTGGCGCCACGTGGGTGGCAACGGAGCCAGGAGGGCGGTCATCGCCTGGGCGATGGGGGCGGCGGCTTTGCCGGGCGGCCGGGCGGCGAGGAGCAAGCGGGAATGGCGTTCATGCAGGGTCAAAATCGCTTGGCCGTAGAGGCGGAACAACATCAGATCGGCCTCCCAGTGGCCGGGGGTCTGGCGATCCGTGGCCGTGGCGGGCCGCTCAGTCAGCGGGCGGCGCTGGGTGATGAACGACGCGGGGCTGCGGCCTTTGAAGCTCCGCCGCCCGCGTTTGGTTTTCGCCCGGGGCAGATAGTGCCGCCAGGCATACGTTTTGGTGCGGGCCATCTGCGCATAGATGAAGCGATAGATGGTCTCGTGGGAGATCCCGGGCTGGTGCTGCTCCATGGCGAGTCGGCCCGCCACTTGTTGGGGCGACCACCCTTGTTGGAGGTGGGCCAGGACGGTGGCGCGCAGCGTGGGGTCCCGGTCGAGCTTGGAGCCCTGCCAGCGCCGCGCCCGCGCCTGTTGGTCGGCATAGCGGGGGTGGTAGCCTTGGGTGCGGGAGCCATTGCGTTTCAGTTCCCGAGCCACGGTCGATGGCGCGCGATCCAGAGTTGCCGCAATTTGGCGGATTGAGTGTCCCGTGGTGTGTAAGTAGGCCATTTGACAGCGGTCTTCAAGGGTGAGGTGTGTATAAGCATGTCCCATGGCAACACCTTAACAAGATGTTGCACTTCGTTTGTGAATTTAGGGAACCCAGTGTCTTGCTCTTCGCGAACAAACGAAAAAACAAAGACGCTGGATCCTATAATTGCCTGGATCCCCGATTAAGAACGTCGGGGACAAGCGTCGAGGATGACGGAGTGGGGCAAAAGAAGGCAAAGACGCTGGATCCCTGATCAAGTCAGGGATGACGGAGAGGAGCCGGGGATGGCGGAGAAAGGCACATGCAGATTCCTCGCCAGGTCCTTCGACTTCGCTGCGCTACGCTCAGAACGAACGGAAAGAACAAAGACGCTGGCTTCCTGATCAAGTCAGGGATGACGAAGAGGGGGCGAGGGCGAAGATTTGTAGAAACGGGGACATGACAACATTGCGCTCACCGTATCTTGACATTTAAAATCCATTCCGATATAAGCCTTCACAGATAAGACGAGGCGGTTGGAAAACGAAGACGTTTTCCCGGCCGGACCTCAATAATGCGTAAGGACATCGACGTCCTTTTGGTTTGCGGTTTGAACCAGAAGGGCGTTTTTTTTGTCCATCTCATTGACGGCGCAGTAAGCGGTCTCCACACGGATGACCATTACGTGCCGTCTTTCCAAAGGAAACAACGATGTTTCCCGCAGAGCCGCGGCAGGCAAATTTTGGAGTACTGGTACAAGACGACCCGACAACATTGATTCTGAGAAAAAAAAGGAACTCTGTCCATGAATACATTCAAATCACGCACGTTTACTCTCGTTTTTATGGCGATGCTCTTCGTCGCATGGCCTGCGTTTGCCGGTCCGAAACTCGAATTCGGCGATGACAAATGGCTGAGTATCGGCGCCGGAGCGCGAGTCCATTTCTTCGCCCAGGAGAATAATGCCGCCGATGGAGAAAATTGGAGCAAGCATTTCGGGTTGGAGAATATGCGGCTCTACGTCAACGGCCAAATTCACAAGTATATGAAAATCGAATTCAACACGGACTGCACGGATTGTCTCGGCGACAACAGCAAAGGCACGATGATCGTCCTCGACGCCATCGGCAAATTCGAGTTCAATCAATACGTCAACATCTGGGCCGGACGGCAATTGGTCCCGTCGGACCGCGCCGAACTCGACGGGCCGTATTTCCAAAATACGTTCGACTTCAACCGGACGCCGTTTTATCCGTCGGACTTCGGCAACTTTGTGGCGGGCCGGTTCGGCCGTGACGACGGCGTGAACCTCTGGGGCGCTTTGTTCGAGGACAAGCGGCTGACCTACGTCGTCGGGGTTTTTGACGGAGTCGATCATACGGCCAGTCAATCACACCGGCCGAATACGGGCGACAATCTGCTCTGGGCGGGTCGCGTCAGCTACAATTTTTGGGACGTAGAACAAAACCCGGGGTATTACACCAGCAGCACCTATTACGGAAAGGGCGGAGACATCCTGACACTTTCTTTTGCCATCCAACATCACGAAGACGGGGCCGGCACGGCCCGGGATCAATCGGATTTCACCGGTTACAGCACGGACCTGCTGGCGGAAAAAATCCTGCCGAACAAGGGGGTCCTCACCCTGGAAGGCGAATACAAGGTCTTTCAAACCGGGTTGACGGCAACCGCCCTCAATGATCCCAACTGTTTTTGCATCTTTGACGGAAATTCATGGACGGCAACGGGGTTGTATCTCTTCCCCGAAAAGTGGGGAATCGGACAATTCCAACCCTATGTCCGTTACACCGCGAATGATCCAGATTTCAGCTCGTTTCGCGATGAAATCGAAGTCGGAACAAATTACATCATCGATGGACACAACGCCAAAATTGCGCTGTTTTATCAGTATGGCGACATTAACACGAAGGGACGCACGTGGTTGCCGGGTGTCACCGGCGACAACGTGGGCGTCATCAAGCTGGCCCTGCAGTGGCAGATCTAGCCATCGACCGGCCGCTTGAGAACATGGCACAGACAACATTCAATGACCCCTTTACAGAGAGGCAAGACATGAACACGTTAAAAGAATCCATTCCGGAAACGAGCAACGAGACATCGGAACACCCGCTCACGCATTCACCCGCGAAAAGCCGCCGCCAATTTTTCACGGATGCCGGCAGGACGGCGGCGGGGTTCGGCATCGCGGCGCTGTTGGGCAACCTGGGAAACTACGCGCTATCATACGCCGCGGACAAGGCACCCATTAAAATCGGCGTGCTGCATTCGCTGAGCGGCACGATGGCTATCAGTGAAGTGTCGCTGCGGGACGTTGTGCTGATGGCGGTGGAGGAAATCAACGCCGCGGGCGGCGTCCTCGGGAGAATGATTGAACCCGTGATCGTGGATCCCGCTTCAAATTGGGATCTGTTTGCCGAAAAAGCCAAACAACTCCTGCTGGTCGATAAGGTCGCCGTGGTGTTCGGCTGTTGGACGTCCGTGAGCCGCAAATCCGTGCTGCCCGTGTTTGAAAGCAACAACGGGTTGCTGTTTTATCCCGTGCAATACGAAGGGGAAGAATGCTCGCGCAACGTCTTCTACACCGGAGCCGCGGTCAATCAGCAGGCCGTTCCCGCCGTCGAGTATCTGATGAGCGAAGAAGGCGGAGAGTACAAAAAGTTTTACCTGTTGGGAACAGATTACGTGTATCCCAGAACAACGAATAAAATTTTACGGGCGATGTTGCTCGCCAAGGGCGTTCCCGCCTCCCATATCGGCGAAGAATACACCCCGTTCCACCACCAGGACTATCAAACCATCGTCAGCAAAATCCGGCAATTTTCAAGGCGCGGAGACGCGGCCGTGCTCAGTACGATTAACGGGGACAGCAACGTGCCGTTCTATAAGGAATTCGCCAATCAGGGGCTCCGGTCGGAAGACGTGCCGATCATGGCCTTCAGTGTGGCCGAAGACGAACTTCGCAGCATGGACACGACCGCGTTAGTCGGGCACCTGACCGCCTGGAATTACTTCCAAAGCATCGAGTCCGCCGGAAACAAAAAGTTCGTGAGCGACTTTAAATCCTATTGCAGGAAAAATGGGCTGCCCGGCGGTAATCAACGTGTCACGGATGACCCGATCGAAGCCGCCTATTTCGGGGTACACGTCTGGAAACAGGCCGTGGAAAAAGCCGGTCGCACGGATGTGGATGCCGTACGAAAAGCCGTGTACGGGTTGGAGTTCGATGCACCCGGCGGCAAGAAGAAAATGGACACGGTGAACCATCACACCCACAAACCCGTGCTCATCGGTGAGATTCGCAAGGACGGGCAATTTACGATCATTTCTCAAACCGACCTGGTTCGTCCGGAGCCCTGGAGTGAATATACCAATCCTGAAAAGGGCTGCGACTGGGTCACGCACAAGGGCACGTACCAAAAAACCTGAGACGTTGCGGGCTCAGGACCGGCCTGCGATCCTGAGCCCGACTCACCGATCCCAACGAAAAGAGAACGATGACCCCTTTCATGATACCCATTTGGTCCGCGTGGCTTGTCCTCGTCTTGGGATTGCCGTTGAGCCCGGCAACGGCCCAGGAAGCCTCGCCGTCGGCCGGCGCCATGACGACGCACACGGCCATGACCTCGCTCGTTGCGGGCGCGTGGCCTGAAAAAAAACTGGCGGCCGATTACCTGTTGAAACACGGCGATCCCGCCCTGCTTCCTCAACTTGAAGAACTTCGTTCGAATACGAACCGGCGCGTTCGCAGATTGATCAAGCCCGTCATCAATCTCCTCCGAAACAAAGCCGGTCTCACCAGTCCCGATCCAGAAACCCGCCGCGCCGCAGCCAGGGATCTGGGCGCAAGAGGCACCCCGGAAGCGTTGCCGGTCCTCAACCAAGCCCTGGTTGATGAAAAAGAGCATTGGGTCCGATACGATTTGGAAGAGGCGATCCATCTCCTCAACCTGGAAAGCCCCGACCCGCAAGTGACGTTTGCCGCCATACAGAAGCTGGGAGACATGCGGAGCGCCGCCGCGCTTCCGGTCTTACAGGAATTGGCGCAACTGCCGGCCGATACCCTGGAGCAGCAAACGTTACAGGAGGCTGCGGCACACGCGAGTCGCCGAATACAGAAATGGCAGGACATCACGCGGGGCGTGGAAACGCTCCTGCAAGGGTTGAGCCTCGGGTCCATCCTGCTCCTCATGGCGCTGGGGCTGGCCGTCGTCTTCGGTCTCATGGGCGTGATCAACATGGCCCATGGAGAAATGATGATGATCGGAGCCTATGCCACGTACGTCGTTCAGGAAACGTTTCGAGCCTATCTCGGCGAACACCTCTTTGATTATTATTTTTTCTTCGCCCTCCCCTGCGCTTTTTTCGTTGCGGCTGTTATCGGATGGATTCTGGAAGGCACGCTTATCCGGTTTCTCTATGGAAGACCGCTCGAGACGTTGCTGGCCACCTGGGGGGTCGGGCTCGTCCTGATCCAGAGCGCCCGCGTCATCTTCGGAGATCTCACCGCGGTCCAGGCGCCCGGCTGGCTCAGGGGCGGCGCGCAGGTCGTCGTCGGCGTTCAGCTCCCCTATAACCGGCTCTTCATCATCTTCCTGGCCCTGTTCTGCGTCGCCGGCGTGTATGTGCTGTTGTTTCGAACGAGCGTCGGCCTCCGGGTACGCGCGGTTCTGCAAAATCGCGACATGAGCGCCTGCATGGGTATTCCCACCAGAAAATTGGACGCCTATACCTTTGCGTTCGGCTCCGGTCTGGCCGGATTGGCCGGCAGCGCCCTCACGATGGTCGGCAACGTCGATCCCGAACTCGGGCGGAATTACATTGTGGATTCTTTCATGGTCGTCGTGGCCGGCGGAGTCGGCAAACTTGCCGGGACGATTGCCGCCGCTTTCGGGATTGGCACGCTCAATAAATTGCTGGAACCCGGTTTCGGCGCCGTGTACGGAAAGGTGATTATCCTGGTGCTCATCATTCTTTTCCTCCAGGTCCGGCCTTCCGGACTCTTTACGCTGAAGGGACGACATCTTGACTCCTGAGCCCCGGACGGAACCGCTGAAGACGCGCCTCGCCCCCGTGACCTCTCGCGTGGGGACGGGACTCCCGTTCTGGATCACGGGAGCGATCCTGTTCGTGGGCGTCCCTTTGCTCAATGGGCTGCCTGAGGCTTCTCTGTTTCACGTGTCCGATTTCACATTGAATCTGTTGGGTAAATTTTTCGCCTTTGCCATCCTGGCCCTGGGGATCGATCTGATTTGGGGCTATGCCGGCGTCCTGAGTTTGGGACACGGCGTCTTTTTCGGACTGGGCGCCTATGCCATGGGCATGCACCTGATGCTGGGAATCGGGACCGAAGGCGTGTACGGCAGCGCCCTTCCCGACTTCATGGTCTGGAACCAGGTCGAGGCACTGCCCTGGTTTTGGAAACCGTTTTACAGTTTCGGATTTTCGTTGCTCGCCGTCATCCTGGTTCCGATGATCTTTGCGGCCATTTTCGGGTTCTTCGTCTTCCGCAGCAGAATTCGCGGGGTCTATTTTTCCATTATCACACAGGCGCTCGCGCTCGTGATCTGGCTGGTCTTCAATCGGAATGAAACGAATCTGGGCGGAACCAATGGGCTGACCGACTTCAAGCACATCCTGGGATTTTCGTTGAATGACCCGGGAACCCAGCGCGTCATGTACATGGCGACCATTCTGTTTTTGGGGGCGGCCTACGCGCTCTGCCGGTGGATCACCCAATCCCGAACGGGACGGGTGTTGGTCGCCATTCGTGATTGCGAACAGCGCGTGTTTTTTTCCGGATACTCGCCCGCAGCCTACAAATTATTTGTCTTCGTCATTTCAGCCGGACTGGCCGGCCTCGCCGGCGCGCTCTACGTTCCACAAGTCGGGATCATTACGCCCAACCAGATCGGCGTCCTGCCTTCGATCGAAATGGTCATCTGGGTGGCCGTGGGCGGACGAGGAACCCTGTCCGGCGCCATCATTGGCGCGACGGGCGTCAACTTCATGCGAAGTACGCTGACCAACCATTTCCCCGAACTCTGGCCGTTTTTCCTGGGCGGCCTGTTCATCGCCGTCGTCATGTTCTTCCCCGAGGGAATCGTGGGGTTGTTCAGGAAAGCGCGCGCGATGATCCCGTTCGGAAAATCGAAAGTCGACCATGCCGCCGTCATCGACTGATCACAGGCCCCAGGCTATGAACGAACCCGTTTCAACCCCCGAGGACGTGGCCGGCGGACGAAAGGTCATCGGGTCCCGACACCAACGATCCATTATCTACCTCGATCACGTGACCGTGGATTTTGACGGGTTCAAGGCCCTGAACACGCTCAACCTCATCGTCGACTACCGCGAGCTTCGAGTGGTGATCGGACCCAACGGAGCCGGCAAAAGCACGCTGTTGGACGTGATCTCGGGAAAAGTGCGCCCAGTCTCCGGGCGCGTCGTTTTTGGTCAGGCCACGGACCTGATCGGCCTTCGGGAACATGAAATCGCGGCGCTGGGCATCGGTCGAAAATTTCAAACCCCCTCGGTCTACACCACTCTCCCCGTGTGGGATAACCTGGACCTCTCGCTCCGCCGAAAGAACAAAGGCGTGTTTGCCACCTTGTTGTCCGGGCGAAATTCTGAAGAGTCTGATAGAATTGCCCAAACGCTGGAAACCATCGGACTGACGAAGAAGGCCGGGGTTCATGCCGGCCAACTGTCGCACGGGGAAAAGCAATGGCTGGAAATCGGCATGGTCCTCCTGCAGGACCCCGAACTGCTCCTGATTGATGAACCCGTCGCGGGCCTGACGGAGCAGGAAACCGAAAAAACCGGCGAACTGCTGCAATCGCTGACGAATACGCATTCTCTGATCGTCATCGAACATGACATGGAGTTTGTCAGACAGATTGCCAGGACGGTCACGGTCCTGCACGAAGGCGCCGTGCTGTGCGAAGGACCCGTCGAGACGATTCAAAACGACCCTCGCGTGATTGAAATTTATCTCGGACGACAACGGGACATCCATGCTTCGATGTGACACCCTCAACGTGTTTTACGGCGAAAGTCATATCCTGCGGGATATTTCCCTGGACGTCCCGGAGGGACAGGTCGTCTGCCTCATGGGACGGAACGGCGTCGGAAAAACGACCCTGCTGAAAACCATCATGGGCTTGCTCAAACCACGGACCGGCCGCGTGTACCTGCGCGACGAAGACGTGACCCGGACATCTCCCGATCAACGGGTGACCCGGGGCATTGCGTACGTTCCCCAGGGCCGGGAACTGTTTCCACATCTGACGGTGGAAGAAAATCTCCGGTTGGGGTTTGAAGCCCGGCAGGGAGCCAAAGACCGGCAAACCGCCGAGTCGGCGTATGAAGACGTCTACACGCTTTTCCCGGCGTTGCCCGCGCTGCTCACCCGGCCCGGCGGCGTCCTCAGCGGCGGCCAACAGCAACAGGTCGCCATTGCCCGAGCCCTGCTGACGCAACCGCAACTGTTACTGTTGGATGAACCGACGGAAGGCATCCAACCTTCGATCGTCATCGAAATCGAGCAAGTCATCGAAGGCTTTAAAAGTCAGCGCCGGTTCGCTATCCTGTTGGTCGAACAATACTTTGAATTTGCGGCCCGCCTGGCCGATACGGTTGTGCTCATGGCCAAGGGCGCCGTCGTGGCATCGGGCCCCATCTCCACCTTGACGGAAGAAACGGTCAAACAACACCTGGTGGTCTGACGCATGCACCTCAGCCCGAGAGAACAGGAAAAACTCCTCATATACGTTGCGGGACAACTGGCCAAGGACAGAAAAGCCCGTGGATTGAAGTTGAATCACCCCGAGGCGGTGGCGTACATTTCCGCCGCGATCCTGGAAGGCATTCGGGACGGCCGCTCCGTCTCTGACCTGATGAGTTACGGCGCGACCCTGTTGACCAGCGAGGACGTCATGTCCGGCGTGCCGGACATGTTGACGGACATTCAAGTGGAAGGCACGTTCCCCGATGGAACGAAACTGGTCACCGTCCATAATCCCATCCGATGAGACAGAAGCGATCATGGCACAACGAAAGCCCTTGAAAAAATCTCCTTCTCCGAAGAAACCGCAACCATCCCGGACCACGGCTGCGGCAAAGCGAACAAAACCCCTCACGGCGAAAAGCCCCAAACCGAAGACCGTTCGCGCGGTCGAACGCGCCCCTCTCGTGCCCGGCGAGATCCTCTTGGGTTCGGGAGACGTCGTCGCTCTTGCCGACCGCCCGACCATTGCCCTGACGGTGTCGAACCATGGGGACCGGCCCATTCAGGTGGGTTCGCATTGCCACTTCTTCGAAGTGAATCGTGCCCTGCGCTTTTCCCGGGAACGGGCGTTCGGCTTTCGATTGAACGTCCCGGCAGGCACCGCCGTCCGCTTTGAACCGGGAGAAGAGAAGCGCGTCACGCTCGTGGCCATTGGGGGAAACAGGATTGCCCACGGCATCAACGGCTTGACCAACGGCGCGCTCGATGATGCCCGGGTCAAAGCTCAGGCGCTTCAACGCGCCGCGGCCTTGGGATTTTGCGAGGAAGGGACGGGGCGATGAAAATACCGCGGCGTCAATACGTGGATTTATTCGGTCCGACCGTGGGCGATCGGATCCGCCTGGCCGATACCGAGTTGCTTGTGGAAGTCGAACGGGACCTGACCACACCCGGAGAGGAAGCCAAATTCGGCGGCGGAAAGGTCATTCGTGACGGCATGGGACAATCCCCGACGGCCACGCGCGCCGGCGGCGCATTGGACGTGATCATCACCAACGCCGTCATTCTCGACTATTGGGGAATCATCAAAGCGGATATCGGCATACGCGACGGACGCATCGTCGCCATCGGGAAAGCCGGCAACCCGGATCTCATGTCGGGCGTGTCGCCCGGCATGACGATCGGCCCCGGCACGGAAGTCATCGCGGGGGAAGGGAAAATCGTGACGGCCGGCGGCGTTGAAAGCCACGTGCATTTCATTTGCCCGCAACTGATTCAGGAGGCCTTATCCTCGGGGATGACGACCCTGCTGGGCGGCGGAACGGGACCGGCCACCGGAACAAACGCCACAACCTGCACTCCCGGTTCCTGGAATATCGGTCGCATGCTCGAGAGCGCGGACGGGTTTCCGGTCAACCTCGGGTTCCTGGGAAAAGGCAACGCCTCTCTTCCCGAAGCGTTGGTCGAACAAATTCAGGCCGGCGCCATCGGCTTGAAGCTGCACGAGGATTGGGGTACAACGCCGGCCGCCATCGCAACCTGTCTCGACGTCGCAGACGAGTATGACGTTCAAGTCGCCATTCATACGGACACGTTGAACGAAGCGGGCTTCGTGGACGACAGCATTCGGGCCTTCGGAGGAAGAACGATTCACACCTTTCACACTGAAGGAGCGGGCGGCGGCCATGCCCCCGACATCATCCGCGTCTGCGGGGAATCGAACGTCCTGCCGTCCTCCACCAACCCGAGCATGCCGTTTACGGTGAATACCATTGACGAACACCTCGACATGCTCATGGTGTGTCATCACTTGAGCCCCCGTATTCCCGAAGACATTGCGTTTGCCGAATCGCGCATTCGCGGAGAAACCATTGCCGCGGAGGACATCCTGCACGACATGGGCGCCATCAGCATCATGTCGTCGGACTCTCAAGCCATGGGCCGCATCGGTGAGGTGATCACGCGAACGTGGCAGACCGCCCACAAAATGAAAGTCCAGCGGGGACACCTGCCCCCGTCCGGCGGTCGACCGGGTACGACACGACACGACAACTTCCGGGCCAAACGCTACGTGGCCAAATACACCATCAATCCGGCCATCGCGCATGGGATCTCCACTGAAGTCGGATCGGTGGAAGTGGGAAAATTGGCCGACCTGGTGCTTTGGAATCCGGCTTTCTTCGGAGTCAAGCCGGATCTCGTGATCAAGGGAGGGTTTTTGGTGGAAGCGGCCATGGGCGACCCCAACGCCTCCATTCCCACGCCGCAACCGGTGTTGAGTCGTCCCATGTTCGGGGCTTGGGGGAACGCGTTGTTCAGCACGAGCGTGACCTTTCTGTCGCAAGCCGGGATTGATCGCCGTGTCCCCGAACAACTCGGCCTGCAAAAACGGATTGTCGCCGTTCAGCAGTGTCGCCGTATCGGCAAACGCGACCTGAAACTGAATGACGCCACGCCCGACATCGAAGTGGACGCGGAGACCTACGTGGTGAAAGCCGACGGTCAACGGTTGACCTGCGAACCCATGGCGGTGTTGCCGATGGCGCAGCGATACTTTTTATTTTAACGTTTCGTTCAGGTCCCCCGGTTCACGAACGCCGCCATGGAAACTCGCCCGCTGCTTCAAGGGTTCCGCTATCTCGATACGTTTTTCCCGTCGGGCGGGTTCGCGTTTTCCTCGGGCCTGGAAACGGCCGTTCAGGAAGACCACGTCCGAACGGCCGAAGAACTGAACCGATACGCGACCGATTCTTTCCGGTGGGGATTGGGCACGTGCGAAGCCGTGGCCCTGGCTCAAGCCTATCAGGCTTCCTGCGCAAGCGATCTCAAGGGCGTTGTCCAAGCCGATCGCGCGCTTGAGTCGATAAAATTGTGCCGCGAAACACGGGCGGCCAGTCATCAAATGGGACGAAGCCTGTTACACCATGCCGTTCCCCAACGGAATGGCGCGGGAATCCTTGAAGGGTTTTGTGCGGAGGTCCATGCGGGACGGTCGCCCGGACACCTGGCCGTGACGTTCGGAATCGTGTTTCAGGCGATCGGGTGGGATCAACAACAGACGATCGCCGGGTTCCTGTATCAGGCCGGTGTCGGCTTCGTGTCGGCTTCATACAAATTGCTGCCCATCGGCCAGCGGGAAGGCCAGCGAATGCTGGAGTCCTGGGTCCCGCTGTTCGAGGAAATCAGCCGGGCCGTTGACGCGCGCGCGTCGCTGACGTCCTGGACGCCGATCCAGGAAATTTACGCCATGCGGCATTCAGCATTACCATCCAGGATGTTCCGGTCGTAACGCCATGCACCTCATTGAAGATTTGCCCGGCGGCGCCATGCCCGCCACAAGACCGGGGAACGTCACGGTTATCGGCATCGGGGGACCCGTCGGGTCCGGGAAAACCGCTCTGGTCGAAGCCCTGTCTCGCGCGCTGCAATCCCGCGTGGAAATCGCGGTCGTGACCAATGACATTTTCACGAAAGAAGACGCCGAGTTTCTCATCAAACGCGGCGTGCTGTCCGCGGAACGGATTCTCGGCGTCGAAACCGGAGGCTGCCCCCATACGGCCGTGCGGGAAGATGCCTCGCACAATCAAAGCGCGATTGAGGATCTGATCCGCCGCATTCCGGGTCTGGAACTGGTCCTTCTGGAAAGTGGCGGCGACAATCTGGCCGCCACCTTCAGCCCCGACCTGGTGGATGACGTCATCTACGTGATCGACGTGGCCGCGGGAGATAAAATTCCGCGAAAAGGCGGCCCGGCCATCACACGATCCGGCTTGCTGGTGATTAACAAAATCGACTTGGCCACGCACGTCGGCGCCGATCTCGCCATCATGGATCGGGACAGCCGCCTGATGCGAGACAAACGACCCTTCGTTTTCACCAATCTGCACACGGGGGAAGGCCTCGACCAGGTGGCGGAATGGGTGGAACGTCACGTTCGATCGCGCTCCCCGGCCTGATGACCCATGCGTCAACAACGTGGTTTGCAGGCCCCGCGGTTTCAGCAACGCCCCCCTCACGATACGGGATCTCCTGGCGCGCAAACAGGCGAACTGTTGCTTGAATGCGCAAAACGTCGCGGCAGGACCGTCTTTACCCTGTCACGCTCGTCGTATCCCTGGTATTGTTTCCAGCCCCTGTACCTTGACCAAACGGGCTGCGCCACGACGTTCCTCACGAATCCGTCGGGAGGATTGGCCGGAGGAGATTCGACGACGCTCCGGGCAACGTTGGGACCGGATTCGCACGTGCTCTTTACCACCCCCTCGGCAACCAAAATCTATCGCACGCTGCTCAACCCCACGGTTCAGTCGATCGACGTGACGGTCGGAGCCAACGCCATCTGTGAATGGATACCCGAACCCACCATTCCATTCGCCGGCTCGTCTTTTGACCAAACGATCACCGTCCGGCTTGCAACGGGCGCGTCCCTTCTTCTCTGGGATGCCCTGGCAGCCGGGCGAATCGCTCGCGGAGAACGGTGGCAGTTTTCCTCGTATGCGAACCGGATCAGCATCCTGCTGCCGGACGGACAGGCCCTCGAAGAGCGGTACTGCCTTTCACCGACAGACAACCCTCCATGTCTGCCATTCACCCAGGCCTGGAATTACGCGGGGTCGTTCTTCATCGTGAATGATCGGGTTGCAGCTTCAACCTGGGAACGAATCAAACAGGACGTGACGACGGTATTCGAGAACCTTGCCGGCGAGGTCCTGGGAGGGGTGTCGGAACCATCCGTTCCGGGCCTGGTCGTGAAAGTCCTGGCGCGCTCCGCGCCTGATCTCAACGACGCGCTGGAACAGCTTTGGCGCGTCGCGCGAATGGGCTTATGGCATGTGCCGATTCCCGCTCTGCGACGCTACTGAACGGAGCCTACTCCCCGACCCGAACCAGCATGCCACGATCCTTACACACGGAAAACGTGTACTGATAGACCGCGATCATCAGCACCAGATACAGGCTGTTCAGACCTATCGCCCACCACAGGTGTGCCCACGGCACGACCTGATTCAGCAGGACTTCGCGCATGCCTTCAAACACGTGCGCGGCCGGATTCGCCAGAGCCAGCGGTTGCAGCCAGTCCGGCAGAACGGACAACGGATAGAAGACACAGGAGATCGGTTGAAACAGAAAGACCAGCCCCCAGGCGAGGACTTCCGCCTGCTGGCCGAATCGCATAATCACCGACGTGGTGAGAATCCCGATGAGCCATCCGGCGGCAATCAGGTTCATCATGAACGGGATCAGCGTCACCCCCATGATGAACACGTCGTAGGAATACAGAAACAGGGCGGCGAACGCCATGATGATGGAAACGGCCGCCACCTTGAAGACGCTCATGGCCATCATCGCCGCGAGAAATTCCCCGGACGTGAGCGGACTCGCGAATAAATTCATGAGATTTCTCGACCAGATTTCTTCGAGGAAGGAGATGGTGATCCCCTGTTGCGCCCGAAAGAGAATGTCCCAGAAAATGAGCGCGCCCAGAAAAAAGACGACGGCCCCGTGGAGGCCTTTCCCTTCCTGAGCCAGGTACATCGTGATGAATCCCCACACCACCAGGTCCAACAAGGGCCAGTAGAAAATCTCCAACAACCGGGGAAAACTCCGGCGATAGAGAAACAGATGCCGGGATATCAGCGCGGAGATACGACCGACGTTCATGGACTTTCTCTGGCGATTTTGAGGAAGACTTGCTGTTCAAGATCGTCTTGCCCGTACTGGGCAATGACTTGTTCGTCCCAAGCCTTCCGCAAACGTCGGGACCTGATTGCGCAACACATAGAGTCGCTTCAAGACCTCTTCGAGAACATGGGGAATATTGCCATTTCTTCGGGCTTTGAACACCCGTTCATTGCGCTTTTCAAATTCAGACTCCCAGCTTTTGCCTTCCGGTCTGTCTTTAACCCACTTCCAGAAACGGCGAAGACATAGTTGTTCTTCAGCAGACCCTCAACCGGGAAGGACAGCATAGACCAGGAAATTTTTTCCAGGAATAGCTTCAATGGTTCTCGCATGATCCCGTTCCTCGATTCACGAAATCCCGATCTCTTTCGTTGTATCATCGTCGCTCGTGTCGGGGACTTCTGTCCCATAGGCTGCGTTGTACAATCCAAAGAAAGATGAATTTTTCGTCGTGGGACTTTGCAACCAGCTCCGGACGTCTCTCGATATTCCTGCTTCTTCTTACCATAACCGCTCATCTCTTCCAATGTTGGAGTCCCCTTGCACTTTTTCCGAAGAGGAAAAAGTGGGGAGGTAGAGCCTGTGGTCAGGACTGCAAACAAATGTTCAAGAACGCCATCCAGATTGGGTCATAATTCGTATAACGAATGACTTGTTCCGCTGCCGGTCTTTTGGATTTTCCGTCTCTTCATGAACGTCGCCGTCAACTTCAACCAGGACTGTTCCGGGCAAAAGAAGTTGAACGAACCAATGGCATGCTCGGTCAGCGGACGTCTCTCCGATATTCCTGTCGGCTGGGGTCATTGCACTGCGAAGCTGCCGTTTCAGGGAAAGAACCCTTCATCCTTGTTGCGTGCGTTGCCGTTTCATGGTTGTCCGAGTTTGTTCCCTCCCCTTTGGGTGCACGAAGAGGAAACAGGCTGGCCGTGGGTCTCTTCGAATCAACGAATGACTGAAACATACAGGGATGACAGCAAGGAAATCCCGACCCGGAACATGGCTTCATCCCCTTTTTGCCCCAATGCCGGAGGGCACCTGTTCAAGATCGTCTTGCCCGTACCAATGACTTGTTCGGCGGCTTCGGCGATGATTTTTCCCCGTTGCAGGAACACGATCCGGTCGGACATTTCCTCGATTTCCCGCATGTTGTCAGGTGTACAACATGCTCAGTCCGTCTCTCGATATTCCTGACCTTGTGGGCGATAAGGCTGGCCGTGGGTTCGTCGAGAAACAGGATCTTCGGTTCGGTCAGCACCGCTTTTGCCAACGTCAGCCGCGTCATTTGTCCGGACGACAATTTGCGGGTCACTTTATGACGAATGTCTTCCATTTCGAGCTTTTTGATCACGTCGTCGATTCGCCTGTCGATGCCCGACACCCCGTACAACCGGCCCGTGACCCGGAGATTTTCTTCCACGGTCAGGGCCAAGGGCATCGAGATGTAGGTGGAGGAAAAATTCACTTGCCCGAGTATCGTTTCCCGATGACGCAGGAGATCGAGACCCAACATCTCGATGGTCCCATGCGTGGGGGTAATCACCCCCAGGAGCATTTGAAAGGTCGTGGTTTTCCCGGCGCCGTTGGGTCCGAGCAGGCCGATGGTTTCTCCGGGTTGAATCTCGAACGACACGTGATCCACCGCGGTGAAATCGCCGAACCGCTTGGTCAGATTGTGAACGCGAACGATCGGTGCCGACATCGGTGCCGCCTACGTGGGGTTAAAACAGAAAATCTCCAATTCTGTCCGGAAGATGACAGACTTCACAATCCTTGCTGAGCACCGTGCCTTCGTAAGCCGTCTTGTTGTCGTGGCACCGCACGCAGTCAGCCAATGACGACTTCCATAATGCCGAACCTTCAGGATGGTCGGGATAGTGCGGCTCCATGTCCAGCTTGACGTGTCCCCGCGGGATCACGATGGGATAGCCCTTCACGGGTTTGCCGTGCACCACGCGCGCGTGACAGGTGGTACAACCCTCCCCTTGCCCGCGCTTCTGAAAGGCTTCCATGTGTGTCCGGTGACTCATGATCAAGCCGATGTCATTGACGGGCTTCGGCAAGTCTCTGGTTGACACTTCCGATACCCTGAGTATCGCGCGATGGCAACTCAAACAGACGCTTGACTCCACCTGCGCCTGCAAGTCATGAGGCTCGGTCGGCGTCCCGAACCACGTCACCGCCACGTCTTTCAGGCCGGCGTATACTTTGTCTTCGAGAAACCCTCGCAGGCCCGGTCGAACGTGACACGCCACGCAGGTGACGTCTTTGTGGGACGACGCTTTCCAGCTCTCGACCGAGGGACGAATGGTATGGCAGGACGCGCAAAACTCCGGATGGTTCGTGACGGGGATGGCCGCCGTCCCGGCCACACCAAGGATCACGACAGCGACCAGGAGGACGATGACGGTCCTTCGGTTCATGTCAGGTGGAAGGCGGCTTGGGGTAGTGCTGAATGATCAACCTGGCCAGCGTGTCGATATCATCACGATCGATGCACGGTACGGACGCTTCTATGGGTTTCATGGAAACAATGGCCAACAACCCGTCAACGGCCACGTTCACTTCTTCCAGTTGCTCGCGCACGACGGCAATTTTCGGGTAGCCTTCGCTTTTCCAGCCCTCGGCAATGATCAAATCCGTTTGGCTGTCCAGAAACCGGTCCCGTACTTCTTCGACTTTCATCTCTTCGGACACGTCGGCGAACATGGCCAGGCTGCCCTTGGAGATTACGATGACGGCATGCGCTCCGGCTTGTTTGTGCCGCCAACTGTCCTTGCCTTCCGTATCCAATTCAAACCCGTGGCCCGCGTGTTTCACCGTTGCCACCCGATACCCCGCGCGCGTGAGTTCAGGAATGACCCGCTCGATCAACGTGGTTTTCCCGCTGTTCGACCGCCCGACAAATGAGAGGATCGGTGGCGCCACGGCTAAAAATTCCTGCTGAACACTTGCACGCGAACGGTATCGCCGGGATTGATCTTTTCCACCTCTTCAGGAATATCGATCAACCCGTTGGCCTTGACCATCGACGTCAAAATACCGGAACCCTGCGGCCCGGTGGTCCGGACGGTGAGTTTTCCGTTTTTTCGCTCCAGGATCCCTCGCAGGAAATGCCGGCGGTCCGGATGTTTGGAAAACGTTTCCTGAAACTCGGCCTCGACCACGGGACGCTCCAGGTGCCGGCAGCCGCCCATTTTCATGACTGCCAACCGGACCAACTGTTCGAACGTCACCATGGACGACACGGGATTTCCGGGCAACCCGAACGCCAATTTGCCCTGGATCTTTCCGAAAGCCAGGGGTTGTCCGGGACGAATCGCCAGCTTCCAGAAATGCATGTCGGCTCCGAGTTCCGCAAACACGACTTTGGTGAAGTCGTAATCGCCCATGGACACGCCGCCGGAGAGAACCAGAATGTCACAACCCAGTCCCTGCGCGATCTTCTTCTTGAGTGACTCGGGCGTATCCTTGGCGATGCCCAGCAGGAGCGGGACCCCGCCCGCTTCCTGAACCGCCGCCGCAATCCCGTAGCTGTTCGAGTTGACGATTTTGTGCTCGTCGAATTTCTCGTCGAGATCGGCGAGTTCGTCACCCGTTGACAGGATGGCCACCCGGGGACGCTGATGGACCAGCACGAACGATTTCGCCAGAATCGCGAGCATGCCGATTTCCGCGGGACGCAATTGGGTGCCCTGGGCAATGATACATTCCCCTTCCCTGACGTCTTCACCCCTGGGACGAATATTGGCGCCCTGGGGTTCCGGCTGAAAAATCCGCACGCTGGTGTCGGACGGTTCCGTGAATTCGACGCGCACCACGGTATCGGCTCCATCCGGAACCGGGGCGCCGGTCATGATGCGAATGGCTTCGCCGGGGCCCACGGATTTTTCCGCAACCTGGCCGGCCTGCACGTCTTCGACAATGGTTAATTCCGGGGGTTTGGTAATGGCGTGCTCTTTTTTGATATCGTCCCACCGAACGGCAAATCCATCCATGGCGGAATTGTTCCACGGCGGATTATCCCGCGGGGCCACGATGTCCTCACCCAGGACCCGTCCCAGGGCGTCCAGCAATCCGACTTTTTCGCACCCCAACGGGGCGGCGGCATCCAGCACGATCCGTTGCGCTTGCGCGAGAGGCGTCAATCCGTCCATGCGTCTCTATTTTTTCTTGAATGGGCTTTTGGTGGCGACCTGCACCAGCGAGCCTTTTTTCTTGCAAAAATCATCCACTTTGTTGGCAATGTCGTGATACGCATCAGCCGTGGGCATATCGGAATGGAACAGGGCATAGGGTTCGCCGTAATCGCTTTGCCGCACCACTTCCGGGTCGAGCGGAATTCTTCCCAAAAAGGGAACGCCCATGTCGTGAGCGGACGCTTCGCCCCCACCCAGTCGAAAGACCTCGATGTGCTGATGGCAATGCGGACAATCGAGACCGCTCATATTCTCCACGATACCGATGATCGGCAATTCGCTGTCCCGCGCGAAGGTGACGGACTTTCGGGCATCGAGCAACGCGACTTCCTGCGGGGTCGAAATAATCACGCATCCGGTCACCTCTCCGATCAGGTCGATGGTGGTCACCGATTCGTTTCCCGTGCCCGGCGGCAAATCCACGATGAGAAAATTCAGATCCTGCCATTCGACGCCGCCGAGTAATTGGTTGATGAATTCAAATTTATACGCGTCACGCCAGATAATGGGGTCATCCGAATTTTGGAGCAGGAACGACATCGAAGCGATTTTCATGTTGTAGGCCTGATGGGGAATAATCCCGCCGCCCGTGCTGATTTTGAGGCGTTGGCCTTCGGCGCCGACCATTTTGGGAATGTTGGGGCCGTGAATATCCATGTCGCAAATCCCCACCTCGTAGCCTTTCAAGGCCAGGCTGACGGCCAGATTCGTGGAGACGGTGCTTTTCCCGACCCCGCCTTTGTTGCTCATGACGAGGATCTTGTAATCGATCCGCTCCATGCGCTTGGCCACCAGCCACCGGCTGTGGCCTTCCTTGTCTTTTTGGCACGTTTCATTTTCGTCGCAAATCGCGCATGCCCACATGTACGTACAGGCATCCCCTTGCGACGAAGCCGGTTGAAACATTTTCAGTTCAGCACTCATACACGCCTCCAGGTTTTACCGCTTCGATCAATGCCACGTTCATTCTCCCCAAGTCCTCTCACTTCTTACCGGATGACACGCCCGATATTTTCCCAACCGTGTGATCGAGTATCGGAAGGAACGTCGCCAAATTGTCGATCACGCCTTGGGGACTGCCCGGAAGATTGACCACCATGGTCCCGCCGCGAATCCCGGCTGTTCCCCTGGACAGCATGGCCGTCCTCATTTTTTTCAGACTCTCCGCTCTCATGGCCTCCCCGATGCCGGGGATTTCTTTTTCGATCACGTCCCGCGTGGCTTCCGGAGCCCAGTCCGTGGGCCGCACGCCGGTTCCCCCCACGGTGAAAATCACCCGGAGATCCTGTTTGTCGCACAGACGCGCCAAATGCTTGCGAATGCTCTCGCGGTCATCCGGCACGACTTCATATCCAAGCAGACGAAGGTCATGGTCTTGCAGGTATCGACACAGACGCTCTTTCCCATGATCTTCCGCTTCTCCGGAACAAATTTTACTGTTGATGACCAGTATTGCAACGTCAATCATCTGACCACATAAAAACAAAAGACGTCAGGGCACACCCACGTATTCATCATCAGGCCCACCGGCTGCCGTTTGGGGTTGCAGGACGCCGGAGCCCTTTGACGAAGGACTCGCCTCAACTTCCTCTTCCGCTTCATCGGCATCCGGTTTCTTCTTGAAAAATCCGGCGCTGATAATGCCGACTTCATAGAAAAAATACATCGGCAAGGCCATGAGACATTGATTAAAGGGATCGGGAGTCGGCGTCAGAAGCGCGGCAAACAGAAACGCTCCCAAAAACGCCCACTTCCGGTATCTTTTCAAAAACGGCGCATCCACCCACCCCAATTTGGCCATGAGCGTGAGCGCCAGCGGCACCTCAAAAATCAAGCCGAACACCACCAGGAACCAGAGGGCGAATCCCACGTAACTGGCAATCGACAATTGCGGGATGAACCCCGCCTGCACGCCGTAGGAAATCAGAAAGTTCAGGGCAAAGGGCAACACGAAGAAGAAACAGAAGCCCAACCCCAAATAAAAAGCCACGGCACTCGTCATGACAAACGGCGCCACGAATCGGCGTTCCTGTACGTGCAAGCCGGGAACGACGAACGACCAGATTTCCCACAGGATATAGGGCGTGGCGAGCACCAGGGCAAACAGGGCCGCCACCTTGAGATTTTGCCACAGCGCCTCTGCCGGCGATAAGAAGATAAAGGGAATCTTCGGCAGGTCGGTCGGGACCCACTCCAGGTCTCCGGGAACGAACATGTTCTGCAATGGGATACGCAACCACTGCACCAGGGTATCGGCATAGAAAAACGTCCCGATGAAAAACAAGGCCACGACCACCACCGTTTTGGTCAGCCGTTTCTGAAATTCAAACAAGTGCTGCATGACCGGCATCTTCTTATCCTCAAGAGGATTAAAGACCTTGTCCTGCAACCACGTGGTAAATTTCGATTGTTCCGCCATGTCTTTCCGGTACGCCTCGTCGCTCCCGTTCGGGGGCCCCTTTACCAACAGCCCTGGCCGGACCCGCAATCCATCATCATGCCCGCGTCATTGGGGATTCACCGCCACGAAGAGATTGTTCCCTCTCCTGCTCAGGAAAAGCACGACCAACTGCTCTTTCTCGATCGTGGGGACAATCCGTTTGTAATCGGCCAGACTCTTGACGACTTCCCGATTCACTTCCTGAATGATGTCCCCCTGTTGCAAGCCCGCCGCTTCCGCCTCGCTGCCGGGCTTCACTTCATTCACCACGACGCCGCCCACCTCTTCAGGGAGATTCAATTGTTTCCGGCGTTCATCCGTCAATGCTCCGACGTCCAGGCCGGCCAGCACATTATCGGGTTTTTCCATCGTCGCGGGAGGCGAGAAGCCTCTGCCGCCGGCCAGCACTTCATCCGTCGGCCGTTCTCCCACTTTCATGGTCAACGTCTTTCTTTCGCCGTTGCGCAACACGGTGATTTCAACGTCGGAGCCGACCGGCGTGCGCGCGACGATGTTTCGGAGATGATTGACGTCTCGAATCTTCTGACCGCGATATTCGAGCAACACGTCTCCCCGCTGCAACAGGCCTCCCGCGGACGGGCCTTTTTCATTGACTTCACTGATCAGAACCCCACCCCGGTGGGATTCCGGCAACTGAAACGACTGCGCCAGGGCAGGATTCAATTCCTGAATCGCAATCCCCATCCACCCCCGCACGACTCGCCCGCTCTTGATCAGGCTGCTGGTAATATCCCTGACAATATCGACGGGAATGGCAAACCCGATCCCTTCCGATCCGCCGGTACGGGAAAAAATGGCGGTATTGATGCCGACGATTTCACCCGCCATGTTCACCAGCGGCCCCCCGGAATTGCCGGGATTGATCGGCGCGTCGGTTTGGATAAAATCCTCGTATTCCGTGATGCCGACGTTGCCCCGACCCATCGCGCTGATAATGCCCATCGTGACGGACGATTTCAGGCCAAAGGGACTCCCCACAGCCAGCACCAGATCGCCCACCCTGATCGTCTCGTTCGCACTCCATGAAATGAACGGGAGTTTGTCTCCGTCAATCTTGATCACGGCCAGGTCCGTCTTCGGATCGGTCCCCACGACGTTCGCGGGAAATTCCTTTCCATCAAAGGTCGTGACGGTAATGTCCGTGGCTTCTTCCACCACGTGGTTGTTGGTCACAATGTATCCTTCCGGACTGATGATAACCCCGGACCCGGCACTCATGCCGGGCGGGCCGAACGGCGGCCGTCCGGGAGGACCGGGTGGCGGCATGGGAGGCCCCGGAGGCCCGGGCGGGCCACCAAAGGGGCCCGGGGGCAACCGTCTCGGCCCCCGCGGACTGGACGTCTCTGAAACCGCCACGTTCACCACGGCAGGTTGCACTGTCGCGACGATGTCGGAGAATCCCTTGCTGAACGCCTCCGGCACTGTTGCCGACGCCGGCCGGGACGGAATGACGACCATGATCCCTGCGAAAGCCAGGACGGCAAGCCCCACTGAACATTTCCCCTTGCGACACCCGTGTAAAGTTTCCATAATCATAAAAATTATCCTTTATGGCTCAAGTCAGTTCCCACGCGGGAAACACACCGGGGCGTCCCGGGCCGTTTCCCAAACACACCACCACAATCAGGAGATTTTACACTAATCCCTTTTGGCTGTTCAAAGGCAAATCAGAAACGCCTTCTCCCCGTTTGATGGGAGAGCGCCGGGGTGAGAGGGGCATGATCGGCCAATGAGAAACCCACACACAGACCGCTGACCCGATGCGCGCGCTGACCTCCAGCTTGGAATATTGCGAACAGTACCCCATCCCGACGCCGGCTGACGGCGAAGCCGTCGTTCGGGTCATTCAGGCGGGAATCTGCGACACGGATCTGCAACTGGCGCAGGGCTACATGGGCTTTCACGGAGTCTTGGGCCATGAATTCGTCGGAATCGTTGAGGAGGCCCCGCACCATCCGGACCTTGTCGGACAGCGGGTCGTCGGTGAAATCAACGCGGCCTGCCGGGTCTGTCCGGTCTGCCAAGCCGGACGCCCGACCCATTGCCCGCATCGAACGACCTTGGGCATCGACCGCCGTGATGGAGCCTTTGCCGATTATCTGGCCCTGCCTCCTGAAAATCTCCACCCCCTGCCCGACGACGTCACCAACGATCAAGCCGTGTTCACGGAACCCCTTGCCGCGGCCTGTCAAATTCTCGAACAGGTTCCCATCGACCCATCGGACCGGGTCCTGGTCATCGGCGATGGAAAACTGGGGTTGTTGTGCGCCCAGGTCCTTCAGCGCGCCGGATGCCGTTTAACGGTGCTGGGACGGCATCGGGAAAAGTTGCAGATCCTTGCCGCTCGCGGCATTCACACGAGTCAGGACCCCGCCTCGCTTTCGCCGGGATTCGACATCGTCGTCGAGGCCACCGGCACGCCCGACGGATTGACCCTGGCCCGTGAATGCGTTCGTCCCAGAGGAACCATCGTGCTCAAATCAACCTACCATGGGCAGACTACCGTGGACATGACCTCGCTCGTGATTCACGAAATTACCGTCGTGGGCTCGCGGTGCGGTCCGTTCCCGGCAGCCCTCGCGTTACTGAAGGCACACGCCATCGACGTGCAATCACTCATCCATCAACGCTTTCCGATTGAACGAGCCACCGAGGCCTTTGCCTGCGCGGCTCAAAAAGGCGTGCTGAAGGTCATCGTGGATGACGTATGACGTAGACAAGCGTTGCGACTTCTTTGGCCAGGCACGAATCGCCTGCACGTCTTCAGGCCGAAAATCAGTCGCCCGTCCAGGCTTCAGGTGCCCCCGGCGAATAGTCCCTGCCTGCTTCACACTTGCCACCAAACGATCAAAGTCCTTTTGCTTCACTTGAATTCCTCCTTGATCAAGCAGGTCGCCAATTTTAGGCCAAATTCTCTTCTTGTCAAAGCGAACTTAGTGCGCAACAATAAGTGTAAGGCTGGCGTAGCTCAATGGCAGAGCAGCGGTTTTGTAAACCGCTGGTTGGAGGTTCGATTCCTCTCGCCAGCTCCATCCCCACACAGCCATACATCACCATCATGTCTCCTCCTTGGAAATTCCGCTTCGTATCTCCTGTTGGCCAACGACAAAAACACTGGATCCCCGATCGAGTCGGGGATGACGGAATAAGAGAGTGGTCACGAAATCGTCACGGTCATTTCAATGCGTTCAAGGGGATTGTCGCGGCCGTCGCGCTTGGCGGCGACGACGCGATCAACGACTTCCATACCGCTGACGACTTCTCCGAAGGCCGTGTATTGTCCATCCAGAAACGGCGAATCGGCCACACAGATGAAAAACTGCGACCCCGCGCTATCCGGGTCCTGAGCCCGAGCCATCGAGAGCACGCCCCGCTTGTGTTGCCTGGCGTTGAACTCGGCCTTCACGTGATACCCGGGCCCGCCCATCCCGTGCGAGGCACGATCGGGATTTTTGCTGTTGGGATCGCCACCCTGGATCATGAATCCGGGGATGACTCGATGAAACGTGGTCCCATCGTAAAAGTTTTTCGCCGCGAGCGTGCAAAAATTTCCGGCATGATTCGGAGCCACGTCCGTATAGAATTGCAGGACAATGTCTCCCCAGGCCTCGCCTTGAGACGACACGGCAATGGTGGCACGGGTATTGGTGGTAACCTCGTTCATCTCCGACATACGTTCTCCTTTCAAAAATACGGCCGGGGCATTGAAGAATACATGCCCAGGCTCTCGCTGATATTGACCCAATGGTTGCCGTCATCCTGACTGCGAAAGGCGCCGGCCGTGGTCCCGACGTACAGCTCGCCCTCCGAAGAGGCCATCAGGACCTGAATCGACAACTCGGTCAATCCGTTATTCACCGGCACCCATTCGGAGTTTTGAAAATTGTTCTTGAACATCCCCCGACCCGTGGCGACGTAGAGCGCCGCCCTCGTGGCAACGATGCCGCGAATCGAGTCATTCGGCAGCGACCGACCGATCGGCTTCCAGGTCTTCCCTGCATCTTGACTGCGATACACGCCGCCGTCCTGGGTGCCCACGTACAGATGGTGTTGAGGGCTCACCGTCATCACGCGAATATACGTATGAGTCAGATGTTCCTTGGGGTCCACCAGGGGATCCCCCGCTTTTTGCCACCTGCCGTGCGTCGTGGCATCGATCCGGTACAGCCCCTTGCCGGCGGTGCCGGCGAATAATTGAGACGTGTTCGTCATGACCAGGCTGCCAATAAGCATTTGATCGAGACCGGGCGCCACCGGAGACCATTCGCGAACAGCTTCGTCCCACTGGTACACGCCCCTCCCCGTGCCCGCGTAGACCAGTCCATGATGGGTCAGGAGGGATTTGACCTCCGCGAATTTCAGCCCGGCCTTGATCGATTCCCAGGTTTTTCCATCTTCACGTGTGCGAAAGACGCCACCGCGCACGGTCCCGGCGTAGACCGTCCCGTTCTCATCCGCGCGCAAACAGAGAATGAAGCGATCGCCCAACCCGCTGTTGATCGATTCCCAGGTCTCGCCGTAATCGTCACTGAAAAACACCCCGAATCCGAAGGAACCGGCATAGAGCGTCCCTCCGCCCGTCGTCGCCAGGGCTTGAATGCTGGGCGGCCTGCCGCCCGCGCGTTCAAAGGGATCGGGATGCCCGCGGTCTTCGGCAAAACAGGAACCTGCCGCGCATAAAATCATGAGGGCCGGCAGAACCACGGCCCGGAAAGAGACGCGCGACGTCACGAAGCGGCCCGCAACCGGTACGCGTGGTCAGGAGACACGATGACCCGCGGTTCCGGTTGGCACGGGCATCTCTTCTTCCTGATCGTCGCCGTCTTCCTGTTCGGGTTCAGGAGGGATCCGTCCGAAGATTTTAGCTCCCCAAACGCCGATTTCATAGAGCACAATCAGCGGAATGGCCATAAGGAGCATCGTAAACAGGGTGGCATCGGGTGTGATGACCGCCGAGATAATCAGCGCCAACATGGCCGCGTGCCGACGATAGAGAGCCAAGTGCGCGTGGGACACCAGCCCCGCCCGCGCCAGGAGAGACAGCGCCAGCGGAATTTCAAACGCAAACCCGAACGCCGTCAAAAATTTCACGTTGAAATCGACGTAGGTGCCGACGGCCAGTTCGGGTTTGAGTTCGCGCTCCAGCCCGAATGACACAAAGAAATCAATCACCAGCGGGAGAATCACCAAATTGCAAAAGGCCAGACCCAGCACGAAAAATCCGGTGGCGAGCAGAAACAGGGGAATGCCCCAACCCTGCTCTCCGGGCAACAGGGCCGGCTGAACGAATTTCCAGAATTGATACAGAATGACGGGAAGACTGACCACGATCGCGGCGAGAAATGAAATTTTGATCGACGCAAACAGGGCTTCGGCCGGGCCATAAAACAACAGGTCGTCCGCAAAGGGCCGCTTGAACCATTCGATCAAATCGGCCGAAATGGAAAACGTCGCGACAAACGCCACCATGATCGTCGCCCCGACGATCAGCAGCCGACGTTTGACGTCACGGATATGGCGAGTCAGAGGATGGACGAGTGTGGCCATTGCCTGTTGTGGTACGCGAGCCGCCGGTTACGAGGCTGCGGTTTTTTGTTGCTCATTCCGGTATTCGCGGATGAGCTGCGCCATGCGATCCTTCTTGCCCAACTTTTCTTTCTGGATCTGTTTTTTGAGCACTTCTTCTTGAGGGGTCAGGATATGATTTTTCAACAGTTCCTGCAGTTGCTCATCCAGTTGATGATGAGCCTCCTGGAGTTCACGAAAGTCGGCATTGGTCGTACGGAGGTGTTCGGCAATTTGGTCATCAGTCAGCATGAAGCCCCTCCCTGGTCAAGAGAACAATCCATGTCAGAAATGAAGGTCACGATTGACCACGTTTTCCCAATTGCATGTGCATAAGGATAGCATCCTCATCCGGGTTCGTATAGTAGAATCGTCGCCGGCCGTATTGCCGAAAACCGAACGTCTCATACAACTGTTGCGCCGGGTGATTGCTTGCCCGGACTTCCAGGAGAGCCCGTACCGTTCCCTGACGCATCCCCTCCTCCAGGGCATGCCCGACCAGACGGCTCGCGATTCCCTGCCGGCGGAAGCCCGGTCGCACGGCCAGGTTCATGAGGCGTAACTCGTCAAAGACCACCCAATAACAGAGATACCCCAGAAGCCGCTTTGCCGGACGTGTGTCGCCGGGACAAAAGGCCCCGCAAAACCGGGCAAAGGGATTCTCCTCCAACTCCGCCTCAAACATGGCCCGGGTCCAGGGCGACGAAAACGATTCCCGTTCAATGTCAAGAACGTCATCCAAATCCCGGCCGTCGCACGGCAACACGCGAAAATCGAGACGGGATGAGGTTTGGGGCGTCATCGTGCGAGCATCAGGACGACGTGCGCTGATTGTTGAGGTCCCATTGGACTTCCGCTTCCGAACGTTGAACATAATGAGGCGAGAGATGGGGACCGGCGAATTTCCCGGCACGAAAAGCGTCCATGCTGGCCAGCCCCACGCAGTGGGCGGAAGGATGCATCGACTCCGCCGCGCCGCACAGCGCAACGTCCCCCAAACCTTCCATGATCGCGCGCTGATGACGCAGCCACCCTTCGCCGAACAGAATCGTGGGGTCGCGAATCGTATCCATCATGTCCCGAATCGTGCCAACCCGGTCTTCCTGTAACCGAATCACGTGTCCGTCGTTCCATTGAAACCGGGCCCAATACACTTCATGGGACCGGGCCACCAGGACGGGACACACGGGCAGTTTGGCGGTCCGCTGACTCCATGCCATCGCTTCCAGCGTCGGCACGGTCACAAGGGGCAACCCCGTGACGGTTCGAAATCCTACCATAGTTGAAAGGCCTACGCGCAAACCCGTAAAGGACCCGGGTCCTGCGGACACGGCAAGTCCCTCGATGGCCGAAAACGAACACTGCTGCGAGTCCAGGAGGCGTTGAATGGCGGGAACCAGGGAACTGACGTGAGACGCGCAGTTTTCCTGATTGTTCTGAGCCACTAAGACCGTTCCGTCCAGGAGCGCGACGCTCTGATGCCGCGTGGCGGTTTCAACGGCGAGTATTTTCATGGTGGCTCCAACGATTCGCAGCATCCCCGGGATGGCGCACCCGCGTCACTGGAATTCAAACTCCTTTGCGGACACCGGAATATTTGGCGCAAGCTCTGAAAATTGCAGTCTGACCGATCCCGATGTCACGTATTCTTTCACCTCAAGCAAAAACGGCAGGACCACCGAATCCGGTTGCTCCGACGGCCCCACCTTCCGATAATCCGAAGCTGTGAGGGTGACCAGCTTTTTCCCCTCGGTCGTATAATATTCGATGCCCTGAATCAGGGCTGAAGAGTGATCCACCCACACGTGTTGCAACACGGAGACGTTCGATTCATTGTCCTGAGAGAGGGCGACGGTATACCGATAGGCCGTCTTCGCCACCTGAACTTCGCGGAATTGCTCCGCGGTCCATCGCAGTCTGCCAAGAAGAATTTCGACGGCGCGCAAACTGAGTTGAACCGGAAGTCCCAAATTCCCGAGAGGACGAAAATCCGGCACGCGCCCAACCACGGGGTACCGGCGATCGGCCGTCTGCAGGGAATACGGTTGGCCGTTCAACAGGAAGTCGAAGAGCGTCCCCCCAAACCGTGTAAAGCCTTTAATGCGAATGGCTTGTGGGCGCCGGTAAAACAGCGTTCCCTGAATGCTGTGCGAAAAGGGAGAAAACGATCCTTCGACGTCGGCCTGAAACAACCCTTTTAAACTGGTGATATTGGATTCACGCGCGTACAGGGTGGCCAGCACTTGTTGGGGAGTCAGCGCGGGGGCCCGTGCCGGAACCGGCTCAACCGGCGGCGCGGGTGCGCGACCGGCGCACGCGCCGAGGCTGAGACACAACGCCCCAACGGCCACCCACCGGACGAAAGGGCGCCTGTCATACGACATGTCCGTGTACCTCCACTACGGCGACGAAGCCGACGTGACCACGTGATCGAATACTTCCCCGACTTCGTGAACGCCGTAGAGTTCCATCCCGGGATTACTCAACTGCTTGGTCAGATTCCCCTGCGGTAACACGCACCGTTGAAATCCCAGTTTCATGGCTTCACGAATCCGCAACTCGACCTGACTGACGGGACGGATCTCCCCTCCCAGGCCCACTTCCCCAATGCAGCACGTCTGACCGTCAAACGCCTGGTCGCGAAAACTGGACACGATCGCCGCGACAATGCCCACGTCAATCGCCGGCTCGTCGAGTCGAAGCCCGCCCACCACGTTGAGATACACGTCATGCCCGGATAGCTGCAAGCCCAATCGTTTTTCCACCACGGCGAGCAGGAGGGCCACCCGATTCAATTCTACGCCATTGGCCATGCGCTTGGGCATCGCATACCCCGTGGCGGTGACCAGGGCCTGCAACTCGACCAGAATCGGGCGACTGCCTTCCAGACTCGACACGACCACCGAGCCCGTGCTTTTGGCAGGCCGCCCGGCCAAAAACAGTTCGGACGGATTGGCCACCTCCTGCAACCCTCCATCGTTCATTTCAAACACGCCGATTTCATTGGCCGCTCCAAACCGGTTTTTTACGGCCCGCAGAATGCGGTAGGCGTGGCTCTTGTCTCCCTCGAAATACAGGACGGTATCCACGATGTGTTCCAGCAATTTGGGACCGGCAATCATGCCCTCCTTGGTCACGTGCCCAATGAGAAACACCGGCACGCCCGTTCGTTTGGCGTACCACATGAGCTGGCACGCCACTTCCTGCACCTGGCTGACCGTGCCGGGCGCGGACGTCACCTGATCCGTGTAGACGGTCTGAACGGAATCCACGACCAGAGCCGTGGGGCACAGGGTATTGGCAACCTTGAGCACGTCTTCGAGAGACGTTTCCGTCAGGATGTACAATGAAGAACTCAACACGCCCAAACGGTCCCCGCGCATTTTGATCTGCTGGGCGGATTCTTCACCCGTGACGTAGAGCACCGGCGGATTGCGTTGCTCCAGCCCATGCAGGGTCTGAAGCAGCAGCGTGGTTTTCCCAATGCCGGGATCGCCGCCGACCAGGACGATCGACCCGGGCACGACGCCGCCGCCGAGCACCCGATCGAGTTCGGTCAGGCCGGTGGCAAACCGGATCTCCCTGGTGACGGCCACTTCATTGATCGGCAGTGCCGCCTCTTTATCGCCGGCGGCTTGCCGTCCGTGAGGCCGCGTCGCGCTTTCCTCTTTCAGGGAATTCCATTGGCCGCAATCCGGGCAACGTCCGACCCACCGCGGCGATTGACTGCCACATTCCTGGCAGACGAAAATCGTGCGCGGCTTACCGGTCTTCATACGACGCCGGCGCCGCCGGAGAGGCGCCCGAGGTTATAATTGTTTGCGAACTTCTTTCCATGAGCTGACGATCTTCGCGCGTCGCGGATATTTCCTGGTTTCACGGGAATCGGGGAAGATCACCGTCCTGACCCGGTTTTTCACCAATGTCTGAGCAAATTCCCATGTTCGTCCGATCGCGGCTTCCAGGTTATCCCACCCACCCTCTTTTAAGGTTTCCATAAACGCCACCAAAGCCTTGGACTCCAAGGGAACCGTTCTCGCAATACCCACGGGAAATTCGTGACGCCTCAACCATTCACGGGTTTCGTGCAGGGCCATGCCTTGACGTTCACACACGTAAATCACGTTGTAATAAAATTCGGCCACCTTCGACAGCTCATGCGCGGCATGCTCTTGAGGCGAGCCCAAGGCCTTGAGGTTCCTGACAACGGGAACGTCCGGCAACGGGATCGAAGCCCCTTCCTGAACAAGGGTGGCGAAGTCCACCAATAAAATCGGACGCCGGCGTTCCCAGGACGCCAGGTTCCCATTCCCGTCCGCGGCCTCGACACGTGGACTGGATTCAAGGCTCGCGACAATCCTGTGGTTGCCCCGCATATGGGTCTTGAATTCCAAAAATGCGCGGCCATCTCCGCCGGTAAGCGCCGTCCCGGCATGCTGGCCCTGCACGGTAAAGGTCACGGTTTCTCCGCCCAGGCCTCTATTTCCCAGGAATCCTTTTTCAAGCAACACCGCCTTCAACGTCACGGCGGTCCCCGGTCGAGCCAGGATATCCTCGACAATCAGGTGCCCTTGCACTTTATCCTGTGCCGCAATCGTGCCGGGAATGAGAAGAAAGCCGATGAGCATCGGCCAGACGAAAGGAAACACTCTGTTCACGAGGGGGAATCCTACAGCGCGTCGCACCGCCAACCAGTCAGGCTTACAATCACTGCACCAGGCTAATGTAGCACGTTGATCCTGAACAGATCCAGCCAGCATTGTTTGAGTCGCCACGTCGCAATCGAGCCGGCAGGGTTTCCCTGCCGCTACCCCAATTGCCGCTTGCGGAGTTCTTCCCGATAGGCCTTTTCGTACAGCACGTCCCATTCCGGGGACCCTTCGGGAATCCGGCGGGAGTAGGAGTTCAGGCGGGATCGGACCAGGCGATGAATCTGTTCCTCGGCTTGCATCGACTCGGTCAGAAGGCGTTTGATTTCTTTCAACGCTTGCGCGGGCGCGCCACGAAGCGTCCCTTCAGGCGTCCGTTGAAGAGCCTGAAGAATCACGTGCGACAGATGCGTTTGCTTATCGTCGGATAAAAGAGGTCCCATGCCATCACGCGGCGACAGCGTGAAACACCCGGCGCGAATGCCGGCTTACAGAACCAACCCGCGGTCTTTGACCAATTTATTTTTCACCATCGCAAACATCTTCTGGTAATCCGACCGGCCGCTTCGAAACTCCTCGTCGTACTGTTTCAACAGGGTCCGAATTTCCTCATGAAGCCGGTCTTCCACGGAAAGCTCATCGGTGACGGCTTTCCGGACGGCATGAACCACGCGCTCTTTCGACCCGACAATCTCCAACAGCCCTTGCTCCTGCAAGCGCTCCACAACGGCCGTTGCCAGCAATTGAATGCGTTCCCCGGTGACTCGCATCCCGTGGTCACGCAACCTTCTCGATTGTCATCATCGTGGCGCCGACGGCTCCGTGAAGCACGGTCGGATCTCCGATCAACCGTCCGACAACGTTCACCCGGTCCGCCGGGACCGGATCTTCTCCGATACTCATGGGGGTCCGTCCAAAAAACACAGCCAACGCCCCGCCAATCCCCCAATACGCGACGTCGCCCACTTTCACGTTCGTTGTCGCGGTTTCACGGTAGTCCTTGACTCCGGGAATCTGGCAATAAAATTCTTCTCCCCATTGATTCACCCTGGCTTCAACCGGCAAGGCATCGTAGATGGCCTGCGCCGTCCGCGTCGGCTTCAACTCCGCTTCCACAGCCACGCCGCCTATCGTAATCTTAATCCGCTTCGATTGCTCTTCCATCAGCACGTTCCCCCCATATTTCGACCGCAAGGCCCGGGACGCCTGTAAACTCACGGACATTGGCTGTGACCACAGTCAACCCATGGGCAAGGCCCGTCGCTGCAAGCCAAAGATCATTCGGTCCAATCATCCTGCCCGCTACAGCTAACTCTGCCCATACCTGCGCATGCGCTCGGGCAGTCGCCAGATCTATCGGCAATAGAGGAAAGCGTTCCAAGAGCGACTCGACAAACGCCGAACGCTTTGCTCGAACCTCCGACCGCGCTGCACGATGGACTCCATGAAGGAGTTCGCTCACTGTGATGACAGAGAGAAAAAACTCTTCCTGCGATCGCTGCGCCAAATGGCGTGTCAGGTCGAAACGCTTTCGCTCGTATTCAATGAGGATACTGGCGTCAATCAGGACTCCCACGGATCACGGACCTCCGCGCGAGCAAGCGCCTCCCGAGCCGCCGTGAGGTCAGCGGCGAACTGCATGGCCTCGTCTGAAGAAAGATGAGGCAACGATGCCAGCAACGCGGGAAGTTCCGTAAGCTGTTTCCCCGCAGGAAGCGGACGGAGTTCTGCCATGGGTTTATTGCCACGCACGAGCACGAAACTCTCACCACGGTAGGCAACACGGTTGATGTATTCTGCGAAGTGACGGGCTATTTCAGTAACAGAGAGCGCTTGTGCCACAAGATATTCTCCATGAAAAACTGATAATCATATTATCTGATTGATCTCTCAATGTCCACTGATTTCCACCCAACAACCAAGCTCACCAGCCGTTCTCATTTAACCGCTAGTGGTTGAATAATCCGTATGAAGCGCCGGGTCAGGCGATGTAGCCCCATTTGCGGAAGGTAGGTTGAAGCTCCTGATCGTCTCGAAACGCCTGAAAATAGATATACTCAGGCGCCAAGTCTGTTCCGTTAGGCCACACGATAGTCTGAAGTTCTTCGTCAATCCGAAACTTCCTGAACACATCCGGGTCCTTCAGCGACTCGAACAGCGGTCCTTCGAGCGCCTCCGTGAGATCCGCGATACCCTCGCGTCCATCGTCGAAACCTACTTCCACCCGATAGCCGTCGAGTGCTTTTGCATGTGTCACGTGAAGAAACATCGAATCATTCCAAAGGTTCGATGGGATTCGGAGCCGCTTTCCTGCGGCATCTTTCCCAGTTATCCAAAAGTTCGTCCCTATGTAGCTCGTACCACTCTATCACGTGTCGAAGGGCTCGCTTCGGAAATTGCCCCTCCACTAAGTCACCCGTCTCCTTGAATTTCCCAAGAATCGACTGTAGCGTGTTGTCAAATGCGATCGCAAGACTCGAGAGGTCCACGGTTCAGTCATGCTTGAATCCTCGTTCATTTTTCTGAATGGCATCGGAGAAACCACGGAACGGCGTCTGTGGGCCGACGGCATGACCCACTGGCGGCAATTCCTCCGGGCCTCCACAGCCGCAGGCATCGGTCCCCTGCGAAAAGCGCTCTATGATCGTGAAGTTGAACAAACGTGGGAGGATTTCCACAGCGCGCAATGGCGCAAGGTCTCCAAGCGATTCAAGGCAGCCCATCATTGGCGATTGTTTGAAACCTTTCGCGCTCGCACGGTCTATCTTGACATCGAAACCAACGGGTACCCGGCCGGAGAAGGCGAGATCACCATGGTCGGCTTGTACGGCAACCACGCCATGACCACGTTGGTGCGTCACCGGAACCTGACTCAGGATCGCTTGCAGGAAGAATTATCCAAGTACGACCTGATCGTGACGTTTTTCGGATCGGGGTTCGACCTGCCGTACTTACGGGCCAGCTACCCCCGCCTGGATCTCTCCCACGCCCATTTCGACCTGTGTTTTGCCGCCAGGCGCTTGGGACTACGGGGCGGGTTGAAGCGCATCGAAGCGGAACTCGGCCTGGCCCGCTCCGACGACCTGCAAGGGTTGGACGGCTGGGACGCCGTCAATTTATGGCATGCCTGGCAGGCCGGAGATGAACGGGCCGGCGAAACCCTGCGCGCGTACAATGAGGCCGACGTCCGCAATCTCGAACCGCTTGCCGATTATCTGTATCACGCTCTTCGCGAACGACACGGTCCCGGCTGTGACTGAGCGTGAAGGGCGCTGGCAGGGAGCCGGCATGACGCACATCGGCTGCATGCGTCCCACGAATCAGGACGCTTTCCTGATTTCGAATGAACTGGGGTTATGGATGGTTGCCGACGGCATGAGCGGGCACGCCGGAGGAGACGTCGCCAGCCAAAAAACCATCGACGCGATTCACGCCTCCGTGGCAAACCATGCGGGACACAAAGGACAACCGGCCGGAGCAGAGGCAATTCCCTTGGTTTTGCGGTCTGCAATCGGAGACGCCAACGAAACCGTTCGGGCCTATGCCCAAGCCAACCCCGAATTCACCGGGATGGGAACGACCGTAGTCCTTTTTTATCTGCCTGCGTCGTCCTCCCCTCTCGCCTGGATCGCCCATGCAGGTGACAGCCGGGCCTATCTCATTCGGGATCAACGGATGACCGCACTGACCAGAGATCACACGGTGCTCGAAGAACGCATCCGGCAAGGACTCCTGCCTCAATCAACGCCGGCCAGTCACCCTGACGGGCACGCGCTGACCAGAGGCGTTGGAGTCAGCCCGACGATCGAGGCCGACGTTTCGACGATAGAACTTCAAGCAACGGATGAGATACTCCTGTGCAGCGACGGACTGACCAAAATGTTGAATGACGAAGACATCCTGGGCATCCTGACGGCAATGCGCCCGCAATCACCGGCACAACAATGCCGGGCGCTCATTGATGAGGCCAACGTTCGAGGAGGCCTGGATAATACCACTGTGGTCCTGATTGCCAAATCGCGCTAACGCGCCTTCTCCTCCCGCCGTCCTTCCAACGATCGTTGTATCAATGACGGTCTGCAACGTACGGAAGAACGTCAGTACTGCCCGCCCATGGGCTCGCAGGCAATCCAAACGGCGCAACTCCATACGTAGAATTGCACAATCAGCCACAACAGCAATGGGATGGCAAGGGCCACGAGCATGGCAAAAATCAGGACGCGAACGGGCACCGGGATTTTTTTGATCAACGAGGCAACCATTGAGGATCGCGCCTTACGTCAGCCCGCGTTTCTGCAGATAGTCGCGGTCAATGACCGGAGCCGCTTTTTCCGGCAACCGGCCGCTGTGTTGGAGCAACCGCTCCACGTATTTTCCGATCAGGTCAGCCTCCAGGTTGACCGTGTCCCCGGATTGTCTGATCCCCAGGGTGGTGACCGTGGCCGTGTGGGGAATAATCGCCACGGAGACCCCATTCTCCAACACACGGTTCACCGTCAGACTGACCCCATCCACGGTCAGCGATCCCTTGGGAATGCAATATTGAAGAATGGGGCCCGGCACTTCAACCGTCAGCAGTATCGTATTGCCGGCTTGCGTGCGCTCTCGAAGGATGCCGATTCCATCCACGTGCCCCGTGACGAGATGCCCTCCCAAACGGTCGTTCAGTTTCAGCGCCCGCTCGAGGTTCACGGCCGCGCCTGCCGTGAGCGTGCCCAGCGTGGTCACATCCAGGGTTTCGACTGAAACGTCAACGGAAAAGTCGCCATCGCCGACCGCTGCGGCCGTCAGGCAGGCCCCCGAGACGCTCACGCTTTCGCCAGGCTGAAGATCCCTGAGCACGGCACGGGCCAGAATCGACAGACGCACGCCGTCAGGACTTCGCACCAGGGACTTGACCACGCCCATTTCCTCGACAATCCCGCTGAACACGTTATTGGTCCTTGTCGTCGCGGAGAAACACCATGCGAAACACGAGGATAAATACCACGATCAACACCACCACCCCCGCCGCGGCCAACAACCCAATCACGACGTCCCCCGTTGTCATGGCTTCTTCCATGTTCGTGTATCCTTTCCGACGATGCGCGGCGACCCCGTCAGACGCGCCCGAACTGCCGGCCGGTCGCCATCCAAAACCCCGCCGCCGTGATCAATTGCAGACATCCGATAATCGTAAACGCCCCAGTATAACTGATTGTGGCGACCAGCACACCCGCCACGATCGGCCCGCCGGCGTGTCCGATATCCATGATGGTGCCGCGCAGTCCCATGCCGGCTCCGACGTTCTCGACGCTGCCCAAATCCGCAATCATCGCAGCCGATGACGACGTAATGACCGCTTCCCCAAATCCGAACACCGCGGCGCACAGGGACAACCCGCCCAACGAGGTCGCCTGTGGAACGGCCACGAGGGCCATTCCGCAAATCAGCAGACCCAGCCCAATCAACGGGCGGCGCCCGACGCGGTCCGAGACACGTCCCATCACCGGTTTGGAAAGAACCGACGTGAAGCCCTGGATTCCGAACAGCAATCCGCTTTCCGTCAAACTCAGCCCGATGGACAGCCCGTATAACGGCAGGAACGCCATCAGGGTGCCGTTTGCCATCATCTTGGAGGCCTCCGTCACACTCACCGCCACCATCTGAAGATGGCGCAAGACGGTGCGCAACCCCCGCAGCACGGAGGCCAGGAGCGCCCCGGCCTCCAGCCTCGTGGTGCGGGACGGGACGGGATAACGCCACCAAAGCGCCAGATACAAGGCGAGCCCGATCAACCCGAATACGCCGCCGGTCAAAAATGTTTCCGTATAGCCGGCCCTGTCGATGATCCATCCTCCCAGCATCGGTCCCAACAGACCGCCGGCTTGGGCCGCGGCAGTATACCAGCCCAATGCCACGCCTCTCGCCGCGGGATACAATTCCGCAACCATGGCAAGCACCAACGGCGTAAAGACAGCCGTGGCCAATCCATGAACCACCCGCACCACTGTCAGGACCTCCAGGTCAGACACCAAGGGATACGCAAAGGGAGGCAACGCAAAGGCCAACACGCCGATCAGCATCAAGCGCGAGCGATTTACCAGGTCGGACAACGTGCCGACCGGCAGCTTGAGAAGGACTCCCGTCATGGTCGAAGCGGCGACGATGAACCCCACGGTGACTGGTCCCGCGCCCAACGACTCGGCAAACGGGGCCAGGGCCGGCATGCGAACCAGATTGTAGCTGACAAAAGAACAAAACCCCACGCCACACAACAGGAGAAAAACCGGGGTGACGGTCATTCGCGTACAAGCTCACTCATGTGTTGACGATTGCCACAAGAAACGAACCGAGGGGGCGGGAGAAATCCCGCAGCCACCACACTATACCAAGTGGTTATCCTGAGCAACGCGAAGGATCCGGGTCAAAGCCGGGTCGAGAGACGGTTTGCGACAAGATACCCGGCCGCAGCGCCCAGCAATCCGCCGATACACCAGCCTGCGAGCACGTCCGTTGGGTAATGCGCTCCGAGATAGACCCGGGAGAGACCTCCAATTGCCACAAGCACCCCCAGGGGCCATCGGATTTTGGGGAACAGCACCCCCAAAAACACCGCGGCCGCGGCCGCATTCACCGCGTGGTTGGACGGCAGGCTGAACAATTTCCCGCATCCGGCCAGTTCATGGAGGTCCGGCAGCGCCTGACACGGCCGCGGCCGCGCGACCCAGAGCTTGATCTGCGTTCCGAGAAAATCTCCCGCGCCGATCAGGATGCCCAGGACCGACGTCGCCAGGAGGCCCTGACGCCAGTCGAGCCACGTTCGCCAGGCCAGAAACGCCGCGACCAGCACGACGAAATTTGTCGGCGACGAACATTGCCGCATCACCCAGTCCAGGGCCGCGGACCGGCCGGCCCATCCATTCACGGCATACAACAATGCCGTATCCCAATCCATTGCTTCCCCCGGCTTCTTTGGCGACGATTGATGTGGTAGGATTCCCCGCTAACGAGGAGCGTCAGGATGCTCATTGACAGTCACACTCATCTGGATGATCTGAGATACGATACTGATCGGGACAGCGTCCTTCAACGTGCCGAGGCCGCCGGCATTGCCGCCATGGTCACGATTGGCTGTGACCTGGCGACCAGCCGGGCCGCGGTGGCGTTGGCCCACGCGCATCCCAACGTCTTCGCCACCATCGGCGCGCATCCGCATGAAGCCAAGGCCATCGAAGAAGGCTGGTATGATTCGTTTCGGTCGCTGGCCCGGCAACCGAAAGTCGTGGCATACGGCGAAATCGGGTTGGACTATCATTATGACCACTCGCCACGGGACATCCAACGCGAACGGTTTCGCGAACAAATTCGCCTGGCGCGCGAACTGGGCCTGCCGCTGGTCATTCATACGCGTGAAGCGCAAGACGATACCGTGACGATCCTCCGGGAAGAAGGCGCGGCTGAGGTCGGGGGCGTGTTCCATTGTTTTTCCGGCGACGCGTGGCTCGCCAGGGACGCGCTGGACCTGGGCTTTTATCTGTCCTTCTCCGGGGTCCTGACGTTCAAGAATGCTTCGATGCTGCGGGACGTCGCGAAGACCGTTCCCCTGGACCGTCTCATGGTCGAAACGGACTGTCCCTATCTGACGCCCGTTCCCTATCGCGGGAAACGCAATGAACCCGCGTACGTGCGATACGTGGCGGAAACCTTGGCGGAGATTCGCGGGAACGGGACCGTTGAATCCATTGTCCGGGCCACCGTGGAAAACACCAAACGGCTTTTCAGAATCCCCTGAGCCGGCGATTCCGGACGCGAACCGCTTTGGGCAGCTTGCGAGGATTGCCTTTCTTCTTGGGGCGTCCCTGCTCCTGCGGCTCGTTGTCTTCGATGTGCTGTTGCCGCAGCGGCCGGCCTGTTCCGGCCATGGCTTTTTTGCTCCCCAATAATTCAAGTTTGGCTTGAAATTCCTGCGATTTCATGACAAAGGCCCCATGGGATCTGGCTGTTTGGATGATCTCCAGATCCGAAGAGACCACGGCGCAGGCCCGGCCATACTCACGGGCCAGACACTGAATGACCTGATCGGCGCGTTCTCCCTGCCTGGTGAATACCACCTGTACTCCCGTCCGGTGTTCCTGATACTGCCCCGTTGACTCCCGCCAGGCATCGAACACCACGGTCACGGGATGCCCTTTGGCCTGGCTGTACAACGAAAGCCGTTGGATAAGAGCCTCCCGCATCCGGGAACCGTCGGCCGGCTGTTCCGGCTGTCTCGCGCCCGGACACCCCAATAGATTGTATCCGTCTATGATGAGAATATGCGGCATACGGCCACACACGCTAGCCCGTCGCCCGGACACTGTCAATGACAGAACACGAAGAGTTTGTTATGCTGCAATAACGCCATCTGCCTTTCATCGACTCACATGAAACACGTTCTGATTTTTGCCCTGGTTGGTTGCCTGACGCTGTGCGGGGCGGCCTCGCCGTCCGAATCGTCGCCCGGCCGGGCCGTGTCCGATATGGCGTCCCACACGCGCGCGCTGCCGGTGAAGCAGGCAACCACGTCTGCTCGAACCGCCTCGACGCGCGCCATCAGCGCCGTCCGGCACCACGTCCATAAACAATATACCCGTGTCGTGCTGGACGTAACCGGCCGGGTCGCCATCAGGAAAAGTAAGGACAACCGCCACGCCACGATTTCATTGCTCAACGTCACACTGAGCCAACGCGCCCGGCGACAAATCAACGGGACCGCGTTTCCGCGAGCCATTGTCATCGCTCCGGGAGACAAGCAAACCATCAATATCGTTCTGGACCTCCGGGCCCTGCGGAAGTACAGGGTCCTCCCTCTTCAGCAACCCGACCGGGTGGTGGTGGATCTCTTTTATGCCCCCAACGTCGCGAAGACCCCGGTAAAACCCGATGCCCGAGCAAGCAAACCATCCACGACGACTCGCCCCGAAGCCGCGCAATCGAGCCCCCCTCCGTCAAACACGCCGCCGGGCATTCTGATCGTCATCGACCCCGGACACGGCGGAAGAGACCCGGGCACCACCGGGCGAATGGGCACCAGGGAAAAAACCATCGTGTTACAGATCTCGAAATATTTGCGTGCTCTGCTTCAGGAACGTCTCAAGGCCAAGGTCCTGTTGACGCGATCAAAAGACGTGTTTCTTGACCTGGAAAAGCGCGTCAAATTCGCCAATCAGAAGAAATTGGACTGGTGCGGGAAAGACATGGGGTCAACCGTTGAGGCCAAAAAAAAGTCGCGGATCTGTTTGTTTGTTTCCATCCACGTCAATGCTCATCCCCGGAAATCCATTAAGGGCCTGGAGGTGTACCATTTTGGAAAAGCCAGCGATCCCCGCGCGCTGCGCGTCGCGGCCCGGGAAAACGGCATGAAACTGGAAAGCGATACCCCGCCCTGGCAGTTCATTATCACCGATAATTTGAACGACCATAAAATCAAACAATCTCAGACGTTTGCCCGGACCACCAGCGACGTGCTCGTGACCACGCTACGCAAGAATTACAAGGTCAAGAATCACGGCGTGAAAACCGCGCCTTTTTACGTCCTGCGCTTCACGACCATGCCCAGCATCCTGGCTGAGGTGGGATTCATCTCCAACGCGACGGAAGAGAAGCGATTGAAGACACAGACGTTTCAAAAAAAGCTGGCCGAAGGCATGTACCAGGGCATTCGCGCCTACCTCAAGGCGCTGTAAGAACGTCGCCCCGGAACACGGTTATGACCACGTACCGGCTGCTGCTTGAATACGACGGGACCACGTACGCCGGATGGCAACGGCAACCCGACCGGCCGACAATTCAGGGGGCGCTCGAAGACGCCTTGCTTCGGATTACCGGACAGTCGATTCCGACCATCGCCGCCAGTCGAACGGACGCGGGCGTGCACGCGCTCGGGCAAGTCGTCGGATTTCAATCCGATGGTCCGCTGTTGCCCCGTGAGTGGACCCGCGCCTTGAACGGGGTTCTCCCGAAAACCATCAGCGTGCGCCACACGACGGTGGCGGCCGACGATTTCCATGCGCGGTACGACGCGCGCGCGAAAACCTACGAATATCGCATTCTCAACCAGCCGACGCGCCCGGCCCTGGATCGTCTCCGCGTGTGGCAGGTGGCCAAACCGCTTGACGTGGATCTCATGCGCGAGGCCGCGCGTCACGTCCTGGGGCAACACGACTGCACGTCGTTTCAAGGACCGGCCGCGGGCTCGAAAAATCCCGTCTGCACCATTTACCGGATTGATTGGGTCCGCAACGATTCGTTGATTCGTTTCACCATTCAGGCCAACCGGTTTCTCAAACAAATGGTTCGGGCCATCGTCGGAACCCTGGTTGAAATCGGTCACGGGAAAAGAAGCCCTGACGCCATGGCGACCATCCTTGCGGCCGCGGACCGGCGGGCGGCGGGGCCCACGTCGCCCCCTCAAGGGCTCTATTTGCTCGATGTCCATTACAACGCGGAAGCGTTGTAGATCGGGTTACAATTCCGTGACGCTGTGGTTGTGCGCAATCCGTTCGACTTGAATACGGCCGCGCATAAACGGATGGATTTCGCAATGATAGGAATAGGTTCCCGGAGACAACCCGCTCACGCTGAACCGTTCCCCGGGATGAAGATGCGCGGAGGCGAAGGCGCATTGCCCGCCGCGGCCGCACCCATCATGCGTGACGGTATGAGGCTGCATGGATTGATTGTGCCATTGGACCGGCTGCCCCGGAAGGATCGTCATGGTCGAGGGCGCGTAAAACGGCGTCCGGTCCAAAAGAACGATGGGCGCGCTCCCTGCCCGACTCAAGCCGGCGGGAAGCGCGAAAACCAGTATCAGGCAGCCGAGAAAGGGAGAGACACGTTTCACCACCGGGGCGCTCCTTGCCGGGCGACGACAGGCCGTCGTTCACCCTTGCATCATACAGGCTGAGCAACAGGGAGTAAATGCCGGCGGGCGCAATCGTGATCGCGGGCTGTCCCCGTTTGACGAAAGCCGTCGTCCGCGAGTGACATCATCATGATCGAGGAGTATGATTTTATCAGAAGGCGCACCCTCGACCGTCACGTGAACCCGAGCCCATGATCCCCGAACTCGATCATCCGACGTTTCGTCTAGCCGTTGCGCAATTCGACCGGGTGGCGGACGCCATGAACCTGGATACGAATTTGCGGGAACGCCTGAAAACGCCGCAGCGATCCCTGATGGTGTCGCTCCCGATCCGGATGGATGACGGCCACGTTCGCGTCTTTCAGGGATACCGGGTTCAGCACGACTCCGCCCGCGGACCGTCCAAGGGCGGGCTCCGGTACCATCAGGACGTCGGCCTGGGCGAAGTCGCGGCATTGGCCATGTGGATGACCTGGAAAACCGCCCTGGCCGGACTGCCGTATGGAGGGGCAAAGGGAGGCATTGCCGTGGACCCGCACACCCTGTCGCCCGCGGAACTGGAACGCCTCACCCGTCGATACGCCGCGGAGATCTTTCCGCTGATCGGCCCGGACAAAGACATTCCGGCAACGGATATCGGCACAACCCCGCAAGTGATGGCCTGGTTCATGGATACCTACAGCCAACAGGTGGGATTCGCCGTTCCGGGCGCCGTGACCGGGAAACCCCTGTCGATCGGAGGAAGCCTGGGTCGGGAGGAAGCCACCGGACGAGGCGTGGTCAACGTCACCCTGGAAGCGCTCCGGCAGAAAGGCATCAACCCGGAGGATGCGAGCGTGGTGATCCAGGGCTTCGGGAACGTCGGTTCACACACCGCCAAAATCTTCAGCGAGGCCGGCGCCCGGATAATCGGCGTCAGTGACGTCACGGGCGGCGTCTTCAACCCGAAGGGCTTGCCCATAGACGACGTCCTGCAACGCTATCGGCTCGGATCGCCCATCCGGGACATGAACGTCGGCGATCACCTGACCAACGAGGAGCTGCTGGCCCTGGAGTGTACGGTGCTGATTCCCGCCGCGCTCTCGGAACAGATTACCGGAAACAACGCCGACCGCCTGCGCTGCCGGATCCTGACGGAAGCGGCCAATGGACCGACGACCATGGAGGCGGACGCGATTCTTGACGAGCGGGACGTCTTCATCATTCCCGATATTCTGGCCAATTCAGGCGGAGTGATCGTCTCGTACTTCGAGTGGGTTCAGGGCACCCAATATGTTTTCTGGAAGGAAGGTGACATCCGGGAACGGCTTCATGAAATCATCGGCGAGGCCTATCATCGAACGCTCCACTTCGCCGAGAAAAACAACACCACGATGCGGATGGCCGCCCTCATGAACGGCATCGACCGGGTGGCTCAGGCCCATACCGCCCGCGGGCTCTATCCCTGACAAGCCGGGCATGACGGAACGAAAGCGCCTTACGCTATTTCCCCCGCATAAATCTTCATGCAGGTATCCAAAAACGCCAGGGCATCGGGCTTTGAACGCTGAAAAGAATTCCGGCCGATAATCGAACCGAAGCCGCCCCCGTCGCGAATCGCCCGCACTTCGTCAAACACCGTCTGGTCCGAGCCCTTGGCGCCTCCCGAAAAAATGACGATGCGCCTCCCGTTGAACGTACATTGCACCACGTGACGGATTCGCTCAGCCGTGGTGCCGATGGGAATCTTCTCGGCCTCATAGACCTTTTTGGCTTCCGCTTGATGAATGGCATCCGTCGGCACCTTGACCTTGACGACGTGCGCGCCCAGTTGAGCCGCGATCTGGGCGGCGTAGGACACCACGTCAATGGCCGTCTCTCCGGCCTTGGTCAGTTTTCCGCCACGGGGGTACGACCACACCACCACGGCCAGCCCGACTGACTTGGCTTCGGCGGCGATTTCCTGCAAATTCTCATACATCTCCTGGCTGTACGCCGACCCGGGATAAATGGTGTACCCCACCGCGCAACACCCCAAACGAAGGGCGTCCTGGACGCTGCCCGTGACGGCCTGATTGTAGTCATCGCCGCCGAAGAGCGAGTCGCTGTTGTTCAGCTTGAGGATCAGGGGAACGTGGCCGGCGTATTCCGCGGCGCCGGCTTCCAGGAACCCCAACGGCGCAGCGTAGGCATTGCATCCGGCGTCAATGGCCAGTTGAAAGTGGTACAGGGGGTCATACCCGGAAGGATTCGGCGCAAAGCTTCGCGCAGGACCATGCTCAAAGCCCTGATCCACCGGCAGGATCAGGAGTTTGCCGGTTCCCGCCAACCGGCCGCTCATCAACAACCTGGCCAGATTCGTCCGAATGCTCGGCGCGTCGCTTGTATAATACCCAAGGATTTCCTGCACGCGTTTCGTGATTCCTTCACTCACAAGCCATTCCTCCTGCGCTTGACATGTGTCTGTTCATCCGTTGACAAGAATGCCCCCTCCTGACGTTCCCCTCCTAGTCCCCCGTGTTTTCCAGTTTTTTTCGCAGGTCAATCAGTTCCCGCTCCATGGCGTCAAACCGCTCGGCGATCGGGTCGGGAATATTCGCGTGGTCCATGGACTCTTCGGGCACCCGGGACCCGATTGCTTTGACGATGCGTCCCGGAATCCCGGTCACCGTGGAATTGGATGGGACTGAACGCAACACCACCGAATTGGCTCCGATTTTCACCGAATCGCCGATTCGAATATTGCCCAATACCTTGGCGCCCGACCCTACGACCACGTGATTGCCCAATGTCGGGTGGCGCTTCCCTTTTTCTTTCCCCGTTCCGCCCAACGTCACGCCTTGAAACAACGTGACGTAATCGCCGATTTCCGCGGTTTCGCCGATCACCACGCCCATGCCGTGATCGATGAAAAACCCGTGTCCGATCGAAGCCCCCGGATGAATTTCAACGCCCGTGACCCAACGGGCGACTTGCGCAATCAAGCGGCCCACTAATCGAAGCCGCATCTTCCACAACCGGTGCGCCAGCCGATGCGCCAGCAACGCCTGAAACCCGGCATAGGTCAACAACACCTCAACCGTCGTCCTGGCGGCCGGGTCGCGGTCAAACACCGCCTGAAGATCCTGTTTTATCATGCGGAACCCTGTTCTCGATGCCTGTTCCCGGTCCCCGATCGAGCCGAGGCCGGAGATCTGAACGGGCAATCAGTCACCTTGCGTTCTCATCGGACGGCGCGTCAGCCAGAAGACAGACGGCCTGGGCGGCAATGCCTTCCTGCCGGCCGAGCGCGCCGAGAGAATCATGGCTTTTGACCTTGACGTTCACGAGCGACGGGTCAACCCGCAAGACCCCGGCCAACTGCTTGCCCATCTCAGCCACATGCTGTGCCAGCCTGGGGGCCTGGGCCACGATCACCGTATCCAGGTTGACGAGACGAAGCCCCCGTTCCGCGAGTTTGTCCCGCACGTTGTCCAGCATGTCCAGACTGTTCATGTCCCTCCATCGCGGATCATTGCTCGGGAAATACCGGCCCAAATCGCCTTCCCCCAGGGCGCCCAACACCGCGTCACACACCGCATGCGTCAGCGCGTCCGCATCGGAATGACCATCCAGGCCATGCGTATGCGGAATCCGGACCCCGCCCAGGATCAGCGGCCGGCCTTCCTTCAACTGATGAACGTCGTACCCGATTCCCACCCGCATGCGCAGGGCCATCCTTCCCTATCCGGACTCTCAAATCCGTAAGGATACAGGAAAAATGCAACCGATGAAAAGGACGGACATGAGGCTTGCCCGTCAGGGTTATTCGGAAGAAGGACGGGTTCTTCGGGCGGCCAGAATCGCCTCTCCCATCACCAGGTCTTCCGGGCGCGTCACTTTGATGTTGTCCGGACTGCCGTTGACGATCGCAACCCGATGCCCGATCCGCTCGACCAGAAACGCGTCATCCGTCGCCTCCACTCCGGCCGCCCGGTTTGCCCGGTGCGCTTCCCGCAGCAACTCAACGTCAAACGCCTGCGGGGTTTGAGCCGACCAGAGCCGCTGCCGGTCAAGGGTTGCGTCGATCATCCCATCCGGAGCCACACGCTTCACCGTATCGTGAAGAGGAATCGCCGCAATCGCCGCGCCATGGATTCTGGCGCCGTCAACCGCGTCTTCGACCATCGCGCCCGTCACAAACGGCCGCGCGGCATCATGGACTACGACGATCGTCGTCCGTGTATCGACGGCCTGTAATCCGTTCCAAACCGAATCCTGTCTCCGGGCTCCGCCGGCGGTCACCGCGCTGATTTTGGAAAAGGCAAAGGGCGGCAGCAGGGTTTCCCGACAGAAGGTCACCGCGTCCCGGGGAACGACCACGACGACTTCGGAAATCGTCCGGTTCGACTCGAACACCCGCAGGACGTGCACCAGAAGTGGAACGCCGCCCAATTGAAGAAACTGTTTGGGGGTCCCGCGCCCCATTCGCGTCCCGTGCCCCGCGGCCGGGACCACCGCGGCAACCCATTCACGCACGCGCGAAACTCACCACGTCCCGATCGGTTTCTTCCCGCAGACGGGTAAAGATCATCCGGCCCGCGCTCGTTTGCAGGATACTCGTGACGACCACGTCCATGTTCTTGCCGATATAGCGTTTGGCATTATCGACGACAATCATCGTCCCGTCATCCAGGTACGCCACCCCCTGCCCGGCCTCCTTGCCTTCTTTCAACACAAAGACCCGCATCGTCTCGCCCGGCAGGACGACCGGCTTGAGCGCGTTGGACAATTCGTTGATGTTCAGCACCTGCACGCCCTGAAGTTCGGCAACCTTGTTCAGATTCAGATCGTTGGTCAGAATTTTGGCGCCCAGCTTCTTGCCCAGCTCCACCAACTTGGCGTCGACTTCCTTGATGTTGGGAAAATCGTCTTCGACGATCTCCACCGCCACGTCGTCGTTCTTTTGAATGTGATTGAGAATATCCAGCCCCCGGCGTCCCCTCGCGCGTTTCAACGAATCGGCCGAATCCGAAATATGCTGCAATTCCTGCAGAATGAACTGAGGAATGACGAACTCGCCCTCCATGAAACCCGTTTCACACAGATCGGCGATGCGACCGTCGATAATCACGCTCGTATCCAGGAGTTTGGGCGTATGAAATCGTTCGGCGGGATTCACCCTGATCGCGGCGGTCTCGTCCCGGTCATCCTCACTGCCGTAGCGAATGCCCATCGTCAATCCGAGATACGGAAACATCAGAAGCGCGGCGAACGCGGTCCAGCGGATAACCGGGTGCGGACCCAGAAAGAACGCGAGGAACAGAACCATCCCTGAAAGGAGCAGTCCCAGGCTGAAGCCCGCCCCGCCGCATACGAGGGTACGCGCGGGGAGACGCGCCATGAAGGTTTTCTCCACGAACACCAGCGTTCCACTGAGCAACGCCCCGAATCCGCCGCCGGCCGCCGCGGGGAAGACTCTCCCGCCTCCGGCCAGGTAGCCGACCATGAACCCCAGCAGAATGCTGACGACAAGAAACCCGGCTCGCAGAGCCATGAACGCTCCTTCTGCGTGATACGCGCCCGGACATGAATGAGACTCTTATTCTTCCAGGCAATGACAACCTGCGCAATCCAAAACCGTACTACGCTCGACTCAAAAAATGTTCAACGACTTCGACGTCTTCCCGACTGCCGATGATCAGCGGAACGCACTGGTGGGGGGTCTTGGGGTAAAGGGTGGAGATCCGTTCGACGCCCGTGCTTCCCAGCCCTCCGGCCTGTTCCACAACGAAACTCAACGGAGCGGCTTCATACATCAACCGCAGTTTTCCCTCCGGTTTTTTGACTTCGCCGGGATACAGATACAGCCCGCCCTTCAAAAGAATCCGATGGACGTCCGCCACGAGACATCCCGTGTACCGGGAGGCATACGGCCGTCCGGTTTCCGTATCATGATCCTGAAAATACTCAACGACGGTTCTCATCTTTTCAGACCACTTGGATGTGTTGCCTTCATTCACACTATAAATTTTTCCGCGGGCCGGAATCTGAATCTCCGGGACCGAGAGAAAAAACTCGCCAACCACGGGGTCCAGCGTAAATTGATGAACGCCCTCTCCACACGTATAGACGAGAAGCGTACTGGATCCATACAACAGATACCCGCTCGCCACCTGCTCGCAACCCGGCTTCAGAAAATTACCCGCGGGGTCCAACCGATGGATGGAAAAAATCGACCCCAGGGGCGCGTTCACGTCGATGTTTGGCGACCCGTCCAACGGATCGAAAAACACGGCATATTTCCCCGCCCCTTCGGCATGGGCCACGGCAAACGGCTCGTCCATTTCTTCCGACACCACGAGTCGCACGATCCCGCTGTCCTGAAAGGCCTCAACAAAAAGCTGGTTGGCGCGGATATCCATGTGTTGGACCTGCTCGCCATGGATGTTTTTCACGTCCGTCGCGCCGAGATTCTCCGTGAGTCCCGCTTCCCTCAGATCCCGGGCAATCCGTTTCCCGCCCGAAACGATCCGGTTCATGAGGATGGAAAATTCTTCCACGCCATCCGGCTGCAATCGTTGCCGTTCAAAAATATGGCGGGTGAGGGAGACCATGACGGGATTCAGCAGATTAAATAGCTCATTATAAGATCTTTCGTGAAAAAGTCGAGGATCAATTCCGCGATGGGCTCCATCCTTCAATCACCGCCCTGGCCGACCCGACGATCACACGGGCTTCCATCATGACGGGCACCCGCTCCGGCGTGTTGGTCACCCACATTTTGATATTGCCTTCATTCAAAAAAATCCCCCGAAACGGCATGATCGCCAACAGGCGAATCGTTTCGACCTCGCCCCAGGGACCGCGCAGCGATTCAATGGCTTCGACTTTGACCTCGACCTTGTAATTTTTCCGGTCGTGATGAATGTTCAAATACACGGAAGAACCCGGCACAAGCTCCGGCATCGCGCGCAAAAAATACAAACAGGACAAGGGACCATGCGTGCCGGCGGGAATGGAATGGACCGAGGCCTTGCCGTCCTTCACCGCCGTCACCCGGTACGTCACGTGATCAAACGTCACGTCAAAGCGTTCGCGGCGGTCGCCTTCCCGGCGTTGAAACAGGAGACGCCGGGGAAGCATGGTCTGCGGATCGACAAGCGAATCCACCTGATTCTTCACGGGGAAAAAGACGGAAATAAAATCATTCGATCGAATCGTCGTTGTGAGACGCCGGGCGGGGCGCCCGTCCGTATCAACCAGCGTTTCGTTTTTCATGTATGCGTGTCCGGCCGGAACGCCCCAAAGGGAGATGCCATAGCGATAATCTTCCTGCTCCTGGACGGCGAACGCGAACGGCACAAGACCCGCCCCCCACAGACAGCCCAGCAGCAGCCCGCCCACGCCAAGCACGAACCGTTTTTGTTGAATCAATCCATCTCGCATGTCTATTGGGATTGTACACCACCCGGAAGAAACGGGCACATGCGGGAACAACTGAAGGAGAATGGGCGGTGTTTTATGGCGCGACAGACCGGGTGCAGGCGTCCAACTCCCCTTCCAGATAGGCGCGGATGGCCTGCAACCGTTCGACCGAAGCCGCTTCAAAGCGAAGCACCAGCGCGGGTTGCGTGTTGGAGGCGCGAATAAGTCCCCAGCCGTCGTCGAAACAGACGCGAACCCCGTCAATCGTGATGACTTCGCGAATCATGAGGCTGGGATCGGCAGCGTGTGGCGCAGGCCCTATCGCGTGGACAAGCCGGTTTCGCAGGGCCTCGACCACCTGAAATTTCACGTCGTCCGGGCAGTCCACGCGAATCTCAGGGGTCACCTCCGTAGGCGGCAGATCCGCCAGCAGGGAAGAGAACGGCCCCGGTGTGTTCGACAGAATTTCAATCAACCGGCATGAGGCATACGTGGCGTCGTCATATCCGAAATAGCGATCGGCAAAAAACATGTGCCCCGACATTTCCCCGGCCAGGGCGGCGCGTTCTTCCTTCATTTTGGCTTTCATCACGGAATGGCCCGTTTTCCACATGACGCCGTTCCCTCCGCGTTTTCGAATGTCTTCGTACAGACATTGGGAGGCTTTGACTTCCGAGATCACCGTGCTCCCGGGCCTGACCTTCAGGAGGTCCCGCGCAAAAATCAGGAGCAGGCGGTCGCCCCACACAATCGTTCCCGTTTCATCGACCGTTCCGATGCGGTCTGCGTCACCATCGTATGCGATGCCGACGTCCGCCCGATGGCGCTTGACCGCCCGGATGAGATCCCGGAGATTCTCGACCACGGTGGGATCGGGATGATGGTTGGGAAACCGGCCGTCGAGTTCGTCATACAATCCCGTGACGCGACACCCCAGTTGCTCCAACGCCGGTTTCGCCACCAGGCTCGCGACGCCGTTTCCACAATCGACGACCACGTGCATGCCCTTCCCGTCGACCCCGCCAAAGTGCTCCTTGAGATACCGCAGGTAGCGAGGAATCACCGTTGCCGTGGACACGGTCCCCGATCCGGACGCGTAGGCGCCGGCTTCGATCAGACGCTTCAGGTCCTGAATGTCTTCGCCATGCAGGGCCATGGTCTCCAGACACATTTTGAAGCCGTTATATTCGGCCGCGTTATGACTGCCGGTGACGATCACGCCTCCGTCAACCGGCAATTCATGTAAGGCAAAATAGAGTAACGGCGTCGGACAAACCCCGATATCCACGACGTGCGTTCCCGTGGCGATGATGCCGGCGCACAGGTGATCCCGCAGACCCGGCGACGTCAGGCGCCCGTCCCGTCCCAGGGCCACCGTTCGACAGCCGCGTTGCCGGGCCATGGTCCCATAGGCGCGGCCAATGGAATGCGCCACGCCGGCAGTCAGATCCTGTCCGACGATCCCGCGCACGTCATATTCACGAAAGAGACTCACAAGGTTGAACGCTCATCCGGGATGACGCCCCGCGCGGCTAAAATCAGGTCGGCTACTTCCCTGACCGCGCCTTCGCCGCCCTTGGCCTTGCACACGTATCGCACCTTTTTCCGAACGGAATCGCGCGCGTTCGCGGGAGCGGCGGAAAAGCCCGCCGCCAGAAGCGCGGGCAAATCCGGCACGTCGTCGCCCATGTACGCGATTTCCTCAAGCCGGATGCCATACTTCGACGCGAGTTCATGCAAAACCGCCAGCTTGTCTCCGACGCCCTGGTGAATTTCGGTAATGCCGAGTTTGGCGGCCCGGACGTTGACCAACGGCGCCTGATCCATGGTGATGACGGCCGTCACAAGTCCGGCTCTTTTTAACAGGACCAACCCCAGGCCGTCCCACACGTTGAACTTTTTGGTCTGTTCGCCCGAATCCGAGTAATAGAGACCTCCATCGGTCAACACCCCGTCAACGTCCGTCGCGACAAGCCGAATCGTTTTGAGGATCCGGGCAAACCGCGGCGCGCGCGCGGGTGATCGTTTCGATGGAGCGTGTGTCGCCATGGTGTTCTCAGCCGGCCGGATCGCCATTAAAGCACACTCCCCTCTTGAAGCAAAGCGGTTTTCCGGACGACCCGTGACCAATGATCGTTGGCCCCCGCGTTGATTCATTGACAAAAACAGGGAGAGCCCACATCATGATCCTACAGCCTTGCGTGAACGCAGACGCCCATGACCATTCTCGACCGCTACATTCTGAAAGAGCTGACCGTTCCCTTCTCCATCAGCCTCGGCATCCTTTGCTTTATCGTCCTGACCAAGGAAATGTTACGGCTGGTCGAATTGTTGGTCACCAACGGGGTGAGCCTTTCGGCCGTCCTGACGATCATCGTCCATCTCATGCCCTCGTTTTTGGTGCTGACCCTACCCATGGCCTGCCTGATCGCTTCGATCACGACCTTCAGCCGATTGTCCTTTGACAAGGAATTGATCGCCATGCGAACGGCCGGGTTGAGCCTGCTCAGGATCGCGGTTCCCGTTTTCGTCTTTTCGTTCTGCATATTCCTGGCAACCCTGTTCCTGTCACAATGGGGACAGCCCTGGTCGTCGATCTCCCTGAAAAAACTGGCCATCAGTCTGATCCAGGACCAATTGCACCTGGCCCTGGAGCGAGGCGCGTTCAATGAACCCGCGGACGACCTGGTCATTTTCGTTCCCAGGCCCGAGCCCGGAGAACAAGCCAGGGGGATCTTCATCCTGGACCAGCGCGACCCGGACAAAGAGACCATTGTGACGGCGCAAACCTTCCACATGCTCAAGAATCCGCAACGCCAACAATTCGGCATCCGGCTCTATGACGGCGAAGTGCACCACGTTCCCAAGAAAGGCTCCCAACATCATCAGGTGGCCTTCTCCACCTATGACCTCAAAATGGATCTGTCCCCGGCCCTCGCCGTCGAAACGCCCCAACGCCCCGATTATCAACACATCATGGCCGAACTGGACAAATCCGGCTGGCGGGACACCGTGATGCTGCGCCGCCTCATGGAATACTACAAGGACCTGGGATTTCCCGTGGCCACGCTCATCCTCGGGGTCCTGGGCATGCCGGTCGGGATCGTCTCAAAGCGCACCGGACGCATGCGAGGGTTTGTTTTGGGAATGTTCATCATGGTGGGCTATTATCTGCTCAACGTCCTGGGAGAGTTTTCCGTCACGGCCCTGTTCCTTCATCCGTTTATCGGAGCGTGGATCCCAAACGTCCTCCTGCTGCTGATGACGGGGATCCTGTTTTATCAAGCGAGCCGGCGCTGACATGGGCATCCTGTTCTGGTACATCGTTCGACAATACCTTGGAATCCTGACCCTGTGTCTGACCGGGCTGGTCACCATTTACCTGGTGATCGATTTTTTCGAAAAACTCCGGCGGTTCCTTCGGCACGACGCGGAACTCGCCTCCATGTTGCTGTATTTCCTCTGTAAAATTCCCGACGTGTCCTTTCAACTCGCGCCCTTTGCCGTTCTCATGGCTTCCCTCCTGACCATCGGACTCCTGAACAAAAACCGGGAGATCACCGCGATGCGCAGTTGTGGGGTCGGCATCGTTCACGTTACCATGCCGTTCCTGGCGGTTGCGGGCCTCCTCACTGCCACCCTGTTGGGATTGACGGCCGTCGTCATTCCCTTGGCCAATGCCAAGGCGGCATACATTCGAACCGTGGAGATTCAGAACAAACCGCAGCCGCTGGCTTTTACAAGCGAAAATCTGTGGCTGCGCGTTCGCAACCATTCGCTTCTGCACGTTGAGCGGGTCGATCCCGACGGCACGCGGCTGCGCAAGGTCACGGTCTACCGGCTGAACGAGCGTTTCTCTTTGAGCGCCTTCCTCTCGGCGGACGACGCCGTGTACGCGGATCGCCAATGGATCCTGCGCGACGTCGTGCAACGGGTGGTCGAACCGGACGGCGGGATTGCGAGGGTTCAACGGGCCAGCCTTCCTCTGGCCCTATCCCTGACTCCCGAAGACTTGAAAACCTGGAACGCCCTCGAGCCCGAACATATGACGTTGAACCAACTCAGCGCGCACATCGGGCATTTGCAGCAAGAGCAACAACGCGCCACAAAATTTCTCGCCGATTATTGGAGGCGAGTGGCATTTGCCTTTGTCCCGTTGATCATGACCATTCTTGGCGTGTCCATCGGACTCCTGGAAACCAGCACCCGGACAACCAGCGTGGGCAAAGGCATCGGTCAGGCCCTCAGCATCAGCTTCCTGTTCTGGGCCGTGAATTCCGTTGGCCTGACATTGGGAAAAAGCGGGGCGCTGCTTCCCGCGGTCGCGGCCTGGATCGCGTGCGTGATGTTTCTCATCGTCGGCCTCAACATTTTTCTGAAAGTGCGATACTAGGCATCGAGCCACCGGGGTTGCTCGGAACAAACACGTTTGAGCGCATGGCACCTACAGTCGTGGTTACCGGTCTTGGCATCGTGAGTCCCATTGGCATCGGCGTCAATGCATTCTGGAACAATGCCGTTGCGGGCCGTTGCGGCGTCACAAAACTCCGGTCCTTTGAAAACCTGCCGGCCGAGACCTACCGCTCTCGCGTTGCGGGACAGGTCCCGAACTTCACTCCCCAAGCCTGCGGCAACGACGGTTTGGCGAGTCGCGTGGACCGCTACGCCCAATTCGGTTTGGCCGCGGCGAGGGAAGCCATCGCCGATGCCGGCATCCGGCCGGAACAGGAATCGCCCGAACGCGTCGGCGTCATGGTCGGCGCGGGCATGGGCGGCATGCTGATGGCCGAACGTGAACTGTCTCAACTCTATGAGACGAAAAAGCCGGGCCGCGTCCACCCTTCTTTCATCCCTTCCATCACCCTCAATTCGGCTTCGGGCATTCTTGCCCTGGCGTTCGGGGCCAAGGGACCGAATCTCACCATCTCAACGGCCTGTTCCTCCGGCATCCACGCCATTGGGCAGGCGTTGCATGCCATTCGGTCGGGCAAGGCGGACGTCATGATTGCGGTGGGCGCCGACGCCAGTATCACGCCATTGGTCTTTGCCGGTTTTTGCTCCCTGCGAGCCTTGTCGAGCAAATACAACGAGGTCCCGGCTCGCGCCTCCCGCCCGTTTGATCGTGACCGCGATGGATTCGTCATGGGCGAAGGGGCCGGAGCCCTGATCCTCGAAACCCTGCAACATGCCACACGCCGGAACGCCGGGATTTATGGAGAGGTCGCCGGCTACGCCTCGACCAGCGAAGCGCATCATATGGTTGTCCCCAGGGAAGACGGGACCGACATCGCCAGAACCATGACCCTCGCCCTGGATGACGCCAAACTCCGCCCCGCGCAGGTGGATTACGTGAATGCCCATGCCACGTCAACCATGATCGGCGACGAAGTCGAAATCCACGGGATTCGCCAGGTCTTCAAACGGCGGGCCGATACCGTATTCGTCAACGCCACCAAGTCCCTGATCGGACACACCTTGGGCGCCGCCGGCGCGATTGGGGCCGTGAGCACCCTCATGACCATGAAGACGGACCTGGTGCATCCGACCGTCAATTATGACAATCCCGATCCCGAATGCCGGCTGGCCGGAATCTCCTCATCCGTTCAAAAGGGGCGCGTGAACGCGGCCATTGCCAACGCGTTCGGATTCGGCAGCAACAACGGAGTCCTGGTGTTCAAGCGCTTCGTGACGCGGCGACCGCGTTCGTCGCAACAACGGGGATAGCGAAACGGAACGATGATGCAGACAGGCAGACAGAACGCACAACCAGCGGCTTTATCCCCGATCGGACGTCGAATTCAGGAGGCCCTGGCCGCCTTTCTGCAACGGGAGCCGTCCACGATCAGGCCCGGCCATCACCTTCGTGAAGACTTGGGGCTGGATTCCCTGATGACGTTTGAATTACTGTATGAACTCGAGAAAGCCTTTGACCTCGAAATCCCCAACGAAGACCTGCCCGGTCTTCAAACGCTGGCTGACATCTCCGGCTACGTTGAGGCGCGAGTTCGCCCGTCGTCGCCCGCGCCCCGGGCCGCCTCCGGCACCTCTCACTCCGGCGGGAAACAGCACACACCAAAAACCGCAATGCCTTCAACGGAAAAATCTCCCGGCGCCGCACAACCACGGACCGCGACACAACCCGCCACGCGCCATTCAGGGGCCGCCGTCAAGCAACGCGCGACGTCCGCCAAGCGCAAGAGGAAAAAGCCATGACTCCCCGGACGTCCGACGGCTATCCATTGGCGGAATTGGCCCGGGCTATCGATGCGCAACTGCACGGCCCGGCGGACCTTCGCGTCACAGGCGTCAACAGCCTCGAACAGGCCGCGGCGGGCGACCTGGCGTTCCTGACCAATCATCGCCTGATCGAAGAAGCCGTCCGGTCGGGAGCCTCGGCGTTCATCGTGCCTCAATACTATCCTGATTTGCGCGGCGCCCAATTAGTCTCGGCGCAACCCCATTTCGACTTTGTCCGGTTGATCATCCGTTTCTTCACGAAAAAGACTCCTCCCACGGGGATAGCCAAGGACGTGGCACAAGGCACGGACGTACGCCTGGGCCGCGACGTTTCCATCGGACCCTTCGTGACTATCGGCCACCGGGCGACCGTCGGGGACCGGGTGACGATCCGCCCCGGAGTCTTTGTGGGAGACGACGTTGTGATCGGTCATGACACCATCTTGCATCCGAACGTGAGCGTGCTGGACGGATGCCGGATCGGCTCCCGGGTGATCGTCCACGCCGGCACAGTCATCGGCAGCGACGGATTCGGCTACGTTCAACACGAAGGCCGCCATCAGAAGATTCCGCAACGGGGAATCGTGGTCATTGAAGACGACGTCGAAATCGGGGCCAACGTGACCATTGACCGGGCCACCTTCGGACAAACCCTCGTCAGGCAGGGAACCAAAATCGACAACCTGGTTCAGATCGCCCACAACGTCACCGTGGGAGAACACGGGATCATCGTGGCGCAGGTCGGCATCGCGGGCAGTACGTCGGTCGGCAAACGGGTCATGATCGGAGGACAGGCCGGCCTGATCGACCATCTCACGGTCGGTGATCAGGCCATGATTGCCGCAGGCGCGGGAATTGAAAAAAACGTGGAACCCGGCGTGACGATGTCCGGGCGGCCGGCGAAACAGCGCGCGGTTTTTTTACGCACCCACGTCCTGGTCCAGCACCTGCCCGAATTGTACAAACAGGTTGCGAATCTGGAAAAACGTCTGGCCGCGGCGGAAGACAAACAGGCCCGTACGCGCAAGACCCGAAAGCCGGCCTGACAATGCGAACCGCTTACCTCTTCCCCGCCAACGGAGGAATGACCGATCGCCAGGTAAACAGCTTGCCCCAAAAAAATCCCGCCCACGGCAGGGCAAAGGCTGCCATGTAGTCCAGAGAACCGGAACTGAAACTCCACGCCGACAGTCCGATCAGCCCCCCAATCCCCGCGACGTAGGCAACCGGCACCAAACCCCGGCCGGCATGCCGCGCCTCCACTGTGGCCGACGCCTTTTTGAGCCGTTGCGCTCCCCGGCTGGCGGAGGATCGCATGCGACTCGCCCAAAATTCAGGAAATGCGCGAAACAGATAGCGATGATAGCGCGTTTGACCCCACCCGAGCAGAATGCCGGCCAGCAACAACCCCGAACTCTTGATAAACGTCCATTCGTCATAGGTCTCGACAAACAACTGATAGACCAGGGCGAGAACGCCGACGATCATGGCCAACAGGCCCAGCAGCCCGGAGGGGAACAGCACATAGGTGCGAATATAGTTTTCAGCCAGTTGCGTGTCATTCTCCTTCCGGTGGGCCGTGATGATTTTTCCCATGGGACTCTCTGCGTTATAACGACGGGTCCGTTGAAGGGTGGTCTTCGACGGGAGCAGGCTCCGGATCCCGGGAATCCATCCGATACCCGGCATTGAGCCAAGCGCCCAGATCAATGGCCCGGCACCGTTCCGAGCAGAACGGATAAAACGGATTGGAATCGACGGGACGCCGGCAGCCGGGACACGAACCTGTCATGCCGAAAGTATATCAGGACGAGACCGGCCAAGGGAACAAACACGTCGCAGATTCTTCCGCAACAAGAAGACCGGGCGCCCTTCGTTTCGCCGCAAGCATCAGGCAGCCGTCTTCAGGACCATTGCAAATGTGCAATCAAGCAGTGTACAAATTCAGGAGCAATCCGTCCGACAAGGGAGCAGCGTCCATTCACGCCATGAAGAGGGAGTCCGTACATTTATGAAAACCGTCCAGATTGTGTTCAATATCCAGGTCCCGGATCACGTCTCGGAGGAAGAAGTGAACTCCAGACTCCATCAGGTGATCGGCACCCTCATGGCCCAGGAATTCGGCGGCCAGTCAGTCAGCGACCAGTCGGCGGGACTCCCCCCGGACGGGCATAACGGACAAGTCGGCCACGCCTGACTCCCCTATCCTCCCCTCGTTTTCCCAGGGTCGCCATTGAAGCCGTTCCGGTCCGTTTTCACGTGGAAGCATCTGCCGACCACCCTCCACCCAAGGCTTTATACAGTTGGACGACTGAAACCAGATGCAGGCGATGCGTTTCCGTGAGAGACAATTCCGCGTCAAACAGATTCCGCTTGGCGATAAGCACGTCGATATAGCTCGTCACTCCGCCACGGTACCGTAAATTGGCAAGCCGTAACGCCGAACGCAACGCCTCAACCTGTTCGGTTTGAGCCTGACGCTGTTCTCGCGCGGTATGAACGGCAACCAGCGCATCCTCCACTTCTTTGAAAGCCACAAGGATAGTTTGTTCGTATTGAGCCAAGGTCTGCCTGGCCTGCGCTTCGACGACGTCCTGCTGAAAACCCAACGCGTTCGCGTTCAGCAGCGGGCCGGTCAGATTGAAGCCTGCGGCGCCGAATCTCCCTTCGGAGGTAAACAGGTTCGACAACCGCGGACTGGCCACGCCAAGAATGCCCGTCAGGGTCACCTGTGGAAAACGGGCCGCTTTTGCGACGCCGATTCGGGCCGTTGCCGCAGCCAACACCTGCTCTGCCTGCACGATATCCGGACGACGCTGAAGCAACTCCGAAGGCAGCCCGGCCGGTACGTCGGGCGGCATCACCTGTTCCGTCAATAACGTTCCCCGTTTGATATTCGTCGGATTGCTTCCGAGCAGCACGCTCAACGCATTTTCCTTCTGAATCATCCTGCGCTCGAATTCGGCCACACGGGCCGCGGCGTTCGCCCGCTCGGACTCGAATTGATCCGCATCCAGCTTGGAGGTGATCCCCCCTCGCAGGCGAGCCCTGGCAATACTGACCGATTCCTCCCAGGACTCCAGCGTGCGTTTCGCAATATCCAATTGCATGTCGAATTGCAAAAGATCGAAATACGCCTGGGCCACTCCACTGACCAGGGCCAGCACCACCGCCCGCCGGTTTTCTTCCCGGGCCAGGAGGTCCGCAAGCGAGGCTTCCGTTGATCGACGGATGCGACCCCACACGTCGAGTTCCCATGACAAATTGCCCAGCACGGAATAGCTGAAGTCACTGGGGAATCCATCCAGCGCAAACCCTCCGATTCGACCCAGTGCCGGCAATCTGGCGTCGCCCTGCACTTGCGGAATGAAACTCGTTCTGGCGGCGGCCAGTCTCGCCTCAAATTCTTCAATGACCGACACCGCCCGTTTCAGGTCTCTGTTTTCCGCCAGGGCGACGTTGATGAGTTCCTGGAGCGTCGGATCTTTCAACAACTCCCACCAGGGAAGATTCGCAAGGGACGGCAGGGAGGTCCGCTCCTCGACCATGCGAAAATTTTCCGAAACCTGCACGTCCGGTCGTGAGTAGTCGGGACCGACCGCGCACGCACTTGCCAGGCCGGAGAAAAGGAGGGTGAGGAAAAGGCCCACGTCAGGATTCTCCCTGATCCGATAGAGGTGGGTTCCCGGCTCCCTCGCCATCAGGCAACGGCCGGTTGCCACGGTCGAAGAGTTTTCCAATCACCACAAAGAAAAGCGGCACGAAAAATATGGCCAAAAACGTTGCCGCCAGCATCCCGCCGAACACACCGGTTCCTATGGAATGACGGCTCGCCGCCCCGGCGCCCGAAGCGATCACAAGAGGCACCACTCCCAGGATAAACGCCATTGACGTCATCACGATGGGCCGAAACCGCAGGCCCGCCGCTTCGAGCGCCGCCTCCGACAGGGAGCGCCCGCTTGCGTGGAGTTTATTGGCAAATTCGACGATTAAAATGGCATTCTTGGCCGCCAGGCCGATCAACGTCACCAATCCGATCTGAAAATAGATGTCGTTGTCCAGGCCTCGAACCCACACGGCGATCAGCGCGCCGAGCGCTCCAAATGGGACCGCAAAGAGTACCGCGAACGGAACGGACCAGCTCTCGTATAAGGCGGCCAACACCAGGAACACCATGAGCAGCGCAACGCCAAACACCATGACGGTTTGGCCTCCCGCATATCGTTCCTGAAAAGACATGCCGCTCCAGTCAATCGTATACCCCCGTGGGAGCAACACCTCATTCGCCACCTGATCCAGGACGTCGAGCGCTTCTCCCGAGCTGAAACCCGGCGCCGCGCCTCCCAACACGAGTGCCGTATTGAATCCGTTGAAATGGGTGACCGGATCAGGGCCGCTGGTAAATTCGGTGGTCACCACCGTACTCAGCGGGATCATGCTGCTTTCCGGTCCGTTCTGCGCGCGAATGTAGATCTTGCTGATATCTTCCGGCGTGGAACGGTATTGAGCAGGCGCTTCCGTCTGGACTCTATACACGCGGCCAAATTTGACGAAATCATTGATATAGAAGTTCCCAAAGTAGGCCTGCATGGTATCGAACACGTCGGAAATCGGGACCCCCAGGGCCTTGGCGTGATCACGGTCCACGCGGGCGTACAGTCGAGGCGCGCTGACGCGAAAGCTGGTCCCTGCAAAGGCGATAGCGGGATGCTGGATGGCCTTTGCCACAAATTCCTGCGCGACCTCGGCAAACGTGGCGAAATCGCCCCCACTGGGGTCCTGGAGCTGGAGTGAGAAGCCGCCGGTGGCGCCCAATCCCATGATCGCCGGAGGATTGAACGCCAAAATCAGGGCCTCGGGGATTTCGGCAAATTTTTGAAAGGCGGCCCCGATCAGGGACTGGGCCCGTTGGCGGGCTTCCCCGCGTTCGTCCCAAGGGTGGAGGGGAATGAACATCGTGGCCTGATTCGTGCCCCGGGTATTGAACACAAAATTTTGGCCGACCAGCGTATCGGTTGAATGCACCTCAGGAATCGTCTGAAAGTACTGCTCCACTTTTTCGACCACCTTGAGCGTTCGCTCTTTTGACGCCCCATCGGGCAGTTGAACGATGGTGATGAAGTAGCCCTGATCTTCATCCGGGAGGAAACTTTCAGGGACGTTCTGAAATAAGCCCCACGTGCAGAATACGAGCACGGCAAAGATGCCGAGAAACATGCCCGCGCGCGGCAGGATGCGCCCGACCGTTCCGACGTAGAAATGTTGCGTCCAATCGAACGATTGGTTGAACCATCTCCACACTCCCCTCGCGTTGCGATGGCCGGACTGTAACACCAGGGCGCAGAGCGCGGGGCTCAACGTCAGCGCCACGAGCCCGGAGATGATCACGGACAGCGCAATGGTGACCGCAAATTGTTTGTACAATTCTCCCGTGATCCCTCCGAGAAATCCGACGGGCACAAACACCGCAGACAGGACGAGCACGCTTGCGATCACCGGCCCCGTCACTTCGGTCAGGGCCTGCTTGACGGCGTCTCTTCTTGAAAGGCCGCCTTTCGTCATGTGCCGTTCAACGTTTTCCACGACGATAATGGCGTCATCGACCACAATGCCTATGGCCAGGACCATGCCGAACAGGGTTAACGTGTTGATTGAAAACTCCAAAACCGCCAATCCGGCAAACGTGCCGATCAGGGAGACCGGAACGGCGACGGCCGGAATGAGCGTCGCGCGCCAGCTTTGCAAAAACAGAAACACGACCAAAATCACCAGTGCCATCGCTTCCATGAGGGTTTTCACCACTTCCCTGATGGAGATCTCGATGAATTTCGTCGTGTTATAGGGAATATCATAGGACACGCCAGCGGGAAACTGCCGGGCGAGTCGTTCCATCTCCTGCTTGACCCGGTTGACCGTGTCCAGCGCATTCGCCCCCGGAGAAAGAAACGTGAGGAGAAACGTATTGGGTCTGCTGTTCCATCGTGCCTGAAGATTGTAGGATTGCGCTCCCAGTTCGACGCGCGCAACGTCCCGCAAATACACCATGGAGCCGTCGGGATACGCTCGAACGATCAGATTCTCGAAGTCCTCGACCTCGCTCATACGGCCTTGCGTAATAATCGGAATGGTCAGCTCAGTCCCCGGAGGCGCGGGTTCCCGACCGACGCGCCCCGCCGGAAAGTCGCGGTTTTGCTCACGAACGACGTTGGCAATATCCGTGGGCGTGAGATCGAGTTGGGCCATGCGGACGGGATCGAGAATGATGCGCATGGAGTAACTCTGCCCGCCGTACACAAAGGCGTCTCCCACTCCGGGCAACCGTTTGATACTGTCGATCATTCGCAACAGGGCATAATTGGAAAGAAACACCGTATCATGTTTGGGATCGGTGGAACTCAAGGCCACGACCGCCAGAAGACTCGGCGAAGTCTTGTTGACCGTGATGCCCTGGCGGATGACTTCATCCGGCAATTGTGGTTCGGCGAGCCGTTGCCGGTTTTGCGTTTGAACCTGGGCGATATCCACGTCCGTCCCGATTTCAAACGTGAGGCGCATGGTCATGTGACCGTCGTTGGTACTCGTGGAATCGTAATACAGCAGGTTATCGATTCCCGGAAGCTGCACCTCTATCGGCCGCGCGACGGATTCGGCCACGACCTCGGCGCTGGCCCCGGGATAATCCGCGTCGATTTGCACCATTGGCGGCGTGATCTGCGGAAATTGGGCGACGGGCAACGTCCGCAACGAGCCAAGGCCGACCACGACGATGATAATGGACAGGACCGACGCAAAGATCGGACGATCGACAAAAAAATGAGGATTCACGCCTTCTCCCGCCGGGCCGGGTCGGAATCCCGGGTATCCGAAGATGGGGGCGCCGGCTGATAGGGACTGGATGTGACCTGCGCTCCGGGTCGAATACGATGAAACCCTTCGACAACGACCCGGTCTCCTGCGTGAATCCCATCTTCAATGAGCCATTCCCGTCCATGCCAGGCGCTGGCCTTGACCGCGCGGACTTCCACCTTGTCTTCGCCGTTCACGACGTACACGAACAGCCCCTTGGGACCTTGCTGGACGGCCCGCTGGGGAACCAGGATCGCGTCTTTTCGCATGTACCCCCGGACTCGAATCTTGACGAACTGCCCGGGGAACAGGGAATACAGAGGACGGCTGTCCCGGTCTCCGGGAAACATGCGCTGACGCGCATTGGGAAATTTGAAGCGGGCCGAAAGCGAACCCGTCTCGGATCGAAACCGTATCCCGGCAAAATCCAGCGTGCCTTCGTGCGGATAGGTGGTCCCGTCAGCCATGATCATCACGCCTTTGAGTTGAAAAAGATCGGGCCGTTCCACGCGATGTTCGGCCAACTCCCGTTGCCGCCGGAGGATGTAACTCTCGGGCACGTTCACGTTGACGTACATCGGATCCATTTGATGGATGCTCGTGAGCAGGTCGGTTTGAGCTGAGACCAGCCGCCCCTCATACAATTGGCTTCGGGCGGGTCGTCCCGCCACCGGCGCGACAATCAGGGTGTTTCGCAGATCGAATTTGGCTTTTTCCCAGTCGCCTTTCGCCGTGACCAGCGTCGCTTCCGCTGCGAGTTTTTCCGCAATGGCGTCATCGACGTCTTTTTGACTCACGGCCTGTTTGGCAAGCAGCGGCCTGACGCGCGCCAACTCCGCGCGAGCCTGCGCCAAGCGAGCGAGCGCCTGCCCAACCCGGCCCTTGGCGCTTGCGGCTGACGCTTGAAAAGGAACGGGATCGATCAGATACAGTTCCTCGCCTTTCCTGACGTCGCGGCCTTCGACAAACAGAACCTTCCTGATGATTCCGGTGACCTGCGACCGAATCTCGACCGGACGGAAAGACGCCGTCTGGCCGATGAATTCCACTTCATCGGGTATCGTCTTGGCGACAACGGGCAGGACCTTCACTTCAGGGGGCGGCGGCGCAGGCGGCGGTCCTCCGTCCTGTTGGCAGGCAGTCAACCCCATCAGTGGAAGAAGGAGGCCCGTCAATGCCAATTTGGCGGCTGAACGTGTTTGACGGTGAAATGGCTTGTTCATGAAAAACCCTTCGATGACTTTCCGATGTCCGTGCATTGATGAAAATCAGCCCCGTCCGGCCGATGACCTTGACTCAAAATTTGACTGATCGTTCCAAATACTTTCCATGAAAACCCGTGTGCATCAAAGGCCATGCCGTTATGATACCCTCTTTCCGAAATCATCGGCAAACCGTGAATGGCGACGCGCCACTTCCGCATCCGGCTGCCGCATAACGCGAGCCAGTTCTTGACATTTGGCCAAAAAGTAATTACACGTGATTACAGCGTGGCGTCCTCCAGCAACGTCACAGGAGCTATTTTTACAAGACAACCTGCATCGGGTATTTTCCCCTTTCACATTGAGGTATTCGTCGATATGCGACAGACCAAAGACACGAAACTCATTCCTATTGGAAATTCTCAAGGCATACGCATCTCAAAGCTTCTGTTACAGAAGTATGGGTTCATCGATCGACTTGTCCTGGAGGAAACCGACCGGGGAATTTTGATTCGCAAGCCCGATGAAGATGCTCAGTTTTCCTGGGAAGAGACTTTTAAGGCAATGGCTCAGGAAGAAGAAGATTGGCACGATCTGGAAGTAACGCTTGTGGATGGACTGGCAAACGATGACGCCTGAACGATATGAAATTTATTTTGCTGATTTGAACCCGACTGCAGGCCGTGAAATCAACAAAGTTCGTCCCGTGGTAATCGTGAGTCAAAATGAGATGAATCGTTATTTGGATACCGTCGTGGTTTGTCCTCTCACCTCAAGCCTGCATCCTCAATGGCGAAGTCGCATTCAGATGACGTGTGCAGGCAAAGATGCGGAGATCGCCATTGACCAAATCCGGACGATCAGCAAGCAGCGACTGAGAGAGAAAGTTGACAGGCTTTCGGACGATGCGGCCACACAAGTGAGACGGCTGATTACTGAAATGTATGGCGAAGCTTGAATCTTCCGTTCGGAAAGTTGGAGAGCACGTGATTGTCTTTTTGATTGGAGCGGGTGAGGAGATTCGAACTCCCGACCAACGGCTTGGGAAGCCGATGCGCTACCACTGCGCTACACCCGCTCACAGACATGGAACGAAATTCATTCTAGGCAGGGCGCGGAATGCAAGTCAAGGATGTGGCTCTATTCGCACCCGCACCAGGGCATATTTCCGTTTGCCGATTTTGATTTGGTACGACTCGTTCGCCTGCAACGACAGCACGGCATGGCTGTCCTGACAGCGTTCCTGATTCACGAGCACGGCCCCCTGGGCGATCAGACGACGCGCTTCTCCTTTGCTGGGCAACAACCCCGTGCGCATGAGGAGATCCACCAATCCGATCGAGAGATTGTCCGGATCTGAAAAATCCGCGGCCGTCAACGTCACCGCAACGTCGGGTTGCTCGGGAAACTCCCGCTTGCGGAACTTCTGCTCAAAGTCCTCCCTGGCCTGTCGCCCGGCATCCGCGTCGTGATACCGCGTCACCAGGGCCTCCGCCAAATCCAGTTTGGCCTCTTTGGGATGGCGTTGCCTGACCCCATCGAGATCTTCGGAGGTCAGCAATTCATAGTAGCGGAACATCAGGTCGTCGCTGATCGACATGACCTTGCCGAACATGTCCGGGGGCTCGTCTTCCAGGGCAATGGCATTGCCGAAACTCTTGCTCATCTTCCGCACGCCGTCCGTCCCCTCCAGGAGCGGCATCGTGATGACAACCTGGGGGACCTGGCCCCAATTGCGCTGGAGATCCCGTCCGACGAGCAAATTGAACGTTTGATCCGTCCCGCCCAATTCAACGTCGGCCTCAAGGGCCACGGAATCATAGCCCTGCACCAGCGGGTATAAAAATTCATGGACGCCGATGGGTTTCTGCTCCCGGTAACGCTTGGAAAAGTCGTCCCGTTCCAGCATGCGCGCCAGATTATAGTGCGAGCACAACTCGACGACGTCCTGGGCGCGCATGTCCTGCATCCAGCGGCTGTTGAACTCGACGCGCGTCTTCCCGGGATCCAGCGTTTTGAAAATCTGCCGCTCATAGGTCCCGGCGTTGGCCAGGACCTGATCCCTGCTCAGCGCCTTCCGCGTTTCAGAAACCCCCGTCGGGTCCCCGATCATGCCGGTGAAATCCCCGATCAGAAAGATGACCTCGTGCCCAAGCTCCTGAAACTGGCGCAGCTTCTGGATCAGCACGATATGGCCGAGATGCAGGTCCGGCGCGGTGGGATCGAACCCGGCTTTCACCCGCAGAGGTCTCCCCTCCTTGAGCGAAGCCCTGACCCGATCTTCGAGTTCACGCTGCTGGATCACCTCCACGGTGCCGCGCGTGATCAGATCAAGCTGTCGGTTCAATTCCCGATCCGGCATCAGATTCCCGCAGCCTCAAAGCCGATCATCGGCGAGAGGGGTCGGACCGACGTGAAGATACGGTTCAAGTTGCGCAAACCGTTTCACGCCAATGCCCTTCACGTTTTGAATATCACGAATGGACGCAAACGTGCCATGCTCCCGGCGATACTGAACCACGCGCTCAGCCAAAACCGGCCCGATCCCCGGCAACCCTCGCAACTCCTCCGCCGAACCCCGGTTGAGATCCACGGGGCTGACGGCCGCAACCGTCACGGCGTGTCGATCAGGAAGTCGCCCCGACAAGGGACCGGCCTGCCGCGCCAACCCGGCATGGGAGTCAGGGGGCTGGGACGGACTCTGCAACAGGCCCGCAAGAAACAGCAAGCCCGCGGTCCCGGCAAGCAACAGAAGTTTCAGTCCGAACGAACGGGCCGTCGGATATGATCTGATCGACCATCTTCTCATCGGGCTCGTTTCCTGGCCAGGTGCACGGCCATGCCCTCCACGTCCTCGAATGCCTCCGCCAGGGCTTCGGCATGCGTAGGATGCGCGTGGATCATGCGGGCCACGTCCCGAGCCCCGGCATTCAACTGCATGGCCAGCGCCGCCTCATGAATCAAATCCGCCGCATGCGAACCAACCAAATGAGCCCCCAGGACGCGGTCCGTTTGAGGGTCGGCCAGGATCTTCGCCAGCCCGACCGTGTCGCCGACGGCATGAGCCTTACCCAATGCGCCATACCGAAAGCGTCCGATGTTGGGAACGATGCCCCGGTCGCGAACCTGCCGTTCGGTCAATCCGACCCGCCCGATCTCCGGCAGCGTAAAGATGCCCGCCGGCACCACGTCGTAATTCATGGTGCTCGCCATCCCCGCAAGGTTGGCCGCGGCGACTTTGCCCTGTGCCGACGCCACGTGGGCCAGCATCGCCTTCCCCACCACGTCCCCGACGGCGTACACGCCCGGCACGTTCGTTTCCAGACGGTCGTCGACTTCGATCGCCCCGTTGGGTCCCAGCCTGACCCCAATGTCTTCCAGGCCGATTCCGCCGGTATTGAAGCGCCGCCCCACCGACACCAGAATCGCCTCGCACCCCAGCCGTTCACCCGCGGCCAACTCCACCGTGAGGCCCGCGTCCGTCCTGGCAACGGACTGCACGGAATCCCCGGCGATGATTCGCACCCGGCGTTTTTTCAATTCACGTTCGATAAACGCCGAGATCTCCTCATCTTCCGACGGCAACACGCGCGCAGCATTTCCACGATCGTCACCTGCGATCCCAACCCGGCGTACAGGGAAGCAAATTCACACCCTTCGACTCCGCCGCCGACGATGAGTAATCGTTCGGGGATACGCGGAATCTCCAGGGCCTCCGGCTCGTCATGATGTCGTATCCGTCCACGGGAAACAGCGGAAGGGCCGGTGACGATGAACCCGTCGCGATGATCAGGCCATCCCCCTGAATGGAGATTTCCGCGCCGTCGGGCAGGGTCGCGCGCACCGTCCGGTCATTCACGAGTCGTCCCGTTCCTTGGACGTGCGACACGCCCCACTGTTTGAAGAGCGCGGCAATCCCGTTGACCAGTCCCCGACGACCCGGTTCTTTCTTGCCACCATGTCCGCGGGAACATACGCGGGAGGATCGGAGAGTCGCAGACCGAGATCATGCGCCTTCTTCAGTTTGTCGCCCAATTCGACGACCGACAGCAGCGCCTTGCTGGGAATGCAGCCCCAATTCAGGCAGACTCCGCCCAGCGCCCCGTTTTCAATCACCGTCACCCTGGCTCCGAGTTGAGCCGCGCGAACCGCAGCCACGTAGCCGCCGGGACCGGCGCCGAGGATCACAATATGTCGGGCGGGAGGCATTAAGGAACCTCTGATTTTTGTGATAGCGGGATGCAGGGCAAGGCGTCCCGGAGCGAAACCCGAGGCTTATCAGAGAGATAGGTGAGGGTTGAGCGAGGACACAACGCAGCCATACGCCCGATAGCACAACACATCAACGGTTCTTCATGGCACATCCGATTTATTGCGATAGCGGGATGCAGAGCAAGGCGTCCCGCAGCGAAGCCCGAGACATATCAAACCGGATAGTCGAGGGTTGAGCGAGGACACAACGCCGCTATGCGCCCGATAGCGCAATAAATCAGAGATTCCCTAAGTCTGCGAGGAAAGAAACTCCTCATACTGCGAGGCCGTCATCAGGGCGTCAACGTCCGCGGGATCAGCCAGTTCAACCACGGCGATCCAGCCTTTCCCATAGGGATCCTGATTCAGATATTCCGGATGATCCTGCAATTCGGCATTCACGTCCACGATGATTCCGCTGACCGGCGAGTACAGACTGGACGTGGCTTTGGTCGATTCCACCTCGCCGATTTCCTGGTTGACGCTCAATTCGGTGTCGACTTTCGGCAACTCCACGAACACCACGTCG
>CBDDOW010000004.1:0-15137 GCA_965232175.1 Nitrospirales bacterium
CGGGGCTTACGCCTCATAACCTGAAACGCTATGCATAAACCCAAACCCTTTTCAAACATGACTCTACTCATCACAAGAAACTGACGTTACCCGGACTTTGGCAAAGCCAAGGCCTCTAGGAAAGACCTTGAAAAGTTTGTGATATTCGTCCTCATAGAGTCTGCCAACTGGGGCTGTGGTCTTTTGGCCGTTCTTTGTCACCCCTGTATCAAGGCGACTTTTTAATTTGAATAAAGATTGGCTCTGATTCGCAGGCTGACCAGGCAAAAACAGCCATTTTTCAACAAATCCAGGTAGCACTTTCGGGAGGATCACAAACATCCTCCTGTGGTCCAACCGATCTATCTCTGTTTAGCTGCTCAATCTGACGCCGGGTTCTTTCTATATATTCTCCTACCCTCCGCATATTTTCTTTGTTTATCCGTTCGAGTTCTGCTCTCCGCCGCTCTTCCGCCCTTCGCTCCTCGGCCTCTTCTGCTCTTCGCTCCGCTTCTGCCTCCGCCTCCGCCCTGCGCGCGGCTTCCGCTTCCGCCCTGCGCTTTGCCTCCGCTCTTCGCGCGGCTTCTTGCCGTCGGGCTTCCTCGATCCGAGCTGCTTCCGCTCTACGCTCCGCCTCTGCCTCAGCCCTGCGCGCGGCTTCTTGCCGTCGGGCTTCCTCGATCCGAGCTGCTTCCGCTCTTCGCTCCGCTTCTGCCTTTGCTTCCAGGGCACGCAATTCAGCCCCGTAGGACATTTCCATGTCCTCGCCGCTCCCGTCATCTTCCTCGTAGGCCATCTTCGAGTCGTCATCGAACCCAGGAGCCGAAGAAGCAAACGTCGCCTCCCCCTGGGCACATTGCGACGTTTCAATGCGACAGTTGCCGTTGAGTGATCGGCATTGGGCCAGCGCATCATTTTCGGCCTTTGCTATCGAATCGCCCCAGCCCGCTCCATACCCATTGTTACTCCCGATGGCCAATGCGCCACAGGCATTCTTGAACCAGCCCACTTCCCCGCAACTGCTCCCGCCGGCACGCTGACATTCGACGGACGCCTCGTACATCGCAACAGCCTCGCTGCCATACTTCCAGGCCATGCCCCAGGCATAGCGGCCGTCGGGTTCCTGGCTGAAGGCAATTGACCCATGGAGATCATCCTGAGCCGCCGCGTCGGTCGCCGCCGAGACCCCGGGGTCTGAAGAGGCAAACGTCGCCGCCCCTTGGGCACACCGCGACGCTTCAATACGACAGTTGCTGTTGAGTGATCGGCAGTAGGCCAACGCATCATTTTCAGCCTCCGCGATCGAATCGCCCCAGCCCGCTCCATACCCATTGTTATTCCCGATGGCCAACGCACCGCAGGCATTCTTGAACCAGCCCGCTTCCCGGCAATTACTTCCGCCGGCACGCTGACATTCGGCGGACGCATTTTGCATCGCTACCACCTCGTTGCCATAGTTCCAAGCCATGCCCCAGGCATAGCGACCGTCGGGTTCCTGGCTGAAGGAGATCGACCCATGGAGATCATCCTGGGCCGCAACCGGGCCGGCGACTGCCATGATGATGAGCAAAAACACCAGGGGGGCAGCGCATCTGCTTTTCATGAGATTCCTCCTTGTGGAAACAATAAAGATGTCGAGGGCAGGCTACGGAATGACGGCAAAGAAGGACGCACGCCATCCTTGCCGCACGATGAACGGACGAGGGGAATTGTGCTAGATTGGTGGGTTAATTTATAGAGGAAGCCCGGAAGCCCGGAAGCCCGGAAGCCCGGAAGCCCGGAAGCCCGGAAGCCCGGCCAGGCTGACTGGAGATACTGATTCTGAAATCATTACTCTACCCTTGAGTCGGGAGGACAACCACAAAGGGTTGTCCCTACATGCCTGCACACAGACAAGAATGACGGATTGTAGTAAACGGCCACTGCCTGCGATGCGTGTGAGACGGCAAATGGCTCCTACAGCGCCTTCACCAGCGCAACGATCAGCCCGCCTTGGGCAATCATGGCCATCACCATCCATTTCAACAGGTCGCCCTTGATGGTTTTGATCTTCAGTTCCAGTTCTGCCTTGATAGATTCGATCTTGGCTTCCAATTCACCCTTGATAGCCAGAATATCGGCCTTGGTAGCCAAGTTGCTGTTGAGCAGTTGAACCTGTTCATTCGCAAGGGCCTCAGCCTGTTCCTCCGTAAAGCCGCTGGCCGTCAGGTTTTTGACAAACCGATGAGTATCAAAGGCAATCGCTTCGGTCATGCGGTTAGTATAGGTGACGATCCCCCTTCATGCAAGACTTCGAATGGAGTCCGCCGTTTTTTGCGCTTTGGCGCGCTTCCCCACACCGCATCAGCCTGCGCCTATCGGCTTGGATTCTGCGACGCCCCCTCGAGGGCGGCGTTGCCGGACGAGTTGTGTCCATTCGGGAACGGGGTCCGCGCCTCCGTGAGGGCCGTGAATATTTCCCGGAACCGGTCCGGCAACTCCTCGGCCCGCGCAATGGGGCTGGAACACAATCGATCGGTGCATACGTAGGCCAACGGACCCGTGACGTTGGGAAAGGTGACCTCTCCGATAGACAGGGAATCGACGCGAGGATCCAGAAACCGTACCACTTTCCCGGGCGCATACAGGGCCAGGCTGCGGTCAAAGAGACGCCGGGCCTCAGCCTGCGACTGTTCACCCACCACCACAATGTGCACGGGGTAGTACAGGAACCGGTGGAGGGCCAGCCCCGTGTGCGCAACCGGCAGAGAACCGGCCTCCGTTATCATCTGCAGAACAGGCGCTGCCCTGTCCCGGTATTGCGGGTCCTGGGTCAGATAAAACAGGTCGGAGAAGATCAGGGACAGCCGGGCATTGACCGGCAGATCCTTATGGGGAAATTTCAACAACCCCAATGACGACGCAGACGGCATCCGGTCGAAATAGCCACCGCCCTGGCTGTCTTCAAACAGCCGGACGGCGTCCCCGATGACCGTTTCGGCCTGTTTCAGATACGAGGATGAGCCGGTCGTCACAAATGCCTCGATCAGGGCGTCCGCAAAAAAGACCTGGTCGGCGAGCAACCCGAACTCTCCGGGATGACCGTCATGAAGGAGATGCGCCAGGCCACGGCCGGGTTGATAGCGCTCCCGGTACAGCCGCCGGAGGGTTTTGAGGGCAAACTCCCGCGCCTCCATGTTTCCCAGGACCTGTGAAACCCTGAGCGCAGACTTGATCATCAGGGCGTTCCAGTCGGTCAGTATCGTCCGGTCAACCGCGGGGGTCCCGGCGGCCAGGCGTTGTGATTCGTCCAGGGCAAAGTAGTCGCTCCCGGGCACGGCGGCGCCCGCACCCGTTGCGTTGCGCACGTCGGCATCCTGACTGGCATAAAACCCGCCCTGATCCCGGTCGGCAAGAAACCGCGTCACGTACCGTATGGTCCCCTCAACGACCTCGCGATACCGCGGCAGGCCGGTCACCTGATACGCCTCCAGATAATTGAGCAGGTTGGCCGCCTGGATGGAAAGCAGCTTTTCATAATGGGGATGCGACCAATCCGCGTCCTCGGCATAGCGATAAAACCCGCCCCAGACCGGATCATACAATTTCAACTGCTGATCCAGGGTCAGCAACGCCATGTGCCGCCATTTCGGGTCCTGCTGCCAAAAATAGTGGACGAAGGCCAACTCGATGGCCTCGGGTTCAAAAAATTTCGGAGCGTCCCGGAACCCGCCGAACACGGGATCGTACTCCAGCTTCATCATTTCGAGGATCGGGGGCAACATCTCCGGGTAAATGCGCCCGACCGGCTGCCGGCTGGCGCGTTGCGCCGATTCCACCCGGTCCCATATCTGCGCGACCCGTTCCGCCATGTCCCGTTTGTTGTCCCGGTAAAAGGCGTCCGACGTCCGCAGCGCTTCGAGCAGGGCATCAGGAGGCAAGACATTCGCCTGGAAGAGAATTTCCCCGGAAGGCAGCAGGATGCTGGTGGTGGGCCACCCGCCGTGTTTGTACCGGGCCGCAATATCCGGACGCTGATCGGTTTCGACCCGGACCGGGATAAATTCGGCATTCAGCAGTTCAACCACCGCGGGGTCGGCGTACGCGGTTTCGTCCATCACGTGACAGGCATGACACCACACGGCCGTCAGATCGAGCAGGATCAGCTTATCTTCGGCGTGAGCGCGCTCAAAAGCCTGAGCTTCCCATCCCGACCAGTGGATCGCCGGCGCGGAGGTCTCGCGCTGGTCGCTCGCCATCACGGGCGTTGACAGCAACAGCAAGCCCGCCAGCCAAAAGACCCCACCAGACAGGCTGGCAGCCTGCGTGCCTCGGGGTGAAAATCGTGCGGTTGTCATCCTTGTATGTGTTCAGTAATCCGTTGACCAAACCCCCTCTCGCCCCGGCCTTCTCCCAATGGGAGAGGGGGTTCCGGGTATCAGGCCTCGGGCGGAGAGGAGAGGATCCGCGCGATGGCTCCCGCGGCCGTGGCCCGTACGGATTCGTTTGACGCTTTCATGAGCCGTTTGAGGTGAATGAGCAGTTCCCGTCCCCCCACCCTTCCCAGCGACCGAGCCGCTGAAATTTGCGGTTTCGGCACGGGATCGTTGAGCAGGAGAAGCAACGGCCCCACCACGTCGTAGGCGCGGCCATGACCCAACGCTTTCGCCACCGAGGACCGCAGGCCCGGATTCTGTTGCTCCATCAATTCCCGGACGGCTCCGGCCACAACGCTGAACGGGCTGCTCAATTGCAACAACCCCGCGATGGCCGCGGCGCGCACCCCCAGATTGCGGTCCTGCAAAGCCCGCGTCAACGGAGCCACCGCGGGTTCGGCCTTGAGCTTCCCCAACGTCACGGCAGCCACGCTGCGGACGGCCGGGACGGGGTCGGCAAGCGCCCGGAGCAGGAGGGGGACGCCTTCGACCGCGCCGAGTTTCCCCAGCGAAGACACGGCTGCCGCGCGAATCGACGGCTGTTTGTCGCGAAGCCCCTGCGCGAGAAACGGCAATCCTTTGGGATCCCCGATTTCGCCGAGCATGCGCAACGCCGCCCCTCGTTCATACCCCTCGGGCACGCTGGTCGCCCGCTCCACGGCTTGCCAGTGTTCCGCCTGCCCGAGACGATACAACGCCGCGGCCGCGGCAACCTGCACGACCGTTTGTTCATCCTTGAGCAACGGCGTGACGAGGGGAATGGTCGCGGAATCTCCCCACCGGCCAAGGGCTTTCAGGACCGTCACCCTGACCAGGCCCGCCTGATCCTTGAGCGCGCCGCGAAAGCCGTCCGATTGCCGGCCGGCCGGAAACTTCCCGAGACCTTCGGCAACCAACACCCGGATCATGCCTGAGCCGTCGCTGAGCCCGTCCTGAAAATACGGGACGATCTCGTCCGAAGGAATCTCCTTTAACGCCGAATACGCCGCCCCTCTCACCTGCTCGCGCATGTCCGCGCGGAAGGGCAGAATGCTCTGGACCGCGAGTTCCCGCAGAAGCCCTTCGTCCTCGCCGTCCCCGGCGAATTGTTCATAGGCCCGGATGCCCTCTGCGGTGTTTCCAAGCCGCGCCAAACCCAGCATCCTGAACCGGAAGGACGCGCGCCGCCACCGTTCGTCCCCGAGGAGGGGTTCGACGAGGTCCACGGCCTTCTGAAACTCACCCCGCCCGAACGCCTGTTCGGCAAGACCGAGTCTGTCTTCGGGAGACGTCTGAGCCGCAACCGTCCCGCCCAGCAACGCCGCGCTCCAGACCACGACCGCGAAAACCGTTCGCCCTGGCCCCGGGGTCATCCCCATTTATCCCTCATCCGCCTGTTTTTCGGTCGCCTGAAACATTCGATACCCCAACGGGGTTTCAAAAAAATACTCCGGTTGCTTCGAGAGAACGACGCGGTTGTATTCCACCGACCAATCCCGGTCCCGGCTCACGAGCTTCAGCAACAACTCCCGGGCTTCATCGACCCATTGATAATACATCTCCCGGCGGTCGTAGCGATCCACCGCCACTTCATACAACGTGGCCTCCTGCTCGCCGACCATGGACTTCCCGATCCGTGATCGGGACACTTCCCCGTCCAACGTCACGGCCAGCGGAAGCACGTAGTCCAGGGTCAACGGCATCGCCATCACCAAACGACGCTGGGACAGGATGTACCACACCTGCTGCTTGTCCAGCCGGACGATCGTCACCGTGGCATAGCCCAAATCCGTTTTGACCCCGCCGCGATGTTCGATCCGGTAGCGATTGCCTTTCACGAACAATTGGGCATGTGAGGTTTTGCCACCGGTACGCCACGTCAGACGGGCTGAAAATTCCAGCTCTCCGGAATCCCGCGAGACCCGGACGTCCGGACCGGACGCCCGGACCGCGGACAGGGAAAGGAGAACCATGAAGAACAGGAACACGGCAAGGAGCCGGAACCACCCGAGCCGGGTTGAACGGAAGGCTGTGACCATCATGGGACCGCCGGACAACCACGGGGGATTGTCCCTGCATTGGATGAACGTCATCCGGACAAACGGCGGGGAACAACGCTCGTTGTTCCCTACTGGCGCTCGAGAAGGGGCTCGATTGTCAATTCGCGGCCCAACGCCGCGGGAGTGAACCGGGGAGGCGTCCGCACCGTGAGAGCCGTTTTCCGCCGTCCCGGCGAGGGCAACTGAAAATCGACCGTCAGGGTCCCGCCCGGTTCGATCGTCACCGGCTTCTTCACGACCTGCCTGACACCCGGATGCCACGCGCGGAGATCATACGTCCCGGGCGGAACGTCTTCGAGGGAAAACCGCCCGTGCTCGTCGGTCAGCACGTAGTACGGATTGTCCACGGCAATGGCCCAGCTTTGCATGTACGCGTGAAACCCGCATTGCATGACGAACGTCCGGCGCTTTTTGCTCAACTGGAATTGACGGACCAACGATTCTCCGGGTCTGTGGTCATGGGTCGCATGCAGATCGCCCCGTTGATGACGGTGGTTGAAGGGCAGCGGCGAATTGAACAACACCCGGGTCCCCATGGCGGTCGAGGTCTCATAGGCCTGGATATCGTGCATCACGGGATCCATATTCACCACTTCGATCCCATGGCCGCTTCGCACCACGGTCGTAAAGGGGGAAAAGCGACAATCCCGCGCTTCCACCCGCGGCACGGAAAGCGAGAAGGGCTTGCCTTCCGCGACTCCCTCCAACAACACGACGACGTTCAGGACCCGGCCTTGCTCGTTCACCAGAAAATCCCGCAGGAGCCGCCACCCGTTGCCGTTGGAAATCCGCCCGCAATATTCGGGGTCCGGGAAAATGACCAGGTTGTACGCCTTCGGATCCGGCACCGGACCCAGAAAGGGAGACCGTGCCCTGCACCGTGCCGCCGCCGGCAATCTCTTTGACGGCATACCCCCAAACGGAGGAGGCCGGGCTCGACAGGATCAGGCACAAGCCGGTTATCAGAACGGATTTCATCAACGCTCCTGCCCGTCAGGGCTGCTGCAACCTGAGCGACGGAATGATTTCCACGCCCTCCCCGAGCAACTCCAGACCGAAGTGGGGATTTTCCTGCATTTCATGCACACTCCGCCGCTCTTTCACGGATTCATATTGGAAATCTCGCGTGACCGTGCCGCCGGCGGGAACGACGACCTGCTGATCCAGGTATGTTTTCATGCCGGCGTGCCAGACCGTCAATGTATATTGTCCCGGAGGCACGTCCTTCAATGCAAATCGTCCGTCTTCCCTGGTAATCGCGTAATACGGATTTTTAACCACCACGCCCCAGGAAAACATATAGGGATGAAACCCGCATTGCATGACGAAAATGTTGCGGCCTTTCCTGAGATGAACCTTTTGAATCATGGGCTTGCCCGGCAAATGTTTATGACTGTGCAACATGCCCAGGACCTTGTGAAACGCGTTCATGGGCAACGGCCGGTTGAACAACACCCGCGCGCCACGCGCCCGGGCGGTTTCGTATCCCTGGATATCGTGCTCAACGGGATCCATGTTGATGACCGTAATTTCATCCTGGTCGCGCAGGACGTTCACAAAGGGCAGGAAATCGCAATCCATAGCTTCGATCAGCACTTTGGGCACATCGAACGGCTTCCCCTTGTCAATGCCGGTGAGCATGACGACCGCGTCTTTGAGGCTCCCGTCGGACCCGATGATGAAATCTTCCACGATCCGCCATCCCGTGCCCGTGGAAATACGTCCGCAATAGACCGCGTCCGGGATCGTCACCAAATTGAAGGCCATGGGCCTCGGTTTCGCCCCGGCAATCGTCACGTGCCCCGTGATGGTTCCCCCGTTCGTGACTGATATTTCCTCATACGCCCATCCCGGAACCGCGCACGCCCCCAGGATCAGGCACAACGTCCACGTCCGCACCGCCATGAATCCCTCCCTTGCCCTTCGATCAATACCTATCATCATGATACACCGAAAACCGGCGTCCGCCGGTTCATGCTCACGGAAAAAAAACGGGGAAGCCAATGCCCGGCTTCCCCGTCCTTCCTATCCGCTCGCCACCCAATCACGCGTCATTTAAACGAGATGGGGCGAACGCGACCTTTCTCAGGTTGGCCTTCCTTGGCTTCCTTGACTCCCGGAGAAGCCCCGCTTAGCGGAAGGATGCGCTGATCGTTCTTGGACAGCACGCGGAAGTACCCCCATTGACCGGACTGGGAATACGGCAAGCGCGCGTTGCTGTACACGTAGTCCCCCGGCATGGAATACGGGCCGCCGGCCGAAGCGATAAACGCGTCGATCCCCTCGGACCCGGAAAATTCCACAACGCTGATCTGGTCGGCGCCCGACATGAACGGCTCGATGGGCCATTCATGTTTTTCCAGGGTGAACATGCCGTTTTGCTCGTTGCTGGCCCCGAACACGTGGATCCGAACCGGGTCGCCGGCATGGGCCTCGATAATCGGCGTGGCCGGTTCATTCGGTTCATCCACGTTACAGGGTTGGAACATCCGGCCCAACGAACACCCCTGTTCTTCACGGTACAGATACGGTTCGTTCCGGTAATTGACCCCGACCAACCCGGCCACGTTTTGCACGTACGGCATGAAACTGGTGCCGATGATATTGTCTTCATCCTGGAAGAACAGGGCCACGTCGCGATAATTGGTCCGGTGCTCATTGCCCGGCACGGACCGATCGACAATCACGTCGGCGACCCAACTGTTCTTCTCGGAAATATCGGCCCCGGTTTTGGGATCACGATACTGGGAGCCCTTGGGACCGATCACGATTCCGCCGAACAACCCGTTCCGCGGATTCATGGCCACGTTGCCCCAATCCCACACCAGCGATTGCGTTTCCCCGACGGCCGGGTCCGCGTAATAGGTATAGGTCCGGCTTTCACCGGGAGCCACGGTCTGATCCCCGGGATTGTTGCCGAGATTGACCCCTTGTGAATCCTTGGGATCAAACGCCAGGGAGAAGGCCGAGAACGACGCCCGCCCCTCTTTCATCTTGTTGGTGAGTTTCACCTTCAGACAATCACCCAAGTTGGCCCGCAAGGTCAGCGGCATGGGTTGAAATTCCCCGGAAACCTTCGCGACTTCCTCTTCCAGGACGTAGATCTTGGCGTCCGGGTTCCGGACTTCGATGGTCCGTTCAAAGTCCACTTCGATGGCTTCTTCCACGTTGGGATTGAACGCCATTTGCGGATAATCAATGGCTACCACGTTGAAATTCTTCACCGGGGCGTCGGCCGGACACACCGGCAACGATTTCTTGATCCCCGGCCCGCCGAACGCCGCGTTCGGCAACGGTTTCAAATCGGGCGTTTCCTGATCCAGGACCCGGATCAAGCCCCACGAGCCTTCGGACAATTTCGAACTCCGGCCGTTGAAATACATGTAATCCCCGGCCTGAAGTCTCGTCCCGCCGGCCTGTGGCACCACCAGGTCGTACCGTTCGGCAATGCCGATGTGAATGGAATTCTTCCGGTTGGCGTCCCCGGCGTAGCGTTCGGTCAGGAAGTTGTGACCGGACACCGTGAACACGTTACTCTCGTTCATCGTCACGTCGATCAGCCGGAAGACGATGGAATCGCCCAGGTACGCCCGCAACGTGACCGTACTCGGGTCCCCGTGCGTCCCGCTGCTGAACAACTGCGCGGTTTCCGGGTTGTTGGCCAACCGTTGCGCAAAGGGTTCGGCCCGGAAATTCAGGGCGCCGCCCGTGGTATGCGTTCCGCCGTTGAGGAACGGCATCGGCGTCATCTTGATCATGTCGTTCGGCGGCATTTGGAAGGACACGGTTCGCCCGGCTTCCAACGCCACTTCCACGGGTTGACCGGGCGGATTCCCGGCCGTCACCACGTTGACCGTATGAGGCACCGTATCCATAATCTGCACCATCAACTCACGGAAACTGCCGCTCACCCCATACCCCACGGGCTCCACCGTGTGAATATCCATCACCGGACCGGTGCGTTTGGCCTCGCCGGTGGACGGATCATGCCACGTCGATCCGAACGGCTCGATCAGGAACGAACACACCGCGCCGTGGGGCCACGTGGTCCCGCCGAACGCGTGGTCATGACAGAACACGGAACCCACGTCGGCATCCGCCCAGAAGCGCTGCCGCACGAATTCCACGGTCACGATATCCCCGACCGGGTGATCATGCTCCAACGGGGTCTTGAACGTCAGGGTTTGCGCCCCGCCACTCGGCGCCGCGGCTCCCCCGCCGCTACCGGGCACTTGTAATTCCTGCCCAACGCTCAGCACGTTGGCGTCGGCCAGGCCGTTCATGCTGACCAACGTCGCCACGTCGGTGCCGTGCTGCGCGGCAATTCCTCCGAGGGTATCCCCGGGGCTCACGGTATACATGCCGCTCCCGCCCGCGGACGCGGCTTCGCCGGAACTCCCGATCGCGACGATACGCTTCACTTCCTTGCCGGCAACGTTATCCGCGCCCACCAGGAGCACCGTCCCGACGTGATACTGTTTGGCGTTCGTCACGTGAATGGTTCGAGCGCCCTTACTGGCGGCCCTGGTGAATTTGGCATTCATGGGCACCGGCAACCCCTTCTTCTTTTTCTTTTCGAACAGGGTAAAGGGCCGCACGGACTGCTCATACGAAAACCCTGAAATCACGCCGTCGGACGCCTGGTTGTCGAACTGCACGAAATGGAAGTGCGTGTTGATCTTCGAAGACTGGAAATTCGTAAAGTCGTCGTCCGGCCATTCACTGGTCAACATCCAATCCATGCAATCATAAATATTGGAACGGAACACCAACGGCACCTTCAAATCGTTATTGTTCCGAATCGCTTCCTCTTCTTCGTGCACCACGTACAACAATCCGTTCGGATCGACCACGGCCGGCTGATCGCCCTGGGCCGCGGACAACTCGATTGGAAGCTTGATGAAGTGGATATTGTATTCCTGGGAACCCGCCCGATCCGGGCACAGGCTCCACCGTCCGTTTTCTCCCGGTTTCGCCGGCTTCACGGACGGCTGACCGTCTTCATCCAGATGGATCATTTCCAACCACGGCGCCGGATTCCGGTCCGGAGCAAAGGGCACCCGTTTGCCGAAGTGAGGCGTCAGCCACGGCCACGCCACTTTGCCCGTGGTCGGTTCGAACCAGATGGGCCGCCGTTTCCCGGCTTCATAGCCCTGCCATTCCGGATGGTACTTGGGATTCTCGGTCGTGCTTTCCTTCTCGCTCATCGCGCGATCGCCGTCCCAAACCCAATCGAGCACGGTCGCGTCATACGACTTCAACTGGCCGATCTCGTCTTCCGCATGACCGGGAAGACCGCGAGTCACCAATTGCATTTCGACCCAATCGTAAATCCGAACCACGGCCGGGTCGGCGCTCCAATCGGTCTTTTGGCTGTTATCGACCAGGTTGAACTTCTTCCCGAACCAGTTCACCGTGGTGCCCACCAACTGATCGGAGGTCACCGGCCGGGCAATGCGCCCCTGACGGTCGGGCAACTCACGCAGCGGAGCCATCACGTCGTTCTGGATGCCGGGCACCTGCAGGGTGTTGTAGACCCGCCAGTACCCCCACATGCCGGCCACGTAATGGTGCGCCACGTGACAATGAAACAGGAAGTCGCCGGCCAGGTACTGACAGAGACCCGAACCGCACTCGGTTTCCAGATCCAGCGCCTCGGACGGCCCGATCACTTCCACGTCCACCCGGTCCGTCTTGGCGCGGATGAGCGGATACTTCACGGGTCCGTTCTGGCCCTTGTGCCACATCGGCATCTGATCCACCGCCCGCGGGCTGCGGGTCCACCGGATGGCGCCGCCGTGCGGATGGTGGGAATGGAACACTTCGGACCCGCCGTGAACCAGCCGGTATTTGGCCGGATCACCCAAGTAACTCCTGGGGATCGTGGGACCGGCATCGCCGAAGGTATACGAACTGTAGGCCATGGATTCATCTTCAAAGCCGAAATATTCATGTTGCACGTGCATGTTGTTGATGCCGAACGGCTCGCTCCGGTAGTTCAACGCCCGGGCTCCGGGCCGGTAGGCATCGGTCAACGGATCGCGTTGCGGCAGAAAGTCGCCGTGTTTATTCACCGGCCGGAACGCTTCGTCGCCCACTTCATGATAAATCAACACGAACTCCCGGAAATCCGGGCCCATGCCGTTCTGAATGATGGCTTGCCAGCCGCTGGGCATCGCCGGAGCCGGACCCGTGCCCAGCGGGTCCAGGTATTTGGACCCGGCCGGTTCCACCACGAACACCCCGAACAGCCCCATCACGGTCAACTCGCGGTCGTTGCTGTAGCTGTGGAATTGCCGGCCCCCTTCCTGGGTGTCGGGATGGATGTACCATTCCAGATCCACGGGCGTGGTCTCACAATTCTCCTCGCAGTCTTCGTCCGGGCCATACGCAATGGCGTCAGGGTTCGTCGTCGTCGCGGGTTGGCCGGTCTTGCTCACCACCATGCTGGACCCGTTCACGTGGAGACTCACGTCCTCGCCGAATTCCAGCGCGTTCCGCAGCGTGATTTTCACGCAATCGCCCTGGTTGCCGCGAATCACCAGGGGTTGGATGTACTGCCCCTGGATCCCGTTCTTCACCCCGCCGGGATTATGATGGCCCTCTTCCTCGCGCGCGTCCGCGTTCTTGGCTTCCTCTTCCCGGACGTGCTCGATGTTTTCCGAAAGCACGTACATGTAGCCGGGGTAATAATCCAGCCATTGATTCAACGTGATTTCCACGTTGATCGCGGAAACGTCGTACTGCTTCACCGGAGCCGAGGCCGGGCATTTCCCGCCGCCCGTCATGGCCACCGGTTCAATATCGCCATCGGACGCCAACAGGTAGTTGCCTTTTCCGGCGCCGTATTGATGCATCATGGACATCGTGTTGTAGCCGCCCGAGTTGGATTCGGTCATTTCTTTCTGCATCTGCTGCATCAACCGCTCATGCTGCTTTTCAACGAGCGCGGCGCGTTCGGCTCTCCCCTCCTGAGCATTCTCAACGATGGTCTGCCCCTTGAGGCGTTCAGCCCACGCAGGCGACTGGTGATCCATCCCCGAGGTCCTGACCACCGGAGCCGAACCGGAAACCTCGGACTCGGCAGAGGCAAGAGGAAGCGCCAGGCACGCCAGGGCCAACAGGCTTCCTCCTCCCAGATAAACGAAGCGTTTGATGGAAGAATTGAAATGGAACATGGGACCGCCTCCTTCAGAAAGTAAAATCAAGCTCCAGGCAGGAAACTGTCGTCACTGATTACAGGTTACTCCCAAATTGTAACGGAAAGAAGAAAGTTACTGAAAAAAATCCGAACGTGTCAAGGGTACCGGGCAGGAAAACCGGGGGACGCAAAAAAACGGGACACCGGGTCCCTACTCCCGTCCCGTTTCGGACAGGATACAGCGACGGAACGCCTCGCTCACCGCCTGAGTCACCGGTCCCGGCACGCCCCCCGCCACCGGCGCGCCGTTCAGCGTGGAAACGGGCAACACCTCAATGGTCGTCCCGACCAGAAACAGTTCGTCGGCCCGGGACAATTCCTCCTCCGGAACCTCCCGCTCATCGACCGGGACGCCGTTCTTGCCCGCCAACTCCAGCACCGTCGCCCGGGTGACGCCGGCCAACAATTGGTCGCTCAACGGGGGCGTGACGATGCTCCCGTCCCTCACCAGACACACGTTGCTGGAACAGCCCTCCGTGACCAGACCGTCCTTCACCAGAATCGCTTCCAGCGCGCCGGCCTCATGGGCTTCCTGTTTGGCCAGGACATTGGCCAGCAGATTCAAACTCTTGATCGAACACCGGCCCCACCGGAGATCGGGGAGCGTGACGACCGGAACGCCCCGCGGCGGCAGCGCGCCGCCGGGTTCGGGAATTTCCCGAAACGTCATGACCACGGTGGGCGTCGCCGGGCTCGGAAACAGATGGGCGCGCGGTGCCACGCCGCGGGTCAATTGGATGCAGATCAGGCAATCGGCGCAGCCGCTCCGTTGAACGCCTTCCCGAATCAACGCCTCCCAGCCGGTTCGAGCCAGCGGAACCGGGATGGACACGGCCCGGGCGCTTGACTCCAGCCGGGAGAGGTGGTCATGCAGCCGAAACGGAACTCCGCCGTACGTCCGCACCACTTCATAAACGCCGTCGCCGAATTGAAACCCCCGATCATCGACCGGGACGGTCGCCTGTTCGAGCGGAGCAAAGGTCCCGTTGACGTAGGCAATGGAGGGCATGGGGATCACGAACGCCGGGAATCCGGCTCCTGAACGTGGACCAGGAAGACGCGCCGGGCTTCGGCGGTAAATTTCCAGGCCATCCGTTTCTGAAATTCCAGGCGGTGCGTTCCGGGCTGAAGGGGTTCGAACTCAAATTGACGTTTGCCGGAATCAACCGCGTTATTGCTGGTCGTCCGCAAAAATTCGTCGCCGGTCAGCACGAGCTGACTCGTGTCATACGTCGCCACCCACTGCTCGCCTCGCGTCCGGTCTTCCCACAAACTGACGCTCAACGGCACGCCGACCGTGGCATACAACGGCGTGCAATCGGCTCGTTCCTCATCCATCGAATGACCCGGTTGACCTTAATAGTCCCGGCACGTGGAACTGACGAAAATCTCCCCGTCCCGCACCTTCACGTCGTAACTGGCGACACACTGCCCGCCTCCATCCGTCCCAAACCCGTTTCGCACGTCAAATTGAAGGTCGTGCCAAGGACATCCTACCACATA
>CBDDOW010000005.1:0-37806 GCA_965232175.1 Nitrospirales bacterium
GGGTCCTCCAGGTTCCGCCGGACCACCGGGTACACGTTGGACTCGAGGGGCACGTCCAGCCGTTCAAGGGAAGCCCAGGCATTCCCCTCGACCCGGACCAACACGCGCCCGTCGCGCGCGTCGATCAACGCCAATTCGGCAAGGGCCAGGTTTTCCGCGCGATACCCCAACAGCAAGCCGCGACCCACCGCCCCCAGGGTCGATCCTCGCCAGGGGAGCCGTTCCGGCACCTCGATTTCAGAACTCGAGAGCACGGCCATCACGAGGTAATCGACCTGCGCAGCGTTGGCCCATTGCAGCGCGGACGCGAACTTCGGGGGCGAAGCGCCCGGCTTCGGGGAATGAACGATGCGCACCGCGTTGAGGGGCACATCGTGCATCAGTTGCCGTCGCACGTGTTCGGTCAAGGCCTCGAAAGACACGTCTGACAACGCGGGGGCAGAATCCGGAGCGGTCGTATCGTTGAACACCACAAGCCCGGCCTGCGTCACGCCGGGCAAGCCCGCAAAACCTGAACGATCGTGTGCCGGCTGCTGACCCAGGTACGCATCAAGACGGGCCGCCGGCCAATCGCCGCAGCCTCCGGAGACGAGGCACACGATCCCCAGGATGATGGGGAGAAGACCGGGGAACGGCCTCCGGTCATCTTCGTCAGGAACAGTCTTTCGGCGCGGGGTCAACGGATTCTCCAATCCGGAATGGAGCAAGCCTTTTCCCCCATTATAGTCCGGCGCGGCAAAAGGTGCGAGCGGAGCGGAGGTTGCAATCCCCTGAAGGCATCGGGTAGGGTACGCGCCATGTGTCTCACGACGTGGACCCTCCCGAGACTCCTGCTTTTCGTTTCGATCATCCAGTTTTCAGGCTGCTCATATCTCCCGGATGTGAGTATGCCGGACCTGGACTTCCCGGACATCAGCATGCCCAGTTTTGGATTTGGAGAAGACGAACAACCAAGGGAGCCGGCCATTCCCATCTCGGTGGCCTACGCCTTTGATCCCAGCGTTACGGAAGCCACACTCGAAATTCAGGCATGCGACCTTCCGTATACCCTGCAAACAGGAGAAAGTATTGTCCAGAACTTTCTGACCCTGGGACAGGAAACCTTTCAGTCGGTCACAGCCTATGCGGGGACCGGAGAAGCCGTCCAGGCCACCAGGCCGAGCGATCTGGTCGTCCAAATCAGCATGGTCAACCAATCGTTCCGGGAAGTCGACCGGATGGCGGACGAGGATAACTATCTCGCCTACCTCGACTTCAAGCTGCAAGCGGCGTTTCTTGACAGAAGCGGCGCTGAATTGGGGCAAATCCCTTTGCGCTACGCCGGCCAGGTCAGGATTTGGGCGCCGACGATCACCGGCCAATCCGTCACCTGCACCACGGGACAATACGAAGCCAAAATCAACGGGGCGGCAGCGGAACTGGCCCAACAACTCGTGGGCGTGGTCCCGCAACTGCTCAAGGACGGCGGCACCCAATCCCTGACGGCCCAAGGTCGCCAACCGGCCTTCACCCCGTCCGCGCCGCAACAAGCGCCCCCGGTCGCTTCTCGAACCGCACCGCAGGCCGCGCCACGGTTTTCGGCTCAGGCGCCGGCCGCTTCGGGAAACCGGCCATTTTTTACCTTTCGCACGATGCTGAAGGACGGCAACGACAATCTGATTCTGGAAGGCGGGGAAGCCATCGTCCTGATCATCGAAGCCACCAATTTGGGCAGTGCCGCCGTGACCACGGCCACGGCCAACGTGGTGGGGCACACGATTCTGGTCAAGGCCTTTTCCCGGATGACGACGCTGCCGATTTCCATGGGGACGTTCCAGCCCGGAGAGACCAGGACCACGGAGATTCGCGGCCGCATGCCGGTTGACGTGTCCGGACAAAAGGCGGAACTGACGGTCTCATTGCAACTGGAAGACGGCACACCCATCGGGTCTCACCGTATTGTGGCGCCGCTCCAACCGGGGGCTGGGGCGCCGCGCTCCCAAGCGCGCCCATCCGGGCCGCAGACCGCCATGCAACACCAAACGCCGGCGACGGCGCCACCGGCTTCCGCCGCGCAGGCGTACACGGCCATGCTCGTCGGGATGGATTCATATCAGGAGCCCTGGCCACAGGCGTATCGCACACCCGAAGACGTCCTGATGACGTTACGGAACGCCCTGCAAACAACCGGGCTCTTTCCCAACCGGAACATCCGCATCCTTCAGGGAAGCCGGGCCGGAAAATCAGACATTGCCAAGACGTTGCTCACGTGGGTTCGTCAACGAATCAACGAGGAATCCGTGCTGGTCGTCTATTTTTCCGGTCAGGCCGTCAACGACCTATCGAACGGTGAGGTCTATCTGGTCCCCTATGAAGGCTCGCCGGAGGCATCGACCAAAAAGCTGATTTCCCTGCGAACGCTCCAGCGCCTGTTGGGCAAACTCCAAAACCGGCTGACCCTGCTGATCCTCGACGCCCCCGTGGCGCAGAGCCACGACGACGACGCCGGCTCACAGGCGGGCTGGACTAACGGCCTGTCGCAGCAGGCCCAAACCCCCGTCATCCAATTGCGCAAGCATGCCGGTCAGGGAACCGGTGAACCCGCCGGCGTCCTGGCCGGATTGTTGGGCAGCGCGGACGCCAACAAGAACGGAACCATCACCGTCCGCGAATTTCTCGCCGACGCGTCTGAATCGAGCGAGGTTTCCCTTCTGCTGCCCGACTCCTCGCCCCTCCTGAGCCTTCCGCTCGCGCGGTAATCTTCTCAACGGCAAAAAATTCGTACCAGAGAACCCTCTTTGGTCATTCCCGACGCTTGTCCCAGACTGTGATCGGGGATCCAGGTGATATACGGGAATCCAGTGTCTTTGCTTTTGGTAGTTGTAGCTGCGCCATCTCATGGCGCCTTCTTCTAGTACACACGGGGCATGGTTCGTCAAATCGTCATAAATCAAATATCTGACCCCATACCCTTAACAGAAATACCCTTGACAGCATATGATATTTAGATCATATTTTAACCATGAGATGGGAAGTCGGATTTGATCCGCCTTCGACCCGGAATTCGATATCCTGCCCACTGCGGGTGCAGGATGAACTTCTTGCACAGGCGAAGCTTCTTGAGACATTTGGGTCGACACTAGGCCGCCCTCGGGTGGACACCCTGAACGGATCGCGTCACGCCAACATGAAGGAGCTTCGCTTTCAGGCCGATAACGGCGTGTGGCGAGTCGCTTTTGCCTTTGATCCCCAACGAAAAGCCGTTCTGCTTGTGGCCGGCAACAAATCCGGGGTCAGCGCAAGACGTTTTTACAGACAGCTAATCGAGAAGGCTGATGAGAGGCTTGATACGCATCTGGGTCGGCTGAAAGACGAAAGGATTTCAAGATGACGACTCTGACGGAGAGAATAGACAAACTGCCAAAGGCGCGCCGGAAAAAAGTGGAGGAGCGGGCGAAGGCGCTGATTGCCGAAGAGATGTCTCTACAGGACCTGCGCAAGGCGCGGAAGCAGACGCAGGTGCGCGTCGCAAAGAAACTCGGGATCAACCAGGAAAACGTATCGCGTATCGAAAAGCGTAGTGATCTGCTGATATCCACGCTCAGCGGCTACGTCGAAGCAATGGGTGGAAAATTGAGCTTGGTGGCGAAATTTCCCGACCGGCCTCCCATTGCGCTGACCGGCCTTGCAGCTCTGGATAAGGAAGACCCGCTGATAAAGTCATAGTCCTGCACACATAGCGAGGACGCCATCGCGAATACGTTCAAGAAAAAACCGCGTCATGAGGCGTGTCCCGGGCTTTGACCCGGGATGACGCGGCTATAAAGGCAAAAACAAAGACGCTGGATCCCCGATTAAAAATGTCGGGGATGACGTGTAGGGGCAGGTCACTGACCTGCCCGCCCCATACAGGACAACCACAGGGGGTTGTCCCTACAGGAGGACGGAGAAAGGCAAAAGGCAGATTCCTCGCCAGGTCCTTCGACTCCTATTCCGTTCGTTCTGAGCGTAGCGACAGCGAAGTCGAAGAATGTTCAGGACAAGCTCGGAATGACCGTTCATCAACCTACATGACTGCCCGCCCCATACAGGACAACCACAGGGGGTTGTCCCTACAGGATGACGGAGAAAGGCAAAAGGCAGATTCCTCGCTGTGCTCGGAATGACGGTCTGTGCTTGGGAGTCCTGCAGCCGTAGGTCGGATTAGCAAAGCGTAATCCGACAGGAAGGGCGTGAATCGTTTGCGGATGGGATGTTGGGTTACGCCTGCGGCTAACCCAACCTACATGACTGAACACATACAGAGATAACGGGGTTGGGTCAGCAGTAAAAAAGCCCCGCTGAGGATTGTGCCTCAGCGGGGCTTTTTGATTTGATTCTAAGATGTCGGATTACGCTTTGCTAATCCGACCTACTACGTCCGGCTCCCTTCACCCTCACCCTCTCCCGCGAGGGGAGAGGGTGAGTGAGGAATCTGTAGGCAGGTTTCCTTCCTTAGAAGTTCACCCAGAGTTGGGTATAACCCCAGGTTTGTTCGGAAGCATTCCCACCACGAACGTTATCGACCATCGCACCCGGCAGGAAAACGCCCCCGCCGATCTGCCAGGCCACATGATTCCCAGGGGTGAAGAAGTGAGTATAGACCACGTCGACTTCCTCTCCCAGATCTTTCTCTGTATTGCCGGCAGCCGCCTGTACTGGCATGGCACCTTGGCCTGCATGATACCACCGGTCAGTTACCTCCTGTTTAGAAAATATGTGGCCGGTCACTTCGAAATGGCTGTCCGCATTGGGGCGCATTTGGAGGCCAAATGCCATATGATTCATGTTCTTCCAGGACATGCGGTCCATGTACCCGAAGTGAATGTGGTTTGTCGGATACAATTGATCGAAGCCTCTCTCTTTGCCGTCGCCTTTGTTACCGGAGGCCGTGTTGAACTCGGCGCTCAAACGCGGCTGCATGGGCACCGGCAGGGTCACGCCGCCATCGATATGGAAGGCATGGGCCTCGATATCCATGTTCATGGCGTTTGTTGCGCCGCCCGTACCGATTTCCCCGAATTGGTAGTAGCCTTCGAGCGTGAGGTCAACCCGGGCACCTCCCGCACCGAACTTCTTGACGGCCCGGCCACCGAGAGTATGCCGGCTTTGGTTGCGAGGACGAATAGTGTCGGTTCCACTGGCGTTAACTCCTCCGCCACCCGTTCCGCCGTCATGCCAGATGTAGGTGGGTTCCAGCACCACGCCCGCAACCTTCATGGGCGCCCGCACATAGACCACATTGCCATCGTCTGTTGCATCTGAAAATGGCGTCCCCGCGCCCCCCGGCCGGACGTTACCAATACAATTACCGGTTGTTGGTCCCCCACAATTTCTTTCAGCCGTGCGCAACCAGCCCGCTTGCAGGGTGGTGGTCTTGTTGAGCTTGTAGTTCGCGGTCAACCCGTCATGCGCCCATCCCACGTTGTTCCAGTCGAAATGCCCGAACATGCGATGGTTGCCCCACACCACCAGTTGCCGCCCGGCCTTGATGGTCAGGTTCGGCACCATGAAATTCCGCACCAGCATGAACGCCTGCCGGGCAAAGAGCGTCCCATTGGTACCATTCGCGTCGGGTGCTGCCTGTGGCCCACCTGCATTGACCCCCCAGTTCTTGGAATGTTGTCCCTGGAGGAAAAATGTCACGTCCGGCGAGATGGAGTAGTTGAAGCCCAAGCGTGCCCATTGCTGCACGACGAACGTGTTGTTCTTTGGTCCAGTATTTCCAGCAAAGGCTGTGTTGGTCCGAAATTCCGGGCGGACCCGCAGATCGCCGGAAATGGTGAGCTTGCTCATGTCGAACAGTTTGCTCTTGGGCGGATCGAATTTGTGATACGGCAACAGATCCGGAATCGCGCGCGGCACCGCCGGCACGGCCGAGTTTTTGCCCGTGGCCGGGGTGGTTTTCTCGGCCATGGCCGGAACCGCCGTCATCCCCGCAAGCAGAATCGCGGCCAGCGTCCATTTGAATCCGTCATGCAATCGTTTCATTGGCAACTCCTCCTGTAAGTTGATTCCCCCTGTGGGCCGCTCGTCATTCCTGCCGACCCAGTATGATGACTGCTGTGTACTTCCTTTTTCTGTCATTATTAAGACTTGTGTCAAATTTATTTCAAACCTGTTTCACCAGATCACGCCTGATTCACCATCAGGCTTGTGATTTCAAAACGTTCCTCGGTCTTTCCTCGTTTTCTGTTTTTTCACCTCCTTTATCCGTCGATTGATCGATGTAATCCGGTGACTCGTTGTTTCGTGTTTTCTGTTTTCCGCCTATGGGTCATAGTAAAAATTTCGGCCAATATAAGGCAAAAGTGACATTATTGCAAGGGGTTTATTCGTATTTTTCTCCGGCCAGGACACTCTCCTGGGGAACGGAAGTTACCCTCTGGATTCCCGCTTTCGCGGGAATGACGGAATGGGGGGAGAGGGAGTTTCCGGGAGGAAAACCGTTTGTCACGCGGGTTTGTTTCCTTCGTTGATGCCGGCGGACGCGGCATCGCCCGCGCCTTTGATGGTGTCTTCCGCTTCCTTCATGGATGATTGCAAATCCTGCTCCACCATTTTGACTTCCTGCTGAATCATGTTGATTTCCGGCTCGACCGACTGCCGCAGATCATCGGCGGTTTCCTTAAATCCCTTGACGGCTTTCCCCACCTGCTTCCCGATTTCCGGCAACTCCTTGGGCCCGAACAACAAAAAGGCAATGATCAGAATAATCAGGATTTCCATTGCCCCGAGGCCGAACATGCTTCTTCTCCATCGATACGCGTTGTTTTTTGAGGGGACGCCCCCCTCACCCCTCCCTCCGGGGGAAAGGGTTTTTTACGCCCGTTACGCCCGCGTTCGCGGAACTCGGAACTATGTGCTATGCCTGTCGGGTTTCCTGGGGTTGCGCTTCGGACTGGGGGGCCGGCGCAGGCTGTTGCACGGGTTCCGCGGCCGGCGGGGCGGCCGTGGTTTGCGCCATGGCCGGTTCCGTGATCTGCTCCGGCTGCGGGGGCGCCGTGGCGTCCATGCCCGCTTCTTCCTGCGGGGTCACGTCCATAGCATCCGCTTCATTGATCGACTTCTTGAACCCTTTGATTGCTTTCCCCAATCCTTCTCCCAGTTGCGGGATTTTTCCCGCCCCGAAAATGATGAGGACGATGAACAGGATGAGCAATAACTCCATCCACCCAAAGGAACCAATCATGATGCAACCTCTTGATGTGACGTATGGTTCGGCGCGCCCGCGGGCCTCAAAACCGGACTAGTATACTTACACATGCTCCAGAAATCCACAACAATTTACATTGATTTGACTTGACCGGATGACGGTTCGCACGGGATGACCATGCCGCACAATTGCAAACAAACGTTCTGCACCAAAGACACTGAACCCCCCTGCCCCCCTTGTCAGGGGGGTGGGAGGAGCGGCCCCTCCTTTATGCTTCCGGTCCCATTCGGAAATGGAAATAATCCACGGGTTGCGGCGGAGCCATAAACGCGGCTTGCAGGGCGCCCCGGTCATAGCCCAACTCCTCCAGCCGGCCGGCCGCGCGCATGACCTCCTCTTCCGTGAGGTAGGCCACGGTATCCGGGACGCCGTGTCTGGTCTGCTGTTCCAGCAGTCGCTCCAATTCCCGGCGCGTTTCCTCCGGAGTCCCGGGCGCCAGGGGCACGTCGATGGTTCGTTCATACGGACTCGCATAGCCGGCGTTCACCGCGTCGATGGTTTTCAGGATTAACCGGTCGAGGGCCCATGGTCCCTCCTGCGGCAGGTCGGGATGAGACGCCACCACGTCCATGAAACTCATGACATTGACCCCAAGGCTTCGACCGACGAATTCCTTTTGCGGCTCGACGGCAACCCGGCCCCCGCCGATCTGTTTGGCCACGTCTTCCAGGAGCGCCACGTTGACCATAAAACTGAATTGCCCGCCCACCAGGTTGTAGCAGGGCTTTTCCGGATCGTTGAGCACGGCTTCGTCCGCGGTGCCGGCGTCGAAGCTGCTGAACCCGATGGCGTCCGGGGCCAGCAACCGGTGCGCTTCCCTGAGGGCGGCGGCGGCGCCGACGTTCACGGGAATCAGGAGCTCTTCATCGAAAAGCTTCAAAAAGTCCGTGATCAGGCGGCGGAACGGCACGTCCTTGGCGTCGATCTTGTGATACTCCCGTTCCCACAGGATGTCGTCCAGAAAGGCCGGCAGCGGTTTGAGCCCGGCAATATCGGCCTGATCGAACGCCCGGACCAATCCCGGCCAATCGGGAAAGTCCGCGAGCCGGGTCTCTTTCAAATTGGGCCGGAGGTGTTCTTCCATGACGTCCCCGGCCTTGCGCAGCAGGAGCTTGGTCGGCAATTCGCTCCACAGCTCATTGCAGATAATCCGGTCGATCGATCCGTCGGCATACGCGTGCAGATCCTGCACCGAGGCCTGCACGAATTGCGCGCGGTCTCCATGAACGGCCAATTCCGGATTCGCCCGGGCGCCGGCCAGCACGGTCTCCGCGGCATCGACGAGCACGTACCGCAACCGAGGATAGATCGTCGCGTCCCGGTCCAGGGCTTTGACGTGATCGAGGAAGCAGGCGGCCAAATTGCCGTTGCCGCAGCCCCACTCCATGACCGTGAGCGAGGCCTCTCCGGCGTCGGCACGGCGCTTGCGACGTTGGGCGACCCGTTCCACGTAGTCCGCGGCCAGGGCGTACCCCAGGCGGTAATCCGCCGTGGCAAAGGTCTGATAGAATTCGCGCAGGCGCTCGCCCCGCAGGCCGTAGAACACGGCATTCATGTGCTGTTGCCAGACGTCGACCGGCGCGAACTCCCCCAATAACTGGGGTAAGGCTTCTTCGTTCTCGGCGACCGACTCGAGCATGTGATCAACCACGCCTCATTTCAGGATCAGGACGACACGGACGTTCGGAAAGGAAGGCGATTCTAGCAAAGGCTTTTTTCGCCTCGCAAGGGAACGCCTTCGCTTGCTATAGTGTCCGCGTACAAACGGCGTGATTGTCTCTTTTCCTTGATCACTACATGCTTTGGTGGAGGGACTATGAAGACGAAAGACTTAATAACAGAGGTGATTGACCTTCCAGTAGAAGAACGGGCGATGGTTGTCGACTCGATCCTGAAAAGCCTCAACCCGACACAATCGGACATTGATAAGAAATGGGCTGCCGTTGCCAGACGGCGATTGAAAGAATTGCGGTCCGGCGAGGTAGAGGGTATTCCGGGAAACGACGTCTTTCAAAGGTAAGCCGGATCTCCAGAACACCATTCCGAGTTCCGGCCTGGGACATGTCGTATGCATATCTGCCATCTCATCCTTTTTTTCCTGTGCCTTGCGGGTGTGGTCCGGGCGCAGGACGCGCCGCCGGCTCCGTTCAGTCCCGACGAGATGCAACACGGCTTCTCCCAGTTCGATACCATTCCCGAGGCTCCGGAGGACATGGCGCCCGACCCGATGGAGTATTACACGAACCCCGCGCTCGATTCGGCCGGCGTCCCGGACGACAGGCCCGGCGGATTGTTTCTGCACATCACCCTGGCGGAAAACTTCGAAGAGGATCTGGACGTGCGGCGCGGGCACCGCTATTACCCCATCAATCCCACCGAGAAATTTTCCGCCGATGCGCTGGCGGTCCACGTCGTGTTCCGCGTGTTCAAACACTATAGCGCGTATCAGGTCATCGGACGCCTGTTTCCGGAGCGGGTCCCGGGATTGTCCGGGGACACCTTCACCGACGAAGAAACCGCCTACCTGGCCGTGGAAGACGAAAGCGGGTATCTCAAGTTCTTCTCGCCGTCGCAGAACGGCTGGCTTCCGGGACGTTACCGGGTCGATATTTTCGTGGGGTATGAAGCCACCGACGTCACGCGCATGGGCACCCTGCGCTTCACGGTGACGCCGAACACCTGACCCCCCGGCACGCCCCGGTTCAACAATTTTTGGCTCTTCAAACCCTCATTCACCGGCAGCCCGAACGCCAACGGTGGCGGCCCCCGCACAACCTTGACCGATCCCACCCTGCATGTTAGATTGACGATCTGCTGTCTCCGAAAAGACTTCCGAGTGGGGCTGTGGCGCAGTTGGGAGCGCGCGTGAATGGCATTCACGAGGTCGCCGGTTCAATCCCGGCCAGCTCCACCAACTCTTCGTCGTGGCCGGGTCCCGCCTCGCTTTCCCGTATCCCGGACGTCCGAACCCCTCCCTGCCTTGCCGGATTGCGCGATGATTCACATTGAATCCCTGACCAAACAGTATCCGACGAAAACGCTCTTCTCCGGAGCCTCCGCCCACCTTCGCCCGGAAACCCGGGTGGGCCTCGTCGGTCGAAACGGCACGGGCAAAACCACCCTGCTCCGCATGATTGTGGGTGAGGATTCGCCTGACGACGGCGTGATCAGAAAACGGCCCCGGCTCCGGATCGGCTATCTTCCCCAGGAACTCGACGCTCCCACGGACCTGTCCGTGCTTGAAGCGACCCATCGCGAGCAATATCCCGAACATGAAGCCAAACGGATTTTATCGGGACTCGGATTTGGAGAGGCGGACTGGCATCGACCCCTGCACACCTGTTCCGGCGGCTATCGCATGCGGGTGGCCCTCGGGCATCTCCTGCTGACCAACCCCGACGTGTTGCTGCTGGACGAGCCGACGAACCACCTGGACGCCCCCACGCAGACCTGGTTCGAATCCTTTTTGCTCGCCTCGAACATGACCCTGCTCGTCATCAGCCACGACACGAAATTTCTTGATCGGCTGACCACGCACATCTGGGAAATCCGCCATCATCAGATCCGGGAATACCGCGGGAATTACCGGACCGCTCAGGCGCTGCGCGCCCAACTGGACGCCCAACAGGCCATGGCCGCGCAGCGTCAGGCCAAGGAGATCGCGCGCGTTCAAACGTTTGTGGACCGATTCCGCTCCAAGGCCACCAAAGCCAAACAGGTGCAAGCGCGCATCAAACAGATGGAGAAAATCAAGCGTCTCGAAATCAGGCGGGACCCCAAACGCCTTCGCTTCCGGTTTCCACAACCCGCCAAAAGCGGCATCCGGGTTTTGGAACTGCACGACGTCCGCAAACAATACGGCAACCGCGTCGTCTATGACGGGCTGCACGTGTCCATCGACTGCGGGCAACGCGTCGCGTTGGTCGGGGAAAACGGCGCGGGGAAAAGCACCCTGTTGAAAATGCTGGCCGGCGTGTTGCCCTTTGAGGCCGGCACGCGACGTGAAGGTCACGGGGTGACGCTGCATTATTTTGCCCAGCATCAGGCCGACATCCTGAACCCCGAGCATTCGATTCTGGAATCCCTGACCGAAGCCGCGCCCCTGGTCGAGACCAATTTTTTGCGCAGTACCGCCGGCGTTTTTCTGTTTTCCGGACAGGATCAGAACAAACCGATCAAGGCCCTGAGCGGCGGGGAGCGCAACCGGGTCGCCCTGGCTCGCATGCTCGTGGACCCGGCCAACACGCTCCTGCTGGACGAGCCCACCAACCATCTGGACCCCGCGTCCGTGGACGTGCTGACTGACGCGCTCATCGACTTTCAGGGCACCCTTGTGTTCATCTCCCATGATCCGGTGTTTCTCAGCCGGGTTGCGACCCGGGTCATGGAGATCGAAGAGGGCCGCGTCAAGGATTACCTGGGAGACTATGAATATTATTTATGGAAACGCGCGCAGGAACTCGACGCGTTGCGCGCAGAGGACGCGGCCCTTGCGCAACCCACGCCACGCAAAACCCGGCGCGCCCCGCTCCCCGCGTCGGCGTCCCCGACGCCCCCCCGCCCCACTCGCCGCGAGATGACCAAAACGATCAACCGGCTGGAAAAACAGGTGGCCCGGTCGGAAGAGGACGTGACGGCCCTGGAGGAACGGATCAAAGCCCGGGCCGAAGAACTTTCCGCGCCGGAATTGTACCGGGATTTCCCCAGATGGAACGAGTTGCATCAGGAACATGAACGCTGGAAAGCGGAACTGGACGTCCTGACGAACCGGTGGGCGGCGCTTTCCACCGAACTCACGGAGTGCAAAGATCAACTGGCGCGAGCGGGCTCCTGACTTGCCCGCGGTCAGGGCCGGTAATACTTTTTCCCGTCCAATGCTTTCGGCAGGTGGGTCTGTTCGGTTCGCGCCCCCTGATCCTGATGGACGTACCGGTACCCTTTCCCATATCCCAGGTCCTTCATCAGCGACGTCACGGCGTTCCGCAAATGCAGGGGGACGGGCAGATTGCCGAATGCCCTGGCGTCCTTGCGCGCTTCGATCAGCCCGGCGTAGGACGCGTTGCTCTTGGGACAGGACGCCAGATACGTGGTGCCTTGCGCCAGATTGATTTGGGCTTCGGGCAGCCCGATCACCTCCACGGCGTGAAAAATCGACGTGGCCACCACCACGGCCATGGGCTCGGCGTTGCCCACGTCTTCCGAGGCAAAGATGACCATGCGCCGCGCGATGAATTTGGGATCTTCGCCGCCCTCCAGCATCCGGGCCAACCAATACAGCGCGCCGTCGGCGTCGGAATCCCGCATGCTTTTGATGTAGGCGGAGATCAGGTTGTAGTGCTCTTCTCCATCCTTGTCGTATCTCACCCGTTGCTGCAGGAACCCTTCCAGTTGCGGACGATCCAGGGTCATCGCCTGACCGGACGAAGGCGCGGCCTGCCGGAAGACGTATTCCAGGGCCGTCAGCATTGACCGGGCATCGCCGTTCCCGTACCGGATCAGATACTGCCGCGCTTCGCGGGTCAGCGTCGCGCCGGATTGTCCAAGCCCGCGCTCGACGTCGTTCAGGGCCCGATCCAGGATCGTTTCCATCGCCTCTTCGTCCAACGCCCGGAGGGTCACGACCAGACAACGGGACAGGAGCGGGGCAATGACCTCAAAGGACGGGTTCTGCGTCGTGGCGCCGATGAGGATGATCTCCCCCTTCTCGACGTACGGCAGAAACGCATCCTGCTGGGCTTTGTTGAACCGGTGAATTTCATCCACGAACAGAATGGTGGCCTGATCGCGCATGCGACGTCGTTGCACGGCTTCTTTGATGATCGCTCGCAGCTCGGGCACTCCGCTGACCACCGCGGAAAACGCCACAAACGCCGCTTGTGTTTTGTGGGCGATGACGTGGGCCAGCGTGGTTTTCCCCGATCCCGGCGGGCCCCACAGAATCAGCGACGGGACCTGATCCGTCTCAATCGCGCGTCGGAGCGATTGATCCCCGGCAAGCACGTGATCCTGGCCGACCAACTCTTCGAACGTTTGGGGGCGAAGCCGCTCGGCCAGCGGGGAGGACGACGTCGATCCGCGTTTTGCCTGACGATTCGATCGGGGAGAGGCAGAGAACAGATCCGGTGGAGTCTCGTCAACCATCATGTTTTCCGTCACCGTCATGGGACAGAAGGAAGCCCTTGATAGGAACCCGGCTTTCAGGCATACCCGTTTCATCCCGTCGGGCGCCGGCCCGCATGGGGATGGCCATTCCATGCTATAATGCCGTTGAACGCCGGTGCAAACGACGCGACGGAGACGGCCCGCTGAGGGCGTTACAGGCTGATGCCGGGAGAATGAACGCCGATGGAAGTGCAGGATTCGATCGCCGCGGAATTTGATCAGTTCTCGGGCAATTATACGGAGGACATGACCAACTGTGTTCCGCACTACCCCACATTGCTGTCCTGCTTTTCCGACTGTCTTCCCGACGGATTCTCGCCTGACACCGTCCTGGACCTGGGATGCGGCAACGGCAACGTGACGGCGCTCCTCCTGAAAAAATTTCCCCATGCGCGCTATACGCTGCTCGATGCGTCACCGGAAATGCTGGCCCTGTGCCGGCAACGATTTTCGGGAAACCCCGTCACCTGCGTCGAACGGTATTTCCGCGACTATGACTTCCCCCGGCGCCGGTTCGATCTGATTACCGCCAGCTTCAGCCTGCACCATCTGGACAGCGGAGAAAAACAATGGATCTTCCCGGTCCTGTTCGATGCCCTGAAACCCGGCGGCCGCTTCACCTGTTCGGACCTCATGATCAACAAACATCATGACCGGTATGAAACGCTCCGCGAAGAGTGGCGGCTTTTTGTCAATTCCCATTATCCCGATGGAGAGAAGTGGAAATGGCTCATGGAACACCATCGCGTGTACGACCATCCCGAAGATTTTGAAACCCAAAAACGCTGGCTGCTTGACGCCGGATTTCGCGAGGTCAGCATCGGTTGGAACGACGGGTACTGGATGTATTTCACCGCGACAAAATAATGCGCTACCCCGAATTGGTCATTCCCGACGCAGACAGGAATCCCGGCGGATGAAAGTCATACAGGTCGGGGTACGCTCCGCTCACCCGGATCGACTGATGAGCTTCAAAAATTCATCCCGGGTCTGTTGTTGCTTGCGAAACCCTCCCAGCATGTGACTCGTGACGGCCATGGTATTTTGCTTTTCGACGCCCCGCATCATCATGCACAGGTGCTGCGCCTCGATGACAACCCCGACTCCCAAGGGGTTCAACGCCGTCTTGAGCGCCTCGGCAATTTCCACGGTCAGGCGTTCCTGCACCTGAAGCCGCCGACTCAGCACTTCGACGACCCTCGGCACTTTGCTCAGGCCGACCACCCGTTTATTCGGGATATACCCCACGTGACACTTTCCAAAAAACGGAAGCAGGTGATGTTCGCATAAACTGTAAAAATCAATGTCGCGGACAATGACCATCTCGTCATATTCGAGCGGAAACAGGGCCCCGTTGATGATTTCCTTGATGTCCTGATTGTACCCCTTTGTCAAAAACGCGAGTGCCTGGGCCACACGCTCGGGAGTTTTCTCCAACCCGCTGCGCTCCGGATCTTCTCCCAGCGCTTTCAGGAGTTGCGTGATCAACGGCCGGATCGCGTTGTCGTCGCCGGGCTTGCGCGCGGAGCCCGCGGGAGTCTTCGTCGCGCGCGCGCGCCGCCTCGTTGAGGACTTGGGAGCTTGACGTTTGTTCATGGGAAATGAAGCCCCTTTTTCAGGCTGATTGACGTTCGGGCGGCACGGATTGTTGATATTCGAAATAATTGTCGCGCGTTTCAATCAGTCCGATTTTTTCCAACCGTCCCCCGGGGACGTGGGCCGCCAACTCATCCCACATAAACCTGACGAGGTTTTCTCCGGTGGTCACCAGTTGCTGAAACGCCGGGTCGTGATTCAGATGCCGGTGATCGAAACGTTCCACGATTTTGCGGTGCACCAGACGGTCCAGGGCCTGGACGTCCGTTATTTCGCCGGTCTGCGGGTCCAGCTCACCGGTGACCGTCACGAACACGGTGTAGTCATGGCCGTGGCCGTTCGGGTTGTTGCACTTGTCGAAAATTTTTCGATTGACGTCATCGGACAAGGCGTCCGTATGCAGCCGGTGCGCCGCGGAGAACCGGTATTGACGGGTGATGCAGATTTTTTCCTTCATCGGTCTCGACCTGTTCCGGGCCGCGTCAGCTCTCGGCGGCATTCGAGGCGTCCGGCTGATCGGCGGCCGCGGGCGCCCATTTTTCTTCGGGCACCTGCACGACGACGTCTCCGAGGACCATGGCCTGGCACCCCAGACGATGATAGGGTTCGGTCAAGGCTTCGCGATCGAGCAGGTCCTGCTCTTCAAAATCTATTTCGGACAAATGCTCCCCGCCCATGATGACTTCGACCCGACAGGTCGAACACGATGCGCTCCCGCCGCAATCATGGTGCAGCGGAAACCCCAACTGTTCGGCGGCATCGAGCAGGGACACGTTCTCCGGCACCTCGCCGCTGGTGCCTTCAGGATGGATAAACGTTACACGCGGCATCAGGGATCACCCGACGGCAATCGCCGGTTCCGTCGCGGCAAGCTTAAAGGGACACGCCCGTTTGGCGACGTGTTCCTCAAATTCATGCCGGAACAGGCGAAGACTGTGTTGGACCAGGACGGCCGCGCCCGTCACCAACGTGCAGTAGCCCGTGCCTTTGACAAACCCGCAAATCTGCAGGAGTTTGTCCAGGTCGTCCGTTGTCCCGTCGCCGTTCTCGATTTTCCCCACCAGTTCTTCCAGATGCTCCGTTCCCATCCAGCAGGGCGGACATTGCCCGCAACTCTCTTCCCGAAAAAACGTCGCGAGCTTGAGCGTCTGTCCCACCATGCAGGTGGCATCATCGACGACGATCACCCCCGCCGATCCGAGCCCGGTTCCGGCCTTTTTCAAGGTATCGAAATCCATGCGCACATCAAGCGCATCCGGCCCCACCATGGCAAAAGACGGCCCCCCGGGAAAGATGGCCTTGATCACCCGGCCATGGGGCACGCCGCCGCCACATTCTTCAATCAGATGGCGCAGAGGCGTCCCCAACGGCAATTCATAGACGCCCGGCCGATTCACGGCCCCGCTCAGCGAAAACAGCATGGTGCCCGGACTTGTTTCCGCGCCCACTTCCGTAAACCATTGCGCCCCGTGGCGCAGCAGGTGCGGCACATGGGAAAGGGTCTCGACGTTATTCACCAGGGTCGGTTTTCCGTGCAGTCCGAACTCGGTGGGATAAAACGGCGGCTTTTCCTTCGGTTGCGCCGGGCGGCCCTGCATGGATTCCAACATGGCGGTCTCCTCACCGGCGACGTAACTTCCATGCCCGTCGAAAATCTCCAAATCAAGGTCAATCCCGGCCCCCATCGCGTTTCGACCGAGCATCCCGCGCGCCCTGGCCTGTTCCAGGGCCTTGTCCAAACTCGCCCGCGCCTCCAGAAATTCGGCATTCAAATAAATGTAGGCTTCTCGCGCGCTGACGGTGAAGGCCGCGATCAAACACCCTTCAATCAACTGATGCGGATAGTGTTGGACCAGATACCGATCCTTGAACGTGCCCGGCTCGTGCTCGCCGGCGTTGCAGACGAAATAGTGCTCCTGCTCCCGATGGTGCACGACCTTGTCCCATTTCAATCCCGTGGGGAACCCGGCCCCGCCCCGGCCCCGCAGACCCGCCCGTTTCAACTCATCGATCACGCGGTCAGGGTCGGCATCCCGGACGACCTGCTGCCAAGCCTCATAGCCCCCGCGTCTGACGTAGCCGTCAATATCCCATGGCTCGCCATCGAGCGGGGTCAGTAACCGGCGTGGAAATTCCTGCGTCATGGAAAATGCCTCTATTCAGGCTCCGGCTCAGGCTGCCAACACATGACTGAACCCATACAATGAACCCATACAATGATGACAGTCAGCCCCATATCCTCTCAACAAATGAGCGACCATTTTGTACAGGCTCTAATCCATTCCGTCAAGCCATCCTCGCGCGCCATGGCGTCAAAACCCTTTGTACGTCAATGAGTTATGCTGTATTCGATTCACTCGGCTGACGGATGGGAACGCTGCCCCATGCTTTCCACCGGGAGGAACCCGCACCCGTTCTTCACCCCATTGCAGGATTGTAAATGAAATGACGAGTGAGTACACTCTTGTTCGATTCTCGAAGAGATCTCTTCCATTTCAACGCTTCCATTACGGTTAAGGAGGAACGCTTGTGGCTTCAGCAAACGATACGCCTTTGGTCGGCATTGTTATGGGCAGTAAAAGCGACTGGGAGGTCATGCGACTGGCCAGTGAGACCCTGACGCAGCTTGGCATTGCCAATGAATGTCGCGTGATTTCCGCGCATCGGGCGCCCGATGCCTTATTCGACTACGTAAGCCGGGCCGAGTCGCGGGGGCTTCGCGTCATGATCGCAGGAGCCGGTGGAGCCGCACACCTGCCGGGCGTGATTGCAGCGAAGACGACCCTGCCGGTGCTGGGCGTCCCCATGCAATCGAAAGCGCTGCAAGGCCTCGATTCCCTGCTCTCCATTGTTCAAATGCCCAAGGGCATTCCCGTCGCCACCCTGGCCATCGGAGAAGCCGGATCAGCCAACGCCGCCTTATTCGCCGCCGCGATCCTGGCCCTGGAAGATGCGGGGATCAAAGAACGGCTGGTAGAATACCGCAGGAAACAGACGGAAAAGGTGCTGGCTGAGAAATTGCCGTAATTCTATAGCACCCACGTAAGGCACCAAGCAACAACGGCCGGAGATCAAGAACACTATCTTAAACTAATACGGCCCGACAGATCAGAAAGCGGTGCAATCAAGACCAGAAGCATTTATAATGGAAAATATAGAGAGTGCAGCAATGGTTTGATTGATATTGTACCGTTGCAAGGCTGAAGAAAGCCGAAGGGTTACTTGATGGCGTTAAAGAATAGAGCCGACATCTCCGAGCTGAACGATGCTCTGCGCGATCTTCGTGAAACCAGTGACGAGGCGCGCGACGAAGGGCCGCAGCCCTCGGACATGGCCTTGGGAAACGCGGAACGACTGCTGCGCGAGATGTATGGAATTTCCCCTCGTCGCTTCGAAGTCTATCCCACGCCGGATGGCGAGATTGCCATCGATGCGCCTGACGGGCACGGGCGGTCGGTCATTCTGCTGTGCGATTCAGCGGGTGGCGCGCTGTGCCTGGTTAATTTCAACGGCAATCATCGCCGCGCCCGATATTCCACCACCGAGACGCTTCCTGACGGTTTTGTGCATGAAGCCTTGGCGCCGTTAAAACAACTTTCTCCGTGGCATGACACCAACCGGAGGAAGAACTCGGGCCATTTTTTCAAAAAAACATTCAACGGGGCACAAGAGTGCCTCTTCATGTCTTTCTGGTTCGGAGATTTCCGTTCACTTTTGCTGCTTTGGATAACAGCGACTGCCATCGCCGATGAGACAGCAGCGGCTCGGGATGCCACGTTCTACGGATGGGCCGTCGTTTCGGTAATCCCGGACAATGGCAATCCCTATCACGCGGACATTATCCTGCCTGAACTTGCGGGCGAAGATCGAGAAGAACAGAAACGTCACGCGCAGGAACGCGGATGCTTCGCGCTGGCGTGGCCGACCCGACGTCTGATTCAGGAATAGGGATAAGGAACAGTGATCCGCACGGCTATCGTTCGACGCCGCACGTGCGGTAGGCAGGCACAGGCGGTTACAGGCCGAGGATGGTATCGACCTCCTGGCATAATTCCCGGACGTCCCGGGCCGAGACCTCGAACGCGGCTTTTTCGTCCGGCATCAGTTCTCGAGGATTTCTTCGACGCCGTTTCTCCCCAATCGTATCGGCACCCCCATAAACGTCCCCTTCAAGCCGTATTCGCCTTCACACAACGCCGCGCAGGGCAGCACTTTGTGTTCATCCCGGACAATGGCCTCGACCATTTCAACCACGGACGCCGCCGGCGCGTAATACGCGCTTCCCGTCTTGAGAAGACTGACGATTTCTCCTCCGCCGGCGCGCGTTCGCTTCACCAGGGCATCGAGCCGCTCTTGCGACATCCATTGGTCCACGGGACGACCGGCCACCGTCGTATGCCGAATGAGCGGCACCATCGCATCCCCATGTCCCCCCAGCACCATGGCCTGAACGTTGTGAACCGAGACGTTCAACTCCCGGGCGATAAACGTACAGAACCGGGCGGAGTCCAGAATCCCGGCCATGCCCACGACACGCTGTTTGGGAAATCCGCTCACCCGATAGGCGACGTACGTCATGGCGTCCAACGGATTGGCTACGATGACCAGCACCGCCTCGGGAGAACGGGTGGCCACTTCCCGCACCACGGATTGCACGATCCTGATGTTGGTCTCCAGCAATTCGGACCTGCTCATACCGGGCTTCCGGGCAATCCCGGACGTCACGACCGCCACGTCCGAACCCGCCGTATCCTCGTACCGGTTGGTTCCGCGAATCAACGAGTCATAGCCACACACCGCGCCGGCCTGCGCCAAATCCAACGCCTTGCCCTGCGGCAGGCCTTCCACAATATCCACCAGGACAATCTCGTACCCGCTCTTTTCAGCCAGTCTCTGCGCCACGGAACCTCCGACGTTCCCTGCTCCGACGATGGTAATTTTCTGTCGACTCATGACTCACCCGGCCTTAGATTGTTGTGTCCGACTCCCATCCGAATCACGCACGCCCGGACCCCGTGAGCACGATGCCGGCCGGCCTCCCTAGTCGTCATCGTGACTGGCCCACCCTCCGACTTTGAAATTGATGGTGCAGACGAAATTCTCGCCGTCATAAAAATTCACCTTGATTTTTTTTCTTCCATATTCCCGGGCCAGAAACTCTTCCGGCGTGTCCACCAGTTCCTGATAGCCCCCGGGGGGATAGGAGCCCAATTCCGTGAAGCTCACGATCATCCCCTGTTTCACTTCCTGCAGGATTCTGGCTGAGGATCGAGGATACACTTCCCAGAATTTGGCTTCAATTTCCTCGGGAGACGGCTCGACACTCATCTCGCCGCGCTTCCGATCTTTTTTCTCGAATTTGGCCAGGCGACGGACGTACGGATACTGATGCCCGGTAAACAGTTTGTACAGCCAGGGGGGAACCCTTCGTTCCGGGGATTCAGCGCTCATCGCATTGATTCATCCGTGGCGACAGATTGCAGCAAGGCGTCATGCCTTTCCCGTCAACCGTTGATACACGCGCGGCAACCGTTCAGGCAAGGTCAGGATATCATCCAGGACCAGGTATTGAACCTCGCCGTACATGCGTTTGAGATAGCCGCTGGCCTGTTGATCGATGGTTAAACAAAACGGACTGATCCCTTGCTGCCGCGCCTCTCGCAGCGCCATGCGGGTATCTTCCAGGGCATATTCCTCTCCATAGTCTCCGTCAAGGGGGCGCCCGTCGCTCAACAGCACGAGCAGCCGGTGCCGGGCCGGACAACGCAGCAGTTTTTGGACGGCATGCCGAATCGCGGCCCCGTCCCGGTTTTGTTGCAGCGGCGTCATGGCTGCAATGCGTTGGCCGATCTGATAGCGCCGGGTGTCGCCGAAATCCTTCAGCACCATGAAATCCACCCGATGCCGGCCCTGGCCGGAAAATCCGTACAACGCATATTGATCCCCGATGGCTTCCAACGCCTCGGTGAGCACAATCAACCCTTCCTTTTCAACGTCGATGACGCGCCGCTGTCCCGTTTCCAATTGCCGGCCCGTGGAGCCGCTCATGTCAACCAAAAACGCCACGGCGACCTGGCGTTCACGTTTGTCCCGCCGATCATAGATCCGGTCGGAGGGGTCGATGCCCGCCCGGCGCTCCGCCACGTGACGAATCGCGGCATCCAGATCCACGTGTTCGCCGTGGTCATATCCATGGACCCGCTGTAAGCCCGTGGGCCGCATGGTTTCAAAATGGCGACGCAAGACCCGGATGGCCGGGGCATGGTGTTCCAGGACCCGTTGCGCAAAATCCGGGGCGCCCTCCTCGCCGGGACGCTCAACCACCCGGCACCACTTGAGCCGGTAGTCCTGTATCCCGCCGTCCCATTCCGGATACACGTACGCCTGTTCCCGACCGGACGGCACGGGCAACACCCCGTCGCCCGCACCTTTCACGTGAAGGTACTCCTCAAGGACGGTGCGCTGCGACACCGGCTCGCCGGCGTCCTCCCGATGGGCATCCCGTGTTCCCATTTCTTCGGTTCGACCCGCCGGAGAGGGCAACGCCCCGCCGTTCTGTTCCGCATGCTGTCCGAGTTCTTCCGGGACATCAGGACTCTCGTCCGTTTCCGCGGTTCCGCCGCGGACAAAATCCGGATTCATGTCACCCCGATAGGCCCAATTCGTCACGCCTCGATAGCCGCCCGTGGTTTCTTCCGCTGCTCTAGGCCCCGCGCCCAATTCCTCCTCCTCGGCCGTCGAATCCGCTTCATGCGGAACCACGGCCTCCAGGCTGCCGATCATCTCATCCAACACCTGATAGACCCTATCAGCCAACTCGATGGCCTGCTCGTTCGTCGCGAGAGGGTCCAGAATCATCCGCGCCACGTCCCAACACCGCTCCACGACCCGCTGAAGGCTATCCGGCATACGCGGGCGTTCCGCGTCCGGCGCAAACAGGAACAGGAGCTGATCCAGCACCATCTCCCTGGCCGTCATGCCATGGAGAAAGGATCGGGTCCTGATCGACGCCCGGGACTCGGCGACCAGATCATCCCGAAGTCCCGGATATTCCCGCTGCAACAGCCACTCCACGCGCGCGTCTTCAAGGATGGTCCACAGATCCCGGATCACCCCTGTTTGAGGATAGAGGGCAAAAAAGTCCGTCAGGCAGGCCACGTCCGCCACGGGTATCTCGCGTTGATACCGATCCGCCACGCGTCGCGCCAACGTCCGAAGGAACGGCAGATCGATTCGATACGTGCCAAATTCCACGTGCCCCACCTCATGCGCCAACGTGACCGTATAGCTTCGAACGTTGCGGTCCTTCGCCGAAAACCGGTTCATGATCGACGGCAGATAGACGATGGGTCCGTCGGCGTTCATCTCCAGACGAGGCCGCTGCGTCGAGTCGGCCAGGGATTCAATCTGCACGGGTTGCCCGCAGATCATGTGGCCCAGCAGCTTCAGCGAGCGCGCCACCCGTCGAAGCGGCACGTGCTGCGTCGCCTGTTCGATCGCGTTCAACGCCTTCGAGGTTTCCAGGGCAAAATACGCGCGAGCCCCCTCCGCGCTGTACTCCACTATTTCCATGCCGCCGCGGAACCACGTGTCAAAGGCCTCGTCCCGACCGTCCGCGCCGTCGCACAGACGAATCACCTCCGGCGCCCGGCGAACGTATTCCATGGCCACGCCGGCGTCCCGTTCGGCCAGCAGCCCCCCGTACCGAAGGACTTTCCCGCGCCGTTCCGCGGACGGCAGGAGCGCCATCAGCCCCGGCACTTCAGCCAGAAACGTCAGGGCCGTCTCAGGCGACTGGTCCGCCAGGGTCGAGCCCACGCTCACGATGGCCGGGCGCAGGTCCGCGTCGGGAATTTCTCCGATCAGGCCGGGGCTCGTGCGAAAGAATTCCAGAATCCCCACGTAATCGGGCTTTCCCAAACTGTTTTGCGTGATCAGTTTCATGCCGAATGCCACCCAGGGCCGCACGTCTTCCAACGCCAACGCTTCAGCCACCCTTGGACATTCCCGGATAAACTCGATGCCCAGTACGTGATTCCAATCCGTGAGTTCCCGGCTGATTTCCGCCCACCGGGCCAGGTCGGCTTGGGCATCCACGAGCAACAATTCCGGAGCCTTTCGAAAGAATTCAAACGCGCAGTTGGCTGCAAACTCCGAGTCGCCGTCGGCAAGGTCCAGCGTCGTCTCGAGCACCGCCTGACGAAGCGCGACGGAATCCAGCACTCCTAAAAGACGGGGGCTCTCGTTGAGATATTTCAAGGTGATCGCGCCCGATTGCCCGGCCAGGGTCACAGCCACGTCCAGCCACGCCACGGCCGGCTCGGGACCGGACCGCTCCACCATCTCGGGGAGCGCTTCCATGGCCCGCCCTTCGAGTTTCGCGGAACGCTCCCGCAGCTCATGCAATAATTCGGAGACGTGGCCGGCCCCACCCGTCTCAAACAGAGCCGTGGCGACGGCGCGCGCCGTGTCGGGACTCAACCGGACGGCCAGTTGAGTCCGAAGCGTTTCCGGAGAGGAAGATCCATTCATCGGTCGCAAGATTATCCTGCCATATGTCCTTCGGGTTGCCAGCGATGTATTTTGCGAATTTTTGTCCCGAGTGACGCTTTAGCTTTGTCCAGATCATAAGCCTTTTGGAGGTTTAACCATAGCTCCGGTCCAGTCCCGAAAAACTGACCAAGGCGCAAGGCGGTATCGGCTGTAATATCACGCTTACATCGAACGATCTGCGAAATACGATTGGGCGGTACGTCAATCTGACGTGATAACTCAGTCGCCGTCATTTCAATTTCTTGCAACTCATCTGACAGAAACTCGCCCGGATGGATTGGCTCTCTGGCCATGATCGTCACCTCCGTCCCAAACTTCGCTTGCCTAGTGGTAATCTGTGATTTCCACATTATGGGCACCTTCGTCCCACGTAAAACATATGCGCCATTGTCGATTCACGCGTATGCTGTATTGTCCCGTTCTATCACCGGATAACGCCTCAAAACGATTGCTCGGCAAAGCTTCTAAGGCTTTCAGTGTTTCAGAGGCATCCAGTATCCTCAACCGCTTATCGGCTTGTCTGGAAAAACCGGAGAAAGCAGGGACCCGTTCTCCTTTGAACAAGCGCTCTGTTTTCTTACATTTAAAACTTTTTATCATTTTCTATCCTGACATATATTGACGCATTACGTCAATCGTCAATATCATGGCGTCATCCCACATCGCCAACAAAACACGTTCCCAACAAAAAACTTGACAGCCATCCGGCGACTCGATTAGAATGCGTGAAGATGATAACGGAAATCAATATCGCATTCGGTGAACGTCATGTACATTTGTGTGTGTAAAGGCATTACAGAATCGGACGTCGAAAGCCTCGGCCGCGCCGGGATTACCTGCCCGAAGAAGCTGGCCGCCACGCTTGGCATCAACGACAAAGACAATTGTTGCGGTCGATGTCTCGCCAATATCAATAACCTGGTTACCATTGCCTCACGCGAACACCATCGGCACCGGACTTCCGTTCCCATTCAAACGTAACCCTTCTCGGCAAACTTCTCTCTTCCGCTTCTTTTTCTTCCCGGTTATTCTGTTGCTGTACACGTGCATTCATTCGTCAACAGCCAGGGGGGTCTTATGCCGAATCCGCGTATCGCGCCTTACGGGTCCTGGGCTTCTCCCCTGACCTCGGACCGGATTGTCTCAGAATCCATCAGACTCGGCCACATCTCCATCGATGAGGATCGGATATTCTGGATCGAAAGCCGTCCCAAGGAGGGCGGGAGAAATACGATTGTCCACGGAGACGCCGAAGAGACCTTGCACGTCCTGACTCCCGCCCCGTTGAACGTGCGCACGCGCGTCCATGAATATGGAGGCGGGGCGTATTGTGTCGCGGAAGGCGTCGTGTATTTTTCCAATTTTTCCGATCAGCGCCTGTATCGACAACGCCCGGGCGGAACGCCGGCGCCCGTCACCGCGGACGCGCCCATGTCCTATGCCGATGGAATCCCGGACCTGCGCCGTCGCCGGCTTCTTTGCATTCGCGAAGATCAGACCCATTCCGACCGCGAGCCCGAACATTCCATCGTGAGTATTGCGCTCGACGGCGATGCCGGTCCCGCCTGCGGGGAGATTCTGGTTTCGGGCCATGATTTTTATGCCTCTCCACGCCTGAGCCCGGATGGGACCCAGTTGGCCTGGCTGACCTGGAACCATCCCAACATGCCATGGGACGGCACGGAACTCTGGGTCGCCGACCTCGGCGAGGACGGCTCGATCGAAACGCCGCGATGCGTGGCCGGGGGAACCGACGTCTCTATTTTTCAACCGGAATGGTCGCCGGACGGCCGGTTGCATTTCGTCTCAGACCAATCCGGCTGGTGGAACCTGTATGGCCTGAACGACGGGCGGGTCGCCGCACTCTATCCCATGGAGGCCGAATTCGGCGAACCCCAATGGGTTTTCGGCCAACGGCTCTATGGATTCGAGTCGCCCGACCGCCTGATCTGCGCCTATACGCAGAACGGCTTTTGGCATCTGGGGCGTTTGGACACGGCACGACAGACGCTCGAACGATTCGAGTTGCCGTACACGACATTCGACGACGTCCACGTACGGCAATCCCGTATTGTGTGCACGGCCAGTTCCCCCGCCGAGCCCACGGCGCTGATTCAGATCGACGCGGATACGCGAGCCGTTACCGTTCTTCGCCGTTCGGTGGATTTTTCCCCGGACCCCCGTTATCTGTCCATGCCTTCCGCCGTCACCTATCCGACCCGGGACGGATCGACCGGGCACGCGTTCTATTACCCCCCGCACAATGCGGATTTCCAGGCTCCGCCTTCAGAGCGCCCGCCACTCCTGGTCAAGAGCCACGGCGGCCCCACCGGCGCCTCGTCCCCAACGTTCAACCTGATGATTCAATTTTGGACCAGCCGGGGATTCGCCGTGCTCGACGTGAACTACGGGGGAAGTACGGGATACGGCCGGGCCTATCGGGAACGCCTGAACGGCCAGTGGGGCATCGTCGACGTGGATGATTGCGTCAGCGCGGTCACGGCGCTGATCGACCGGGATGCCGCGGACCCGGCCCGCGTGACCATCACCGGAGGAAGCGCCGGGGGCTTTACCACGTTATGCGCCCTGACGTTTCGCGATTGTTTTACCGCCGGGTCGAGTTACTACGGCGTCTCGGATCTCGAAGCGCTCGTTCGGGACACCCATAAGTTCGAATCACGCTACCTGGACCGCCTCGTCGGCCCGCTGCCCGAACGGAAAGACCTCTACGACCGGCGGTCTCCCATTTATTTCACCGACCGGCTGTCCGCGCCCCTCATCCTCTTTCAGGGCCTGGAGGACAAGGTGGTCCCGCCGAATCAGGCGGAGAACATGTTCAACGCGGTGAAATCGAAAGGGCTGCCCGTCGCCTATATCGCTTTTGAAGGGGAACAGCACGGATTTCGACGAGCCGAGCACATCAAGCAGGTCCTCGACAACGAACTGTATTTCTATTCGAAGATTTTCAGTTTTGTCCCCGCCGACCCCGTGGAGGCCTTCCCCATCGCCAATCTGGACGATTAAGGGAATACCCTTCCAACGCATTCATTCCGTGTGAACTCCGGTCACGTCATCCGGCCCCGCGCGCTCGATCTTCACCGCCTTGTTGTTCATGAGGACCTTCGCTTTAATCCGGTCCCCGTATCCGAATTCTTCCGTGATCTCGGTCTTGTGCGTGGCTTCGATTTGGATCTCGCCCCGCTCGCCCCGCACAATGTAGAAATCCCGGTCCACGTCCAGCAGGTCGCCCACAATGGTTTTGGATTCCGGTTGCTGCGGCTGCGGCGCAGCCGGGGCTTCCCCCTTGCCGTCTGATGGGGGGGCAGGGGCCGGCGCGGCGACCGGCACGTTTTCCGTGACGCCCGACACGTCATCCGGGCCCGCGCGCTCGATCTTCACCGCCTTGTTGTTCATGAGCACCAGCGCCCTGATCCGATCGCCATATCCGAATTCTTCCGTGATCTCGGTCTTGTGCGTGGCTTCGATTTGAATCTCGCCCCGCTCGCCCCGCACAATGTAGAAATCCCGGTCCACGTCCAGCAGGTCGCCCACAATGGTTTTGGATTCCGGTTGCTGCGGCTGCGGCGACGGCGCAGCCGGGGCTTCCCCCTTGCCGTCTGATGGGGAAACAGGGGCCGGCGCGGCGACCGGCACGTTTTCCGTGACGCCCGACACGTCATCCGGCCCCGCGCGCTCGATCTTCACCGCCTTGTTGTTCATGAGCACCAGCGCCCTGATCCGGTCCCCGTATCCGAATTCTTCCGTGATCTCGGTCTTGTGCGTGGCTTCGATTTGGATCTCGCCCCGCTCGCCCCGCACAATGTAGAAGTCCCGGTCCACGTCCAGCAGGTCGCCCACAATGGTTTTGGTGGGTGAAGCAGATCCTTTCTCCTGCGCAAAGAGAGCCTGCCCCTGAGCCACCAGAAGGAAACACACGACACTCAGCAGTTTCACAACAGCCACAGACCCTTTCATCCCGCCACCACCTTTCCCGCTAAACGCTGTCAATTGGACGTGCGCGCCCGCACGTCACCGGCACCGGCACCGGTTCAAATAGTACCATACCCGTTGAGCCTCATCCAGAGACTTCCCAGCACCAGGAGAGCAATGACCGTAAGCGCCGCGAAATCGGACCCGCGCATTTTCGACACAAACAAGGGGCGCCGAACCTGCCCGGCCCCGAAGCCCTTGGATTCCAGGGCCATGGCGAGCAGATTGGTCTGGCGAAGGGTATGTCCGATCAACGGCACGATCAACGGAGGGTACCGGCGGATCTTTCCGAACACGCCCTTTGAGCGCGCGTCCAACCCTCTCGACCGCTGAGCCTGAATCACGGCCCCGATCGAGCCCAGCAGCGTGGGAACCCATCGAAAGGCGAGCGACAACGAAAATCCCAGGGGACGGGGCAGGCCCAATCGATTCGAGGCCTCGCCAAGCTCTTCAATGGCCGTGGTGGACAAGAGCACGATGCCGCTGATGAGCATGGCATTCAGCCGCAACCCCATGCCCATCCCATGCAACACGCCTTCCCGCATGACGGTCAGCCCGCCAATGGTGAACAACGGGGTGGTCCCTTCCACAAAAAACGGCCACAGGATCACGCTGTACACGAACAACAACGCCAGCAGAATCCATATCTTTTTCAGATTGTGGAGACTCCGCGCCCAGAGAACCAGGGCCAGGACGCCCGCGCAGAGTCCCGACAAATACGCCGGGTCTGAAAACAGCAGGCTCAGGGAAAAGAGCCCGAGCAGGCAGAGGATTTTGGTCCGGCCGTCGAGCCGGTGCACCCACGTCCGGGCGTCCACGTACAACGACAGGTTCACGACGCGGACCAGGCCTTTCGCGCGTCCTCGACCGTCAGCACCGTCACGCCCCACCGCCTGGCGAACCGGGTCAGAGCCGGCAACGCCAACGCCGCCGACCGGAGGAGTTCGGGATTCGAGAACAGTTCCCGGGTCGGACCATCCGCCACGACCGCGCCGTGTCGCATCAGCACGCAGCGCGTCGCATAGTCCGCAACGATCCCCATGTCATGCGTAATCACGATAATGGTATGGCCTTGTCGATGCAGCGCGGCCATCATGTTCATCATGCGAGCCGATTCCTCCGCGTCGAGCCCGGTGGTGGGCTCATCGACGATCAGGATTCGGGGCTTGGCGGCAAGGATGGACGCGACCGCCACGCGCTGTCGTTCGCCTTTCGTCAGAGAAAACGGGTCCCGCTCTTCGGCCTCGGTCAACCCCACGGCTTGCAGCGCTTCGGCGACTCGGGCATCGCAGTCAGCGGGTGAACATCCCGCGTTTTCCGCGCCGAAGGCGACTTCCTTGCGCACGGTTTCCGCAAAAATCTGATGGTCGGGATTTTGAAAGACGTACCCGACGAAGGACGACAGGCCCCCGGCGTGTTGCGTGTCGTTTCCAAGCACCAGGACGCGGCCCTCCGACGGCAACAGGAGCCCGTTGCATAATTTCGCCAGCGTGCTCTTGCCCGAACCATTCCGCCCCAGAATCGCCACGAATTCGCCGGCCTGAAATGACACGGACACCCGGGAAAGCGCCGGAACGCCCGGCTGGTAATGCGCCGACACGTTGCTGAGTTCAAGCACGGTAGCCGAAGGATCGGAGCGGGCAGGGGCCGATTCCTGCTCCCGCGACTGCGGCGCGACGAGGCTCAGGCCGAGGGTATCGGCCATATGCCAGGCTTCTTCAACCGTCGCCGGGAGCGCGCGCGCGCCCTGCTCCTGAAAACAGACGGCCAACGGGTATGGCTTCACGCCGTATCGTTCGGCCAGATCGGGCCGGCCGAGCAGTTCGCGAGGGGGACCCTGCCACACCAGGGCGCCCTGATCCAGCACACACACCCGGTCCGCTTCCACCACGTCTTCGACGCGATGCCCGGTCATGACGATGGTGCTCCCTTTGGCTTTCAGGTTTGCCAAAAGCCGGAGAAACTGTTGCCGGCCCACGGGGTCGAGATCGGTCAGCGGTTGATCCATGACGATCACCTGCGGTTCCCGGACCAGGATCGATGCCAGCACCAGGCGCTGCCGTTGTCCCCCCGACAGGGCAAACGGGTCACGCCGTTCCAGACCCGACAGCCCGACCAGATCGAGGAGACGCCGCACGTGCTCGCGGAAGGACTCTTCGTCGGGGAAATCGTGCGGCCCTGCCTGCGCCTCCAGGGCGCATCGAAGTTCCGTCTCCACGTTGGTCGCAACCAATTGGGTTTCGAAATCCTGAAACACCATGCCGACGCGGTTCGCCTGTTGCCACACCGGAGATCGCGTCGTGGAGTGTCCGTGGACCGTCACCGTGCCGGTCCATTCGCCTTGGATAAATTGCGGCACCAGCCCGTTCAAGGCATAACACAATGCCGACTTCCCGGACCCGCTTCGCCCCATCAGAACAACCAATGCTCCACTCGGGATCTCCAGGGACACGTGGTTGAGCACGGGATGCTCCGCGTGGACCGGTCGAAACGTGAAATCCCGAATGGAGACGGCCGCGGACCCGGCTTGCGCCGGATGTGACGACGACGCTGACGCCGGAAGATCGCCGGCACGGGCGCGCGTGGCGCCGTCCGTCCCCACGAAAGCCAGGTCACGGTGATACAGGTTCCAGCGCTTGACCCGCGGATAGAGAAACACCAGCAGCGGCGGGCCGAGTAACGTCGCCATCACCAGATTGTTCAAAAAAATGGCGGGGAACAACAACCAAAACGGGAGGAGGCCCAAGAGTTCCACGCCCCATCCGATCGTGGCGGCGCACACCAGGGAAGCGAAGGCACAGACGAGCACATATTCCGCGCCTTGCCACCAGGAACGCACCATGGGTTCCCGCCCCGACGACAACCACCCCAGGTTTCCCCACAACAGGTAGGGCACGTACCCGTAGAGAAAATTTCCCAGAAAGCCGAAGAGACTCGCCGGCCCCAACGTTCCGAAACAATCCCCGATCACGTTGCCGATCCCCGACCCCCACGCCGCGGCCGGGCCGAAGAGCAGCGACGCCACGACAGGAATCACATTGGCCGGCCTGAGTTCAACGAAGCCGGGGATAATCGGAATGCCGACCTTAAAAGGAATGAGCACGGCCGCATAGATGGCCGCAATCTGCGCGGATAAGACCAGCAGCCGGGTATCCTGCCACACGTGCCGGAGTTCCTCGTACCACCGCCGCGGGCTCCAGCATGGGAGGGAGTTGTCCATGGGGAGTTGAAAAAGGCGGCCGCCCTTTCAAGCGGCCGGTCACGGCATCAACGTGACGGGGTCATCGCACAACAGGCGGACTAAGCCACCGCATATTCCAACGCCCGGGGGTTTTCTATCTGCTTAGAGGCATTCAGGATTTCAAGCCCGACGATGTTGCCATCCTTGTCATAATCGAGAATGACCCCGGGTTTGTCCTGGTCGCTCTCCTCCACAGGGGTCTTACTTAGCTGAATGGTCAGCACGTCGACTTCCTGATCGTATTTCACCTTCATGGTTCCCTCCAATATTTATTGATCTTTTTGGTCCGGTAGACAGTGACAACAACGGGCGGATCAAACCTTTCATTGACCATCACCCGTAATAGATAGGATTTTCCGTCGATATCGACTCGTGACTGAAAACAGGTAATGTCTTCCACTTCCGGCACTTTTTGTTCCGGTGCCTGTAATACACCGTCAAGGAGTGTTCGGGAAATCTTACGCTTTGCCAGCTCTTCCAGGACATGCTTGGAGAAATGGAAGTTCATTGCATCCATCAGGTTTACCGACTGCGGTCGTCTCGAAAGATAAAGCCACTCGCATCACAGAGGGGGGGCGACGACACATTGGATTGAGCAGGAAACTCAATTGCAATAAACGGTCGCCGCCTATATACTTATTGTGCCTGACCAACACCATCTTACCGGAAGAGTGTGGACAATGCGAGGCTTGTTCGGCCCCAAAATTTTTCGCGAAAACGCCGTCATCCGTCACATGAATCCTGAAAAGATGGATATGCGTTTTCAGGTGACCGCGCCACATGAATGGGTCGTTCTTGCCTGTACCGCCATTGCGCTTTTGCTCGTGTTTGTCTGGTCCATTGCAGGCAGCATGGAACGCAAGCTGTCCGCAGCCGGTATCCTGATCCTCAGCGGCGAACGACATGCCGTCTTTTCCACCTTGCCCGGCATGCTCCAAACCAAGCTCGTCAAGGTCGGGGACACGATCGAGGCCGGACATCCGGTGGCGCGCGTCAACCTGCATGCCGTCAACCTGCACAAGCGCTTGGCCGGCATCCGCGCCGAAATTCTCGAAGCCACGGCTGACATGGATGCGCCTGCTGTCTCGCGTGTCACAAATTCGCTGCTTGCCGCGCAGGATGAACTGGACTCGCTGACGTTCGTGAAGGCCGCCTCGGAAGTGGTGCGCAGTCCCTATGCGGGTGAGGTCTCCGCGTTCTACGTCGAGCAGGGACAGTCGGTCCCGGCGAGCGCGGCAATTGCCGAAATCCGCACCGACGCGGACAAAAAACTGGAAGTCGTCGCGCTGATCCCGCCGCAGGACGCCGAGTCGTTGAAAATCGGCATGGATGCCCGGGTTCTGTTTTACCTTGAAAACGGCAGCACGATCCACCGGTCGCCGGCAAAGGTGACTCACATCTCGGCACGTACCGGGACGCTGCCCGGCTGGTTGACGCGCCTCGGCTTTCAACCCCGCACCGGACCACGGGGGCATCTGGTGTACCTTGTGCTTGAGGGTGACGCCCCTGAGGTCTTCTCCGACGGTGTGCCCTGCACCGTTGAACTTGCCCTCGGCACGTCGTCACCGCTCGGATTGCTCCTGGGCCCCGGACAAACGCAATAGAGTTGATCGATGCCGGGGAAACACGGGCATAGATGGAAACTGCGCCTGTCGGACTGGCTCCCCTTTATCAGGCGGCGCACCCCGATTTTTCTTCAAACTCAGCAGACGGATTGTGGCGCTGCGTCGCTCGGCTCCCTGCTGGCCTATTTCGGCCGCTGGGTCGCGCTGGATGATCTGCGTCAAGCCTGCGGCGTGGGTCGCGACGGATGTTCCGCCGCCGATATCGCCACGGCCGCCACCAAGTTCGGGATGCAGGCCAAGGGCTGGCGAAGCGATATCACCGACATCGCCAAACTGAAGCTGCCGGCAATCCTGTTCTGGGGATTCAACCATTTCGTTGTTCTCGAACACGTCAGAAAGGGCCGCTACTACCTCAATGACCCTGCCTCCGGGCGCCGCGTGGTCGAGACGGATGAATTCGACCGCGAATTTACCGGTGTGGTCCTGTTGCTTGAACCCAGTGAGAAGTTCGAGACGGGCGGCGCCCCTCCCGAAGGACTCAAGCTCATGCGACCATGGCTCGGCGGGTTTGGTCGATCGCTGACCTTCGCCTCATTGTGCGGCCTGCTCCTCGCCATACCGGGGCTTTTGATCCCGATCCTGTTGACCCTGTTCGTTGATTACGTGCTTGCCGAAGGCCATGTGGACTGGGGCGTCGTCGTGGTGGCCGGGATGCTGGTGGCCGCACTGCTGATGTATCTGCTGGCCTGGTTGCAACTGCGAGCCTTGCGTAAACTTTCCATCATGGTCGCGATCAGGCAGTCGGATCTCTTTTTCCATCGGCTGCTCCGATTGCCGTCGACGTTCTTCAATTTCCGCCTGTCCGGCGACCTGATGTCGCGCATGCAAAAGATCAATGAAGTGGCCGTGTTCATGAGCAGGCAGTTGGCCGGCACCATCATTCAACTGACGATGAGCCTTGCCTTTTTGGGCCTGATGTTTGTCTACGATACCGTGTTGGCCATTGCCGTCGGGATCCTGGGGCTTGTTGGTCTGGTCTTGATGCGATATATGGCCAGGCTCCGGACGAACGAAAAGCATCAACTGAGTCGGGAACATGGCATGCTGTCGGGTATCGGAATGGTCGGTCTGCGCATGATCGACTCCTTGCGCGCAACGGCGTCGGAAGATGAGTTCTTCTCCCGCTGGAGCGGGTACCAGGCGCGGGAATTGAACTCGCGGCAGAGATTTGCGGAGATGGGTTATCTGGTGGATGCCATCCCGGGGCTGTTTGTGTTTTTCGGCGGGGCGATGGTGCTCAGCCTGGGCGGCTGGAGGCTGATGTCGGCTGAGATTTCCGTCGGAACGCTGATGGGATTTTACCTCGCGGCCCAGCACTTCCTGCAACCGATCGGACGGTTCGCCCAGTTTTCGGAGTTGCTCAAGACACTGGAAGCGGACCTGCACCGCATCGCTGACGTGATGCAGGCGCAACCGAGTCCGGAACGGGACGATGAGGAAGAAACGGGCCGGATGGTCAGGACCAGCACCGGCAAGCTGCAACTGGTGGGCCTGCTTGAGATGCGTAACGTCACGTTCGGATTTCAGCGAAATCGTCCGCCGTTTATTGAGAATTTCAACCTGACCATCGAGCCGGGCCATCGCGTGGCCATCGTGGGGGCGAGCGGTTCGGGAAAATCGACGCTGGCCAGGCTGTCCACCGGCGAGTATCAGCATTGGTCCGGAGATATTCTCTTTGACGGTCTGCGGCGCGAGGAGGTTCCGCGCAAGGTACTGACCAGTTCGATTTCAGTGGTCGATCAGCACATCGTGCTGTTTCAGGGAACCATCCGGGAGAACCTGACCATGTGGGATCCGACCTTCCCAGAAAAGCATATGATCGAGGCGGCAAGAGACGCCGGCATACACGATGCCATCATCGCGCGGCGGAACGGCTATGAGTCTCTGGTCGAGGAAGGCGGGAGCAACTTCAGCGGCGGCCAGCGCCAACGCCTGGAAATCGCCCGTGCGCTCATCTCCAACCCGTCGCTGCTGATTCTTGACGAGGCGACCGCGGCCATGGACCCGAAGACTGAGTTGGAAATCGACAATGCCCTGCGTCAACGCGGGTGCAGTTGTCTGATCATCGCGCACCGGATAAGCACGATTCGCGACTGCGATCACATTCTCGTGCTGGATAAGGGGCGCGTGGCCGAAAGCGGCGTTCACGAGGATCTCATCAAAATCGAAAACGGGATTTACCGCGGACTGTTTGACGAAAGCGACGTGCACCCGGAGGGCGTGAATGGCAACGCATGAGAGTCAACGCCCCATCGACGGGCGCGCCCTGTTGGCAGAACTGGTGAAAGGGAACACTGATTGGATACGATCCGCCGGCAACCTGCCGGTCGCGCTTGACAACGCCGATGAGGCCCTGTTTGTCGACACGGGCTCAATCGACATCTATATGTGCAACATCGACAACGGTGTCGCGCAGTCATCGTTCCTGCATATCGTACGAATTGAGGCGAACCATCTGGCGTTCAACTGGTGCGGCGTCTCAAACGATACCGGCATGCGACTGATTGCCAAGGGCATGCCCGGATCGGGTGCGCGCCGAGTGCCGCTGTCTCTTTTGATCGAGGCCGATTCGCAAAGCGAGGCAGGTCGCGCAATCACGGCCGCGGTTGCCGACGACGTCGAGGATTGGGTTGGGGCGTTGTCGCATCGCGTGGCGGACCGGATCACGCTTCGCCCGGCGGCCAAACTGATGCTGGAGCCCGGTGAATCCGGGGAGGCCGACGGCGCGGTCTACAGTCGCAAAGGGGTAGCCTGGGTCCATACGGAAACGCCGGCCAGCTTTCTGAGCACCGAGGATATTGAAGGAACCCTGGTGCCGGTGACGCCCTATTCATGGCTGGACTTGGGCGGACGCCAGAAAATTTCGAGCCGGACTTCGCATTCACTGCCCATCGAGACCTTGCTGCGCCAGGCCATACAGGATTTTCACCGTCTGTTGTTCAGTGCGGAGGAGTTGAACCGTAGACTGCTGTCCGCGGATCTGGGCAACCTCCAGGTCGAGCAATCGGCGCACATGATGGCCGAAAACGTCAAGGCCCGCAATCGACTGTTCAACATTTTCGAATTGTGGAAGCCTTCCGTGACCGGCGGTGGCGCGCTGATGGCGGCGCTGTGCGCAGTGGGTGATTACGAGAACATCACGATTCGCAAGCCGGATAATGAGGAGGACGCATCGCGCTTGCATAACATCCTTGCCACTTCCGGCGTGCGTGCCCGCCTGGTCGCCCTGACGTTGCAGGACCGGTGGTGGTTACAGGACTGCGGCGCCCTGCTGGCCTTCCGGCGCGAGACCAGGGAACCCCTTGCGCTCCTGCCCGGTCTGACGGGGCGATACCGGGCCTTTGATCCTGCCACCGGCAAAACCCTGCGCGTCGAGCGCGCGCTTGCGGAGAATCTTGAGCCCAACGCCTGGTATCTGTATCAGCCCCTCCCCGACAACAGGCCATGTACATTGAAGGATCTGTTCAGCCTCACCAAGGGAAATATCACAACCGGCATTATCCGCATCTGTCTGGCTGGCCTGCTCAGCGCCATCTTCATGATGACGCCTGCGATTGCCCTGGGAATCCTGCTCAATCAGATTTATCCGTCCGGCGATGAATCAGCCTTGTTCGCGTTTACCGCGACGCTCCTCCTGTTTGGTCTGCTGGCAGCCCTGACCCAGGTGCTGCGGGGCACCGCGCTGATGCGCCTGGAAGCCCGTTTCGCAGGGCGGATGACCGCGGCGTTGTGGGACCGGCTGTTGAGATTCAGGGCGGATTTCTTTCGCAACCATACGACGGGTGAACTCTGCATCCGCGCCGACATCTTCCAGAGTTTGCGCAATCGCATCTCCGGCGTCGTCGCGGCGTCCTTGTTGTCCACACTGTTCCTGTTGCCGGCGCTGGGAATCCTGTTTCTCTACGACGCGAAGCTGGGGTGGCTGACCGTGGGCGTCGGCATGGTCGTGCTGGTCGTGGCTGCCGTGCTGGGGGTGAGTCAGATCGACCGGCACCGCAATTACTATCTGGAAACGGCTGCGCTTTTCGGCCATCTGTCACAGTTGATACGGGGTATCTCCAAGTTGCAGACAGCGGGCGCGGAACTTCTGGCCCAAGCATCCTGGGCGAACTATTACTACAAGCTGAAACGCCAGGAAATCCGCATCGCGGTCATCAACGAGCATCTGACCGCATTCAGTAGCGCCGTGCCTGCGCTGGGTGGCGCGGCATTAATCGGACTCACCCTCGTTGAGGGAGTGGAGGGAGTCTCGATTGCCGATTTTCTGGTGGTGTACGCCGCCTCCATGATCTTCTACACGTCCATCTCGGCCTTCGGCGCCTCGTTCGAGATTGCGGCCTCTATTGTGCCGGCGTGCGAACAGGTAGCTCCCATCCTGTCGGGACAACCCGACACCGGGTCCCATCGCGGCGAGACCATCACGTGCCTCGGCGAATTGCATCTGGACAGATTGACGTTCCGCTACAATCCCGACGGCCCGATGGTTCTCAATGACGTGTCCATTCATGCCGGACCCGGCGAGTTTATCGCCATCGTCGGCGAGTCCGGGGCAGGCAAAAGCACCATGATCCGCTTGGCGCTCGGCCTGGAGGATCCGGAAAGCGGCGCAGTCTATTTCGATGGACGTGATCTTGCCCATCTGGATCGGCCGTCCATACGCCGGCAGGTCGGCGTGGTTGTTCAGAACGGCCCCCTGCGACCCGGGACCGTGCTGGACAATATCATTGGCGTCTCATCCGATCTGACAATTGAGGACGCCTGGCTCGCGGCCAGAATCGCCGAGATCGAACAGGACATCCAGGCGATGCCGATGGGAATGTATACCCCGGTCAGCGAGCGGACCGCGGCCTTTTCCGGCGGCCAGATCCAGCGACTGCAGATTGCCGCGGCCATGGTGCACAATCCGCGCATTCTCTTTCTGGATGAGCCGACCAACTGGCTCGACAGCAAAAGCCAGAGCCGGGTGATGGCCAACCTGCAGAAAACCTCCACCACCCGCATCGTCATCGCCCATCGACTGTCCACGATCCAACGCGCGGATTGCATCTATGTCATATCCGCCGGACGAGTCGTTCAGAAAGGCCTGTTCGAGGAACTGGCATACGTTGACGGCCCGTTCCGCAAACTGGCCCAGCGCCAGATGGCCTAGCGAGGGCGAATCGAACCGACCGCATTTCGGTCTGTATTTCCGGGCGGATATCCGGTACAATTTCCTTATCCATCAACGTGTCTGGTCATCCCTGTCAACCACGACCGGCGACGCAGACCGGACGTTCGCCATTGTGGCGAGCAAGGATTTCAGCAGACGTCCGAAATGCGGGACGGCCATGATCTGCGTTTTGGAACAGTCACTCAACACAAGGAGGTTTTGCCATGGAAGCACCGGTCTCACAACCGGAAGCCGT
>CBDDOW010000006.1:0-1272500 GCA_965232175.1 Nitrospirales bacterium
GCCGACCAAGCTCCTGCTGCGCAAGGCCGGGGACGTCATGGAAGAACACCTCCGGCCCAATTTGAAGGAGACCCGGCTCGCGGACTTTCCCGATTGGCCGGGATTGGTCCGGGCGTTCGATCAGGCCGATATTGCCGGGCTCAAACCGCTGCCGGCCTTTCTGGACGACATCCTGTGGGAACGGGAGTATCACAAGATCGACGCCAAGGACGTGCCGTTTCGCCGCCTGATCACGGACTTTTTAAAGCTTTTCGATGAAGAGCTCCTGATTCCCGTGAACGTCGGCGCCGCCGCCGGCCTCAGGGAAGCGCACCGGTTGCTGGCCCCGGACGCCATCGGGTTCAGCAGCTTCGACGCCGGCACCGCGGACGAAGCCGTGCTCAACGATCCGGAAAAGCCCTGCTATAACCTGGTGGGCGGGCAATTCAGTTTTATGGTCAACGTGGCGCTCCTGGAAGACGTGGCCAAACAGATCGGCGGGGGCTGGGTTGCCGTCGAGCCGCAAAAGGAGTTTGTCGGTCGAAGCCTTGGGGTCAACGTCATGAGTTTCATGGACGTGGTGGCGTCTCATCCCGACCTGCCGCAGGAGGGACCATGGGCCCTCGACCGGTTGATCCTGAAAACCATCGACGCGGTGAACGCCGGCTATGCGAGTCCGTATGAACGAACCATCGACGTGCCCCTGGCGCCCGGGACTCCGGAGGAAACGCGCCGGGAATTGGAGCAACTGCTGGAACAGCAGACCAGACACGGCGTCCCGGATACCGTGGCCTACCTCACGGAAGAGGAGGTCATGCGCGCGGCCGGCCGGCTGGAGGAGTTGGGCTACGACCGGGGCGCCCTGCAAGCCGCGTTTATGGCTCCGCCGCAACCCGTGGATTATTTCCATTTCCGAATGGGACCGGAAGCATAAAGGAGGGGCCGCTCCTCCAATCTGTCATCCTTGTATGTGTTCAGTAATTCGTTGACACGTTCCGCTTTTTCCTTCCCCTCCTTTGTAAGGACGGGAACTTTTTCCGAAGAGGGAAAAGTTGGGAGGTAGAGCCGACACCGGAGTAGGCAAAACATGGGTGCTCGTCACATACCAAACGTCAAGTCAAATCAATGTAAATTGTTGTGGATTTCTGGAGCATGTGTAAGTATACTAATCCGGTTTTGAGGCCCGCGAGCGCGCCGAACCATACGTCACATCAAGAGGTTGCACCATGATTGGTTCCTTTGGGTGGATGGAGTTATTGCTCATCCTGTTCATCGTCCTCATCATTTTCGGGGCGGGGAAAATCCCGCAACTGGGAGAAGGATTGGGGAAAGCAATCAAAGGGTTCAAGAAGTCGATCAATGAAGCGGATGCCATGGACGTGACCCCGCAGGAAGAAGCGGGCATGGACGCCACGGCGCCCCCGCAGCCGGAGCAGATCACGGAACCGGCCATGGCGCAAACCACGGCCGCCCCGCCGGCCGCGGAACCCGTGCAACAGCCTGCGCCGGCCCCCCAGTCCGAAGCGCAACCCCAGGAAACCCGACAGGCATAGCACATAGTTCCGAGTTCCGCGAACGCGGGCGTAACGGGTGTAAAAAACCCTCTCCCCTTGAGGGAGGGGTGAGGGGGGCGTCCCCTCAAAAAACAACGCGTATCGATGGAGAAGAAGCATGTTCGGCCTCGGGGCAATGGAAATCCTGATTATTCTGATCATTGCCTTTCTGTTGTTCGGGCCCAAGGAATTGCCGGAAATCGGGAAGCAGGTGGGGAAAGCCGTCAAGGGATTTAAGGAAACCGCCGATGATCTGCGGCAGTCGGTCGAGCCGGAAATCAACATGATTCAGCAGGAAGTCAAAATGGTGGAGCAGGATTTGCAATCATCCATGAAGGAAGCGGAAGACACCATCAAAGGCGCGGGCGACGCCGCGTCCGCCGGCATCAACGAAGGAAACAAACCCGCGTGACAAACGGTTCCCCTCCCGGAAACTCCCTCTTCCCCCATTCCGTCATTCCCGCGAAAGCGGGAATCCGGAGTGTAACTTCCGTTCCCCGGAGAGTGCCCTGGCCGGAGAAAAATACGAATAAACCCCTTGCAATAATGTCACTTTTGCCGTATATTGGCCGAAATTTTTACTATGACCCATAGGCGGAAAACAGAAAACACGAAACAACGAGTCACCGGATTACATCGATCAATCGACGGATAAAGGAGGTGAAAAAACAGAAAACGAGGAAAGACCGAGAAACGTTTTGAAATCACAAGCCTGATGGTGAATCAGGCGTGATCTGGTGAAACAGGTTTGAAATAAAATAAATTTGACACAAGTCTTAATAATGACAGAAAAAGGAAGTACACAGCAGTCATCATACTGGGTCAGCAGGAATGACGAGCGGCCCACAGGGGGAATCAACTTACAGGAGGAGTTGCCAATGAAACGATTGCATGACGGATTCAAATGGACGCTGGCCGCGATTCTGCTTGCGGGGATGACGGCGGTTCCGGCCATGGCCGAGAAAACCACCCCGGCCACGGGCAAAAACTCGGCCGTGCCGGCGGTGCCGCGCGCGATTCCGGATCTGTTGCCGTATCACAAATTCGATCCGCCCAAGAGCAAACTGTTCGACATGAGCAAGCTCACCATTTCCGGCGATCTGCGGGTCCGTCCGGAATTTCGGAACAACACCACCTTCGGGGCAAGAAAGGCCAACACGTTCTTTGTGCAGCAATGGGCGCGCTTGGGCTTCAACTACTCCATTTCGCCGGACGTGACCTTCTTCTTCCAGCCCCAATACTCCAAGAACTGGGGTGTCAACAATACGGCCGATGCCAATGGGACCGGTGGGACGCTCTTTGCCCGGCAGGGTTTCCTGCTGGTGCGGAACTTCCTCATGCCGAACCTGACCATCAAGGCCGGGCGGCAACTGGTGGTGTGGGGTAATCACCGCATGTTCGGGCATTTCGACTGGAACAACGTGGGCTGGGCCCACGATGGCTTGACCGCGAACTACAAGCTCAACAAGACCACCACTCTGCAAGTGGGCTGGTTGCGGACGGCGGATCGTCGCGACTGTCCTTCTCCGACGTCGGGTGGCTGTATCAATGTTGCCAATGCTGCTGGTCGCACACCCGGCATAGCGACCGATGATGGCAATGTTGTCTATGTGCGGGCGCCCATGAAGGTCGCGGGCGTGGTGTTGGAGCCCACCTACATCTGGCATGACGGGGGAACTGGTGCCGCTGCGAATGCTACCGGTCCTATTATTGCTGCCGTTCGTCCTCAAAACCAAAGCCGGCATACTCTTGGTGGCCGGGCCGTTAAGAAGTTCGCTGCTGGAGGCGCCCGGGTGGATCTCACGCTCGAAGGCTACTACCAATTCGGGGAAATCGGTGCGGGCGGCGTAACAAGCGCCAGGAACATGGATATCGAGGCTCATGCCTTCCATATCGATGGTGGGGTGACCCTGCCGGTTCCCATGCAGCCACGTTTGAGCGCCGAGTTCAACATGGCCTCCGGTAACAAAGGCGACGGCAAAGAGAGAGGCTTCGATCAATTGTACCCGACGAACCACATTCACTTCGGGTACATGGACCGCATGTCCTGGAAGAACATGAACCATTGGGCGTTCGGCCTTCAAATGCGGCCCAACGCGGACAGCCATTTCGAAGTGACTGGCCACATATTTTCTAAACAGGAGGCAACCGACGGGTGGTATCATGCTGGTCAAGGTCCCATTATACCGGCTGGTGGTGGCAGTGGTACCTCGACCGACCTTGGGGAAGAAGTCGATGTGGTCTATACTCACTTCTTCACCCCTGGGAATCACGTGGCCTGGCAGATCGGCGGCGGGGTTTTCCTCCCGGGGCAGTTTGTCGATGACAGTCGCAATAACAATGCTTCCGAACAAACCTGGGGCTATACCCAACTCTGGGTGAACTTCTAAGGAAGGAAACCCGCATACATTTCCTCACTCACCCTCTCCCCTCGCGGGAGAGGGTGAGGGTGAAGGGAGCCGGACGTAGTAGGTCGGATTAGCAAAGCGTAATCCGACATCTTAGAATCAAACCAAAAAGCCCCGCTGAGGCACAATCCTCAGCGGGGCTTTTTTACTGCTGACCCAACCCCGTTATCTCTGTATGTGTTCAGTCATGTAGGTTGGGTTAGCCGCAGGCGTAACCCAACATCCCATCCGCAAACGATTCACGCCCTTCCTGTCGGATTACGCTTTGCTAATCCGACCTACGGCTGCAGGACTCCCAAGCACAGACCGTCATTCCGAGCACAGCGAGGAATCTGCCTTTTGCCTTTCTCCGTCATCCTGTAGGGACAACCCCCTGTGGTTGTCCTGTATGGGGCGGGCAGGTCAGTGACCTGCCCCTACACGTCATCCCCGACATTTTTAATCGGGGATCCAGCGTCTTTGTTTTTGCCTTTTTATAGCCGCGTCATCCCGGGTCAAAGCCCGGGACACGCCTCATGACGCGGTTTTTTCTTGAACGTATTCGCGATGGCGTCCTCGCTATGTGCGCAGGACTATGACTTTATCAGCGGGTCTTCCTTATCCAGAGCTGCAAGGCCGGTCAGCGCAATGGGAGGCCGGTCGGGAAATTTCGCCACCAAGCTCAATTTTCCACCCATTGCTTCGACGTAGCCGCTGAGCGTGGATATCAGCAGATCACTACGCTTTTCGATACGCGATACGTTTTCCTGGTTGATCCCGAGTTTCTTTGCGACGCGCACCTGCGTCTGCTTCCGCGCCTTGCGCAGGTCCTGTAGAGACATCTCTTCGGCAATCAGTGCCTTCGCCCGCTCCTCCACTTTTTTCCGGCGCGCCTTTGGCAGTTTGTCTATTCTCTCCGTCAGAGTCGTCATCTTGAAATCCTTTCGTCTTTCAGCCGACCCAGATGCGTATCAAGCATATGATCTAAAAATCATATGCTGTCAAGGGTATTTCTGTTGTCTTTGTTTTTGCACTTTATAGCCAACGTCGTCCCGGGTCAAAGCAAAAGCGGGACATGCCTCATGACGCGGTTTTCATCTTGGCTGCATTGTAGGCGGCATGAGGCATGTCCCTTGCCCCCGAGCAGGGATGCGGCGGCTACAACTGCTTTGCAATGTGGCCAAGGTGACAGCGACAGACGACGGAGAGGCCAGTGACAAAACCAACCGGCGTCATTCCGAGCACAGCGAGGAAAAAATCCCGGATTGCCGAATAAAGAGAATTACCGCGCGAGCGGAAGGCTCAGGAGGGGCGAGGAGTCGGGCAGCAGAAGGGAAACCTCGCTCGATTCAGACGCGTCGGCGAGAAATTCGCGGACGGTGATGGTTCCGTTCTTGTTGGCGTCCGCGCTGCCCAACAATCCGGCCAGGACGCCGGCGGGTTCACCGGTTCCCTGACCGGCATGCTTGCGCAATTGGATGACGGGGGTTTGGGCCTGCTGCGACAGGCCGTTAGTCCAGCCCGCCTGTGAGCCGGCGTCGTCGTGGCCCTGCGCCACGGGAGCGTCGAGGATCAGCAGGGTCAGCCGGTTTTGGAGTTTGCCCAACAGGCGCTGGAGCGCTCGCAGGGAAATCAGCTTTTTGGTCGATGCCTCCGGCGAGCCTTCATAGGGGACCAGATAGACCTCACCGTTCGATAGGTCGTTGACGGCCTGGCCGGAAAAATAGACGACCAGCACGGATTCCTCGTTGATTCGTTGACGAACCCACGTGAGCAACGTCTTGGCAATGTCTGATTTTCCGGCCCGGCTTCCCTGAAGGATGCGGATGTTCCGGTTGGGAAAGAGCCCGGTTGTTTGCAGGGCGTTCCGTAACGTCATCAGGACGTCTTCGGGCGTGCGATACGCCTGTGGCCAGGGCTCCTGATATGAATCCATCCCGACGAGCATGGCCGTGTACGCCTGCGCGGCGGAAGCCGGTGGCGTCGTCGCCGGCGTTTGGTGTTGCATGGCGGTCTGCGGCCCGGATGGGCGCGCTTGGGAGCGCGGCGCCCCAGCCCCCGGTTGGAGCGGCGCCACAATACGGTGAGACCCGATGGGTGTGCCGTCTTCCAGTTGCAACGAGACCGTCAGTTCCGCCTTTTGTCCGGACACGTCAACCGGCATGCGGCCGCGAATTTCCGTGGTCCTGGTCTCTCCGGGCTGGAACGTCCCCATGGAAATCGGCAGCGTCGTCATCCGGGAAAAGGCCTTGACCAGAATCGTGTGCCCCACCACGTTGGCCGTGGCCGTGGTCACGGCGGCACTGCCCAAATTGGTGGCTTCGATGATCAGGACGATGGCTTCCCCGCCTTCCAGAATCAGATTGTCGTTGCCGTCCTTCAGCATCGTGCGAAAGGTAAAAAATGGCCGGTTTCCCGAAGCGGCCGGCGCCTGAGCCGAAAACCGTGGCGCGGCCTGCGGTGCGGTTCGAGAAGCGACCGGGGGCGCTTGTTGCGGCGCGGACGGGGTGAAGGCCGGTTGGCGACCTTGGGCCGTCAGGGATTGGGTGCCGCCGTCCTTGAGCAGTTGCGGGACCACGCCCACGAGTTGTTGGGCCAGTTCCGCTGCCGCCCCGTTGATTTTGGCTTCGTATTGTCCCGTGGTGCAGGTGACGGATTGGCCGGTGATCGTCGGCGCCCAAATCCTGACCTGGCCGGCGTAGCGCAAAGGGATTTGCCCCAATTCGGCGCCGCTTCTGTCAAGAAACGCCGCTTGCAGCTTGAAGTCGAGGTAGGCGAGATAGTTATCCTCGTCCGCCATCCGGTCGACTTCCCGGAACGATTGGTTGACCATGCTGATCTGGACGACCAGATCGCTCGGCCTGGTGGCCTGGACGGCTTCTCCGGTCCCCGCATAGGCTGTGACCGACTGAAAGGTTTCCTGTCCCAGGGTCAGAAAGTTCTGGACAATACTTTCTCCTGTTTGCAGGGTATACGGAAGGTCGCATGCCTGAATTTCGAGTGTGGCTTCCGTAACGCTGGGATCAAAGGCGTAGGCCACCGAGATGGGAATGGCCGGCTCCCTTGGTTGTTCGTCTTCTCCAAATCCAAAGCTGGGCATGCTGATGTCCGGGAAGTCCAGGTCCGGCATACTCACGTCCGGGAGATATGAGCAGCCTGAAAACTGGATGATCGAAACGAAAAGCAGGAGTCTCGGGAGGGTCCACGTCGTGAGACACATGGCGCGTACCCTACCCGATGCCTTCAGGGGATTGCAACCTCCGCTCCGCTCGCACCTTTTGCCGCGCCGGACTATAATGGGGGAAAAGGCTTGCTCCATTCCGGATTGGAGAATCCGTTGACCCCGCGCCGAAAGACTGTTCCTGACGAAGATGACCGGAGGCCGTTCCCCGGTCTTCTCCCCATCATCCTGGGGATCGTGTGCCTCGTCTCCGGAGGCTGCGGCGATTGGCCGGCGGCCCGTCTTGATGCGTACCTGGGTCAGCAGCCGGCACACGATCGTTCAGGTTTTGCGGGCTTGCCCGGCGTGACGCAGGCCGGGCTTGTGGTGTTCAACGATACGACCGCTCCGGATTCTGCCCCCGCGTTGTCAGACGTGTCTTTCGAGGCCTTGACCGAACACGTGCGACGGCAACTGATGCACGATGTGCCCCTCAACGCGGTGCGCATCGTTCATTCCCCGAAGCCGGGCGCTTCGCCCCCGAAGTTCGCGTCCGCGCTGCAATGGGCCAACGCTGCGCAGGTCGATTACCTCGTGATGGCCGTGCTCTCGAGTTCTGAAATCGAGGTGCCGGAACGGCTCCCCTGGCGAGGATCGACCCTGGGGGCGGTGGGTCGCGGCTTGCTGTTGGGGTATCGCGCGGAAAACCTGGCCCTTGCCGAATTGGCGTTGATCGACGCGCGCGACGGGCGCGTGTTGGTCCGGGTCGAGGGGAATGCCTGGGCTTCCCTTGAACGGCTGGACGTGCCCCTCGAGTCCAACGTGTACCCGGTGGTCCGGCGGAACCTGGAGGACCCGCCCATTTACCCCGAGAAGGAAGAAGACGCGCACGACGTGATGCGGGCGGTGGCCGGCAATGATGCCGTGAATCAGGCCGTGCTGCATTTGCAAGAGGCCTGGGGCGGGCCCTGACCCCGGCGGGTTTCGAGGGTTGTCCCGATCGTTAGCGGTAATTGACGAATTGCAGGTCGATGCCGAAGTCCTCCTGTTTCAGGAATCCGATGACGGCTTGCAGTTCGTCCTTGCTTTTGCTCTGCACGCGCACCTGGTCTCCCTGAATCTGCGCTTGCGCCTTGAACTTTTTCTCCTTCAGCCGTTTCACGATGGCCTTGGCTTTGTCTTCGACGATTCCGCTTTGTACCGTCACGTGTTGCCGGATGGTCCCCCCCAGGGCCTGTTCCACCTTGCCGTAGTCGAGAGCTTTCAACGACACGCTTCGTTTCACGCATTTTCCCTTGAGGACGTCGATGACCGCCCTGAGCTTGTAGTCGTCGTCCGCCACGATTTCCAGGATGCGGTCTTTTTCCTTGAACGTGACCTTCGATGGCGATCCCTTGAAATCGAATCGTTGTCCGATTTCTTTCATGGTTTGATCAACCGCGTTTTTGACTTCCTGCATGTCCACCGTGGACGTCACGTCAAACGAGCACGTATCCGCCATAACGTTGTCTCCTTTGCCTTGATCGCTCCAGGGGCATGCGTTCCCGTGGACGCCTGATGATGCGGCTGGTTATGGTTTTTTCCAAAGCGTCACTTTGAAATGATCTTCAGTCGCCTCAAAATCCGGTTCTCGGTCATTGTCTCGCTGCATTAATGGAATGACTTTTCGGCGGATGCCTATTCCCTGGTCTTCCACGTAGCCGTAATCTCTGAAAATCCTGACGGACGAAGGATTGCGTTGTAATTGGGCGCCGCTCTTGATTCTTTCGGTTGTCATGCCGTTAGGTAAAGCACCCGGGCTGGATATTTCCATGCGGTTATTGTAGACGACAACGCGCACGTAGTTCTGTTTTGTCCAATCTCTATGGATAAACGCATTAATCAACAGCTCCCGTATGGCCTCAAACGGATAGTCCCAAACCCGTCTGCGACTCATTCCGTGTAGTGTCTCATTACTGATATAGGGTTGAATGAGCGTGCTGACTCTTTCATGCAGCGCCGGCTCAAGAGGATCATGAGGACCGCCGCTTCCCCGGCGTTCGAGCAAAGGAGCGTCCAATACCTTGTCAAAAATCGTGTTGTAATCCTTATCATTTCCGTCATAAACGGAAAGTCGTACGCCGGCTTGCGGCAATCGCAACTGGGGTTTTTTCGCAAACAACGCATAGGCGAAATAGCTACAGGCAAACGGTGTGACGTCGCCTACCAGAAAGCTGTGGTTAATCATCATGTTCTGTAAATCCTCGTTCGGCGACTGTATCAGAATATCCCGAAAATATTCCTGACAACGATGCTTATCCAAATCTGCAATCGAAGATCCGTGCACGGGAAACTTTTCCGCTGATAGCAAGCCGCCCGAATCAAACAACCGCGCCTGTTGTTCGCGTCCCGCCAGTTGGCACGTATCCCCGTATCGCACGTAGATATCTTGACGGTCTTTGTGATGGAGAACATACGGCTTACTGTTACCTTGAGGAATCTTCACGACGGCCACGCGCTTCCCCTCAATACTTATCTCCTCGTAATCCGGTAATAGAAAAGGATGGACGTACCTGCCAATGACCGTATCCATCAGCCACTCTTGAAGATTATTCCGCCGGATGCCGCTAATGCTTCCGTCATTCTCAACACCAATCAAAATGGTGCCGCCGTTCATATTGGCAAAAGCCACAATTTCTTTGGCAAAGGTCTCGGGACGCTCATCATCACGCTTAAACTCCAGCTTTGCGCCTTCAGGCTGGGCAATGAGTTCCAGCATTTCACTTTTCAGCATTGCTTACTATCCGTCCTTGTGCCTGTGTATCTCAAAAGTTGCCTTGCCGTCTTCCAGTATTTCCGCTGTGCGTTCACGCACCTTCGGTTTGTGAATGGCGCCCATCTCTCTGATTTTTCCTCCATGCACTTCTTACAATATTATGTCCGCAGCCACGAATTTGTCTATCGCGTTATCCTGATGTTGTTTCCGGAGCCGAACGGGTATCAGATCAGCAACATTTGCCTCCCGGGATTCGAATGCCCTCGCCGTCGGGAATTTCCGTGGTGGCATAGGGTTGTTTCAGAATCAGGTACCGGTGCCATTTTATCGCGCTCTCGGTCAGGACCACGAGCGCCAGGACTGCGACCAGCCCGACCAACGCCGCGTTCAGCGCCATCGTGACGCGCGCCACCGGCTCCGTGGCGGTTCGCGCCCGGTCCAGAAAGATCCACCACAGGTCATGACAGCCCGTCAGGGTGATGACGCCCACGAACATCATGGGCACGGCCGTCACCCACAGGTAGCGGGCTTTGTCCATTTTGATGAAGAGGGTCGTGCCGATGCATAACGCCACGGTCCCCAGGAGCTGGTTGGCGGCGCCGAACATGGGCCAGACCGTGGAAATCGTTCCCGTCGCGATCAACCAGCCCCACGCCCCGACCACGAGCGCGCTCGACAGGATGACGCCGGGCCACCAGTTGAGCCGGCGAAGCGGCGCATAGACGTGCCCGCCCATTTCCTGAATGAGGTAGCGCGCCACGCGCGTGCCCGCGTCGATGGTCGTGAGGATGAACAGGGCTTCGAACAGAAGCGCAAATTGATACCAATAGGCCATGAGCCCGGCCATCCCCGGCAGGGCGGAAAAAATCCAGGCCATCCCCACGGCCAACGACACCGCGCCTCCGGGCCGGCCCGAAACGTCCACTTCGACCAGTTGCGAGAGGGTGTCAATATGTTGAACGGGGAATCCCATGGCCGCCAGCGTCTCGGCCGAAAGGTGTGTGTTGATTGCAAAGTAATCGCCCGGGATGAGCAGGGACGCCGAGATTAACGCGACCACTCCGACGAAGCTCTCCAGCAACATGGCGCCATAGCCCACCATGGCCTGCGATTCGCGGGCCATCATCTTCGGCGTGGTGCCTGACGACACGAGCGAATGGAAGCCCGAGATGGCCCCGCAGGCGATGGTAATGAACAGGAATGGAAAGAGGGGGCCGGGGATGATCGGGCCTCCGCCGGCAATAAATCCGGTGACCTTGGGCATGTGCAGGTCGGGCGCCAAAATAATCACGCCGACCGCCAGCAGACCGATGACCCCGAGTTTCATAAACGTCGAGAGGTAGTCTCTCGGCACCAACAGCATCCACATGGGCAGGACCGAGGCCAGAAATCCGTATCCGGCCAGGAGCCAGACCAGCGTCATCCGGTCGTGGGTAAACCATATCGCCAGGTCCGATTGCGCCACGGTTTTGCCCAGGGCCACGGACAGCACAAGGAGCACGATGCCCATGAGGGACATTTCCCCGACGCGTCCGGGCCGAACGTGGTGATGATACCATCCCATGAGCAAGGCGATGGGGATGGTCATGGCAATCGTAAACGTCCCCCACGGGTTTTCCACGAGCGCGTTGACCACGGCCAGTCCCAGGCCGGCCAGGGCCACGATCACGATAAACAATACGGCCGTGGCCGTCGCCGTGCCGGTGATCCAGCCGACTTCCGCGCGCGCGATTTCCGGCAGGGAGCGGCCATTGCGACGCAGGGAGCCGACCAGGATGACGAAATCCTGTACCGCGCCGGCCAGCACGGCCCCGACCACCAGCCAGAGAAACCCCGGCAAAAACCCGAACTGGGCCGCCAGGACCGGTCCCAACAACGGCCCGGCGCCGGCGATGGCGGCGAAATGGTGTCCGAAGAGCACGTATCGGTTCGCGGGGTAATAGTTGGTGCCGTCTTCCAGTCGAAAGGCCGGGGTTTGGCGCTCGTCGTCGAGTTGCATGACGCGCCGGCCCAAAAATCCTCCGTAAAACCGGTAGGCCAGCACGTAAAAACAGCCGGCTGCCGTCACCAACCAGAGGCCGTTGACTTTTTCTTCGGGGTTCAACAGCCCGGTGACGAAGCCGAAGGACACGGCGCACAGGAGGGAGACGAGAATCCACGCGGTCGTCTTCAGGAGATTCATGGTGCTTCGGCAATTCGTTCGGCGGTTCGTGTGGCGCGACGGTCGCCCTTCTGATTTCGGCCGTGACCCCGCCGGTCATGCCGGTGGCGAGAACGGAGTCTTGCCGAATTTCCGTCGAATGGCGTTCAGGGCCTGGAAGACCATGGGTTTCGTGAGCAGTCGATGTTCGATTGCCCGCTTGCCCGGAAAATCGAGTAAGGATACTCCAATGACCATGGTGAGTAAACCTTGGCCGGGCAGGACGAGCATGGCAATCCCCGCCAGGAGAAACACGAGGCCGATCGTGTTTTTGACGGCCAGGCCCGCGTAGCGCAGGACGGGATGGCATCCCGCCATCCACACCCGTTCTTCATCGTGTAAAAAATAGTCCACGGGCAGGCGAATGATGATGACGGGAATGAGCAGGATGGTCCCGAAAAACATCGCGACCGAGACGAGGGTGACGGCAAGCAGGGCGTCTTGCGGGATCAGGGCGGTCAGTTCATCGTAGAAAGTCTGAATGGCGTTCATCGGGCTCCCCGCTGCGTCATAGCACGTTCGCTGCGATTCGACAAGCGCGAGCGAACGTACGGACGCCGGCGCCCGGTTGTTGAAGGGCCGTTGTCGAACAGGATAGGATTTGACCGGAGGCCCGAACGATGCCCGGTTACTGGTTGCTCAAATCAGAACCCTCGACGTTTTCCATTGAGGATCTGGCGCGCGCTCCCAAACGGACGACCTGCTGGGAAGGCGTGCGAAATTATCAGGCGCGGAATTTTCTGCAAGCCATGGCCGTCGGGGACTCGGCGTTTTTTTATCACAGCAATGCCGATCCTCCGGCGATCGTGGGGCTTGTCGAGGTCGTCAGGGCCGCGTATCCCGATCATTTTGCGTGGCGGCCGGACAGCCGGTATTTCGACGAAAAAAGTTCAAAGCGGAATCCGCGATGGGTGATGGTCGACGTCCGGTTGCGGGAGGCGCTGCGGACGCCGCTGTCTTTGGACCGCCTCAGGGACGTGCGCGGGCTTGAACGGATGGAACTGCTTCGAAGGGGTTCCCGGCTCTCGGTTCAACCGGTCCGCGAAAGCGAATGGAAGATCATCCTGGAGTTGGCGCGGGCGAAAGGGTGAACCACTATTCTTCTTCCTGCGGGGGCAAGACCCGTTTAAACGGATGGATTTCGACTCGTTCAAAGACTCCATGGGTGACGTAGGGATCACCGTTGGCGAGGCTTTCGGCCTGTTCCATGGTATCCGCCTCGATGATGACCAGACTGCCGGCCTGATCCGTAAAGGGTCCGGCGCACACCAACCGGCCCTGCTTGCGCAGGCGTTCAAGATAGTCCAGGTGGGCGGGTCTGTGGTGCGGGCGCTTGCGCTGCCCTTCGGGTCCATCCCATCCAAGGATCACGTACGTCATGGAAGCGGTTCTTCTCTCAGGGCCGGGCGCGGCTGACGGCGCTCCCGACCGGGAGGCGTCGTTCAGGAGATCCCTTTGGGCAGGGTTTGCCGCCCTTTGTACCCGTCGTTGATTTCATGCCACCATTCGATGGTTTCTTCGCCGAGTTTCCAGCAGAGAAACACCACTCGTCCTTCCATGAGATAGGGAAAGTCGCATAATCCCATTTCCAGATCTTTGACAATCACGCCCATTTCATTGATGCGGTTCAGGTTTTCATAAATGGCTTCGAGGGCTTCGATGTAGCGGGGGCCGTCACAACTTCCGCCTCCGTACGGAGCGTTGGCGCTCGCTTTTTTGATTTCTTCTTTTGTTTGCCGCGTGATCATGATGCCCGCTTTGGCTTTGGTCAGGTGCGTCGACAGTTTGGGAATCAGTTCCGTGGCTTCGGAAAAGGAGAAAATCCTGGAGAACGGCTCTTCGGGCTTGGCCATTGTTGCGCGCTGGATTGTTGGGGGTTGCGAAGTCTTTCCTTGCGTTCGCTTCATTTATCACAACAATTGTGGCATCGCAAACAAAACAATGTGTGCAAGAAACTATTGACAATAAGCGGATTCATGGTATACAAACTAAGAATACCTTCCAAATTGAAGAGGCAGTTACTTCTTCCTACATAAGTTTTCGACTCCCAAAATTGTAAATCCGACTTTCACGTAATTCCAAAAAGCCGACACGTTTCCGTCCCCAAACATGACGAATACGTTTACTCCAGCAGATGCGCTTATCGAATTGTCTTAATGACTGTTCCGGAACACAAGCAGACCGGGTGCGTCCCCGCGCGTGAATAGTTTGCAAACCCGTCGATATTCGACGCGACGCGTTTCGGCTCGCGGCCTCGGCCCGATGCCGGCAGGGGGAACTGTTTGAACCGCCCGCTTCCATTTCCGCAGTCATCCGGTTTTGTTGTCCGCCGTCGGTCCGACGAAAAGCATGAAGAGCATGGGAAGCGCTTGCAGGCAGGCGGCTTCAGGTTGCACGCGCTGAACGGCCGGTAATGGGTTCACGGCCTTTCGGCTTCAGGATCACCCACCTTTAGGAGAAGGTTATGCATCTTGCGGAATTAAAACAAAAGTCCATCGGAGATCTTGCGGATCTGGCCCGTTCGTTGAAAATCGAAGGGTGCGCGAATCTGAGAAAACAGGAACTGATCTTTGCCATCCTGCAAGGACAGGCGGAGAAGAACGGAGTCATTTTCGGAGAAGGGGTCCTGGAAACCCTTTCCGATGGCTTCGGGTTTCTGCGCGCGCCGGATTCGAACTATTTTCCGGGTCCCGATGATATCTATATTTCACCTTCTCAAATCCGTCGCTTCGGCCTGCGAACGGGTGACATCATTTCCGGTCAGGTTCGTCCTCCCAAGGGCGGGGAGCGGTATTTTGCCTTATTGAAGGTGGAAAAAATCAATTATGACGAACCGGAAATGCAGCGGGACAAAATTCTGTTTGACAACCTGACGCCCCTCTATCCCGAGGAACGCATTTCCCTGGAGTTTGATCAGGAGGAATACTGCACGCGGGTGATGGAACTGACCACGCCCATCGGGAAGGGACAACGCGGGCTTATCGTGGCCGCGCCGCGAACGGGAAAAACCATGCTGCTTCAGGCCATTGCCCGCGCGATCCTGCACAACCACCCGGAAACCCTGCTCATTGTCCTGCTCATTGACGAACGACCGGAAGAAGTCACGGATTGGCAGCGTCAGGTCAAGAGCGCCGAGGTCATCAGCTCCACGTTCGACGAACCGGCTCAACGCCACGCGCAAGTCGCCGAGATCGTGATGGAAAAGGCGAAGCGGTTGGTTGAGCATAAGCGCGACGTGGTGATTTTGCTGGATAGCATTACCCGGTTGGCTCGCGCCTACAATACCATTGCGCCGCCGAGCGGAAAGGTGTTGTCCGGCGGGCTGGATTCCAACGCGCTGCAACGTCCCAAGCGCTTTTTCGGGTCGGCGCGCAACATCGAGGACGGCGGGAGCCTCACGATTCTGGCCACGGCGCTGGTGGATACGGGCAGTCGCATGGACGACGTGATTTTTGAGGAATTCAAAGGCACGGGGAACATGGAAGTCCATTTGGATCGTCGCCTGGCGGACAAGCGCATTTTCCCGGCCATTGACATCAGCCAATCCGGGACCCGAAAAGAAGAGTTGCTGGTCGATCGGGACCGGTTGAACAAAATGTGGGTGTTGCGCAAGGTGTTGAGTCCCCTGGGCACGATGGAGGCCATGGAGTTTCTCATGGACAAGATCGCCGGGACCAAGGACAATCAGGACTTTCTCCAGTCCATGAATCGATAAACGTCCCGCCCTTTGCCAAGGCCCGGTGGTTCATGGTACATACGGGGTTTGAAACAGTCGTGAGGGGGAAATCGGCATTATGAAAACAGGCATTCATCCCGACTATTCCGAGGCGACGGTCAGTTGCGCATGCGGCATGAAGTTCCAAACCCGTTCGACCGTGGGCGACATCAAGGTGGACATTTGTTCTGCCTGTCATCCCTTCTTTACCGGCACGCAGAAAATCGTTGACACGGAAGGCCGCGTGGAACGATTTAAGAAGAAGTACGCCAAGAAGTCCAAAGTCTAGCCTACCCGCTCGACGCGATCTCGCGCTCCTCGATTTTCTCGCATACCGTTCTTCCGAGTGATGTCCTATGTCCGACGACAAGAGAGAGAACCAGCTTGAGGGCTGGCTTGCCCAATGGGAAGTCGTGGCGAACCGCTACGACGAATTGACCCACCGCCTGGCCGATCCGACGGTCCTCAGCCGGCCGCCGGTGGTGATTGCCTACAACAAGGAGCGGGCCGACATTGAAGAAGTCAGCCTGCTGTTTGCGGACCACCGGCGCCTGCTCCGGGAAATCGCCACGACCTCGCGGATGCTGGATGATCCGCAGTTGGATGCCGAACTCAGGGTGTTGGCCGCCGAGGAATTGAGGACGTTACGGGAGACGCGCGCGCAGGTTGAGGCGCGCGCCCTGGCGCTGCTGCATCCCCGGAACGCCGAAGACGATAAAAACTCGTTCGTCGAAATACGGGCCGGGACCGGCGGCGAAGAGGCCGGCTTGTTCGCCGGCGAGTTGGCGCGCATGTACATGCGATACGCCGAACGTCACGGGTTGCGGGTCCAGATGATTGATTCCAATGGGACGGGCATCGGCGGGATCAAGGAAGCCATTTTTCTGGTTGAGGGCAAAGGGGCGTTCGGCGCCTTTCGCCATGAGAGCGGGGTGCATCGCGTCCAGCGAGTCCCGAGCACGGAGGCGAGCGGGCGCATTCACACGTCCACGGCGACCGTGGCCGTGATGCCCGAGGTCGAAGACGTCGAGGTGCATCTGGACCCGAGGGATCTTCGCGTCGACACGTTCTGTTCGTCGGGCGCGGGAGGACAGAGCGTCAATACGACCTACTCGGCCGTGCGCATTACCCATATTCCCACCGGTCTGGTGGTCACGTGTCAGGATGAACGGTCGCAACTCAAAAATCGGGAAAAAGCCATGCGGACCCTGCGAGCCCGCATCGGCGACGCCGAACGGGAAAAACAGGAAGCCTCGCTTGCCGAGCATCGTCGTTCCCAGGTCGGGACGGGTGAGCGAAGTGAAAAGATCCGCACCTACAATTATCCGCAGAATCGCGTCACGGATCACCGCATAGGACTGAGTCTGCACAAGTTGGACTCGATCCTCGACGGGGACCTTGATGAATTGGTGAAAGCGTTGAACGCGGCTCGTGAGCCGGAGAGCAGCGGGGCTGAACTCGCGTCCAACACCTGAGCATGCAACCTGAGCTGACGACACCGAACCATGCTTCCCGGCCTCCGGCCACCCTCCTGTCCGCCTATCAACGGGGCGTGGCCATGCTGCGGGACGCCGGAGTGACCAATGCGAATAATGAGGCGTTCTGGTTGCTGGAAGCCGGGTTGGGTGTTTCGCGTCTCAAGGTGTATGTCGACCCTCACGGCGGGATCGGGCTGAAAGCCTGGACCCGAACCGAATCGCTGTTTCGCCGTCGGACGTTGCACGAACCCCTGCAATATCTCGTGGGCGCCCAGGTCTTTCGCGGCCGGGATTTTCTCGTGAATCCGAACGTGTTGATCCCGAGGCCCGAAACCGAGTTGATCATCGAGGAAGTCCTGGCTTCACGCTTCGCGGCCGAGCCCTGTTCCATGGTGGATATGGGAACGGGTTCGGGATGCCTGGCCGTCTCCCTGGCCGTGGACTGCCCGGACGCCACCGTTCTGGCCACGGATTGCAGCGGCCCGGCTCTTCACGTGGCCGGGGAAAACGCGCGCCGTCACGGCGTGCTCGAGAGGATTCGGTTTTTCCGGGGGGACTGTCTTGATGCGCTGTCCGGCGGCGCGTGGGCGGGAACCATTTCAGTCATTGTCTCGAATCCGCCCTATATTCCGACGGCGCAACTCGATCTCCTTCCGCGGAACGTCCGGGCGTTTGAGCCGCGTCCGGCGCTCGATGGCGGCCGGGACGGCTTGGCGTTTTACGATCGCCTGCTTGCGCAGAGTCCGTCGCTTTTGCGTCCGGGCGGGATTCTGGTGATGGAGATGGGCATGAACCAGTCCGCGGACGTCCGTCAAAAGGTCAACGACGGGCGGGAATTCATCGTGAAAAGGATCCGGCGCGATCAGGCCGGCATTGATCGCGTGATTTGTCTGGAGCGAACGTCGTCGCCATGGACAGTCTGATCGTCACGGGCGGGCAACGCCTCGATGGGCGCGTCAGAACGGGCGGCGCCAAAAATGCGGCGCTGCCCATTTTGGCGGCAACCCTGTTGGGAGGAGGGGAATGCGCGATTGCCAACCTGCCGCAGGTGCGAGACGTTGCCACCATGCTGACGCTTCTCAGTATGCTTGGCGTTTCCGTCAAGCAGGAGGAGGGGCGGGTGGTTGTCGATGCAACCCGTGTCCACTCGCTCGAGGCTCCGTATGATCTGGTCAAAACCATGAGGGCCTCCATTCTGGTGTTGGGTCCGTTACTGGCCCGGTTCGGGGAAGCCGTGGTTTCTCTCCCGGGTGGATGCGCCATCGGCCCAAGGCCGGTTGACCTGCATTTGGATGCATTGCGAAAGCTGGGGGCCGAGGTCTCGGTCGATTACGGCTATATCCGGGCGCGCGCCGCGCGGTTGGAGGGCCAGCGCATCGATTTCGAGATTCCGACCGTCACCGGAACGGAAAATTTATTGATGGCCGCCTGTCTGGCAAAAGGGACGACGGTGCTCAACAATGCCGCCATGGAGCCGGAAGTCGCCGATCTGGCCGATTTCCTGATCAAACGCGGGGCCAGGATTTCAGGGGTTGGGTCCGGACGTCTCGTCATCGACGGGGTGCCGGCGTTGCACGGCGCCGGCCACGAGGTGATTCCCGACCGGATCGAAGCCGGCACATATCTGATCGCCGGCGCGATGACGGGAGGGCGGGTCGAAGTGGACCGATGTCTGCCCGGACATCTGGAAGCCGTCGTCTCCAAACTCAGGCAATGCGGCGTGGATCTGTCGGAGGGGGTCCGGTCCATCACCGTCGGCGCCGGAACCCGGTTGCGGGCCCGGGACGTCCAAACGTTTCCCTACCCGGGATTTCCCACGGATCTGCAGGCGCAGATCATGGCCTTGCTGTGTCTGGCGGAAGGGACCAGCGTGATTGCCGAATCGGTGTTTGCCGGGCGGTTTCTGCACGTCCCGGAATTGCGGCGCATGGGGGCGACGATTACGGTTGATGGACCCCGCGCCGTTGTGAAAGGATTAGGCCGGTTGACGGGCGCGCCGGTCATGGCGTCGGATCTGCGCGCCAGTGCCGCGTTGCTGTTGGCCGGGTTGGCGGCCGAGGGGGAAACGCGGATTTCCAGGATTTATCACTTGGACCGGGGATACGAGCGCATCGAGGACAAATTGCAGGGGCTGGGTGCGTCGGTTCGTCGGGAGAGGTCCGGTCAAGGGTGAAAAGATGGTGACGGTCGCGCTATCGAAAGGGAAACTCCTGGACCCGACGCTGGACCTGTTTCAGAAAGCGGGGTATCTGGGCCCGGAGATGTCGTCCGATGATCGCAAGCTGGCGTTCGAAGTGCCGCAGTCGGGGCTGTCCTTTTTGGTGGTCCGCCCCACGGACGTGCCCACCTACGTGGAGTATGGCGCGGCCGACGTGGGCGTGGCGGGGAAGGATTTGTTATTGGAACAGCAACTCGACGTCTATGAACCCCTGGATCTGCGGATCGGGTGGTGCCGGATCGCCGTTGCGGCCCTGGCGGGGCTGGATGAGCGCACGCGCCTGTCGTCAAAACTCCGGGTCGCCACGAAGTATCCCAACGTCACGGAATGGCATTTTAACCGGCAGGGGACGCCGGTCGAGATCATCAAGTTGTACGGGTCGATTGAATTGGCCCCGGTCGTGGGTTTGGCGGATCGCATCGTGGACCTGGTCTCGAGCGGGCAAACGCTGAAGGCCAACAACCTCAAGGAAGTGGAAACGATTGCGGAATCGACGGCGCGTCTGATCGTGAATCGCGCCAGTTTGAAAATGAAGCATCAGGCGATTACCACCATGATTAACAGGCTGCGCAGGAGTCGTCCCAGGACGGCCTGCGCCTGACGGCGTGATGAACGTTCTTTCTTCAAAAGACAAGGCCTATCCCGAGGCGTTGGCCGAGGTCTGCAATCGTGCCGCCCGTCAGCACGCCAGGATCGAAACTCGCGTGAAACGCATTCTGAAAAACGTCGAGCTGAACGGCGATGACGCGGTCGCGCGCTACGTCAGGAAATTCGACGGGCTGACCCTGTCGCCGAAAAAGTTCCGGGTGTCCTCGAAAGAAATTCGGCAGGCGTATGCCGGCCTTCCGCGGGCGGACCTGCAAGCCCTGCAATTTGCCGCGCGGCGCATTCGGGCGTTTCATCGCCAACAGCGGGTTTCGACGTGGATGCGCGTGGAGAAGGGCGTGAAGCTCGGACAGCTCATCACGCCGCTGGACGTCGTGGGGTTGTACGTGCCCGGCGGGAAAGCCCTGTATCCCTCCACGGTGTTGATGAACGCGATTCCCGCCAAAGTTGCCGGGGTGCCGCGGGTCGTCATGTGCAGTCCCACCGCGTCCGGGGCCATCGACCCCTGTCTGTTGGTCGCGGCGGATCTCGCCGGCGTGGATGAAGTGTACCGGATCGGAGGCGTGCAGGCGATCGGGGCGTTGGCGTACGGCACCAAGCAGATTCCCCGGGCGGATAAAATCGTGGGACCGGGGAACATGTACGTGGCCGCGGCCAAACAGGCGGTGTACGGCACCGTCGATATCGATATGGTCGCCGGACCGAGCGAGTTGCTGGTGATTGCGGATGACTCCGCTGATCCCGCCCATTGCGCCGCGGACCTGTTGTGCGAAGCCGAACACGATGAAGAGGCCCGGGTCTATCTGGTGACGACCTCGACGGCGTTCGCCAGGAAGGTGGCGCGGGAAATTCGCAATCAATTGCCCAAACTGACGCGGCGACATATTGCCGCGTATTCCGTCGGCCGGTATGGTAAAATCTTCATCGTCCCGAATCTGGACGAAGCCTTTGACGTGGCCAACGCCATTGCTCCCGAACATCTGGAGGTCCTGTTGCCCAGACCCTTTGACTACGTGAAAAAAATTCGGCATGCCGGCGCGGTGTTTATGGGCGCCTACACCCCGCCGGCCGTGGCGGATTACGTGGCCGGTCCGAATCACGTTCTGCCGACCGGAGGCTCCGCGCGGTTTTTTTCGGCGTTGTCGCTCGCTGATTACATTAAACGAACGAACGTCGTGGCCTACAACCAGGCGCAACTGAAAGTCGTCACCCCGTACGTCACGCGGTTGGCCGCCATGGAGGGGTTGCAGGCCCATGCCCGTTCCATAGAAAGCCGGAGATCATGAATCGCGCAACCCCTCCACGATGGGCGGCGGTGGACCGATCAACCTCCGAAACCGCCATTCGTGTGGAATTGGGACTGGATGGGACGGGGCAACGCCGAATTGCCACGCCCGTTCCGTTCGTGGATCACATGTTGGATGCCTTCGCGCGACACGGGTTGTTCGATCTCGTGCTTGAAGCCAAGGGCGATACGCATATTGACGATCATCACACGGTCGAGGACATCGGCATGGTGTTGGGGAGCGCCTTCAGGGACGCGCTGGGAGACAAGGCCGGCATCCGCCGGTTCGGGTGGGCCTCCGTCCCGCTCGATGAAACCCTGGCGGACGTCGTGGTCGATCTGAGCGGACGGCCGTTTCTGGTGTATAACGTGACGTTGTCCCACCGGGAAGTCAAAGGATTCGATCTCGGCCTGTTTGAAGATTTTTTTCAGGCCCTGACGACTCAGGGCGGGTTGAATCTTCACGTCAACGTCCGGTACGGCCGGAATCCGCACCACGTGCTTGAAGCCGTCTTCAAGGCATTTGCCAAAGCCATGGATCAGGCGACTCGCCTGGACGAGCGGGTGGTCGGTGTGCCTTCCACGAAAGGAGTCCTTGCCTAGCGATGAAAGACGAAGCCGGAACGCGGGGACAACCCCTGATCGCGATTATCAATTATGAGATGGGGAACCTGCGAAGCGTTCAGAAAGGATTTGAAACCGTGGGGCATCACGCGGTTGTCACGAGGGATCCTGCGGTCATTGATCGGGCGACCCACGTGGTGCTTCCCGGAGTCGGGGCGTTTGGCGATTGCGTGGACAATCTCGAACGGTTTGGCCTGATTGAGCCGCTGCGCCGGACGATTGCTCAAGGCAAGCCGTTTTTGGGTATTTGCCTGGGCTTGCAGGTCCTCTTTTCGGAAAGCGAGGAATTCGGCGTGCACCGGGGGTTGAATATTTTTAAGGGCAAAGTCAGGCGGTTTCCCGCGGAAGCGGCCCGGGCGTCCTCCCTGAAGGTTCCGCATATGGGGTGGAACACGATTCAGGTCAAGCGGCCGGTGCCGTTATTGGAAGGAATCGATTCGGAGGCCCACGTGTATTTTGTCCATTCCTATTACGTGGAACCCGAAGAGGCGGACGTGGTCTGTACCGAAACCCGCTACGGGCTGCCGTTTGTGTCGAGTGTGACCAGAGGCAAGGTCTTTGCCTGTCAATTTCATCCGGAAAAAAGTCAAACGGTCGGGCTGCAACTGCTGAAAAATTTCGGGGCATGGCATTGAACGTCCGCGACACCATCTTCATGCGCCGGCCACCGGCCCGTTGGCTGTCGGCGGCGGCGCTCATCCTGTGTGGGTGCGGGGCGTGCGCCCCGGACACGGTCACCATTACCGCGCATCCTCAACTTGCCTCCCAAGCCATCACCAACGTGGCGATTGCGCCGTTTCGCGTCGCCCAAAGGGAGCGGGGCATCTCGCTGGCGTTCAGGACGCCGTCTTCGGCGGACATCGAACATCCGCAGATTCATCAGGCGTTGGGGAGCGTCGGCGGTTCCTCGGGTCCCGGCCGGTCTCGCCCGGTCCGGGTTGCCGTGCCGGACGCCGCTCTCGACATGATCCAGCACATGGTGTATTCCCAGTTACGGCTGAAGCCCCGGATTAAGGTCATTCCCCCTGAAACCGTCGGGCCGATCCTTGAAGGGCGGGAAGGCGCCGCCCGCGCCCGGGACAGTCGGGAGACGGCGCGGCTTTTGGGACAACGGCTGGCCGTGGACGCGGTCCTTGAGGGCGTGATTCGAGTGTATCGTGAACGGGAAGGCACCCGGTTTGCGGCCCACCCCGCCGCCGTCGGGTTTGAATTCCGATTGATCGGAGCCCGGGACGGCAAGGTGCTGTGGGCGGGCGATTTTTTCGAAGAGCAAAAACCGCTGACTCACGACGTCAAGGGCTTTCTTGAACGAGGGGGCGCGTTTGTCACGGCCGAAGAACTGGCGCGAACGGGCGTCGTTCGCGTGCTGCAACGGTTGCCCCTGGGCGCGGAGTAGACGGCGTTTCCGGTCTTCCTCAATCAGAGATTTCTTTCGAGGCGTACATTCAACGACGGGCAGTCGTGCCGTATGATGGTCATCCCGGCAATTGATTTAAAGGACGGGCGGTGCGTCCGTCTCCGGCAGGGCGACATGGCGCAGGAGACGGCCTATTCCGACGATCCGGCGGCCATGGCCAGGCAATGGGAAGCCTTGGGCGCCCGTCAGTTGCACGTCGTGGACCTCAACGGCGCGGTAAACGGGAAACCTCACAATATGGAGCACGTGCGCGCGATTGCCGCCGCGGTTTCCATCCCGGTCCACGTGGGCGGGGGGATCCGCTCGCTGGCCGTCGTCAAAGAGTATTTTTCCCACGGCGTCCGCCGGGTCGTGTTGGGAACGGCCGCGCTGGAAAATACGGCGTTGCTGGCCGAGGCCTGCGACTGCTTTCCCGGGAAAATTTTCGTCGGCATCGACGTCAGGCAGGGACGAGTCGCCGTGCGCGGCTGGACGGATCTTTCCGAGTCAACGGCGGAACGCGTGTTGGGTTCCTTGAAGGCCTATCCGCTCGCCGGGGTCATCTTTACGGAGATCAGTCGTGACGGGATGTTGGAAGGGCCGAACGTGCCGGCGCTGCGGGACGCGGTACGGGTTTCGCCGGTTCCTCTCATTGCTTCAGGGGGCATCACGCGCGTGGAGGACATTCGCGCGATCAAACAGTTGGGACACAAGATCGCAGGCGTCATCGTCGGCAAGGCCTTATACGAAGGCACGCTGGATTTGCCCGCGGCGTTGGCCGAGGCTCAAGCGTGAAACGGATGACGGGATGTTGACCAAACGCATCATTCCCTGTTTGGACGTGAAGGATGGCCGGGTGGTGAAGGGCGTCGGTTTTGTGAACCTTCGTGACGCCGGTGATCCCGTCGAGGTCGCGAAGATTTACGATCAGGCCGGCGCGGATGAACTGTGCTTTTTGGACATCACGGCTTCTCATGAAAATCGCGACACGCTCTTCGATATCGTGTCCCGGACGGCGGAGCAGGTGTTTATGCCGCTCACGGTTGGCGGGGGAGTTCGGACCCTCGAGAACATTCGGCAACTGCTGAACGCGGGGGCTGATAAAGTCAGCATCAATACGGCCGCCGTCGAAAATCCGGAGTTCGTCACGGCCGCCGCCCGGCGATTCGGCTCCCAATGCATCGTGGTGGCGATTGATGCGAAACAGGTCTCGTCCGGGGACGCGGGTCCGGCGCGATGGGAAATTTTCACCCATGGCGGTCGCAAGCCGACGGGTCTGGATGCCGTGGCATGGGCGCGCCACATGGAGCAGAAAGGGGCCGGTGAGATCCTGTTGACCTCGATGGATCAGGACGGCACCAAAGACGGCTATGACCTGCCGTTGACCAGGGCGGTTTCCGAGGCCGTCTCCATTCCGGTCATCGCGTCCGGTGGAGCCGGAACCGTGGCCCATCTGTATGAGGCTCTGGGAGAGGGGAAGGCCGATGCCGTGCTCGCGGCTTCGATTTTTCATTATCAGACCTACAGCATCCGTGAAGCGAAAACCTACCTTAATGAACACGGGCTTCCCGTGCGTCTCGTGAATGGCCGTGGAATCTGATCAACGCGCGGACCCCAACGACCTCAGGGTTCAGTTCGATGAACAGGGGCTGATTCCTGCCATTGTCCAGGATTGGCGTGACGGCGCAATCCTGATGTTGGGGTATATGAGCCGGGAAGCGCTCGATCAGACGCTGCAAACCGGGTACGTGCACTTCTGGAGCCGTTCGAGACGTTGTCTGTGGAAAAAAGGGGAAACCTCCGGCCATTTTCTGCTCTGCAAACGCGTCTTTCTCGATTGTGACGGGGACGTCCTGCTGGTCAAAGCCGAACCCACGGGGCCCACGTGTCACACGGAAGCCCGCACGTGCTTTTTCGCGGAAGTCACGCCGGAAGGCGTGACGGCGGTTCAGGGCGCCGAAGAGGCGAACGGAGGAATTGTCGATCGGCTGTATGAACTGGTCCTGCAACGGAAAGCTCATCCGCAGGAGCAATCGTATGTGTCCTCCCTGATGAAGGATGGACCCGACCGCATCCTGAAAAAAGTCGTGGAGGAAGCCGGGGAAGTCGTGTTGGCCGTGAAAAAGGAGCACCGTGAAGAAGTCATTCACGAGGTGGCGGATCTGCTCTTTCACTCGATCGTGGCGTTGGGATATTGCGACATTCCCGTGACGGCCGTTCAGCGGGAATTGGGGCAACGCTTCGGTCAATCGGGCATCAGGCGCGCGGGACCGGAGCCGTCCGGGTAAGCCGCGACGGTCTGCGTGGCTCATGTTGACTTGTCTGTCCATCCCTGTTATAGTATAAAATTATTATTTTCCAATAAGTTGCGATGTTTCGCTCTTCCAGAACAGAGGCTGCCGGGAAAAGCTTCGGAGAAGAGCCTTGACAACGGCGCGATCTGGAATCCCTCCTGCCACCCTTCAACAAATCCGTGACTCCGTTGACATTGTCGATGTGGTGTCCCGCTATGTGACGTTGACGAAAACGGGGCAAAATCTTCGAGGGCTGTGTCCGTTTCACCAGGAGAAGACGCCGTCCTTTACCGTGACTCCTGCGCGACAGATGTTTTACTGCTTCGGGTGTGGGGTGGGGGGCGACGTCTTCACCTTCCTGATGCGGAAGGAAGGGTTGGAGTTCCCCGAGACGGTGAGAGAGCTTGCCGAACGGGCGGGGATCCCTCTCCCCCGAAATGCGTCGCAGGGCTTGTCGCAAGCCCCAACGGGGCAGAGAAAACGGTTGGAAGGCCTCCATGCCTTGGCCAATACGTGGTTCCAGCGGAATCTGCATGATCCGGCCAAGGGCCGGTCGGCCTTGGCGTACCTGACCGGCCGGGGGCTGGCATCCCGGACCCTGCAAGAGTTCGGCGCGGGATATGCGCCGCCTTCGTGGGACGGGCTCACCAACTATTTGACCGGACAGGGAGCGACCCCTTCCGATTTGGAGGCCTCGGGTCTGGTGGCGGTAAAGGATGCTCGGGGATCCTCGAAATCTGCGGGATTTTACGACCGGTTTCGCGGACGGGTCATGCTCCCGATCTGCGACCTTCGCGCGAACGTGATTGCCTTCGGCGGCCGCGTGTTCGATGAGGGAAACCCCAAGTACCTCAATTCACCGGACACCGCGCTCTTTCAGAAGGGTCGCGTCCTGTATGGATTGCACAAAGCCCGTGAGGCGACCCAGCACCTTGATTCTCTGATTCTCGTCGAAGGCTACTTTGACGTGTTGGCGCTGCACCAGGCGGGCATTCGTCAGGTTGTCGCGCCTCTGGGAACCGCGCTCTCATCCGAGCATGCCGTGTTGCTTCGCCGATTCGTCGACACCGTCGTGCTGGTCTTTGACGGCGACGCGGCGGGCAGGGGCGCGGCGCTGCGCGCGCTGGACGTGTTTCGGGACAGCGGGATTACCGTCAGGGTCGTTGTCATGCCTCCGGGCCATGATCCTGATTCATACGTCCGGGCTCATGGGGCGGAACGTTTTCTTGCCTTACGGGATCAGGCCCTGACGTTGTTGGAGTTCGCCGTGGCCCAACGTTTGGAAGGGGCCGCCCACCTGACGATTGAAGAGCGAACCCGGCGCGTCGATGACATCCTCGGCATCCTGGCCAAAGGCTCAAACCCCATTGAAAAGAATGAGCAGGTGCAACGCGTCGCCGAACGACTGGGCGTCAATCCGCAGTTGCTCCTCGACCGGTATCCCGCCGTACTCGGCGGGCCTCGAAGCGGTCCACCGCGTCCCGGGAAAGCGTCAACCTCCGGCAATCGACGCCACGAAAAAAAGGAATTTCGCGAGGAACGCGACATTGTTTCGTTCATGGTGCAGGGGAGCTTGCCCGCGGAACATCTCAGGGAATTGCGGCCGGAGGATTTTCGATCACCGCTCTATCGCCGGCTTGTGGAGATAGGATTGCGGCATCTCGATACGGAAGGCGGTCTTGATCTGTCGGGGTTTTTCGCGGAAACCGGGTTGGATGAGTCGTGTCGTGACGCGGTCGCGGAGTTGACGGTATCCGTCACCCATTGTGAGGACCGGGTTGCGTATATTCAGGGTTGTTTGAGCGCGTTGGCACGGAGAAATTTGAAAGCCCGTCTGGATGAACTGATTGCCCGGCTTCGAATCGCCGAACGCGAGCAACGAATGGATGAAGCGGATTATCTGAATTCCCAAATCGAAGCGTTGCGTGGAAGAAAAGCCGGGTTGGTTTCCTCCACTTCATGAGAAGGGTCTTCTATGGCAAAGACGATCGTCTCCAAGCGACGAAAAGAACAGTCGGGATTTGAAAAAAAGAGCGAACAGGGAAAGAACGGGCGCTCACCTTCCGCAACGGTTCGTTCGGGTCCGCGCCGGAAGGCGTCCAAACCCGCGGGGAATCCTGTTCCGGAACGCGGGGCAGTTCAGGCTTCTTCCGAAACGCCGATTGAAACGGATGCCGTTGTCGAGAAAATCGAGGAACAGGAAGATTTGCTGGAAAAGAATGCCCCGGAGATCGATCTCACCCCTGGTGATTTGAGTCGAACGGATGATCCGGTTCGTCTGTATTTGCGGGAGATGGGAAGCGTCTCGTTGCTCAGCCGCGAAGGGGAGATCGAGTTGGCGAAGAAGATCGAAGAAGGCCAGGAAGAGATGACGCGGGCGATTGCGGGGATGCCCATGACCCTGGCCACGCTGGAAGGGTGGCGGGGGCGGCTCAAGAAGCGGGAAGTCAGCGTGAGCGACGTGGTGCTCGTGCATGAACCCGGCGAAGACGACCTGGACGACGTGGACGTGGCCGAAGCGCAGGAAGAAGAAGAAGTGCGGGCGCAAGCGCTGGCCGACCTGGACCAGGTGCGGCGCTTGGGGAAGACGCTGACGCGGCTGTACGCGCGGCGGCGCGCCGCGCCGGTGGCCCAAGAGGCCCGCTGGAGCGCCAAAGTCCGGGGCGTGCAAGAAGCCCTGGGGGCGCGCGTGGAAGGGTTGCACCTGCAACCGGCCGTGCGGGACGCCCTGGTGAGCCAGATCAAAGACGCCGGGCGGACCGTGCGGCAAGCCGAGCGGGTGCTGCGGGACTGCTGCCACCGCGTGGGGCAAGGGCCGCCGGAAGGCGAAAAACTCCTGCGGCGGCTGGCGCGGGCGGGGGCCCCGGCGGGCCGGCGTCCGGCCGGGCTGAGCGAAGCCGGGCTGCGGCAAGTCCTCACCCGGAGCCAAGCCGCGCAGGCCACCCTCAAGCAAATCGAACGGACCGTGACCCTGCTCCCGGCCGCGGAATTCAAAAGCGCCCTGGTGGGGCTGGAATGGGCCGAAGAAAAGATGAAGCGGGGCAAAGCCGAACTGATCGAAGCCAACCTGCGGCTGGTCGTGAGCATCGCCAAAAAATACACCAACCGGGGGCTGCAATTTCTGGATCTGATCCAGGAAGGGAACATCGGGCTGATGAAAGCCGTGGACAAATTTGAATACCAGCGGGGGTACAAATTCAGCACCTATGCCACGTGGTGGATCCGGCAAGCCATCACGCGGGCCATCGCCGACCAGGCGCGGACCATCCGGATTCCGGTGCACATGATCGAAACCATCAACAAACTGGTGCGGACCTCGCGGCACCTGGTGCAACAACTGGGGCGGGAGCCGACGCCGGAAGAGATCGGCGTGCGGATGGAGATGCCGTTGGAGAAAGTGCGGAAGATTCTGAAGATTGCCAAAGAACCGATATCGCTGGAGACGCCGATCGGGGAAGAAGAAGACAGCCATTTGGGGGACTTTATCGAAGACAAGAAAGCGGTGTCGCCGCTGGAAGCGGCGGTGCGGTATGACCTGCAACGGCACATTGGGAAATCGTTGGAATCGCTGACGACGCGGGAAGAGAAAGTGCTGCGGAAGCGGTTTGGGATCGGAGAGGCGACGGATCACACGTTGGAGGAAGTGGGGCAGGACTTTGAGGTGACGCGGGAGCGGATCCGGCAGATCGAAGCCAAGGCCCTGCGGAAACTCCGTCACCCGAGTCAGAGCAAGAAACTGCGTAGTTTTGCCGAAGGCTTTTAATATTCGGGAACAAAATCCTTTCCACATGAGGTACGGGGAGTTCTATCCCTGTTTACCCATCCTCAACCGCTGCGATCTATCGTTGATTCCTTCTTCACATATTTTCCAGAACGAACAAATTCCGTTTCCGATTGAGGAGGAGGAATAGTTCATGAACCGAACCCATTTCATTCTGCTCCTGCTGGTCGTGGCAATGATCGGAAATCTGTCAGTGGCTGTGCCAGGGAATGCGCTGGAAAACACGCTGGCAATTGCAGAATTCAGAATGAATCGGGAACGTGAGATTCGCCGGCAACGAGCCGATGCGCAAGCCGAAGTTCTGTTCTGGTTTCGCACGCATCCCACCGAACGGGTGTTCCCCCAACAGGAAGTCGATCGAATGTTGAAAAGCGGGGGCTACGCCCCAGTCGCTGTGGAGGGCTTGACCGGAAGCCAGAACCCATTTTTCACGGAGACATGCCCATGAACCCTCGAAACCGATTGCCGATCACGATTAGGACCACAGAAGATGCTCGACGATTGTTTGTGGAGTTTAAGGACTATATGCTGAGGAGAGAGAGTGGACATGTGGACGCAAATATCAATCACAGGGTGACGGGGGCGGGGTTCTTTGTGGACTTTCTCTGCGGGATTAAATCACGGAAACTTAAGTCGAATGAATCCTATCGCCACTATCCTGGCAAGGTATGGCCGACAGATTGAGAGAATATAGATAATACAGAGGTGGCTCGGTTATTTTGAACAGTTTGCGAGTTGTCGATAAGTGGCTTTCTGCTCTGGTTATGCGCAACGGTTCCACCTAACCCACACTGACTCTGATGGCCTCATCGGTTTACATCGAAACCACGATTCCCAGCTATCTCACGGCATGGCGCAGTCCTGAACTATCTATGGCGGCGAAACAACAGATCACGCGCCAATGGTGGGATGAACGGCGTCAAAACTTTGAACTGTTTATCTCGGATGCCGTCCTACTCGAAGCATCTGGTGGCGATCCGACTGCGTCGAAGCGGCGCCTTGAAGTTCTCGACGGGATTCCCGTGCTCAGCCCACGACCAGAAGTTGATGAAATCGCGGTATCGCTCATCCACCGCTTGAATTTGCCTGATCGAGCACTAACTGACGCAGCTCATATTGCTATCAGCGTTGTTCACGGCATCGATTATTTGCTCACATGGAACTGCACACACATTGCCAACGCAACGTATCAGCCTATCATTAATGATGTATGTGCCGCCTTTGGTTTATCGATGCCTGTTATCTGCACTCCTGATCAACTTATGGGTGACGGCAATGGTTTTTGATCCAATTCTCTCAGAAATTCGGCGCATTCGTGAAGAATACGCTCAACAATTCAATGGTAACGTGCGCGCGATGATGGATGATTTACGGCGACGGCATGCTGAGTCGGATCGTACGTCGGTAACACGTCAACCGAAACCGTGGCGCAAGACTTCAGTTACGTCAAACGAAAATAGCAAATATTGAGCGGGCGCGCGACCGGATGAACAGGACCGAACGAAGACGGCAGGCCAAATTGACGGCCAAATCGCCAACGTCGTCAGGCGCGGCATTGGCCAAACAACTGTTTGAGGAGGCGATCCGTCATCATCAGGGAGGGCGCCTGTCTCAGGCCGAAACCTGTTACCGGAACATTCTCGCGCAGGACCCGACCCATGCCGACGCCCTTCATATGCTCGGGCTGGTTGCGTACCAGCAGGGCCGGTATGAGCAGGCGCTCGACTGTATCACGAAGGCCGTTCAACGCGACGCGACGAAACCGCTCTTTTTGTACAACCTGGGGCTCGTCCATCAACAACTCAACCACGTGCACGAGGCTGAACGTTCCTACCGGCAGGCGCTTTCGCTCAAGGGTGATTACGTCGAGGCCCTGGGGAATCTGGGCAACGTCTTGCTGGAAAAAGGAGAACTGGACGAGGCTTGTGCGACGTATCGGCGGGTCCTGACGATCAAACCCGATCATGCGGAAGGGTACAATAATCTGGGCGTGGCCCTGAAGGAACAGGGCCGGAAAGACGAAGCCGGGGACGCGTATCAACGGGCCATCGCTCTCAATCCTGAAAATGCCGAGGCCCACTGCAATCTGGGCGTGCTCCTGTTTGAATGCGAACGTCTTGACGAGGCGATCGCCCGATTCGAGCAGGCCGTCTCCATCAAATCCCATTATGCCAAAGCCCATCACCATCTGGGCCTGGCCAGGTTGTGGAAACAGGATAGGGATGGGGCCTTGCGCGAGCTTCGTACGTCGGCCCACCTGACGCAAAATCATGGGAGGCCCGTCCGGGTTGCCGCGCTCTATGCTTCCCGGATCAAGCATGATGCGGAACAGATTCAGTACCTGACCGAGCGCGGATTGCCGGGGCAGTTCGATTCCCAATACCGGGCAGCCCTGACGGCGTTGCGAGAGCGGGTATCAGGGGAGGCCAACCGACGCATTCCCCTCAGCCCGGAGGAGGCCCAAGCCCTTGCTCCGTCAGTGAATCGAATCCTGCATTATGCCGACAATCCCGCATTGCCCCAGGGAGCGTTGAATCCGGAATTGGACGCGGCAGACGTTGAGCGACGCTATCACGCGAGCCGCCCGGAAATCATTCATATTGATGCGTTGTTGCGACCCGAGGCTCTCGAGGCCCTGCGGCAATTTTGCCGGGAATCGACGATCTGGAAAAAAGATTATGAAGACGGGTACATCGGCGCGTTTCTGGGTGAAGGGTTTTCCTCTCCGTTGCTGTTGCAGGTGGCCGAAGAATTACGCACCACCTTTCCGGGGATCTTTCGCGGGCATCGCTTGCTTCAGGCTTGGGCGTTCAAGCAGGACAGCGCCCGTCGTCCCTTGAAAATCCATGCCGATGCGGCCGCGGTCAACGTCAATTTTTGGATAACTCCCGATGACGCGAATCTGGATCCGGCGAGTGGAGGCCTGATCGTTTGGGATAAAGAGGCTCCGCGGGAATGGGATTTCAAAGTGTACAATTCGACGGCGTTTCAGCCGAAGATTCGGGAGTTTCTGAAACAAAGCGGCGCGTCGCCCGTGAAGGTTCCCTATCGGACCAACCGGGCCCTGGTGTTCAATTCCGATCTCTTTCATGAATCGGACACCTGCGCGTTTCGGGACGACTATGAATCCCGGCGCGTCAATATCACCTTTCTGTACGGCCGGCGACGCTGAACAAAGATTAACCGCACTATGCACCCAGCAGAATTTCAGCAAGCAGCTTAGTCTGGAGAAATTTCTCGCTAAGTTTAGTAAGCTCAAACTTCATGTATCGCATGGAAAAGGCAGTCGAGTCTGTTGTTGGAAAAAAACAGATCTGTTCTTAAAGACAAAGAGCATGGGTGATTCCTCCCCCCTCAGATTTCAACAGGACAGAGAATAAATGCCTGCACTGCCTCCTGAAATACTCGTTCAAGCAATAGAAGAGGCCTTCACTGATTCTGCAGCGTCGGCTGTTTTAGTGTCGAAGCCGAGAGGAAATCCGAAAAGATTCTACGTTACATCCGGAGAAGCATCATTTTCTGTTTGGATCTACATCTGGACCTTGACTCATGGGGGTGGGCCACGCTCGGTTGACGAATACCGCATACAGCTTACGTCGGTAACTCCCCCTTTGCCGGAAAATCCAGACGGGCCTACGCTATTGTTGGGTTACGAGCCAAACAGCAAGTGTTTTGCCGGGTTTGATCTAAGAAAACATCGAATGTTTTCAACCCAGTCTCCTTCCATCCAGATAAATATCAATACACTGAGGGAAGCTGTTAGGGATGGTTTTGCCTTTGCGCGGAAAGGTAACGATGAAATTGCAGTCGGTTTTCGTCCTGACAACCTGCTCGCATACTGCGCAAATTATGAAAGCCTGCATGAGAAGGGGGCAGACGTCACAGTGTCCAGTTTGTTATCCAGAATCGGAAGGCTTGAATCCGTAACGGATGATGAAATCGACAAGTTGACCCCCGACAGGAGGCGGATTGTAAAGAAATTATCGCACCTTGTCCGAGACAGTAATTTTAGAAGAAAGGTCAACGTCGCCTACGACCGAAGGTGCTGTGTAACCGGATTGCAACTACGACTCGTTGATGCTGCACACATTTTGCCTGTTGGCGCGGAAGGTAGTACCGATGATGTTCGAAACGGATTGTGTCTTTCTCCCACTTATCACAGGGCGTATGATCGCAAACTGATTTACCTCACTGAGGAGCGACGAATGCTGATCAATCCTCTGGAGAAGGATAGACTCATCAAACTCGGTTTGGGTGGAGGTCTTCGGGAATTTGAATCACACCTTGGTAGAGAGATATTCCTGCCACCGGACAGGAACCAATGGCCCCGAGTGGAGTTCATCAGGTCTGCGAATGAGTTTCGGGAAATCTGAGTCAGGCCCTCCAATAGATCAGTCCTCGCCTGCTTTAACCTAACGTATTACAAAAAAATATTGACTTGATTTGTTTTTGTATTACAATAATGGCATGGCTCGACCAAAAGTTAAAAGTCCTCGCAAAAGGCTCATCAGTTTTCGGCTCACAGATGCCGAGTATTTGGAGATGCAATGCGCGACGGAAGTAGCCGGGTATGATTCGCTAAGCAGTTATCTTCGTCAACTGCATGACAACCATAGGCGGGTATCTCAAGCGAAAGAAGATTCCCCCCTATACAGTATGGCCCACCCTGAGATTTATAGAGAAACGGAATATGGCGAAATTTATCATGGCGATTCTCTCGGTTTATTACACGCGACATTGCCCCCCAATTCTGTGGACCTGATTATGACTTCGCCACCGTTCGGCCTTGTTAGAAAGAAGATTTACGGTAACGAAGACGCTGACCGATACGTGGAGTGGTTTCGACCATTTGCCGAAGGTATGCAACGGGTGTTGAAGGATAAAGGAAGTCTTGTGATTGATATTGGAGGGGCATGGAAACCCAGGACTCCTACTCGTTCGCTTTACCATTTCGAGCTGCTTATCACGCTGTGTCGCGATTACGGCTTTCATCTTTGTCAGGAACATTACTGGTGGAACCCTGCCAAACTACCGACTCCCGCAGAATGGGTAAACGTAAGGCGAGTACGAGTGAAGGACGCTATCAACTGTGTCTGGTGGCTGTCGAAAACACCGTGGCCCAAGGCATCCAACAAACGCATTCTTGCCCCCTATAGCAATTCAATGAAATCGTTATTGAAAAACGGCTATAAGCCCAAGTTGCGTCCATCGGGTCATGACATTTCCAATAAATTCGAGAAGGACAACGGTGGTTCCGTTCCCCCAAACCTTTTAGCTATTGCAAATACGGAATCAAACGGGGCTTATCAGGGCTATTGTCGCGCAAATAACCTGCCGGTGCATCCTGCAAGATTTCCAGTACGCCTTCCAGAATATTTTATTCGAATGCTTACTGATGAAGAGGATTTAGTGGTTGATCCTTTTGGGGGTTCATGCGTCACTGGTGAGGTTGCCGAATCGCTTAGGCGCAAATGGATTTGCTGCGAATTAAACGAAGACTACCTGAAAGGTGCCCTCTCTCGATTCGTCGGGGTGAAGCCTCGATTGCCGAAAACGGATGATACGCCTTATCAGGTTTATCCACCGTGTTCATTAAATGGTTCTACAGACCCTTCACCGTTTCCAAAAGATGGGGGCTTTAAGCGTGCTCCCAAGAAGCCAACGCAGAAAAGTCTTCGGCTCTTTTAGAGCATCCCTGCCGGATCCAAGTTATCCACCTCGGTGCCTACGTCTTAAGCGTTCAAGAAGCTAAAGATCTTCGTTTCATAAATTAAATTTCCGGATCATTTACTTGACAGGCAAGTCTTACTATAGGTAATATATTATTACCATAAGTAAGAAATGGAGGAACTATGGAAACGCCTGAGCTTGAGAAAAAAATAATAGATTGCATCATTCGGAACATTGGAATGTCAGGAGAGCAAATTCCTGCTATCACTGGAGCAACAGTGCCGCTCCGCGATATTGATGGATTCGATAGCTTGAGGATTATAGAAGTTATTGTTGATCTAGAGGTCGCATTGGACATTGGGCTTCAGCCAAAAGAATTATTCTCCGGATCTGATCCCCAAGCGCTGGACATTAGCGGTATGTCAAGAATAATAAAGAATCTGATGGAGAACAAACAATGAGCAAAGAAGACATTGCGAAGCGAGTGCGTTCTGCCCGCGAACTTGCAGGTCTGTCGCAGGGGTTGGCGGCAAAGAAGCTCGGTATGCACCGCCCAACAATCACAGAAATAGAAGCAGGCCGAAGAAATATCAAGTCACATGAGCTTAGTGACTTTGCGAAGTTGTATGGTGTTGAAATTGGCTGGCTTGCGGATGGAATCATCGATGAAGATAAGGTTGATAGGAAAATCTTGGCTGCTGCTCGCAAACTCAGTTCCATGAGTGACAAAGATATCCTGACCCTCGTCGATACCATTAAGATGCTCAGGAGTTCCGGAGGAGGGCATGCAAAAGGCTAGAGCTAATCAGATAGCAGAAAGATCGCTTTGGACGAGAAGAAAGTACACCACAACGCCGTTGAATATGCCGATCTGTCCCTATGTGCTATCAGAGGCAATGGGTTTTGACCTAAGATTCGTGAATATACCCTCCTTTGAAGGTATGTATGTTGCTACCAATAGCTTAATTCTTATTTCTTCTGAACGTCCAGAAGGAAGAAAACGCTTCACCTGTGCCCATGAGATCGGGCACCACGTCCTTGGGCATGGAACTGTCATAGATGAAATTTTGAAAGCTGGATCAGATAAGGCAGTGGAACTAGAAGCCGACTTATTCGCCGGACTGCTACTTGCGCCCAAGGTCGCAGTCAAAGGCGCTATAAGGCGATATGGAATTCAAGAAAAGGAACTTACACCACTCGATGCTTATGTATTATCAAAGTATTTTGGTGTCTCCTATTCTGCCTTCATCCACCACATTCACCACACGTTGCAGCTAATCACCCCAAATCACTTTCAGCACTTATCAAAAGCGAACACAAGCCTGTCGAAAATCCGAGAAGCGTTGACTGGATTCAGCGCAGGGCGGCAGGTCATTAAAGTTGGAGCTTGGTGGCAAGAAAAAGCTATTGATATCGAAGTAGGGGACATGATTGTGTCAGACTCAGACCTCCAAATAACTGAAACACATATCCTTGAAACTAAGAAAACGAACTGTCTTCATTTGACAGCCAAGGCTCCTGGCATCACCAAATTAGCCGATAAAAACGGATGGTGCGCTTTGGTCAAAATCAGTAAGAGCAAGTACTCTGGTATGTTTCAGTTCAAATATGAAGAGGAAGTGGAATGATCATAGAGGGAAGTTCTGTCGCCGAATGCTGGCTCAAATGCCTTCAGCAAATGGTGGAGGCCAAAGTCAATGAGATCTCGCCGGCGGTTATAAAAATTAACATTTCGGAAGCCTTACCCTCATACCACTTTGACCTTGTTAATGAACTAGACGTTTTTCTAAAGAAAGTTGGACAGCCTTCAATCGAAACCACGGCAAACACAATTTTTCCTAAAAATCTCTCGCGAGGATGCGCTAGCGTATACGAGCGATTTGATAAGATCTGGAAGTATGTCAAAAGAGATCCGAAAAACCATAATGGCCATTACTTTCGAAGATTTATGGCCTACGGAGAGAAATCCGGGGGTGAGCCTATTAATCAGCTAAAACATATTGTTGAAACCTATAATGGTGTAGAAGGGATCAGAAAACCGGTGCATCGTCGCAGTGCTCTGATCGCAATGACATTTGATCCATTGCTAGACCACACGCCTCAACCTCAACGAGGCTTTCCCTGTCTTCAACAAGTCTGCTTTATTCCCCATCCAGATCGATCAATGTCAGTCAACGCGATTTACGCTATGCAATATCTTGCAGATCGAGCTTTCGGGAATTATATCGGACTAATTGAACTCGGTCAGTTCATGGCTAAGCAGATGAAACTCGAACTCAAGGAACTACAGTGTATCGCCAGCGTCCTTGCCCTAGGGACAAAAATGAATAAGTCTACGGCAAAGTGCATCTTGGAGAAATACGGTGATTATGTCTAATCAACCGTCCACGTTCATAAAGCTGGATCCAGTAATTCCAACGCCCGCCTACGACACATATTGGAAATTTGCATATGAACGACAAAACGTGTTTTTTCGACGCTATTCAGGCGAAAGAGAAACACTGACAAACGACCCGATAATCCAAAAGTACAAATTCACGAATGCCTACAGAGTCTGTGATCGTGTAAGTCAGTATTTGATTCGCAGGGTGATCTATTCAGGAGAAAATTTTTCAATAGACGACATACTCTTACGAATTGTTTTGTTCAAGCTGTTCAACAAAATCGATACATGGAAGTTGTTAGTGAATCACTTTGGCGAAATCTGTGTGGAAACTTTTGATGTTGACGCTTACAAGAATTTCCTTGACTCAGAGATTAACAGGGGCTTCACCCTATATAACAATGCGTATATGATGGCTTCCGGAAGCAAAGAATTCAAAGTAACACGAAAGCACCATGCCCACCTCATGCTCGTGCAGATGATGTTAAATGACTGTTTAGCGGCCAAGCTTCAAGATTGTTCTAGGATGAGTGAAGCCTATCAACTACTCCTTGCATACCCACTGATTGGGAGCTTTCTCGCGTACCAATATGTAACAGATATCAACTACAGTGAAATAGTCGATTTCACAGAGACGGAATTTGTTATCCCCGGTCCAGGTGCACGAGATGGTATTCGTAAATGTTTTTCTTCATTGAGTGGGTTAAGCGAAACAGACATCATTAAACAAATGACCGAACGTCAGGAACTGGAGTTTGCTAGGCTGCAATTGGATTTCAAATGGCTTGGGTCACGTAAACTGCAGTACATCGATATACAGAACATATTTTGTGAAACAGACAAATACTGCAGAGTTGCTCACCCCAACATATCAGGAATATCGGGAAGAACCAGAATCAAGCAACTTTACCAGCCTGCTATAGAGGCAATCGATTTCATGTTCCCTCCAAAGTGGGACCTTGCCTTAGGAGACATATGATGGAAGTCAATGAGTATCAAGAACAAGCAGAAAGCACCATCCAATTCGATAAAAAAGCCGAAGAAGCGCGGTCTATTGCTCTGTTGGGTCTTAGTGGAGAAGTAGGTGAGTTATCAACCGAATACAAGAAAAAACTAAGGGATGGTGATAGTTACAAAGTCTTCCGTCAAAAGATAGTCGAAGAACTTGGCGACATAATTTGGTATGTCTCTACGCTTGCAACCCTAGAAGGTATCGAGTTGAACGAAGTATTGAGATACAATACTAAGAAGATAAAAGATCGCTGGACAGAGCTATTTGACAATTCAGTTGAAGAACGGTTTCCGGACGACGATTTTCCTGAACAAGAAAGATTGCCAAGAAAGTTCACTGTGGAATTTAGGGAAATCGAGTCAAAAGAAGGACGTAAAGTCACCTCAATAACATTGGATGGACAGTGCTTTGGCGATCCGCTTACAGATAACGCGTATGAAGTTGATTACTATCGATTTCATGATATCTTTCATCTCGCATACGCAACGATATTGTGCTGGTCGCCTGTTGTACGCAAGGCCTTGAAGAAAAAAAGAAAAACAAATGGTCTTCATGATGAGATAGAAGATGGTGGGCGAGCTGGCGTAATTGATGAGGCAATTTCGATTCTGGTCTTCGAACATGCTAGGAATCATGCATTTTTCAAAGACGTAACGGCTATTGATTATGGTCTATTACGTTCCATCAAACAACTTACGCAGCATCTTGTAGATGTCAAACATTGTACTCCTAAACAATGGGAACACGCGATTCTGTTAGGATTTAACATATGGAGACAGCTAAGAGAAAACTCTGGAGGGCGGGTGAAATGCAACATGTACGACAAGACGATGAATTTTGAGCCACTGAATTGAATGCCTTGAAACCAATCTGTGTAATTGCCTTCGCAACCTTGGTGAGGAAAGATCAGGGGGGTCGCAAAAATCTTTTGTAAGCAATGAGAAGAGGGAGACAACGGGCAACCCGTTACAGGCTGACGAATCGGTCGCAGCCCGTAATGATTTGGGAGAGAACCACTAATCCGCAGAACGTCACTTCCTGACCGTATCCTTCCGTGGACACCTTGTGCTGTTGGCATCCGTACGCACAGACGTTCAATCTGACGCCGGCCGAAGCCAGGCTGAGGATCGCCGGGTTTTCCAGGTTTTTCACGCCCTCATCGATGAGATACAGGTACACGTTCACGTCAGAACGCAGGGCTTCACGGCTCAGTTCCGCGACCACGTCCGCATTGGGATGAGACGGCGGGGTTGAGAGAAGCAATCCCAGCTTTTTGCCTGCGAAATCGTTCATGGGAAGAATGCTCCAGGAAAACGCGTACCTCCGACTATCCTGTCAGCCGGGGCGGCCTGACAGAACTTATTGAATCTCAATTCCGCCCCCTTGCAGATCGATGTCCGCGTCTTTCAACTCCATCTTGTTCCCGACGTGCCACTGTTCGGCCGTCACCTCGGAAACCGTCCCGCCCGGCAGGTAAAATTTGGCTTGGGGGATCAGGACGTCGCGGTCCCCGTGTTTTTTGACGAGGAACACCACGCCTTTCAGCGTGTTGTCGATCACGGTGACCGATTCGGGATCGACCCGCAGTTCGAAACGGTCCTGGTCATTGGACGTCCATTCGTTGCGTTCGAGTTTGGCAACCTGCGACCCGGCGGGATTATAGAGGTTCATGCTCAGGAGGAGACTCCCGTCTTCAGCCGTGCGTTCGACCTTGATCAGGTCCTGGTCCTGGGCCACAAAAATTCCGTTTGTATTGCGAAGCTGATTTGACCCGATTGAAATATCCATGACTCCTGGTTCCATGCGCCGGGAAATTTCCCCCGGCCGGCGGCGCAGTCTCATCCCGTGGCAGAGACGAAGATACCGACTTGAAAAACCGGGGTCAACCAACGGGCGTGGTTGCCCTGCGGCGCCGGAGTGCTGCCGAAGGCGCGGCGACCATTGTTCGTCGATTCATGGCGGCGGCAAGGGGATCCGGTTTTCGTTGATAAACAGGTGAAAGTTTTTCACGTAGGCCGTGACGGTCGCTCCCGTCTGCTCCGGAAAACCGGGAGAGGTCCGTACCGTCAGGGACTGTCCTTTGACGAGGAGATACGCAAGGGAATCATTGCCGAGGGTTTCGATCAGGTCAATGGTTCCCGTGACGGCCACGTGTCCCGGCTCCGGAGGGTCGAAGGTCACGTCTTCGGGTCGAATCCCCAGGGTCGCGGTTCCGGAATCTGCGCCGACCAGGTCATGCGCCTGAAACGGCACCCTGAACGTCAACTCTCCCGCGCGGAATTCAAGGGTTTGTTGCCGGAGGCGATAGGAGCCCTCGAACAGATTCATCGCAGGATTGCCGATGAACCCGGCGACAAAGGGATTGCCGGGCGCGTGATAAATCTGCTCGGGCCGGCCGATCTGCTGAATCCTGCCGTGATTCATGACAATAATGGTCTGCCCCAGCGTCATGGCTTCGGCCTGGTCATGCGTCACGTAGACCATGGTGGCGCCCAAGCGCCGGTGCAATCTCTTCAATTCCACGCGCATGGACGTCCGGAGGCGGGCATCCAGATTCGAAAGCGGCTCATCGAAAAGAAACAGTTTGGGTTTCCGAACGGTGGCTCGACCCATGGCCACGCGTTGCTGTTGACCGCCCGAGAGCTCCTTCGGTTTCCGGTCCAGCAGGTCGTGAATGTCCAATAACGCGGCGGTTTCATCGAGACGCGCTTCAATCACGGGTTTGGGCACCCGGCGCATTTTCAACCCGAAGGCCAGGTTTTCCCTGACCGTCAGGTGCGGGTAGAGGGCGTAGTGTTGAAAGACCATGGCGATGTCCCGGTCCCGAGGGGGCACGTTGTCCACGCATTCTCCGCCGATGTACACCGATCCGGCGGTTTGCGGTTCGAGGCCGGCGATAATGCGAAGCAAGGTGGATTTGCCGCATCCCGACGGACCCAGCAACACGATGAATGCGCCGTCACCGGCGTCGAGTGACACGTCATGCAGGACCCGGGTTCGACCGAACGTTTTCCCGACGTGTTGCAGGGTCAGTCCGGCCATGCCTTATCCTTTCACCGCGCCGGCCGACAGGCCGTTGATGATCCCGCGTTGAAACAGGAGGACGACGATAATCAACGGGAACGTGGCGAGGACGGAGGCGGCCGCCAGTTCTCCCCACGGCATGATGAATTCTCCCTGAAACAGGGCAAGGCCCACCGGCAGGGTTTGTTGCGCGGGGTCGGTGAGAATCAGCAGGGCAAAGAAAAATTCGTTCCACGCATGGATAAACGTGAGGATGGCCGTGGCAAACAGCCCGGGAGCCGCAAGAGGGAGCAGAACGTTGAACAGCGCTTGCCATGCCGTGCAGCCGTCGATCCGCGCGGCTTCGTCCAACTCGAACGGCAGTTCCTGAAAAAACGTGGTCAGGATCCACACCGCAAGCGGGAGGGTCAACGCAACGTAGGGCAGGACCAGCCCCCAATGGGTGTTCAGCCCGCCGAGGCGTTCCAGGATTTGCCAGACCGGTCCCGCAATGACGATGGGCGGAAACATGGCCACACAGAGGAGCCCGCCCAGGATCCAGGCCCGGTTCCGCAGCCGCAGCCGCGCCAGGGCATAGGCGGCCGGTGTCGCGACGGCCAGGGCAATGATGGTGGTGGCGCCGGCCACGATCACGCTGTTGCGGACGTAGTGCAACAAGCGATGTTCGATGAGCGCCGAGGCGTAAAACCCGAGGCTGCCGTCCGGCCACCAGGTTGGGGGAATCGCCTCGACCTGGATTTGTGATTTGAACGAGGTCAGGACGAACCAGAGAAAAGGACACAGGCTGCCCAGGACGGCCAGGAGAATCCCACCCAGCAATGCCGGACGGTTCGTCATGCCGGCTCCCGTTGCAGAAGTTTGGAACCGACGGTGCGAACGTAGAACAGGGAAAGAATCGCGATGGCGACGAAGACCGTGACCGAGATCGCGGTCCCGTACCCCACGCGTCCTTCTGCAAAGAGCGTTTTATAGCCGTAGAATTGAATCACTTGCGTGGCGTCGCCCGGGCCGCCCTGCGTCATGACGAAGACGAGGTCGAAGACCCGAAACGCGTCAATGGTCCGAAACAGGAGCGCGGTGAGGAGGGCGGGTTTCAGCAGGGGCAGGGTGATGTGCCAAAACCGCTGCCAGGCGGTCGCTCCATCGATACGCGCGGCGTCGTACGTGTCATCGGGAATGACCTGCAAGCCCGCCAGGATCAGGAGTCCGGCAAATGACGACGTTTTCCAGACGTCGGCCAGGATGATGGCGCCGAAGGCCATCCACGGATCTGCCAGCCAGGGGACGTAGGCGTCCACCTGATCGCCGAAGAGGAGTGCATTGACGGCGCCGTATTGGTCGTTCAACAGAAACCGCCACATCTGTGACGCCACCACCGTGGGAATCGCCCACGGAATCAGGACGGCCGCCCGGACCCATCCGCGTCCCGGGAAGCGTTCATGAATGACCAGCGCCATGCCCGTGCCCAGGAGCAGTTCCAGAACGGTTGACAACAGGACGAAGCCCAGCGTGACGAGGAACGCCTGATGGGCGACGGGGTCCCGGAACAGCTCCGCGTAATGGCCGAATCCGATAAAGGAGCGTTCCGACCCGGGGAATTCCGAGTACAGACTCAGCAAAAACGAATCGATGACCGGATAGAGCGAAAAAACGGCAACGAACGTCAATGCCGGAAAGACCATGAACCAGCCGGTTGCGCAATCTCGGGTCGGTGGCGTCATAGGGAGCACACGTTTTGCTCATAATTTCCTCGCCCCCTGGAAGGGGGAGAGGATACAGGTGAGGGGGTTGGCCTCAACCGGGGAATCCGATGGAGGGCTCATCTTGTCTCTCTCATCACGGCCAGAAACCGGTTGATCTTCCGATCCGCTTCTTGTGCTTCTTCTATAATATCCGTTTCGGGAAAAGCCAGTACGCGACTGAAAAACCGCTGGAGAATATGCGAAATAATCGGATAGACGGGGGTGCGGGGTCGCGACCGGGCGGTTTGAAAAACCGGAAGCAGCTCCTCGTACTGGGGGTTGGCGCGAAGGATCTCCGGGTCGGCGTACAGCGCAAGGCGCGAAGGGGCCAATGAGGCACGGAGCGCAAAATGTTTCTGCATCTCAGGGCTCGTCATAAACTCGATGAAAGCCCAGGCTTCATCAGGATGTTGCGAATAGGCGCTGATGCCGTAGAGCCATCCGCCCAGGGCGGACGTGCTCTTGCCCTCGGGAAAACGCGGAAGGGTGGTCACGCCGACCTTTCCCGCGATCTTCGAATGCCGCGGATCATTCGTCAGGCCCCATGCATAGGGCCAATTGCGATGAAACACCGCTTTCCCCTGAAGGAACACGGCGAGAGACTCGGGCTCCTGATAGGTCAACGCGGCCGGAGTCGCCAGTCGTTGAATAATCTGCTCTCTGACGAATCGCACCGCGTGCAGGGATTCGGGCGCCGTCAAATTCGAGCGACTGCCGTCTTCCGTGAGAAACGAGCCGTTGTGACTGCCCACGAACTCCAGCATGTCGCACACCAGCCCTTCATACTGCTTGAACTGGCCGCTGTAGCCCCTGAGCAGCGGTTGCGTGCTTCGTTCTCCTTCCAGAATCGTCTGCGCCTGGCGCGCCAGTTCATTCCACGTCGAAGGCGGGGGAAATCCATATTGCTCCAAAAGATCCTTGCGGTAATACAGCATGCCGCTGTCGATACGCGAAGGGACCCCGTAAATCCGGCGCCGATACACGCCCGAGGCGATCGTGGCCGGCAGAAATTTTTCCCGTTCGTTTCGGGAGAAATAGTCATCGAGCGGCAGGGCCCATCCCGCGGCGGCAAACTCCGCCGGCCAGATCACGTCCAGAAAAAACAGGTCGAGTGAGCCGTCGCGGTTCCGCAGTTTCTGCGTCAGCAGATCGTGATAGGCCGTTGAGGAATGCGGCGCGATTTCCCGTGTGACGCGGATGCGCGGGTGGGTCTGCTCGAATCGTCGAATGGCCTCATCCCAGGCCTGAGGATGATCCGCTTTCCACGTGACGAAATGAAGGGTGACCGGCGGGGGACCGGGACGCTCGTCGGGGAATTCTCCGCAATGCGCGAAGGGAACGTCCCCGGCGACCAGAAACACCGCGACAAAAAGTCCGGCTGCCCATGGTGGGAGGCGACGAAGCGGTGAACGCGTCGCAATGGGGGCGACGTGAAGGCCGTTCACGCACAATCGAAAGAGAGCAAATCGGGATACCCTGAATGGTGCTGCTTCCAAAACGTTTCAGCCCGCGATCTTCTGAGATCAGGAAGTCGATGCCATGTTCCAGGCAGATTGCAACAATCCGGGCGTCAAACACAACGTTGCCGGTTGCGTGTCCTTGAGAAATGCCGCCGGGCAGGCCCGGCGTTTTCCAGTCCGGCGAGAAGCAGGTGATGCTCCATTTGCCAAACAACTCCGCGAATCGTGGAGCCGCGTTGTCAAGTTGACGTGAAATCAGTATCAATGCGATGGAAGGCTGAAAGCCCGGCCTCGACGCGCCACGGAATGCCAAGGGAGGAGAACCCGTTGCGATGATTGCTCTGACCCGCCGGCCTGCGTTCTCGCTCGTGAATTGCGAAGTCGGGTTCGTTCCCCGGGAAAGGATCGACCCGGATCTGGCGTTCCGGCAGCATGAAGCGTATTGCCGGACCCTGCGGCAAATGGGCGTGGCGGTGGAAGTTCTTCCACCGGATGAAGGGTATCCCGACAGTGTGTTTATCGAGGATAACGCCATTATCCTGGATGAACTGGCGGTGGTCACGTCGATGGGGACGCCATCCCGGCAGGGCGAACCCGCGTTGCTGCGTGGCGTTCTGGCCCGGCATCGTCGTCTCGTGAGGATTGCTCCGCCTGCAACGATTGAAGGCGGGGACGTGTTGCGCATGGGCAAACGGTTGTACGTCGGAATCTCGTCACGAACGAATCGCGCGGGCGTGGAAGCCCTCCGGGCGATTGCCGAACCGTTGGGCTACGAAGTGACGCCCGTTGAAACGCGGGCGTGCCTCCATCTGAAAACGGCGTGCGCGGCCCTCGATGAGGAGACGTTGTTGGTGAATCCGGCCTGGCTCGATTCGGATGCCCTGGGGGCGTTCCGGCTGTTGCGCGTGCCGGCCGAAGAACCCTTCGGCGCGAACGTCTTGTGCCTGCCAGGCGGGGTGCTGGTCCGGACGTCCTGCCCTTTGACGCGCGAACTGATCGGGTCGCGGGGCTATGACCCCACGGGCGTTGATCTGAGCGAGTTTTCCAAGGCCGACGCGGGTCCCACGTGTTTGAGCCTGCTCGTCTCTCCCGCATCACGTCCCCCCGACGTTCCCGCTTGCATTGGGCTGCCGCCCTACCTACAATCCGGGCACGGCCCATGACGCGTCCAGCCAAAATCGCCAGGAAGAATCCATCGACTCCATCGCCGCCGGTCAAACTCGACCGGGGCCTCAAACGTCGGTTTCAACTTCGCCTGCTCAAATGGTATGCCCAATGTGGCCGCGACCTGCCATGGCGGCGCACGAAGGACCCCTACAGAATTCTTGTCTCGGAAGTGATGCTTCAGCAGACACAGGTCGATCGGGTCATTCCCAAGTACCACGAATTTTTGCAGAAGTATCCGACGCTCAAGGATTTGGCCGAGGCCGAACCGGACGACGTCCGCGAGACGTGGTATCCTCTTGGGTACAACGTGCGTCCGTACCGCCTCCATAGCATTGCCTGTGAGGCCGTAACCCAATACGGCGGGAAGATTCCCCGGGAGTCCGAACAACTGCAATCCATGAAAGGGATTGGCCGGTACACGGCCGGCGCGGTTCGGGCCTTTGCCTTTCATGAGGATGCCCCGATTCTGGATACGAACGTGATGCGGGTGCTGCATCGCGTGTTTATGGGCAAGGGCGATCCGAAAACGCACAAATCGAAGCTCTGGGTCCTCTCGGAAGCCCTGATCCCCAAAGGCAAAGGCTATGATTTCAATCAGGCCCTGATGGATTTCGGCGCGGTGATGTGTACCGCGCGCAATCCGTACTGCCTGTATTGTCCGATGCGGGAATTTTGTCGGGCGTATCCCGTGGAGACGAAATAGGTTTGTCGAGTATGGCCGGGAAGGAGCTTCTTCAGGTCGCGGCTGCCGTGATTGAATGCCGGGGACGGTATTTGATCACGTGCCGGCAATCCGGCGTTCATTTGGCCGGGTGTTGGGAGTTTCCCGGAGGAAAGCGCGAAGCGCATGAAACGTTCGAGGCCTGTGCCCGCCGTGAGGTGTTTGAAGAAGTGGGCATTGAAATAACGGCGCCGCAATTGTTGACGGTTACGAACTATGATTATCCCGACAAACGCGTGGAATTGCACTTCTTCACGTGTTCCCTGTTCCGGGGAGACCCGCAACCCTTGGGTTGCGCGGACTTCCGATGGGTGAGGCCCGAGGAGTTGGCCGAGTATGCCTTTCCTCCCGCGGACGCGCCGGTCGTGGCTCACCTGATGAAACTGGCCGGGGCGTGAGGATTCGGTCGCAGCCCATGAAGGTCGTGTTGGACATTGAAACCATTCAGTCGCCGCGGGAAGAATGGGCGCGGTTGGTCGGGATCGATTCGGTTGCCCGTGAATCCTGTGAAGGGGGCGACTGGGACTTATTCTCGCAGGCCGAGGCCGGGGAACAAAAAAGAAAGGAAGATGAGAAGTATGAGCAATCGTCGTTCGACGGAACGTTCAGCCGGGTCGTGTGCATCGGGCTCCTGGTGTTTTCCGACGCCATGGAGTTCCGCGGCGCGGTGAGTTGGTATGGCGCGAGCGAGCCGGAACTCCTGCGCCTGTTCTGGGCACGCCTGGGTGAACTACGGCCCTCTCTGTTCATTACCCACAATGGATTGGGCTTTGATCTCCCTTTTCTCAAAAAACGTTCGATCATTCACCGCGTCAAACCCTCGATGGAGATCAGTCTGGCCAGATTTCGGACGGAGCCGGTCTATGACGTCATGGCCGTGTGGAGCAACTGGGACGCGCGAGGATGGGTGAAATTGGACGTGCTGGCCCGCGCGTTACAGGTTGAAACCAAATCCGGAAGCGGCGCGCAAGTGGCTGAAATGTGGGCCAGGGGACAAAAGCGGGAAATCGCCGACTATTGCCTGCAGGATACGTACGTCACCTATGCCTGTTATCAGCGGATGACGTTCCGGACCCCGCTGGGCAGTGACGTGATCCTCGGCAATCCTCAACTGATCGAGGTGGGCTAAGGGGCGTTCGACCCTTGCTTTTTCAGGCGTTCGATTTCCTGTTGCTGTCTGGACAATTCTCGCCGCAAGGATCGGATTTCCTCCAGGAGCTTCTCGGAGGGAGGGGTTTCCAACCGGATAATGGGACGGTCCGGAGGAATGACCGGCGGCGCAACGCGGCGCGGGGCGGCGTCGGGAATCGGAGTCGTTGAGGGACTGTCCTTTGAAACCGAGCCGTCACGCGCGGCGAAAACGGCCATGTCAATGGTCAGGTTCGTGCCGGTTCCCTCGTTCCAGGACGTTTTGAGGGCGCTCTTGGGCAGAAACGTGACCGTGGACTTTGTGACGCCCATGGATTCGGGGTGCCTGGGTTTGGTTTTGGATTGAAGGCCGCGGCCCGATGAACCCGACAACGTCAGGGTCATATGCAGGTCGTTCTCCTTGAAGGCCAGATTGCCGGTCAGGCTTTGAAACTTCGTTGCCGGTCGCAGGGGGATATGGAGCATGACCCGTTCCTCAGGCGTCGCTTGCAGAAAGGCGCGCCGCAGGTGAGGGGCCCAAAATGCGACTTGAGCCGGGGAAAGCAGGGGAGACGATTGGCTCCCGCCGTCCAGGAGCCGTTGAAGCCACCTGCCGGGGGCCTGCCGGTAGTGGATGCCGGTCAAAACCTGTTCAAAGGTTTCGACCGGGACGTCGGCCGGATGGGCGGGACGGTACGACGCATCCGAGTCGGTGCTCAGCGCGAGAGAGCCCTGCGCTCCCTCGTAGACGGAAGTCTCGATTCGAGGGGAGCCCAAACAGCCGCCGAGGAGCAACGTCCCGAGAACGGCAATCGGTAAAATGCGGAGGCGAGCATTCATGGCGTATCACGAGATGTCAGTGTGCCTACCATATCAAAAATTCCCGAAGGTTGAAATGCCTTAAGTCGGCACTCCACCCTTGAGGGCAGGCTCCGGCCGTTCCCTGCCGCAGACATGACGGATTCAGGTTAGTTTCATGTCGAAGGTGTTACGGCTGCCTGAGGCCGCAGGCCCGGGCGATGCCGTCGCGGTATTGGAGCCACGCCTTCAGTCCCGTTTCCAGTTTTTCCAGGATTAAGGTTTTGGTGCGGGACTCGACGGCTTCTTTGACGATCAGGTCATAGACGATGGAGCGATTACAGGGTTCGATCATCTCGCGCGCGCGAACGAGGTCGAGGTGTTCCGGAGAGAGACCGTGGTGGACCACGAGGGGATGTTGCCTCACAATCTCTTCAACGTCCGCTTTGGATTTTGGTTCTTTCCGATTCATGACCTCGTCCCGGTCGTGGACGGAGCCTTCCACAAACAGCGTGAGGACCGACGCGCCCACGATCCAGTCTTCCCGGTCGCAGATTTCATCGAGCCATTTCCGATAGGCGTAACTTCTCGACAACAGTTCGACGTCGCGAAATTCAGCCCGTTTGTATCCCAGACCCATCATCATTTGAAGGAAGAGTTCCTGGTGCGGTTTGCCCAGGGAGAGGCCCCCGGTTTCTTCTTCATAAATCGTCGTTGCCAGGTGACGACGCATTTGCCATGGGGGATTTTTCCCGACGATTCTCGCGAGCAGCACGGCAAAATCCCGGAAATAAACCGCATATTCCTGACGGAAATGAATGTTCAGTTGCGCCTTGGTTACGGTGTTGCCGTTGAAGAGGGAGGTTGACCAGTGCTGTTTACGGCTGAGAACGTCGAAGATTCGCTCGCGGAATTGGTCGGCCGAAAGCTTCCACATCATGGAACGGGATAGGGGCGGTGATGGAAGACCGGTGATGGGATACGCGTGAAAATTGTCGAAACCCGGGCGACGAAACGTCGAACGCGCCTATTTGCGTTTCTCGTTTTTGTCACCCTACAATACCGTCTCGGCCACCATATCACAACTGAGGAAAAAACAACATGGCTTTTGATCCAATCTCCCTGGCGGACCCGGACGAAATTCTGACCTTTTTGTCTCACGTTGCTCTGCGCGGGAAAGGAGTGACAACCGAAAGCCTGATGGATTACGTCCTGGATGAGGGATTTACCGAGCCGACCTATCTGAGCGCCAAGGGAGAAGATTCGCAGGCGTTTTACCAGGGGCAGCCGAACGCGTGGGCCGTCTATCAGATTCGTGAATGGAAGCGCGTGCTCGTGGTCAGCGGGGGTGATGGGCGGGAGAGGCGGGTGCAGATTACAGAAACTCCATAAATTCCCTGGGCGCTAGCGGGCGCATGGCGGCGCTGTGTCCGAGCGAAGGGGGTTATTTCCACCCTCCCACCAGGACGCCTTCTTCAAAATACAGATAGCGGTGCCTGACGGCTCCCGCCTCGATCCAGTCTTCGTAGACCCATTCTTCCCGGCGCACGCCGCGGTCGGTATAGGTGACGTTCATTTGGTAAGGGGATCCCCAGGCTTCAATGGCCTGTTCCCGCGTCATGCCCACGATGACGTCCTTGTCCTGGATGTGGCGTTCAAAGGTCGGGTCCAGGAAGCCCGGCAGAAATCCCCAGGCCAGCATGAAGACGGCAAAGGCGCCCAGTAAAACATACAGGGTTATCCGGACGGGGCGCCGGCACGGGAAGGGAGGCGAGTGGATACCCTGGTCCTGCGGAGACGCATCGTGTGGAGCATCCGAAATACCCGGCGTGGGGAGGGATTCCTGAGTCTGCATAGGCCGATGGTCACTCTAGCAACCGTGAACGAAAGCCGTCAATAGACGATGTTCATCGAGGTGGAAGAGAACCCCAATTGTGAGTCCTCCGTTTTTCTCCGGTTTAAGGAATTGGGACCGGCGCAACGTCTTCGACAGGTCAGGAGTTACGAGCGTTCTTCGCGGGGGGAATGGTGCGACGTGGTGGGGTGGACCGATAATGAAGATTGTCCGGAATGCCCGGCCCTGGCGCAACCCGTTGAGGACTCCGGACGCGGCGCGGCGTACGTGGTGTTTGGCGGCGTGTGGGGAGTGCGGTTGAAACAGGAGGGTGTCCGGGAGGCCTGGAGCCTGGAAAGTTCCAACCAGTGGGGCGAAGCCTACCTGCTGTTAGCGGACGCGCACGATCTTCGCTTGGAAGAGGGCGCCTGAGGGAAGGATTATTCGGCGTAAACCGGAACCGGAATGGGTTTCTTGGGTTTGGGCGGTTCGGGGGGGCGTTGGGCAAATTCCGGGGAATAGGGGTTCATGATAGGTTCATGGGTATGCCGGCCGATCTGATGAATCCGCGACAGGCTTTGGACGGTAAATTCCAGCCGGTCGATAGAGGAATCCACGGTCAGGTAATCCGGGAGACCGTTCACGGAAAATAATTGATAGGCCAGCGACCACTTCCCGTCTTCTTTGTCCCATTCCTCTACCACGAGTTCCGCTTCCTTCGACGGAGGACCCTTGAACAACAGGACCCACAGATTCGATCGAAACGCGGGGTCTTTCCGGCCGATGGACGGGTTGAATTCGCGGACCAGCCCGGGGATGGCTTTTAAGGGGACACTGGGCGTAAATTCGACTTCAACCCGTTTGACGTGCAGCGTGGGAAAATCCACGGCTTCGCGGAAATCCGGCTTATAGACAAACGAGTAGCGGACCTGCACGCCGTCTCGCGAGTACGTGTACACGTCCTCGCCGTTCTGAGGAGAGACGAGCTTGCTGAAATATTTTTTCCAGTCCTTGGGGGAATAATAACTGAACACGCGAAGCGCGGCTTTTCTGGAACGGATGGCGTGCGGCGTGCCGAGCTTGGCATGGACTTCCTGTTGCGTGAGCCCGAGAAACCCATCCTCAAAAAAAGGTTTGGCCTCAAGGGAGGTCGTGGGAGGCACAACCGTCAAACTGATGGTGATGAGCACAAACAGGAGGAGTTGCGGGAAACAGGGACGTTGCATGAATCGGTCTCGATCAGACTCAATGAATTTCATCCTAACCCCGGACCGAAGTTGAGTCAAGCGAACGGCGGATCTGCCCCGGCGCAGCCCACAGGCGAGCCGGTGGGGGGAATACTCGCAGAAACCACCGCATGCGCCCATGTCGATTTTGACCGCCCAGGACGGGATCAGTATAGTCACTCCCTTTACGGCACGTCGCAGCGACGGATAGCGGTCGGGGTTGCCCTTCGACTCCGCTTCGCTACGCTCAGGACGAACGGGTGCCTCTCCGGTCACCCTGAGCGTAAGGCGCCACGCGCCTGGAGTCGAAGGGCGCTCAGGACAGGCGTTGCGTCACCCGACAACAATCCGTCCGGAATCAACAGTCTGAGGATCAGATGCACGACATGAATCCGACAACCCGAATCGAAGAATTGAAAGACCGGCTGCGCCGCCGCATCGTCGTGCTGGACGGCGCCATGGGCACGATGATCCAGAAACGGAACCTGTCGGAGTCGGATTTCCGGGGGACGCGGTTTGCCGCGCATCCCTGTGACGTGAAAGGCAACAACGACCTGCTGGTGCTGACCCAACCGGAACTGATCGGCTTGCTTCACCGGGAATATCTGGACGCCGGCGCGGACGTGATTGAAACGAATACGTTCAACTCCAATGCGATCTCCATGGCCGACTATCAGATGGAGTCGTTGGCGTACGAGTTGAACCGGGCAGGGGCCATGGTGGCGCGGCAGGCCGCGGATGCGGCTATGAACCGGGAGCCCTCCCGACCGAGATTCGTGGCCGGAGTGCTGGGGCCCACCAATCGGACGGCCTCCATGTCGCCGGACGTGAACAATCCGGCGTTTCGCGCGGTGACGTTCGAGCAGTTGCGGAAGGCGTACGAGGAACAGGTGCGTGGCCTGGTGGACGGCGGCAGCGACCTGCTTCTCGTGGAAACGATCTTCGATACGCTCAATGCCAAGGCCGCCTTTTTTGCCATCGATCAGTATTGCCGGGAACAGGGGGTGTTGATTCCGGTCATGGCTTCCGTCACCATCACCGATCAAAGCGGACGCACGCTCTCCGGGCAGACGATCGAAGCCTTTTGGCACTCCATTGCCGATGTGAATCCCTTCAGCGTGGGGATCAACTGCGCCCTGGGGGCCAAACAGATGCGTCCCTATATCGAGGAACTCTCAAAGCGGGCTCCGGCCTATATCAGTTGCCATCCCAACGCGGGGCTGCCGAACGCCTTCGGCGGATTTGACGAGACCCCGGAGCGAATGGCGGAGGATTTGCGGGAATTTGCCGGGAACGGGTGGTTGAGCATCGTGGGCGGGTGCTGCGGAAGCACGCCGGAACACATTGCCGCAATTGCCGAGGCCGTGCGCGATCTGCCGCCCCATGTCCCGGTTGAACCCGATCATGCCACGCGGTTGAGCGGGTTGGAACCGCTGACGATCCGGCCCGAGTTGAACTTCGTGAACGTCGGTGAGCGGACGAACGTCACGGGCTCGCCGAAATTCGCCCGGTTGATTCGCGAAGGTCAGTTCGAGGACGCCGTGGCGGTGGCCCGGCAGCAGGTGGAGGGCGGCGCGCAGATCATTGACGTCAACATGGACGAAGCCATGCTGGATTCTGAAAACGCCATGGCGCGGTTTCTGAACCTCATCGCGTCGGAACCGGATATTTGCCGCGTGCCGATCATGATCGACAGCTCGAAATGGTCGGTCATCGAGGCCGGGCTGCAATGCGTGCAGGGCAAGGGCGTCGTCAATTCCATCAGCCTCAAGGAAGGCGAGGAGACATTCAGGGAACAGGCCCGGTTGGTCAAGCGGTACGGCGCGGCCGTGGTGGTGATGGCGTTTGATGAAACGGGGCAGGCTGAGACCATCGACCGGAAGGTCGGGATTTGCGCCAGGGCGTACAGGATCCTGACGGAAGACGTCGCGTTTCCGCCGCAGGACGTCATTTTCGATCCGAACGTCCTGACGGTCGCCACGGGCATTGAAGAGCACAACGGCTACGCGGTCAATTTCATCGAAGCCGTCCGGCAAATCAAGGCCACGTTGCCGTACTGTAAAACCAGCGGCGGCGTGAGCAATATTTCCTTCTCGTTTCGCGGGAACAACGTCGTGCGTGAGGCCATGCACGCGGCGTTTCTGTATCACGCGATCAAGGCCGGGCTGGACATGGCGATCGTCAACGCCGGGCAGTTGGGCGTCTATGAGGAGATCCCCAAGGACCTGCTGGAACTGGTCGAGGACGTCCTGCTGAATCGACGGCCGGACGCGACCGAGCGGCTGGTCGACTTCGCCGAAACCGTGAAACAGGAAGGCAAGGCGGTCGTCAAAACCGATGCCTGGCGGGAAGGCACGGTCGAAGCGCGGCTCTCGCATGCGCTGGTCAAGGGGATCGTGGAATTCATCGATGAAGACGTGGAAGAAGCCCGGCAGCAATACGACAGACCGCTCAAGATCATCGAAGGCCCGTTGATGGACGGCATGAATGTCGTGGGAGAACTCTTCGGCGCCGGGAAAATGTTCCTGCCGCAAGTTGTCAAGAGCGCGCGGGTCATGAAAAAAGCCGTGGCGTATCTGCTGCCCTTCATGGAGGAGGAAAAGGAGGCGTCGGGGAGTACGTCCCAGGGCAAGGTCCTGCTCGCCACGGTCAAGGGCGACGTGCACGACATCGGCAAAAACATCGTCGGCGTGGTGTTGGGGTGCAACAACTATGAGGTGATTGATCTCGGGGTGATGGTGTCCTGCGACAAGATCCTGGCGAAGGCTAAGGAGGAGCAGGTCGATATGATCGGCCTGAGCGGCCTGATCACCCCATCGTTGGAGGAGATGGCGTACAACGCGACAGAAATGGCCCGCCAGGGTTTTGACGTGCCGCTCCTCATCGGCGGCGCCACCACGAGCAAGGCCCACACGGCCGTCAAGATCGCTCCGGGCTATCCCGAGCCGGTGGTGCACGTGACGGATGCGTCGTTGGCCGTGAACGTCGTCCGGCAATTGTTGAGCAAAGAAGAAAAGCCGGGTTTTGTGGACAAGGTCCGGCAACAACAACAGCAGTCGCGGGAAGCCTACGAAGGCAAGAAAACCCTGAAGAAGTTGTTGCCGCTGGACGAGGCGCGGCAACGGCGGACCCCGATTGATTGGCACACGTCGGAGCGGGCGACGCCGGATTTTCTGGGTACACGGGTGATCGATGATCAGCCGTTGAGCGACCTGGTGCCGGTGATCGATTGGTCACCCTTTTTCCATACATGGGAGTTGAAGGGGAAGTATCCCGCAATATTCGAAGATCCGGTCGTGGGGGTCAAGGCCAAAGAGTTGTTCGATGACGCACAGAAGTTGCTCAAGGAGATTCTCGACCACCGGCTCCTCACGGCCAAGGCGGTATATGGGTTGTTTCCGGCCAACGGTGTGGGCGACGATATCGAAGTCTATACGGATGACGCGCGGTCGGAGGTGCTGGCGACCTTCCATACGCTTCGTCAGCAACTCGAAAAACCGGAAGGCGACGCCAATTACGCCCTGGCGGACTTTATCGCGCCCAAGTCAACCGGGCATGCGGATTACCTGGGCGGGTTTGCGGTGACCACGGGGATCGGGGTCGAGGCCTTGTGCGGGCGATTCGAAAAAGACCATGATGATTACAACGCCATCATGGTAAAAGCCTTGGCCGACAGGCTGGCGGAAGCGTTTGCCGAATGGCTGCACCGGGAAGTGCGCAAGGCATGGGGGTACGGGAAGGAAGAAGCCCTGTCCGCCGAGGATCTGATCCGGGAGCGCTATCGGGGAATCCGTCCGGCTCCGGGCTATCCTGCGTGTCCGGATCATACCGAAAAACGCATTCTGTTCGATCTGCTGGACGCCGAACAACGGATCGGCATTCATCTGACGGAAACGTGTGCCATGGTTCCGGCCTCGTCGGTCAGCGGCCTGTACTTTGCCCATCCCCAAGCCAAATACTTTGCCGTGGGGAAGATTGACCGCGACCAGGTCAAGGACTACGCCGCGCGCAAGCAGATGGCCGTTCCCACCGTGGAGCGGTGGCTCTCCCCGAATCTGCCATAAGCAGCCTGTTCCCCTCCTGTGCCCTTCTTTCCGTCATTCCCGATCCCCGATTACAAACGTCGGGGACAGGCTATTTTTAATCGGGAATCCAGTGTCTTTGGTCTTCGTCGCCGTGTGCTCCCTGTTCGTAGTCGTAGCAGGTCAGGCGCATAGCGTAATCCGACAGCTCCACTAATCCTCCGCCGCTTTCCTGAACGTGATGTCGCCGTAATAGGCTACGGCGGATTCTTGAGTGTTGTCGGTATCCGTCATCACGGCCACCCCGGAAATATCGGGCGGGTCGTTCCCGAACGCGTTCTGATAATCCTCGTAGACGTTCCGGGATTCGGCCACCCACTGCCCGGCTTTGTCCGCTCCGCTTTCAATGACGATCATGTGCACGCGATCCGTGTAGGGATTGGGAACCATGGTCCCGACCGGGCTACGACTCTCCCAGATGTAATTGATGGCTCCGGTCGGGGGATACTTCCCGTGGAGCGCCCGGGCCAATTCATATTGGGCCTGGTCCCAAAAGTCGATTTTGCTCTCGTCGTAGGCGAAGGTGATATACAACCGGGCAGGGTAGTCGTCCCCCTCTTTGGTGGTGACGTCGCCCTTTTGCAACACGTTCTCGATCTTCCAGCGCCATTCCACAATGGGATATTGCTTCGGGTCGATGGTCATCTCGCGGGTCAATCCCGAGGACGAACCGTGGCTCACGGCTTTGAGAACCACGGTCCCGTCGTCGTCCACCAGCGAATATTCGGTATGCTCGTCGATCTTATGGAACGTGAGGGGCTTCCAGGAATCAGGGTAGGGACCTCCGGCCTGTGCGCGGGAAAAGGTCCCCACGTGCAGGGTGGCCGGCGACTCCGCCTGAAGCGTTCCGGCAAGCAGGACAAGCCCCATGCTTAATGCGATACACCCGCCCAAAGAACTCCATCCGCGTCCCATGAGTGTCATGATCAAACCACTTCTTAATGCTTCGCGTGTTCCGTGCTATTTCGCAACTAGTTCGCCGACCTGCTCCTTCCAGCGATCTTCAAACATCATTCTGAAAACAGCAGGGGGTTCGCAGACTCTCATTTCGCCTCTGTCAAGGGCCTTGTTGTACGCCGCTTCAAGCGTCTCAAGGAGTTTCTGCTTGTAGCTCGTATCGTCGGGAATTGGCTTCACACGTTTTGCATAGAACTCTTTGGCCTCTTCTTTTTCTTGTAAGGCTTCCTTAAGCGCCTCAAGCCAGCGGTCCAACTGCTCAAGGGCGTTTTGCTGATAGGTTTTGAGTTGCATTAGGGGTATTTTGTCCCGTACTTGATTTGGGACTGCTTGACTTATTCATTATTTGGCGGCACAAAATTCGTCGACAGTAAGCCCTGCAGAACGGATCAGACTTCTCAGGGTCCCTTGGCGACTTCTTTGTGGTTAGGAACGGAGAGCGTAGCTATTTCTCCTTCTTTTGTCATGACAATGTGGCTGCTCCTCTGACGCGCCACACGCCAACCGAAGGTCTCGAAAATTCGGACAACCTCTTTCCCGCTTAAAGCAGGCAATACAGGCATTACACCGCGACCTTTATTTGCCGTGTCTCGATGGTCAAGGGCATCCCTTCTTTCGCACGTACTTCAAGGCATAGCACAATAGCTTCCTTGATGTTGTCGAGAGCCTCATCCTTGGTTTTGCCTTGACTCACACAACCTGGGATTGCAGGACATTCAACAATCCATACCCCGTCTTCATCTCGATCAACCGTTACGTTCAATCTCATTGTTCAGAAACCTCCGGTTACTATTTGTAGTGTAAGCCATGCTTTCTTGAATACCCCAATCCAGGGGCCTAACCGTTCAAGGGTTCTTACCGGTCGGGATAGATTTCATATTCACAACACTGAATAGGAAAATGGCCCTTGCCATCATCAGATGGTTGATTGCCCTATATTACCGCCCTGCTTGTCAAAATCAAGGTCAATCTGACGCGGCTCTAAAGACCAACTGCAAAGACACTGGATCCCCGATTACGAATGTCGGGAATGACAGAAACAGGCAAGAACAAAGACGCTGGATTCTCGATTAAAGATGTCGAGAATGACAGAAGAAGGTATGGAACGCATATGGTTCTAACCGGAAAGGCCGAACCACAGGCGGAGAGCTTGTTCCAGTTTGAGCAGGTCGGAAGAGGACACACGGCCAAGGCGTCTGATCACGTAGGCTCGGTCCGGCGTAAACAGCCCCCGCTTGACCGCACTGGGAAAAAGAAGTCCAGCCCCTTGCCATTCCTGCAACACAAACTCTCCAAGCTGAAGATTCCGGGTTTGGGAAGTGAGTGGAAGCAGCAGCAGGTCAACGGAAGGATGTGGAACACTAACGACGACCGCCGGTCGTTTTTTTATGCCTGACAGATCAGAGAAGGGCAAGGTGGCGAGAACAACGTCTCCCTGATCATAGTTTGTCATATTCGGCATCGGCCGAGTTTGTCCAGATTCTGGTCAAGACCGGCAGGGACGCGAGAAAGGTTCCTTCCCTGAGCTGTGTGCTCTCTTCCGGGGAATCAGGAACCACGACCTCAAGAGGCGTGTTGACGGGAAGCGCGACGGGTTCGTCCAGTACGACTTTTGTGCCATCGTAGTGAGCAGAAACGTGTTTCATCTGCCATCCTTTACTGTATCGATTGGTTGATTCACGTGACGCATCATAGCACAAAAGACGAACGTGGTCATCCTGAGCGAAGTCGAAGGCTGCGTGAATCTGACCTATGGGCGTCATGCGGCTCTGACTTGCCATAGATATGGTTTATCTGATATGGTCCAGCCATATATCAAGCCGAAGAGAACCTGCCATGAAGACCACGCTCAATCTGGACGATCAGGTCTTGCGTCACGCCAAGGCGCGCGCCGCACGAGACGGCGTCACGCTCACGAGGTTCGTCGAAAATGCCCTGCGGGCAAAGCTGATGGCCACGCCTCGCAAGGGGCCGGGGTTCAAGCTCCGAATCGCCACCGTGAAAGGGAAGCGTCCGCCCAACGTTGACATCTCGGACAGGGATGCCCTCTACGACGTACTCGATCGGGAATGATAGCCGTTGACACCAACGTCCTGATCTACGCGCACCGCCTTGAGACCGATCTCAATGCCGCGGCGAGGGCCGAACTGGTCCGGTTGGCCGAAGGGACGGAGCCGTGGGCTCTCCCGGTCTTCTGTCTGATCGAGTTCATGCGTGTCGTCACGCATCGACGCGTCTTCAATCCGCCTTCCACGATTGCTCAGGCGATGGATTTCATCAACGGGATCGTGGCTGCGCCGACGTGCCACGTTGCCCTGCCGGGCGCTGATTTTCTCCGGCATCTCGAGACAACGGCACGCAGGGCCGATGCGCGCGGCAACCTGATGTTCGATGCGCAGATCGCCGCCCTGTGTCGAGAGCATGGCATTGCCGCAATTCTCACCAACGACCGCGACTTCGAGCGTTTTGACCGGCTGGACGTTCGGTATCTGGATGAGGCATCCGGTCGCGGGGACGAGGGGTGAAGGGCGGCCGTATCCTCGAAGACATCCCGTCATTGCATTTTCAATGCGTCCCCTTCCCGACTGATCGTTGCATGGTGGTCATCCTTGACCGCTATTTCCCCAGGGCATAGAATGTGTGTCATCGAGGGACCCCTTGTCCGGGACAGGCGTTTCTTCCGTCCGGATTGGCGGAGTGACGGGTATGAGGATTGACTATAATAAAGGCGGGCTGATCAGCCCGCAGCTCCTGAAGCAGCGACGGACGGACGCTCAGTCCGACGGCGGGCCCAGGAAAAAGATCATGCTGATCTTCCCGCCGGATTGGTATCCCTCCGAGCCCTACCTGAGTCTTCCCACGTTGACGGCGTTTCTGCGTCGTGCCGGGCACGACGTGGTGCAGAAGGACGTCAACCTCGAAATGTACGACTGGTATTTCAGCGAGGACTTTCTCAAGCGCGTGTTGAAACGCGTGCCCCGGCAATTGGATCGCTTGAAGCGACTGGCCCGTGACCGCGGGCTCTCGGAGGAAGAAACCGCGTTGCAGTTGGCCTTGTGCGAATGTACGCGGTCTCGAATGGCCGACCTGATCGAACAGGCGGAACGCGCCAAGGCGATTATCCGGTCCCCGGATTTTTACGACGCGGGCAAACTCGAATGGGCCATGAACGTTTTCCGGGAGGTGACGGCGACCATTTCGCTGGTGTACGCGCCCGCCCGCATTTGTATGCCGCCGATGGAAACGGACCTGTCGTATAAACTCTTCATGTCCTCGGAGGTGTTGGCCGCGGTCGGGGATACGCAAGTCAACGTCTATCGCGACGTGTTCGACCATATCGTGAAGCCGGCCATTCTCGAAGAAAAGCCGGAGATCATCGGCATCTCCATCGTGTTGCGGCAACAACTGTTTTCGACCATGACTTTTTGCGCCATGATCAAGGAGCAGTTTCCCGATATTCACGTGACGATCGGCGGCAATACCGTGACCCGGTTGCGCGACGTGCTGCCGTCGACTCCCAAGTTGTTCGCGCTGTTCGACAGCGCGGTGGTGTACGAAGGCGAAACGGCGTTTCTGCAATTGGTGGAAGCCGTCGGGACGGACCGGGACTTCAACGAAATTCCGAATCTTCTGTGGCGGGATGAGGCCGGCATTCATACGTCGCCCGTCACCTCCTCCGAGAACATGGCGGACCTGCCGCCTCCGGATTTCGACGGGCTCCCGATGGACCGGTATTTCGTGCCGGAGCCCGTGCTGCCCTATCTCGCCACGCGGGGGTGTTATTGGGGCAGGTGCGAATTTTGCGATCACGGCGAAGGATATACGGCCGGCTACCGGACCAAGAAGATTCAGGAAATCATCGAGGAAGTCCGCTTCCTGCGCGACAAGTATCAGACGCGGCATTTTCACTTTACGGATGAATCCTATCCGCCTGCCCTCTTCCGAAAACTGACCCGGCAACTCAAGGCAGACCGGTTGGACATTGCGTGGACCACGCACATCCGCTTCGAGAAGAGCCTGTTGGACGATGAGGTGTGGCAGGATGCCGAGGATTCAGGGTGCAAGTTCCTCCACATGGGCTATGAATCCGGCAGTGAACGGGTTCTGAAACTCATGGACAAGGCCACGACCACCGAGGTTATTCAACGGAGCCTGGAATTGTCTTCGAAACACGGGGTGTGGAACCACGTGATGGGATTTTTCGGATTTCCGGGCGAGCGCTATGAAGACGCGAAGTTTTCCATGCAATTCCTGGAGGACAACAAAGAGCACGTGCATTCCATCGGTTTCGGCACGTTCGATCTCAGCAAACATACCCCGGTGGCCAAGGACCCGGAGCGGTGGGGCATTACGTACTACCCAAACCCCGAATGGGACCTGGCCCTGGATTACTACTTCACCGTGCAAGAGGGGCTGGGCGTCGAAGACGCCGAACGGGTGTTTGAAGAGTTCGAGCAGAATCACTACGCCGGCTGGGACTTGAAGATCTACATCCGTGAATACGTTTTTCTCTACGTGGCCCATTTCGGCACCAATAACCTCCCGGCTCTCCAATTCCGCATCACGCCGGAAGAGAGCGCCGAAGAATTGGCAAACGTCTGATGTCTTCCCTCATCCACATCGATCACGCGGCGCCGGCGGCCAAAAGCGGCCGGAAGTTGAAGACCATGCTGCTCTTTCCGCCTGAGTGGGTGCCCACGGCTCCGTATCTGGCGTTGCCGAGTCTCACGGCCGTGCTCCGGGAAAACGGGCATGAGGTCGTGCAGCGCGATATCAACATCGAGATGTACGAGTTGTTCTTCAGTGACACGTTCCTGATCTGGGTCAACGCGCGCATGGTCCAACAGTTGAAGGGCCTGGAAGCCAAGGGCGCGGGGTTGAGTGAAAAGGAGATCGACCAGAAAGCCTGTTTGGAGGAAGCCCTGGCCTTTGACGTGATGGAATTGGCCGCGCAGGCCGAGGCGGCGAAACGCATCAACCGGAGCGACGATTTTTACGACGCCGATAAACTCGAATGGGCGTTGAACGTGTTTCGCGACGTTATGCGGTACATCTCCGCGGCGTATTTTCCCGCCTCGCTCGTGTATTACCCCATGGAGAGCAATTTGGGCTACCGGCCTGGCGTCTCGAAGGAAGTCCTCGAGTGTTTGGACGACGAGCAGGTGAACGTGTATCGGGACGTGTGCCGGCAATTGGTGCTGTCCGCGGTCGCCAAAGAGCGCCCCGACGTGGTCGGGGTGTCCATCGGGACGAAGATGCAAATGATCGCGGGATTCACCTTCTGCAAAATGATCAAGGAGGCCTTCCCGGAAATTCACGTCACGGTCGGGGGAAACGTGATCACGCGGCTCCAGGAGGACCTGGCGAAACAGGAACCGTTTTTCTCGTCCGTGTTTGATTCGGCCATCATGTATGAGGGCGAGCACGCCCTGGTGTGGCTGCTGGAAGCCCTGGTGGGTGACCGGGCGTGGCAGTCGGTTCCGAATCTGATGTACCGGGAACACGGGCACGTGCGGATCAACGCGGAGATTTATACGGAAAAGACCACGGCGCTCCCGTTACCCGATTTCCACGGGTTGCCTTTGGATTCCTACTTCGTGCCCACGCGCATCCTTCCGTATCTGGCGACCCGGGGCTGTTACTGGGGACGGTGCACGTTCTGTGATCACGGGCAAGGATACTTCGATCAGTATCGCGGCAAGCCGGCCCAGGACGTGGTCCGGGAAGTCAAGGCCCTCAAGGACATCTATCAGGCCGATCATTTTCTCTTTGCCGACGAATCGTACCCGCCCGCGCTCTTCAAAAAGGTGTCCCAACTGCTGGTGGACGAGCGGGTGGACATCAAATGGACTACGTTGATCCGCTTTGAAGAGACGCTCCAGGATCCTGAAACCTGGCGACTGGCCGCGGAGTCCGGGTGCAAGACCCTGTACTACGGAATGGAGTCGGCCAATGAGCGCGTCCTTGAGCTTATGGACAAGCATGCGCGGAAGAGCGTGATTGAAAACAATTTGCGGGAAGCCGCGAAGGCGGGGATTTGGAATCACGTCATGGCGTTTTACGGATTCCCGGGCGAAACCAGGGAAGAAGCCGAGGAGACGAGGCAGTTCCTGATCGACAACACCACCGAGATCCATTCGGTCGAACTCTTTTATTTCGTAGCCTATCGCCATACGCCGATGGTCAGGCATCCGGAAAAATTCGGCATCACGATTCAGAAGCAGGACGAATACGATATGCCCCTGGATTATTATTACACCCTGAACGAACCGGGGAGCCTGAGTTGCCTGGATGCCATGCAGTTGTGCGAAGAGTTTTATCAGAACGATTTCGAACCCTGGGCCGTGCGGATCAATGCCCGCGAGCAGATCTTTCTCTACATTTCACGGTTCGGCACGAACCGGTTGCCGCAAATTTATGCCACCCGGCACAGTCCTGCCGAAGCCGCGCCCGACACCGTGGCCGGATTAATTACGTGGCCGGTGGCCAAAGTGGACCCCGAAGGAGGCAAAGAGGGGGAACCGGGGATGACGCGGGTGGTCAGCCATTCGACCACGTCGTAGGGGCATGCCGGAGCCTGCCCGCCGCCTGTCCTGAGCGTTCTTCGACTTCGCTGTCGCTACGCCTGTCCTGAGCGACGTCGAAGGAAGCGCAGTCGAAGGGCTCAGAACGAACGGGAGAGCGGAGCCGAAGGGTCAGGAAGGCGTGTGACCGTGGTTTTTCAGATACTCCTTCAGCAGTGTGTACGCGGCCTGTACGTCCTTGGTCATCGCCTCCGCCTTCTTGTACATTTGCATATACTTGGTGGGATTGTTGGTCAGGTTGGCGTACCGGTGCGGATGCCAGGTCACCAGCAGTTCCTGATACCGTTGGTGCAGGGTCGTGGGATGCAGCGGCAGGGTGAGGTTGAAGAGCGCGAGGGCCCTGGCAACGGGCTCTTCCGTGTTTGCGGGTGGTGAAGGCATGATCGTCAACGAAGTGCTTGCGCATCGAAGTGTGGCAAACGCGTTGTCGCGGTGTCAATGCGGTTGGTCCCTCCCCTTTGTAAGTGGGCGCATTTCCGAAGAGGGAATGCGGGTGGGGTAGAGGACTTGGCCGGATGCTCTACCTCCCAACTTTTCCCTCTTCGGAAAAAGTTCCCGTCCTTACAAAGGAGGGGAACGGGTGGTCAACCAATGAGTGAACACAAACAAAGAGGCTGGTTTTAGCAATGGGCCGGGATCTGCCGCTCCTGGAGCCAACGCTGGTCCTTCAGGGCAAGGGGTATCGGGAAGTCTTGATCCGCGAAATGGACGCGGGGAAAATCCCCCTGAGCCTGGGGAAAAAGTGCCCGGTTGAATGCTCCTTCTGCTATGAACTTGACCATTCCTATCGCGAAACCCAGGATCCGCCGAAAACCACGCAGGATGATTGGGAGTTCATTCTCAATTACATCAATGCCAAACCCACGGATCCCATGCAATTCTGGTGTTTGGGGGGCAATGAATACATGGAGTGGACCGATCTGTTCCTCCATCCCAAGGCCATGGAATGGATTGAAGACTTTCTGAAATATACCGACAAGAACCTTCAATTTTTCACGGTGGGCTTCGTCCACGTGCCGAAGATTCACCGGCTGGCGGAACAATATCCCGGGCGGATCAATTTTGAATTGTCGGTCATTACCCTGAGCCAATACCGGCAACAGATGATGCCGCATGCCCCGTCCGTGCGGCACCTGATGAAAGTGCTGGACGGCCCCGCGGTGTCGTCGGCCAATTTTTACGCGTTTGACGAACACACTATGTCCAGGGACGCGAAGGAGATTTCGAACGTCAATCAAAAATGCGTGTTGTGGATGGGCTGTCTCACACCCGTGCGGGGCGTCACGGACGAGACCGCCGGTCTCATGCGCCGGGGCCGCAAGGCGCTGGGTGTTGAAGCCGAACGGATTTATGACGCCGGGTTGCCGAATCTGACCACGATTCACACCGAAGCCTACGTGACGGCGTTTCTCAATCGGAAGCGCATCGTGAGCGCGTTTGATTCCCTGGAACTCGAGAAGAAAGACACGGTGGTGATGGCCGGGAGCGTCCATAAGATCCTGACCCTGCATCGCAAGAACCGCGCCCGCTTTCTGTTTGTGCCGAATGCGACGCTGGGTGGCGATTCCGATTGCACCGTGCTGCTGACGTTTGAGGACATCCGTGAACGGTTGACCGATCAGAAGCGACTCCACATTCCCAAATGTGTGATGGAATCGGGGCGGGGGACGCATATGGATATCAAGGGGGTGACCTTGGACGAATTTACGAAAAAGACCGGCGTGAAAGTCAGGATCCTCCATAAAATCGATACCAAATTCGCCAATGCCCGTTTATACCGAAACGGGACCCTCCAAAATTTCGTGGAAGATTACGTCAGGAATCCCTGGGCCGCCGAGTATGAAGCCCTGCCGAGCGCGTAGCATGGTGAGCCTGTGCCCGGTTTCCGGCTTCGTCGCGAGGCGAGGAGCGTCGCATGGGGTTCCCTCCGTATGACGACGCCCACCAGGTCTCTCCAATTTTACAAGGCGGACGTGTTTGCGGAAGAGCCGTTTGGCGGCAATCCGGTGGCGGTGATTCCCGATGGAACGGATCTGACCGAGCGGGAATTTCAGCAGATTGCCCGTGAAATGAATCTTTCGGAGACCGTCTTCGTGGTCCCGCCGACGGATCCCGCGGCGATTGTCAAACTCCGCATCTTTACGCCAACCCAGGAAATTCCTTTTGCCGGCCATCCGGTGATCGGCACCTTTTTCGTGCTCGCTTCGTTACAGAAATTTTCCCTGCCGCAGCCGGTGACGCGGTATCTGTTCGAATGCAACCTCGGGCTGTTTCCGGTCGAATTGCACGTGGTGGACGGGCGCGTGGACGGTGTGATGATGTCCCAGCCGAAGCCGCAATTCCTGGGAACGGTCGAAGGCATTCAGGATCTCTACGAAGTCAGCCGGGCGCTGGGGGTGAACAAGACCGCCATTGCGGAAACGCATCTGCCCATCGAAGTGGTGTCGACCGGCTTGCCGGTCGCCATCGTCCCGGTTCGAACCCTGACCGCGGTCAAGTCGATTCAAGCCGACCCGACGGCCACGAAGGACGTCTGCGACAAACTCGGGGCCAGCGGCATCATGGCCTTTACGACGGTGACCGTTGAAGAATGGGCGCACGTGCATACGCGCATGTTCGCGGCGCCCATCGGGATATGGGAAGACCCGGCCACGGGAAGCGCCAGTGGCGCGCTTGGCGCTTATCTCGTCAAAAATGGAGTCGTGGACGTCGGACCGACCACCGAAGTGTTCATGGAACAAGGGTATGAAATCGACCGGCCCTCGCGGATCACGGTCCGGGTGTTCTCCGACGATGATGCGATTCAAGAGGTCAGGGTGGGGGGACAAGCCGTGATGGTGGCCGAAGGGAAGCTCCTGTTTTAGGAAGGGGGCCTGACGAGAAGACGCTCATGAAAGCCGTGACCTTCCATCAGCATGGTGGCCCGGAACAACTCACGTGTGAAGACGTTCCGGCTCCCGAGCTTGCGGCCGGGGAAGTCCTGGTCCGGGTCAAAGCCTGTGCGCTCAATCATCTGGACATTTGGATCCGGCAGGGGATCCCCAGTTACACGATCCCGCTTCCGCATATTTCCGGGTGCGACGTGAGCGGCGTGGTTGAACGGATCGGGGAGGGAACGGCCGCGCCGTATCCGATCGGACACCCTGTTGTGGTGTCCCCGGGGATCAGTTGCTGGCAGTGCGAGTCCTGCCTGGCCGGAAAGGATAATTGTTGCCCGACGTATCATCTGGTGGGTGCCGGGGTGCACGGGGGCTATGCCGAATACGTCAGGGTCCCCGCGAGCAATCTCCTGCCGATGCCTTCCGGGCTGACCTTTGAACAGGCCGCCGCCTATCCCCTGGTCTCGGTGACGGCCTGGCACATGGTGAAGACCCTGGCCGACGTTCAACCCGGAGAAACCGTGTTGGTGATGGGCGCCGGAAGCGGCGTCGGCAGCATGGCGATCCAACTCGCCCGTCTGCTTGAGGCGCGGGTGATCAGCACGGTGGGCGCCGACGACAAAATCGAAAAAGCCCAGGCGATCGGCGCGGAAATGGTCATCAATCATGCCAGGGAAGACGTGACCCAACGAGTCCACGCCTTCACCGGCGGCCGCGGCGTGGACGTGGTCATCGAGCACATCGGGCAGGCGGTCTGGGATCAATGCCTGCGATCGTTGGCGCGCGCGGGGCGGTTGATCACCTGCGGCTCTACGTCCGGACAGGAGAATCTCCTGGATGCGCGCTACCTCTATTCCCGGCAATTGACGATCAGGGGCTCGTATATGGGCACCCGGGCCGAACTCGTGGAAGCCGGCCGGTTCATCGAGGCCGGAACCATCAAGCCGATCGTGGATTCGATCTTCCCGTTATCCGAAGCCCGACAGGCACAGGAACGGATGCTGTCCCGCAAGATGTTCGGAAAAATCATCCTCGTTCCCTGACCCTCCAAACGCTGAGCCGAAAAACTTACCGATCGTATTTTTTGCAGGGGACGGCCGGAGCCTGCCCTGCCCGCCGATTCTCCCATCAATGATTATCGGACAGTCGAAGCGGACGCGTGAAGCCGGAGGCCCAGAGCTTGCAGGACCTTGAGCACGGTGGCGAACTCCGGGTTGCCGTCTGGCGACAATGCCTTGTACAGGCTCTCCCTCCCCAAACCGGCGTCGGTAGCAACCTTCGTCATCCCCTTGGCCCTCGCAACGTCGCCCAAGGCAGCCGCTATGAGTCTCGGGTCGCCGTCTTCGAAAGCTGCTTCAAGGTAGAGCGCGATGTCCTCTTGAGTCTCCAGGTAATCCGCTGCATCCCATGGCTTGGTCTGTATCTTTGCCATTGCCGCCTCCTATAGTTCTCGCGCCAGATTGTGCGCTTTTTTGATATCCTGATCCTGAGTGCTCTTATCGCCACCGGCCAGAAGGAGCGCCAAAGATTGCCCTCGCCGTACGAAATAAACGCGATAGCCGGGTCCGTAATCGATGCGAAGCTCCGAAACGCTTTCCCGACTGCTCGAACGTTTCCAGGATTGCCCAACGACAGCCGCCTGATGCGAGCGTTGATACGTGCTCTTGCTTGTTTGTCCCGAAGGCTTCTGAACCATCGGGCATATCCATCGGTTTGGCGAACATCGAGCATGATCGCCCCAATCGTATCCCAAAAGATACAGCATTGTAAATAGACAGGGGTCGGATGAGCCCTTCGACTTCAGGCATGTTACGCCTTACGCTCAGGACAGGCGTCGCGTCATTCGATACGGGCTGGTTGCTTCGCCCTGCGCGGCTGTCAGGTTACGCTTCGCTAACCTGACCGGCGAAGACGACGTTATTTCCGCATTTCCCCGACAATGTGGGGAAGTTCGGGAAGGATCAGGGCCTCCATGGCCAAGCGCACCGCCCCGCTCGAGCCTGGAATCGAGAACAGCACGATGCCCTGATACAGGCCGGCCGTGGCGCGGCTGAGCATCGCGGACGAATGGATTTCCTTGTAGGACAGGTAACGAAACAGTTCGCCGAAGCCCGGCAAGCGTTTTTCCAGGAGGCCGTCCACGGCTTCGAACGTGGAGTCGCGCCGTGAAATACCGGTGCCGCCGTTGATGATCAGGGCATCCAGTCCGGGCTGCTCTCCCAATTGCCGGACCAGTTCCCTGACTTCAGCCGGCTCGTCCTTCACCACGTGGTAGGCGCCGATGCGATGGCCGCCCTGCGTGAGCAACGCTCGAATGAGTTGCCCGCTCTTGTCGGTTTCCGGTGTCCGCGTATCGCTGCACGTGATGATCCCGCACTCGATGGAAACGGGTCCGGCAGCCTTGTGCTCGGCAGCGGGAGGATGATGCCCTGGTTCGTGCGCGTGCGGGTCAGAATGCGCGGACATGAGGAGAAAGCCGGGCTAGCTCCAAATGGAGTCGGGATTGCATTGCGCCGCCGGCGTGCCTTTTTTGAGGTGTTCATCCAGGATCAGGGGGACGTGTTCTTCTTTGACCTGGGAGTACCAGACGCCGTCCGGGTACACGACCAGGGTGGGGCCTTGCTCACAGGGACCGAGGCAGGAGCTTGAGGTCACGAGGACTTCGCCTGGTTGAAATCCCCGTTCCACCAGGCCCATGTTGAGATTCATCAGGATATCCTGAGAGCCCGCTCCGCCGCATGAGGGTTTCGGGTGACCCGGCGGCCTGGTATTGGTACACACGATAAGATGATATTTCGGCTTGGGCATGATGGCTCCTTTCAGTATATTGATACGAAAATAGCCTCCTTCTGTCATTCCCGACGTTATTAATCGGGAATCCAGTGTCTTTCTCTTTCTTGTACATCTATGTAGACGAACTGAACGGACTGAACGCAGCCATTGACGGAAGATTATTTCCGCGGTCGAAACATTTCCCACAGGTCCAGACATTCTTCCGGCAAGCCCCAGTGCGTCACTCCTTTCCCGACGAAGTTCAGGTAATCATCCTTGACGCGAAATTTGCCGATGGGATTGGCCGCGTGGGTGGTGACCAGTTCTTTCTGTTCGTCCTCCGTCATCACGGTTACTTCCAGGTGCCGGAACGCCCCTTCCGGGACCTCCCCGTCGAAGTCGTCGAGGATCTTCAAATCTTCGTCGGTCAGTTCAAAGACCGCCCCCCACACGCGTTCTCCCGGCGACGGGGTGATGCTGGCCAAGCCGCATCGCCATTGTGAGGAAAAGCGCGGGAAGTGAATCGTGTGGTCCGGGAGGTAAGCCTTGAATAAAAACTTGTGCTCCGGGGCCCGTTTTTTCAACTGGTTCGGGTGCAGGTTGTCGGCGTAAATAAAGACTCGCATGGGGTATCAGCCTCGCTATGGTCTCGTGGACGCGTGCATCCTTTTATCATACCGGTTCGCCGGCGTGTCAAGATTGTGTTCCGTTGGGTCGCCTGTCCAATGGAGAGAACAAACGGGATTGAACGGGAGCAAAAACCTCCGCGCCAGGGGCTAAGCCCGTTGACGCAGAAAGGCCAAAATTTTCTCCAGCCCCATTTCCAGCAGGGTTCCCCCGGTTTCATACGCTTTGTTTTCTTCGGCATGCCGGTCCGCCCAATCCAGGGCAACGGGGAGGGGAATCAGGCGCGCCGGGCCTCCGGTCAGCTTCGCCCACATCAGACTCAAGACCGTGGCGATGCGAAACGGCACGGAGACCGGTTTGACCGCGGGCTGCGTCATGTCCTGGCAGAACTCAGCCGGGGACGTCACAAGGTATTCCCGGCATGCCGCGGGCCGGAACTCATAAATGCTGCACGCTTCATCTTCGAGAAAGATACAGGGCAGGCGTTGGGCGTAATAGGCCTGGTTGATGGGCTCCATATCCCCATCGGACAACTGGGTGCGGGTTTCGGATAATTGCACGAGCCGGCCGAGGAGCCCTGCCTTGTGTAAGGTCTCCTTCAGCGTAGCCAGACGTTGAAGATAGCGGTCCCGTTGGGCGGCAGGCAATTGCCCGATGCGTTGCCTGAGGGTAAAGGCTTCCGGGGGAGAAACCGGGACCAGCACGCGGCAACAGGCGCCGCATCCCTTTTGACAGGAAATGGTGTGGCCCGCCCGTTGCGTGTTCGCCTCTTCGAGCTTGAGGGCTTGTTCTCCCAAAGAGCGCATCAGGGGGACAATGTCTGACACCGGAATAAAACTCGTCGGGACGGAAATCTCAGCCTGAAGGTCGCCTGCAGGGGTGGGGAGCGAAAGACGAAAGGTTTCGGGAGGTGGTGAGGAACTCGGTTGCTTCGGCATGGGATGCTACCGCGGCATAGTCGGAGTCCCACTATAGCGCGATGGTCCGGTCCGGGCAAGGCCGCTTGCCACGGTTCGGGGGTTTGGCTTATTCTGCGCGCGATGACGATCTTTCAAAAAATCCTGAACGGCGAGATTCCATGTCATAAGGTCTATGAAGACGAGCACGTGCTGGCCTTCCTGGATCTCTATCCCTTATCCCACGGCCATACCCTGGTGATCCCGAAAGAACCGGCGGAAACCTTGGATCAACTGTCGGATGAGTCCGCCGCGGCCATCGGCCGGGTGTTGCCGCGTCTGTGCCGTGCGGTGCGCAAGGCCACGGGGACCGGGCCTTTCAACGTTCTGCAAAATAACGGCGCCGCGGCCCACCAGGCCATTGGGCACGTGCACTTCCACATCATCCCCAAAGAAGGCGATGGATCAGGCCTGGGCATAGGGTGGAACGCCAAGTCTCTTGAAGAAGGGGCTGCGTTGGCTGCCAGGATCGCCGGCTGTCTGGAACCCTGACCGCGTTTTGACGAATCCGCTTCGGGCGTGAGGGTATGTCCCGCGCATTGTGCGGTTCAGTCCATGTGCGCGAATCAACCGTTTATTTGCATAAGGCGCCAGTTTATGGGGATTATATTGCCGTGAAGGTGTCCACCCCCTATAGTGACATCAATCCGGGTTACCCCTCTTCTTGAAGAACGGAAAACATGACGGACACGCCCGTAAGCCTGATTGCGCACCCCATCGGATTTATCACCGGGGCCATGCTCTACGCTATGATTCTGGTCCTGGTGTTGCAGGCGCCCGGGACCGCCGTTTCGAGAAACGTGGAAGGGGTGACGCCGTTAAGGCGGTTGTCCCTGTGGACCGCCGTCCTGGGTTTATTATGGAACGTGGGCGGGTTGGCTTCGTTTCTTCTTCAGGCCGTTGCGCCCGGTTGGCTGAACCACGTGCTGCAGGTTACCGCGGTGTCCGCCCTGGGATTTCTTCCGGCCGTGGTGGTGCATTCCTTTCTGCAATCCGGAACACGCCGCCGCGTCACGTGGAACCGGCGCGTTCTGCTCGCGGGCGCGTATGCCTTAAGCGCCGGCGCAGCCCTGCTCAACGTTCTGGCGGTCATGCCGTGGACAACCGGCATCGTGGTCGAGGCGGAGATGCTGCCGGCCATGGGCCTGGTCCTGTTGCTGGTGGCGGTGCTGGTCCATACCGTCAGGCGACAAGGGTGGGACCACCACGCCGGGGTCGTGACGCTGGCCGTGCTGGCCGCGGCGGCGATCCCATTCAGCCACCATCAATCCGGTGAATACGCGTGGTGGGTGGAATTGATCGGGCATCATGCTTCATTGCCCCTGGCCTTGGCCATTTTGTATCTGGACTTTCGTTTTGCATTCGGAGACATCTTTTTAAAGCGCGCGCTTTCGCTCATTGGCCTGGTCGGCATTGCGACCGGGCTGTACGTGGGGCTGGGGGGCATGCCCTTCGCGTCCCGTTCGGAGCGGCCGAGCCTGTTCATGGGCGGCACCCTGATCGGGTTGTGGGTCGGGACGGCGTTGCTCTATCCCTATTGGTCCCGAGGGGTGTCGTGGGTCGTTGACGCGGTGGTCTTGCGGCGACCGGATTACGAAAAATTTCAGGACGCCGTGGCGCAGGAAATCATGCAGAGCGATACGCCGGAAGCCATCCTGGATCAATGCTGTGCGATGTTGAAATCCGTGCTTGCCACGGAAGAGATCGAATGGGCTTCCACGCAGGAATCGGAACCCGACGGTCCGCCGTATCGTTCCTTGCCGGGAACGCTGATCGTGACACGGGACGCGCCCGACGTCGTGGTGGAAATTCCCACGGTCGATCCCCCTCGATATTGCATCAAGATCGGGCCTCTCTCTCATGGGCGGAGGCTCTTATCCGATGACCTGCATCATCTGGAATCACTGGCGCATCTGGTGTCCCGTCGCATTGCGACGGTACGGATCGCGCACGAACGCTGTGTGCAGGCCTGCAGGGAACAGGAAATACAAAAGTTGGCCACCGAATCGGAACTGCGGGTTTTGCGCGCGCAATTAAGTCCCCATTTTCTCTTCAATGCCCTGACCACGGTCGGCTATCTGATTCAGACGTCTCCGGCGAAGGCCGTGGACACGCTCCTGCGATTGACCGATCTGTTACGACACGTGTTGACGCGGCTGGATAAAGAATTGACGACCGTCGGGCATGAAATGGATTTGGTCCAGGCCTATCTGGAAATTGAACAGATGCGTTTCGAGGATCGGTTGACGGTCCATATCGAAATTCCGGAGTCGGTGCGTGACGTGTCGATTCCTGCGTTGATCGTGCAACCGTTGGTGGAGAACGCCGTCAAGCACGGCATTCAGCCTTCGGCATCCGGAGGATGCGTCCGGATTACGGCCTGGATTCCGGAAGGGGGCGATTGTCGCGAACAGAGCCTCACTCCGATGTTGCACCTTCAGGTATGGAACACGGGAGGCGAAACGGACCCCGTCTGTAACGGGAATGGCCGGGGGACCGGGCTTGGCCTGTCCAATATCAGACAACGGTTGTCGCTGCACTATGGTGAATGCGCCGCCATAGACGTCAAGAGCGACGTGGAGCAGGGAACGGAGGTGAACCTCCTGATTCCTCTCGGCGGGCATGAGGCCGCGCGCGTCTCATCGCTGTACCAGGAGATTGGAGAACGATCGGCATGAGCATGACGTTGCGCGTGGTCGTGGCTGACGATGAACGTCCGGCAAGGCAATTTCTTGTCACCATGCTGCGCTCATTTGAAGACGTTGATATTGTCGGGGAAGCCCGAACCGGCACAGAGGCCATGCGATTGATCGAGCACACGCAACCCGACCTGGTCCTGCTCGACTTGCAGATGCCGGAAATGGATGGCCTGTCCATCGTCCGGTCCTTGCGACACGGGCGGATCCCGCTGGTGGCTTTTGTCACGGCGTTCGAGGAGCACGCCGTGAGTGCCTTTGAAATTGAAGCGTTGGATTATCTGCTCAAACCCGTTGCGCGAGACCGTCTCCGTGCCACGCTCGACCGCGCCAATGAAAGACTCGAACAGGCCTCAGCCGTGGAACGGGAGCTCTTCGACTCCGCTTCCTTCGGCTCTGCTCAGGACAGACAGAACGGGCAGAACGGGCAGTCCGCGCCCGCTGATCGTGAAGCGCCGGCGCTTGCGGGGCCGTACATCGATCGGGTGCCCATCCGCAAACGGGACGACATTTATTTGTTGCCCGTTCGTCACATTGCCTCGGTGGTTTCGGAGGGGGAGTTGATGCACGTCACGACGATTGACAAGGAACGCTATACGATGAACTATCGGTTGAAAACGTTGGAAGCCAAGCTGGACCCCAAGCGGTTTCTTCGAATCGGTCGCGGGGCCCTGGTCAACGTCGAGGCGATCAGAAAAGTGACGCCCATGCCGGGAGGCACCTATCTCGTGACGTTGACGAATACACAACAATTACGAGTAAGCCGCGGTCAATCCCGAGCACTCCGCGGCCATCTCCTGCAGGTGTAAGCCGCTGAGACGAAATGAGTCCGATGCAAACAGCGCAAGTCTGTAACGTGTGCCGTGCCCGTTTCCGTGAATGAAGAAAGGTGAAGGGATGAAGCGCGAACGAATGGTTCCCATGATGATGAGCGCCTTGCTGGTCATGAGCCCCCTGTTTGTGTGGGGCCAGGCCAGTGAGGCCGCCCATGGGCCTGTCGGTGACGCCACCCATGAGTCGGATCATATGGAGGATGAACAGGTTGAGGTCCTGGAAACCATACACGTGCATGGGCTCAAGCTGAACAAGGATCAGCAACTCGGTCCGGTCCCCAAGTACACCCCGTGGCCTGTCATGCCGCCGTCGTTACGGGGACAGGAAGTCGATGACTGGATGAAAGCCCGCTTCTTCGTCAGCAAGACGGCGGTAGCCACGCTCGTGGTGTTGGTGCCCGCGAAAGATCGCCTCATCAACCTGGCCGGAGTACAGGCGCTCAAACAATGGACGTTCGCTCCCCAAATGGATGGGGACGATTTCGTCGATGGAGAACTGACGGTCAGACTGCACTTCAGAACGCAGGAACAATAGCTGACCGACTCATTCCCTCTTGCGGAGGGAGTCGGGGAGCCAAGGATGCGGCCCGCCGCCGAGCCGATGGGGAGCGTGCGAGCAGGATGTGCGGACGATATACCTTAACGTGCACGCCCGAGATCCTTGCGGAAGAGTTTCGACTCGAAACAATCCCGACCCATCGCGCTCGCTATAACGTGGCCCCCTCCCAATGGGTCGCCTGTGTGCGAGCGGGGCTCCCTGCGCGGACACGCGAGGCCGTCGCGATGCGATGGGGCTTGATTCCTTCGTGGGTCAGGGATCTCGCCATGGGGCGATCCCTCATCAATGCCAGGGGGGAAACCGTCGCGGAAAAGCCGGCGTTTCAAACGCCGTTTCGACAGCGGCGCTGTCTGGTGCCGGCGGATGGCTACTATGAGTGGAAACGGGAGGGCGCGGGAAAACAGCCTTACCATATCCGGTTGAACGATGACCGCCCCTTTGCGTTTGCCGGGCTGTGGGACCGGTGGAACGATGGAAAGGGGAAAATCATAGAATCATGCGCGATCCTCACCACGACGTCCAACGAACGCCTGGCCCCGATTCATGACCGGATGCCGGTCATTTTGCCTCCCGTGGCGTATGAGCCCTGGCTGGATCCCGGATTGCAGGATGCGACACGTCTTGTTGCATTCCTGACCCCGTACCCCGCAGACGCCATGATTGCGACCCCGGTCGGCAGTCGGGTCAATGATCCACGAGTGGATGACGCGCGGTGCCTCGAAGCCGTCGGGGCCCGGGATTATCCGTCAGGACGTGGGGGCTGAACGGGTTGTCGGTCTGGCGAAGCGTCCCGCTGTTTTCACAAGAGCCATCCGTGGAGCCCATTTCGTCACCAGCGCCGCCAGCTTTCCCTGCCAGCCGATGGTGACCACGGGGCGTTTGTTCGGTAACGCGGCCAGAGAGATGCGCGCCACCGTATCGGCTGTTTGCATGGGAAGGAGGCTGGTGGGGCGAAAGCCGGCGGAGGCATGAAAATCGGTCTCCGTTTGTCCCGGACAACAGGCCTGCACCACAACGCCGGCGGGATGCACTTCCTCGGCCAACGCTTCGGAAAACGACGTTAAAAACGCTTTGGTGGCGGCATATTCCGCGAAATACGGGATCGGGAACATGCCGGCGATGGAGGCCACGTTGATAATGCTCCCGGACCCGCGTTCGATCATGCCCGGCAGAAACAGCCGGATACTTTCCACGACGGTTTGTACGTGCACCCGAAGCATCTCCTGGATGCGCGGCAGGGGGTGAGAGACGAATTCCCCGTACAAGCCGAACCCGGCGTTGTTGATCAGCATATCCGGGGTTTGCCGGTATTGTCGGCTTTCCACGAATAATTGGTGGGCGGCGTCGGGTTGGGCCAGGTCGGCGATGAACACGTGGGTCCGGACGCGGTGGTTTGTCCCGAGTTCACGGGCGAGTTGCGTGAGTCGCGTTCCGTCACGGGAGACAAGCAGGAGGTCAACACCCTGGCTTGCGAGGAGGCGGGCATATGCCGCTCCGATCCCCCGTGAGGCTCCGGTGACAATGGCAAAAGGATTCACATTCGTTCAACGACGGGATGGCCGGCGTGCGCTATGATTCTTCCGGCCGGTTAAGGAACGGCGGCAACGGTCCAACGTTCTCGCTGGGCCTGGGCGTGGGCCTCATCCTGAAAGACCAGGTGAATGATCATGTTGCCGAACGGGCGCCGCATCACCTTCAATAACACAAACCCGTCCAAAAACCCGATCACCAATTCCTGGGAGTTTCCCTGTTGAAAGCCTGCCTGTTCAGTGTCGGTGGGCTCGTGCTTGAGAGGATATTGAGTGGCCAACACCTCGAAGATTTCCAGGAACCATTCCTGGGTATAGGTCCCCATTTCAATATCGATGTGACTCAATGTGCCGGGCGCGGGTCCGTCCCCTGATGGAGCGGAGGAATCCGGCGCGCCTGCGTCAGGGCCATAGCCTAATGTGAAGTAACGATTTTTCCCCAAGAGGTCATACAGGCATTCGGTCTGGCTCGAACAGTCTTGAAGCGCTGCGACTTCCGCCGGGGTCATGCCGAATTTCAAGGACCCAAAGCCCTGAATCGGGGCGGCGTGAAGCGGAGCGGTCATGGCCGGCAGGCCCGCGAGACTGAGGGCGGCGAGGAGCGGCAGCGTGGCCGTTCTCAAACGAGTGATCATGGGCGCAACTCCTTTGAAGATGAGAAGAAGCCTCATCATGCTCTGTATCGCAAGGAAAAACAACTCTCTTTTGCAATCGATAGCTTCTCCTGTCTCATTCATTCTCTTGGGCTTACAGGTTCCCTGTTTGCAGCCGGGAGAAGAAAAAACGGAATAGACTGCTTCATAACCGTATTGGGGAGGATCGAGGAACCAATTGAACCATTCATGAAAATTTCGTTGCCGTTTTCATGCGCTCGGCTAAATTTACCCCACCAGTGTGCGTCAGTTCCAAAGCGATTCATGTTCGCTTCGCCGTTCGGGTAAGACTCACCATTAACCGTGGGAATCCCAGGGGAAAAGTTTTAGGAATCGCACGGACCGACCATTCCGGAGGTGGGGATACGCACGATCGCTCGCGCCGGGAAAATATTCGAACAGAAAGGGGGCACGCATGAAAGTCGAAGAGCAAGCACAAGTCCCCGTCACTGTGTTGACGGGATTTCTTGGCGCGGGCAAAACAACCTTGTTGAATCGTATTCTGACCACCGAGCATGGAAAACGGGTGGCGGTGATTGTGAATGAATTCGGTGAAGTCGGAATTGATAATCAACTGGTGGTGGGGGCCGACGAAGAAATCTTTGAAATGAACAATGGGTGCATCTGTTGTACCGTTCGCGGAGACCTGATCCGGATAATTTCCAATTTGCTCAAGCGGAAAGAGCGGTTCGACTATATGGTCATCGAGACCACGGGGCTGGCCGATCCGGCACCCGTCGCACAAACCTTTTTTGTGGACGATGACATGAAGCGCCGGTTGATGCTGGATGCCATTGTGACGGTCGTGGATGCCAAGCATATCTGGGAGCATCTGGACACCAGTCCCGAGGCCAAGGAGCAAATCGCATTTGCGGACGTGATTCTCCTGAATAAAATCGATCTGGTGGACGAAGGGGAGGTGGAGCGACTGGAAGCCCGCGTGCGGGCCATCAATCCCATGACCAGGATCTACCGGACCCGGGATGCCCGGTTGGAAATCGAACGCCTGTTGAACGTGGGGGCGTTTGATCTGGGCCGGAAACTGGAAATCGACCCGAACTTTTTAGGCGAGGAAGCCCACGAGCATGATCCGTCGGTCTATTCCGTGTCGATTGCCGAACCGGGGCAGGTGGATGAGGCTCGGGTGAATGATTGGCTTCGGGACGTGCTGTCGGGCATGGGCACCGACATTTTTCGCATGAAGGGCATCCTGGATGTGAAGGGACGGGATGAACGTTTTGTCTTTCAAGGCGTGCATATGTTGTTCGACGGTCGCCCGGATAGGCCATGGCGGGCCACGGAGCCGAGGGGGAACCAATTGGTGTTCATCGGCCGCAATCTCGATCGTGAGCGGCTGGTCGAAGGGTTTCGATTGTGCCTCGTTTAGTACGGCCCCGGGCGGGAGTTCGATTGCGACCGATCGGGACGTTTCCATTGGATGACTACGTCCATGACGTCATGTTTTCGCCGGACGGCAGCCGATTGGCGGCTGCGGATGCAAGCGGCCAGGTCGCGGTGTGGCATGTGGAATCCCAGCGGTGTGTCTTCCGTAACTCGAAACATCAAGGCGCGGTCCTGGCGGAGAGATGGCATCCCGGAGGAAACATTCTCGCAACTGCCGGGGAAGATGGAGTGGGGCGTGTGTGGGACGCCGGTTCCGGAGAAGAGCGTGCCGTGGTTCCGGTTGGAGATGGAAAGGGTTGGGTGGAGCATCTGGCGTGGGAGTCCGGCGGCGAACGGTTGGCGATGACTGCGGGGAAAACCCTGCAGGTCCTGAAGTGGTCGGAGTCGGGCGGGTGCTCCGTGGAATGGGAGACCTCTGATCATAAAAGTTCTGTGTCCGATCTTTGTTGGCGAAAGGGGTATCCAGGTCAAATTTTTTCCTCCTGTTTCGGGGGAGCGACGTTGTGGCAGGTTGGGATGGATTCTCCTGTGAATGCGTTTCCCTATGAAGGGGCGCTCCTGTCGTTGTCAATCAGTTCGAACGGGCAGTATCTGGCCGCGGGAAATTTGGACGGGTCGGTCCATTTATGGAGTCTCTCGACCGATCGGAACTGGCATATGGCCGGTTATCCCTACAAGGTCGGGCATGCGGTCTTCGATCCCTATGGAGAATTTTTATGGACAGCAGCCGGTCCCGATTTGGTGACGTGGTCGGCCAAACAATTCGAAGGATCCAGTGGCCGGCTGTTGAGCAGCCATCTGGGGTGGATTCAGGCAATTGCCTGTCACCCTCGTCAGCGGGTGGTGGCGACGGTAGGAGAAGACGGGGTGCTCTGCTTGTGGGAACCCGGGAAAGCGAAGCCGAGGGTGAGCCAGGAACTGCGTGTGTCCGGAGGGTTGTCCTGTGTGGCTTGGAGTCCGACTGATGTCTGTCTGGCGGTGGGAGCCGATGACGGAACGGTGGCGCTCTTTGCCGTGGAAGGCGTGGAGGAGAAATGATGAATTTATTTGGAGATCGCCGCCGCATCGATCCGGATCAGGCGGATCGCATCAAATCCTGGGCTCGTTCGGCCTGGTCTTTGCCGGAAGAGACCACGGTCATGGTGACCGAATTGGAGTGCCGGGAGCCGGGTTGTCCGCCCATTGAGACGGTCATTGCGCTTTTGGAAGGGCCGGGAAAGACGACCCAGTTCAAGATTCATAAAACGGCGGATGAGGTGACGCAACAGGACGTGCAAGCCCTGGCGCTGCATGGAGAACATCAGCATGATGATGGAAGCCACGATGCATCGGAGAAGCGGGAAACGGCGGACCTTAAGAAAGCCGGCCTCGGCGTGGCGGTGGCGGTCCTGACGGTCTCAGATTCCAGAACGATCGAAACGGATACGAGTGGGTCCACTATTGTTGATCGATTGATGAGGGCGGGGCATCGCGTGGCCGACCGCAAACTGTGTCCGGATGAATATGAAACCATTCGGGAAACGATCGCCGCCTGGGTGGCGGACCCGGCGATTGAATTCGTGATCGTGACGGGCGGGACCGGCGTGACCCAACGGGATGTGACGCCGGAGGCCGTCCGTTCGCTGTTTTCCAAGCCGATTCCGGGCTTCGGTGAATTATTTCGCTGGCTGAGTTACCGTGAAATACGGACCTCTACCATTCAATCCCGGGCGGATGCCGGGGTGTGCGGCGACACCATTGTGTTTCTGCTGCCGGGGTCGACCGGAGCCTGCCGCTTGGGCATGGAACAGATCATCCTTCCCCAGCTCGACATCGATCATCACCCTTGCAACCTCACCGAATTATTGCCACGTGTCAAGCATGAACGGCCACCGGTCCGTGGACATGGCTGACACCGGGGAGGGGGCGATGTATCCCGGTCAGGTCTGTGGCCCTGACCAGATCAGGCCAAACTCGTGAGCCTGCCCCAGGAATCCACATGGATGTTTGTCATCCTGATGGGGTTACTGGGCAGCCTGGGCGCCTTGTTACCTGCCGGTCTGATTCTGTTTATTCCGGATGGGTGGCGGCAATGGATGATGCCGAATCTGCTGGGGTTTGCGACCGGCACGATGCTGGCGACCGCGACCATCGGGCTGCTTCCCGAGGCACTCGAAAACATTTCGATTCATGAGGCGGGCATCGCTTTGTTGGCGGGGCTGGTCCTGTTCTTTATTCTGGAATGGATGGTGATCTGGCGTCATGCGCACGGGGAGGCTGCTGAGCTCAAGCCTCACGGGCATGCGAAGGGCTCGATGGTTCGTCGAGAAGCCGGAACCTTGATTTTAGTCGGCGACGCGGTTCACAATTTTGCAGACGGCATTGCCATTGGTGTGGCCTGTGTCGTTTCTCCTGCTCTGGGTCTGGTCACGACGCTGGCGGTTTTGGGTCATGAGATTCCGCAGGAGTTGAGTGACTTCACCATTCTGCTGTCAAGCGGATTTTCCCGGTGGCAGGCATTTTGGGCCAATACCCTGTCCGGGATGGCGACCCTCGCCGGGGTGGTGTTGACGTTTGGGGGCTTGGCCTATGCGGAGCCGATCGTGCCCTATGCTCTGATGTTGGCTGCCGCCAGTTTTTTGTATATCGGTCTGGCAGATTTGGTGCCCGGCTTACATGGCCGGCATGGGGCGGCCAGTGGAGCCTGGCCGTTTGCCATGATGCTGACCGGAATGGTGACGATCGGCATGCTGACCATGCTCCCGCACTAAGGGGATCCCTGAACCATCCTGCCGACGTATCATGCCTTGGTGCTGATCGGGCAAGGAGAAAGGGAAGTGTATGCCCATCTATGAATATCAAGCCGAATATTGTTTGAAATCGCTGTTTTGTCCCAAGCGGTTTGCCTTTTGGCAAAACATGTCCGATGCCCCGGTGACGGCTTGTTACGAATGCGGGGCGCCGTTGGAAAGGGTCCCGTCGGTGTTTTCGGCGGGGGCTGATGTTATGGCCCACAGCCGGGCGTCGTCGGATCCTCCACCGGGCTCGACCGCTCCTCCTCCCACGATCAAGAACATTTACGGTGGCGGGTTGGGCATACAAGGCTGTGGACATGATTGCCGGTCGCATGGAGGACATTCACATGGCAAGCCCTGACATTGAAAACCATGAACGGCCTCCACGTCAGAATGAAACTCAGTTGCCGTCAAACACGGCTTGAGGACTTGCAGCACCCGCTACAGCAATCACCGCATGCGCATGACGCGTCACAGCGACAAACGTCAGTTCCACAACAGCAGCCACACGCCGTCGTCTTGCAGGCACACGTGCCATTTTTGCAGCATCCACAGGAATCTTTCATGGCTTCCTCCTCCTCATTTTTCGCAGCACTCCCAATTGTTTTCAAAGCAATCCAAGAGCCTGCATTCAATATCATTCGACGCTTCACTTCCACAGATCAGGGAAAACTCGTGGAGCATTTCCACCATCCTATTCAAGTCGGCGATCTTCTGTTCAATTTGCTCGATCTTCTCGTGACAAGTCTTTGCAATAAAAGGTCGTGTTTTTCGGGAACAAAGAGCAAGGCCCAGGAGATCCTGCGCGTCTTTGAGAGAGAATCCAAGCCCCTGGACTTTCTTGACAAACTTGATTGTCCGCACATCAGATTCCGAGTACTTTCGAAAACCTGACGCTCGAAATGGCTTTTCCAAAAGACCCTTCCTGTGATAAAAGCGGACGGTTTCCACCCCAACCCCAGCGGTCCTGGCTAAGGTTCCAATTGTCATCAGCTCGTTATCGGTCTTTTTCATATCTGAAGTATGCACTCCGTACCTCAGTACGGAGTCAAGCTTTTTTTACCCGCTACCGCCGGCCGCGAGCATGGGGCGAAGAGAGTGGTCCTGTACGGGGAGCCACCACAGACGCAAGTCGTCGAGCGCTTCCAGCGGTTCGACTGATCTGAAAGGAGAAGACTGCTGCCGGCTTCCTGACATGGTATGATAACGCTCCACGGTCAACCTGAGCGTGGAAACAGGAATTATGAAAGGCCTTTTTGAGTACGCGGTAGCCTATCAAAGGCCCCGTGTTTGGTCAATTTGCCAACCGTGTGGCCTGATATGCGGAATGGCCTCCTGCTGAGATGGGCTGACCGGCCTTTTTTTGCTACAATCACATAGACAGACTACGGAGGTTCACACATGATTACATACGATTATCATTGCGACGCCAACGATACGACGATGACCGTTCGGCACAGCATCAAAGAAACGCTGGCTACGTGGGGAGAACTGTGTGCTCGGGCAAACCAACATCCGGGTGACACGCCACCGGAAACGCCCGTCCGTCGTCTTTTTGGATGCGGCAATGTGATGCTCAAGGGCACGAGAGGCGCCAAATCACAGGGCAACGGCTGCTCGTGCTGCTGAGCATTGCGGCAACTCGCACCTTCCCGCATTTCTGCGTTCGACCTTTCCTCTTCGTCATAGACTCGTCCCCGGAAAACACACATTTCATCCAGTCGTTTTTGACGTTCATTGAAAAGTTATTCATGAACGCGAAGTGTCCGCGTATAAGCAAAGGCAGCAGAACCGATCGCTGGCGAGCGAGCCTTCAAAAAGCTTCACACCTTGAGAAAAGGAAGGTCCTATGGCCAAAAAAAGCTGCATCATTAAAAATGAAAAACGAAAAGAGGTGGTGAAGCAGTACGCCCAACAACGAGCCATGTTAAAGGAAGTTATTCGAAATCCCGGGGCTTCGTTGGAAGCGCGGATGGAGGCGCAGCGGGGGCTGCAGGCGCTGCCCCGCAATGCCAGCCCAAGCCGAGTGAGAAACCGATGTCTGATTTCAGGCCGGACCCGTGGATTCCTGAGACGGTTCGGCATGTCCCGCATCGATTTTCGTTTATTGGCATTACGAGGGGGTATTCCCGGAGTGAGAAAGTCGAGTTGGTAGAGGGCTGATCATGAATGGCGGCTAGGCCGTCGGACCGCCCATTCCGGAGGCGGGGATAAGCCGGATCGGTCGCGCTGGGAAAATATTCGAGTGGATTAGGCTCACAAGGGTTTTCGAGCCTGCTCGTGTCCATCCCTTATTCGCGGGGTCCTCCCGCCGCGGTTTCATCTCGTCACATTGTTCTGATCGTCCGGCTGAACACGTGTCCGTGTGTGGCAACCTCACGTGTATCCGTGGGTGCCATCGGGGAGGGCTTCAGTCCGGGCCATAGGAAACAGGCGCCATTCATCGTATATGGAGAAACGAGCATGATGGAAAGACGACGCCGTCGCGTGATCGACAATACGACACCGGTGGATTGGAAAAATGCGGAGTGGCTGCGGAGATTCATAACGGAAAACGGGCGCATCCTGCCTCGACGAATGACGGGTAATAGTCAACGTCGGCAGCGGGAGATCACGCAAGCGATCAAGCGAGCGCGAAGCATGGCGCTGTTACCGTTCGGTCGGCAATCCGACTCGTGATGAAGTCAGGGCCTGGAGCCCCCAATTTCGAAGTCGGGAGGTGAGTGCTCGCGCTCAAGAACAAGGAGGTGCCATGAAGCCCGGTATCCCTCTCAAAGACTATCGTCCAGTCGAGATCACACGGCTTCCGGTCACCGTGGTCTGTGGTTTTGCCGGAGCCGGGAAGAGCACGCTGGTGCAGAACGTTGTCGCCGGCTGGACGTCCGGTCGGTTGGCCGTGCTGGTCCATGACCGTAGCGATGCAGGATTGGATGCGGACCTCTGTCGATTGCCGGGAATCGAAGTCTTCCGTCTCGGTGAAGTCTTGGCCGAGTTGATTCAACGGTGTGTCGGGTGTTCCTTGCGCGACAGTTTGGCGAGCGCCATCACGGCGATTGCCGACATGCAGCGGTTTGATCGGGTGCTGGTCGAGTGCTCGGGCCTGGTGGAGCCGGTCCTGGTCGCCGAAGTGTTCAACGACGCCTGGGAAAACCGCGAACCCTTGGCATCGAAGGCGTGGCTTGATTATCTGGTCACGGTCGTCGACGGTCGGACGTTATGGGACGATCTGCATTCTGAAGACGATTTACGGACCCGAGGCGTGAGTTGTGGGACGGACGATGGACAGACGGTGTCGGAACTGGTGGTGGAGCAGGTGGAGTATGCCACGGTGCTGGTAATATCCAAAACCGAAGGGCTGTCATTGGGTAAGCAGGCTCGTCTCCGGTACTTGCTCGAGACGTTGAATCCGGAAGCCACGATTCTATCGCTAGCGGAGGGGTTGGATGTGGTGGGACAGATCGTCAACGAGCGTAGTCCTGCCTCGATGCCGATCAGTTTTCAACCAGGCTGGGCGAAGCTGATCCAGGGAGCGCCGATGCCGACGATTCGATCGTCCTCTTGGACGATGGGGGCCTTTCGATCCACGCGTCCCTTCCACCCGCAGCGGCTATGGGAGCTGATCGAGTCCGATTGGCCGGGCATTCTGCGGTGCCGAGGTCATTTCTGGATTGCGTCACAACCCGATCGGTGTTTTCTCTGGTCTCAGACGGCCGGCAGCCGATTTTACGAATGTATCGGGGATTGGTGGGCGTCGATTCCCTGTGCGGATTGGCCTGACGATAAAGCCTTTCGCAAAGAGTTGAGCCGGGATTGGTCGTTGGAGTTTGGTGATCGTCGGCAGGCCTTGGCTTGTATCGGCTACCGGATGGATCAGGAGCGGTTGTTTCAACGGCTGGCATCATGTCTCTTGACGACGGCGGAGTCGAAGCTTGGACTGGAGGGTTGGCGCCGGTTTGAGGATCCTTTCGCGCAGGCGGCCTTGGAAATTGATCGGCAGGAAGATGAACGTGAGTCCGAATAGGGGCGGGAGGATGGATATGGCTGAGAGGGAAATGAATGGGGCTGTGGTCCGGGATACGCGATTGCCGGTGACCGTGCTGTCCGGTTTCCTGGGGGCGGGGAAAACGACGTTGTTGAATCATGTTCTGCATAATCGGGAGGGCCTGCGAGTGGCGGTCATTTTCCGATCCGTTTCCCGACTGGTTGTCACCGGAGTCTCCCGATGCCTGGACGCAACTCAATGGATATCGCCGGCCTGATCACGCTGCTGGATGAGGAGTTGTGGACGTCGCTTGTCGATCCGCTTAGAAGACCAGGATGGGAATACAGGCGGGCTAAATGGCCCGGCAGGAGTCATTGGCAAAGGGAATGTTCACATGTAAATGGTTGACGCGATGAGAAGGAGGTGTGTTGATGGGACAACGTTGTCAGGTCACCGGAAAGCGGCCGATGTCCGGCCATCGTGTGAGTCATGCCAATAACAAAACCAAGCGGCGGTTTTTCCCGAATCTGCATCGGAAACGCTATTTTCTGCCGGAAGAGAATCGTTGGATTACCCTGTCGGTTTCAACCCACGGTATGAAAATTATCGATAAAAAGGGGCTGGCCCGCGTCGTCGCCGACATGCGGGCGGCCGGTGAACACATCTAACGGGCCTCAGGAGTTTAGAGTATGCGTATCACGATTGCCATTGCCTGCACCGGATGCGAGACGCCTGGCAAATCGGTCTATTGGACCTCCAAAAACAAGAAAAACGATCCCGACCGGATCGAACTGAAAAAATATTGTTCGTACTGCCGGAAGCATGCCGTCCACAAAGAAAAGCGGTAAGGATATGATGCGCGTGGGCACCATTCAACTCTGGAAAAACCCGGATCAGGTCCTGGTGTGGGTCGGGCAGGGTCGGGATTGGAGACGGTGCGGGACCTGCATCAAGCGGGGCACAGATACAGGAAGCGGGGTCGTATGACAGAACAACGCTCAGAAGACAAACCCCCGGCACGCCAAGCGGGAGTCGTTTCATCCTTTGCCGCCTTTTTGCCTCTGGAATATCAATCCGGATTTTCCTCTGATTGGTTGATGGGGCTCTCTCCCTTTGAGGATCGAACCTGCGCGTTCTGTTATTCGGTCAAAGATGGGAAATGGGTGGCTTTCGGGTCAAAGAAAACCGGGGAGCGGTTACTGATTTGTCAAAGGATGGGCTAAGAAGTGACCGAGGGGAGCGCTTGATGATGATTGCAACGAATGTCAAGACTTACGATGTCGTCGTTATCGGTGGGGGCGCCGCGGGTGTGGGGGTTGCGATAGCCCTGAAACATGCGGGCATTGAGAACTTTGTCGTGCTTGAGCGACACATGGTCGGATCGTCGTTTGCCTCATGGCCGGCCGAGACTCGATTCATTACCCCCTCATTTCCCACCAATTCGATTGGCATGCTCGATTTAAACTCGATTGCGATTGGCGTTTCGCCCGCGTTCAGCTTAAGGGTTGAGCATCCGACGGGCAGGGAATACGCGTCACACTTGCGGGGAGTCGCGAAGTTTTTCGAGTTACCGGTACGCGAGAAGACCAGCGTGACGCGGATCACAAAAGTCGGCGACGAGTTTCGCATCGATACGGCCGACGATACGTTACGAGCCAAGCATGTGACGTGGGCGGCCGGTGAGTTCCAATACCCACGCTTGAATGGGTTCGTCGGCAGTGAACTGTGTCGACATACGGCAACAATTGCCACCTATGAAGAACTTGACGGAGACGACTTCATCATTGTCGGTGGCTGCGAGAGTGGGGTCGATGCGGCCTACCACTTGGCGTATCGCGACAAACGGGTGCGGTTGTTCGACAAAGGGTGTCCATGGGAAGACGAAAGTTCCGATCCCAGTGTCGCGCTGTCTACGTATTCGCTGGAACGGATGCGGGAGGACCGGTTTGAGGAGTATGTGGAGTTGTTTCCGCAAACGTCAATTGTCTCGATCACCCGTGTGGACGCCACGTATGAAGTCACGGCGCAGGACGGACGCCGGTTTCAAACCAGCGTTCCGCCGCTCTTGGCGGGTGGATTTGAAGGCAGTCACAAGCTGGTCGCGGATTTGTTCGAGCGACGCGACGACGGCTTTCCGCTACTGAGCGAGCATGATGAATCGACAGTTGTGCCCGGTCTGTTTCTGTGCGGGCCCGCCGTGCGTCACGGCAACCATTCCTTCTGCTTTATTTACAAGTATCGACAGCGATTCGCCGTGGTTGCCAAGGCGATTGCCGGTTCCCTGGGGCTGCCGGCTGAAGAGTTGGAGTATTACCGCCAGTGGGGCATGTATCTGGATGATCTCTCCTGCTGTGGAGAGGAGTGCGTATGTTGACGGGAAACGAAGAAGGGGTCGCCGGGTGGGCACTCGCCGCGCCATCGAGCGGACCAATCGCGACGAGCGAGGCCGCGAGGGGGAGGGTCGTGTCTGGCGCGGGGCGAAGCCGACTGGCACGGGCGCTACGCGCCGACTGGCTCGGACAAACGGCTGCCAGCGTTTGCTGGATTGTCAGCATGCTGACTTACGGGATCAGCTCCAGTGGGGATTGGCTGCAGTTGTTTGCCGCTTCCGCATGGCTGTTGGCAAACGTCGCATCGATTGCGACTGCCGAGGCTGACTGAGATGTTGGCAGCACTTCACGTGAACGATCACGGACGTGCCGAAGGTGAACTCCTTGAACAGGCGGTGAGCTTGCTCAGCCAACAGGTGTGGTGCTGGGGTCGCGACATTGTGCGACCGGAAGGCAATTGGCTGCTCGAGATCGGCTTTGACCGCATCGAGCCGCCCGCCGATCGCAAAGACTGTGCCAGCGTGTATGCCTTGGCGATGCCGCGGAGACGATGTGTTGTGCTGCGCGGGTTTGGTGTGTTCTACGGAGATGGTCAGTGGGGCGGCGTCTTCCTGCCCCGCTACGAGTTTCAACCTCGATATACCACACAGGCGACGCTGGAGTGTCCGCCCTGGTCCGATGCCGATCTCCCGGAGTTGAACGCGCCGACTGAATCCCAGCGACGTGCGTGCGCGACGTTGACCTTGGATTTGATCGATTGGATGCGGCGTTACGAGATAAACGTCGTTGAGCAATTGGGGATTGAGTATCGACGATCAACCCTGCTTGAGTGGGACAACGGCACGCGACGAGTCGTGCCAGCCGAGAATTTTGCGTCGGCCTGGCGCGAGTTGTCGGTTCGAGTGGCATCCAATGTCAATGCGTTCTTCGGGCCGAGTCAAACCGGACCAGGCAGGAAAGGGGAGGATGGTGCCGAAGGCGGGATTTGAACAAGGCATACAACTAATTGATTGATAAGAGAAAAATGTGATCGTGGCGCCAACGGGCCCAACAATTTGTCGAACATATTTACAAGGAACGTTATCCATTGTGAAATCCCATCCCTTGACTTCCTTTGCCGCAATCAGGAGGTTTTAGGTGTCATGCAAGCACTTGGAACGATAATCGTCACCACTCCACGTGCAACCCACGTCCGACGAGATTCATTGCGGCTTGTTTGACGATCATGACCACTGGAATAACATGGACCCACGGCTTGAGCCTCACTCACAAAGGTCTCCGTCTAGTCATTCATAGCGATGGCAAGGAATTCAACTTATGGCCTCGACATTCTACTGGTGACAACACGCATGAACCACTTGTTCCAATGCTTGCGCAGGCGACGCAAAACGTAATTGACCTCGGGCGGCATGTCGCAAATTTCGTGCAACACCGCATACCGCTACCAAGTGATCGGCAACACACCCGCATGCTTCACGGGATTACAATCCACTCACTTCATGAACTAATGGAAGTTGCACCGGATTACGCAAAACCATCGCCTTAGAAGAAAAGGCTCACTATCCAAGGCCAACATGCTGTATGCAGGAATCAGGCACTCAGGCCACCGCACGCAATCTTGGGAAAAATTTCACCCTGCCCCTTCTCGACAACCACCATGGCGGGTATATTGTTGCCATGTCTTTACACTCGACGGGGATCACAATTGGAGGGAAGGTCATCATTGACAATTAGGGATTCGACGTGGTTCGATAGAACGGATAGATTGTTGGCTCATTTGCCTGAAGCACTCACTTTCAGCACCACCTTACGTCATGTTAGACAAAGAATTTCAATATTATAAGGACCATCAAAAAGAATTGGTCCGGCTATACGATGGCAAATTCTTGGTCATCGTTGATGAAGATGTGAAAAGTGCCCACGACTCTGGGTTAGAGGCCTATGTCTCGGCCGAAGCGACGTATCCTTCTGGAACGTTCCTCATTCAGCAATGCTCTGCAGGTGAAGAGAGTTACACGCAGACCTATCATTCGCCTCGAGTCATCTTTTAGCCGTTGCCTTGCCATCAAAATATCTCCATAAGGAAGTGCGGGCGTTTACTACTCGCAATAAGGGCCGTGCGTTGGAGTTGCGGAACGAGGTCGGGGTCTGCAAAGCGTTTGATCCGACTATCACGGAGGAGAAGGACAAACCGGAATACGGAAAATATATTGGTTTGTGGGATACTGGAGCGACAGCAACAGGCATTACGCCTCGGATTGTCAAAGAGCTTGATCTCAAGCCAAGCGGAGTTGTCAAGGTTTCGGGAGTTCATGGGGCTAAGTTAGTCTCCACTTACTATATCAACGTACTGCTCCCAAACAATGTTGGCATTTATGGAATTCCAGCAACGGAAATCGAGAATATTGGGGCGGCCGATGTTCTGATCGGGATGGATATTATTATCTATGGAGATTTTGCCATTTCCAATTTCGACAATAAAACCGTTTTTAGTTTTCGAACTCCATCAATTGAAACGATCGACTTTGCAAACGAAATAAGGCAGATTACTTCTAAGCCTGGCTCCAAAACATCCGCTTCCGCAAGACAAGAACGAAACCGCAGGAAGCGTGAAAAACGAGAAAAGAAGGGAAATTCACAAGCCTGATTCCCTAGCCCTGTCTTGCCCCCCCACGCGTCCACGTCTCAAGAAATTCGGCTTCAATCTCCTCCCTTCCCCACAACCACCGAGACGGCTATAATGCGCTTGGTCTTTTTGTCGGTTTTCTTTAAAGGTGGAATCGTTTTAAGAATGACAGTTCGAGAAGGCATTGATAAATATATTTCCTTCTTTAGAGGCAAAACGGCAGAACAGTTGGGACTTCGATGACGTGGGAATCGACACATTCAACCCATGGGAAGGCGTATGAGCAGAACGACCGAGCCGCTGGATGGTCTGGCAGGCTCATCGAGACGCTGCTTGCGAAGTATGGAGGCATCGTTTTGCGCAATTACCCGATCTCATTGGGTTAACGGGCTAGACGCTTTGCAAGAGGTTATGCAGTTTGGGGTCACTCCAGAATGAGCCAAGTTGTCATCGAGAACCCGATCATCAACTCGCCTTTCGACGAGCCAACCCGCCATTTCGAGTTTAGCGACGAGGGCATCACCGACAAAATCGTCCCCGAACGTCGGCCCAGTTCGTATTTCGTACCCATCGCCAGGCCAAAGAAGAAGGGATCCAAACAGCTTTCGTTCGACACGGAATGGACGCAGGACCGCATCGAAGAAAACCGGCTCGTTAACGATATCCGTCACCGTGTTGCGTTATGGCGCAAGGGCGGCTACGGTGGTGTGACGCCGACTACCGCACGATTGCTTGCCTACTGGACCGATCCCAACCGAGAAAAGAAACTATTCTTCTGCCAGATCGAAGCTCTTGAAACCGCCATCTACATTCTCGAGGTGGCGAAGAAAGAAGGCGAGGCATGGATAGAGAACACGATACGCACTGGAAACGACACATCGAACCCCGGCCTGCCGCGCACGGCGTTCAAGATGGCAACCGGCTCAGGCAAGACCGTCGTCATGGCCATGCTCATCGTCTGGCACACTCTCAATAAGCGCGCCAATCCGCAGGATGCACGCTTCTCCGACACCTTTCTGATCGTCACGCCCGGTATCACCATCCGTGATCGGTTGCGCGTGCTGTTGCCGAACGACCCGGAGAACTACTATCGCCAGCGTGAGATTGTACCGGCCCAACTGCAGGACCAGCTCGGACAAGCCAAAATCATCATCACCAACTACCACGCATTCCAACAGCGCGAAAAGATCGCCGCCGGAAAAATCACGAAGTCGATCCTTGCCGATGGGCAATCGAGTCCGTTCACCGAGACTCCCGACCAGATGGTTCGCCGCGTCTGTCGCGAGTTGGGCGCCAAGAAAAATATCATCGTCCTCAACGACGAAGCGCATCACTGCTATCGACGCAAACCCGATGGCTTGGATGAGAAGCTCACCGGCGATGATCGTATTGAAGCCGAGCAACGCGACCAAGAGGCCCGCGTCTGGATTTCCGGCCTTGAGGCCGTGAAGGCCAAGATCGGAGTGAAGGCCATTTACGATCTTTCGGCCACGCCGTTTTTTCTACGCGGTTCAGGCTATCCCGAAGGAACACTTTTCCCGTGGGTGGTCTCGGATTTTTCACTGATTGACGCCATCGAGGCCGGCATCGTCAAAGTGCCCCGTGTGCCGGTGGTTGACGACTCGATGACAGGCGAGCAGCCCACCTACCGCGATCTGTGGCTCCGCATCCGCGAGGATCTGCCCCGAAAAGGCCGCAAAACTGAAAAGGTAGGCGGCGAACCGAAGCTCCCCGTCGAGTTGCAAGGCGCGCTACACAGTCTCTACGGCGACTACGAGAAGCATTACCGCCTGTGGGAGAAAAACACCGAAGCCCGCGCACGCGGTATCACTCCACCGGTGTTTATCGTCGTCTGCAACAACACCAACGTTTCCAAGCTGGTTTTCGACTTTATCGCGGGCTGGGAAAAGAAGGTTGGCGAAGAAGTCATCGTTCAGGCCGGGAGGCTGTCCATCTTCCGCAACGACGACGGCAATGGTGCTTGGCTACATCGTCCGAATACTGTCCTGGTGGACAGTCAGCAACTCGAATCTGGGGAAGCGATGAGCGACGACTTCAAAAAAATTGCCAGCCGAGAAATCGAAGAATTCAAGGCCGAATACCGCGCCCGCTTCCCCGGTCGCGATGCGGAAAATCTGACCGACGAAGATCTGCTCCGTGAGGTCATGAACACCGTAGGCAAGACCGGCAAGCTCGGTGAACACGTCAAGTGCGTGGTCAGCGTGTCCATGCTCACCGAGGGTTGGGATGCCAACACCGTCACACATGTTCTCGGCGTGCGTGCCTTCGGCACGCAACTGCTTTGCGAGCAGGTGGTCGGTCGGGGGTTGCGTCGCATGAGCTATGCCGCCAACGAGAAGGGGCATTTCAACCCAGAATATGCCGAAGTGTATGGTGTGCCCTTTTCTTTCATCCCGTGCAGTGGCGCGACCAACGACCCCAAACCGGGACCGTTGCCCACTCGCGTCCGTTCCCTTGAAAACCGCATAGCCTGCGAGATCACATTTCCCCTGCTGCTCGGCTACCGCTACGACGTAGCGGGCGAACGGCTCACCGCAACCTTCACCGACCAATCGAGATTCACGCTTTCCACTGCCGATATCCCCACGAGAACCGAAAACGCGCCCATCGTCGGTGAATCCAGCATCCACACCCTCGATGATCTTAAGTGTCGTCGGCCCAACGAAATCGCGTTCCTTCTCGCTAAGCTCACGCTGGAAAAGTATTTCCGGCAGGATGGCGACATACGGACTGATCGACCCGAAAAGCACAAGTTTGACGGTGAGGTGAAGCATTGGCTTTTCCCGCAACTGCTCGGCATTGCCAAACGCTGGCTCGATGAATGCGTCACACTCAAGGACAACACCTTCCCGCAACTGCTGCTGCTGATCAAGTTCGCGCATGACGCAGCGGATCGCATTTACAATGCCATCGTAGCCTCGACCGATGCTGCGGACGTGCTCAAGCCCATCCTCCGTCCGTATGACACCATCGGCTCCACCCGTTATGTAGATTTCGATACCACCCGGCCCGTCTTTGCAACTCACGCCGACAAGTGCCATATCTCCCACGTCGTTGCCGATACCGGCTCGTGGGAGCAGAAAATGGCCGAAGCCTTGGAAAACATGCCCGAGGTCATCCGCTACGTCAAGAATCACAACCTCGGCTTCGCCATCCCCTACACATTAAATGGCGAGGAGAAGAACTACATCCCCGACTTCATCGCCTGCATTGAAGACGGTCGCGGCCCGGATGACCTCTTGAACCTGATTGTCGAAGTGACTGGAGAAAAGAAGAAAGATAAGGACGCCAAGGTTGCCACGGCCCGTACGCTATGGGTCCCGGCTGTCAACAACCACGGTGGGTTCGGTCGCTGGGCGTTCATCGAAGTTGCCGACCCTTGGGATGCACAGAATCTCATCCGTCGCTTTGTGAAACAGCTGCATGAAGAACCGGCAAAGGAAGGCGCTCATGGCTAAGAAAAAGGACGCTCGGAAGAACACGCGGAAGCAAGTTGAATCCATCCGCCACAAGGACAAGCGCGCCAATATCCCCACCGAAGAGCTGCGTGACTTCGTGGTCGATGAAGAACTCGCCCCCAAGACTATGCTTTATCCACGCGATCCCTCGCTCGATCCGCAGCTGGTCTGGACGGGCAAGGACGAGCAGGACGGCGAAGACCTCACCGTTCCGGTGGTGCCGATCTACATCCAAGAGAAGATTCACCCGCAGGCCATCATTGACGCCCTGCCTCGCACCGAGCAGCCTGCTGGCGATCAGACGAGTCTCTTCGCCGACTTCAACGGCTTGGAGGACGACTTCGAGAAGAAGGTCGACTTTTATAGCCAGAAGGATGATCGCCAGAAGCCCTGGGCCAACAGACTCATCCTGGGTGATTCGCTGCTGGTGATGACATCACTGGCCGAGAAAGAAGGACTCAAGGGCAAGGTCCAGGCCATCTACCTCGACCCGCCTTACGGCATCAAGTTCGGCTCCAACTGGCAGGTGAGCACCCGCAAGCGCGACGTGAAAGACGGCAAGGCCGAGGACGCCACCCGTCAGCCCGAACAGGTGCGCGCCTTCCGCGATACCTGGAAACTGGGCATTCACTCCTATCTTTCCTACCTGCGTGACCGCCTGGTCGTGGCCCGTGATTTACTCACCGAGACGGGCAGCGTCTTCGTACAGATTGGAGATGAGAACGTGCATTTGGTGCGCAACCTACTAGACGAAGTGTTCGGTAGTGAGAACTTCATTGGCAATATCGCTTTCAAGAAAAAGAAGATGCCGCTTGGCGAGACGTATATTTTCACGATGTGTGATTACCTCGTATGGTACGGGAAGGACTTCAAACAGACAAAATTCAAAAAGTTATTTACAAGCCGCAACGATTCGAATGCTGGAGACTATGGATATGTTGAACTGCCTTCGGGCGAGTGTCTGTCGCGTGCCACGTTGGGCGACGATGCTACAGATGGAAGACTCTTCCAATCAATGGACTTACGTTCGTCGGGACGTACAGAATCGTGCGTCTTCGAATTCGAGTTTGCTGGTCAGAAGTTCTTTCCATCTGGCGGCAAGAGTTGGAAAACCAATCTCGATGGAATGCGAAAACTACTCATAGCTAACCGGCTATTCTTTCCAGGCGATTCCCTTCGTTACAAACTGTATTTTGACGATTATCCGGTCCAAGAGCTTAGTCATATGTGGATGGACACGCAGGGTGCCACTGACAAGAATTATGTTGTCCAAACCAGTATGAAAGTCATTGAGCGCTGCCTCCTGATGGCCACCGATCCCGGTGACTTAGTGGTTGACCCGACCTGCGGAAGCGGCACGACCGCCTATGTTGCTGAGCAGTGGGGACGTCGGTGGATCACCTGCGACACGAGCCGGGTCGCTGTGGCGCTGGCCCGCACGCGCCTGATGGTTGCCAGGTATTTCTACTACCTGCTGGCCGACTCGTCTGAAGGCATCAAGAAGGAAACCGAACTGACCGGCAAGATACCATCCGGATACAAGACAGAAGAAGACATCCGCAAGGGTTTCGTTTGCAGGCGTGTTTCGCATATAACGCTCGGTTCCATCGCGAACAATCCGAATATCAAAGAGGGGATGACGCGTGAGCAGATTGATGCCGCCATCTCCCGCCATGCTGGCGCCGAAACGCTCTACGATCGGCCATACGAAGACAACAAGCGCGTTCGGGTATGCGGCCCGTTCTCGGTGGAAAGTCTTTCCCCGCACCGCGTACTCTCTGCCGCCGACGAGAATCAGGATGGCTCGGTCAGCGAGCAGGAAGCCCGCAAGCAGCAGGACTTCGCAGCCATGATCTTGGACAACCTCAAGAAGGCTGGAGTCCAGAACACCAGCAAGGAAGAACGCCTCATCTTCGACCGCCTTGAACCCTACGCCGGGAAGTGGTTACACGCGTCAGGCGAATATACCGCCGCCGCTAAGACCATCCGTGTTGCTGTCTCCATCGGTCCGGAACACGGCACCGTCGGTCCTCGCCAAGTAAAGGAAGCTGCCAAGGAAGCGGTGCAGGGCGTCGGCTTTGACATGTTGGTAGTCTGCGGCTTTGCCTTCGACCCGCATGTTGCCGAAGAGGCGAAACGCTACGGCAACCTGACCGTCCTGCCAGCCAAGATGAATCCTGACCTGGTGATGGGGGGCGAACTGCTCAAGAAGACAGGATCAGGCAACCTCTTCATGGTGTTCGGCGAGCCGGAAGTGAAGATTATGAAGCGGAAGACCGGCCAGATCATAGTCGAGATCAAGGGAGTAGATGTGTACGACCCGACTACCGGCCAGATTCGCAGCGCCTCCACCGACGACATCGCTTGCTGGTTCATCGATACCAACTACAATGGCGAGAGTTTCTTCGTGCGCCACGCCTATTTTACGGGGGCTGAAGAGCCATATGATAACCTTAAACGGACCCTACGGGCGGAGATCGACGAGGACGCCTGGAGCAGTCTGTACAGCACAGTGAGCCGACCATTTGAGAAGCCCGAAACGGGCAAGTTTGCCGTGAAGGTCATCAACCATTACGGCGACGAGGTGCTGAAGGTCTTCGAAATATGATGAGCATGGAGACGCTGACCCATCCCCGGATCACGTTTGCCACGGTATTGTCAGGCATCAGATACGCCTGGCGGTGTCGTGAAGGGATGGACTTCCTCGTCTGTGAACCGGCGGATAAGGACGTCATATAGTAAAAAAGGCGTCATCTGATGCCGCTCTTCCTTTTCCTGTCATCCCGGCCTACTCGGGGATCTTGAGTTGACGCGCTGAAAGGCTCACATGGGAATACGCATCCAACCACTTGAAATTGAAGTGCCTGGGGACGACCCTTTCAGGCACGACCTGCTTGGACGCAAAGAGTCGGTGGAGGTTTTGACCCACTTGATCGGTTCCCTCGAAGGGCCATGTGTTTTGGCGATCGATGCCGCGTGGGGAAACGGCAAGACCACATTTCTCAACATTTGGGCTCAGTACCTTCAGAACCAAGGATTTCCCATCATCAAATTCAATGCTTGGGAGACGGACTTTTCCGGCGATCCTTTTGTTGCTCTCTCCAAGGAACTGACGGGCGGGCTCAAAGAGTACACTCAGGAATCGATGGCACAGACGATCGAGGATACGACGAAGGCCGTTCTTCTATCGGCCGTCCCAGGTTTGATTCAGCTCGGCGCCGCAGGTATTCCAGTGGTGGGTCAGGCTCTTGCATCCTACGCAGAGGGAAGGCTGTCCGCATACCAGCAGGCAAAAGAGTCGGTCCCAGAATTTAGGCGCGCCCTCCAAAAAATGACTGTTGATGTGTCAACATCGAAAGGTGGCCGACCTCTGATCGTGATGATCGATGAATTGGACCGGTGCCGCCCTTCTTATGCGGTCGAGCTTCTTGAGGTCGCGAAGCATTTATTCGCCGTGGACCACGTTGTCTTCGTACTGGCTGTCAATCGTTCTGAACTCGCGCATTCCATCAAAGCCCTTTATGGCAACGCCTTTGATGCCCAGGGATACTTGCGCCGGTTTTTTGATGTGGACTTTGTCCTACCGACGCCTGAGCGGAAAGCCTTCATCGAACAGATGCTTGCTACAATACAGATTGACGACTATTTCGCGCGGACCAAAGACCAAACGGCATTGCACGACGCTAAACCTGTCCGAGATTTGTTGCATGGATTTTTTCATGCGCCTGACCTCAGTCTTCGAAGGATTGCACAAGCCATCCACCGACTAGGCTTAATTTTTGCCTCGTTGCGAAGCGACAAGAGGTCTTTCGCTCTAACAGCCGTTGTGTGTCTGATCTTGCGAACGATTGACCTTGACCTGTATCACCGGTTCGTCCGACGCGAAGTGTCGGATCTTGGAGTCGTAGACAGAATTTTCTCCCGCCCTGAAACTCAAACTTTGCAACAAGAGCATGCAGGTCACCTGTTTGAAGCTCTAATCATCATGGCTGCTCAGGCTGAGGATAACCTCTTTCGGCAGCTGCCATCGGACCCTATCAATTCCCCACTATTGCAGCGATACAAGGATCTAGTAGAAGGCGATGGATCAGATAACGCGACACGCCAACGCGCGGGCAATGTCATCCAGCTTGTTGAACAACTGAGGGACGCTTGTTCTTGGAATCGTATTGGGATCGGATTTGAACATTCGGTCCAGCGTATCGAACTGTTTTCCGCCAACCTTATCGATGATCCTGTAACAGAGCAAAATAACTCATGATGTGTAGTGTCACCGAATCTACTATCGAAGACATAGCTCTGCCTTCCTCTGTCATTCCCATGCACGCAGAAATCCCGCGTCCTTTTAGAGTCATAAACGCCCATTTATAGCCCCATAAATGTATAACAAGTCCCTTTAAATTTGTGGGCAGTCAATGCTAGGGCCGGCGATCTTCAATAGTGAACAAGGCGGTCCGTGGTCGGGAGCTTTGATCTCAGTGGGAAAAATGGTATGGGACAGCCTTGAGGATCTTCTTGACAGGTGGGCTACCCGTTAAACCGTGGCCGATGAGCAAAAAGAACAGGGACGAGTTTACTGAGAAGACCAAGCTCCAGGTCGCGAAGCGAGCTGGTTGGCTGTGCTCTGATCCGTCGTGTCGCCGGCCAACAATCGGATCCAACTCCGACGGTGATGGCGAAATTAATGTCGGTGTTGCAGCCCACATTTGCGCTGCGACGCCTGCCGGTCCGCGCTATGATGCCACCATGACGCGAGAGGAGCGACGATCGCCGGACAACGGTATTTGGCTGTGCCAACTCCATGCCAAAGCCGTGGACGCCAAAGACTCCCAATTCACTGTCGCACGTCTGCGCGAATGGAAGATCCAAGCGCAAATGGATTCATGGCGGCGCGTTCTAGACAACGACGTGCTACATGTTCCGGTATCCCGCCAGCCCTCCGAGCGCGAAATGAGTGCGCGCCTCCATGCCGCCGCCGCCGCCGATCTCAGGACTTTCCACCGATCCAGCAAGTGGCCATCCACCACGATCCCGCTGACACTTGAAGTAGATGGCCTGAATGAACCTCTCAGCACAGCGAAGCTAGCGACGGTCCTCACCACACTTGATGATCTAATCCTTATTGCCCAGCCCGGTATGGGAAAAACGACAACCGTGTTTCAGATTGCCGAAGCGGTCCTAGCCAATGGGAATGCGTCACCGATTGTTGTTTCGCTCGGTGATTGGTCGGCAGACGGAGCGTCGCTGCTCGAAGCGGTTTTGAAGCGGCCTGCGTTTCGCGGAATCTCAGAAGACGACTTGCGTAGCGTGGCAGCGAAGCCCGGCGTGATTCTACTGTTGGACGGCTGGAATGAACTCGACAGCGACGCGCGGCAACGCGCCAGAACCCAAGTTTCGTGTTTGCAAATGGAACATCCCGAGCTCAGCCTTCTAATAACGACGCGCAAGCAAGCGCGTGATGTTCCGATCAATGGCACGCGTGTCAGCCTCCAGCCACTCAGCGAAACACAACAAATCGATATTGCGCGGGAGCTACACGGGGATGCAGGCGAGCGCATGGTCGATCAGGCGTGGCGCACGGATGGAGTACGCGAGCTTGTGACGACCCCGCTCTATTTGACCGTGTTGCTCGCCTTGCCGGAAGGGAGCCCGTTTCCAACCACGAAGGAAGAAGTGCTCCGTCGGTTCGTTGCTGTTCATGAAGAGGACATTCAGCGTCCTGAGACGCTCGCGCAGGTGACGCATGGATTACACCAGCGGTTCCTGGAAGATCTCGCAGCCACTGCCACCCGTTCCGCGAACACGACCATCACGGAACCCGTCGCACGCAAGTCAGTTTTCGACACCGATAATGCTCTTGAGACCGAAGGTCAGATCACGGAGAAACCCCAGCCTCACGCTGTACTGGAAGCGTTTGTCAACCATCATGTTCTTGTGCGCGTCGAGGATCCGGCCGGTTATTCGTTCCAGCACCAGCAATTTCAGGAGTGGTACGCGTCTCATTATGTTGAGCGCCTGATGGTTAGGAGTCTCGGCGACCATGACTCACGCGAAGCGTTGAAGGCGGATGTCTTGAATCAGCGTCCCTGGGAGGAAGCTATTTTCTTCGCGTGCGAGCGGCTATCGCGTGGCACAAAGCAGCAGCAGGCGGCTTGCGGTGCGGCCGTTCTCGCCGCGTTTTACGTGGATCCTATCCTTGCTGCCGAGATGATCCAATGCTCGACCGACGCTGTTTGGGCTAGTGTGGGTCCCAGGATTCAGGGCCTTATGGCACGGTGGCACGTGCCTGGCACAGTCGACCGCGCGTTTCGCTTCATGATCACCTCGGGTCGCCAGGAATTTCTCGAGCATGTATGGCCACTCATCACTCACGAGAACAGGCAAGTCCACCTAGCAGCACTAAGCGCGAGTTCGCTATTTCAGCCATCCCTTTTCGGACCAGATGGCGCGCGTCGGCTTAAGGCTCTTCCGCCGAACCTCCGCAAGACCGTTCTTTACCAAATTGCCATGAACAGCGGCATGGCCGGACTCGATCTTGTAGCCGACGTGGCGCAGGATGATCCCGTCCCCGAAGTAAGAGCTTCAGTGGTCGACGCTCTTGCATTCCGCTACGCCGACCGCCATGTAACACAAGTGCTGAGAGACGCTGACGAGAAGACGTTCGATCTGCTGGCGAATAAGGGCCTGATCAACGAGGTTACGGACGGAGCCGTTAAGGCTGGGCTTGCTGCGGCTCGCGAAAGGTGTCGTCTCCAAGAGAACCAAACTTACAATCAGATTGCTTCACTCGTCGATGGACCCGTTGGGGAGGCTCAGAACGCCGAACTGGCGACAGTCATTGCGGAAATGGAGATCGGCGAGGAGCAGGAAGGCGCAGTACAGCTAATTTATGTGGCGAAGAACCGCTTTCCGCTTGCCGTCACCAAAGGTATCCTTTCTCGCCTACGCGAAGGTCGAAAGCTTCCCTATAACGCGGCCGAACTCATAGCTGGGTCGGGTTGTTCACTTGAAGATGAAGCCTTGCTCAACATTGCGCTCGGTACAAATCGCTTCGACGACCGCGCCAATGCTGCTGCCTCGGTGCTTGGGCCTCAGGCGGTGGGCAGACTGATTGACCGTATGTTCGAGCTTAAAGAAATGCTCGAAGATACCCAGGGGCCATTCGATGAGGCTGTGGGCGACCGTTATCATGCCATTCGGTACCGCATTGGCTATACCCATGCCGCAAATCTTCTTGCTGCCATAGCAGCAAGATCCGACCAAGCGAACAACCAGAGAATAGCGAACTTGGCAGACCTGATCTCCATTCATCCGGATGGGGAGAACAGGCATGGAAAGCCTTTCGACGCTGCCGCTCGCGACGTGATTGCCGGGTTTGTGGAAGATTGGGGCAACCGACTCTTGAATTTGCCCGATGCAACGCGTGCGGAACTCGCGGCGATCGCAAGGCTATCACACCGTTCGCCGTCAGCGAGCTTGCTGCCCTTGCTAAAACGGCTGCTGGACGAAGACCTCCGCCGCTGGAGAGCGTTCAAAGAACAGGCGCGAGCAGACCATTCCTGCATCGACAGAGCCAGGGACGAGGCACGTACGCCTTGGTCATCGGACTACCAATGGGCATTTCAAGCAATTGGCTGTTCCGAGACCGTGGGGCTGATGGCCGAATATCTGTTGGACGAAGATTTCGGCAATCATGCTGCATTAGTCCTCGCAAAGCACTGGCGCGACGCTAATGAGCCAAACGAGGACAAACAGTGGAGAAGATCACCGGATTTTTCGTCCGTTGCGGAAAAACGCACAGCGAGAGAATCCCGTCCGCTTGCATCGTCAGTGGAAGCCGACACTATCTTTTGCGCGATTGAACGATTGCTCGGCGAAGATTCTACTGAAGATGAAAAAAAACGTGCGGTCGCCCTCGCGATTGTGGCTGCTGCCCTTCCCCACGGCCAGCGCGGCGACGTACTCACGACGTTGATTGGCATAGCAGAGCGGGAACCGCGTAGAGCACTGCTAACCAATCTTGTCCTCTCTGGCGAGGTCGTCGATGTGGATCTCGTGAAGCAGGGCATCGGCGATATGTTTGAAGCGGCGAAAACACAGCCGTGGATTCTTGACGAACCGTACCAACTCCGGATGTGGCTTAGTCTGCTGCCCTTTACCAATCGCCCCTCCGAGGCCGTCGACATTGTACAGGCGCTACCTGAACAACACCGAACAGTTTCCGCGCTTGAAGAGATGCTCACGGCGTTCGGGTTTGCTCCCGGCGATGATGCCGAGAATGTCCTTTTCCATCTCGCGGGGATCGATCCACGACTTTACGAGAATCATGCCTGGCATGACGCTGTGATCCGTCGTGGGACACTGTCCTCCGCGAAGCACCTTGTCGATTTAGTCGCAGGGGGTGTATTCCATTGCAAGGACGGCAGCGATCAACGGTACATGTCCACTCGCCTTGCAGGTTTGATCGGTGAGCACTCCGATTTGCGCGCCCATGTCTATGATCTTTTGAAGAACTATCCTTTGCCGGAAACTGCCCTCCTTGTGGAGGCCGTTGCGGAGAATGCCGATGAGTACGGCCTCTTGCTACTCATTCAACTTGAGATCGAGCACAAAGGCGCGTTTGTTTCAAGGCGCACGATCGAACGCGTCGTGAACCAGTACGTTCCCGTCGAGAGTGGTGGAAATACCTACAACGTATTGCCGGTGGCCACCACCGAACTGCGGCGACAATTATTGGCTATGACGACGGATGCTGGTCCGAGCGATTTCGCTTCGCACTATCTGAACCAGATCGACAAGATCAGAGACGACTATGGCACACCCGAATCCGAGCCCCGTCATCCCGATCTAGCTTCGGGCAAGCTATGGCCTATAATTTCGTTGGATCCGAATGCCAAAACAGAATGCACTGACATTCCCCCTAATTTTACGTCCAAATCGAGAGTGAGGGATTGATGACTTTGAAGGCACCCCGTTTTTTGGTCCACGGGGTCAGCGAGTTTCTGACTTCTGTGTGTGCCACTGCGCCTTGTACTGCAAGGGTGTCAGGTTTTTGAGAGAGGCCGCTCCTCATTATATTCCTGTTGCCAACCCTGCATCTTGGCCCGCGCATCCGTCAAATCCTCGAACCAATGCACGTTCACGCACTCTTCCCGTAAGCTCCCATTGAACGACTCAATGTAGGCATTGTCGGTCGGCTTGCTTGGCCAGGAGAAGGCCGGGGGGACCGGTTTGGCTCATGTCCGGGGGCGGGAAACAAGGAAAGTCTAAATGGGAAGGAAGCGGTGCGGGTCCGTGCCAATCATCCGTGCAACGGAATCACGTCGGCACTTGGGGCATCTGTGACGTAGTCGGACTATTTTTGCGATGGTGCCGAAGGCGGGATTTGAACCCGCACACCCCAAGGGGCGCTAGACCCTGAATCTAGTGCGTCTGCCAGTTTCGCCACTTCGGCATGAAGCCTGTCCTGAACGTATTGAAGGATCTGTCATTATCGGTTTTTGCCCGGATGGGCGTCAAGCTCGTGGCGCCGAAGCGGTATGAGAGGGTTCGGGAAGGTCCGGGTACTGTTGGCGCCAGAGGCGGTGCGGTCCCTGAAGATCACGAGTGTCTCCGGCGATGATAATCTGTTCTCGAATGAGCCCGGCGACGCCGAGTAAAAACGGGGCCGGAATCTGAGGCGCATTTTCGGCGATCAACACGTCGAAGCGAATGCGTTTGAACAAGGGATCGGTCACGATTCTCCCCGGGGTTGCCGCGACCAGCCGTTTGTTTTGCATGAAGGCCTGCCGGTTGGTGGCCTCGCTCGCGGCCAACATTTCGCGAACTTTCCGGGTACCGCCAAGCCGGGAGATGTCGTCTTTCAACGCTTCGTATTCCGGGCGCATCTCTTTCGGAATGGCGGCCTCGGGAGACAATTCACGGATGCGAGCCTGCGCAATCTCCACCTCTTTCATCAGGGCCGCAATATTCCCCGTATACAGCTTCCGGTATTCGCCCAGGGTCTCCACGTTTTTTCCCATGGTCTGCATGCCGAGACGTTTCCATATGGGCAGGCGTTCATACTGGGCGAGCAGGTCATCGATGCCTTTGATTTTTCCCTGGAACTCACTCACCTGGGCCATGAGCCGCCATTCCAGTAATTTGACCTCATCCAAATCGCGTTGTTTCTGCCCTTTGTAGGCCAGGATCGGGATGAGGTCACGAAATCGCTCATATTTTTGTCGAAGCGTATCCTTGTGCGACCGCGACCTGGCAAAAAATTTGTGCATTTGCGCTTCGAATCCCAATTCGCCGAGGGCCACCCCTTCGACTTGCTTGAGCACCGGAACTTCGTAACGGCTCAACAGACTGTGAAAGGGCAGGGCGGCGTTGCGCAGGGTTTTGGCCAGGAACCCGAGCAGGTGATCCACGGCGTCATGCGTGGGCGCCACCAGCAGCACGCGTTTATTGTGCCGCATCAGGGTCACCGCCAGCGTGCCGAGTTTGGTCCAACGCGCGGCCGGATCGTCATGCCAGACGGTCGTCAGCACGGCAGCCGATGCCCCGGTTCTGGCTGAATCATTGGCTTCCCGGTGCTCCGGGTCCAGCCAGGGCACCAGCCGCTCGGCCGGTCCCAAGGCGTAGGATTCGGGATGGGCGGCCATATCGGCCAATCGTTCCGATGCCAGGCGAAAGAACGCCGTCGCATCCGGCACAAGCGTATTATCGACCGTCGATTGTCCAAGCGTGTCCAGGGTTTGGATCAGGGCGGTGTCGCCCTGGCGTCGGAGCAGAAACCCGGCGGTGGGTTCCAGGTCTCCGGGAGGCACGATGGTGACGGGCGCGTCTTCCAGAAACACGGTTCCCGCCGGGACCTCCATGGCATACAGGTGCAAGGCGCCGGATGTCCCGATCTTGCGGGTCGTGCGGGATTCAATCAACGAGTCGAGCCCGCTCGCGGCGTCTGTATGGTCCGTCAGGCGAGTGGCGAACGCGTGGAGAAGGTCGGGTAGTTTCATGGTCGGCGGCCTGGATCGAGTGCCTGCTGAATACAAATGGCCACACAGCCCAGTCCGCCGGTGATGGGGCGTCGATCGTATGCGCACCCGCGATGTTCAGCGCAGGCTGTGACAAAAGGGACGTGCCGGGAGAAATCGAGGTCGGCGAGCACCTGCACGTCCAGGCGGTCATCTTCCCGCACCGACAGGACAAGAACGCGGTGATGGTCGTTATCTTCCAAAATGGCGGATTGTGGCGAAGGCGCGATTCTGGCGCGAGCCGCGCGCACGTGTGGCAACGTCACGACCTCGTTGATCAGGGCTTTCGGGGGGTGAATCGCCTGCTGACTCAGCCGGACGTTCAGGGTTGAAGTGGTCAGGTCGGGTCCGGCCGGAGCGGCCGCATCGGTCTCCGCCCGGGCAATGTCCCGGTTCCGTTCAACGACAGACGCGTGAGACAGGACCAGGGCAAAGGCCAGACAGCCCATGCTCAGACACCACGTACCCCCCGCGTTTGCGGGGACAAGCCCGGTGCAGTGACGCCGCATGCAGGCATTGTAGTGGACGCTTGCCTGACGTGTCCAGCGTGACGGGATCTCCGGACACAACGACCGTGGTGCCGGCGCCGGCTTCAAATTGACATTTTCCCCATGCGGACCTTATGATAAGACCCCTTTGACAGTGAAAGGGAGGTAAGGTGCCGATGAAGGTGATTCTTCAGGAAAATATCGACAGTTTGGGGTACGTGGGAGACGTGCTCGACGTGGCCGACGGGTATGCGCGGAATTACCTGCTCCCCCGCCAAAAAGCCCTGGAGGCCAATCCCCGTAACGTGAAGGCCTTGGAGCATGCCAAACGCGTGACGACCCATAAGGCCAGGAAGGTCGAACACGAGCTCCAGGGATTGGCGACGCAATTGTCCAAGGTGTCGCTCACGTTTCCGGTCCAGACCGGCAAGGATGATAAGCTGTTCGGCTCCATCACGGCGAAGGATCTGGCGGACGGATTGCTCGCCGAAGGATTCGACGTGGATCGTCGAACGATTCAATTGGCGAATCCCTTGAAGGAGTTGGGGACGTGTGCCGTCGGCATCAAGTTGCATCGGGACATCGTCGCGACGATATCCGTCTGTCTTGTCAAACAGGGCGGCGAGGCTCCGGCTGAGGCCCCCGTTGATGAAACGGCAACGGCCGACCCCGTTTCTCCCGCAGAGACTCCGGATTCCCAGGACCCTTCGGCTTCGCTCAGGGCAGGCTAATGGGCTACGTCGTCGGGACCCTGAAAGCAGTCAAGCAAGAAGATCCTGAGGTCTACGCGGCTTTTCGCGCCGAAGAGAAACGGCAGCGCGACAAGCTGGTATTGATCGCTTCGGAAAATTATGCGAGCCCTGCGGTCCTGGCCGCGCAGGGGTCGCTCATGACCAACAAGTATGCGGAGGGCTATCCACGGCGGCGCTATTACGGCGGATGCCAGTACGTGGACGCGGTGGAAGAGTTGGCCATTGCACGGGCCAAGCAGTTGTTCGGTTGCGAGCACGTCAATGTCCAGCCGCACTCGGGTTCCACCGCCAATATGGCGGCATACCTTGCGGTCCTGAAACCCGGCGATACCATCCTGGGCATGGCCCTCTCGCAGGGCGGCCATTTAACCCACGGCAGCAAAGTCAATTTTTCGGGAAAGCTGTTCCAGGCCTTCTCCTATGGAGTCGATCGCGAAACCGAGTTGATCGATTACGACGCGGTGCAACACGAGGCGGAAGAAGTGCGTCCGCGCATGATCGTCGTCGGGGCGAGCGCCTATTCGAAAGTGTTGGACTTCCCGCGATTTCAGGAAATTGCGAAATCCGTGGGGGCGTATCTGTTGGTCGATATCGCGCACATCTCGGGCCTGGTGGCGACGGGGCTGCACCCCAGCCCGGTTCCCTATGCCGATTTTGTCACCAGTACCACCCACAAAACGTTGCGCGGGCCTCGCGCCGGCATCGTGATGTGTAAAGAAGAACACGCGAAAGCCGTGGATAAAATCGTCTTTCCCGGGCTGCAAGGGGGGCCGCTCATGCACGTGATTGCGGCCAAGGCCGTGGCGTTCAAGGAAGCGCTGGCCCCGAGTTTTTCCGCCTATCAACAACGAATCCTGGACAATGCCAGGGCGTTGGCTGATGGGTTTGCCGCGCGGGGCTATCACGTGGTGTCCGGTGGAACGGATACCCACCTGTTTCTGCTGAATCTCAATTCCAAAGGCGTGACGGGGAAAGAGGCTGAGGAAGCGCTCGACGCGTCGGGGATCATCGTCAATAAAAATGCCGTGCCGTATGACGAACGACCGCCGGCGGTGGCCAGCGGCATTCGCATCGGGACGCCCATCGTGTCGACGCGGGGGATGGGGGTTGCCGAGATGTCGCAAATCGTGGCGTGGATGGACGAGGTGTTGCAACGTCCCGCGAGCAAACGAATCCAAAGCCGGATTCGCAAGGAAGTCAAAGCGTTGTGCGCCCGGTTCCCGGTCTTTTCAGACTCGTAACAGAGCCCGTCCTGAGCAGAGCAAAGGAACACATGTGGAACTTGCCGTTACTCACCAGTCTTCTGAGCGGTGAGACGGCCCCTTTTTCTCTACGAACGAGCGGAAGTGTTCCAGCCCCGGCATGAAGTGTCCGTTCTGCAATCAACTCGACGACAAGGTCATTGATTCTCGCACGGCCCGTGAAGGGGAAGTCATCCGTCGGCGCAGGGAGTGTTTCGGATGCCGGCGCCGGTTCACGACCTACGAACGGATTGAAGAAAGTCTTCCCACGATTGTCAAAAAAGACAACCGGCGGGAAACGTTCGACCGCACCAAGGTCATGGCCGGCCTGAAAAAGGCGTGTGAAAAGCGGCCGATCAGCAGCACCGCGCTGGAAGCCGCGGTGGACCGGATTGAAAAACGCCTGCAGGATATGGGCGAATCGGAAATTCTGGCCAGGGTGATCGGAGAGGAAGTCATGCGGGAACTCCACGAGTTGGACCAGGTGGCCTACGTGCGTTTCGCCTCCGTGTACCGCGAGTTCAAGGACATTGATCAATTCATGGAAACGATCAGGTCCTTGGCGCAGGATCGGGGAACCACCTGATGGGCAACGACCCTTCGCTTCGCTCAGGGCAGGCGCCAGAGGATTCCTCCCCTTTGTAAGGGGAGTGTATAGACCGGGGACATCATTAACGGGTGTTCGGGGACATGGTTGACACATTGTGATTTATTCCAAGGGATGCTGCAAATCAAGCTCGGTTATATATTGGTGACAAAAATAGACCCGCCAGCGGTCTTCCTGGGTGGTGGGCCGGAGGGCCACGGGGTAGCCCCGTAAGGCTTTGGTCACATGGAAGGGGCGGCCGCGAAAAGAGATTTCGCCTTTGCCCTGGACGCGGCGCACGTGCGCGTCGGGGCCATAATCAATCGGCGGGAGGGTTTCGGGAAACGGGCGGGGACTGGGCGTATAGTGGGTGGCCGGGACCGCGAGGGCTAACGCGTCATGCGGGCGGTCCAAATTATAGTGGTCACGCCAGCGGTCAAAGTGCTGTTGGCAGTGAGGCAGATCGCGAAAGGTCCGGTGGTGGAGGAGTTCGGTTTTGAGGGTCCGATGGAAGCGTTCGTCTTTGCCCAAGGTTTGGGGGTGGGCGGGCCGGGCATGAGTCAGCCCAATGCCCAAACGGATGAGCCAGAGGGTCAACGGGGTGAAGGGACTGCGGGTGAGGGGGACGCCCCAAGGCGGGCCATTATCCATCAACATGCGGGCCGGCAAGCCATAGCGGCGGAAGGTCTGGGTCAAGTGCCTTTGGACGGTCTGGCCCTGTTCATTGGGACAGGCGTGCAGACAGAGCGCGAAGCGGGAGCAGTCATCCAGCACGGTCAAGGGGTGGCAGCGGCCGTGGAGCAAGGCGAAATGGCCTTTAAAATCCATCTGCCACAGGGCATTGGGCGTGGCGTGGGCGAAGCGCTGCCAGGCCCGCTGGGGCGGCGAGTCCACGGCCGTGAGCCCGGGGGTACGACGCAGAATGGCCGTGATCGTGCTGGGTGCGGGGACCCGGGGATAGCCGAGCGCGCGCAGGCGGGCGTGCAGTTTACGGCCGCCCCAGGTGGGGTGCTGGAGGCGTAACGCCACGACCGCGGCTTCCACGGCTGACGGCGTGCGGTGCGGCGTCTGATGCGGGCGCCGGGACCGCTCGACGAGCCCCGCGGCGCCGGCGATGGCATACCGGGTCAGCCATTTATACGCCGTGGGGGGACTGATCCCGAATCGCCGACAGAGGGCGCGCAAGGAGAGGCCGGGTTGGTGGGCTAACTGAATGAATTCGTGGCGTTGAGACATCGTCGACACCTCTTTCCAAGGCATGGCGTTCCTCCTGTCGTAGGGGTGAAGCCATGTAGGTTAAAGTGTTAACCATGTCTCCGAACAGGTGTAAACCATGTCCCCGGTCTATACAGGGGAGGTCAGGTGGGGTAGAGGCACTTATGCCTTCTGCTAGCCGTTCCATTCAAAAAGCCGGACCTCGGCGGGTCGCGGCTTCCGTTTCCAAACGGAAGTCCAAACCCGCGTCCAAAGCGCCGCGCCGGCGGGGGGCGTCGGCCACCCGTGTGGCGATCCTGGGAGGGGGACGCGGAGGGCGGGCGTTGTTGGAGATTTTTGCGCAGGACCCGCTGGCCCGCATCGTCGGTTTGGGAGAGGCCAAATCCCGAACGCTCGGCACCAGGCTGGCCAAGCAGTTGGGCGTGCCGGTCACGCAGGATTATCGGGAAATTCTGAACATGAAAGGGGTGGACCTGATCATCGACGTCACCGGCAGTCCCGAGGTCGAGCGGGCGCTGCAGAAAATCCGGCGACCGAGTGTCGCCATCATCGGGGGCGCGAGCGCCAAGTTTATGTGGCAGTTGATCGACGCGCGCATTCGGGCCACGACGGAAATCGAAAAAACCCTGAGCCGCTACCAATCCTTATTCCGGCGGTACGTGAAAGAGGAAGCGGAAAGCGCGGTCGATGAAGAGCGGACGCGCATTGCCTGTGAAATCCATGATGGGCTGGTCCAAACGCTGGTAGGCGTGAATTTCAAAATGGAACGGTGCGCGGATCTGATTCAGGAGGAGCCGACCAAGTGTTTTGCCCTGCTGAGCGAGGCCAAGCATCAATTGAAACACGGCATTCAGGAAGCCCGGCAGGTGGTGTTCAATTTGCGTCCCGGTCAGTATGAGCAGTTGGACCTGCGGGCGGCGCTGACCAATTATCTCGATTCGTATAAAAAGCAACATCGCGTTCAGGTCGCCTTCTCCCATACGGGGAGCGAGGCCCGCCTGCCGCCCAAAACGAAAGTCTTCGTTTTCCGGATCATCCAGGAAGCCCTGCAAAATTCGTCCAAGCACGCCAGGGCGTCAAAAATCCTCGTGCAATTGAGCATGCACCCGCATCGCCTCTCCGCGGTCATTCACGATAATGGGAGCGGGTTCGACGTGCAGGCCGTGTTCCAGAATCCCGACAAGTGGGATCACTTTGGATTGCGAGGGATGAAAGAGCGGGCCAAGTTGCTCAACGGCGAGGTCTCGTGGGAGTCCCGCAGGGAAGCCGGGACGACGGTCACGGTCTCGATTCCATTGGACAGAAAGGACGGCGCGCGAAATGGCAAAAAAAATTAAAGTGTTGATTGCGGACGACCATCGTGTCGTGCGTGAGGGCCTTTCCGCGATCCTGGAGACCAAAGAAGAAATCCAGATTATCGGAGAAGCCAAAGACGGCGGCGAAGCCGTGGAAAAAGCCAGGCAATTGCTGCCCGACGTGATCGTCATGGACGTCAGCATGCCCGGCATGACGGGGGTGGAAGCCACGCGGATCATTAAACGGGAAATGCCGCACATCGGGATTATTGCCCTGACGATGTATGAGGACCATCAATATATCTTCGATCTGGTGCGGGCCGGGGCCACGGGCTATCTGCTCAAAGATTCGGATTCCACGGAAATCGTCGCGGCCATTCGCGCCATTTCCCGGGGAGAATCGCTGATTCATCCGTCGGTGGCGAGCAAAATTTTAGCCGAATTTTCGTTGCTGGCCCAAGGCAAAGGCAAAAAGAAGTCCTTGCTCGAACACGATCTCACGGAACGCGAGATTACGGTCCTGCGACTCGTGGCGGATGGAAAGACCAACAAGGAAATCGCCAACGTGTTGGATCTCAGCGAAAAAACCGTGAAAAATCACGTCCGGAACATTTTCCACAAACTCCACGTCTATGACCGCACCCAAGCCGCGATTTTAGCCATCCGAAAAGGCATCATCGAACTGGAACCGCACCCCTGACCGGGCCTGATACGAACAGACCCCGGAACCCTCTTCTCTTTCTCAGCCATCCCCGACCCCCTCTCCTGTCATTCCGAGCTTGCCCTGAGCGAAGCGAAGGGTCTGGCGAGGAATCTGCATTGTTCTTTCTCCGTCATCCCCGACATTTTTAATCGAGGATCCAGTGTCTTTTGTCTTTGTCGTCCCGTCGGTCGGGTGAGCCGCAGGCGTAACGGAACCCTTCAGGTAGAGCGCGACTCGACGACCAACTCACGACCGAGCGCCCGCAGGGCCTTGTGAATGCGGGTTGTCGCAGTGCCGTGGCGCGGATCAAGCATGCGGCGGATCACTTTGTCGTCAACGCCAAAACGCTGAGCGAAGGCCACGCGAGACAACCCGCTCTTGCGGAAGGCGAGGACAAGCGCGGCTTTTGCCGCCATGTCTGCGGGGACGGCAATTAAATGCTCACCGGCACACCGTGGACTGGGTGTCGGAATGTCCTCGCCATCGTCGATGCGCCCCGCAATCGCTTCTTCCAGGGCATCGGCGGCGGCAGCCTGCGCGTTGGTTCTGTTGGCGCCGGAAGTGAGACATTCCGGCAGGTCACGAAATGAAACAATGATCTCCCCTGTGCGATCCGGCTCAAACCGTGCAGGATACATAAAACGCATACGCGTCTCTCCTTTCGACGGACTCACCGAACGATCAGGTAGAGTTGGAAGAAATCCCGGCGACTCTGATGAAGCCGGTAGCGTTTCGACAAAGTATTGCCAGAGAGATCAGAGTGGTAGATGTGGGCCTATGTAACCGATTTCGATTTCTTTCGAGTTTGCCTCGAATCGAAGGTGAATTCGAACACCACTGCCAACACGGGCGTGCCATTCGAACAATTCTCGCGTGCCACGCCGAGATATGAATCGACGTGCGTCGAGTAGTTTCTGATTATTCTTCACCTTATCGCTTTCAGGTGTCACTTTGCATGTCCACGGAGGGATAGGTCCTCCGATGTTGTGCCATTCTGCGCCAGACTTGTCGAGGTCGGCGAGTCTTCGAACAATAGACCAGGAAAACTCCGGTGGCAGTTCCACATCAGGCCCGAAATCAAGGTTCGAGAACGTTTCCTCTCTTCGCTCCCACAATTCTGAGGGAATCAGGGATTGGAAGAAGGCCGCATGGTGGCGCTCATAGATAGAATGAGCGTGAACGAACCGAGCAAGATAATCTATAGTTTCGGAGATTTCCTCGATACTTTCGTCGGGAAGTAGTTCTTTGAAGCTGACCGTGAGGCGGTCGTGATCCCACACATGGTCCGATGGAAACCCGACGGCAATCCAATTGGTGATAGCACACAAGACAAGCGGTCCTCCATCTTCCGGTGGCAACTCTTTTGCTTCACAAGCAAGGAACCGATCCTTGACATCCAATTCGCTGTCACTCAAAAGCGGATATTTTGTGCTCAGACGCATGAGGAACTTGTACTCGTCCCGCGCCCCGTCTTCCCGTAGCCATTCGTAGGCATGCCCTAACGAGTAATCGGGTAGACAGGTGATCGCGTACACTGAGTGCTGTGTCCTCAGGCTTGGTTGTGCTACCTTTTTGGCGACGAGTTGCGCCATGCCAGTCGCTACGTCCTTCAGCCAGGTAACGGCCATGCTGCGATCAGGTGACGTGACACTCGCATGGTGAAGCACCATCTCGCGCATGTCAGTCCGGGGGAGCTAAGAGTTTTGCCAGATTTTCTTCGTGTTGGTCGAAAAAGCCGGACGGCCACGCGGATAGACGCCCATCCGCATCGATTTGAGGCGAGGAAACGATAGTCTCGCCGTCAGTACGCTCAAAGTAGTGGAATGAAACTCCCTCCGGCGTGATCAATCTGTCTCGGACGGCAATGCGAATACCATCCATGAAGTGATCGCTGTGAGTCTCGACGACGACTTGAACACCAGCCATAGAGGCGCGCACCGCGAGTTCCGCCAGCTTAGTCTGCCCTCGTGGGTGCAGGTGCGCCTCCGGATTCTCAATCAAGCATAACGTGCCCGCTTCAGTCAGCAGAGCAAGCAAGACCGGCAATGTATATGACAAGCCGAATCCCACGTTCGTTGCTCGATAACGCCGTGTTTCAATGTCCCCCGGCCGATCGAATGAGAAACCTGCGATAAGGGCGTCAGCAGCGTAAACGGGCTCAAGTTTTAGATGGACACCTGGCGTCACCTCCTGCAGCCAGCGATTGACGACGTGGATCAGGCGTCGGCTGGACAGGTCAGAGCAACGTGGGTCGTCTTCCGGCAACAGGTCGCTCTCATGCTGTTTCAAGTAGTTCAGCGCGTACTCGTTGCCCGACCCAAAGTCGCCTCTGCGTCCCAAAGTTTTCGAGAGCGGATAGAACTTACGGGGACCAATCCTCCCCGCATCAATATACATAAGGTTTCTCGCAAATGGAGGGAGGTTACACCATTCTTTCGGTACGAGGGGAACCGACTGATTCGGATCACTGGGCTCGGCAGTCAATTGATCATCGGGTTGAGAGTATGCAAAGGAATGTGCCCACGTCGTCGAGATTTGGTCAGAGTGCAGTTCAAACCCGATGTTGTCTCTCTCCGCGCCTTCGAAGAGCACATCGGCACCGGTTCCGATATCTGCAAGTTCGCCCCCCAAGACAAGCCTGCCGTCATGCAAGTCCCCAGATGCAAAGGATTGTCGAAGGACGAGCAACGCCTGAATCACACTGCTTTTCCCCATACCGTTCAAACCACACAACAGCGTAAGTGGACTGCAATTCAACTCCAGGTTTTGGAAGCACTTGAAATTCGACAGCTTGATCTTCCTGAGCATCACACCATCTCCGTGACCAGCTTTTCGATCGCCATAAAGCGTTTTTGTACGCGCTGTGGGGTTCCTGTCGCATACGAGATTGCCTTATCGAACTCACCGTCGTTATTCATAAGTGAGATGAACCGATCTATGACTTCTTCGCGTTTTGCGACAAGTCTTTCAATCTGTTTAGGAGAGCATCGCGCCAGTTGAACGCTCCAAGCTTCGAATAATGCCTTGCTGATCTGCCGGCGACGGGAATCATCGCGGTTGTAAAGCTTACGAAACGAATTATTACCGAAAATATGGAAAGCAGCATGCATTGATCTCTTGAAAGCTTCAGCAATAGCGTCGCGTTGTTCAATCGTCATTTCGTTGATCTTCGTCATGGTCCGGCTGAGATGACCATCGAGATCATTGCCGTCATAGTCTTCCCAGCGGTCGATGTAAAAAGCCAGGAAGCGCAAAACGCACTCGTGGTCGGCCATCCGATTTGTTCTGATTGAATGGTCCGTGGCCTTGAGAAATTCCTCGGTCCCAGCGAGTTTCTTCAGGTATTTTCGAATCACGCCGGGATGCAAAGCATGACGAATTTCCTGTCCTGTCAGCGTCATGCCTCCGGTGTTGATACGTCGAAAAATATTGAACATCACGTCCTCGGGCGTTCCGGGTTCTATGACATTCACGACAAGTTCGGTTTCGCTGATCCGTCGCTGCATCTCCCGCGAAAGGTCGCTATACGTCAGTCCGTCAAGTTGCTCAAGATACTCAAGTTGCCTCAGGTCAAATTTGTTTTGCACATAGTCGTCAATGGTCGATATACGCTGAACGCCATCAACCACGAACCAATTGTCTTTCTCATCCGCGGCCACATAAAACACAGGGATGGGAATGCGCAAGAGAAGGGATTCTATCAAACGGCATTTGCGCTTCGGGTCCCAAACGAACGAACGCTGAAAGTCCGGTGTCAAGTCGATCTCTTTATGCCTGATCCTCGAAACAAGCTGTCCCACGAGGATACCGGTCGTCCGAACCTTTATTTTCTCCGGATTAAATGGCCTTTCAATCTTTGTTATCTCTGGATCGTCATGTTCGACTTCCAGACCAGTTTCTCGTTCTTCATCGTGATTCGGGGACTCTGAAACCTCTGCTGTGCTGCGTTTTGAGGTCCCCTTTCTCTTATGTTTGAGCAGTGGGTCCATATCTATCTCACTTAAAGCCTCACCAATGAAATCGTCAACATCACTCATTTTTCATGCCCATATTCAATGCCGTCATCTAATCGAGCACTCACTGCGGCAAAATATTACTACTATAATATGTTGTTGATTTCCATTTTGATGCTTTGTCCAAGACAGTGAAGTCTCGTATAAAGGAATTTTTTCATGGCTCGGTTGCACGGGTCAACTTCGATTCTCACCGATTTTCTGGTTGCGGTGCCGTGCGGCGGCATGGTTGTGCGCGATCTTGGTGACTGCGCGCACTACTGATCGCATAGCCAAGAACGTGCGTGTCAAGATAGAGCATCCACATCCCAGCGAAGGCCGGTCGTGAGGATCTCGCCCCGAACTTTGATCTTGTGTCGCAGGCTGCCGATCAGGTCGGCGCATTGCCGGTCATAGGGAACGACGCGCGCGACCGGCTTGCCGTGCTTGGTGACGATCAGGCCCTCTGCGTCAAGCTGGTTCAACAACGCTAAGCACTGTTCCTTGAACTTTGCTGCTCCAATCGTTTTCATGTCACTCCTCCGTGAATTCACATCTTATAGGCTGGCCATGAAATTTGTCTATGCAAATGGAGGGTAGGGAAAAAGCGCCATGGGATGACGCGGCTACAGGAATCAACTACGGTTACAAAGACACTGGGTCCCCGCTCGAGCCTGTCCTTGATGTTTGTAATTGAGGATCGGGGATAAGCGTCGGGCATGACAGCAGGAGACGGTTGCCTTGCTTGCGACGCCGTTCCGGTTAGTGCTACCATTTCTCACAGCAAAAGGAGAGCGTGGTATGGCCAATGTGACGTTATTAGTCTCTTCGACATGCTCAGCCTGCCCTTCAGCCAAGAGCCTGTGGAAGCAACTGCGAGTGAAGCACAGTTTCAGTTACCGGGAAATTGATATCAGTACCCCCGATGGTCAGGAACTGGCCGACCGTCACGCGGTGCGGGCCGTTCCGGCCACGATTATCAATGGGCGCCTCACCTTTGTCGGCGTGCCCTCGCGGCAAAGCGCGGAAAAAGCCTTGAGTCAACGTCGGAGTTGACGTCTCGCGCGCCGCCCGCCGGCGCGAGGGGTTTTCCCAATGAACACCTCCCTTCCGTTTGGGATGGATGAAGAGGATCTGGAACTCGATCTTCCAATCCTGCCGCCCCGGCAATCCGCCGCGCCGCCGGACTGTCCATTCTGCGGAGAACCCATGACCTTTATTGACGCGGAATGGGGCTGTGCGGACTGTAACGGGGAACTGATCGGCCCGGAAACGGGGTAGGGCGGGTCGTGCCCCTTTCCCGTGGCGCGTCGCCCTGCGCGTCGAATCTTTTCCTGCCATGCTTCACGTCGTTACGGGCCTCTTTCATCCGGATCTGGAACAAGCCTTAGCCTCCGACCTTCGCTCGTTCGCCTCACCATCCACGCCGCCGTGTCTGATCCTCGTCCCCTCTGAAAGGCTACGCGCGCACCTCAAATGGACGCTTTGTATCGAGCGGCGTCAGCCTCTGTTCAACGTGCATCTCCTGACGTTCCACCAGTTGGCCTTGCGGGTGCTCGAAGAACAGGGCTGCCTGGTTGCGGATCAATTCCGGGGCGAGTCCTTTTTTCGGGAATGGGTGCATCAGCGACTGCGCCAGCGAGGCGCGGATCTCGCCGGACTCAACGAACTCACTACGATGCCCGGTGGCTGGGTGGCGCTCTGGGCCACGCTCAAGGATCTCAAGGACGCGAGGGTGGACCCCGGCGCGGCGTTGGAGGCGTTCGGCCAAAGCCCGTTCTCCACGGATCGCCGGCTGCAATCGGTGATTCGCTTGTACCGGGCCTGGTGTGAGGATCAAAGCCGTCATTCGTGGCATGACCATGATGACGTGGCCGTGTTGGCGCTGGACCGGGTATCCGCTTCGCCGTGGCTTCATGAACAGGCTCATATTTTCTACTATGGATTTTATGATCTGACCCAGGGGCAACTCGATCTCTTTCAAGCGATCGTCAGGCAGTACCCCGCCACGCTGTATTTCCCGTTGCTCGATCAACATCCGGCCTTTGATTTTGCCCGGAAGTTTTTTGATCAACACGTCCGCGGGCTTGCCGCCGGACCGATCCAACACAAGACCGGGACCCCGTCTCCATTTCGGGACCTGTTCGGTCCCTCCCCGACGTTCAGGTCCCATGAGGTTCCCGGCGAGCCGGCCGCAGACGATCCCGAAACGAACGTTGCCGTTGGTCGGCAAAATGACCACCGAAGCGCAACAACGGGCGCGCGCGGGTTCTGCCGGCTGGTGACGGTCTCCGGTGCGAACGACGAGATTGAAGTGGTGGCCAAAGAGATCCTGGCCCTGGCGCACGAACGGCAGGTTCCTTTTCATGACATTGGAGTGGTGGGGCGGACCCTGGCCGGCTATGAAGACGTATTGCCTCGCGTCTTTTCCGCGCATGGCATTCCCTTTCAGGCAACCCTGCGCCGGTCCTTGAACCAGCATCCGTTTGCCCAAACCCTGCTGCGCCTGCTTGCGCTTCGCCTTCCCGCTTCTGATCTGAACGCCGCTTTTGACGTGCTGCATTCCCCGTTCGTGAATTGGCAGACCTTCTGCCCCGGCCTCACGACCCCTCGTCCCGACCTGTGGGAGCAGTTGAGCGGGCAGCTCAGGCTCGAACAGGGCCTTCGCGAGCGGGAGCGATTGATCCCGTTTTTTGAGACCGGGGTGCCGATGCCGCAGAAGCGAAGACAGGGTGAATCCGTGATTGCCGGTGAAGAAGTCCGACACCTCTGGCACGCGCTGGATGGTTTGGCCCGACTTCTTGACGCCTTCCCGGAAGAGGCGGGGTGGGACGTGTTCACGGAACGGGTCCTGGCGCTCATGGGTGGCGTGTTGAAGAGCCCGCCACCGGACCTGGACGCGTATGCGTCTCAGGGAGAGGATGGCCTGATGGAGGGGGCGGTTGAGTTCTGTCACGTGTATCAGGCGGTGCGGGAGTGTATGACGGAGACCCGCGCCCTCGCGGATCTCAGTGGAACGGTTCCGTACGCGGAGTTTCTCGCAACGCTCAAGCGGTTCATGGAAGAACGCTTTGTGCGGAATCCGTTGCAACCGGGAAACGGGGTGCAGGTCGTCGATGCCATGGAGGCCAGGGGCCTGTCCTTTCGCTTCCTCTTCGTGATCGGGCTCACGGATCACGTCTTTCCCCGGCATATTCGTGAGGACGGGTTTCTCCGGGATGCGGCGCGCCGGGTTTTGGACGTACACCTGGGGTTCAAGATTCAGGAAAAGACCGGGGGGTATGATGAGGAAAAGTTACTGTTCTACCTGTTGATGCACGCGGCGCGGGAAGGTGTCACCCTGGTGGCGCAACGTTCGGACGAGGAGGGTCGGACCACCGTCCCGTCCTGGTATCTTCAGGAAGTGGCGCGCTGCATGCCGGGTCTGGTTCCCATGGAGGTGCCCAGGTCCGTTCTTCACAAACCCCAGGCGACGCCGTACGCCGATGAGGCGCGATGGACGCCGCGCGAGCGGCTCATCCGGCACGTCCTGCATCGCCGCCAGCCGGCCCGGGCCGGCGCAGAGGATCCGGAATGGTGGCAGATTGTGCAACACGGCCTTGCGGCGCTCCGGTTCCAGGAGAACGAACGGCCGCAACTGAACGCCTACGATGGCCTGACCGGGCCACTTCCGGAATACTGGAAATTCCTCGCCGGTCATGGGGTATCGCCGACCAGCCTCCAACGCTATGCCGTCTGTCCCTTTCAATATTTCGTCCGGGATGTTCTGGGTCTTCGGGCGCCGAAGACCGCGCCCCCGAGTCAGGGCGTGAGCGCGTTGGAGATGGGCACGCTGCTTCACGAGATCTTACGGGAATGGTACGGCCGGTTGGCGCACAGCGGGTGGTTTACGCAGGCAGCTCCGGCCGGGTTCGATCCCCTCGACGTTCTGAAGCAGGTGGCGGAGTCCGTGTTTCGGAAATTTGAACAACAGAACGCGGTCGGGCCTGCGCTGTTGTGGGAGATGCAACGGGAACAGCTCATGGAGATGCTCGAACGGATCCTCGAGCAGGATACACGCGAACTGGGGCAGGAATGGCGTCCGGTCCTGTTTGAAGTCCCGTTGAAAGGGGAGATGCCGGTGAAGACGTCCAAAGGCATGACGCCACTTTCCATTGCCGGTCAACTCGACCGGGTGGATTGGTCGCCGTCCAAGCGCCGGTATCGGATCATCGACTATAAATTGACCGAAAGCAACGTCATGACGGAGCAACAGTTAGCCAGGGACGTCGTGCGGGGGACACGCCTGCAACCGCTCTTCTATATGGAATTGGCCGGGCAGGGGATTCCGCCGCTGTTGGAGCAACCGCCCGGACAGGACGCCGGAGAGGGTGCCCCTTGCGCCGTGCCGCCAGCCTGCGAAGGCGTCTGGTTTTACGTGGTGACCACCCGGGAGCCTTCGGAAGAACAGGGCTTTGCGCCGGTAGCCTTTTCGGCAGATACGCGGGACCACGCCGCTTCCCAACTGGAGACGCTGATGACGACGCTGATCGACGGGATCCGGCAGGGAAAGTTTTTTATTGTTCCGGGCCAGCATTGCGAGTGGTGTGAGGCGCGTTCGGCGTGCCATCGCACCCATCCGGCAAGCGCCAGGCGCGCGCGGGAGGATCACAGGCAACTCGCTGCGCATCGAAACGTGCGACGCCAGCAGCCCCCGAAGCCACCTGCCAAGCCTGCCCAAAAAGATGATGCCTCCTGAAATCGACAAAGTCATGAAAGAGAATCTGCCGGATAGCCACGCGCGTCAGGGCGCGGTCACGGCGTCGGGAATCAACGTCGTGGTGACCGCGGGCGCGGGTACGGGCAAGACCTCGCTGCTCATCGATCGTATCCTCCACCTGCTGACCCGGCGCCATGACCGGCTGTCAATGACGCAGATCGTTGCCGTCACCTTTACCAACAAGGCGGCCAGTGAATTGAAACTGCGGGTGCGGGATCGGTTGCGGCTCATGAAAGAATTCGCCACGGGCCGGTATGCCGGGGAGCAACCCCACGGGTACGAGATTCAGTCAATCCGGATGCTTCAGGAAACCTCGGGTCTCACCGACGAGGAGTTGGCCGCGCTGAGCGACGAGGCCATGCGTGAAGTAGAGCGGGCGCACATTGAAACCATTCACAGTTTTGCGGGCCATCTTTTGCGGCTGTATCCGGTGGAAGCCGGGGTCGATCCGTCGTTTCAGGAAGACGACGGGACACGTGTTCAGGAACATTTCGATCACGAATGGGACCAATGGATCCGGCGTGAATTGGATGCGGGCGGGCCTCGGCGTGACGTCTGGCGGGAGCTGCTGGCGCGCTACAGCTTGGATGACCTGAATCAATTCGCGTGGGCGTTGACGGACGAATTGATCCCGTTGCCCGGAACCCCGCAACCGGAGGTCACGCCGCGCCTCAGGTCCTGGCTGGCGGCGTTACGTCAGCGCGGTTGTGTGTTGCAGGAGAAATATCCAGGCGCCCTGACGATCAATCGTCTGCTCGATGCCGCCGTCGCGTTGCTGGCAGGCGTGGGAACGGAGAGAACATCGCAGCCTGAAGACGCGGATGAGAGCTCCGGAGCGATGGCGCTTCAACGGACGATTCCTCCGAAGACCAAGGACTGGACCGACGAGGACCATGAAGAAGCCACGAATCTGATCAAGGTCGCCCAGGCGATTGAACAATCTGATTCGGATTTATTGTGGGACGCCGTGCAACTCCTGTCTCCGTTCGTCGACCGGTGCCGGACGTCGTTCGCGGAGAACGGGCTGGTGTCGTTTAACGGGTTACTCGCTCGGGCGCGGGCCCTGCTTCGGGACCATCCGCGCGTGCGCGCCGAATTGAAGGAGCAATACCAGGCGATCATCGTGGATGAATTTCAGGACACGGACCCGGTCCAATACGAGATCATCCTGTTTCTGGCCGAAGCCAAAGGCGCCGAAGCCGGAGAATGGCATCACGTGCAACCGGCGCCCGGCAAACTGTTTATCGTGGGCGATCCCAAGCAATCCATTTATGCGTTTCGACGTGCGGATATCGAAGCCTACGACACCGTCGTGCGGCATCATATCCTGGCGGCTGAAGGCCGGCAGTATTCGTTGCAGGGAAACTTTCGCGCCCATGAGCAGGTATTGGATCCGGTGAACCGCTGTTGCGCGAATCTGTTTCCGGCCGCCTCCGTCGAAGGCGTGCAGCCGCGCTATGAACCTCTCGTGCCCGTGTCGTCTGACGTGCTTCCGCTGCCCCACGAACGCGCGGAACTCCGCGTCGTCGCCCTGGCGCAGGAAGGTGCGGACGCGGACGCCGCCAGCCGCGCGGAGGCGGACGCCCTGGCGCGCTGGTTGCGGGAGGACGTTCTGGACAAAGAACACCTGTGCCTGGGCGGTCGCGTCGTGCCGGTCCAACCGCGCCACGTGGCGATTTTGTTTCGCACGTTCGCCCCCCTGCGAATCTGCCTCGAAGCCTTTCGCCGGCACCACCTGCCTTGCCTTGCCGAAGGGGAGAAACACTTTTATGAACGCCAGGAAGTGATCGATTGCAGCCTTGTGTTTCGCGTCCTGGAAGACCCCCATGATGAACTGGCCGCGGTCGGGGTTTTGCGGTCTCCGTACGGCGGCTGCTCCGACGCGGAGATCGAGTCGATCGTGCAACGAGGGTTGCTGGATGATTGGGCGCGCGAGACGTCGCGCACACGCCTGCCGCCGATTTTTTCGATCCTGCATTCGTTGCGCGCGGAGATACGGGAGCTTCCGGTTCCGGAGGCCATCCGGCACGTGTTCCATAAACTGCCCCTGGCGGAATTGGCAGCGGCTTCTTTCGAGGGAGAACAGGCCCTGGCAAACGTGCTCAAACTGCGGGACGTCATGCTCGAACTGGCCGCACGGTCCGGGTTGACGCTTCGGGAAATCGTTCGCCGGGTGGGGCAATGGGTGGACGACCCGCCCGAAGAGGGAGAACGCCCCGTTATCGAAGAAGGGCTCACGTCCCGGGACCCGGGTGGAGCGATCCGGTTGTTGACCATTCACAAGGCCAAAGGGTTGGAATTTCCCATGGTGATTGTGGCGGGCCTGCACCGGGAAGTCGATCGCCGAAGAACACGGGTCGGGACGTCTCATGACTGGCTGACCGACACCATCGGTCTTCGGCTGGGCCGGGCTGCCAACCTCGGCGGAATTTTTATCGAAACCAAATTGGCCGAACGGCAACGAGCCGAACAGGTGCGATTGCTCTATGTCGCCATGACGCGCGCGCAACGGCGTCTGGTGCTATCGGCGGCGCTTCACGGCAAAGAGACGGCCAGGAAGGGGACGTTCCTGGCATTGATTGCGAACGGCCTGGATCTGGATGTGCCGGCCATGGTCGAGGAGGCAAAAGAGCAGTCGCCATGCGAACGGCTTGTTGAGGGCGTGGCCGTGACCACGACCGTCGTGCCGGCTGTTCAGCCTGCGAAGCCTGTCCTGCCTGTCCTGAGCAAAGTCGAAGGAAGCAACGTCGAAGGAAGCGGCGTCGAAGGAAAGACCAAGCCCGCTCAACCTGCACGGGAAGCATCCGTGCCGGATGATGCGGCTCACCAACGCCGATGGGATGCATGGATGCAGCGAATGGAGACGGTCCGGCGGACTCCGCTGTTCCTTTCCGCGACCCGGTCCCTCACGTCGGGCGATCCGGCAACGTCCGCCACAGCCTTGAAGAAGGTTTCTGGAACATACAGTAAAAAATATCCGGGAGCCTCCGGCGTCCCTCCGCGCCAGGAGCCATCCGATCGAAGCGCGATCATCGGGACGCTCGCCCATCGCGTGTTACACGGCTGGGATTTCTCCTCCGAGCCCGGCGCCATGCCGGCGTGGGTCGAAGAGTGCTGTCGGATGTATCTCCCAAAGCCTGTCCTGCCTGTCCTGAGCGTAAGGCGCAACGCGCCTGAAGTCGAAGGAAGCGAAGTCGAAGGGGAATGGGCCTCGGAGTTGGACGGCGTGTGCGCGGAATTGCAGGAAATGTTTGCGCGCTTTGTCGGGTCAGAACCCTATGCCCTGCTCCGGCAGGCGGAAATTCTGGGCAGGGAAATTCCCTTTGCCGTTCCCTGGGAGAATGTAGGGGCGGATGCGGACCGTCCCCACGTCGGCGTGATGGAAGGGGTGATCGACGTCATGTACCGCCGGGGGCAACAGGTTTGGATAGCCGATTACAAGACGCACAGGGTGGAGGCGCGCTCCCTGGCGCAGGTGGCGAAGGCATACCGGGCACAAATGGAGATCTATCGTCGAGCGGCGGAGTCGGCCTTGGGACAGAGCCCTGTCCGGGCGCAACTCATCTTTATCCGGAGTGGACTCGGCGTCGAGGTTTGAGTAGGATAGACGAAACCGCAACGCCCTTTCCCTTGGCGAGAGAGGGCTGGGGCGAGGCGGAGGTAGCCTCGTAGGTCGGATTAGCGTCGCGTAATCCGACAACGAACTTTTCCGTTCAACCACCTGAGGAAAGGAGAATGTTCATGCCACTGAGTCGTAGGGACGGGTCCCTGTGTCTGTCCGTGAAAATGGGCTGTCTGATAGGCAGCCTCGTCTTCATCGCCGCCTGTAGCAGCACGGAGAAGGCGAGAATCATAACCTTGAATGCTCCGGGCGGGAGCAAACCCGAGGCCGCGTCGGCCGTGAAAGCGGGCAACCAGGCTTTTGCCGCCGGGCAGTGGGCCGCGGCCAAGCAGCATTACGAAAAAGCCATTGGCGTCCAGAAGACCTTGGCGGAGGCGCATTACAACCTGGCCTTGACCCTGGATCGATTGGGACAGCGAAAGCAAGCCGAGCCGCACTATACCGAAGCCGCAAATTACGCTCCCGGCCATCAGGTCATCTGGAATTCACGGATCTACCGTCGGTATGGTGACGTAGGGCCGGCGGGAGGTGGGACTTTACCAAGCATCCCGGGGCTTGGAGGGCTTGGAGGAATCGGCGGCGGCGGAAATCCGGCCGGATCGCCACCCGGAGGATTTTAGCCGGCGGTGCCTGAGGTGGGAAAAGCAGATCCTTCTCTTCGCTCAGGATGACCACTCCGGTGTTGTGTCGGGTATTCCTTCCCTCAGGGTGTGCGTTCGTGGTGGGAGTGCTTTCTGTAACCCACCGCCAGCATCGTGAGCCCCAGGAGAATCATGGGGATGCTTAAGAGTTGCCCCATGGTCATGGAACCCAACACAAACCCCAGATGCGCGTCCGGTTCCCGAAACAATTCGACGAAGCTTCGAGAGACGCCGTAGCCGGTGATAAAACTCCAAAAGACCGTGCCTGGGGGCGTGGCCTTCCTTCCCAGGAACCAGAGGAGCCCGAACAGGACCACTCCTTCCAGAGCCGCCTCGTATAATTGCGAGGGATGACGGCAAGCCGACCCGCCCCTCGGGAAGACCATGCACCATGCGACGTCCGTGGGGCGTCCGTATAACTCCCCGTTGACAAAATTCCCCAGGCGCCCCAGGCCCAACCCGATCGGAGCGGCCTGCGCCGCCAGGTCCGCAATTGTGTGCGCCGCGAATCCCTTTTTGTAACAGAACAGCCACAGCGCGAGGCACGTCCCGAGCAATCCGCCGTGGAAGGACATCCCGCCTTCCCACACGGCCAGCACTTTCAGGGGATGCTGCAGATAGTACGCCGTATTATAAAAGAAGGCATAGCCCAACCGCCCTCCGAGAAACACGCCAAACGCGGCATACACGATCAGGTCGGACAACTGGTTGGCCCCTAAGGGGACGTTCCGGCCGGCTGCCCGGTGCCTGATCAGAAAATACGCCGCCAGCAGTCCCAGCAGGTACATCAGCCCGTACCAACGAAATTGCAGCGGCCCCAGCCGAAAAAAGACCGGATCAATCTCAGGGAAGGAGAGGGAAACCCATAACGGAGGGACAAAAGAGTTCAAGACGGATATCCAGTCGAAAGTCCCGATGCCAACCCGGCCCGGAAGCATATGCGAAGCCATCCTAGGGAGGAGCGACCGCTTTTTCAAGGGACGCCCTTCCGTCACGCTGAGCCGTGTAGGTGTCATACCGGGCAAGACGTCAACATGGTCAAAGACACCAATATGGTCATCCTGAACAACGCGAAGGATCTCGTTGAGCATTTGCCTCCGTGGTTCGCCACGGGGTAGAGTTTGGGCAATTCCCGCGTGGTTGATGGGAGCGCCTGTCCTGAGCGTAGCGGAGCGAAGTCGAAGGAAACGTAGCGGGAGCGAAGTTGAAGGGGAGGATCAAAAGCATGAGCGACGAGGCACCAACGCACGCGAGTCCGGGAGCCCCTGAGTCCCAGGATGCCCTGTTGCCGGGCGTCAAGCACGTGATTGCGGTGGCAAGCGGAAAAGGCGGAGTCGGCAAATCGACGGTTTCCGCCAATATCTCCGTGGCGTTGGCGCAGACGGGCGCCAGAGTCGGGCTGATGGACGCCGACATTTATGGTCCGAATATTCCCATGATGATGGGCGTGCCGGAACCCCCGGAGAAAGAGGGGGACAAAATCAAACCGGCTGAGGCGCATGGCGTCAAGGTCATGTCCATGGGATTTTTCGTGCCGGAGGAGACGGCCATCGTGTGGCGAGGCCCCATGGTGCATACCGCCATCCAGCAGTTTTTTCGTGACGTGCTGTGGGGAGAGTTGGACTACCTGCTGGTGGATTTGCCGCCGGGGACGGGGGATGCCCAACTCAGTCTCTCCCAAATCGTGCCGCTGACCGGCGTGGTCACGGTGACCACGCCCCAGGAAGTGGCCTTGTACGACGTGCGCAAGGGCCTGATGATGTTCAAGAAAGTCAATGTCCCCCTGTTGGGCGTGATCGAAAACATGAGTTTCTTCGTCTGCGGGCATTGCGGAGAACGAACGGAGATTTTCTCGTTTGCGGGCGGGGAGCGCGCGGCGCAGAAATTCGATATTCCCTTCCTGGGGCGCATTCCCCTGGATCCCGTGATCCGTGAGGGTGGAGATGCGGGCAGGCCGATCGTTGCCGCGGTCCCGGATTCTCCGCTCACCCTGGCGTTTCAGAGCGCGGCGGAGGCATTGCAAACGCGCGTGAGGGAACTCACGAGTGAAGCCGCGGGGCCAACCTTGAGCGACATGGTGAAGAAATTGAAAGAACCCATGGCATAAGGGAACAACGATCGTTGTTCCCGCCTCATTTCATCGGTGGAGGAACCCAATGGCGGAAATGGTCAAAGTGGCGAATACGGATGAGTTGGAACCCGGGCAGGGCATGGTCGCCGAAGTCGAGGGCAAAGAGATTGCCCTGTTCAACGTCGAGGGCACGTTTTATGCCTTGGACAATACCTGCGTGCATCGTGGGGGGCCGTTGGGCGAAGGCGAATTGATCGGCGACGTGGTCACCTGTCCCTGGCACAATTGGGAATACAACGTCACGACCGGGGCCTGCGTCACGAATCCGTCCGCATGCGTGGCCCGATTCCCCGTGGCGGTGGAAGGGAACGAAATCAGGGTCTCCCTCGAACCCTCACTCCCGGCCTGACCTCCCGTCACGCCCCCCTTGAGGGGGAGTCGGGAAGCCAAGGGCGCAGCCCGCAGGCGAACCGGTGAGGGGGTGACAACCCTTGGAAGTGCACGGCTCCAACGACCAAAACAAAAATCCTGGATCCCCGATCAAGCCGGGGATGACGGAGAAAGGTTTGTCGGTCGGATGAGCCCTTCGACTACGCTCAGGACAGGCTCAGCGTCATCCGATAGCAGGGCGCAATCAGAACCATGAAGAAGAACCTGAATGATGCCGCCCCCCGGCTCAGCCAGCGGGATCCGATCCGGTTGCAACGTCATCCGCCCAGCCTGGCCAAGTTGGATATGACGAAGCACGTGGGCCGGAAGGAGTACGAGACCAAACTGGCCCGGCTTCAGGTGCGCTTGAAGGAACTCTCTCTGGCCTATCAGTCCCAGAGCCGGCGCGCCGTGATCGTGCTGGAAGGCTGGGACGCCGCAGGCAAAGGCGGCGTCATTCGGCGGATGCACTGGCCGCTCGACCCGCGCGGTCTGAAAGTCTGGCCGATCTCCGCGCCGACTCCGGAGGAACTGGACCACCACTACCTGTACCGCTTTTGGACACGGATGCCGCGGTCCGGGCAACTCGTTGTGTTCGATCGCTCCTGGTACGGCCGGGTGCTGGTGGAACGGATCGAAGGCTATGCCACAAAGACCGAATGGCAGCGTGCGTACGAGGAGATCAACGAATTTGAGCGCCTGCTCGACGACGACGGCATCCGGCTCGTCAAGATCTTCCTGCACATCACGCCGGAAGAGCAACTTGCGCGGTTCCGGGCGCGCTTCAACGATCCGCTCAAGCGCTGGAAACTTTCCCAGGAAGATTTCCGCAACCGGGCCCGCTGGGCTGACTACGAAGTGGCGATTGAAGAGATGTTCCAACGAACCTCGACCGTCCGCCGGCCGTGGACCGTGATTCCCGGCAACAGCAAACATTACGCCCGGCTTGCCGCGCTCGGCGCCATCGTCAAACGGCTGACGGAGGGGGTGGATTTGGCCCCGGCCAGCCTCGACCCCGGCTTCGAGCAGCGCGCGCGCAAGCTCCTCGGTCTCGACCAGCCCTCAGGATAAACCGCACGCTCGCGTTGGCCGAGCGTCAGTCAGGCGGTTGCGCACGGTTGCAAGGACTTGTCGTGACCTGCAAACCATCAAAGCGTTTCCCCTGCCAACTGCCTCAGATTGGTCACCCGGATATTTTCAGCAAGAGGGTAGGTCGTGTCCCCCGGGCAAACGATGGTGATCCGGTCGAGGTCCAACTCCCGCAAGGCAGCGTGCATGGAACGGGTTATCCTGGGAGTCGAGCTATACTTGAATTCAAAGGCGAGGGTTGTATTGCCTCGTGCGATCAACAGATCCAGTTCCGCATTGGTATGAGTGGCCCAAAAAAAGCATTCCTCAGCATCGGCCCGGTAAATCCTGATCACCTGCTCCAACGCAAACCCCTCCCATGACGCGCCTATCTTGGGATGACCCTCAAGGCTCGCGTGGTCCGGCACGTTCAGCAAGGCATGCATAATGCCCATGTCCTGAAAATAGACCTTGGGTGACTTGACCTGACGCTTGTGGATATTGGCGTGCCAGGGTTTGAGGATACGGATCATGAACGTGCCGGCCAGGATATCCAGAAAGCGTTTGATCGTCGGAGACGTCACGTCCAGAGAGCGCGCAAATTCGGACGCGTTGAAGACCTGACCGTTCCAGTGGGCCAGCATCATCCAGAATCGCCGCATGGTATTGGCGGAAAACCCGATACCCATTGACGGCAAATCCCGTTCCAGGAAAGTCGAGACATAGGCCTTGCGCCACGTCATACTGTCGGTGTTTGACTTTGCCAGATACGCAGGAGGAAAGCCGCCCCGCAACCAGAGACGGCGGACGTCGTCGGCTTCAAAAACCGTAAAAGGGGGCAGTTCCAGATAAACGATACGGCCGGCCAGGGATTCGGAAGTCTGCCGAAGGAAGTCGCGGGACGCGCTGCCGAGGATCAGGTAGCGTTGCTTGCGCGGCTTGCGGTCGATCAATACCCGCAACAACGGAAACAACTCCGGCATCCGTTGGACTTCGTCGATGACGATCAGTCCTTCCAGAGGACTCAGGGCAAGCTTGGGGTCGGACAAGCGGTTCAGGTGTTCGGGGTCTTCCAGATCGAAGTAATGGATCCGTTTGTTGGGCAGGGTCCTGATGAAGTCCCGGGCTAACGTGGTCTTTCCGCACTGGCGTGGTCCCAGTAGCCCCACCATGGGATGACTTCGAAAACATTCTCCAATCCGCTGTAGAAACGTGGTCCGCTTCATCCAATCAAGCCTGAATATTTAAAATACAAATTTAAATATTCAACCTTTACCGATGATGTGTCAAGCCTGGGTTACAGATTACGGTCGTTTGCATAGGAATATCTGGAGGACTTAACTGAACGACTCATTAATGCTGGGATTCCAAGCCCCAGCCCGGCAAGTCATGTTAGCAAAACGTAAGTCGATCTATTGTTGGCTTACTTTGAAGGCATGTGAATGCCGCGTTCACGGCAAACGGTCTTCGGGTTCCGGTGGTTGACCGCCACGCCTTCGCAGAATGCGGCGGGCTGCCTCGATGTCGGCTTTGGCGCGGCGCGAGGTGAAAAATTCGGCGGTCTTCATGGCGGAGATCTTTTCGGCAACCGCCGTCGTGACGAACTGATTGATACTCGTGCCGTCTTCTTTGCTGATTTCCGCGACGGCTGCCTTCAGAGACGCGGGCAGCCGCAGCGGGTAAGTGACGGTTTGCTTCTTCATGACTCTGTCCTCCTCAATGCCTCAGGGGGTGACAATAGCGTGATCCCGAAATCTCTGGGAGCACTGCCAAAGTCCCGTCTGTTGAATGTGACCAGTGCGTCGGCGTTGCCATTGATGGCCGTTTCGAGCACCATCTCATCGGCAGGGTCGCTAAGCTGTGGACGCCAGAGAAACCGCGGATTGACGGGTTCCGCTACCGCGCAGAGCGCGGAGATAAAGTTTGAAATCTCTGTTTCGCTCAATCTTGAGACAATTCGTTGTGCCGGATCGCCGCATATCGCTTCATATTCCAATGCCAGCGCCACAGAGATCAGTGGCGTGAACGCTCCGTTCAAGGCTTGATCGATCAACGCCGCCGAGGCTCCTGTCGGGCTACGCAGACCGGCGACAACCACATTAGTATCTAATACATAGCGTATCACATAAAATATCATATCATATTAGATGTTGCCTGGAAAGTTGAAATCACGGAATTCCCCCAATGGCGCGTCGGCGGACCGGACACGGAAGGACGGTTGTGTTATTCCACGCTTTTCAATTTCCCTGTCACGAATTTGTGCAGGGTGCTGGCGATAAGGGTTTGGTAGGGCATTTTTCATTGGAAGTACTCCTTTGTCGCCTTTCTGCTCACGTTGTGTGCCTTTTGTCAACATATAGCCGGGCAGGTCGGATGAGCCCTTCGACTTCGCTTCGCTACGCTCAGGACAGGCGTCGCGTACGGCGACGATCAACTGCCGCTCCTTTCTTGAAGATGCGTCCTCTGTCCTTCATAATGACGGAAGGGGAGAAGGACGGGCGGGAATGAACACGACTGAACGGTTGCCGGGGTGGTTTAAGGTCAGGATCGAGACGGGGCCGCATTATCGGCGCATGCAGTCGCTGGTCCGGGACAAGCGGCTGCATACGATTTGCGAGGAGGCGCGCTGTCCCAACAAATGGGAATGCTGGAATAACCGGACGGCGACGTTTTTGCTGTTGGGCGACGTATGCACGCGGCGGTGTCAGTATTGTTCAGTCGCCACGGGTCGCCCGGGCAAGGTGGATTGGGAAGAACCGGAACGCGTGGCCGAAGCCGTTCGCGCCCTGGATCTCCGGCACGCGGTGTTGACCTCCGTGAATCGCGATGAACTGGACGATGGCGGCGCCTCCGTGTTTGCGGCGACCGTTCAGGCCGTCCGGCGATTGCAGCCTGCCTGCACCGTGGAAGTGCTGGTGCCGGATTTTCAGGGCAACCCGGCTGCGGTCGAGGCCGTCCTGGCGGCGACCCCGGAAATTTTTGCGCACAATATTGAAACCGTCCCACGATTATTTCCGGCCGTCAGACCGCAGGGCAGCTATGCCCGTTCTTTGCAGGTGCTTCGTTGGGCGAAGGAACGGGGCGCGCGCACGAAATCGGGATTCATGATCGGGATGGGCGAGACCAACGAGGAATTACGGTTGGTCCTGTCCGACCTGCGTGCGGCCGGCTGTGAGATCGTGTCGATCGGCCAGTATTTGCAGCCGACCAGGGCCCATCGCGTGGTACACCGGTATTACAAGCCCGAGGAATTCGAGGATCTCAAACAATACGGGATGGCCCTGGGGTTTCGGCACGTGGAATCAGGACCGTTGGTGCGCAGCTCGTATCATGCCGAGCAACAAACGCACCGTGTTCTTTTGTAAGAACCCTGGACCGGAATCTGCAAAGAGAAAGACCCTGGATCCCCGATCGTGGTCGGGGATGACGAAGAAAGAAAAATGCAGATTCCCGCAGGCGATGTCACCCATGTCCGGCTTGCACAGAAAGTAAGGATCTTTCAGGCCCATGCACGTGAAACGTTGGCTTCTTGTCGCTCCGCTGTTGTTGACGCTCGTGTTGGTGCAGTCCTACTTGTGGGTGCCGACGTATGACAAACAGGCGACGGGCAATCCGGCGCGCCTGGTCACGTATGTCGAAGCGTCTATCGGCGATGCCAAGATTCTCAATCCGATTCTGAACGCGGATACGGCCAGTTCGGGTATCGTCAGCCTCACGTTTGAAGGGCTCCTGGATCTGGACGAAAACCTGAATTTCCGCGGGCGGCTGGCCACGGACTGGACGATCTCCGAAGCCGCGTATCTTCTCGTGAGTCCCTCCAACCGGTTGCCCGATGGCGCCGAGGTCACGGGAACGGGATTGGCCGGCCGGATTCGAGCCGCGCTTCAGGACGAGGCCTTTTCCGGGTTGGCTGACAACGTTCGCTCCATCGAGGTGTTGCCTCCCGCGCGCAGGACGGAGACGCTGGCCGTTCAGGAGCCGGACGCGGAGGGCAACCCCACGCGCCGGGAAGTGGACGTGACGTTCGACGTGCCCGAGCGGGTGGCCTTTTCGCTGCGCCGCGTGGATCAGGATTTTTTTCAACGGCTTCTTCCGATCATCGGCGATCGGTATCTCGACAATTTTCCGTATGAACGATACCTCACCTTCCGCGAGGAGGTCTCGTCTGCGATCAAGGCTCAGGTCTTCGCGCAATTGGCGGAACGGTTTCCCGTGGCCGAGCACAATCCCGTCATCGACTTTCGCCTTCGCCAGGGCGTCCGGTTTCACGACGGCCATGAGTTCGACGCCGGCGACGTGAAGTTTACGTATGACGCCATCATGAATTCCAGGAATCTGTCCCCCCGCACGTCCGATTTCGAACCGATCAAGGCGGTCGAAATTCTGGATGCGCACACGGTGCGCGTCGTGTACAAACGACTCTTTTCCCCGGCGATCAACGCCTGGACCATGGGCATCCTCCCCGAACACCTGCTCAACGCCGAAGCCATGCAACGGGAGATGGACGACCGGGGCCTCTCCGACGCCGCGCGTGAGGCCTTCGGCATGCGCGACAGTCAATTCAACCGCAACCCCATAGGCAGCGGGCGATTCCGTTTTGTCGAATGGCACAGCGATGAATATATCCATCTCCGGCGCAATGACGACTATTGGGAAGGGCCCGCGGAATACCGGGATTATTACATGCGGATCGTGCCGGACCTGTTGACCCAGGAAATGGAATTCCGGGCCGGCGCGGTGGATTATTACGGGACTCAACCGCACCAGGTCGCGCGGTACAAGGAAGACGACACGTATCAGTCGTTTTCGAGCCTGGGGTTCGCGTATACCTACATCGGCTACAACAATCGCCGTCCGTTGTTTGCGGACCCGGAGGTGCGCCGGGCCCTGGGCATGGCGATCAACGTGGAAGATTTTCTCCGATACCTGTTGTACGGCGAAGGGGAGCACATCACTGGCCCCTATCCCCCCAACACCCAGTGGTACGACAAGACCGTGGAGCCGTTGCCGTATGATCCCGACGCCGCGCGGGCCCTGCTGGAAGCCAAGGGCTGGCGTCTCAATGCCGATGGGTGGCTGGAAAAGGACGGCACCGTGTTCGAGTTCAATCTCATCACGAACAGCGGCAATCCCATTCGCAAAAACATCATGACGATTGCGCAGAACGCCTGGAAGAAAATCGGCGTGAAGTGCAACACGCAATATTTTGAATGGGCGGTGTTTCTGAAGGATTTTGTCAATACCGGTGATTTCGATGCCGTGGTGCTGGGGTGGAGCATGGGCGTCGATCCTGATTTGTATCAGTTGTGGCATTCGAGTCAGGCCGGGCCCCAGCAATTGAATTTTATCGGATACGAGAATCCGCGCGCGGACGACCTGATCGTCCGTATCCGGCAGGAGTACGACCAAGACGTGCAACGGGAACTGACCCACCGGTTGCATCGGCTGATTGCGGAGGAACAGCCGTATACGTTTCTCTACGCGCCGCTGGGCACGCGGGTGTTGGATAAAAAGATCGTGTTGGTCCATAAGGCCGATGATGGATCGGAACGGTATGAAAAAATTTACCCGATCCCGAGCGGCGACATTACGTTTCACTTTCATCAATGGCGAAAGCTCGAATTGACGCCGTCGTTTTGAGGGACGGGAATTTCGGTTGAAGGGGTAGTCGCAGATGCAAGCCTTTATTCTTCGCAACGTGTTCCAACGGCTTGTGCTGGTGTTCATCGTTTCGATTCTCGCGCATTCGGTGATTCACCTGGCGCCCGGGGAACCCAGCGAGGTCGATCCGGCGAATCCCCGGATGAAACCCGAAGACATTGCCAAGATCCGGGAGGCGTTTCACCTCGACGATCCCCTGTATATGCAATATGCCTATTGGATCCGCGATCTCGTGTCCGGCGAACTGAAATCGTTCAAGGACAGCCAACCCGTTCTGGGAAAAATCTGGCGCCGGTTTCTCAATTCCCTGCCGCTCTTTATCTGCGCCACGTTGCTGGTGTGGACCCTGGCGTTTCCCACCGGCATTCAGGCGGCGATTCATCGCGGAGCGGTGTATGACCGCACGACCACCTTTGCGGCGTATACCCTGATTTCCGTGCCGGGCTTCTTTTTGTCCTATATCGTGATTCTCTGGGTCGTCGATCTGTTCGGCGTGCCCGTGATCGGCTTGAAGACCTTCGGCATGGAGATGGCGTCCCCGCTCTTTCAAACGATGGACCGGATCTGGCACCTGGTGATTCCTTCGCTGATGTCCGCCCTGGGCGGGATGGCGATTCTGTCCCGGTACGTGCGATCCCAGATGCTGGAAGTCGTGGGCCAGGATTACGTGCGAACGGCCAGGGCCAAGGGCGCGGCGGAAGACGTGGTGATCTACCGGCACGCGTTGCGCAACGCGTTGTTACCGTTTGTCACCATGTTCGGCTTTTTGTTGCCGGGTCTGATCGGGGGCTCGGTCATTTTCGAACAGATTTTCGCGTGGCCCGGATTGGGACGATTGGGCTATGAAGCCATTCTCGCGAGAGATTTTCCGGTCATCCTGACCTTGAATTTCATTGCCGCGGTCCTGACGCTGGCGGGGACCTTGCTGTCGGACATTCTGTATGCCGTGGTGGACCCGCGCATCCGAACGGGACTGCAAGGGGATGGATGATCGGCGAATGGTTATGAGCATGTTCTGTCATCCTCGACATTTTTAATCGAGGATCCACGTTTTTTTCTTTTTCTTCGTCCGTGAAGAGAACGACTCTGGATTCCCGCGTTCGCGGGAATGACAGAAGGAAAGGGCGGGAATGATGGAAAAGGAGAGAATTTAACCGCATGAGGCAACCGTGGAAGAGCCTGTCCTGAGCAAAGCGAAGGATCTCGACATAACCAAGCACCCGCAGCAGCCCGGCGAGGAACTCCCGCCTTCGGAAACGCCGTGGCAGGAATCCCTGCGGTTGTTTCGCAAGGACCGGCTTGCGCTGGCGGGGGCCTACGTCCTGGTGGCGCTCCTGTTCACGGCGGTGTTCGGGAAAGCCCTGACCGAATGGGTGGTCGTGTTCGATCCCGAAGTCGTGCGCCTGCCGGAGAAATTTCTGCCGCCGTTGACGTTCGCGTCGCCCGACGAAATTCCCGCCCAGGATCGACCGTTCGGCGGGATCTATCTGTTGGGCACGGACGAGTTGGGCCGTGACGTGTTTGCGCGCATGCTCCAGGGGTCTTTTGTGTCGTTGTCCATCGGCTTTATTGCGGTCGGCATTTCCCTGGCGATCGGCATTGTGCTGGGCGGGCTGTCCGGGTTTTACGGCAACGTCAGGCTCGGTGTGGTGACGGTCGATACCCTCATCATGCGGTTTACCGACGTGATGTTGTGTTTCCCGACGTTTTTCCTGATCCTCACGGTGGTTGCCCTCCTCCCGCCCAGCATCTATAACATCATGATCGTGATCGGGCTGACCAGTTGGATGGGGACCGCCCGGTTCGTCCGCGCCGAATTTCTGGCGTTGCGCAAACAGGATTTCGTGGTGGCCGCCACGTCGGTCGGCGCTCGGGACCGGCGGGTGATTTTTGCGCACATGGTTCCCAACGCCATGGCGCCCGTCTTGGTCTCGGCCACCATCGGCGTGGCGACGGCCATCCTGACCGAATCGGGCTTGAGTTTTCTCGGGTTCGGCGTGCAACCGCCGTATGCCACCTGGGGCAATATCCTGGCCGACGGCAAGGGGTTCATCTTCGACGCCCCGTGGCTCTTTTTCATTCCGGGCCTGGCGATCCTGGTGGTGGTCCTGGCGTTCAATCTGGTCGGGGAAGGCCTGCGTGAAGCCCTCAATCCCAAACTGCGGAGACGCTGACCCCGTGAATGCCGCGCCCCATCTCCTGGACGTTTCGCATCTCTCCACGTCCTTCTTCTCGGACCAGGGGGAAATTCGCGCCGTCGAGGACGTCAGCTTCTCGGTTCAGCCGGGACAAACCGTGGCGCTCGTCGGCGAATCCGGGTGCGGAAAATCCGTGACGGCCCTGTCCATCATGCAGTTGGTGGATTTTCCGGGAAAGGTGGTGGGCGGGCGGGTGCTGTTCAAGGGGGCCGACCTGCTGACCCTGCCCGCCAGGGAGATTCGACGAATCCGCGGCAACCAGATCGGCATGGTGTTTCAGGAACCCATGACGTCGCTGAACCCGGTCTTCACGATCGGCGATCAGATCGGCGAAGTCCTGGAAATTCATACGACGCTGACCAAGCGCGAGATCCGGCGGGAAGTCATGACCCTGCTGGAGAAAGTCCATATCCCTTCACCGGACAAGCGCCTCGATCAATACCCGCACGAAATGTCCGGCGGTATGAAGCAGCGGGTGATGATTGCCATGGCCCTGGCGTGCCGGCCGGACCTGCTCATCGCCGATGAGCCGACCACGGCGTTGGACGTGACGATTCAGGCTCAGATCCTGGAATTGCTGAAAGAACTGCAACGGGACATGGGGATGGCGATCCTGCTGATCACGCATAACCTGGGCGTGGTGGCGCAATTCGCGCAGGACGTCATCGTGATGTACGCCAGCCGCATCGTGGAACGCGCGAGCGTGCCGCAACTCTTTGCCGCGCCCTCCCATCCGTATACGCGGGCGCTGCTGCGCTCGTTGCCCAAGCCCGGCGCGCGGGACACCCGGCTTGAATCGATCCCGGGCACGGTTCCGTCACCGTTGATGTATTGCCGGGGCTGCCACTTTTCGACCCGGTGCCCGGACGTGTTGGATCGTTGTCCGGATGAGGAACCGCCGCTCGTGGAAATTGAGCCTGGTCATGAAGTTGTGTGCTGGTTGCGCCAACCGGGGAGCCCGTGACGTCGTGGAAATGAAGCCATCCGACGAACAGTCCAGCGGACACGCGTTCGCTTCGCTTCCTTCGACTGACCTCAGGACAGGCAGGGCAGGCTCCGGTCCGCTCCTGCAAGTCACGCGCCTCAAGAAATATTTTCCTGTCCGAAGCGGTCTGTTCTCGAACGTGTCCGCGTGGGTCAAGGCCGTGGACGACGTGACGTTTGACATTCAGCCCGGAGAAACCTTCGGGTTGGTCGGGGAGTCCGGTTGCGGCAAAACCACCGTGGGTCGAACCGTGCTGCGGTTGCAGGAGCCCACCGGCGGCGACGTGCTGTTTGAAGGCCGGAACCTGTTTGCCATGGATGCCGAAACGCTGCGGGCCACGCGCCGCCGCATGCAGATCGTGTTCCAGGACCCCTACGGCTCATTGAATCCGCGCATGACCGTCGGGTCCATCGTGGGCGAGCCGCTCAAGGTTCATCACCTGGCCAAGGGCCGGGACCTGACGGATCAGGTGTGTCAACTGCTCAACCGCGTGGGCCTGCGACCGGATCATTATGCGCGCTACCCGCATGAATTTTCCGGAGGGCAACGCCAGCGGATCGGCATCGCGCGCGCGCTGGCGCTGAACCCGAAGCTGATCGTGTGCGATGAAGCGGTCTCGGCTCTGGACGTGTCCATTCAGGCGCAGATCATCAACCTGCTCAAGGACCTGCAAGCGGAGTATTGCCTGTCCTACCTGTTCATTACGCATGACTTGAACGTGGTACAGTACCTCGCGGACCGGATCGCCGTGATGTATCTGGGTAAGCTGGCGGAAGTGGCGCCGGCCGGCACCCTGTTCTCCGACGCCAAACATCCCTACACGCAGGCCCTGCTGTCAGCCAACCCGTTACCTGATCCCACGGTCAAACACGAGCGCATCCTGTTGCCGGGCGACGTGCCCACGCCCCTCAACCCGCCTTCCGGCTGTGGGTTCCACACGCGATGCCCGCGCGTCATGGAGCATTGCAAAACGACCGATCCGCCCCTGATCCAGATCGGAAAACCGGAAGCCGGTCACAAAGTCTGGTGCCATTTGTATGAAGAAGGATAACGGAATCACTTCCTCCTTCCGTCATCCTCGAGATTTTTAATCGAGGATCCAGCGTCTTTGTCTTTGTAGCGACACCATCCCCATGCACATTTTGTTTTTGCCGGATAGATCGTGTATGTTGTGCAAATTTGTTTGCGGTCGGGTTTGAGCATTGTTCTCCAAAATTCTCCAAAAAAGAAAGAGTGTGACAAGATGACAAAGACACTGCGCCTGACGCCCGGAAACCCTAAGAAATTCTACCCCCCCCCCCCCCCCCCCCCGAATTTCTGCGCGAGGGGCCGGGGCGTCATGAGCGCGCGCAAGATCGGAACAGGCGACGCGTCACGTCCTTGCCAACCCCGCGCGCTTGAGTCATCCCACCGCCGCGGCCCATCCGCCGCGGGTGCGCGGTGGTTCGCCGGGCTTGCCCTCGTCCGCGCTCGACGGCTGCTGCTTCCGGCGACGGCCGCCTTCGCGCAGGACACCACCCCGCCCACGGTGACGAGCGTCGGCTTCTACAGCGACCAAGCGGCGACCACGCCGATCACGAGCGCCGGCGCGCAAGCCGTCTATTTCAAGGTGACTTTTTCGGAGAATGTGCAGCACACCGATTCGCCGAATAGCAGGACAAACGGCAGACCCGCCATTGCCGTGAGCATAGACACCACTGGCAATGACTCCATCGAGCGGGGAATGTACATGTTGCCGGCTTCGACGGGCAACCTGAGCACCAGCCAGTGCAAGCCGACCACCGCCACGCCCGCCTCGGTGTATATCTGCCGTTACAACGTTACCTCAAGCCTCCTGTTTTTGAGCGCCGCGGTGAATACCGGCACCCAGGACACGGCGGGCAATGCGCTCGCGAGCAAGTACGAATCCTTCACGATCCGGGGCCTCAATGGTGCCGACTTCAGTTTGTCGAAAACCAGTTTGACGCTCGCCGAAGCGGGCGCATCGGACACATTCACCGTGTCCATGACTTCCGCGCCGGAGCCCGGGCAGGAAGGAAGCGATGCCGACAATGCGTTCGTCGCCGTGAAACTGACCAGCAGCGACACGAGCGCGCTCACCGTTTCCCCGGCCACGCTCAAAATCCCCCGCAGCAACACCCCGCAGACGGTGACGGTGACCGCGGTGGCCGACTCGGTCGCGGGGAACCGAACGCCAAGCGTGTCGGTCAGCGTCGACCCCTCCGTTTCGGGTACTTCCACGTTGTACAACAGGATGCGAGGCGCTGCGGTCGCGGTGACGGTAACCGACGACGACGCGGCGATGACGGTGGACACGGACCCGGACACCTCCGGCATCCAAACGGACCCGCTGAGCGTGGTGAAGGGTTCGACCGGGAGGTTCACCGTGGTACTCGACGCCAAACCCACGGGCAACGTGAGCGTGGCGCTGTCCAGCGACAACACCGACGTGACGCTGAGCGACTCGTCGCTGACCTTCACCACAGGGAACTACAACGCCGCCAAGACGGTAACGGTGACCGCCGCTTCCAGCCCGTCCGACACCGACGCGAGTGTGACCGTGAATCCCTCGGGCGGGGGCTACGACGGCGTGACGACGGCGACGGTGGCGGTAAGGCTGATCGACCCGGCCGACGGCACCCCGCCGACGGTGACCGCCGCGAGCAGCGGCTACTACGGAACCTACTCCAACGGAACCGTCAGCAATGCGCTCACCGGACCGGTGAAGGCCAGCACCGACATCTACACCAAGATCACGTTCAGCGAAGACGTGACCCATGTCGCCAGCGACCTCGCGGCCGCGCGCCCGCACATCAGCTACGGCATTGCCGGCACCGCCACGCAGTACCATATCGTGGCGAACTCGGCAACGCTGGCGACCGGCGACTGCAAGCCCAACCATGCGACGAACACCAACGTCTATATCTGCCTCTACACCACCGCCGACGGCAACAACGGCGACTTCGATTTCCGGGTCGGCACCGAGACCACGGACAAGGCGAGCAATGCGCTCGCGACCGCCTACACCCACACAACCAAGCTCGCCATCGACACCACCGCACCGACGGTGACCGCGGCAAGCAGCGGCTACTACGACAGCGCCGACGCCGACACGGCGCTGACCGGACCGGTGAAGGCCAGCACCGACATCTACACCAAGATCACGTTCAGTGAGAACGTGAACCATGTCGCTGGCAGCGGCGCCAATCTCTCCAGCGCGCGCCCCCACCTCAGCTACGCCATTGGCGGCACGGCCACGCAGTACGACATCGTGGCAAGCACGGTGACCTTGGCGACCGGCGACTGCAAGCCCAACCATGCGACGAATACCAACGTCTACATCTGCCGCTACACCACCGCCGCCGGCAACAACGGCGACTTCGATTTCCGGGTCGGCATTGCGACTGCGGACAAGGCGAACAACCCGCTCGCGGCCGCCTACACCCACACGACCAAGCTCGCCATCGACAACACCGCGCCGACGGTGACGTTCAGCCCGGCGAACGGAGCGCGCACCAGCGCCAAGGCAGGGAACATCACGCTGACGTTCAGCGAGGCGGTGTACAGCGATTCGGCGGGCACCACGGCGTTCACGGCGGACACGCTGGGCGGGGCGAACGGTCTCATCAAGCTGAAGGTGACCGACGACGACGGCGCGACCATCCCCTTTGCCGCCAGCATCAATGATGCCAACACGGTGGTCACGGTGAACCCGTCTTCGGACCTGTCCGACGGCGACGTGTACGTGGAGATGGGCAGCGGTTTCTACGATGCCGGCGGCAACCAGGGGACACAGGCGACGGCGACGTTCACGGTGAACACCACGGCGGCGGCGGTGACGTTCAGCCCGGCGAATGGGATGAGCACTCGCGACAAGGCAGGGGACATCACGCTGACGTTCAGCGAGGCGGTGTACAAGGATACGAACGGCACGGAGTTCGAGACCGGCGACCTGGGTGCGCTGATCGAGCTGAAGGTGAACAACGACAAAGGCACGCCCATCTCCTTTGCCGCCAGCATCAACGATACCAACACGGTGGTGACGGTAGAACCCGTCTTCGGACCTGGCCGACGGCGACGTGTACGTGGAGGTGGGCGACGGCTTCTACGACGGCGACGGCAACCAGGGGGCGCAGGCCACGGCGACGTTCACGGTGGACACCGCGGCAGCGTCGGTGACGTTCAGCCCGGCGGACGGGGTGAGCACCAGCGCCAAGTCGGGGAACATCACGCTGACGTTCAGCGAAGCAGTGTACAAGGACGCGAACGGCACGGAGTTCGGGGCCAGCGACCTGAAGACACTGATCGAGCTGAAGGTGACCGACGACAATGGCGCGGCCATCGACTTTACTGCCAGCATCAATGTGGCCAACACGGTGGTCACGGTGAACCCGTCTTCGGACCTGTCCGACGGCGACGTGTACGTGGAGGTGGGCAGCGGTTTCTACGACGCCATCGGCAATCCGGGTTCGGAGACCAACGCGACGTTCACGGTGGACACCGCAGCGCCAACCGTGTCGGGCTTCAGTCCCGCCGACGGCGACACCACCGACGAGTCGCGCGGCAGCATCACCGTGGGCTTTAGTGAGCTGGTGTACAGCGACGCCAGCGCCACGGCGTTTACCGACGCGACCGCGAAGAATCTCATCACCCTGAAGCGCACCAACGCCTCGGGCGTCAACATCGCGTTCAACGCGACCGCCGTCGTCAGCGGCGATGCGGCCTACCGGCGCATCACCATCAACCCGACCGCCGCCCTGGCCGACGGCAAGGTGTACGTGGCGGTGGGCGAAGGCTTCTACGACGGCGCTGGCAACCAGGGTGCGGCCGCGAGCGCGACTTTCACAGTCGGCAACGACGAGTCACCCGTGCAGACGCCGGACACCCCGCCAGACACCCCGCAGGGCACCGCGCCGGCGGACACCGCGCCGGCGTTCGGGGCCGACATCTCGATTGCAGACCTGAGCCTGATCCAGGGCGAAGCCGCGATCGCGGTGACGCTGCCCGCGGCCACCGGTGGCAATGGTGCCCTCAGCTACGCATTTTCCCCGGATCTGCCCCCTGGCCTGACCTTTGACCCAGCCACGCGCACGCTGTCGGGCACCCCCACCGGGACGCTGACGGCCAGCACCTACACCTATACCGTGACGGATGCGGACGCCAACACCGCCGCCAGTGACACCGATACCCGGACCTTCACGATCACCGTACAGGCGGACACCCCACCGGCGTTCGGGGCCGATACCTCGATTACGGACCTGCGCCTGATCCAGGGCGAAGCCGCGATCGTGGTGACGCTGCCCGCGGCCACCGGCGGCAATGGTGCCCTCAGCTACGCATTCTCTCCGGATCTGCCCCCTGGCCTGACCTTTGACCCCGTCACGCGCACGTTGTCGGGCACCCCGGCCGTGGCGCAGCCAGCCACCGCCTACACCTATACGGTTTCGGACGCGGATGCCAACACCACCGCCAGTGACACTGACACCCGGACCTTCACGATCACCGTGCAGGCAGCCTCCGCGGAGACCAGGGCCGCGGCGCACGCGTGGGCCTCGCGGTTCGGGCGGACCATCGGCACGCACCTCACGGATGCCGTGAACACGCGGCTGCGGGAAGGAGCCGAATCGGAATCCTACCTGACCGTGGCCGGCTGGCGCATGCCCCTGGGCTCGTCCCCGGAGCAAGCTGATGATTCGGCCACCGAGCCGGATCAGGAAGAGCACGCCTCGCGGCTGACACCGATGCGGACCACACAGGCCACAGAATCGGATCAGGGAACCCGGCTGCTGACCGGCCTCGCCGGTTTCCTGGGCCTGAATGGGCAACTCGGAGGGGCTCAGGGCATGGCACCCGGAGGGAACCCGAACGGACCCGTCGGGGGGATCCTCAACGAGGCGCCGTGGCTCAACGGCTCACCCCGGCCAGGACAGAACCCCGGCCAAGCCCTCAACCTGCCGGATCTCCGGCAAGCCCTGGTGGGCAGTGCCTTCCGGCTAAGCCTGAACCAGAGTGCAGGCGGAAATCTCCCGCGGCTGACCGCGTGGGGCCGAGTCGCCCACACGCAATTTGACGGCCAGGAGGATCAACTCGCCCTGGATGGCGAAGTGACTACCGGCACCGTGGGCGTGGACACCCAGGGCGATCGCTGGCTGGCGGGTCTCGCCATTGCCCACAGCCAGGGCGACGGCGGCTACACCGTACCCACTCGGAGCACCCCGGGTGACCTCGAAACCACCCTGACCAGTCTCCATCCCTATCTGCGGTATACCCTCACCGACCGGCTGACGGTTTGGGGCCTGCTGGGCTATGGCTGGGGCGAACTCAGCCTGACCCCGCCGGGCGGGACCAAGCTTGACACCAACACGCATTTCCTCATGGGCGCGGTGGGCAGTCGCGGCCTGCTGCTGGACCCGGCCACCACCGGCGGGTTCCAACTAGCCACCCGCTTGGATGCCATGTTCACCCGCACCAGTACGGACTCCCTTCCGACCTTGAATGGCACGGACGCGGACGCGCACCGGCTGCGGCTGGTGCTGGAAGGGTCCCGTCGCTTTGCCTGGGCCGAGGAGCGGGTCCTCACTCCGATTGTGGAACTGGGTCTGCGGCGTGACTGGGGCGATGCCGAGACCGGTTTGGGTATCGAAGTCGGCGGACGGGTACAGTATGCCGACCCCACGCTGGGATTGACGGTGGAAGGCGCGGTACGGGGGTTGGTGGCGCATGAAGCTGAGGCGTATGACGAATGGGGGGCGAGCGGCACGGTCCGGCTGGCACCGGGCGTGGGCGGTCAGGGCCTGGCCCTGACGCTGCAACCGGCCTGGGGGGCCACGGCCAGTGGGGTCGAGGCCTTATGGGGCCGGCAGAGCACTGCGGGGCTGGCGCCCACCACAAACCAAGCCGCCACAGGCCGTTTGGCCGCGGAGGTGGGTTATGGAGTCCCGGCGTTTGACACGGGGCTGGTGACGCCCTATGCGGGTACGATTCTGGCGGAGGGCGCGGGCCGGACGTACCGGGTAGGCACGCGGGTATTGTTGCCGGGCCAGGGCGCTACGGGGCTGACCATGACGCTGGAAGGCCTGCGGCAGGAGCCTAACGGGCAACAACCACTTAACCAGGGGTTCCGCATCCAGGTCACCTGGGGCTTCTGAGAGGAGGGGCGGCACAGGGGCCGTCCCCTACAAAACCACCCCATGAGGCCATCATCCTGTAGGGACAACCCCCTGTGGTTGTCCTTTCATCAGGTAGGTCGGGTTCATCCTGAGCGTTCTTCGACTTCGCTTCGCTACGCTCAGGATGAACGGGGGGTGATAGTCCGTTCATCCTGAGCGTAGGTCTCTTGAGACCGGAGTCGAAGGGCTCATCCGACCTGCAAATCTGATTTCGCTACTGCCCGCTATGATCCTCGGTTTCCAGTTGCTGTTTCCACTCGCACACGTTGCGTTCGATGAAGACAAAGGCAGTGATCCACAAAAAGGCATCCCAGCAATCAAGGAAGGTGCCGTAGACTCCCCAATACACGGCTGCGCCTGCGATAACGGCGTAAAGCAGATACTTGGCGCGCAGGCTTGCAGCCGCAATCCAGTCCGGGAGCCATCCCTTGACGCCCGGCCGCACGTCAAGTTCCAGTAAGGCCAGGATCAGGAGCCAGGTGCCGGAGTTCACGACGTCAACCCAGGCCAGCCGCATGGCCTGAACGAGGGCGCCGGCTTCGGCCAGTGTCCCGGCCTGCTCATTGATGAACAGGTTTCCGGTGATTCCGGCGCAGTTGCCAGCGTTCAGGGCCTGGTATTCGTCGAGTTCAACGAGCAGGGCAAACTGCTTCATTGCCAAGGCGCAGGCGTCCGGGACGTCCACCGGCGCGTACAGGCCGAAGCCGAGCGCTTTGCCGAGATAGCCGCTCAGGGCGTACACGATGACCATGTAGCACAGGGCGCGCAGGCCCCTGATGATGCGACCGATGGGACCATTCAGGACGTCGCCGGAAAGCTGGCACGTTTCAAGTTCGAACAGCAGCAACAGGATCACCCACGCGGCGGTGTCGATGCTGGGCGCAAACCCCTCGATGATCCGCGTGAGCGGCAGGCCGTCACGAAAGACCCGGGACGCGGCTTCCCAATCGTCCTTGAAGAACAGCGCCACGTTGGCGACCAGGGCCGCGTACACCAGGTATTTGAATACGGTAAACCAGTCGGGTCTGTTCACGCGGGGCATCCTGAAGCCCTTCCTTGCGGGAGCGGAAGGCCGGTCCGTATAATCGCCAATTCGTGCAAAGAGAGCCTCGCACATCGACGACGGCGACACAACGGGAGCGTGCATGACAGAGCAGATGAATCATCCCAAACCGTACCCGGCGCTTCGCAATATTCAATATTCGCCCATGAAACAGGGCGAGGAACACTACATCGTCCTGTGGGATCCCTCCGGGTTGAGTTCCGAAAAGCTCATCATCCCGCTCAATTTTTTCTATCTGTTTCAGTTTCTGGACGGGGAGCATTCTTTGGAGCAGATCGGCGTCGAATACCTGAAGAAATACGGCGAGTTCCTGATGCCGGACAAGCTTGAGCGGCTCATCGCCGACCTGGACGAAAAGTTGTTTCTGGAAGGCGACCGCTACGAAGCGGCGAAGGCGGACGCGGTGCGGGCGTATCGTGACGCGCCGACGCGGAAACCCTGCTTCGCCGGCAAGAGCTACGAAGCCGATCCACAGAAACTGCGCGAACAGCTTGACGGATTCTTCGCGTCCAAGGAGGGGCCGGGCCCTGATCCATCGGCTCATCAGGGGCAGTTGATGAAAGGGCTGGTGGTTCCGAATTACGAAGTCAACGTGGCCGGGCCGCTCTATGCGTGGGGCTATAAAGAACTGCGGGAGGCGGAGGCGCCAGACGTCTATATTCTCTTCGGGACGGCTCACGCCGGGTTGGCCGGGCCCGTGGCCGTGACGGATAAGGATTTCGAAAGCCCGTTGGGGGTCGTGCCGGTGAATCGCCCGCTCATGGAGGCGTTACGGTCCAAGGGGGGAGACGCGTTGTTCGCGGATGAATTGCGGCATCAAACGGAACACAGCATCGAATTTCAGTTACCGTTTCTTCAGGAGACGGTGGGTGCGCGGCAGCCCATCTCCATAGTTCCGGTTTTGTCCGCGTTCCCGCCCGGATGTTTGATTGATCCGGCGCTCAAGGATTTCGCCGACCGCGTTGAGCAGGTTGTGTCGCTGTTCAAAGAGGCCATTGCCGCGTCCGGTCAGCGGGTCTGTTTGATCGCCAGCGCGAATCTTGCGCATATCGGGCTGCGCTACGGGGACGACAAGGCGCCCACGGATTTCTCGTTCCACCGCTGCATGCAATTCGATCTGGAAATGCTGAAGCACGTGGAAAACCTGGATGCTCCGGGCTTTGCCGAATTTCTTCTCAAGGAACAGGACCGGCGCCACGTCCTGGGCTTTTCAGCGATTTATCTGCTGTTGCGATTGATCGAGGCGGAAAAAGGCGAGGTGCTGCGCTATGACCGCGAGATCGTGGATCAATTCAACTCCACCATCACCTACGCCAGCGCTGCGTTTTATTGAAACCCCCCGGCCGGGCCGCCGTCCTTATTCTTCCACCACGTCGATGGTGATGGTCACGGGTTCCAGGGGATTGTCCTGGGGATCCCGTCTTTCGTCCACGATCTGATCCACCACCTCCATGCCTTTCCTGACTTTCCCGAAAACGGTGTAGGTCCGGTCCAGGCTGCTGGTATCCTCCACGCAGATAAAAAACTGCGACCCATTGTCGTTGACGTCCCGGGTTCGGTCTTCGTTGCGAGGCATTTTGGCCATGGAGACCGTGCCGCGGCGGTGCGGCTGATCGCTGGGTTCCGGAGTCAGGCTGAAGCCCGGTCCGCCGGTGCCGTGCAGGCTACGATCCGGTTCCTTACTGAGCGGGTCTCCCCCTTGGATGATGAAGCCGGGCACGACGCGGTGAAAGGTCGTTCCGTTGTAGAATCCGATTTTGGCGAGGTTCAGAAAGTTGTTCACGTGGCGTGGGGCCAGATCCGTGTAAAACTGGATCGTGATGGCGCCGAATTTGGTGGAGATGACGACTTTGGGATTTTTTTTCTTGAAGGTCAGAGGGGCGCTCATCAACCGACTGTATCAAGGCGCGCGGCCGTTCGGCAACCGTTGGCGCGCGGCATTGCGGCCTGAGGAGGCTGGGGGTTCTCCGGCCCTCTGAGGCCATCCGCCGGCCGGATTCCGAGCCAGCAGCAGGCGCCGATGCCCGCCAGGCCCGCCGCGACTCCGAGGGCAATGGTCCAGCCGAATTGCTCCGCGATCCAGGGCGTGAGCGTGGGCGAGAGGGTGCCGCCCAGGTTGGCGCCGGTGTTCATAACCCCGGAGAGGGTTCCGGCGTGGGCTTTGGAGAGGTCCACGGTTGAACTCCAAAATGCTCCGATGGTGAAGTACAGCCACCCCGCGCCCAGGGATAACAGGGCCAGGGCGGTGAACGGTTCAGCGATCATGGCCCCTCCGATGATCGAGAGGGCCGCCAGGGCCATTCCCCAGGCCCCGACCCAGGGCCGTCCCCGGTTTGCACCGAACCGTCCTGACAGGCGGTCCGTGACCCAGCCGCCGATCGGACACAAGATCGTCATGGCGATGAAGGGACTGGCGGCAAAGAGGGCGCCGCGCAGCACGCTGAAGTGTCGCACGTCCACGAGGTAGAGGTAAAACCAGGACAGGTAGACGTAGGCCACGTATCCGAAACACGTGTAACTCAGGACCAGCCACCACACGCTTGGGGTTTGTGCGAAGGCTTTCCAGGGAATGGACGCCGGAGCTTCGGGATCGTTCCGCAAGGGTGCGTTGCCGCGGATCAGCTCGGCTTCCCCGGCATTGACCCGTGGATGCGCGTCCGGCTGGTCCGTGGCAAACCAGAACCACACCAGGGCGATGAGCACGCCGAGGCCGCCGGCCCAGTAAAAGGCCGTCTGCCAGCCGTAATTCACCATGATCCAAGCTGTAATCGGGGGGGTGAGCGCGGACCCGATCCCGATGCCGCTGATCGTGATGGCGATGCCGAGCCCCCGTTCATGCGGGCCGCACCAATTGGCCACGGTCCGGTTGAAATTCGGCAGGGCCGCGGCTTCCCCGACGCCGATGAGGAAGCGCACGATCATCAGCGATCCCCAAATGCCCATGATTCCCGCGAGAAACGAGGACGGGGCCAGGGCGGTCATCGCCGTAAAGAGCGACCACCAGACCACGGCCAGGGTCAGGACCCTTCTGGGGCCCCATCGGTCTCCCAGCCAGCCTCCGGGAATTTGAAACAGGGCATAGCCCAGGACAAACGCTGAAAAAATCTGCCCCATCTGGACGTTGGTGAGCCCGAGGGCCGGGATCATTTGCCGTGCCGTGACGGAAATATTGACCCGGTCGATATAGGTAATAATACTTATTGCAAGCAGGAGGGCCATGATCGTCCAGCGCGTGCGGGATGGTTTGAGGCTGGTTGGGTGACGGGACATGTGTTCTCTCATTCGGGATGAGCGCACTGTAACGGGGTTTATCGGAGAATGCCAGATGGCGTCCATATCGAATGAAGCCGAAGTTACCGGTTGAAACTTGATCCTAGTCCGTGATAGAGGGAGCTTTTCGATAGGGGCTTTGAGGCATATATCCTTCCGCCATACAAAATCAGGAGGTAAAGGACAATGGCAAAGAGAGCCGGGAAAAAACCCAAGGCCAAGGAGAAAAAGTCTGGGCGGTCCATATCCAAAGCCAGGCCCAAGGAGGCTTCCCCGGCCAAATCGAAATCGGCAAAGGCGGCTAAAAAAGGTGTGCGCAAGTCCGGGAACGCGAAGACCCCCTCCAAGGTGTTGCTGAAAAAGAAATCAGCGAAAAAGAAAACGATAAAGAAGACTGTCGCGAAGAAGGCGGCGGCCAAGGCCGTGAAAAAACGTCCGGCGAGCGTCAAAGGGAAAGCGCGCGTTGCCGCAAAGGCGAAAAAGGTTGCAAAGAAGAAGGTCGTCCCCAAAAAAGCGGCGGTGAAAAAATCTCCCGTCAAGAAATCTGCGGTCAAGAAATCTGCGGTCAAGAAGGCTGCGGTGAAGAAAACTCCGGTGAAGAAGGCCCCGGTGAAGAAGGCTGTCGTCAAGAAAGCTCCGATCAAGAAGGCTCCGATCAAGAAGGCTCCGGTGAAGAACGTGGCTGCCAAGCCCGCGAAAAAACGACCGGCGGCAGGCAAGAAGGTCGCGGCAAGCCCGACGAAAGTTTCCACGTCTGCTCCAACGCCGGAAGCCAAGGCTGCGATACCGGAGGGGCTCGCTCTTGGTGGTGCCCTTGGTGACATGGACGAGGTCGCGGAAGACGTGGCTTCCGCCGTGAACCTTGATCCACTCGAATCGGATTTGTCCGGATTCGATGATGAGACGGCCGATGAGTTTTCCGCGGATCTGGACGATGAGATGTCCGGAGACATTTCCGAGGATTTTGATGAGGGCGCGGGATTCGGTCCTCTTGCCGAAGATCGCGATGATGACCTGACGGAAGATCTGTCCGAGGAATTGGAAGCCGAGAAGTATTTCAGAGAAGCGGAGGCGGGGCTGGATGATGATGATTTGCCGCGTGGGTGGTAAGGGCTTTTTAAAAGGAGAATGCAATGTCTGAGACTCCGGGCTTGCCGAGAATTGGAGAAAATGCTCCGGATTTTTCCGCCGTCACCACCTTGTCTCAGGATTTTGGATTCAGTGCCTGGCAAGAGCAGGATTGGGTCGTCTTCTTCTCCCATCCCGCGGATTTTACGCCCGTGAGCACCACGGAATTGGTGGAATTTGCCCGCCGGTACGAGGACTTCAAAAAGAAAGGCGTCAAGTTGCTCGGGATCAGCGTGGACAGCATCCACGCGCATCTGGCCTGGCTCGCGAATATCAGGGAGAAACTGGGCGTCACGATTCCCTATCCCCTGGTGGCGGATATCGGGATGCAGGTGGCCCGTCTCTACGGCATGATCCATCCCGGGGCCGGTGCGACCACAACGGTCCGTGCCGTGTTTGTGATTGATCCCAAGCGCGTAATCCGCGCCCTCATCTGCTACCCGATGAACGCCGGGCGGAACGTGGACGAAGTCCTCCGGTTGGTCACGGCACTGCAAACGGCCGACAACTTTTCCTGTGCCACACCGGTCAATTGGCAAGAGGGTGAAAAAGTGGTCGTGCCGCCGCCCAGGACGGTTGAGGAAGTCGAGGAACGACTCGGCCGTTCCGATCGGGAAATCAAAGACTTTTACCTCACCCTGGAGGATCCGAAGCCGCAAGCCTGAGCCCGGATCGCCGTTGGCTGGAGAATGGTCTTTCTCCGAATCTCTTCTCTCTGTCAAACCGCTGCCGGTTGACGCGGGATGTCGGATGACATTTCGCTAATCCGACCTGCGGCTTCCTGATCACGCCAGCATGGTCATTCTGAGCCGGAGGCGAAGAATCTTTCACTCAACCATCGAATGCCTGGAAAAGCAGATTCTTCACTTCGTTCAGAATGACCACTCGGAGTGTGTCAGACGCTTGATGGGCAGGGCGGCGCTGGCCCCCGGGCGTCTTTCTCGGGGGTCCATCCGGTCCGTGAGTCTCTTCTGCGTGGTCATATGGGTCGCGGGGGCGTCCCTGTCCTGGGGGGGGTGCCGGGTCGAGGAGGGTGCAGACCGTCGAGTGATGGTTCGCGAGTTGAAAGGAACCTGTGGCGAGGAGGACCGGCGCGCGCTGGCCGTTTCAGCGGACGACGTGTTGACGGCCTTGCATCAGGGCAGGGGAGTGGCGTTGAAAGGGGTCGTGCTGACGGGCGACCTGCCGTTGGACCGGTTAAACCTTCAGCCGTTTGAACCGGGGTTGGTCGGACATCCGGCCATTGTCGCCCGCATCGAAGCCGAGCGAGTGTCCGCGGTTCGCGTGATTGACGGGCCGTTCATCTTTGAAGACGTGGAGATGATGGACATTCTGGCGACGAGCCCCCGCTTTCGCAGGGGCAAGCCTGAAAAGACGTACGTGGTGGTTCGAGGGCCGGTGAGCCTGCGGGGAAGCACCATCCGCCGGTCCATGGATCTGTCCCGGATGGTCTTTCTGGATCGAGCCGATTTTTCCGGGATGCACATCGGCTACGAGGGTTTTTTTATGCGAGCCGTGTTTGCCCGTGATGCCGATTTTACCCGCGCCTCGTTCGGCACCCATTCCCGGTTTCACCGTGCCCGGTTTCTGGGCAAGGCCGTGTTTACCGAAACGCAGTTTCACGGGCTTGCGGAATTCCTGGAAGTCTCCTTTGACGAGGGCGCCGGATTTTCGCGCGCCAGGTTTTTTCAGGGGACGGGGTTCTCCGGAAGCCGGTTTCACAAGACGCTGGACATGTCCGAGGCCCGGTTTGACCGTGAGGCGTATTTTCGGTTTGCCGAGTATCAGGACACCGCGGATTTTCACCGGGCGCTGTTTCGGAACACGGCGGATTTTACGGAAGCCCGATTTCAAGGCGCTGTGGATTTTCGAAAGGCCGTCTTCGAGCATCCTCACCTGGTTTCCGGCGTCGATCTTCCCGGCCCGGGCGACGAGGCGGGAGCGAGCGTCCGGGATCGCGATTTCCTCCTGTTGATCCTCAGCCTGGCTCTGCTGGGGTTGCTGCTGCTGGTCGTCTGGAAGAAAAAAACCCAGTGAGCGGACTGGCACGGGGGCCTGTCCCTACACCATACCAAATCCACAACATATGGAAGTTTTTATTGCCTCTCTCCACTAAAAGTAGTATGCTGAAGTACCGAGACGACGTTAAGATCAAAGGAGTGGGAGAGGAGTCGCGGGAGCATGGAATTGACCGAAACCCCATATGAGGTGAAGCTTGAGGCTTTCAGTGGTCCGCTCGACCTGTTGCTTCACCTGATTCGCAAGCATGAAATCAATATCTACGATATTCCGATCGCCCTGATCACCCGGCAGTATCTTGAGTATCTTCAAATCATGAAGGAACTCAATCTCTCGTTGGCCGGTGACTTTTTGGTGATGGCCTCGACCCTGATTCATATCAAGTCGCGAACGCTGCTCCCGCAGGAACCGGGACCGGAGCCGTGTGACGAGGAGGGCGAAGATCCTCGGAGTGAGTTGGTGCGTCGTCTCGTCGAGTACCAGCAGTTCAAGGAAGTCGCAGGGCGACTGTCCGAGCAGGAAAGGCTGTGGCGTGAGGTCTTCCAGCGGGAGATCGAACAGAGCCCGCCGGTCAGGGACGTGTTTCCCGATGACGTGCACGTATTTGATCTTCTGAGCGCCCTGCAGGAAGTCCTGACGCAGACCGCCGATTCCGCGGGGCTTGAGTTTACACCGGATACCCTGACGGTTCAGGACCGCATCAACAGCGTGATTGAACGCCTGGAAGATACCCCGGCCCTCACCTTTGCCGCGTTATTTGAAGGGGAAACAGACCGGTTGACGGTGATCGTCACCTTTTTGGCGTTGTTGGAACTCGTGCGGATGAAACTGGTCCGTATGACGCAAGTGGATTTCGGGGGGCCTATACGGATTAGCCGCACGTTTCTCGCGTGGCAATCCTGAATCAGGTTGGCCCCTGCGAAAGCGGGGGTGACGGGCCACCGCGCCGGGCTACAAATAATGGCGACCACAATGGAGACTTCAATGGAAATGGAATCCTCTGACAAAACAGACATGCCTGCCCTGCCTGTCCTGAGTGTAAGGCGCAACGCGCCTGAAGTCGAAGGAAGCCAAGTCGAAGGGACCGGGGCCGTGGAACCGGCACAGGATCCTTCCCTGTTGTCCGTGGCCGGGCATGCTTCCGGTGAGCCCTCAGAGGGTGACGGCGCGGGCCTCGCCGACGGATTGAGTGAGCAGGAACTCAAGGGGATCATCGAAGCCCTGTTGTTCGTGTCCCGGGAGCCCCTTCTCCTCGACAGAATCACCACGGTGTTGGCGGGGCCGCCCAGGGTGGAGGTGTATAATGCCGTCAAGGCGCTTCAACGTGATTATGACCAGGAAGGCCGAGGGCTCCAGGTTGTCGAACTGGCCGGTGGCTACGTCATGGCCACACGGCCCGATTGCGCTCCGTGGATCACGAAGCTCAACAAGGTCAAGGCTTCCGTCAAGGTGTCCCGGTCGGCCATGGAGACGCTGGCGATTATTGCCTACAAACAGCCGGTCATGCGCGCGGAAATCGAACAGCTCAGAGGGGTGGAAACGTCGGGTGTCTTACGAACGTTGCTTGACCAAAAACTCATCCGCATCGTCGGGCGCAAGGATATTCCCGGCCGTCCGATCCTGTACGGCACGTCCAAGGTCTTCCTGCAAAAGTTCGGACTTCGGGATCTCCGGGATTTGCCGCCCCTTCGTGAGTTTGCCGCCTTGGGCCAGGGGGAGCATGCCGAACTGTTCGACAAAGATGGTCATCACCGCGACGATCCGGTCATCCAAGAGCCTGCCGGGGAGTATCCGGAGCCCATCGCCACGTAGCAGCGGTGTCCGCCGTGCTTCCGTGGCCTGAGGCCGATTCCTTCCCTTTCCAAACCATCGACATTCTGGATATAGTGCCCCCGACACCTGCGTGAAGCGCGCGCTTTTCGCGCAAGTGTTCGAAAACAGCCGGACTATATGGATCTTGTACTCCCCGATAAACGCTCAAGCATTGGAACGGATCTCAAGCGCCTCCTTGATCCGGCCAAGGTCAAGGACGACGCGGCCACCTTGCGCGCGTATGCGGTCGATGCCAGCATCTATCGACTGACGCCTCAGGTGGTGGTGCTCCCGGAACGTGAAACGGATATCGATCTGGTGATGGACTATGCCGTGCCCCGGGGTCTGCCCCTGACCGCGCGTGCCGCCGGAACCAATCTCACGGGGTCGGCCATCGGGTCGGGCATCATTCTGGACGTATCGCGTCTCAACCGAATCCTCGAAGTGAACCCCGACGAGAAATGGGCGCGCGTTCAACCCGGCATCGTGCTCAACGAATTGAATGCGCAACTGGCCTCGACCGGCCTCATGTTCGGTCCCGATCCTTCGAGCGGCGAGATGTGCAAGTTGGGCGGGATGCTCGCCAACAATTCGTCGGGGCCGCACACCCTGCGGTACGGGTCCGTCAAGGACAACGTCCTGACCATGCGCGTCAGGCTTGAATCGAGTGGGTGGCTTACCGCCGGCCCTGAGCCCGTGGACGGGGAAGATTTTCCCGGGACGCTGGCCGGCTTTGAGGGGTTGCGCAAAGTCTATGATCTCGTGCGGGACAACCTGGATCTCATTCAAGCCAAGCGCCCGCGCGTCAGTAAGAACAGCGCGGGGTACAACCTCTTTGACGTGGCGGAAGGGTTGACGCACGGGGTGTTCGACCTTCCCAAATTGTTTGTGGGGAGTGAAGGCACCCTGGGCGTGTTCAGTGAGGCGACGATCCGGCTCGTGGACCGCCCGCGCTCAACCGTGACCGGCATGATTCATTTCCGGCACCTCGAAGAAATGGGCGAGGCGGTCCATCACCTCTTGCGGCTCGACCCGTTGGCCCTGGAAGTGATGGATGCCAACACGTTGGATCTCATCGGCCGGTCGCGGCACCGGATTCCCGATGATGCCGCGGCGACCCTGCTCATTGAATTCGATCAGGCGGGAGACCACGGCGGAGTTGCGCAACTCCGGGAAGCCTGCCGGCACTTTCGTCTGGCCGGCGATCCCGTGGTCGCGACCGATCCGGAACGCCAACGGAATCTCTGGAAAGCCCGCAAAGCCCTCTATCCCACGTTATACCGGTTCGACGCCAGGAAAAAGCCCATCAACTACGTCGATGACGTGGTCGTGGCCGCGGAACACATGGGCGAGTTGATTCGTTATCTGGACGGGGTGTTCGGCCCCGCGAAGGTCCGGGTGGCGATTTTCGGACATATCGGCAACGGCAACGCCCACGTCGTGCCGTTGTTGGACGTGAACGACGAGCGGGATTTTCAGCGCATGGTGGACACGTATTATGAGGTGCACGACACGATTCTCGACCGGTTCCAGGGATCCATTTGCGGGGAACACGGGGATGGCCGCGTCCGCGCCGAAATGGTCAGGCGGATGTTCGGCGAAGAGTTGTATGGTCTCTTTGTCCGGGTCAAGCAGGCGATGGACCCGGCCGGGGTGTTGAATCCCGGTGTGAAAATCAGCGAGGCCGCCTTTACCGAACACATCGACTATGAGCGGTTGGGGAAATCCTGCGCCACGTGCGCGAAATGCAATTCGGTCTGCCCGGTGTACGACGTGTTTCAGTCAGAAGACATGAGTTCCAGGGGGTGGTATGAAATCGTGACCGCCCCGGACTACAGCTATCTGGATTCCAAGCGCGTGGTGGAAGCGTGCCTGAATTGCAAATCGTGCCGGACCATCTGTCCGGCGGACGTGGACGTCTCCGAACTGATCCTGCAACGACGCGCGGAACATCCGAACGCCCTGGCCGGGAAACTCTTTGCCTTGCATGCTCAACAGGAGCGGTTCGGCAGGTTGATCAAGCTGGCCGCAAAGACGCAGGCGCTCTGGGATCGACCGCTGATTCGGAAAATCGGCGAAGTCCTGTTGCGACCGTTTCTGGCGCGACTTTCCGAGCGTGCCCGGCTGCCCTGGAACATGAAGCTGCCGCGTCTGGCGAAATCGCTCTTGCGCGAACGGCATGCCGCGCTCTGCGTGGCGTCTCCTCCCGCCGTGACTCCGGGCGGCGCAGGCGATCATGGGACGCGGGCAGGCGGTTCCCCGCCGAACGTCGCGTATTTTCACGGTTGCGCCGCGAATTACTTCGACGATGGAGTGGGCGACGCCGTGATCAACGTCCTGAAGCGATACGGCGTGACACCGGACCTGCCGCCGCAACGCTGCTCGGGGACGCCCATTGAAACGTATGGGCATCGGGCCCTGGCCAAGGAAGGGGCGCGGTATAACGTCAATCACCTTGCCGGGTATGACGTGATTGTGACGGGTTGCGCATCCTGCACGCTGGCGCTCAAGGATTATGCCACGCTCTTCCGGGGCGAACCCGAGGAGTCGCGGGCCGAGCAGGTTTCGCAACACGTGAAGCACATTGCGGAATACGTCACGGAGTTGGACCCTGATCGCTCAAAACCGGCCGGGTCGAACGGGACGCGCAGGGTGACGTATCATTCGTCCTGTCACCTGCGCGCGGCGGGGGTGACTGCCCAGCCCCGGCATTTGCTGGCGACGACTCCGGGTCTCGACTACGTCGAGATGCAGGATGCCGATCGTTGCGCGGGCGGGGCGGGAACCTACGTCGTGAAGGAGTATGACACCGCGCAAAGCATTTTCGCACGGAAGCGACGGGCGATTGAACAAAGTGGCGCGGATATGGTGGCGACAAGTTGCCCGGCCTGCATGATTCAATTGAAAAACGGCTTGCCCGACGGCATCGCGGTCAAGCATATTGCGCAGGTCCTGGACGAATCTCCTGGACCGCCGCCGAGCCTTCCGTAGCCTCTGTTCCCCTCCTTTGTAAGGATGGGGACTTTTTCCGAAGGGGGAAAAGTCGGGAGGTAGCGGCCTTCAGCCGTCCGGGGTTTTGAAGAAGGAGGATCCTCATCATGGTCACGATACGAGTGTTCGGACAGGTCCTGCTCCCGTGCGTGGACGAGCCGGAGATTTCCTGTGAAATTGCCGCGCCGGTCAGTGTGCGGGAATTATTGGAGAGCAACCCGGAAACCCTGGGTGGGTTGATGGACTTCCTGCGAAAAAGCGAGTTGATGGTCACGGTCAATCAAAAGGTCAGCACCCTGGAGTCGATCGTCAACGACGGCGACGTGCTGAAATTGACGCACCAGTTCAACCCGGAACACGAGGGTGCCCTGTGGCACAACCCGTAGAAATAGCTCATCAAAATCACGGAATTTCGGAAGGCTATTTCTGGTTAGACCGCCAATGAACCGGTTTTTGGCTTTCGGACTCCACATCGGAGATATCGGGAAGCGCGACCACCCGAAAATGGATTCTTGGGTTTTTGATCTGAACAAGCGTCTTTGTCGGTGCATCCCTGCGGCCAAAATCGTCGCTTGGTTCGACAAAAGCGGTAATTTCGTGATTGACGCGGAGCCCGAGGTCGCTATGGTTATTGCCGAGAATTTGCGTGGGGCTTCCGAACGACTATTTGCTGTTTTTCCACTCGCAGATCTGCACACATGGACTGCTCGGCTTAGGAACTCTAATCCTCCTCCCCACAAAGATGGCTTTCGCTGGACACTAGGAGCAAGCTTTCGAATAGGATCGTATCCTTGCATTCCACTGGCCGAAGAGTGGGAGACGAAGAACGGTTCCTATTTTCCGCTCACCCAAGATATTATTGGTGTATGGAAGCAAGATCGTCTTGAGGATTCGGCCTCTCCGCGCTCGAAGCTAGATCGTAAAAATCGCAATCCTTGGGGTGTCATTGGTAAAGACATTGAAAGCAAGTTCGGCGGCAGATGGACATCCAGAAGTAAAAAGACAATTAGTGGGCTTGTCTTGAGGGCTCGGACTGTACCTAACTGGAATCCATTGGAACCCCGTAGGTCGGGTTAGCGGAGCGTAACCCGACAATTCCGGTTAGGATTATGCAATATCGACGAACGTTCGTGCCTGGCGGCACGTACTTTTTCACCGTCGTCACCGCGCTGAGACGGAAGCTGTTTTGCGATGAGGAGACCGTTGACCTCGTGCGGCAGGCTTTTCGCCACGTCAATGCCCAGCGTCCGTTTACGGTCAACGCGATGGTGGTGTTGCCTGACCACCTCCACTGTATCTGGACTCTCCCGCCTGCTGATGAGGACTATCCGACCCGGTGGAGATTGGTTAAAACCTGGGTAACCAAACATTATCCACAGGGACGGCCCCAGGAAAATCTGTCGGATTACGCTCCGCTAATCCGACCTACAACTTCCCGACGGCTAAAGTCAGCAGTGTGGCAGGCTCGGTACTGGGAACACCTCATTCGCAATCAGGAAGATTACCGCCAGCATGTGGAGTACATCCATTACAATCCGGTGAAACATGGGCATGTGTCACGCCCCTGGGCATGGCCGCATTCGAGTTTCAGACAATATGTTCAGGAGGGTCTCTATGCCAGAGAGTGGGGTGATACGGCACCGCTGTTGGGTGAGAAGATTGGTCACGAATAGAGAAGAGGTCGGATGACGCTACGCTAGCCCGACCTGGGACTCTGCGAATCGAAGGCTGGTATGATTGGAAACTCCATTGGGGGGTGAGGGAAAGGCGAGTTCCTTGACGCTTCAGCCTTGCTCCACTAGTATCCGCTCGCCAATGCCAGTCGGTCCTCCATTTCCTATCCATTCACATTTTGCCGAAGGCGGAAGGAAAGCGAAGATGAGAACATTGTTTGCCCTGGTTTGCATCACCCTGACTCTTGGTTTTTGCGGGATGGCAATGTCCCAGGACCTGCCCGATGACATTCTGGCGGATCAATACCTGTTGGAAGCGAAAAAGGCGCTTGAAAACGGCGAGCCGCAGGCCGCGAGACGGGCCTTCGTGAAAATCGAAGCCTTGGATACCGAGCCCCCGTTGGAGTTCTACTTTTTTTTCGGCAAACTTCTGGTTGAACAGGGCAAGACCGTCGATGACGTCCGCCAGGGACAAGCCTCGCTGAAACAATTCGTCGTCAATATCGAAAAGGGGTCCGACTATTACCGGCCGACCCTGGAACTGCTTTCCGCGGCGGCGGGGAAAATCGAAAAAGCCGAGCAACGGCAAGACGAAGAAGCCAAACAACAGGCGGCGGCGCAGCAACGAGCCGCCACGCTCAAGGAATTGTTGCCGTCGTTATTGGAAAGCCTCAAGCAGCAGATGGTGGCCGTCCCGGGCGGCACGTTCACGATGGGCTGTACGGAGGAACAGAGCAGTTGTGACGATGATGAACAGCCGGTTCGACAGGTACAGGTGAAGAGTTTCACGATCAGCAAATATGAGGTGACCCAGGATCTGTGGGAGGCGGTGATGGGGAAAAATCCGAGCAGGTTCCGGAATTGCCCGCGGTGTCCCGTCGAGAACGTGGGGTGGGATGACACCAAATTGTTTCTCAAGCAATTGAACGCGCTGACGGGAGAACACTATCGGTTGCCGACGGATGCGGAATGGGAGTATGCCGCCAGGGGCGGGCAAGAACGTCAAGCGTCCCTGTACGCCGGGAGTGACACCCTGGATTCGGTCGCCTGGTATGACAAAAACAGCGGAAACAGGGTTCATCAGGTTGGGCAGAAGCAACCCAATGGGTTGGGGCTGTACGACATGAGCGGGAACGTCTGGGAGTGGATGGAGGATTGTTGGAGCAAGGCGTACCCGGGTCCCCCGGCTGACGGGAGCGCGTGGAAGAGCCGGAATTGCGCGCGGCACATGTTGCGTGGCGGCGCCTGGACCAGCTATCCGCGGTATCTGCGTTCCTCGAATCGCTACTGGAATCTGTCCGCTTTCCTGCGCGACGACGTCGGGTTTCGCCTGGTTGGGACGCCGTAAGTCATTCGTGTGCGTGTTCAGTGACGTGAGGGGAATCCCCATCTGTCGCGCCATGCCACATGGCCATGATACTGCTGGTGTGGCCAACCCTGTATTCGGTCAATGCATGACTGAACACAGCCCAGCGATGAACCGGCGCAGAGCAATCTCGACGATGCGTCCGTTCGCGCAATAAAGAAAGGAGAACCCGTATGAGCGCGCCAGGTCACCCCCATGCAATCACCATCGAGAAAAACCCCAACCGCGTCAAGGTCTCGTTTCAAGGCACCGTCATTGCCGACACCCTCCGGGCCCTGGTGCTGAAGGAAGGACCGTTACCTCCGGCCACGTACATTCCCCGTCAGGACGTGCAGATGACCTATCTCCGGCGGACGGACCATTCCACGCATTGTCCATTCAAAGGCCAGGCGTCATATTTTTCCGTTCACGTCGATGACCAACTCGCTGACAATGCCGTCTGGACCTATGAAACGCCCATCGACGCCGTGGCGCAGATCAAAGGCTGCCTGAGTTTTTACGCGGAAAAGCTGGACGTGAGCGAGGAATCGCCGGAGCATTGATGGAGAGCCGCGGCTTGAGCGTTTGACCTTTGTCGGTCATTCCGTTATTTTTACGGTAAATTTAACGGAATCGAAGACATGTATTCTCGACTGCTGACGTTGCCTGAAAAGAGTTTTTTCCTGTTCGGCCCGCGAGGGACGGGGAAAACCGTGTGGTTGGATCAACGTCTGGGCCATGCGGACTTGCGTATCAACCTTCTGAAATCCGGCGAATATCTTCGATATAAACGGGACCCGTCCCTTCTCACGCAGGAAGTGGCAACACTGCGGAACAGGAAAGCCTGGATCATTATCGACGAGGTCCAGAAACTCCCGGAACTGCTGGATGAGGTTCATGCCCTGTTGTTTGAGAGCCGGCACGCTTACCGGTTTGCCCTGTCCGGTTCGAGCGCCAGGCAACTCAAGCGATCCCATGCCAACATGCTGGGCGGCCGGGCCTTGTCAAAGAAAATGTTCCCGTTGAGCAGGCTTGAGATTGACCAGGACTTCAGGTTGCAGGACGTCTTGCGCTACGGGCAATTGCCATTGAGCGTCACGTCCCTCGACAGCGAAGAGAAAATCGAATTTCTGGATGCCTGCGTCGAGATCTACCTGAAAGAAGAAATTCAGCAGGAGGCCCTTGTCAGAAATCTCGACAGTTTCTACCGGTTCCTGTCCGTGGCCGCTCTGCTGAACGGACAGGTCTTGAACATCACCAACGTTGCCAGGGACGTAGGCGTCGCCCGGTCTACGGTGCAGGGATATTTCAGCATTCTGGAAGACACGTTACTCGGCTGGTATTTGCCCGCCTACCGCAACAAAGCCAAGGTCAAGGAAGTCGCCCATCCCAAGTTCTACTTTTTCGATTGCGGCGTGCGCCGCGCCTTGGCGGGTTTGCACCGGGACAAGCCTTCGGCCGATGAAACGGGCGTTCTGTTTGAAACCTTTATTCTCAATGAGTTCAGGGCGCTCAACTCATGGCGCTCGCACGGGGCACAGTTTTTCTATTGGCGCACGGAATCCGGCAACGAAGTGGATCTGATTTGGAAGAGGGGGAGGATGGCCGTGGGCTTTGAAATAAAATCTTCCGGTACCTGGAAAGAGCGATTCAATAAAGGCTTGAACGTCCTGTTGGGGTCAGGCGATATCCGACAGGCCTTTGGGGTGTATCGAGGCGAACGTATGCTCAAAGTCGGCAACGTGACCGTTCTCCCGTATGAAAAGGCGATCGAAATGGCGTTGAAGGGGAGCTTTATCCCGGCGGCTTGACGCAGGATGATGGTGAGGGAGGCGGCCTTGTGCGTGGCAGGGCACAACGATTGTTGTGCCCCGCAGTCGTGGGTTGAGGTTATTCCAGGGTGGCCAGGATATTGTTGAACGTGGGGCTCGGACGCATGGCCGTTGCGACCATCGCGGGGTCGGGGTGATAGTAGCCGCCGACGTCCATGGATTTGCCCTTCGCGTCCTTCACTTCGTCGAGGATTTTCTCCATGTTGTCCTCGATCGCTTTCGCCACTGACCCAAATGTTTCCTTTAACGCCGGGTCGTCGTTTTGCGAGGCGAGTTCCTGCGCCCAATACAGGGCTTCGTACAGGTGACTGCCGATGTTGTCCAATTCTCCCAGTGCCCGGCCTGGTGACTTGCGGTTATCCATGAGTTTGCCCGTGGCCCGGTCCAGGGTATCGGCCAGGACTTGAGCGCGTGTATTGTCGCGGGTTCTGGCCAGGTGGGCAAAGGATTCCGCCAGGGCGAGAAATTCGCCGAGTGAATCCCATCGCAGATGCCCTTCTTTCATAAACTGTTGCACGTGTTTCGGGGCCGATCCGCCGGCTCCGGTTTCAAAGAGGCCGCCACCCTTGATGAGTGGGACGATGGAAAGCATCTTGGCGCTGGTGCCCAGTTCCAGGATCGGGAACAGGTCCGTGAGATAGTCCCGCAGGACGTTGCCGGTGGCGGCGATGGTGCTCTGCCCGTCTTTCGCCCGTTTGAGCGAATGCTTCATGGCGTCCACCGGCGCCATGATTTGAATATCCAGGCCCGTTGTATCATGGTCCTTCAAATAGCGGTTCAACTTTTCGATGAGTTGCGCATCATGCGGCCGGTCCTTGTTCAGCCAGAACACCACGGGCATGCCTGACGCCTTGGACCGATTCACGGCCAGCTTCACCCAGTCCTGAATCGGAATGTCCTTGACCGTGCACGCGCGGAAAATATCGCCTTTTTCCACCTCCTGCTCGTGCAGGACCTTTCCGGCTCCGTCAATCAAGCGGATGGTGCCGTTTCCGGGGGCCTCGAAGGTTTTGTCGTGCGAGCCGTATTCCTGGGCTTTCTGGGCCATGAGTCCGACATTCGGCACGCTGCCCATGGTGGCCGGATTGAAGGCGCCGTTTTCCCGGCAGAATTCCACGACGGCCTGATAGATTCCCGCGTAACTGCGATCCGGGATCATGGCCTTCGTGTCGTATTCCTTGCCGTCCGGCCCCCACATTTTCCCGCCGACGCGGAGTGCCGCGGCCATCGACGCATCGATGATGATGTCGCTCGGCACGTGCAGGTTGGTGATGCCCCGGTCGGAATCCACCATGGCAAGGTCCGGGCCGTTTTGCATGGCCGCCTGCAGGTCGGCTTTGATTTCCTCCTGCTGCGCAGCCGGCAAGGCGCCGATCTTGGCATAGACGTCGCCCAACCCGTTATTGGGGTTGACCCCGAGTTCGGTAAAGACCGGTTCATGTTTCTTGAAGACGTCTTCGAAATACACGGACACGCAATGACCGAAAATAATAGGGTCTGAGACCTTCATCATGGTGGCTTTCATGTGCAGCGACAACAGGATGCCGCTTTTCCTGGCGTCTTCGATCTGTTCCTTGAAAAATTGACGCAACGCGCCGGCCCGCATCTTCGTGGCGTCGACCACGTCGCCTTTGTCGAGAGGCACGCTCTCTTTCAAGACGGTCGTGCCGCCGTCCGCGCCGGCAAATTCAATGCGGCCCTTTCCGGCCGTCTGCTCGGTAATCGTGGCTGATTTTTCATTGGCAAAGAAGTCCCCGCCCGACATTGAAGTCACGTGCGTTTTCGAATCATTGCTCCAAGCCCCCATTTTGTGCGGATTCTTCTGGGCATATTGTTTGACGGAGGTCGATGCGCGACGATCGGAATTGCCCTGTCGCAACACCGGGTTGACCGCGCTGCCCTTCACCTTGTCGAACTTCGCTTTGATGGTCTTTTCCTCATCGGTCTTGGGATCTTCCGGGTAGTCGGGAATGGCGTACCCTTGAGACTGCAATTCGGCAACGGCGCCCTTGATTTGAGGAATCGACGCGCTGATATTCGGAAGTTTGATGACGTTGGCGTCCGGCGTTTCCACCATTTCGCCCAGGAGAGCAAGATCGTCAGGCTGCTGTTGTTCCGGCTTCAAGTATTCGGGAAATTGCGAAATGATTCGGCCGGACAGCGAAATATCCTTCTGGCCGACGTTCACGCCCGCGGTTTTGGCAAAGGCCTGGATGATCGGCAAAAACGAGCCACTCGCCAGTTCGGGCGCTTCGTCGACTTTTGTATAAATAATATCCGGTTCTGCTGACATGGGGTCCTCCTCTACGTTCGATGTTGGGTAAAAGCCAAATATTCGGAGACTGAACCGGTAATCTTAGAGAGAACCGGCAGTTGACGCAATCAACCGAAAGCCCCACTCCTATCCAGCGAAAGGACCAGAACGGCATGGGTCGGGTAGGCAGGTAGGGTTATTCCCCGTTGAGAGTAGCCAGCCGCTCGACCGCCTTCCGGTGAATGATCCGGTCATGGGCGTCTTTCTGCGGCAGTCGTATCGCGCGTTCGAGCAGATCGCGGGCCTGCTCGTGGTTGCCAATGGGATCCAGGCTCAGCAGGCCAAGCGCGTACTCGAGAAGCACCACCTTCTCCCGGGGCGCCAATGCGAGCGCTTGCTCGAAATGGGTCAGCGCGTCCTCTTCGTTCGCCCCATAGAGCAGACCGGCAACGAATCCGCCCTGGCTGACGGCTCCCGCGTGCCAGGCGGCGAGGCTCACATGAGCGGCTGCCATGTCCGGGGCCAACCGAAGCACCTCGTGAATGGCATCGCGCACTTGATCGGCATAGCCCTCGTTCAAGGCCTCTACCAGGCCGCTTATCGCCGCGCGGCGGCCCATGGCATGGGCCAATTGGAGATGGGCCTGCGGGTTGGTTGCGTCGAGCCGGATCGCCTTGCGCGCAAGTTCCTCGGCCCGTCTGAGCACACCCTCTTTTTCGCCGTCCGGCGCAAGGTAATAGCCGTAAATCGCCAGTGAATTGGCCGCGAAGGCATAGCCTTCGGACGTGTCGAGCATCCCGGCAAGATCGGCGGCCTCCGTGAACCGGCCTTCGGCATAGACGGCGCGCGCCTCTTCGATCGACTGTGCGCCGGCGACTCCCGCGGACACGAACAGGCACGCAAAGGTCAGGAAGAGGTGGAATCGTGACGTGTTCATGATGAGAGGGGACGCGACGTTCCGCGCGAGGCCTTCCTGAATCGCCAGCCGTACATGATGCTCCCGTAATGATTGAACGACCGTCTGGCTTCGGGATCGTCGAAGGGATAATCCGCGCCGATCTGCGTCGCAGCGGCGAGTCCGGTCACAAAACAGGTTTCCTGGCTGTTGATGAGCGTATGAGCGCCACAGTGCCAGGTCCGTTTCCTGCCCTGAATGAAGCGGAACAGGGGAACGAGCAACGCCACGTGGCGGACGTCATGGACGATATGCTGAAACCACCATCTTCCGATAATCTTGTTGCCATCGATTTGGCTGATCGGGTTATAGGTCACCAGGCAGGGCTTGTCCGAGCGGTGCGCCCACGGTTGCTGGTTGTGCATGATGTACGTGATTTCATAATTGTCCGGTCTGGTACCGTATTGTTCGATGTGATTGCTTCGCGTGGTGAGGGGCTTCGCTTCGTTATCCGGAAGGACCGAGGCGTCGGAGTGGACGATCGTATGGTTGTGGAGTTCGCTCTCGTACCGTATCGACGAGAGGATGAAGCGCTCCAGCATCGTGGGCTCGTCGAGCATCATCAGAGTCTGGTTCGCGTTGCATGCCAGGATCACCTCGTCGAACGTCTCCTGAACGCCGTTTTCGTCCTCGACCACGACGTGCGACGACCGGCGGTGCACCTTTCGGATGGGCCGGTTGAGGCAGATCCTGTCACGGAAATCGGCGGACAGGTGCTCGTAGATGCGTCGGGTCCCCTGGTCCCACGTCTGCATGGGCGTGGCGGTTTCGATATCGAAGAATTCGAGGTATCTCGTAAAAAGGGCCGCCGGCATATCGAACACGTTTGTCGCCATCAGAAAGTTGACGAACATGGGCTTCAGGACCTTGTATCTGAAATCCCCGGAAAACCCGGACAGGTTCAGAACCGTCCCCATGCTGATGTAATTGAACGGGTTGAGGGCGTTCAGAAATTTGGATCGGACGCGGCTCAGCCAACCAACCCGGTGCAGACGCCTCAGGATTCGTTGAAACTTCGCAATCTCGGGTTGGAGCTGCTCTCTGATGTCGGAGTCGAAATCGTGAGCATAAAGCTGGCCACGGTACTTCACGCTGTAGCTGAACCGGGTCTCGAGCAACTCGATGCCGAACTCCTTCAGCAACAACAGGACGTGGTGGTAGACCGACGGAATGCAGGCGGTGACGGAAATGTCGAAGGGAATGGCACTGCCGTCATCCTGCGGCATCTCCGCCGTAACCGCGTTTCCGCCAATCCGGTCCTGCGCCTCGAACAGCAGGAAGTCGAAGCGGTCGGGGTGGCGATTCAGCGCCCATGCGGCCGCCAGCCCCGCTATGCCTCCGCCGACGATGGCGATGCGCCGTCGCGGTGTCCTGTTCCCGTCGGTTGGCATGTCCTCTTGTTCCTTCCCAACGCGGGTTCACGTTTGGGAGACGTTGAGATTTTCCACCCGCCCCGTGCCCCGATCGGGCGAGACGGGCAGGCATCATGGAGTCTTCCGGTCAATGGCTATCAGCAAGGGCGGAAGGAGCAGGAAATCGCTGATCAGCGCGAAGCCGATCGTCATCGCAACCAGGAGGCCAAGCATCCAACTGATCACGAATCCCGACGAAGCGAACACCAGGAAGCCCAGCACCAGGACCATGGTTGTGGTAAACAGCGCTCGCCCGACCGACCGAAAGGCGTAGCGCACCCCCTCGGACGCGGAACGGCCCTCTCGACGCGCCTTCAGATAATTGCTCATGAAGTGAATCGTGTCGTCGACGACGGTGCCGAAGGCGATCGCGGTCACGAGCGATCCGGCGTTCCCCACCTCGCCGTACAAATAGCCCCAGACGCCGAAGGCCATGGTCGCGGGGATGAAGTTGGGCACGAGGCTGAGGAGGCCGAGGCGTACGCTTCTGAAAATCCCGATCAGGAGAAACGAGATGAGGGCCATGCCCGTGATCGTCCCCCATAACATGCTCTCGGTGTTCTCTATGTTCAGGTGGGCGAAGACCAGGGTGACCCCCGTTCCCTCGGTTGCGAGGTCGGGCGCGTTGGCGCGGAGCCACTCCTGCCCGCGCACGTCGAGCTCGCGCTGCTGCGCGGCGTGCAGCCTCAGCATCGTGACGGTCATGCGCGTGGCGGATTTGGCGATGTTGATGCGATTGTTGAGATCGCTGCCGAAGGGAACCGAAAACTCGTAGAGCAGCAGATACTGCGCGGCAAGTTCGGGGTCTTCGGGCAGGCGGTAAAAGGCCGGGTCGTCGCCGTGCATGTTCTTGTTGAGGCGCCGCATGATGTCTGAAAACACCTCGACGTGCGCCACTTCCGGCTGGGCGCGGAACCATTCGGCGAACGCGTCGATCTTGCGCAGATAGTCGGGGTTGGTGATGCCGCCTTCGCGCCCGGTGTCCAGGGAGTATTCCAGCTTTTCCATGCCGGTCAGGTTCTCGACCACGAAGTCCGTGTCGCGCCGAAACTCGTAACGCTCATCCAAATACTGCAACCAGTTATCCGTCAGCTCGATGCGGGGGATGCCGCTGACCAGGGCGATCGCCACGGCGGTCATGGACCAGAGCAGGAGCGTGCGGCGCTCCACGACAAAGGTCCCGAAGCGTTCGAAGAGAGAGGAATGCCCGGCGCGTTCGGGAGTCACGCGCAACGGCAGGACCGACAACAGCGCCGGCAGAAGCGTCATGGAATACGCGAAGGCGGAGAACATGCCGAACGCGACCAGATTGCCGAGGACCCGAAACGGCGGAGAGTCCGAGGCGTTCAGGCTGAGGAATCCGATCATCGTCGTGGCCGTCGTCAGGAACACCGGCCAGGCATTCTCGCGCAGCGATTCGACGATCGCCGCGTTCCGGTCCAGACCTCGTCTCATTTCGGCCATCATCGTTTCGATGATGTGGACCGAGTCTGCGACGGCCATCGTCATAATGATAATCGGAACGCCGGAATTGGCGGCGTTGAGCACCAGGCCGGCCCAACCGATGATGCCCATGGTCGAACCGATGACGAAGATCAGCATGACGACGAGGGACAGCGTGGCGAGCAGGGATCGCAGAAGGATGGCGGCGACGAGCACGATGACGAGGAACGCGGCCGGCGCGAGAATCCGCATATCGTCGTCGACCGCTTCCGTCATGACGTGGTTCACGAAGACGTCGCCGGTCATGTGATAGCCGATATCCGGATGGTCCGCCCGGACCTTGTCCAGGAGGTTGCGGACGTAGTCGGTAATCCGGTCCGTCGCGGCGTTCGAGTTTTCGTCGGGTAACGCGAAACTGATCGCCACTCCGGCCGCGCGCCCGTCGTAGGCGACGAGACGGCCGGCGATACTGGGCTCGTTTAAGGCAATCTCCTTGATCCGCGCGAGGTCGTCGTCGCTCAAGGTTCCCGCGCCGTCCACGAGTTGTTCGACTTTCAGGTCGTCCTCGACCGACTCGGTGTGGTTATAGTTGGTCAGGGAGTCGACCCGGATGGACCTGGGCACCTGCCACGCGGCCTCGGTCAACTCCTCAATGGCGACGAGCGCCTCGCGGGTAAACACCGAGCCCCCCTTGGGCGCGACGGCGATCAGCGCCGCATTGGTCGCCGAATAGGTATCCTCCAACGCGTCGAATGCAAGGAGGTGCGGATTGTGCTCGTCCAGGTTGTCGCGCCAGTCGTTGGAGGCGGTGATGAATTGGCCGCCGGCTGTCAGAGCCAGCATGATCGCCACGGCCAACGAGAGGACCAGCCATCGGTGGCGCACCATAAACGTGGTGTAGCGGTCCAGAAAGACGGAACTCATGGTTTCGCAATCCGGCGGTTTGCAGCCATGGCGAACGTGCCGATTTCCATGGCGGTTGTTTGTTGGAGGAGCATTTCAATCATCGTCAGGATGTTTCCGCAGGCAGGGCCGGGAGACCCGGCCAGATATTATAGCTCAGGGAGGCAATGAATGCCAGAGTCATGTGTTCCATGCACCGGTTGACCGGTTCCTGTGCCTCGCGTACCAACCAGGGCCGCCGTCACGTGTTTCCTCGGTGCCATCCTCACCGGGAAGAGCAACGAGCGGCTAATCAAAACAGTGCAACACATAACACTGGACTTTGCGATTCAAATAGGGTATAGTGTGGCCCGCCAGAAAGCTTGAATGTCCAGGCTCAGCCCTGCGAAAGCCGCGCGAGGCAACACGCGAGTGTCCCATGCCTTGAGACGCGGCCCAGGAAGACAGCAGTCGAACTACAAACAAGGAGATGTCATGAGACTGATTTTACATCGGACCTGTGCTGTGAATCGAATGATCGTTGCCGGGGCCGCCCTGGCCATGTGTCTTTTGCCGGTGTTCACACCCGATGCGCGTGCGTCGGAGCCGAGATGGTACGTTGGCTTGAACGTCCCGGTGATGTTCATTGACAACTCGGACAGCGTCGAGCGTGGGGACAGTGGGGACGACCCCGTACACGGCGAACGCCCTGACGGAATACGATACGGGGTTCAGGGTCAGTGGCATGTTGGGCTATGAATTCGGCTCAGGCTTCCGTGTCGATGGCGAAGTGTTCTTCGGCAGGGCCGGGGTCGGCAAGCTGACCTACAAAGGACAGACGACGACCGTGCCGGGACTGGGCACAATTGATATTGAGGGCGAGCGTGCCATCCCCGTGTCCGGCTCGGCAAACCAATTGGGCGGCATGGTGAATGTGTGGTACGACTTTGATACGGGGTCCCGCTGGAAACCCTACGTCGGCGCCGGCCTCGGCGTGATGCAGGTCGATTGGGGCGGCGTGGATTATGACCGTAACGAGGTCGCGCAAGGGGCTGCGGACCAGCTTGCAGTCCTACAAGCGCGACGACAAGCGCAAGCGACGGCTGGCTTCGCTTCACTGCCCGCCGCGGCTCAACAACAGATCATACAACGGGCCTCGGCCGCGGCCTTGGCCGGGGCCAAACTGGACCCCGGTACCGTGCCTGAACTTTCCGACACCGATACGGTGTTTGCCTATCAGGTTGGCGCAGGGCTGGGCTACGAGGTGACCAATGCCGTTACCGTTCAGGTGGGCTACCGTCTGTTGAAAGCCAACCAGTTTGAGTTCACCGGCAGGAATGTCGTCGGTGGGAATACCGTCGCAACGGCCACGGCGACGACCGATATGCAGGTCCATCTCTTCGAGTTAGGCTTGCGCTATCGATTCTAGGAGTGACGCGGACATGGTGAACGTCCCGTCCGGACAGCAAGGGGATGCCGGATACCAATGAGAGCCAGTCAAGCCGAGCGCAACGGCATCCCCTTGCTTTCTCCATTTCCGGAAGGCTGGTATTTCATCGCCAGCCGCAAAACGATCGAGAAGGAGAAGCTGTTCCAAAAAACCTGGCTGGGCGAACAAATTGTCGTGTGGTGCGACGGGGAAGGACGCATCTGTGTGGCCGAGGCGATCTGCCCGCATCTGGGCTCCGAACTGGGGCCGGCAGCCGGAGGCCGCGTCCGCAACGGCTGCCTTGTCTGTCCGTTCCACGGTTTCGAGTACGACGTCACCGGCCAATGCGTGGCCACGCCCAACGCGCCGCCGCCCAGCGCCGCGAAGCTGAAGGTCTATGAGACCCGGGAGATCCTCGGAATGGTCTTCGCCTGGTGGGGAGCCGGCGGGCGGGATCCGCAGTGGCACCTGCCGGATGAACCACCCACCGGCGTGGCGTGGAGCGAGTTGCGATTCCACACCTTCCGGTTCCTGGGACATCCCCAGGAAACGACGGAGAATTCCGTGGACCTGCAACATTTGGGTCACGTCCACGGCTACGGCGACGTGCAGACGCCCGGTTCGATTTCGATCGACGGCGCCTACCTGCAGAGTTGCTTCGACTTCAAAACCGTTCGACGGGTCGCGGGCCTGATGAACGTCGTGGCCGATGTCTCGAGCGTCACCCACGTCCATGGACTCGGCTACTCGTTCGTCGAAGTCCACGAAAAGACCATCGGTATGGATTCGAGATTGTGGGTGTTTGCCACCCCCATTGACGGCGCGTTGATCGAGTTCGTGCTCGTCAGCCAGGTGCGCGAGATTCGCAGGCCCCGGCGGTTCATCACCGGCTTGGGGTTCCTGCCGACGAGCCTTCGCCACAGGCTGATGAACGTCATTCTCCTGAGAGAGGAAAAACGATTCGTCTTGCAGGATGTGATCATCTGGGAGAGGAAGCGCTTTCGGTCTTCCCCCCGGCTATGCCGTGCCGATGGTCCCATTGGGAAGTACCGCCTGTATTGCCGGCAATTCTATCCGGATGGTCCGGAATGAGTGCGGACGGACGAGGCCGCCGGTCGTGCCGTCCTCTTCCCGTTGACACGGTTTTCGCAATGGACAGAGAAGTGAAAGGAGAAATGACGCCATGCAACTAGGCAAACTACCGAACGCGCTGAAAGAGGCGTACCGGGGGGCGGACGTCACCCATCGCGTGGAACATTTCGACGGCTGGATCGACCGGGCGACACCGGAGACGGTTGGCGTGAACGGGTACGACCACACCCAAACGGTGAAAGACTATTACGATCTTTGCGGCGAGTTTATGGTGTGGGGCTGGGGCGAATCCCTGCACTTCGCGCCGCTCACGCCTCAGGAGAGTCTGGAGGATTCCAAAGTCCGGCATCAGCGGTTGATGATCGACAAGCTGGAGCTGCAACCGGGCATGACGGTGGTCGACGTCGGTTGTGGAGTCGGCGGTCCGATGCGCCGGGTTGTCCGTGAAGCCGACGTCCGGGTTGTCGGGATCAACATCAATCAAATCCAGTTGGGCAAGGCGAAACGGTTGAACGCCGAGGCGGGGCTGACCCACATGGTCGATTACGAGACGTGCAGTTTCATGGATATGAGCGCCATCAAAGACGACACGTTCGACCGGGGGTATGCCATCGAGTCAACGTGCCATGCCGCGGACAAGCTTCGCGCGTTCACGGAAATATTCCGCGTGCTGAAACCCGGAGCCCTGTTCTGGGGTCAGGATATGTGTCTGACGGACAAGTACGATCCGAACAACAGCCGGCACCGGGCCATCAAGCGGGACCTCATGCGCGGTATTGCGCTGAAGGACATTGCGACGTTCGGGGAAGTGAATCACGCGCTCGAAGCCGCGGGATTCGAGGTCATCGAAGGGATGAACCGGGACGTCAAAGAGGGGCCGTCCACACCCTGGTATCAACCCATGGAGACGCGCCACGGGACGCTGGGTAACCTGGTGCGCAGGCTTCCATTCGGCCGCAAAGTGTTTATCGTGGGATCGAAGCTGGCCGAGGTGCTGGGGCTGTTTCCGAAGGGCTCCGCGGAAGTCGTCCGGCTCCTGGACCGGACCGCGGACGCCTACGTCGCGGGCGGGAAGTCGGGGATCTTCACCCCGTTGTACTGTTTCCTGGCTCGCAAACCCTATTAGGGCCTCGCCCCAAGTCTCTCCGACCGGAAGCGACGTCAGCCTGTATCGGTCAGGTCTTGCCGGCAACCGCCGGTTGACCTGAAGGGATCGGGCGCTTCGACTTGACTCGAAACTTGAGACTTGTGCGAGGGGTACACGTCGGAAACGGATTGATTTTGATCGGGTAGCTTGACGGGAGCACTTCAAGATCAAAGTAGTGGGCAACCATCAACAGGTTAATTGCCATTTGATATTCCACCACTCTTGCGCCAAGGCAGGCATGCGTCCCGAATCCCCATGCCCCAAAAGCCCCGTGTTTCTTGTGCTCCTGGCGCTCGGGAAGGTGTCGGTCAATGTCAAACTTCAGCGGGTCCGGGTAGTTCTCCTCCAGGTAATGCCCCGCGGTGGACGCGATCACGACTCGTGACCCGACCGGTAGTTCAAAGCCCTCCATGATGCAACTGTTCATGACGGTTCTCAGTTGCATGGGCACGCTGGGATAGAGCCGAAGGGTTTCGAGAACCAGCCGGGAGGCGGTCTCGAATGCCTCCTCCTTGAAGTCCTCCGGGCCGGGATCGCCATTCCCGAACAGCGCATCGGCTTCCCTGCGCATGCGCTGATAGATCTCCGGATTGGCAGTCATCGCAAAGATCCCGAAGGCGAGGGCCGTCCCCATATACATGGCTGCAACGAACGGGATGATCAGGGCAAACTTGGTATCGGTCTCCGGAAAGTACTGCGGGTCGCTGACGTGCAGGCTAAGCAGGTCGTCGATCAGGTCGCGGGGTTTGTTTTCGCGCTGCGCCGGCGTGTGCGAGTTCTTGATGGTGGTATAGACCTGGTCGATGCGCCGCGCAATGGCAGCCATTCGCGGTGTGCGCAGGAAGAACTTCGGCAAGGCCCCCTGTACGTGAGTGATCAACGCGCGGTTCTTGTATTTGAGGATGTCTTCGATGTCGTCTGATAAGTCCATGCTGACCATGATCCGGGAGAGTTGGCCGGACATCAGTCTGCGGGCTGCGTCGCGGGCGACGAGCACGTCACCCTCGTTCCACGTATTCAGGCTCAGCCGGATCGCCTCGAACATTTCTCCGAGATGGTCGTTCACGCGGGTCCGTGTGGAGGCCGTGTGGAAGGCCCTGCGCATGCGGTAGTGTTCGGCCCCATCCATGCCAGGCAGGCTTCTTGACGCGCCGAGCACAGTCTCCAGCCCCTCCATGGTTTCCTTCGATCGCAGGTTCATCCGGCCATGCCGGTTGACCCAGACATTGGCCTTGTTCCCGGCGATAATGAAAATTCTTTTCTTGGAAAGGGGGACCTTGAGCGCAAAGACCGGGCCATAGTCGCGGTACAGGTCGGCCAGCAGTCTGGACATATTGCCTTCCCAAAATGAACCTTTGCGGAGCGCGTTCAACAGGCTGATGTTGGGAATGGGCTTTGTCGCCAGCGGAATGGAGCGATGGACTGACGTTGTGGCGACCGCATTGGCGACGGATCGACTGACGCGGTCCAGCTTGCTCAGTAACCCGATACGGCTGTGTAAAGCCTCGTAATCTTCCGGTTGCAGAAGAAACCGGAATGCGTCGCAGGTATTGGCAAGACCGATGAGAATGGCGTCACGGGGATCCGGTATGTCGTCCCCCAGGATCGTCTCGACGATTCGATGGCGTACGAGGGCCCGGGACTGGTTGTTGAGCATACCGTAGCCGCTTTGTGTCGCGGTTCGGGAAAGAGACCAGAAGCCGCCATGCGTATACTCGAGAATGCCATGGTTGACCAACCGGTTGAGAGCCTGATCCAGAATTTCGTCCGACGTGTTGGCGATTTTCTCGACCCAGTAGCTGATGGTACGTGGTTCGGGATCACCGGCAATGGTTGCCAGGACAGGGTCAAGGAGATCGTCTCCGATGGGTGATGCATTCTCCACCACAAGCGAGTCGAGAGCCGTATCAATACGGGCTTCGAGGTCAAGGTCCGCCAGCACGGCGCCGGCCAGAACACACGACAGATTCCACCCTGCGACCTGTTCGATATAGCCGCTCTCTTCGTCCAGCAGGAGGAGTACGATTTCTTCGGTCAGTTTCATCCGGGCTTGTGTCCCTGGGCGTGGTCCAGGAGCGTATTGCTCCAGGCGGCTGCCACTGCGGTAAACCTGATAGTAAGCCTAATAATATAGTATAACTTGACAGGAGTTATCGAGTCCAGTGTTATTTCTTGCACTTTCTCGATGATCCACGCATCCTTCTGCTTGCCCGGGATGACCATTCTGGGGTGGGTGTCCCTACGGGGATAACGGAGAAAGAGAAATGCCGGTTCCTTCCTTCGACAGGCTCAGAACAGGCGCGATGCTCGGAATGAGAGTATGGCGCAATGCTGCAATCACACGATGATCGCAGATTCGAACGCGAACCACGGATTTGCGCTCGTCGCGGTCCTGCTGCTGGTGGTCGTTGCGGGTCTCGTCACGGCCACGGTCTTGCAGACCACGTCAACGGAAATCCGGATCAGTGGGAACCACAAGCAGGCGGTGCGGGAATTGTACGCTGCCGAGGCGGGATTGGCGGAAGCGCGTTCGCGTTTGCGGAAGACGAAGGGAACCGAGGTCTCTTTCATCGAGGACCCGGCGGTCTTGCCCAATCCGTTATGGACGGCCTATATCGCGGGATCTGCGCAGTGGTCTCCATCCGTCGATCCCGAATATGCTTCACATGAGACCAACGTGATTCCCGTCCCGGGCAATCCGACGAATACGGCGGCGCAACCGAACAGCGTGCAGACGGATCTCCCGTACTGGGTGAAGATTCGGCATAAAACCGAATACGATGCCGAGCGGGCCGGGCATAAGCCGGCTACGCCGCACTACGTTGACCGTGACGGCAGCAGCGCCCGCCATAGCAAACGCAACCGGGGCAACGTCCTCTACTTCGGATACCCCTCGCCCGCGAGTACCCTGCCGGTCCCGTTCACAACCAGGACGCCCACCCCGTGGCTGCCGATTGAAAAAACCCTCGCCCGCGGAGCCGTCGCGGGAGGCACCGTGGTTCTGGAGGAAGCCGTTGTCCACCCTCCGGGGCCGAACCAGCTTGGGGCGCTTCATGCGTTCGGAGACGCCGGCCTCGCGGGCGCGCAGGGCGCGATCAACGGCCATGACGCCTGTGGCGTGGTCGGCAGCTTGCCGCCGGTGGTGTATGGAGGAACCCTCACGAGCGCCCCGGCCATGCAATTCGATGGCAATCCCGCGAGTCCCCGGCACAGTTCCCGCGTGCCGGCTCCCGCCGTTGCGCTTGCCGCTCTCAAGACGGACGCGGTGGTCCTGAACGAGGATCAAAGCAATCGGCGCCTGGGAACGGCGCAGGTCCCCCTGACGTTTTTTGCCGGGAGTGGGTCCTTTGTCCAACCGCAGGGAATCCGCATTCGGCAAACCAGCGGGTTCGGCATGCTCCTGGTGGACGGGAACGCCACCCTGGAAGGCGAGGTCCGGTGGGATGGCATGATTCTCGTGACCGGCGCGTTGTTTCTCAACGGCCAGGGAAGCGGTATCGTGATTCGCGGAGGGGTGTGGGCCGGCCGGATCGACCAGACAGGCCCGCTGAGCGTCCGGTACGATAGTTGCCGCCTGCAAGCCGCGCTGCTCGCCGTCCCGACCCGGGTCAGGACGTGGCGGGAAGTGTTCTGACGGCTTGGTCGGACCCCGGTGCAGGCAGGGGCCGTCCCCTACTGGGTCTTTCGTGACTCGCCGATATGGGCCTTTCGGTTGATTGCGACCGGAACATATTCCCTTTACAATGCCCCGCTTGATGTTCGGATCTCCGCTTATCATTCAAGGAACCTCTGATTGGCAGAGGTTCCTCAAGACTGACAGAGGTTGAATTATGGCAAAGGTGCTTGAAGGCCCGGGAATGGGCTTGCTGAAAAAATGGGGTTTGCAAACCCCGAATTATGCCGTGGTCGGTTCTTCGGAAGAACTGGCACAGTTGGCGCAGGCCAATGATTGGTTGAACAGCAGTGCGTTGGTGGTCAAAGCCCATGAGGCCTTGGGGTCGCGCTTCAAACTCGGCCTCGTGAAGGTTGGCCTGGATCTCAACGGCGCCCGGGCGGCTGCGACGGAAATGCTCGGCCGGACCGTCGGAACGTTGACCATTCGGGAAGTGATTGTGTCCGAAGCGGTGGACCATAGCGAGGAATATTACGTCGCCGTCAAGTCGACCCGTGACGGCGCGGACGTGATGGTGGCCAACTGCGGCGGGGTTGAAGTGGAGTCCAATTGGGATCGCGTGAAACGGTGCTCCGTGGTCGTGGGCGACGCTCCGTCCGACGCGGCCCTGGAGTCCCTGGCGAAAGAAGCCGGGTTTTCCGGTGAGTTGATCCCCAAAGTGGCCGACTTTGCCAGGAAACTGTTCCTGTGTTTCGACAATGAAGACGCGCAATATCTGGAAATCAATCCGGTGGTGCGCAACGCCGCCGGCGACCTGGTTGCGCTTGATGCCGTCACCCTGTTGGATGGGGACGCCAAGTTTCGTCATCCGGATTGGACGTTTCCCTTTGCGGCCGAATTCGGTCGCGCCTATACCGCGAATGAGGAAGAGGTCATGGCCGTGGATTCGAAGGTCAAAGGCTCCGTGAAGCTGATCGAAATTCCGGGCGGCGACACGGCGATGCTGCCGGCGGGCGGCGGGGCCAGCGTGTATTACTCGGACGCGGTGGTGGCCCGCGGCGGCAAGTTGGCGAATTACGCCGAGTATTCCGGGGACCCCCCGGATTGGGCCGTCGAAGTCCTGACCGACAAGGTCTGTTCCCTGCCCGGCATCAAAAACATCATCGTCGGCGGGGCCATTGCCAACTTCACCGACGTCAAGAAGACCTTCGGCGGGATCATCAACGCGTTCCGCAAAGCCAAGGCGGAAGGGAAACTGGACGGCGTGCGCATTTGGGTGCGACGCGGCGGGCCCAACGAAAAGGAAGGGCTGGCGGCCATGAACGCGTTGAAGGACGAGGGCTTCGACATCGAAGTGTTTGATCGCCGGACCCCGCTGACGGACATCGTGGACATGGCCATGGCCAAGAAATAGCGGTTTTCGAGAAAGATCCTTTGCAACCATATTGAGACGCAGGAGAGTTCGATGAGTATTCTGGCAACGAAAGACACGCATGTGGTGATCCAGGGCGGAGTGGCGGGCGTCAACGCGGCGCGGCGGATGGCCGAATTCCGGCACATGATTCAACAACCCTTAAACGTCTCGGCTTTCGTGTATCCCCCGGATGCCGGGAAAGCCAACGAAATCGTTTGCGGAAACCGGCTCGTCCCGATTCCGGTGTACAAAACCATCGCCGAGGCAACCGCGAATCATCCGGAAATCAATACCAGCCTGGTCTATGTCGGGGCGGACCGCGCCTATGCCGGCGCCAGGGAAGCCCTGGACAGTTCTTCCATCCAAGTGGTGTCGATGATTACCGAAGGGCTCCCTGAAAAAGATTCCAAATTACTGGGGAAGCATGCGCGGGCACTGGGAAAGACGTTCAACGGTCCTTCCTCCATCGGCGTCATGTCCGCGGGAGAATGCCGTTTGGGGGTGATCGGGGGCGCGTTCGACAACCTGGTGGCCTGCAAACTCTACCGTCCGGGTTCTTTCGGGGTGATCACCAAGTCCGGCGGGCTGTCGAATGAAATCATTTGGATCTGCTCGCAATTCGCCGACGGCATCACGACCGCCATCGGCATCGGGGGCGATGCCTATCCGGGAACGGACTACGTGACGTACCTGGACATGTTCGAAAACGATCCGCAAACCAAAGCCGTGGTGATCGTCGGCGAAATGGGCGGCGATCTGGAGGAACGGGCCGCGGAATGGTACGGCGCGAAGAAACGCCGGGTGACGCTGTTGGCCGTGGTGTCCGGTTTTTGTCAGGAAAGTCTGCCCAAGGGCATGAAATTCGGACATGCCGGGGCCAAGGAAGGTCTGCAGGGAGAAGGATCGGCCCGGGCAAAATCGGACGCCCTGAAGAAGGCCGGGGCCGTTGTGCCCGACACCTTCGGCGCCTTGGGACCGGCGATCAAGCAAACCTATGAAGCCCTGTTGGCGTCCGGTGAAGTGACCCCGGTTCCCGAACTCAGTGAAGCGGAAAAACCCAAGCTTCCCAGGACCGTGGAGCAGGGCATGAAAGACGGCGATATCCTGGTTGCTCCCCTGATCCGGTCCACCATCAGCGACGACCGGGGCGACGAGCCCTTGTATGAAGGGTATCCGGCGTCGGAACTCATCAACAAAGGGTATGACATCCCTCATATCATCGGGCTGTTGTGGGACAAGCGGCTGATCTCCAAACAGGAAGCCGAAATCATCAGGAGAATCATCATTCTGTCGGCCGATCACGGGCCGTGCGTCAGCGGAGCCCTGACCACCATCATCGCGGCCTGTGCCGGCATCGGGTTGTCTCAGGCCGTGGCGGCCGGGTTGATCATGATCGGTCCGCGATTCGGCGGCGCCGTGACCGATGCGGGCCGGTATTTCAGCTACGCCGTCGCCAACAACCTGTCCGTGGAGGAATTTCTGGCCCACATGAAGAAAAACGTCGGGCCGGTGCCGGGGATCGGGCATCGGGTGAAGAGCCTGCGGAATCCCGACAAACGGGTGAAGGAATTGGTGGGGTACGTGAAGAGTCTGGACCTGGCCACCCCGCATCTGGATTTTGCCCTGGAAGTCGAAAAGATTACCGCGGCGAAGAAGGATAACCTGATCCTGAACGTCGATGGGACCATGGCCGCCGTCCTGGTTGACCTCGGATTCCCGGTCGATAGTCTGAACGGGTTTTTTATCCTGGCCAGGACCATCGGGCTGATCGGTCATTGGGCCGATCAAAAACGTCAGAGCAGCCGGTTGATCCGGTTGTTCAATTATCTGGTGAACTACGCGGCGCCCGCGCGTCGGGAAGTGCCGCCACTCAAATAACATCTTGACGGGTTCCCCTGACCCGGGCCGCGGGATGGACCGGGTCGGGGAAGCCATGCGGAGAACGTCTTATGTCGATCGAACTTGTTCAAGCGTTGTATAGCAAAATGCCGGCGGCCGTGGACGCGGCGCGAAAGCGGTTCGGGCGCGGGTTGACCCTGGCCGAAAAAATTCTGGTTTCCCATGCCGATAATTTGGAGACCCAGGTCTGGGATCGGGGAAAAGCCATGTTGGCGCTTCGGCCCGATCGCGTGGCCATGCAGGATGCCACGGCTCAGATGGCCATGTTGCAGTTTATTCAGGCGGGCAAGAAAAAGGCCGCGGTGCCCAGCACCATTCATTGCGACCATTTGATTCGCGCGGAAATGGGGTCGTCCAAGGATTTGCTGCGGGCCTGCGATGAAAACCGGGAGGTCTATAACTTTCTGGAATCGGCCGCCAGGAAGTACGGCATCGGGTTCTGGAAACCGGGCGCGGGCATTATTCATCAGGTGGTCCTGGAGAATTACGCCTTCCCGGGCGGGTTGATTATCGGGACTGATTCCCACACGCCGAACGGCGGCGGATTGGGCATGCTGGCGATCGGCGTCGGCGGCGCCGACGCGGGAGAAGTCATGGCCGGGTTGCCGTGGGAAGTGCTGCATCCCAAGCTGATCGGGGTCAAGCTGACCGGCAGATTGAACGGCTGGGCGTCGCCCAAGGACGTGATCCTCTATATTTGCGGCAAACTGACGGTGAAAGGCGGCACCAACAAGATCGTCGAGTATTTCGGTCCCGGCGCGGAAACGATCAGCGCCACGGGTAAGGGCACGATTACCAACATGGGCGCGGAACTGGGGGCAACCACGTCGATCTTTCCCTTTGACCAAAAGATGGTGGACTATCTCACGATCACGGAGCGTAAAGAGATCGCCGACCTGGCGCATGCCAACCAGTCCATGCTGACGGCCGATCCTGAAGTGTATGAGTCGCCTGAGAAATATTTCGACGAAATCCTGGAAATCGACCTCTCGACCCTGGAACCGCACGTCGTGGGCCCCCATTCCCCGGATTTGGCGCGGCCGATTTCCGCGTTGGAGGCCGAGGCTAAGGAAAAGGGGTATCCCGTCGAATTGAAGGCGACCCTGTTGGGCAGTTGCACGAACTCGTCGTATGAAGACATCAGCCGGGCCGCGCATATTGCCCGGCAAGGGTTGAAAGCCGGCCTGAAAGCCAAAACCGCGTTTTTGGTGTCGCCGGGCTCGGAACGGATCTTCCATACCATGAAGCGGGACGGGTTTTTGAACACGTTTGAGGAGTTGGGCGCGACCGTGTTGGCGAACGCCTGCGGTCCGTGTATCGGGCAGTGGAAACGGGCCGACGGCGTCAAGGGCAAATCCGATTCGATCGTGAGTTCCTTTAACCGGAACTTCCCCGGTCGAAACGACGGGATCGCCGATACGCTGTCCTTCCTGGCCAGTCCGGAATTGGTCGCGGCGTATGCGCTGACGGGCCATCTGGGATTCAATCCTCTGCAAGACCGCATTGCCACGCCCGACGGAGGGCAATTGAAACTCGATCCGCCGCAGGGCGATGAATTGCCGGCTCAGGGCTTTGCCAAGGGCGAAGAAGGGTTTATCCCTCCGGCGGAGAACGGCGACGCATTGGCCGTGGATCTTCCTCCGAACAGCGAGCGGCTGCAATTGTTGCAACCGTTTCCCAAGTGGGACGGCAAGGATTTTGAAAAGCTGCCGTTGCTGATCAAGACCAAGGGGAAAACCACGACGGACCATATTTCTCCGGCCGGTCCCTGGCTCAAGTTCCGCGGGCATTTGGACAAAATCAGCGACAACATGTTCCTGGGCGCCAACAATGCGTTTTCGGGTGAAGCGGGAAAAGGCAACAACGTGTTGACCGGTGAATCGGATCTCACCCTTGCGCAGATTGCCCGCGATTATAAAAGCAAGGGCATCGGGTCGTTCGTGGTCGGGGACGAGAACTACGGCGAAGGGAGCAGCCGGGAACACGCGGCCATGTCCCCGCGTTTCCTGGGCGTGAAAGCCGTCCTGACCAAGAGCTTTGCCCGCATTCATGAAACAAACCTGAAGAAGCAGGGCATTCTGCCCATGACGTTTGCGGACCCGGCGAATTATGAGCAGATCAATCAGGACGACCGCGTCAGCGTGACGGGCCTCGGCGAGTTGGCGCCGGGCAAGCCGGTGTCCGTGACCATTCATAAAAAGGATGGCAACGAGATCGTGATTCAAGCCAATCACAGCATGACCGAACAGCAGGTGAAGTGGTTTCAGGCCGGATCGGCGTTGAATGCCTTGAATGCATGATCGGAGTTTCCTCCCCTTTGTAAGTGGGCACATTTCCGGAGAGGGAATGCGGGTGGGGTAGAGTCAATTGGGCTTCTACCTCCCAACTTTTCCCTCTTCGGAAAAAGTTCCCGTCCTTACAAAGGAGGGGAACAAAGGAGTCCAGTAAACGTCTATGACGGATTCATTCGATACGGATAAGGCCGTGAGCCGGGAAGAGGCGCTTCGACCACCCATGGTCACGGTGGAGATTGCGGGGAAATCCTTCCGGGTTCCCGCAGGGATTACCCTGATGAAGGCCCTCTGGTACACCGGCCACGAAGTCACGCGGGGGGCCGGGTGCCTGGGCGGGTTTTGCGGAGCCTGCGCGACCTATTATCGGACCAAAGACGATCCGAAAGTGAAAACCTGTTTGGCGTGTTCCCATGCGGTCGAAGACGGCATGTCCTTTTCGTTTGCCCCGGTGTTTCCCGCGCGAAAGGCCACGTACGATTTGACGCAACTCGAAAATCCCAAGCAGGACCTGTTCAAGTTGTATCCTGAAACCCCCTTGTGCCGGAATTGCAACGCGTGTACCGAAGCCTGTCCTCAACAGATTGACGTGCGGGAGGGCGTGTGGAAAGCGGTCTTCGGGGATTTCAAAGCCGTTTCGGAAACGTTCATGGACTGCGTGATGTGTGGCTTGTGCGTGCCGGTGTGTATTGCCGATATTGCGCCGAATCTGGTGGGGGTCTATGCCAGCCGGGCCTACGGCGTCCGGGAAATGGAAAAACCGCCAGGCCTCTTCGACCGGATTCAAGCCATTGCCGATGGACAGTACAATGACGACTGGGACCGAATCCTGAAGATGACCGATGAAGAGTTGCAGCAAGCCTCGGCCACGATCAGGTCGTAAGGCATTGCGGGCCGTCCATGGATATTCAAGCGCTGCACGACGTGGTCCACAACTCCCGTGACGCCCGGCGACAACAGACCCTGCCCAAGCTCTCTCCGGCCGACCGCGACACCCTGATTAAAAAGTTTCATCCCGATTATCGCGAAGCCGCGTACCGTCCCCTTGCCGTCGGGCCCAATGAAGGGGACCTGACGGTGCGGGAACTCGCCACCGTGCTGGAAGGCGACAGCGTGGTTTCCGAAGCCCTGCCCTTGACGCCCGATCACGAGGTGGACGTGCTGGTGGTGGGTGGCGGAGGCGCGGGGTGCGCCGCGGCGCTCCACGCGCATGAGCAGGGGGCCGAGGTGCTCCTGGCCACGAAGTTGCGCCTGGCTGATTCGAATTCGGTGATGGCGCAGGGGGGCATGCAGATTGCCGTGGCGCCCGATGATTCCCCGGTCCAGCATTTTCTGGATACTCTCAAGGGCGGGCACATGAAAAACGACCACCGGTTGCTCAGGACGATGGTGGAAGAAGGGCCGTCCGTTGCGAAGTGGTTGTTGGAATTGGGCGTGCTCTTCGACCGGGACCCCGACGGCAACCTCCACGTCAAAAAAGGCGGAGGCAGTACCAGGGCGCGGCTGCTCACCTGCTCGGATTACACCGGCCTCGAAATCATGCGGGTGCTCAAGGATGAGGTGCTCAACCGGAAGATCCGGCTTTTGGAATTCGCCGCGGCCGTGGAACTGTTGAGTGACGAGTCAGGCGCGTGTGCCGGCGCGGTCCTTCAGGATCTGGACAACAAACGGTTTCTCGTAGTCGCCGCCAAGACCGTGATTTTGGCGACCGGCGGCATCGGGCGGTTGCACATTCAGGGCTTTCCCACGAGCAATCATTACGGCGCTACGGGCGATGGCCTGGCCCTCGCCTATCGCATCGGGGCCCCGCTCGTCCAAATCGATACGTTTCAATATCATCCTTCCGGGGGCGTGTACCCGGAACAACTCGTCGGGCAGTTGGTCACCGAGGGGATACGGTCCGAAGGCGGGCACCTGGTCAATGCGAAGGGCGAACGCTTCGTGAATGAACTGGATACGCGCGACGTGGTGTCATCCTCCATTATCCGGGAATGCGAAGAAGGACGCGGCGTTCGCATGCCGACCGGTCGCATCGGCGTGTGGTTGGACACCCCGTTGCTCGAGGTGGAACATGGCGAAGGCACGCTGGACAAGCATTTCCCCGCCATGGTGCGCCAATATGCCCGGTACGGAGTCGATATCCGCAAAGATCCGGTCCTGATTTATCCGACGCTGCATTATCAGAACGGGGGCGTGAAGATCGACGTCAACGGCGAAACGTCCGTGAAGCATCTGTTCGTGGCCGGAGAAACCTCCGGGGGGCTGCACGGGCGCAATCGTCTGATGGGGAATTCGTTGTTGGATCTGATGGTCTTTGGCAAGCGCGCGGGGGTGACGGCGGCGGAACGCGCGCGCGCCATTTCTCACGGCCGGTTGACGGTGAACCATTTGCAGCGATTCCGATCCGAAGCGAAAAAGCGCAGGGTCACCAATCAGGTCGCGTCGCCGGTGGTGCTGCCCGCCTATACCGAACAGCCGTAGCAGGATGTTGAAAAACCCCATCAGCGTTGTTCTCGCGGCGCTCGGATATCCTGTCTTCACGGGGTTTGTCGTGTTCAAGCTGCTTTCTGGTCGGGAGTGACCGCGTCGCGAGCCTTTTCTAAAAGAGGAGAATCATGAATATCCACGAGTTTCAAGCGAAACAGTTGTTTGCTCAATTCGGGGTGCCGGTGCCGCGCGGCAAGGAGATCAGGACGCCGCGTGCCGCTGAAAAATGGGCGGCGGCGCTGGATGCGCCGGTCTACGTGGTCAAAGCGCAAATTCACGCCGGGGGACGGGGAAAGGCCGGTGGCGTCAAAATCACCAGGCAGCGCGAGGAGGTCCCGGCTCTGACGCGGGAACTGATCGGAAAAACGCTGGTGACGCATCAAACCGGACCGAAAGGCAGAAAAGTCCGTCGCCTGTTGATTGAAGAAGGGGCGGGGATTGATAAGGAATTGTATCTGAGCCTGCTAGTGGACCGGGACAGCGGATATCCCACGTTTCTTGCGAGTACCGAAGGGGGAATGGAAATCGAAGAGGTGGCGGAGAAGACCCCGGAGAAACTGTTCAGGGAAACGATCGATCCGGCCGTCGGGTTTCAGTCGTACAACGGCCGGAATCTGGCCTTTGCTCTGGGACTGCCCGCCATGGAAAAAACCGTGGTGACGCCGTTTATTCACCTGCTCGCGAACCTGTATCGTCTGTTCATGGAAAAAAATGCGTCGTTGGTCGAGATCAATCCCCTGGTGCTGACCACGGACAAACAGCTTGTCGCTCTCGACGGCAAGGTCACCTTTGACGACAATGCGTTGTTCAAGCATCAGGACGTCCAGGCGTTTCGTGACCTGCACGAGGAAGACCCGCTTGAAATCGAGGCGGGCGCCAATAATCTGAATTACGTCAAACTGGACGGAGACATCGGCTGCATGGTGAACGGGGCGGGATTGGCCATGGCCACGATGGACGTGATCAAGCTCGCCGGCGCCGAACCCGCCAATTTTTTGGACGTCGGCGGAGGCGCCACCAAGGACACCGTCGCGGCCGGGTTTCGCATTCTCCTCAAGGGCAGAAAAGTCAAAGGCATTTTCATCAATATTTTCGGAGGCATCGTGCGGTGTGAGCGGATTGCGAATGGAGTGATCGAGGCTTCGAAAGAGGTCGGCATCACCTTGCCCGTGGTTGTTCGCCTCCAGGGAACCAATGCGGAGGAAGGGCGGAAGATTCTCCTGGAATCGGGATTGAAGGTGGACGTGGCGACGGATCTTTGGGAAGCCGCGCAAAAAATTGTGGCCATGAAGCGCAAGAAAAGAAAGAAGGGCTGAACGTTCTCTCCTCTCTTAATGGGAGCGGGTTGGGGTGAGGGTGCGTCGAGTATGAGAAGATCGCCGGAAGCAGCAAGGGAAGGAAGAGGGCATGAGCATTTTGGTGAATAAGGCAACGCGGGTGGTTGTACAGGGGATTACGGGCAAAGAAGGGTCGTTTCACGCGACCCAGTGTCAGGCGTACGGCACGCGGATCGTCGCAGGAGTAACGCCGGGCAAGGCCGGGCAGGACGTGGAAGGCATCCCGGTTTTTCACACGGTCCGTGACGCCGTGCGAGAGACGGAAGCCACCACGTCGTTGATTTTCGTGCCGCCTCCGTTTGCCGCGGATGCGATCCTCGAGGCGGCCAATGCGGGAATTTGGCTGGTGGTATGCATCACGGAAGGCATTCCCGTCAATGACATGGTTCGGGTGAAGCGGGCCCTGGCCGGTACGCAGACGCGGCTCATCGGCCCCAATTGTCCGGGGATCATCACGGCGGACGAGTGTAAGATCGGCATCATGCCCGGGTTCATTCATAAAAAAGGAAAGGTGGGCGTGATCTCCCGCAGCGGGACCCTGACCTATGAAGCCGTGAACCAGTTGACGAATTTGGGCCTTGGCGAGACGACCTGCGTGGGCATCGGAGGCGACCCCATCATCGGCACGGGGTACATCGATCTGCTTCAGATGTTCGAGCACGACGAAGAGACGAAAGCCGTGGTCATGATCGGGGAAATCGGCGGAGACGCCGAAGAAAAAGCCGCCGAGTTTATCAAAGGAGAAATGACGAAGCCGGTCATTGGATTTATTGCAGGTATGACGGCGCCTCCGGGCCGGCGCATGGGCCACGCCGGGGCCATTATTACCGGCGGTCAGGGCACGGCAAAAGAAAAAATCGCCGCCCTCGAAGCCGCCGGCGTGCAGGTCGTGCGCAACCCCGCGGAGATCGGGGTCACGGCCCAAGCCGCGCTCGGTGGGTAAACGGCACCGTTCAATCTTTGATACGAAAGTCGCTCAACCCGGCAGCAGGGTTTGGCCTTACGCAGAAGCAACCTTTTCGGATAGCCAAACCTTAATCAGTGACTGGTAAGGGACGTCCCTCTTATTGGCCTCGGCCTTGATCTTTTCAAGCAGACCAACCGGCAATCTCAGGGAAATCGACTTGGCGGACGGTTTGAGATTGGGGAACCGAACACGTTGGGCCTTGCTCCAGTCCACGTGGCCGGTCGAGTCGTGACTTTCCCAAAAGACCCGCTCGTCCCCTTCACTGTTGAAGGCGGGAATGGCTTTGTGTTTCCTGTTCATAGCGGTCTCGCTCCTTGCGGCTCATGTCTCGGGCGGAAATGACGCGGATTTTGGTATTTCCTTCACGCAATGTAAAGGTCGCATGCAGTCGGCGTCCGGTGTTGGCGACACCGAGGGCATGGAACCGTAACTCGGACCGGCTGTGACCGGTATCCTCGGCGATCAGAAGCGGTTCGTTCATAAATAATTCCTCTGTTTCTGATTGGCTGACACCGTGCTTGTCGATGCTCTTTCGGGCGTTGCCCTCGTCCCAGTGAAAGCCGACGATTCGATTACGGTCGATGATTGCCATATATGTTCATAATATACACAACGAGTCAAGGAAATCTACCATGGCCAACCCTCGTTGATCCTTGCTTGAAACGTAGATGCTCGAATAACGTTATGGTATGGCGAAGATCTACAGGCAAGCAGGTAGTCTGACTCAGCTCATTGATGAACTCAAAAGAGAGGGGATAGGTGCCTTCAGCACGATGGATGAAATTCGGTCGTTCCGTAATAATTGCAGAAGTTTATTGCAAAATGAATCGGAGAGACTGAGAGAGACTCTTGCCGGAAACCAAGAACGGAACATATTGACGCGGCTGGTTTTCTGTTTTTGGAAATTTTGGAAAAAGAGATCTATAGAAAAACAGAAACGAATCCTTGAGGTTTTTAGGAAACACAAATATCTGTTTTACGGAGCCGAGGGAGAGGAAAGGGTGACGAGGGAATTAGCACGACTTCCCGATACGTGTACCGTCATCAATGATTTCCGGTTGGAATTTCCCAAACCCATTTATGACAGAAATAATAACGACAGAATATATTCAATACAGATAGATCACGTTGTGGTCGGCCCCACCGGTCTTTATTTGGTGGAGACAAAGAATTGGAGCAAACATTCAGTGGAAAGCGCGGAGTTGTTTTCTCCAATCAGGCAATTAAAAAGAAGCAGCTTCGCGATTTTTGTGTTGCTGAACCGGGCCGTTGAGTGCGGGGATATTGACAATTTTTCCAATCACTGGGGAGACAAAAAAATATCGCCGAAATCAATTCTCTGCTTAATAAACCACAAGCCAAAGCAGGAATTTCAGTATGTGAAAACGCTGTCCGAGAATCAAATCGCCTATTATATTGGCAATCAAAGGGAGGCCTTTGGTCAAAAGGAGGTGAAATCTCTTGCTGAGAACTTACTGTCCCGGATTACATAAACCCGGATTCGAGATTTTCCCGTCGTTATGGATGAGCCGTCGAGAAACAAAAGGTTGCCTGACATTCGGTGGAACCGTCACGCTTTTTGCCAGAAACCTGCCGACGTGATATTTTGAAAAACCGGTCAGTGTGAAGTTGAAGAAAGGTTCACCCATTGACGGCAGAACGGATACAGGCGTTTCGCGCTGAAATCATGGGGCGAGGATTGTCCGGATTCATCGTTCCTCATGCCGACGAGTACCAGAATGAATACGTGCCGGCCTGTGCCGAGCGATTGGCGTGGTTGACGGGGTTTACGGGTTCGGCGGGGACGGCGGTGGTGCTTGCCGAACAGGCGGCCATCTTCGTGGACGGACGATACACCCTGCAAGTCCGGGATGAAGTCGATGCCGCAGTGATGACTCCCCGCCATCTCGAAGAGGAACCGGTGCATGCATGGTTGTCCGCCGTTCTCCGGCCCGGCGACAGGCTGGGCTATGATCCGTGGCTGCACACGCCCCACGAAGTCGGGCGATTGAAAGAGGCCTGTTCCAGGTCCGGCGCCGCGTTGATCCCATGTGAACCGAATCCCGTTGACGCCTTGTGGGAGACCCGTCCCGCCCCCCCCGCGGCCAAGGTGGTGCCGCATGATCTCATCTATACGGGAAAGTCTTCGGACGACAAACGACGGGAACTGGCCGCGACATTGAAACATGAGAATATCGGCGTGGCTGTCCTGACGGCTCCGGATTCCATCGCCTGGCTGTTGAACGTTCGGGGCCATGACGTGGAGCATACGCCGGTCCCTCTTGGCTTCGCCCTGCTGTATCAGGACGGTACGGCGTCGCTGTTTCTTGATCCGCACAAGATTTCCGATGACCTGGCGTCGCATGTGGGACCGGCGGTGCGGATTCGTCCCGTCTCCGGCTTTCACGATACGTTGGAACAATTGGGCAGGGCGGGCGAGCGCGTGTTGTGCGATCCGAACCGCACGGCGAGTTGGATTTTCGAACGTCTGGCCCGGTCCGGAGCCCGAGTGATCGAAGGGGAAGATCCGTGCCTCTTGTCCAAGGCCTGCAAGAATGCGGTTGAGATCAACGGGGCACGGGAAGCGCACAAGAGAGACGGGGCCGCGGTGTGCGAATTTCTCGCGTGGCTGAGTCGGGAAGCGCGGACGGGACAGGTCTCCGAACGCGACGCGCAATCGTATCTGGATGCCTGTCGCCGCCGGCAACCGCTCTGGCAGGACATGAGTTTTCCCACGATTTCCGCGGCCGGCCCCAATGGGGCGATTGTGCATTACCGGGCAACCGATGCGTCGTGTCGCAGGCTTGAGCCGGGCACGCTGTACCTGGTGGATTCGGGGGGACAATATCGGGACGGCACGACCGACGTTACGAGAACGCTGGCCGTCGGGTCTCCGACGGCCGAGCACCGGGACCGGTATACCCGTGTCCTCAAGGGACATATCGCCCTCGCCACGGCCACCTTTCCGCAAGGAACGACCGGCGCTCAACTCGATGCGCTGGCCCGGCGGCCGCTTTGGGAAGCGGGGTTGGATTACGCGCATGGGACCGGACACGGGGTCGGAAGTTATCTGGGCGTCCACGAAGGACCGCAACGCATTTCGAAAAGCGGGCATGCGGTCGCGTTGCAGCCCGGGATGATTCTTTCAAACGAACCCGGATATTACAAAAGCGGGGAATACGGGATCCGGTTGGAAAACCTCGTGGTGGTGATCCCGGCGACGCTGAATGGCGACAACGGACGGGAATGGCTCGGGTTCGAGACGATCACGCTCGCGCCGTTTGATGCCTCGCTGATCGACGGGACGTTCTTGAATGCAACGGAAAGAGCGTGGCTCAATGCCTACCATGCCCGCGTGCGGGCGGTGATCGTGCCGCTGGTCGATCCGTCCACGGCGGCCTGGCTGGAGCGGGCGACGGAACGACTTGCGTAGATTTCATTGGCGGAGAAGCCCGATGTGCCTGCGATTCACGTGAACGGTCTGCAAACGACATGAGTCAAATCATGACGGATGAACAGGTTGCCGAGCGCCTCCGCGCGCAATTGGGCCCAAGCGGAGCCGTGGATGAGTTGTCGGTCAAGGGGGACCTCCTGCAACTGCACGTCACCGAAGAGTTTTATCGGCGGTTGGCCATGGATCGGGATCGTGGCCGAAAGATCGTGTTGATGCTGATGCAGCAGATGAAGTCGTTGACCGGGCTTCAGGACGTGACCGTGAGAGTGTACAGTCAAAACGAAAAGATGATCGAAGGCAAGGTCAAAGCGTTCGGGGGAGATAATGTTACGTACATGTTGGATTTGTAAGAGGCCCGGCCGTTTACGGAGTCATCGTGGAAGTTGAGAACGGGCAAGAATCCACGCCGGCGCCCGGCGCGGCCCGTTCTGCTCCGGAAGTCCACGTGCTCGCCGTTGCAGACAAAACGATCATTCTGGTCGGAACGGTGCACGTGTCACAAGAGTCCGCGGACCTGGTCCGCGCCGTCATCGAAGAGGAACGGCCGGACGCGGTCTGCGTGGAATTGGATTCCCGCCGGTACGAAGCCCTGTCCCAACAGCAGAAGTGGGAATCGTTCGATCTCAAAGAGGTGATTCGCAAAAAACAGCTCAGTACCATGTTGGCCAACGTGCTGCTGGCTTCTTATCAAAAACGGCTGGGGGATCAGCTTGGCGTCCTGCCGGGCACCGAGATGCTGGAAGCCATCAACGTGGCCAAAAAGCACGACGTCCCCATTTTTCTCTGCGACCGGGACGTGCGCGTCACCATGCGACGGGCCTGGCGGTCCACCCCGTTCTTCAAGAAAAGCCTGTTGGTGTCGTCGCTGCTGTTGAGCGTGTTTGATACCAAACCCGTGAGCGAGGAGTCGTTGCAGGATTTGAAGAATCAGGACGTGTTGTCGGATATGATGCGGGAATTGGGCAGGGAAGTTCCCACGTTGAAAACGGTATTGATCGACGAACGGGACCGGTATCTGGCGGAGAAGACCTTGCAGGCCGAAGGCAGGACCATTGTGGCGGTGGTGGGAGCCGGACACGTGGAGGGTATTCAAGCCATTCTCCAAAACGAACGGCGCGGCAACGTGGACGGCCTGGACGTGATCCCGCCCGTGTCGCCGGTGTGGAAATGGATCGGCTGGGCCATCCCGGCCATTATTGTCGGTTCGATCGCCCTGATCGGCTATCAGAAAGGGGCCGCGGCAGCCGGGGACAACGCCGTCTTCTGGATCGTGGCGAACGGCGTGCCCAGTGGTTTGGGCGCCTTATTGGCCTGGGCTCACCCGTTCACGATTGTCGTGGCCGTGGCCGGGGCTCCGTTTACGAGTCTGACGCCGGTTATTGGCGTCGGATACGTCACGGCGTTTGTCCAGGCCTATATGCAGCCGCCGATCGTGCGCGAATTTCAGACCGTCGCCGAGGACGTGGCTATTCCCCGGCGCTGGTGGCAAAGCCGGCTGTTGCGGGTCTTCCTGGCCTTTTTGTTTCCCACCATCGGCAGCGTCATCGGGACGTGGGTCGGCGGCACGCGCATTGTGTCGAATCTGTTCTAGTCCGGACTCTTTGTCCCGGCGCCATCATACGGTGCGAGCGCTGTCCCGTTCAGGCGGGACCCCGATTCCTCCTGTCTCGTCAGGGGGTGGGAATTTTGCCGGTGGTATGTTGAAAAAGACAGGACGGGCAGGTGTAATGCAGGAAACGGCCGTCGGCTACGAGGCGTTTCGTCATGGTGACCCGGCACCAGGTGCATTGACGGTCGGGAAGATCGGTCTCCGACGGGAGGTCTGATGGGCGTGCCATGCAGGCATTCTCATAAAGCCCGACCGTGGTTGTCAAACATCCAAGATCCACAATCGGCAATCCACAATGATGGCGTCCCAGGACCATTCCCCTTCATCGTTTGAGCGCAAGAGCCCGGCGGGTGACGCGCCGGTTCCCGGAAACAGCGTGCCGGCACTGGTGGTGTCCGGATTCCTGGGCGCCGGGAAAACCACGCTCGTTCGGCATCTGCTTGAAGACGCCCAGGCGCAGGGCGTGCGGATGGCGGTGGTGTCGAACGAATTTGGTGAACTGGGCATCGATCAGGCCCTGTTGGGCAACCAGGCCGGCCACAATTACGTCGAATTGGAAGGGGGGTGCGTGTGTTGCAAACTGTCCGATGAACTCGTGACCACGCTGCAACGGATCCGGGAAGACGTTGCTCCCGACCGGGTCGTCGTTGAAACCTCCGGTGTGGCGCTGCCCTTTGACGTGCTTCTGAATTTCTGGCGCGAACCGGTGTCCGAATGGGTCGGTGACTGTCTTTCGGCAGTGGTGGTGAGCGCCGAACAGGTTGCGGAAGGTCGTGATCTGGAAGGGACCTTTGAACAGCAGGCGTCATCGGCCGATTTGTTGATCCTGAACAAACTGGATCTCGTTGATTCAGGCCGGCATGAGCCGGTCCGTGAACGGGTGCAACGCCTGGCCCCGGGAACGCCCATCGTGCCGGCCGTTCACGCCCGCGTCAGTATGCCGGTGTTGTTTCCTCCTGATCCCGGGAACGTTTCCAGGCCGGCCGGCGCGCCGGCACGTGAACCGCATACGCACGAGGCCTTTGAGGCGGAAGAATGCGTCGTGGAGTCCGGTATTGACCCCGAGGCTCTGGTCCGGCTGATTCAGGCAGGGCACACCCTGCGAGCCAAAGGCTTTGTGCGGACTTCCGAGGGCCTTCGCCTCGTTCAGGGCGTCGGTCAACGGATCGATCTGATCGAGCCACCCCTGTCTCCCCCCGAACATCTCCTGGACCGGCTGGTGTTCATCCGACGAAGCGGCTCTTCGCAGTAGACGACGGGCCGGGAGTTTGGGTCAGGCGGAACCTGACGCTTGCTTCAACAGGTGCGGGTAGCTCTTCTCAATTTCTTCGTGAAGTTGAGGATCGAGGCTGGCCTGGAAAAGCGTTCTGGCCTTTCCGAGATACGCCAAGGATACGTTTTTGGCTCCTTGCAGGTTGGCGCGTTGAAACACAGTCCCGGTCAGGGAGGCGTCCTGCAGGTTGGCTTGGGACAGGTCCGATCCCGTCAGATCGGCTTCCCGCAAATCAGCCATCTTCAGGTTGCTTTGCACCAACCTGCACCCCTGTAAATTTCCCCAGGGCAGCGAGGCGCGCGTCAGGTTGGCCTTGGAGAGGTCCGCGCCGGCGAGATTCGCGCGGATCAGGCCCGTTCCACTCAAGTCCACCATCACGAGCGTCGCGTTGGCGAGAGTCGCCTTGAGCAGGTTGGCTTCGATGACGTCCGCCTCCGTGAGATTGGCTCCGGTCAAGTCGGCTTCTTCCAGGTTGGCCCGGAGCAGGTAGGCGTCGGACAGATCCGCCCCTGTCAGGTCGCACCTGGCAAAGTCCATTCTCGTGAAATCATACCCCGACAGGTCGGCGTCCCGGAGATCGGGTTGCACGTCCGGTTGGGTCCGTCGAAACTTGTTCCAGACTTCCAGGCCCTGAAGTAACAGATCGAGATGGTCTTGATTGGCCATGATGAAGAATTGTGGATTGTGAATTGCGGACGAGGGGATTGTGGATTGGGGAATTGCGGACAATCAGCAATCAAAAATCCAAACTGTGCGTTCAGCGTTTGCGTCTCTTGAGGAATTGCAGAAATTCGGAGTCGGGGCTGAGCACCATGGTCGTGTCTTTGGAGAAGGTTTTCCGGTAGGCTTCCATGGAACGCACGAATTCAAAGAATTGCGGGTCCTGGCGATACGCATCCGCGTAAATCTTGTAGGCTTTGGCGTCACCTTCACCGCGAATTTCCTGGGAGGTTTTGTAGGCGTCGGCTATGAGAATCTCCCGGTCCTTTTCGGCTTCAGATCGAATCTTCTGCGCTTCTTCCGCGCCTTCGGCTTTGTATTGTTTGGCGATCCGTTCCCGCTCGGCTTGCATCCGGTCAAACACGGCCTTGGCGTTCTGCTCGGGCAGGTCCGCACGTTTGATGCGGACGTCCAGGACTTCGAGGCCGTATTTCGAGGCTTTTTCATTGGCGCGTTTGGCCACCTCGGACATGATCAGCAACCGGTTCGCGGAGACAATTTCCGAAAGCTCGTGCCGGCCCAGTTCCACGCGCAGTTCGGAATAGATGATGTCGTCCAGCCGTTGCAGCGCACCCCGTTGCGTTTGGAACGCCTTGTAGACCTCCAGGGGATCGACGATTTTCCATTTGGCGAAATTGTCGATCAGGATGGTCTTCTTGTCCTGAGTGATGACTTCGCGCGCGGGTACGTCATAATCCAGGAGGCGCTTGTCGAAGTACCGGACTTCCTGCACAAAGGGCAGTTTGAACTTGAGCCCGGGCTCGGTCACGGTCCGTTTGGGTTTCCCGAGTTGGACCACAATGGCCGTTTGGGTCAAATCGAGAATGAAGAACGGCGAGGCCCCCAACACGATCAGCAGGACCAGGACGCCGAGGATGCCGACGAGCAGGTTTTGTTTCATCAGGGCGCGGCCCCCGCTTTATTGCCGGACTTTCTTTGCAACCGCTCCAACGGGAGGTAGGGCAGCACGTTACCCGCGGCTTTTGAATCGAGAATGATTTTATCAACTCCCGAGAGGACTTCTTCCATGGTTTCAATATACAGCCGCTTGCCGATCACGTTTTTGCCCTTTTTGTATTCCGCCAGCGTTTGTAAAAAGTGGTTGGCTTCACCTTCGGCGCGCGCGATTCTGGCTTGGGCGTAGCCTTTGGCTTGATTGATGTCCTGGGCCGCTTGTCCCTTGGCTTTCGGAATGATGTCGTTCCGATAGCCATGGGCCTGGTTGATCAGTTGCTCCCGTTCCTCCTTGGCGCTGGCCACGTCTTTGAAGAACTTGGCCACTTTCTGTGGCGGATTGACGTCGAGCAATTGCACGGTGGCGATCTGGACGCCGCCCTGATACTCATCAATGATTGTTTGGAGCAGTTCTTGTGTGGACACCTGAATCGCGGCTTTGCCCACGGTCAACGCCTCGTCGATTTTATTCTTGCCGACAACTTCCCGCATCGCGGCCTCGGCCGATTTTCTGATGGTCTCTTCGATATTCGCCACGTTGAACAGGTAGTCCGTGGCCTGGCTGATTTTGTATTGGACGATGAATTCCACGGAGAGAATATTCATGTCTCCGGTCAGCATGAGCGCTTCCTGCGGCACGATCTGCGCCCGTCCCCGGGCATTGGTACGAAACCCGACTTCGATACGATGAAGTTTTTGCACCTTGGGCGTGACGACGGTTTCAAGGAAGGGGATCTTCAGGTGGGGACCCGGTTCGACGGTCCGAACCACGTCGCCAAACCGCTTGACGAGCCCTTCTTCGTCGGGTTCGACTTTGAAGACCGATTGGGAGAGAACCAGGATAGCCGCTACAACCAGGACGATGGACTTCATCCCGCGCGTCGGCTTCATGCGTTGCCACTGTTCCTTGGCTTTGTTGAGGACGTCGTCAAGGGGATCGCCTCCGCCTTGCTGACCCCATGGATCTCTTGGTTCCCAGGCCATAAAAGTTGTCTCAACAGATCTGATCGGGAGGGTTGGTAGAATACGAAACAATATCGACACAGCCACGGTAACAGAAAAACGGGAGATGAGCAACTTCGCCTGCGTCCCCGTCAACCCACACCGGGAATTTCTGCTTGAACATTCACGCAGTGGCGGCTAGAATGATGCGCCTTTCAGCGCATCTTCTTCTCTACCTCCCGACTTTTCCCTCTTCGGAAAAAGTCCCCGTCCTTACAAAGGAGGGGAATCACTGCGGAAGGCTCGGCTGTTTCTCCCCTCAACTCTCCTGACCTTTTTCCTCCCCTTTGTAAAGGGGCGAATTTCCGAAGAGGGAATGAGCAGGAGGGGTAGAGTCCTCAGGGCAGGCAAAGGTGGGGGATTGGGCCGCGGGAGGAAGCAATGAAAAGGGTGTGGAGAGTGAATTCAGAGCGGCATTTCTTCGTCTGACAAAGGGGGCGTTTCGTGAATACTGAAAGCTCAGTGATTATCTTTGCGCTGGCGTCCGGCATCGTGGGCATTGCCTATGGGGTGTATCTCACCTTCTGGGTCCTGCGACAACCCGCCGGAAACGACACCATGCAAACCATTGCCTTGGCGATCCAGGAAGGCGCCTCTGCGTACTTGAATCGACAATATCGGACCGTCGGCATCGTGGCGGGCGTCATGTTCCTGATTCTGTGGCTGGCCGGAATATGGTCGGACAATTTCGGGTTGTTGACGGCCATGGGGTTCGTGGTTGGCGCCGCGGCTTCGGCCATTGCCGGGTACGTGGGCATGGTGATCGCCGTGCGGGCGAACGTGCGGACGGCGCAGGCCGCGTCGGACGGGTTGAATCCCGCCCTGCAGGTCGCCTTCAAGGGCGGCGCGGTGACCGGGTTGCTGCTCATCGGGTTGGGCCTGGTGGCGCTGGCCGGCTTTTATGCGGTCGGGTCCGCGGTGGCGGGGCCGGAAAAAGCCGTGCACGCCCTCATCAGCCTCGGATTTGGAGGCAGCCTGATTTCGGTCTTTGCCCGTGTCGGCGGAGGCATTTACACGAAGGCCGCGGACGTGGGAGCCGATCTCGTCGGAAAAGTCGAAGCCGGCATTCCGGAAGACGATCCCCGCAACCCCGCGGTGATCGCGGACAACGTGGGCGACAACGTGGGTGATTGCGCCGGGATGGCGGCCGACCTGTTCGAGACCTACGTCGTGACGATCGTCGCGGCCATGGTGCTGGCCATGAGTCTTTTCCCCGGCAACGTGGCTCCCGTACTGTATCCTCTGGCCTTGGGCGGGATGACCGTCTTCGCCACGATTATCGGAATCTTCTTCGTGAAGGCGAGTGAAGGCGGGAGCATCATGTCGGCCCTGTACAAAGGCCTGTTCGTCAGCGGCGGGCTGGCCGCGATCGCGTTCTTTCCCGTAACCACCAACATGATGGATGGCATCGGCGGGGTCTCGGGCATCAGTTATTTCATCGCCGCGCTTTTGGGCCTGGTGGTGACGCTGGCCCTGGTGTTCATCACCGATTACTTCACGGCCACGGCCTATTCGCCGGTACAAGAGGTGGCCAAGGCGAGTGAAACCGGACATGCCACGAACATCATCGCCGGGTTGGCCGTGGGCATGCAGTCCACCGCGTGGCCCGTGATCGTCATTGTCGCGGCCATTCTGATGAGTTTCGGTATTTGCGGCGGCGCCGAAGGCGGCGGGCTGTACGGGGTCGCGGTGGCCGCGGTCGCCATGTTGTCGATGGCGGGAATCGTGGTGGCGATCGACGCGTTCGGGCCGGTCACGGACAACGCGGGCGGCATTGCCGAAATGTCCCACCTGGGAGAAGACGTTCGCAAAATCACGGATGCGCTCGATGCCGTCGGGAATACCACCAAGGCGGTGACCAAGGGCTATGCCATCGGCTCGGCCGCGTTGGCGGCCCTGGTGTTGTTTGCGGAATATGCCCGGGAAGCCCAGGCCGGCGAACCGGAGCCTGACCTTTGACCTGTCCGACCCCAACATTCTCGTGGGGCTGTTCCTCGGCGGGATGCTGCCGTTTATGTTTGGGGCGCTGTGCATGAAGGCCGTGGGGCAGGCCGGCGGCTTGGTGGTGGAAGAAGTGCGGCGGCAATTCCGGGAAATCCCCGGGATCATGGAAGGAACACAGAAACCCGAATACGGCACGTGCGTCGATATCGTAACCCAATCCGCCCTTCAAAAAATGCTGGTGCCCGGCATCATCCCCGTGATCTCACCGATCATCGTCGGCGTGCTGTTAGGCCCGGCGGCACTGGGTGGCGTGTTGGTCGGCAGTATCGTCACGGGCCTGTTTTTGGCCATTACCATGACCAGCGGCGGCGGGGCCTGGGACAATGCCAAAAAATACATCGAGGAACAGGGTCGCAAAGGGACCGAAACCCACAAGGCCGCGGTAACGGGTGACACCGTTGGGGACCCGTTCAAAGATACCGCCGGTCCGGCGATCAATCCGATGATCAAGGTCATCAACATCGTCTCCCTGCTCATCATTTCCTTCATCGTGCCGTAAGGCGTGTACGATCGGGCTATGCCCGGCGAGTCCGGGTCACTCCTCGCCCCCGGCGGGAGCGGGGAGGCGACCGCGCGGGTCCAGATTCGTTGTTTTTAGGAACGAAAGGGAAGAAAAGACATTGAATTCCCGATCTCCCTCTGCGTCGTTCCTGCGAAAGCAGGAACCCAGTGTCTTTCTCTTCACGAACAAACGACAAAACAAAGACGCTGGATCCCTGATCAAGTCAGGGATGACGGAGAGGAGGCGAGGTTGACGAGTTGTAGTTGTAGGGGCAGGTCACTGACCTGCCCTGAGCGCAGCGGTCTCAAGAGACCTCCGCTCAGGGTGAACGGGAGGAAAAAACAACGCCCCTGGATCCCCCGATTCCCCTCTGCGTCGTTCCTGCGAAAGCAGGAACCCAGTGTCTTGCTCTTTGCGAACAAACGAAAAGACAAAGACCCTGGATCCCTGATTCAATCACTCCGCCCTTGAGGGGGAGTCGGCAAGGCAAGGGCGCAGCCCGCAGCCGCGCCGGTGGGGGGAATTGCACGGCCCCAACGAAAAGGCAAAGACGCTGGATCCTCGATTAAAAATAGCCTGTCCCCGACGTTTGTAATCGGGGATCGAGGATGACGGAGAAATGTCAAAACCCCCAGGTGGCCTGGAGGCGGAGGCCCTGATTGAGCGGTTGCAACCCGGTGGGTTCCGTGCGCAGGCCTTCCAGGGTCATGGTCAGCCCCAGGGCGCCCTGGCCCGGCATCACCAGCCGCGTCCCCACCCGGTACGTCCGGCTCGCGCCCTCCGCCAGAACCGTGCCCGCATAAGGCATCACCAATCCCGTATCAAACGCCGGTACTCCATAGCCCACCTCCGCGGCGAGTCTGCCCGTGGCGACCTGATTGGCGCGGGGCGCCAGCCCCGCGGTGCTCTGCCGGCCCCATAAGGCCTCCACTCCACTGGCCGTGGCTCCCCAGGCCGGTTGCAGCGTCAGGGCCAATCCCTGACCGTTCACGCCCGGCGCCAGCCGGACCGTGCCGCTCGCCCCCCATTCGTCATATGCCTCGGCTTCATGCGCCACCAACCCCCGCACCGCGCCTTCCACGGTTAAGCCCAGGGTGGGGTCGGCATACTGCACGCGCCCGCCGACTTCCACCCCGAAGCCGGTCTCGGCATCGCCCCAGTCATGCCGCAGCCCCACTTCCACGGTCGGGGTCAGGACCCGGCCTTCGTCCCAGGCCATGCGCCGACTCCCTTCCAGCACCAGTCGCAGCCGGTGCGCATCCGCGTCTGTCGCCGCCATGTCCGCCGCGGCCATGTCTGCCGTCGCCACGGCGTCCGTACTGGTGCGGGTGAACATGGCATCCAGACGGGTGGCCAGTTGGAAGCCGCCGGTCGTGGCCGGGTCCAGCAGCAGACCCCGACTCCCGACCGCGCCCATGAGGAAATCCGTGTCCGTATCAATGGCGGTCCCGTCTGTCTGAGTCAGGGTGAGGTCGCCCCAGCCATAGCCCACCAGGCCCCAGACCGTCAGCCGGTCGGTGAGGGCATACCGCAGATAGGGGTGAAGACTGGTCAGGGTGGTCTCAAGGTCGCCCGGATTGGCCTGGTCGGGGATGGTGTAGCCGCCGTCGCCCCGGCTGTGGGACACGGCAATCCCGGCCAGCCAGCGATCGCCCTGGGTATCCACGCCGAGAGTGCCGGTCAGGACGTCGCCATCCAGGGCCAGCCGGCCTTCCTGGCCGTCAAATTGCGTGTGGGTCACCCGGCCCCAGGCAGTCAGCCGCGGGATGGTCCCGTCCGCGCTCTGGTTCAGATTGAGCCGGAAGGCACTGCCAATGAGCGCCTGACGGAAGTCCGGCAGATTGAGGGCCTGGCCGGGATTCTGTTGTTGGAATGAGCCGTTGAGCCACGGTGTCCCGTTGAGGTTGCCCCCGACTGGTCCGTTCCGGCTATTGCCGGGTGTCAGGCCCTGTGCCCCTCCGGTGGGGCCATTCAGGCCCAGCAGACCGGCCAGGCCGGTCAAGAGGGTGCCGGTCTGCTCAGAGGCCGAGGCCTGTCTGGTTGCCGAGGCCTGCCTGCTGGTGCCGCCCTGTGCCTGACGCGAGCCCAGGGGCATGCGCCAGCCGGCCACGGTCAGGTGGGACGCGGCTGCGCCCGTGTCCCGCAGGCGCGCGCTCACCGCATCCGTGATATGCGTCCCCACGGTCCGCCCGAATCGCGCCGACCACGCTCGCGGGATCGTCGCCACGTTCTCAATGGTGCCGGTGCCCGTGCCATCGGCAATGGTCGCGCCCGTGGCGTTGGACAACACCAGGTCCAGGGTCTCCCCGTCGTCGGGGTGCGCGTCGTCCAACACGGTCACATTCACGGTCTTGGTCTGCTCGTCCAAGGCAAACGTCAGGGTACCCGACGTGGCGGTGTAGTCCGCGCCTGCGATCGCGGTCCCGTCCCTGGTGGCATAGGCCACGGACACGAGCCCGTCACTGGCCAGCACCGCGCGGTCGAGACTGACGGTAAAGGCTAATTGCGCGCCGGCGCCTTCAATTACCGTGGCATCCGCCACGGAGAGCGCCGGGGGCGGGATTTGGACCACCACGGGCTGAACGGGCACGTCAGATTGTTGCGGCTCATCCGGGTCTGGCGGCAGGGACGAGCCTTGCACCGGGTTCGTCTCGACAATCTGCCAGATCGCGCGACCGCCGCCTGAGGCGGCCGATTGCTGCGAGACCGGGCCCTGCGCGGTGTTGCTGTCGCGCCCTGCCCACACAATGGTGTTGGTTGGGCCGCCGGTGAAGGTCAGCACATAGCCCGTGCCGCTGGCCGTCAGGCTGAGCGCCTGGCGGGCCACCTCGGGATGCGCGTCCGGGCGGCACAGCCCGACGGCCATGGTGGAAGTGACGCGGAAGGTCCCCCAATTGTCCAGGCAGTAGTGGTAGCGGCCCCCATGGGAGGTGACACCCGACACCAGCGTATAGGTGCCCGCCTGCGGGCCCTGCGTGCGCCGCTCGACCCGCCAGGTCTGCGCCGCGCTGTTGTCGCAGGCCGCCGTCCGCACGAGATAGCCGACCACGGCCGTGCCCACATAGGCCTTGTCCTCGCTGACGTCCAGGCAGCCCGTGGTGTTGCCGGCTGTATGGCTCACCGTGACCGGCTTGCCGGTGAACGCCAGCGTCGCGTCGGTTGACGAGTCGGCCAGGGTAAAGGTGGCGTTGCCCGCGATACCCTGATTGCCGGGCTCGTCGTAATAGCCATTGGTGATCGCCACGTACACGTCGCCCTCGGGCAGGTCATCCACGGGATCGATGAACCACTGATTGCCGTGCACCGTGACGGTGAAGGCGATGTCGTCGCCGTCGGCGTCGGTTTCCTTGAGCGTGAGCAGCGACTGGGCGGTGGCGGGGGTGAAGGGGGTCTGCTGGGTGTCGCTGAACACGCTCCATTCCAGGTCCGCCTCGGTGCCCTGCACGAAGTAGAGGGCGATGTTCTCCCAGGCCTTGTTGGTTGTGGCGCCATTGGCCGGTTCGAACTGCGGGCTCGGCGTGAGGGCGTCCACCTTGAACTGGCTCGTGTGGGCGTTGCCCTGATTGCCGTCCTCGTCGTAATAGACGTGGCTGACCGCGACGTAGATCGAATCCCAGGTGGTGAAATCGGAAGACGGATTCAGTGTGTAGGACCGGTTGGCGTTCGTGCCGGTGCCCGGGATGACCGTATAGGCGATGGCGGTGCCGTCCGGGCCTCCGCGCTTCAGTGTGATGATGGTCTTGATGTCGGAGGCGGTGAATGCCTGCTTCTGGGTGTCCTTGTAGACCTTTTCGCTGAACAACAGCGTGACGCTCTTCGTGATGTCATTGATAACCGAATAGGCCGACGGGGTGATGGTGACGGTTGGCCCGTCGGTGTTCACGGGCGGGTCCGGCGGGTTCACGGGCGGATTGACCTTGTGGTTGCTGCTCGCGGCAAGCGCCGCATGGGTGATGACGGCGTCGGTATTGCTGCTGTCCTGGATGGTGCCGGAGTTGAGCGACAGCGCGTTCGCGGCGATGCTGATGCCGTCGCTGTCCACGTCCGCCGCGACCACGGTGTAGCGGAACACGAGGTTGCCGGTGCCGGTGCCGCTGTTGTAGGTCGCATACCGGGTGTTGCTGCCGATGGTGAGGGCGATGCGCGGCGTGCCGTTCGTCGTGTCGACGTCCACGCTGTAGCCGAACGCGGCGGTGACCTCGATGTGGTCGCCCGTGACGTATTCGTTGTCGGCGCCGGCGCTGTTCAGGGTAAGGGTCGGGCCGGAATAGGTCAGGGGGCCGACGACGCTGTAGGTGGTGGTGGAATCATTGCCATCTTGGCCGCGAACGCAGATGTACTTCCCGGAATTGCCGGTGATGGTGCGAATGTACTCCGCATTAAACGAAACTGGGTCGCCGGGAGTGATTAACTCGAGATCACTGAAATCCATTGTCCCGCTGCAATTGGCCGACGAGTCCTGAAAACGGCGAGTGACGGCCAATATCCGGTTGACGGGAGTGCCTGCCTGAATCTTTCGAGTCGCGGTGAGGTTGTATGAGGCCGCTCCGGTCCGTGTCAGGGTGACGGTGTCGAGTTCCGCCTGCGCGTGGGCTGTGTTCGAAACGAAGACGCCGGCCAACGCGACGAGTACGAAGACAACCGATGAGAAAGGGGCGCGACAGGAGCGGTCAGAACGGCGCGGGGAGTCTAGACGGCGGGCACAGGAACGGCTCAGAAAATTCGGGGGGGGGGGGGGGTAGAATTACTTATGGTTTTTGGGCGTCGGCGCAGAGTGCTGAGCATGGTGTGTCCTGTTTGATTGGTCGTCATCAGCGAGTCCTTACATTGAGGCATCCACATATGAATATTCATTATGCTTCAACCGCCCGGCGAAAAACAAGACCCCCACTGCCATAGAAGAAAATGCAGATTCCTCGTTGCACTCGGAATGACCACGGTTGGTTGTGTCACGGCCTCTCTGTCATCCTGAGCCGTAGGCGAAGGATCTGTAGTTGTCGCGGTCACCTTGGCCGCATTGTAACGCAGTTGTAGGGGCAGGCCCCCGTGCCTGCCCTTCCCATACAGGACAACCACAGGGGGTTGTCCCTACAGGATGACAGAGAGGGGGGCGAAGAGGCCCATTCCTGTCCCCCTGACAAGGGGAGCGAATTTCCGAAGAGGGAGCGAATTCCCGAAGAGGGAATGAGCGCGAGAGGGGGTTATCCCTACGGGAGGACAGGAGACCCAACGTTGAGAGTTGAAGAGATTCAAAAAAGATCGGCATGTGTTCCCGTCCGGCGCAGGATCAGATGCTCGTCATTGATCTCGTAGATCAGAATCCAGTCCGGACCGACATGGGCATCCCACGCACGCGCATACTTCCCAGACAGCTTGTGAGGCCGGGCGCTCGGCGGCAATGGCTGACCATTGGCCAGCGCTCCGATAAACGTCTCAAGCTTTTGAATATCCCAGCCCCGGTTTTTGATCTGCCTGTAATCCTTGAGAAAACGGGTGGTATAGGAAATCTCCCGCATCCCTACCTGGTATTACTCCGCGCCTCAAGATCGGCGAACAGCTCCTCTGGAGAGCCAAATCTCTGTAGACCGTTCGTGGGTTCTTCCAGGGCTGCGATGGTTTCAGCATTGGGGAGGCAGGCGTCAAACGGTAACCCGTTGTGTATCACCAGTTGGTGGAGCGCCATGCGGATAAACTCGGTGGGTTTCAGTCCAAGTTGAGAGAGCACGGCTTCGGCTTTGGTTTTCAGTTCCGGCTCCAGGCGAATTTGCATTTGTGTCGTTTTGGTCATGGCGATACCTTGTGATGTTCTTGTCGCAGAGAGCATAGACGACCTTGCCACCATTTGCAATACACTCGTCAGAAAATAAACTGTCCGGTTTGTTTTGTAAACCATGTCCGGCTTGCACAGACCTGCCTGCTTCGGGAATCCCATGTCGTGGCCTTTTGACGGGATTTTATCCTTTTAACTTTGCAAAATGTCTCGTTTTGAACATTGTCATGTTTGTGTGTGGTTTTGGAGGCCCTTTAACGGCTATCGGTGTTCGCGGGTGCGTCTCACAGCAAAATGCTTAATAGGCGATGCTTGTTTTTGCCGCATCTGTGCAAATGTCAACTTAAAAGGGATAATCCCCCCTTCCCCGGATTCTTGACCCTCCATAGACCATATGATAGCGTAACCTTCTTTCGGCTTTCATCTTCACACGCACGCTGCTCTGCCGGTCTTCAGGCCTACGACGGTAAGCCGTTGGTACGTATGATCGGACGGCGGTCGCGGAGTGTATTTCCGTTCTTTCATCCGGGAGTGTTTCATGTCGAGAGTGTATAACTTCAGCGCCGGCCCGGCCATGTTGCCGGAGGCCGTGTTGCAGCGAGCCCAGGCCGAATTGACGGATTGGCGCGGGGCCGGGGCCTCCATTATGGAGATGAGTCATCGCGGGAAAGAGTTTGTCTCGGTCCATGCCGAGGCTGAACGGGACGTTCGTGATTTGTTGGGCGTTCCCGATACGTACAAGGTGCTCTTTTTGCAAGGGGGCGCCACCGGGCAATTTGCCGCGGTTCCCATGAATCTGTTGCGCGGGAAAAGCAAGGCGGATTACATCCTGACCGGGTCCTGGGGCAAAAAAGCCATTGGTGAGGCGAAAAAATATTGTGAGGTGAACGTCGCCGCTTCTTCCGAAAGCGAGAAGTTCACGACGATCCCCCCGTTTGACCAATGGGCGTTGAATGCCGATGTGGGATACGTCCATTACACGCCTAACGAAACGATCGAGGGCGTTGAATTTCACTGGATTCCCGAAACCGGTCACGTTCCGCTCGTGGGTGATCTTTCTTCGACCATCTTGTCCCGTCCCGTCGACGTCAGTCGGTTCGGGCTGATCTATGCGGGCGCCCAAAAAACATCGGTCCGGCCGGGGTGACGTTGGTGATCGTGCGGGAGGATTTGATCGGCAACGTCTTACTGATGACCCCCGGCGTGTGGGATTACGCGCAACAGGCCAAGGCGGACTCCATGCTGAATACCCCCCCGACCTACAGCCTGTACATCGCGGGATTGGTTTTTCAGTGGGTGAAGGAGCAGGGTGGGTTGGCGGCCATGGCCGAACGCAACGAACGCAAGGCCGGGAAGCTGTATGCCGCCATTGATGGGTCCGGTTTCTATCGGAATCCGGTGGACCCGTCCTGTCGATCCTGGATGAACGTGCCGTTCGTCCTGGACAATCCGGACTTGGACGGCGCGTTTCTCGATGGAGCGGCCGAAGCCGGATTGACCACGTTGCAGGGGCATCGTTCGGTGGGCGGGATGCGGGCGAGCATCTACAATGCCATGCCCGAGGCCGGCGTGGACGCGTTGATCGACTATATGGCGGATTTTGAAAAACGGAAAGCGTAGGAAACGTCCCATGAACATTCTGGTCAGTGACAGTCTGTCGGAACGAGGCGTGGCCGTGCTTGAACAGGGCGGGTTTCACGTTGACGTGAAAACCAAGTTGCCCAAAGAACGGCTTCTGGAAGAAATCAGGGAGTACGACGGCATCATCGTTCGATCCGGCACCAAGGTGACCGCCGACGTCATTGATGCCGGAACCCGGCTCAAGATCATCGGGCGCGCCGGGACGGGCCTCGACAACGTCGATTGTGACGCCGCCACCCGTCGAGGCATCGTCGTGATGAATACGCCGGGCGGGAATACGGTCACGACGGCGGAGCACACGATTGCCCTGCTCGTGGCCATGAGCCGGAAAATTCCCCAGGCCGTCGTTTCGACGAAGGGAGGCCGGTGGGAGAAAAGCAAATTCATGGGCACGGAGTTGTACAACAAAACCCTCGGCCTCGTGGGGATCGGGCAGATTGGAACCTACGTGACCAGGCTGGCGCAGGGGTTGGCCATGCAGGTGATCGGCTATGATCCCTACCTGGCTCCGGCGCGCGCGCACGAATTGGGCATCCAGACCGTGACCCTGGACGAGTTGTTCAGGCGGGCCGATTTCATCTCGGTTCATACCCCCTTGACCAACGAGACCCGGTCGTTGATCGACGCCCAGGCCATCCGGCAGATGAAAGACGGCGTCATGCTCGTGAATTGCGCGCGGGGAGGCATTATCAATGAACACGATATCTACGAGGCTCTCGCAAGCAAAAAAGTCGCGGCCGCGGCTTTCGACGTGTTCGAGGAAGAGCCCGTCAAGCCGGATCATCCCCTGCTCACGCTGGACAACTTCATCTGTACGCCTCATATCGGGGCTTCAACCGAGGAGGCCCAGGAAAACGTCGCCGTCGCGATTGCCGAACAATTTGTCGACTATTTCGAGAAGGGCCTGGCCCGGGGGGCGGTGAATATCCCGTCGGTTCCGCCCGACGACCTGCAACAACTCAATCCGTATCTCGGGTTGGCCGAGCGGATGGGGTTGTTTCAGGCGCAACTGATTGATGAGGGCATTGAACAGGTCATGGTGGAATACCGGGGGGAAGTGTCGGCACTCTCCTTGGCGCCCATGACGGTGGCGCTTTTGAAGGGCCTGTTGACGCCGATTTTGCATGACACGGTGAACGCCGTGAATGCGCCCGTGATGGCGAAGCAGCGCGGCATCGAAGTCAAGGAAGTGAAGTGGAGCGACTCGGGAGATTATACGAGCCTGATTCGTCTTCACGTGAAAGCCGGCGCGCAAACGCATGAATTGGCCGGAACCCTGTATAACAAGAAGGATCCCCGCATCGTTGAAAGCAACGGATACCCGGTCGAGGTCATTCCCGAAGGCCATATGCTGTTCATCTACAACGTCGACCGTCCCGGCGTCATCGGCATGGTCGGGCGTATTCTCGGGGAACACAATATCAACATTGCCTGGATGCAATGTTCCCGTGCGGAAAAAGGCCGCGATGCGCTCTTGATCCTTGGGTTGGACGAGCTGCCGCCGCCTCGCGTGCTGGACAGCATTAAGCGCGAATCGGATATTCTTTCAGCCCGCCCGGTGGATTTTTCACGCATGTCTTAACGATCCTCTCTGTTCGATGGCTCGCCGTCTCCAACCACGACCGGAGCGCCACGCGGTTTCTGCGGGGACAGCGCCCCGTTCCCTGATCCCGATCGGGATGACGACCCTGTTGCCTGATGCCGCGGAACGCGTCCGTCATTTGGAGCGCGCGTTGTTCGAGGGGTTTACCCGATGGGGCTACCGCGAAATCATCCCGCCGACGTTTGAATATCTGGACGTGCTCTCCGCCGGGTTGCCGGCCGATATTCTGGAAAAATGCTACAAGGTCGCCGATTGGACGACCGGGCGCATTTTGGTGCTTCGTCCGGACGTGACGGCGCAGATTGCGAAAATCGTGGCGATGGGGATGGCCGGACGGCAATTGCCCCTTCGGTTGAGTTATCGCTCCACGGTGTTTCGCTATGAGCCCGAACACGCCGGCCGGGAACGGGAAGTGTTTCAACTGGGGGTTGAATTGATCGGGGCCGACGACGCGTCGATGGATGCCGAAATTCTGACCTTGCTCATCGAGTCCCTGAAGACCGTCGGGCTGTCGCATTTTAAAATTTCGCTCGGCCACGTCGGCTTCTATCAGGCGTTGCTGGCGCAGTCGGGCCTCTCGGAACGGGGCCGCAAGCACGCGGAACTCGCCGCGGCGCATAAGGACTTGCCGAAACTTGAACGGATCCTGAAAACGGAACGCGTCTCATCCAAACAGGCCCGTCCCATCCTTGAAGCCCCGGAGCGTTACGGGCGGGAAGAGGTGCTGCAATGGGGACGGACCGTCGCCGGGCGCAATGCCCGGTTGCTGGCTCCCATCGAGCGGTTGACCCGCGTCTATGCGCTTCTCGATGCGGCCGGGGTCAGGGAGCATCTGCTCCTGGACCTGGGAGAGTTTCGGGGTTTCGACTATTATGACGGTGTCGTGTTTGACGTGTTTTCCGCCAACGTTGGCTGTGAACTGGGTGGGGGCGGACGGTATAACCATTTAATCGGACAATTCGGGCAGGATCTTCCATCTACGGGCTTTGCCTTGGATCTCGACCGGGTATTTCTGGCGTTCGGGAGCGGGGAAGAGGCCGGGGGGCCGGAAACTCCCCGTGTGCTGGTGGCGGCGCCTGATTCTCATTTCGGACGGGCGTTTCACACGAGTCAGTTGCTTCGCTCGCATGGGTTGGTGGTGTATCAGGAAACGGTGGCTCGCTGGGATTCAACCCGGCTTCGGCGGATGCGAACCCGTGTCCGGGCGACCGGGGCGTCATGGGCCGTGATGGTGGGCGTGCCGTCCGTCTCGAGCGAGGAGGCCGCGGTCCTGGCGAAACAGGCCAAAGCCTCGCGAACCGTCCGCATCCCGGACCTGCCGGCCCTGATCCTCAAAGGTGCGCATGCTCACGTCTGACGTCGCCGATCTCCGTCTTCCTCCTCAGAACGTCGAGGCCGAGCAATCGATCCTCGGGGCCGTGCTGCTGGAAAACAGCGCGCTCAACAAGGCGCTTGAGGTGATCGTCGAAGAGGATTTTCACCGCGGGGCGCACCGAACCATTTTTGCGGGGATGATCGAACTGGCCGACCGGAATGAGGTGGTTGATCAGATCACGTTGACGGAACTGCTGAAAACCAAGGGCCAACTGGAGCAGGTGGGCGGCGCGGCGTACGTGGCCGAATTGGTGCAGGCCGTTCCCAGTGCCTCGAATATCCGGTACCACTGCAAGATTGTCCGGGAGAAATCCCTGTTGCGCGGGTTGATCCGCGTCGCCACGGAAATTGTCAGCAAAGGGTATGACGGACTTGGGGAATCGGAAAATCTCCTGGAATACGCGGAACGGGAAATCTTCAGATTGGCGCAGGGTCGTATGGACCGCTCGTTTGTCCCGATGCTGCAAATCCTCAAGGAAAGCATCGAGATTGTCGATCGACTCTCCGCGCGCAAGGAACGCATTACGGGCGTGCCCACCGGGTATCACGTGATTGACGATATCACGGCGGGGTTACAGCCGTCCGATCTCATTATTATTGCCGGTCGTCCGAGTATGGGGAAGACCAGCCTGGCGCTGGGCATGGCCGAATATGCCGCGATTCGCGCGAATTTGACCGTGGGCATTTTCAGCCTGGAAATGTCTCAGACGCAATTGGTGATTCGGATGCTCAGTTCCCAGGCGTTCCTGGATTCTCATGCGTTGCGGACGGGGCAACTGACCCCTGAAAATTGGCATGCCTTATGCGCGGCGGCCGATCGCCTGGAACGGGCCAGGATTTTCATCGATGATTCCGGCGGGCTCACGGTCCAGCAAATGCGCGGCAAGGCCCGGCGCCTCAAGGCGGAGCATGGCCTGGACCTGTTGATTATCGATTATCTCCAACTCATGCAGGGACGCAGTGATTCTGAATCGCGCCAACAGGAAATTTCCGATATCAGCCGATCGTTAAAAGCCCTGGCCAAGGAATTGGAGATCCCCGTGGTGGCGCTGTCCCAGTTAAGCCGGGCCGTGGAAAACAGAACGGACAAACGGCCCGTCCTCTCGGACCTCCGGGAATCCGGAGCCATTGAGCAGGACGCGGACGTGGTGATGTTTATTTATCGCGATGAGGTTTATAATCCTGATATGGAGGAGAAAAAAGGCATTGCCGACATCCTGATTCGGAAACACCGCAACGGCCCGACGGGCGACCGGCAACTGACTTTCCAGGAACAGTATGCGAAATTTGCCGATCTGGAAACCCAGCACCTCTGACGTCGTGGATGGGGTGACATGAGACAGGCCGGACGAACCGGACGCGGGCCGGCTCCGGGATCGCGCGTGCTGCCCGGCGGATGGCGGGAGCGGGCGCTGGTCGCGTTTCTCCTGATTCCTCTGGCGGTGGTGTCTTGTGCCGCGGTCCCTGACTTCGAGACCGGTTCCCCGTCCGAATCCGTTTCCCCGCCGTCTCCGGCGTACTACCATTTTTTGCGGGGATACCTGGCGGAACTTGCGAATGACGTTCCCAAGGCCATTTTCGAGTATCGAGCCGCCCTGCAATTCGACCAGAAGTCGGCCTTCCTGCGCGTGAGGTTGGCTGCGCTGCAATTTTTGTCCGGGAACATGCAACGAGCCGTGGCCACGCTCGATCAAATCCGGCTGCCTCGGGTCCGGGATGCGGCCATTCTGGCTGAAATGGCCAAAATCTACGCGGGCGGCGGACAATTCGATCGCGCGCTGGAGTTGTATGACGAAGCGATCAGCCGGGATCCCGAACGCGGGGAAACCTATTTTGACAAGGGGGTCCTGCTGCTGAATCTCAAGCGACCCCGGGAGGCCGAAGCGGTCTTCGTTCAGGGCATTGCCCATGCGCCGGAATCTCATTTCGGCTATTTCTACCAGGGCAAGGCCTTTGAGGCCCAGGGAAAGGGGGCGGAGGCCAAGGAAGCCTATCGCCAGGCGATCCAAAAGGCCGAACGGTTTGAACCGGCGTATCAGGCCCTGCTCAAGCTGTATGAGTCCGACGGGGACCTTGAGGAAGCGATTCAGCTCTACCGGCAGTTTCTGTCGTCGGTGACGCCTCATGACAACCGGTTCCGCAAGGATTTTGTCCGTTTTCTGGTGGAACAGGAAGACTTCGAGCGAGCCCTGGATATTTTGGATCAGATGGTCGAGAATGATCCCATGGACGTGAAGGCGCAAATCCAACGGGCGCTGGTCTACGTCGAGATGCAGGACCCTCATCGCGCCATTACTGATCTGAAACGGATCGTCCGGGCCCATCCGTCCGAGCTTCGCGTTCGCGATTACCTGGGATGGCTGTACGAACAGGTTGACGACGTCGATGGGGCCATCGACGCCTATCAGACCAATATCGACAGGGATTCGACCTTTTACGACAGTCGGTTCCACCTGGGAATCCTGCTGTATCGACTCTCGCGCTATGATGAAGCGGTACAACATTTGACCGGAGCGGTTGGCCTGAAACCCGGGAATCCGGAGCCGCACCTGTTGCTGGGATTGAGTTACCTGCAAGCGGAGCAATTTGAACAATCGACGTCCGCGTTTGAAAAAGGACTGGAGTATCACCCCAACGATGAAAGTTTGCGCTTTAATCTCGGCGCCGCGTATGACAAGCTCGACCGGTTCTCCGACGTGGTTCGGGAAATGGAAGCGGTGCTGGCCCTCAACCCCGATCATACCGACGCGCTCAACTATCTGGGCTACAGTTACGCCGATCGGGGCATCCACGGCGAAGAAGCCGTGGAACTGACGCGACGCGCCGTTGCGCTCAAGCCGGAAAACGGGGCGTACGTCGATAGCCTGGGATGGGCGCTCTTCAAAGTCGGGCGGGTGGCCGAAGCCCTGCAACACATTCAGCGAGCGGCCGAACTCGTCAAAGACGATCCGGTTATTTTTGAACACCTGGGGGAAATTTATCTGAGGCAGGAGCATCCGAAGGCGGCCAAGGACGCGTGGCTCCGGGCGCTGGCATTGGATCCGCACAATGAGAAATTAATCAAACGATTCCGTGAAGTGGGATTCGGGAATCCGTCCCATCCGCAGGAGGAAACGCTGAAGGATGACGCCCAGGTGAGTCAGGACGCGGCCCCCGTTCTTTCCGCCCCCGGTCCCCGGGCAGGCGGGCGCCCGGGTCCGCTCTCGCCCGGCGAGTAGGGGTGACGTCCGCATCACGATGAACGGTGGAGGAGGGAACGTATGATGCAGACCATTGGCAATCGGCGAGGGTTCAGCCTGACCGAGTTGATGATCGTGGTGGCCATCATCGGTATTTTGGCCCTGATTGCCATTCCGAATTTTCTTCAATATCAGGCTCGGGCCAAACAGTCGGAAGCCAAAAACAATCTGGTCGCGCTTCATGCCAGCGAGCTGGCCTATTTTGCCGAGAAGAATGCCTACGTCGACGATTTCAACGCCATCGGGTTTGCCGTGACGGGGTCATCTCAACTGTATTACTACGAGTTGGGCAAGAGCAGTTCCGGAACCCTGTCGCCGGGCTGCACGGCTTCGACCCTGGATAAGGTATCGGCGACGGGGTTTACGGCCGTGGCAATCGGCAATATCGACGGTGATCCGACCTGCGACGTGTGGACCATTGACGAGAAGAAAACGTTGCTCAACGTCACGAATGACGTGGCCTCCTAGGTTCGGTTCCCTTAAGGCTTCTTTGGCTTCTTTGTCATTTTTCTTTTGACTTGTTTTTTGCGATTTCGCTCTCGCCTCAGTGAATCTGCTGTCTTTGGAGTGGACTCTCGATTGGCCCGATCAATTTCCTTGGTGAAATCGATTTCTTCGACTGACGGGACACGAAAACTAAAAATAGTTCGGCTATTAAAATTTGAAATAGACAGATCCCCATATCTGATTACATCCATTCCGATCAGAACATCGGCATCGCCGCTGATCTCCGCTTCTATGGCTTGAATCCCCGAAATACTTATATTGTTCGGCAAATACAGGTTAATAAAATATGTAGAGACCTCCTTAGATCCATGCACTCCTGATGCGACGGCTTTTCCACTGGGCTCAAGCCCGAGTTTCGTAGCGGTCCGACGAGTGATGCAGGTGCTGGTGGCCCCGGTGTCCCAAATTGCTTGACACCGTGCCTCCTGTGGTAATGGCCCCGTACCTATTGTGCTGGGATCAAACGCCTCGGACACCCCGACTTCATTCACTAACGCACGGAGGTAGCCGGCCCCATAAGTGGTAAAGGCAAAAACTTTCTTGTGGAGGTATTTTGAGGGCAAGGCGACTTAGTGAAACGTGACACGTGAGTGAAATGTTTGGGTGTAACTGTCTCGCCCTGGCAGGCAATGCTGGATGAGGAACGTCCCGAGTGGGTAGGTGGCTTTAGCAGATTCGTATGCGTCGAGTTCTGATTCATGAGCACTGATGACAGTTTCACCTACAATGACGAGATATTGCCCCTCGTATTGGCGTACCAACTCTTCCTGATGTTCTCTGTAGTATGCAAACTCGCGATCAAGTGCCATTGCTTTATGCTAGACCCTTGGTCTCTTTTCCGTCAAGAATGAACAAAGCCCTTTACTGCCTGCGGCCATCCTATTCCACCAAAGAGTTCTGAACTGTACTCGATCAACTTGGATGGTATGTTAACACAGAGGTGGCTCGGTTTTCTTGAACAGTTTGCGGACTGTCGATAAGTGGCTCTCCGCTCGGGTTATGCCGCCGCCGGGACTGGCTTGGGCTGGTTGAAATAGACTTGGTCGGGCGTGTGCCCGCCAAGGGCTGAATGCGGTCTCTGTTGGTTATAGAATGCCAGATAGCGGCCAAGCCCGCTCCGCGCCTCCGAGACGCTACGGTAGGCGCGCAGATAGACTTCCTCGTATTTGATCGTCCGCCAGAGCCGTTCGACCACGACATTATCGCGCCACGCGCCCTTGCCGTCCATACTAATCGCGATCTGGGCGTCCTGCAAAATCTTGAGAAAGGCAACAGCTGTGAACTGGCTGCCCTGATCCGTGTTCATGATCTCGGGCGTGCCGTGCCCGGCCAGCGCGTCGCGCAACACCTCCACGCACGGCCCCGTCTCCAGCGTCATCGAAAGGCGCCACGCGAGCACCTTGCGGCTGAACCAGTCGAGGACCGCCACGAGATATACAAAGCCCCGCGCCATAGGGACATAGGTGATGTCCATGGCCCACACGTGGTTGGGGCGGGTGACGGCCAGCTTCCTTAACAGATACGGGTAAATCTGATGCCCCGGCGTCGGATGCGAGGTCGTGGGGCGGCGATAGAGGGCCACGATCCCCATTCGCTTCATCAGCGTGGCGATGTGCAGGCGGCCGACCTCATAGCCTTCCTGCCGCAGCAAGCCCCGCAGCATCCGGCTGCCGGCAAAGGGGTACTCCAAGTGCAACGCATCGATCCGACGCATGAACAGCAGATCGGCGACGGACGCGGGACGGCGCTGGTCATAGAGGCTGCCGCGACTTATCCCCAGCAGCCGGGCCTGGCGGCTGACACTCAAGCGGTGTGCGCGGTCGATCATCGTCTGGCGCTCGGCAACAGACCGGCCTTGCTGAGCGCACCCGCTAAAAAATCATTCTCCAGGGTCAGTTGCCCAATCTTGGCATGCAACGCAGTGACATCGCACTCGGGGACAGCCGTCTTCTTCACCCCACTGTCGAAGACCTCGGTCACGCCGGCCAGGAGTTGCTCCTTCCACTGCTTGATCTGGTTCGGATGCACGTCGAACTGCTGGGCGAGTTCCGCCAGCGTCTGTTCCCCGCGGATGGCCGCCAGCGCCACCTGGGCCTTAAACGCTGGGCGATGGTTTCGGCGTAGTCGTCTCGTCATGATTCCTCCTCATTGACGGCAATGATGCCGTTCGTGAGCAGAAAGGTCACTTATCCCCCTTGTTCAGATTTCCCGAGCCACCTCTGAATTCAGGAAAAGGGCACTTGATTTATTTTCAGGACATAATAATTTCGCAACTACGTGGGACAGAGGTTCAGCGGGAACTCATGGCGGAAGCAGTGGGTATATTTTGTCTTATATTGCTAAACACATGGATGAATTCCTTCTTGCATTTCTCCGTGTGAATGAAAAAGCCTGTGAACAAAAATAGGGATGTGGACGCGGAAAGAAAAGGGGTATGACATGATAAGCCGTGTGTTGGTTGAGAAAATGAGGAGCAGCCGTGGATCGTGACTTTCGGTGTTGCCCCTGAATCATGATGAGTTCAATGACACGCTAGGGGAGAGCCTTGAAATCGAAGTTGAAGGGCGCGACATAACGAATAAGGACATTGGAGAAGGGGCCAAGAGCACTTTGGGTGGCGATTATTAAATGGCCGATATCAAATGGTACGAGTAAGCCGTTCAGAAGGAAACGGGGGCTGCTTTTTCGTTGCATGAGTTGGGCAAGAGCAGTTCCGGAACCCTGTCGCCGGGCTGCACGGCGTCGACCCTGGATAAGGTATCGGCGACGGGGTTTACGGCCGTGGCAATCGGCAATATCGACGGTGATCCGACCTGCGACGTGTGGACCATTGACGAGAAGAAAACGTTGCTCAACGTCACGAATGACGTGGCCTCCTAGGCGTCCGCCTGTGATGGATTCTTGACTCTCTTCAAGATGGTCTGGTATACAATCGCGTGTTTCCTGTGGAGCACGGGATGACGGTTCTTGTTGTTGAATCAGCGCTTGTCTCTCGACCTATCCTGTCGAAACTGCTAAACTTAGTGCAATATGGATCGTCTATTCAATTTCCTGGGGCGTCTGTCTGCAAGTTTTTTCCCCTTCGTCCCCCGGGAGACCCATCCTCGCCATCGAAATCCGCACACTCCTTCCCTGAAGCTGGTCTCGAATAATCCCGACGCGGCAGAGGCGGCGAGCGGTCTGCACGGCCGGTCCGCTCCATCCGCCGTTGGACATGCGGAAGCCGTCGAAGACGCCTTGTCTCGAAGTACAAAGTGGCTTCTCGCGCAGCAGCATCCCGCGCAGGGCTATTGGGTACAGGAATTGGAGGCGGATACGACGTTGACCTCGGAGTACCTGATGTTGCGCCGGTATATCGGAGTCGTTGATCAGGAGCGGGAAGCCCGGATGGTTCGGTATCTTCAGGGCGCCCAACTTGAAGACGGCGGGTGGCCGATTTATGCCGGAGCCCCCATGGACGTCAGCGCCTCGGTCAAGGCCTACTTTGCCTTGAAACTGGCCGGGGTCCCCCAGGATGACCCGGGAATGCGTCGAGCCCGGCAGGCCATCCTGGCGCAAGGCGGCGTCGTCTCCGCCAACGTGTTTACGAAAATTACATTGGCCCTGTTCGGCCAATACCATTGGACCGGGCTTCCGAGCATGCCTCCCGAAATCATGCTGGTGCCGAAAAAGTTTGCGTTTAACCTCTACGCCATCTCGTACTGGTCCAGGGCCGTTGTGATCCCTCTGCTGATTGTGTTTGCCGTTCGCCGGGAATGCCCGGTTTCTCCGGAGCAGGGGATTGACGAGTTGTTCCACGTGCCGCGGGATCAAATCAACTATCGGAACGCCCCGCCGTTTCAAAAAGATTCCCAACTCATCAGTTGGCGGAACTTTTTTGTCTGGATCGACCGGGTTCTGAAGATCTATGAAGACTATCCGCTTCGTTCCGTGCGGAAAAAAGCGATTAAGAAAGCGGAAGGCTGGTTGCTGGATCATATGGAGGGCGAAGGCGGACTGGGGGCGATTTACCCGGCCATGGCCAATTCGATTTTTGCGTTGAGGGCCCTTGGTTATCCCGTGACGCATCCGTTGATCCAAAAGGCGCTTCAAGAAATCGAGGCTCTGGAAATTGACACCCGGGCGTCAGCCGGCGGGCCGTCCACCCTCCATCTGCAGCCGTGTCATTCGCCCATCTGGGATACGGCATTGACCATCAGTGCCCTCGTGGAACGGGGCCTTCCCGTGGACCATGACGCGCTGTCGCGCGCCGCGGCCTGGTTGCGTTCCCGACAAACGCGCCGGATCGGGGATTGGATCGTGTCTTCTCCGGAGGCCACACCCGGCGGATGGTATTTTCAGTTCGAGAATGAATGGTATCCCGACGTCGATGATACGGCCGCCGTGGTGACCGCCCTGGCGAAAGTGTCGCTGCTCCAGCCTGCGGACCGGGATGACGGCGTTCGGCGCGGGGTGCAATGGGCGTTGGCCATGCAAAGCTCCAACGGAGGGTGGGGGGCCTATGATCGGGACAATGACCGACTGATCTTCAACAAGATTCCCTTTGCGGACCATCAGGCGTTGCTCGATCCGCCCACGGCTGACCTCACGGGTCGCTGTCTGGAGATGCTCGGCGCCTTGGGCTATGACCGGTCCCATCCCGCCGTGGCCCCGGCACTCGAGTTTCTTCGCCGCGCGCAAGAACCCGACGGCAGTTGGTACGGGCGCTGGGGCGTTAATTATCTCTATGGGACGTGGTGCGTCATCGTCGGTCTTCAGGCCATCGGTGAAGACATGTCCGCTCCATGGATCCAACGCGCCGTGGCGTGGGTTGAATCGAAACAAAACGCGGATGGCGGATGGGGGGAATCCTGTTTGTCGTACGCGGACCGGGCGTGGTCCGGTAAGGGCGACAGTGCCCCCTCTCAAACGGCGTGGGCCCTCCTGACGCTATTGAGCGCAGGCCTGTCCGATTCCTTGAGTGTCGCGCGAGGCGTCAATTTTTTGCTGCGCCGGCAACTGGATGACGGGACGTGGTTCGAACCTTTCCATGCCGGAACCGGGTTTCCCCGCGTGTTCTATCTTCGCTATCATGGCTACAGCAAATATTTCCCCATGTGGGCCCTGGCCATGTATCGTAACGTCCGGATGCACGGGAAGACGAAAGCCGACGACTTGCAACACCTCGCGCAATCAGCCAGGCAACGGCACGGAACCGCCGGGTAGCGTCCTCTTTTCTCACCTCAACGGGTTGCGGAGTCTTCCCTGGAGAACATCGCCGTTTTTGCCGCGACGTCTTGGGAGTTTCGCGCCATTGCGCGCGCGCTGCCCGGGGGGCGCGCCGGGCGGGTGGATGGGGTCAAGTGGCATCAATGGGCGAATGCGTTCCATTTTGTGGCCGTCATCCAAAGCGGTGTCGGGTGCGCGAAAGCCCGAGCTGCGTGCGAAGCGGTGTTCGAGAAGCGGCCCTGGACCGTGTTGATTGCCTCAGGGTTTGCCGGCGCCCTGGTTCCCGCGCAAGTCGGCGATCTGGCGATTCCCGAGGAAGTGGTCCGTCAGGATTCGCGGATCACGGATTCTTCCGCCGCGATTGCGTGCAGCGCCTTCCATCGACAACGGGCCCGGCATGCGGCACAATTATCGGAGAACAGGGTTCTGGCCGGACGGTTGGTGACGACAGACGCGATCGTGTGGGCGGCCGGAGACAAGCAGGCCCTGGGCCGGACCTTTGCGGCGAGCAGTCTGGATATGGAGAGCGCGGCCATCGGGACGATGGCCGCCGGGCAGGGTATCCCGTTCTTCGTGGTCCGGTCGATTTCCGATCGCGTGGACGAAGATTTGCCTCTTGACCTCAACCTGTTTTGCCGGGCGGACACGTTGATGCAGGGGGTCCGGGCCGTTGCCACAACCCCGGCGATCTGGCCGGGGCTGAATCGACTGCGCCGGCAAAAAAACGTGGCGTCGGCCCGGCTGACGCAATTCTTTGAAACGTTTTTCTCGACGGCGGACAATGTCGCCTGATCCATTGAGCACCCGCTCTCTGTGTGGACAAGGACAGGCGAGCAACATGGCGTTGCCAGGAAAGGAAACGGTTATGCCTCAGCTCCTTCCGGGAATCGCAAGAACGATCGACGCGCAAATCCGCATCCTGATCCCCGCCTTGATTCTCGGGGTCTCGGTTTTTGGCGTGTCTTCTCACCTGTCGGCGGAGACCGGTTCTGCCACGGAGGCGATGAAAGAGACCATCGATCAGGTCTTGCAGGTTTTGAGAGACGACTCCCTCAAGGCGCCGGAGAAAGCCCGGGAACGCGTGGAAATCCTGGAAGATCTCCTCGCCACGCGTTTCGACTACAAAGAAATGGGGAAACGAACCCTGGGCCGGCATTGGCAGCAATTACGCGAAGCCGACCGGGAAGAATTCGTGCGCCTGTTTCAGCGCTTTCTCTCCAGAACCTATGCCGGAAACGTGGACGGCTATTCCGGCGAACAGGTGCAATATCTCAAGGAGCGACGAAAAGGAGATTTTGCCGAGGTTCAAACAGCGGTGACCTCCAAACAGTCGACCATCGCCATCCATTACCGCTTGCTGAAGCGTTCGGAAGCCTGGAAGGTGTACGACGTGGTCCTGGACGGCGTCAGTCTGGTGAAAAACTTTCGGAGCCAATTCGGACGGATCATCGACGCCGAGTCGGTTGAAGGGCTGCTGGAGACGTTACGGACCAAGGTCGCTCCGCCTCAATCTTCGGGCGTCCCGTCGTCACCCTGCGTCCGGCCGTCGGCCGGGTTCCCGCGTGGAACGTGCGTTTCGGTATGATCGCCTAATGTGAATTTCTTGACAGTCCGGGGCGATTCTGTGAAACTGTCCGGGAACGTTTTTCGGGTTCCTCCGTGCGGAAAAGCGTTCCCGCATGGCTCAGAAAAAGAAGACAGGGTATGTCTCTTCTCAGTTGGTCAAGGGCTTGCTGTCGCCCGGGACGCTGTTCGAGGAATTGGGTTTTCAGTTGGAACGGCGGTGAACTGACGAATCGTTGTCATGAGGATTACGCGAAAAAAAACCAGACAGATCCGGGTGGGTTCCGTCAAAATCGGGGGCGGAGCCCCGATTGCGGTTCAGTCCATGACCGTCCCGCATCCGAGCGACGTCCGGGGAACCGTCGAACAGATTCATCAAATGGAAGCGGTGGGCTGTGAACTGGTGCGGGTTGCCGTGCCCGACCGGGAAGCCGCGGATGCCCTTCCCAAAATCAAGGCCGAGATTTCGATCCCCTTAATAGCGGACGTGCACTTTGATCATCGGTTGGCGCTCAAAGCGGCTGAAGTCGTGGATTGCGTTCGCATCAATCCGGGCAATATCGGGCCATGGTGGCGATTGGCCGAAGTCATTAAAGCGGTTCGGGATCGGGACATTCCCCTTCGGGTTGGCGTCAACGGGGGGTCGTTGGAGCGTCCGTTGCTGGAAAAGTACGGGTATCCCACGGCGGAAGCCCTGGCGGAATCGGCATTGAACGCCGTTCACGCCATTGAAGACATGGGCTTTACGAACATGAAAGTCTCGTTAAAAGCCTCTGACGTGCACATGGCCGTTGACGCGTATTGGTTGTTCGCCCATCAATCGGATTATCCGCTGCATATCGGGATCACCGAGGCGGGAACGGCCAGGACCGGCGCCGTCAAATCCGCCATCGGCTTGGGGTGGTTGTTGTCCCAGGGGATCGGCGATACCTTGAGGGTGTCTCTGGCCGCCGATCCCGTGGAAGAAGTGAAGGTTGGCTTTGAAATTCTCAAGTCCCTGGAGCTGCGTCATCGCGGGGTGAACGTCATTGCGTGTCCGACCTGTGGCCGGGTCGAAATTGACGTGGTGCGACTGGCCGATGCCCTGGAGCAACGGTTGAGTCACATCAAGGTGCCCCTGACCGTGTCCGTTCTGGGATGCGTGGTGAACGGCATCGGTGAGGGGAAAGAAGCGGACATCGGCATTGCGGGCGGGCAGGGCATGGGCATTCTGTTCAAAAAAGGGAAGCTGGTCAGAAAAGTGCCGTCGGAACAATTGATGGACGTCCTCGTCGATGAAGTCGAGTTGATGGCATTGGAGCAGCATGACGCAGGTGAGGAGACGGTCTCCCCGTCCGCGGCTCCCCCGGTTGCCGCTCCTTCTCATCCTGCGTCCCCGAATCGCGAACTTCCCGTGCTCTCCTGATCCGCCCTCCCTTCTTGGGGGCAGATCCTCATTCTGTCAACGAATGACTGAACATTTACAATTCCCGGCGCCTTCGGGCGTGGCTGCGCCCCGGTCCCGATATTCATCTTGGGGGCGAGGACTGTCTGAGCGAAGCGAGTTCCGCAGCCCACGCAATCGGGACGAGGGCAAAGGCACCCGACAAGGGCCACGCCCGGGCGCCAATGGTTTTGGGTCCTTTTGCCGAAACAAAAGGACCTCGTCGTGCGGGGGCGAAACCCCGCAGCTCCCTCCTTCTCCCTCTCCTTGTCAGGGTTCGGGGTCGTCGTTATAATGGCGTGCGGGCGCCGTACCCAAGTGGCTAAGGGAGCAGTCTGCAAAACTGCGATTCAGCGGTTCGATCCCGCTCGGCGCCTCCATTTCATCGCGTGCGTGAACCGGAAAGGTCCCTTGGACAACCATGGCTGTTCCTCTCTCCCAGATGCTGACGGTCACCGGCTACGTGATCTCGCAGAAACTCAAGGGCGTTAAACGCTATCCGCTGGTGTTGATGCTGGAGCCGCTCTTTCGGTGTAATTTGGCCTGCGCCGGTTGTGGAAAGATTCAATATCCCGAGCACGTGTTGGATCGACGGTTGACGCCCGAACAATGTTGGGCCGCGGCTGAAGAATGCGGCGCTCCCATTATCAGCATTCCCGGCGGAGAGCCGCTCATTCATCCCGAGATGCCGGAAATCGTTCGAGGATTGGTGCGCCGCAATAAATTCGTCTATCTGTGCACGAATGCGATTCTGCTGGAACGCAAAATGGACGAATATGAACCCTCCAGCCGGTTGATCTTCAGCATTCACATGGATGGGTTGCGCGAGGAGCATGATCTCGCGGTGTGTCGTGACGGGGTGTATGACGTGGCGACGAAAGCCATCAAAAGCGCCTTGAAAAGAGGATTCCGGGTTACCACCAACACGACCCTGTTCAACGAGGCCGATCCGCCGCGGGTCCGGGCCTTTTTCGACGAGATGATGGATCTCGGGGTGGAGGGGATGACGATCTCCCCCGGCTACAGTTACGAAAAGGCCCCGGATCAGCATGGCTTCCTGAATCGACGCCGGACGCAGGCCTTGTTTTCCGACGTGCTCACGAAGCGAAAACGCCGGTGGCGATTTAACCAGTCTCCCCTGTTTTTGGAATTTCTCATGGGCAAGCGTGACTATCAATGTACCCCGTGGGGAAATCCCACCTATAATATTTTCGGCTGGCAGAAGCCCTGCTATCTCCTGCAGGACGGATACGCGTCGAGTTTTCAGGAATTGCTCAGGACGACGGCGTGGAACCGGTACGGCGTCGGGCGCAATGAGAAATGCCGGGACTGCATGGTGCATTGCGGGTACGAAGCCTCAGCCGTGGAAGACACGTTCGGTTCGTGGTCCGGGTTTGCCGGAACCGTGAAAGCCATGCTGTTTCCCACGTAATCGGAAAGGCTTCTGCCGGTTCACGGCGCCGATGTCTCAGGACGGGGTTGCAGATTCTTCCGAACAAAGCCTCCAGGGCGCGGTCTTGCGTCCGCGTTCCGAGCAGGAACTGCTGAAAGGCATTGAGCTGGCTTTTGGGTACCGGGGCGATATTGCCTTGGAACTGAAATCCCGCGAATCCGTCCACGGGTACCTCTGTAATCGCGTGTTGGATGGTCCGGATTCCTACGTGGAGATGTTGCAGCCTGATCGCTCCGAGCCTCGAAAAATCCCCTGTGACGAGATTCACGCCTTCCATTTTACGGGGCAGGATACGGCGTCGGGAGAATCCTGGGAAGCCTGGGTTCGGGCGCGTCGGGAGGAGGGGACGCGCGAAGGCCGGGATTCTCCCCGACGGTAGACCTTTTCGGGACCCCGATTATTGACAGACGAAAGCGCCTTGTGCTAGAAGTCACGCACCTTTTGCCTGGAATTTTCCTCCTGTAAAACAGGTTGCTTGAAGGTTGACGTGTGGTTTCTCCAACGGAAAAGTGGACGATCAGGACAGGCTCTCCGAAGTGGAACCCTCCGGGCTCGATTCTAGGCAACCCATCACACGCGATCTCTCCCCGTTACCACGTTGTGGCTCGTCGAGGGGGCCATGGCGCCTGAGAACATGGCCGTCGATCATCCTGACCCTATAGAGACGGATAAAGGGAAAAATGCCAAGGGAAGCGTGTGTCCGAAATTTTGGAAGGAAGCGTTCCTCGTGTGAGGAGGTGGGAGCGTGCTCCTGTCACAGAGGATGAAGCAAGAACAGAGAGCCGATTTGTTTGACGCGCAGTTCATTTATTGACGGATCAAAGCGAAGATGGGGGTTGTCATGGATACATACCGAAACGTGTTGGGTGTCGTTGCCGTCCTGGCAATAGGATTGACAGTATCAGCCTGCGGGGAAGCCAAGCCTCCTGCGCCACCGCCACCGGCGCCCCCGGAATATGCCGATAAGCATATGCCGGACGGCTATTGGAACAATCCGGAGATTCTCGAGCAAGGGAAGGCGATCTTTACCGGCGTGGAAAACATCGACGTGAATTGTGCCAGTTGTCACGGCAAAGACGGGAAGCCCGTCAAGGCCGGGGCCCGGGATTTCCGTAATGGCGAACACATGAAGCTGTTCTCCGATTCCCAGTGGTTCTGGCGCGTGTCCGAAGGGGTCAAGGGCACCAAAATGAAAGCCTGGAAATCCAAGCTGTCCGAGGATGACCGGTGGAAGGCCATTGCCTATGAAGCCACGTTCGGCCTGAAAGGCATGGAATACGACGTTGCGGCAAAGAAATGGGTGCCTCAGGGGACCGCCGGCGCTCCGGCGGCTGAAGAAGCGGCCCCCGCGACTGAAGAGGGCGCGGCTCCGGCGGATGGGGAAGCGGCGGCGCCGGAAGCGGCGGCTCCAAATGGAGAAGCTGCGGCCCCGGCGGCTGAAGAAGCGGCTCCGGCGGCTGAAGAGGGCGCGGCTCCGGCGGATGGGGAAGCAGCGGCGCCGGCACCGGAAGCAGCCGCTCCGAATGGGGAAGCAGCCGGAGGAGAATCTTCCCAGTAACCCGGATGATTTCCACGTTCTTTGCGGCATCAACCAGAAGGAGGCCACGACCCTTGAAAACCTCAACCCGCAGCCTTGTGATTATGCTAGGTCTTGTGTTCGGGGGGCTTGCCGTCGCCTATGCTCAGGCTCCGGCTCCTCCACCCGTGGAGTTTCCGTATACCGGGAATCGGACAGGGGTGTGGATCGTGGCCCAACTTCATATTTTGTTTGCGGCGTTTATTTTGGGGGCTCCGATATTTGCCGTGGTGTCGGAGTGGCTGGGATACAAAAACCAGGACCCGAAATATGATCGATTGGCCAAGGAAGTGACCAAGGTCACGGTGATCCTGTACAGCATGACCGCATTGACGGGCGGGCTGTTTATTTTTGTCCTGCTGGCCACCTATCCCGATTTCACCACCTGGCTCATCAAACATTTTTTCCTCGTCTTCGCCGTGGTCTATCCGCTTCTGTTCATCCTCGAGACCATTGTGCTGTACCTGTATTTTTACTCCTGGGATTCCATGAAGGGCGAGAAGAAAGCCCGGCATATTGCCATCGGGGTGCTGTTGAACGTCGTGGGCACGGTCACGCTGTTTGTGATTGACGGTCCCACCGCGTTTATGAACACGCCCGCCAAATCGGCGGAGGGGGTCTCCCTGATTCAGTTCGTCCAAAGCGCGGGGTTGTGGGACAAAATCGCCAATTACAGTTGGATGCCCCTGAATCTTCACCGGCTGGTCGGCAACGTGACGTTCGGCGGGTTTATTGCGGGACTGCTGGCGGCGTATATGTACATGGGAGCCAAGACGGATGAAGAGCGCTCCTACTACGACTGGATGGGGTTCGTGGGCAATATGATCGGCGTGGGCGCCCTCCTGTTCCTCCCCTTCATGGGGTATCTCCTGGCCTATGAACTGTGTGATTATGACGCCTCCATCTGCCCGTACATGATGGCGGACCAACTGTCGATGTTTTTTGAAATGCAGGGAGCCATGGTCGGCCTGATCTTCCTGGCCAGCAATTATTATATCTGGCTGAGTATGAAGCGGATTCAGGGCGTGGAGCAGGTGCGTATCTCCGGGATGGTCATGATCGCCGTCATTCTCATTCCGGCGGTCATGGGGGTGGCCTGGAAGTTGTTCCCGCCGCCGGAATGGCAGTCCCTGATTTTCCTGGCGTTACTGATCGTCCTTCCGCCGGTCCTGAGCCGGCTTCCGGGTCTGCGATTTACGGTTTCGTGCTTCACCATGATCAAGGTGGGCTTCCTGATGATCGTGGTCGCCAACGCCATCTGGATGACGCCGCACGGATTTGTGGCGACGCAGGGGTTGGCCACCGAAGAATTGGAGCTTCCCTCCTGGGCCAGTGAATTGGCGCTGATGCCGGCGAAAAATGCGGCCGCGTTTACGCTGGTCTTTCTGACCGTCGTGAACTACATTCTCTATAACCGGGCCATCAGGAGCGGAACCATCATCTGGGGGAAGATCGACTTCACGTCTCAATTCGTCCTGATTTTTCTGGCGTTCAGCGCCATCTGGACCATGGGCCTGATGGGGACGGTCCGATCCCTCACAAGAAAATATTTCCACGTGTACAACCTCGTCCCGGACTTTACTCCGGAAGCCTTTACGCCCACGCTGGCGTATTCCGCCTGGTGGATTACGGGTGTGACCCTGGTCTTTTATCTCGTCGTGAGTTTTGCCATTGTCGTGACGCTAAGAAACACCGGCTCAAAGGTAGAGGCCCCGCAAGGGGCTCCGGTCCCCGCCGGCGCGGAGTAACGGAGGTGGGAAGCGAGTATGGCTGAGCAAAGTTTGACACGAAACATCATCAAAAAAGGCGTCATCGGCATCATCGTGGGGGGCGTGCTGGTCGCGGTGGCCAATGCCACGCACTTCCCCGTCGTCTTCCAGGTTATGTTCTTTATTTATGCCATGCTCGGCGCCGCGGTATTCATCCTGCTTGATGCGCCTTCCCTGAACCGGCTTGAGGGCGTCAAGGCCATCGTGGGCCTGGTGTTGTTTTACCTGGTGCTTTCGGGAGTGTACATCGGCGGGGCAAGCGGCCTTCCTCAATACGACCCGGAAGTCGAAAAGGGAAAAATCGAAAAGATCCTGAAAGCGCGTCGCGCCAGAACCAAACAGGGGAAAGCCGAAGAACTGATCGCGCGGGCCAAGGCCCTGAACGAGCGAGCCGTCTCGATCGAGCAACAGTTGAGAACGCTTGGCGGCGGCGTGCAGGTCGTGGAGGAGGCCGCCGCGACGTCCGCTCCTGCGGCCGCGGCAGGCGATCTGGTGGCGCTCGGCAAGGAACAATGGGAATTGCAGGAGTGTTACAACTGTCACAAACTCTTTGGGCAAGGCGGAAAGAAGCGGGGGCCGGAGCTGGACAACATCGGCAATCTCATGACGCCTGAAGCCCTCCGGCAAAAAATCCTCGACCCCAAGAGTTGGAAGGCCGAAGGATTCGACAAGCAGTACAAGAAAGGCAAAATGCCGAATAAATATAAAGATCTGATGTTTGATGAAGAAATCGACGCGCTGGTGGCCTTTTTGGCGACGCTGAAGGATGCCTCGGTGAACACGCCGAAGCCCATCAAAATGAAGTAACCCGGATACGTTTCCCGATGCAACCGAAAATCAAGGCCAAAGCACGGTGCGCCGACGGGGAAGTCGGCAGCATTTCCAAGGTCATTGTCGATCCGTTATCCCTTGAGATCAGTCACGTGGTGGTCAGGGAGGGCGGCGGTCACGGCGCGGACCGTCAGGTTCCGATCGGCCAGGTTCAGGAAATCCCGAATGAAGAAGAAATCATTCTGCGGGGTTCGCTGGAGGACTTCCGGGGGTTTCCCGTGCTGGATCGGGACGCCTACGTCACGCATCATGACGTGGAAATCGCTCACCTGGAAGATCGCCTCCACGTGGAGCCCGGCGAAATTCTCGTGCCCTGTCCCCATCTTGAACAGGGAGTGCCCCGCCGCAGCTTTTTTATGAACATGACGCATGCCATCGGAGCGTTGATCACCCTGCCCCTGGCCTTCCCCGTTTTGAAATACATCATGAAGCCCATGTACAAGCCGTTCGATAATTCGTGGTTTTCCGTCGGGAACGTTCGCAAAATCAAGAAAGAAAACATCGGATACCAGTTCAAGTTCACGCGGGGCTTCAAGGAAGCGTTTATGCCCGAGCAGCAGATCGAAAAAAACATCTGGGTGGTGAAGGCGACTCCCGAAGTGCAAAAGGCCGTCTACGGCGGGAAGGATAAAAAGTTTTACGATCACAAGGGAGATCTGGTGTGGGTGAATAAAGCCAAGGCACCCTACATCGGGTATTCGGGGAAATGTCCGCATCTGGGGTGCGGGTACAAGTGGCGCAGAACGAAGAATTTTCCCGACGGGGTCTTTTTGTGTCCCTGTCATTTGAGCATCTACGACGAGGCGGGCAAGGTGCTGGACGGCCCGGCGCCGCGGGCTCTCGACGTCCTGCCGATGCAAGTCAATGCCGCCGGGGAAGTGCAAATCATCGACGTCGAATACAAGGCCGGGGTGAAGGGCCAGATCCGGCTGCTGTAACGCGGTATGAACGGCAACACCACCAACGTGTTTGAAAAAGTCGTCGACTTCGTGGATGAACGGGTCGGGCTGAAGACCATTCAGGCCAAGATGCTGAACGAGCCCGTTCCCGGAGGGTCCCGATGGGCCTATGCGTTCGGGTCGTGTTTGCTGTTCATCTTCATCATGCAGGTGGTGACGGGGATTCTGTTGATGTTTTACTACGTCCCCAGCACCGATCACGCGTACGCGAGCACGCAATACATCATTCATGAAGTGGACTACGGATGGTTTCTGCTGAGTTACCACTTCTGGGGCTCCTCGGCCATGGTGGTGATGGTCTTTGCCCATATGTCCCAGGTGTTCCTGTGGGGAGCCTATAAAAAACCCAGGGAACTGATTTGGTTGGTCGGGCTGGCGCTTTTCGGCCTGGTCATGGCGTTCGGCTTTACGGGCTACCTGCTGCCCTGGGATCAACGGGCGTATTGGGCCACGGTCGTGGGCGTCGAGATTATGGATAAGACCCCGATCGTCGGGGATTTCCTGAGCCGGTTTTTGAAAGGGGGCCCGACCCCGGGTCAAATGACGCTGAGCCGGTTTTTTGTCATTCACGTGATGGTGTTGCCGGCGGGGTTAATGGGCTTGGCCGGTCTCCACCTGTTCCTGTTCCGCAAGGCCGGACCCGCCGGTCCGTTCCGCGGGACCCCCGAGCAAATCAAGGCCAAAACGGATTATTTCTTTCCCAGACAGGTGTGGAAAGATATCGTGGCCATGGCCACGGTCTTCCTGATCATTTGTACGTTGGCGTTTATCGAGCCGGTGGTGTTGTTGGAAGAGGCCACGCCGGACCCGGGGGATTATCATCCGGAACCCGAGTGGTATTTTCTCTTTCTCTTCCAGTTGTTGCGCTTGAAGATTTTTGGCGGAGAATTCGGCCAATTTCTCGGAGCCGTCGCGATTCCCGGAGCCTTTATGGGGTTCCTGGCTGCGTTGCCTTTTCTGGACAGAAATCCGGAGCGGAATATTTTTAAACGGCCGATTGCCTTGATCGGCTGGATTGCCATTATGGCGATGATATTGATTTTCACCGTCTCCGCGATACTGAATAGGGAATTTCTGGATTAACGATCATGTCGAACGTCAAACTTGGTCTGTTGGTGGCGTGGCCAACCTTCTGGACGGGCTTCCCCCTGAAGATGGTTGCCGCGTTGCTCATGTTGGCAGCCGGCGTGCATCCCTGGGAAGGCGTCGGTCTCGAGGCGTTGCTGGTTCTGTCTATTCCCATCGACATATGGGCGCTCGGCCTGTGTTCCCGAACCGTGTTTCTCGAACGGTTGAGCGTGGATCCTCCCAAGGGCACGGGCCTTCGCTTGTGGGGGCTGTGGGCAATCTTTTCCGTGGTCTATCTCCCCCTGTTGTTCATCATCCTGGGTGGCGTCAAGTCCCTGGCTCAATCCGCAGTCCATGCCACGGTGCATTTCGTTGAAACCAACGTCATCGTGATTCCCATTGCGGAAAAAATCAGCCTGGAATTAGTGATGTGGGGACTGCCGGCCACCATCGTCCTCATCATCCTGGTGTATGGCTGGTTGTTCGGCCTGGGCGCCCTGGCGCAACGCTTTGTCCGCGCGTCGACGCCCGTTGACGGAGTATTTCAGGACATCGTCTCGAAATGGGACCTGCTCCGGATTCCGAAAGATCAACCGCTCCTGCTGACGGCCTTTACCGGAACCGGCGTCGTGCTGATCTTTCTGTTTTGGGGCTTGCTCCCCGTGAGTACCCCGCATCCCCATGAAGAATACGAATTCATTGACGTGAAAAAGGCGGAAGAAGCGATCGTTCCCAAGAAGGTCATCAAAAGCGCGGAGCAGATCCTGGCGCGTGCCGAAGCCACGTTGAAAGAGTTGGAGAAAGAGAATCCCGAGGGGGAAGGAGTGAAGGCGGAGAAACAGGCGAAGGCCCCGGAGAAGGCGGCTCCCAAGATTAAGGCGGCTCCCAAGGCCAAGCCGGCGGCTTCCGCTTCTTCCGGGCATGAGCACGACCACGACCATGCCGATCATACGCATTAACGAACCAATGAGGGGTCTCACATGAAAAACCACGGCATAATAGAAACGCTGAAGTCCCGGGTGCCAACGGTGAACCTCTCGTCCCTCTTCGGATGGAGCGTCTTTTGGACGCTGCTTCTCCTTCCGGCGGTTGTCTGGGCTCAGGATGCGGCGACGCAAGCGATGTCCGTCGAATACCGGGACATTCCGGGAGTCGGCAGCCGAAACGTCGTCTGGGTCGTGGCCCAGCAGCATTTACTGCTGGCGGGGTTCGTCCTGGGCGTGCCGATCTTTGCCTGGGTTTGCGAAATCGTGGGATGGAAAACCAAGGAAGCCCGGTACGACAAGCTGGCCAAAGAATTTACCAAGCTGTTGACGTCCGCGTATGCCACGACGGCCCTGTTCGGGGGCATCCTGCTCTTTCTGCTGATCGGGCTGTACCCGAAGCTCATGGCCTATCTGTCCGATATCTTTTTCCCGTCCTTCATCGTGTATTGCATTTTGTTCCTGTTGGAAACCGTCACGCTGTACCTGTACTGGTACGGGTGGGACGCCATGCAGGGAAGCAGGAAAACGTTCCATCTGTTCCTGGGATTCCTGTTGAACGTGTTTGCCCTGTTCATCATGATCGTCCCCAATGCCTGGGCCACGTTCCAGGCCAGCCCGGTCGTGGTGGCTGAGGGCACGGCGATCGACCGGGCCTGGGCGGCCACGTGGAATCCCACCTGGTGGCCGGTCAACATCCACCGGCTCATTGCCAACGTCGTGTTGGGCGGATTCATCTGCGGCGCCTATGCCGGCATCCGGTATCTCCTCGCGGCCAGCCAGGAAGAGCGCGAACATTATGATTGGATGGGCTACGTCGGAAACTTCATCGGCGTGTTCGGCATGCTTCCCCTTCCCTTCGCCGGGTATTGGCTCATGCGGGAGATCTACCAGTACAACCAGCAAATGGGTATTACCCTCATGGGAGGATTTCTGGCCTGGCTCTTTATCCTCCAGGCGATGCTCATCGGGGTGTTGTTCCTCGGCGCCAATTACTATTTCTGGATGGGGATTACCTACCGGATTCCGGGCTCCGAGCGAACGTACAAACGGCCGATCCTGGCCATGCTGGTCGTGCTCATGGTGTGTCTGGGCGTTTGGATGACCCCACACTCCCTGGTGGCCAGCCTGGAGGAAGCCAGAAAAATGGGCGGGACCCATCACCCGCTGCTCGGGGTGTTCGGAGTGATGTCCGCCAAAATGACGGTCGCCAATCTGATGATCCTGGTCACGTTCATGAGTTTCATCATGTATTGGCGGGCCGGCAAGCAGGAAACGGCCGCCTGGGCCAAAATTGCCAAAGCCGTGATGGGCGCCCTGTTGGTGCTTGCGGGGATCGCGGTGATCGTGCTCGGGGTGTGGGGGTATTTCGTCCCGGCCATTATCCGGATCAATTATTTCTCGGTCGCCCAGGTGTTGATCGTCCTGTTCGTGATGGTGACCTTCACGCCCCTGACGGCCGTGCTGATGAAAAGCGCCAAAACCACGACGGAAATGGTTTGGGGGCGGATGCCGATCCGGGCCGGCTATTCGCTGGTCTCCAATGCCGTTATGGTCATCCTGTTGATGTCCCTGATGGGCTATGCGCGCTCATCGTCCCGGGTGCATTGGCACGTGTACGGCGTGATGAGAGATACCTCGGAATACGCCTATTCGCCCGCGTTGGGGTACGCGGCCGCTTTCATGTCCCTCAATACGTTTGTGTTTTGTTTGTTGGTGGCGTTTATCTTCTGGGTGGCCACGATGGGCGACAAAGGGAAGAAATCCCCGGAACAGGAACAACCCGAACCGGCCAAAATTCCCGCCAATGTGGCGCCGGCCATGGCGGGCGGCGCGCCACGGGAGAATGCCTGAACATGCGGGCGAGATCGGTGCGTGATAAACCGTTGATGCTGGTAGTGGTATGAAAATAGCTAACGCCACACGGAAGCTGTCGTTCCCGCGAACGCGGGAATCCCGGGCCTTTCTCTTTGCGAACGAAGGAAAAAGCAAAGACTCTGGATTCCCGATTACAAACGTCGGGAATGACGGAAGAGGGCAATACCGAATCGGAGCGAGAACCCATGAGTGAAGTCGCACTACTCCAATTGATCGGTCTCCTTGTCGTAGGATCCGGAATCTGCATCCTGCTCTTCATCAAGGGGAAATTCCTCAGGGTGGTCGGGTTTGTGGTCATCGTCCTGGGGACCTTTACCCTGATTGCGTTGGGTGTGCCGCAGATGCCCTCTCTGCCTCCGGCCATCGAGACGTTTGATATTGCCGAAGTCAAGACGCCGGATGACCTGGCCGCGATCGGTCAGAAGATTTTTTTCAGCAAAGGACAGTGCGCCTTGTGTCATTCCATCGGCCCGAGCGAATCGGCCAGGTGTCCGGATTTGAAGGGCATCGGAGCCAAGCTCGCGCCGGAATTCATTTATGAAAGCCTGACCGAGCCGCAAGCCTATATTTATCTGGATTTCAGGCATGAAGGCCTGCCCAAGGAATATCCGGCCCGCATGCCCTATATCCATAAGAATCCGATTGCCTTGTCGCAACAGGAAATTTATTCGGTCATTTCGTTTCTCCAGAAAATGAGCGGGGAGCCCATCAGCGTCAAGGTCGAAGACGTCATGAATATCGGCAAGGAAGGCGAGGTGGAGGTCGCTTCCCTCACCGTCAATGGAGCACCTTAACCGGAAGGGTGAACTATGAAAGGTCCTCTTGCGAAAACGGTCGTCCTGTTGGTGGGAATGTATGTGTTTCTCAAATTCATACTTCCGTTGTTCACCGCGCCGCTTCCGGCCAGTCTGATTTTCCTGTACCTGGCGCTCACCCTGGCCTCTGCGATGATTTTCTATACCATGAGCGGGGGCAGTCTCGATGAATTTATGGGCCCCATCGGGCGGTTTCTCACCGGCACGGGACAGACGGGTATTGCCGGCACCGCGCGCATCCTGGTGTTTGTGTTGTTCCCCTTGCTGGTGGGGTGGCAAACGTACACGAGGCTGGCCCCGAGCGATTTGCCGCCCGCGGAAAACCGGACCATTCATCCCGCGCCGCCGGGCGAGTTTGTCGGGCTGGCCAACCCGTATCCGAGAACGCCGGAAAACATCATGATGGGGAAGGGCCTCTACGCGGCCTTTTGTTCTCCCTGTCACGGAGCCAATTTCGACGGGAAGGCCCGGCGGCGGTCGGCTTCAATCCGCCTCCGGCGAACTTCAGCGATCCCGGAACCATCGCCCAGTTGCAGGAATCCTATCTGTTCTGGCGGATCAAAAAGGGAGGCGTCGGGCTGCCGATCGAAGCGATGCCCTGGAAATCGGCCATGCCGCGATGGGAAGTGGAATTGCCGGACGAATGGATCTGGAAAATCATCATGGGCGAATATGACGGCGCCGGCCAATCTCCACGGACCTGGGAGGAAGAGGAATAAGCGGCCAACGCCAACGAATCGTTGGACCGGGATAGGATCCAAGGAGCAGGAAAATGGGATATAAGCAGATCTTCAACGTCGTGTTCGGGCTCGTCCTCATGGTGGCGGGAGTCGGGGCTTCCTGCGTGTTCGCGAGCGACCCGCCCCCGGAAGGCGGAGGCGGGAGCGTGGCCGTGCGCCTGTATTTGACGGACGGAGCGATCCCCGCGAATGACCCGAATGCCGCGGCGTGGGACGCGATCCAACCGGCGGAATTCAACCTGGCACCCCAAGTCCATTGGCCGGACCGTATTCAGGAAGTCACCGTGAAATCCGTCAAAGTTCGCGGGATGCATAACGGCCGGGAGATGGCCATGCTGCTGGAGTACGCCGACCCATCGGAAGACGCCGCGGATGCCGCCGCGATTGAGTTTATGGTTGGCGAAACGAAGGCCCACTTTGCCCACGGGCAGGAAATGCTCCAGGTCGAAGGCGGGGAAGTCAACATCTGGTACTGGAAAAAAGAACAGGGCAAAGCCACCGACATGAGCGCCAAGGGGTTCAAGACGCTTCGCGCGCAGGAAAACCAGGACGTCTCGGCAACGGGGACCTGGCGTGAAGGAATCTGGCGCGTCGTGTTTTCACGACCGCTCCAAACGGGTGATGAACGCGACGTGCAGGTCACCCCCGGTGAATGGAGAAACGTGGCGTTCGCGTTTTGGGATGGGAACATCGTGGATGGGGCGGTGAAGGAAAGAGGGTCACAGAAAGCCGTTTCATCGTGGTGGTACTTTCGGGCCGAGCCGCCACCGGACAATTCCATTTATGGATACGTCGTCTTGGGTATTGTGCTTGCCGCCGGCTTTCAGTTTTTCCTGGTGAGAAAAATTCGGAGGGGTCACGAATGATGAAGGGAGAACGAGGCATGCAGCGGGTACTGGGCAGGATCGCCGTCGTGGTTGCCGCCGTGTTCGCGGTGACGAGCGGGTGCGCCTTGTTTGAGGGTGAACGGACGGCCAAAGGCCGGAAGCTCTATCGTCATTACTGCATGCATTGTCACGGTGAAAGCGGAAGACAGCAGGAAGGGTTTAATTGGGAGCGCATGCCGGACCCCCGTCCCCGGGATCTCTCGGAATCCGCGGCGATGTCGACCTTCTCCGACAAGGAAATCTTCGACACGATCTCGCGGGACATGCGGGATACGTCATTGCAGGCAGTGATCGACGATGAAAATTACTTCGCGGTGTCGACGATGCCGACCTTCAAATATACCCTGTCCGAAGAGGAACTCTGGGCCGTGGTCGGGTACGTCCGCACGCTGCACGGCGGGTCGTTGGCGTTTGACGTTGACGCGCGAAAAGCCGAGTTGGAGTCCCAATTCCAAGCCGTCAGTGCGGAACATGATCAGGCCAAACAGGCCATGGACGAAGCGCTGGCAAAACAGGAAGCCGAAGAAGCCGCCAGGGCTGAGGCCGAAGAAGAAGCCGAGGAAGACGACGAAGATATGGACATGGAAGACGACGACGAGGACCTTGAGGACTACGACGAGGAGGAAGAGGAAATCGTACTTCCCGAAGAAGAGGCCTATGAAAAAGTGGCGGAACAGTTTGACGCCGCCAAGACCGCCCTGGAAAATTTCTCGAAACGCCCGAAAATGTCTCAAGTCGCGCGTCCGGACCTGACCATGACGGACGAGGAACGGGCCGCCCTTCAGGATACCGGGAAAAACCTGTACTTCAACAAATACGGGTGTAACGGGTGCCACAGTGTCGGCGACACCGGGGGCCTGGTCGGCCCGGCCCTGGATCGCGCCGGATTCCGTCTCAATGACACGTGGGTTTATCGCTGGATCCGCTATCCGCAAGGCATGAAAAAGCACACGCGGATGCCGAATTTGGGCATCGATGATCAGGACGCGCGAGCCGTGACGGCCTATCTCGACACCTTGCGGGCGCCCAAACCGGATAAACCCATCCCCCCGCCGGAATAACGCGGTTCACGCAACGCACTTGGTGCAGGTCGGATCAGCGAAGCGTCATCCGGCGGCATGCCTACAGCGTTCCCACCCAAATTCCGATTAAAATAGCCAACCCGACGCCCACGTGGTGTTTGAACATGGTAAAGGCCTCCGGGGGCGAGACGTCGCCGCGCAGGCGACGGACCTGTTGGCTCAAAAATCCTGCGACTCCGGCCAGCCCCCCGTAAAACGCCGCATTGAGATTCTCCAGCCAACCCGCAATGGCCAACAGTCCCAGCATGGCCGTCCCGGCGGTTCCCACGGCAATCCACACGGAAGCGCCGAAGAGAATCGCCGACGAATTGACCCCGATACGAAGATCATCCTCGACGTCCTGAAGTGCGTAAATGGTGTCATAGGCCACTGCCCAGCAAATCGTCGCGGCAAAGAGCAGCCAGACCGCGGGATCGAGTTGATAGCGAACGGCCGCCCAGGCCATCACGGCGCCCCAGCCGAACGCCAGCCCCAGAAACAATTGCGGGACGCGAAAGAACCGTTTCGTGAAAGGATAGATCGCGGCCAATCCCAACGCGACCGGGCCGAGCCGTATGGCGAGGGGATTCAGGAAGAGCAGCAGGCTCACGGCTGCGGCGAGAAGAACGCCGAGGAACAGGAGGGCCTGCCAGGGCCGGAGAGTCCCACTGGCCAGGGGGCGCGTGTGGGTGCGGGTGACTTGCCGGTCGAACGAACGATCGGCCAAATCATTGATAATGACGCCGGCGCTTCGCATGACGAACGATCCCGCGATGAACAGGCCGAGCAGCAGGCCGGAGGGACGGCCGTGTGACGCCAGGACTAGGGCCCACAGGCATGGAAGGACGAGCAGGAGGGTTCCCGTTTGATTCGACAGCCGGATCAGAGAACACAGATGAGCAAGAGGCAGTGACGCCGGAGCAGATCTTCCAGCAGGAGAGGACATCGCGTCACGGTAGCGCAGAAGAAAAAGACTGTCAAAGTTGACACGACGGGTTTCAGAAAATAAGATGACCGCCGGGCTGGAAACAGCCGTCTCCCGCCGCGTTCACGACCCGTTCTCTTCAAGGCCGGCGTAGCTCAGTGGTAGAGCAGCTGATTCGTAATCAGCAGGTCGGTGGTTCAATCCCACTCGCCGGCTCCATACCCTTCATTCGTGTGACGACTCCCCAACGACTGGCGTCAAGAGGAAAACGCTTGCAATATACGGAGAGTGTGGCATGATACAACGACGAGCCGATTGACGTGTGTTCCGGACACGTTCCGTTCATCGCGCAGGGAAGGGCGTCCCGATGAAATTGAAAGCCGGCAATTTTGTCGTGTATGAGAAAGAAAAGACGTCAACGCACCCCAGTCCGCGAGCCAGGCACGTCTTCCCTTCTCGACACGGCGACACCTATTCTTACGTGATCAAGAAATTCTGGAAGGTGCTCCGGGTCTTTGAGGACAACACCATTGAAGTCGAAACCCGTCGCGGGAAACGCCATACCGTGGCGCCGTGGGACCCCCGTCTGCGCAAAGCCGGATTGTGGCAACGGATGATGTTTAAAGACCGGTTTTTTTGAAGACCGCGTTTGAAGACCGCGCGTTCGCGCGGCGGTCAGGTGTCTGAGCGCTTTTTTCCGGACCCCAGCGCAGTAAACAGGACGCCTCCGACCAACACTCCAACCACAAACGCCATGCCGAAAGCCAGGCTGGTTTGCAGGTCAGACACGTGACGCAGCAGCGTGGTCAACATCGGAGACGGAGGGAGATTGACGTGTCCTTCCCAGCCCAGCGTTTCATCAATGGCGGGATGGTCCGTCGATGGTTGATGGTCGGCCTGATTCATTGATCCTGCGTTAAAAGTCGTCGGCATGTCCGGTTCCTGGTGGCGTTCGCCATCCGTTCAACCCATCCGTTCAACGGGTGCTCCCCTATGGTGTCAGCCAGCCGGGTTTCTGTCAAGGGTCTGGTTCGGGTGGCGCTGGTTTCGTTGATGCCGGTGAAACGCATTTGGTAAGCTCACTCTCCGCGTGCTGTGTTCCTTTCATTCACCGTCACAGTGACCATCGAGGGATAAACAATGGGCAAGTTGAACCATGCGTTGATCAGTGTGTCCGATAAGACGGGCGTTGTCGAGTTTGCCAGGGGGCTGGTCGAACTCGGGGCCACGCTTCTCTCCACGGGAGGGACGGCCAACGCCATACGCACGGCCGGGCTGCCGGTCACGGAAGTTTCTTCCCATACCGGGTCTCCGGAGATTCTGGGAGGACGGGTCAAGACCCTGCATCCCAGGATTCACGGGGGCCTGTTGGGACGGCGGGGGCGAGCCGAAGACGTTCGACAAATGCAGGAGCAGGGGATTGAGCCCATCGACCTCGTGGTCGTCAACCTCTACCCGTTCGAGTCGACCATTGCCAAACCGGACTGTACCTTCGAGGAAGCCGTTGAAAACATCGATATCGGAGGCCCGTCCATGCTCCGGTCGGCCGCCAAAAATCATGCGGACGTGGTGGCGGTGGTGGACCCGGCAGACTATGGTCGCGTGTTGGAGGCCTTGCAGGCCGGGTCCGTCCCGTTGACGCTTCGCCGTGAATTGGCCCGGAAAGTGTTCCAGCACACGTCACGGTATGACGGACTGATTGCCGATTATGTGGGCCGGCAGGACGAGGGCGCCGGCAGGGCCGACAAATTTCCAACACGGTTGTCGCTGACGTATGAGCGGGCCGAAATCCTGCGATACGGCGAAAACCCGCATCAGGAAGGAGCGTTCTATCGGGAGACCGGCAGTACGGAACCCTCGATTTCCCTGGGCCGTCAACTGCACGGCAAGGCCATGTCCTACAACAATTATCTGGACGCCAACTCGGCCCTGGAGTTGGCGAAAGAATTCGACGACGTGGCCGTGGTCATCATCAAACACAATAATCCGTGTGGAGTGGCGCTTGGAGCGACTCCGGTTGAAGCCTATCGCAAGGCCAGGGAAACCGACCCGGTTTCCGCGTTCGGAGGAGTGATTGCCTGCAACCGGCCCGTGGATACGGATATGGCAAAGGAAGTGACCTCAACGTTCGTCGAAGTTCTGATTGCGCCTGATTTTACCGATGAGGCCCTGGCCGAATTGCAGCGCAAAAAGGACTTGCGGCTGTTGACGGTGGGTTCGCTCGAAAGCCGGACCCGCGAGGGCTATGATTTGAAAAAGCTTGTCGGGGGGTTGATCCTGCAGGATCGTGACCTGGGCGCGCTCGCGGATCTGAAAACCCTGGCGGTTCCGACCGCGCGAAAACCCACGGATGACGAATACGCAGCCTGTGCCTTTGCGTGGAAGGTCTGCAAACACGTCAAGTCCAACGCCATCGTGTTCGCCAATGCCACGCAAACCGTGGGCGTCGGGGCCGGTCAGATGAGTCGCGTCGATTCCGTCAAATTGGCCGAGATGAAGGCCAATCTGTCGATCAAAGGGTGCGTCATGGCCTCGGACGCCTTTTTCCCGTTCCGGGACGGGCTCGATGCGGCTGTCAGGGCGGGCGTCACCGCGGTCATCCAACCGGGCGGCAGTATCCGGGACGAAGAAGTGGTCAAGGCTGCCGATGAACAGGATGTGGCTATGATTATGACGGGCATGCGCCATTTCCGCCATTGAGCCGTGATTTATTGCACTATCGGGCGCATGGCGGCGTTGTGTCCTCGCGCAACCCTCGACTATCTGGATTGATATGTCTCGGGTTTCGCTGCGGGACGCCTTGCCCTGCATCCCGCTATCACAATAAATCAAAGTCTCAATGATGGGGCGTATTTCAAGGTAGTTGAATCCTATGAAGATCCTGGTCATCGGCAATGGGGGGCGCGAGCATGCCTTGGTCTGGAAACTCGCTTCGAGCCCTCGTGTCAGCAAGCTCTATTGCGCGCCCGGGAACGCGGGAATCAGCCAACTGGCCACGTGTGTGCCTCTGGCGGCGACGGACCTGGCGGGCCTGAAAGCGTTTGCCGAACAGGAAGCCGTGGATCTCACCGTGGTCGGCCCCGAAGCCCCGTTGGCGCTGGGCATTGCGGATCTGTTTCGGGAAAGCAAACTCAAGGTATTCGGCCCCACCGGGAATGCCGCCAGGATCGAATCCAGCAAAGCGTTTGCCAAGAACCTGATGATGCGCCAGGGGATTCCTACGGCGGATGCGCGTACGTTTGAGAGCGTCCGGCCGGCGCTCGACCACCTGGAACGCTGCTCGCTGCCCATTGTGGTCAAAGCGGATGGGTTGGCCCAGGGGAAAGGCGTGGTGGTGGCCGGGACCGCGCAGGAGGCCAGGGACGCGGTCATCAACATGCTCGAGCAACGGGCCTTCGGCGACGCCGGCCGGCGAGTGGTCATCGAAGAATGTCTGGAAGGGGAAGAAGTGACCCTGATGGCGTTTGCCGACGGGAAAACCGTGGTGCCCATGCTGGCCGCTCAGGATCATAAGCGGCTGGGGGAGGGCGACATGGGGCCCAATACCGGCGGCATGGGGGCCTACGCGCCGGCGCCGGTGGCCACGCCGGCGTTACGCTACGCGATCATGCGAGACGTGCTGCATCCGGCGATCGAAGGGCTGTCGCGCGTGGGCAGTCCTTTTTATGGGATCTTGTACGCGGGACTCATGGTCAGGGACGGGACGCCGTACGTTCTGGAATTCAACGCGCGGTTCGGCGATCCCGAGACGCAAGTCGTGTTGCCGTTGTTGAAAACGGATTTGGCCGACGTCCTGGAAGCGGTCGTGGAACATCGTCTGGATCAGATTCATCTCGAATGGTCGGAGGAGTCGGCGGTCTGTGTGGTCCTGGCTTCGGGCGGGTATCCTGGCCAGTACGCGAGCGGCGCGCCGATTGCCGGACTCCGGGACGTTTCCGGCCGGGATCGGGTCGCGGTGTTTCACGCCGGGACGGCCTGGGACGGCCAGGACGTCGTGACGGCCGGCGGCCGGGTGTTGGGGGTGACGGCCTGGGGGTCCTCTCTCAGGGCGGCGCGTGACCTGGCCTATGAAGCGGGCAGAGGCATCACGTTTGAAGGGCAATATTTCCGGACCGATATTGCCGGACGGGTGTTGACGTAAGCCATCTCTTATTCGAGTAAAACGCTCGTGGCCAAAATCCTTCCCGTTCCTCCCGATCCGCCGTCTTCCTTTTTTGCCCCGATCGTGGATCTCGTCCATCGCGGCGGCCTGCTTGCCGTCGGGACGGAAAGCTCGTATGCCTTGGCCGCATCCGTCTCGGTTCCTCATGCCCCGGACCGGGTTGCGGAGGCGAAAGGGCGGCCTGCCGGGAAACCCCTTCTCGTGCTGATCGGCGAACGGCCCCAGTTCGATGCCCTGGCCGGGTCCGTTCCAGCCTGGGTCCGCGCGATGCTCGACGAATTCTGGCCGGGGCCCTTGACGGTGATTGTTCCCGCGCAAACCGGGCTCTCGCCCGTGTTGACGGCCGGGACCGGGACCATCGGGGTGCGGGAACCCGCGCCGGCGTTGTTGCGGTCCCTGTTGCGACACACGGGTCCGTTGACCGGGACAAGCGCGAATCGATCCGGGCAGGCCCCTTGCCTGACCGCCGAAGCGGTGGACGCGGCATTGGGACAGGACGTGGATCTGATTCTGGACACCGGCCCGGCTCCGGGGAACCGGCCGTCCACCCTGTTAAGCGTGGTGGATGAGCCGGCCATCCTGCGCGCGGGTCCCGTGTCCGGTGAAGAGATTCAACGGGTCCTGTCGACCATCGGGCTTCTTGTTCCCGTCAGGGAAACTGCCGTAGAATAAAGTAGGTCCCGAGCCCTTCGGCAAGCTTCCTTCGACAGGCTCAGGACAGGCAGACCGTGCGTGTCGAAGGGAACAGCGCGTTGAACGCGAGCGCATCCAAGAGCGGAAGGCTGACAATGATCGACCTGCGAAGCGATACCGTGACCAAGCCGACTCCGGACATGAGAGCGGCAATGGCTCAGGCCGAGGTCGGCGATGACGTGTACGGCGAAGATCCGACGGTCAATGCCCTGGAAGCCAAGGCTGCCCGATTGCTGGGAAAAGACGCGGCCCTGTTCGTGCCCAGCGGGGTGATGGCGAATCAACTGTGTCTTCGTCTCCATACCCGTCCGGGAGATGAGGTGCTCGTGGAAGGCACGGCCCATATTATCCGTTATGAGGGGGGATCGGCCTCGGCCCTGTCGCAGGTTCAGCTATGCTGCATTGAGGGCGACCGGGGCCTGTTGACCGCGGACCGCGTGCTGGCCGCCATCCGGCCGAAAGACGTCCACAACCCGCCGACGACGCTGTTGTGCCTGGAACAGACGCACAATTTCGGAGGCGGCTCGGTCTATCCCCTGTCCACGATCCTGGAGATTACGAAGCTGGCGGGAGATCAGGGGCTCGCGTTGCATCTGGACGGCGCCCGGTTGTTCAATGCCGCGGTGGCCTCCGGGGCGTCCGCGGCCGAGTTTGCGCAGCCGTTCGATACCGTGTCGTTCTGCCTGTCCAAGGGGTTGGGGGCTCCGGTCGGCTCATTAATCACCTCGACCCATGAGCGGATTGCCAAACTCCGGCGTTTACGCAAGATGTTCGGTGGCGGCATGCGGCAAGCGGGCATTCTCGCGGCCGCGGGCATCTATGCCCTGGATCATCACGTCGCCCGGCTTCAGGAAGACCACGACAATGCCAAAAGTTTCGCGTTGCAACTGCAACAGATTCCGACGGTATACGTGGACCCCGACCACGTCGAAACGAACATCGTCGTGTTTGAAGTCGTGCGAAGCGATCTCTCGACGCAGGAACTCCTGCAGGCGTTCAGGGACGCCGGTGTCCTGTTGAACGCCGTCGGCGATCATCTGTTTCGCGCGGTGACCCATTTGGACGTGTCGCATGCGGACGTTGAACGGGCGACGCACCGTATCGGCGGCGTGCTGGCCGACGCATAAGATCAATCAGGTGGGACGGCGACACTAGTTTCGTTATGGCAACGCGTGACCGGGATTGGCCGGGGTATACGGTATGGTATTTTTGTCCTGGCTGTGAGCGGCTGTGGACGTATCAGGGTCAGGACGTGGTCGCCTTGGACCGCAACCTTGCCCTGGGCCCGGCTATTGCCAGCGAAGGGATTCACAGCCGGACGTGCGTGAGCTGTAGCGGGTTGCAAAACGTGTCCGCCGCGCAGATTTAACGGCAAGAGGGGCGCATCTGCGCGCGCGTTATTCCAGGGGAACGGCTTTGCCCTGAACGTCCGTTTCCCCGTCCTTCACCGTGGTTTTTTCCAGGGTCCATTCCAGAGGAGTAATCGTGAGGAGGTGCCCTTTCATGGTCGTAAACTCGCCCCGTGAGATCACGAGCCGGCCGTTCTCTTCCAGGGTGATGTGGAGAATTTCTCTTCCGCTGTCCTGATGCCGCAGCACCAGACTCGACAGGCTCTTTTCCAGCGCATAGGCCTGCCCTTCATTAATCGCCAACGTGCTGTTCGTGAGTTTGGCCGGCATCCTCCCATTATCAAACAAGGCAAAATTGACTTTTGGGAATCCTCCGGAAGAACGCGGTTCGATGTCGATCTGCGGCACACCTTCGACTTCAATGGTGCCGTTGCTGTTCCGGTACAGATGCGGTCCGATTTGAATGTCCATGCGAGTCCTACGTGGTTGTGCGGTCCAGGTTCCGGTATTGGATGGCCTCGGCCAGATGCGACGGTTCGATCGCCTCTGAGTCTGCCAAATCCGCAATCGTTCGCGCAACACGAAGGATCCGCCCATAGGCTCGCGCAGAAAGCCCCAGGCCGGTGACGGCCCGGTCCAGCAGGGTCTTGCCGGTTTGATCGATCCGGCAATGCGTCTTCATGTGCCGGGGCTTGAGGTGAGCGTTGGCAAACAGTCTGTCGGTCCGGTACCGGTTCGCTTGGATGTGCCGGGCGTCGGCCACGCGTTTTCGAATGGAGACGGAACGTTCAGCCGATTGATCGTGTCCCAGATCCGAAACCGGAACCGCGGGCACGTCCACGTGAATGTCCAGCCGGTCCCGGAGCGGGCCTGAAAGCCGGCCCCGGTATCGTCTGATCTGGTGAGGGGTGCAGATACAGTCCCGCGTCCGGTCGCCGTGGTATCCGCACGGGCAGGGATTCATGGCGACGATCAGCATGAAGCGCGCCGGATATTGAAGCGACGCCGTGACCCTCGTGACGGTCACGGTTCCCTCTTCGAGCGGCTGTCGCAGTCCATCCAGGACCGACCGTTTGAATTCCAGCACTTCATCCAGAAACAACACGCCGTTGTGCGCGAGCGACACTTCGCCGGGCTTGGGAATGGTGCCGCCTCCGATGAGGCCCGCGTCCGAGATATTATGGTGAGGGGACCGGAAGGGTCTGGCGGTGATCAGCGATTGGTTGTCCTGCAGGGTGCCGGCCACGCTATGGACCCTGGTGGTTTCCAGGGACTCCCGGATGCTGAGGTCCGGCAGAATGCCGGGAAGACGTTGGGCCAACATGGTTTTTCCCGAACCCGGCGGGCCGACCAGGAGCACGTTGTGTCCGCCGGCCGCGGCGATTTCCAACGCGCGTTTGGCGTGAAACTGGCCGCGGACTTCCGAGAAATCGTCTTCCGGTTCGGTGGAAGCCCGGAAAAACGAGCGCGGGTCCATGACGGTCCGGGCGAGAGGCTGTGTCCCCGTTAAGGCCTCCACCACTTCGGGAAGCGTCCGAACCCCGTAGACTTCGACCCGGTCAATGACCGCGGCCTCACGCGCATTGTCAGCGGGGAGGATCAGCGGACGTTGATTCTGACACAACATGCCGATGGACAAGCCCCCTCTGACGGGCTTGATCCGGCCGTCCAGGGACAGCTCGCCCACCAGCACGTATTGTTGAGCCGTGTCCTGGGCGATGATCCCTTCGGCCACCAGGATGCCGACGGCCATGCTCAATTCGAGCCCGGCCCCTTCCTTTTTCAAGCCGGCGGGAGCCAGGTTGACCGTGATTTTTTTGGGGGGAAAGGCGAAGCCGACGTTTTTCAACGCGGCCCGGATGCGGTCCCGGCTTTCCCTGACGGTTGCATCCGGCAGGCCCACGATGGAAAATTGAGGAAGACCGCCGCCGATATCAACCTCGACCTCGATCAAATGAGCTTCTAATCCGAGCAGTCCGGCGCTGAAGACTTTTGCGAGCACGGTTGCCTCGTGGAAGGGATGAACGGGATAGCGGGCGCACCGGGATTATAGTGACGGATTTGGAGGGTTTTCAACGTGAGGGGCTCAAGTCCGTCCCTTCTTGCAGGGACAGGCCCCTGTGCCTGTCCGCGGGGAGGTGGCGGCATTCGTGATGACGACTCGAAAAAAAGATCGACCTCGAAGATTTGGCAGGCGGGTGTGTTGCTTACTGCTTTTGTGGTTGTTGTGCGGTGCCGTGTCAGGAAGCGCGGCTCAGGACCTCGGACGGACGCCGGTTGCGCATATCGGGTCGATCATGGCGATCCTGGGCACCTTTCACGAGGCCGGAGTGTTGCCGCCGGAATCCAGTCCTGAAGCCGACCGGCTCATCCATGCCCTGATCCAGTCCCAGTCAATGTTTCTCAAGAGCGCCGACCCCGTCGCGCGGAAACTGTTTGCATCCGCGCTGTCCGAGCGATTCAACGCGAAAAAGGCGGCATCATTGGCGCAGACGTTTGCTTCGACGGGATGGACGTCGGAGACGCTCGAGGCGGTGACGGAGTATTGCGCGCAAGGGACGCCGGCGGATGAATCGCGTTGGGCGGAAGCGTTTCGCGACTATAACGTATCAATCGCCGCCTGGAAGTTGGTCGGGCAGGTGTTGACAAAGGCGAGGGAGCGGCTCCGCAAACAGGGGAAGCAGGTGCACGCGGTGTTCGCCGTTCAACGGGCGTCCATGCCCGGCGCGCGATAACCCGTGCGCGAACGCCTGTCCGGCTCAATGCGGATAAAGCAGAGCGGATCGCCGACGATGGCGGTGGGGTAGAGCGGGTCTTCCACGTGAAACGGGATTCGATGGCGGGTGAGCCAATCCGCCATCCACGTGACTTCTTCCACCGTGGTGGAGAGCAGCCCCGGACGTGAGAGTTTGGGCAAACACGCATCCAGGAGGTCCCGGACCCGGGCGCGCTCTCGTTGAAACGCCACGGGATCGAATCGCACGGGATCAGCCCGTCCATAGGACAACGCCGAGGTTTCCGGGAAACATTCTGGATCATTGAGCACGCTGGCCATCCAGAGGTGATCAAACGCGCCCCGGGCCGTTTGGGCCGGGCTCGCCAGAACGGCAAACGGCAGACCGTGACACGCCCGGTTGAGAATGCGGACTTCCGGTTCCCGAAGGTTATGGGCCTCGACGGTCCGGTGCAGATCAAGCGTTTCCAGCGCCAGCATGGGCAGTTCGGCCACGCCCGCTCCCACGTAGAGGCTTCTGCCTTGCGGGGAAAGCCTGCGTTTGAGCGCTTCGGCGATCCTGAGTCCCATGGTGTGGCATTTCTTCTTGTGAGCGTTCCAAAAAGCCTCGCCGCCTTCCTCGCAATAGACGTCGCCGAGCCCGTCGTAGTCCAACCTGGAAAAGACCTTCCGGATCGCTTGCTTCGTTCGGATGCTGAGGGCGTGGTCGTTGGGATGTCTCGGGTTCGACGGCATGGGGCAAGGCGCCTTTCACTGTCGGGCGTCATCGACGGCTGATGTTCAAAGGCCGATAGAGCGTGGATTCCTCTTCGGAGACGATGATAAAGGATTTTCTGCGTTCCGCGTCAGGAAGGCAATCTTACCCAACGACACCCCGAACTGTCATTCCCGATTCCCCACTCCGTCATCCTCGACCCCACTCCGTCATGCCTTCGTAGCTGCGTCATCTCCGCTTCTTTCGCTTGGCCGCTTGATCGGGGATCCAGGGTCTTTGTTTCCAGTCAAGCCCTTCGTAGAGCCGACGCGCCCTCATCCCCGGCTTGATCGGGGATCCAGTGTCTTTTCTCCTTGCCTTTGGTATTTCTCCCTCGTCCATCAAAGAAGAGCCACCCCCGATTGGGTCGGGTTGCGAGCCGCTCTAGCGCCATGAATATCTTTATATCGATACTCACAGGTCTAGATTTGTTCGATTATTTGACTGATGAGTCTTTCGATACTTGACTCCCTGATCTTACCTCGTTAGGGTATCGCGTTATTGAGCAGGTTTCTCTTGGGAGTCATCCGTCAGATCTGTGTTCGTTTTGTGGAACAGGGTCCATGATCGCTTTGTTTAACCAAATGTCCGTGCTGAATAACCGGCAACACGGATGGGGGTGGTGCAATGACGAACCACGGCAACCGACTTAATCTTTATCCTCCTCTTTGCCCCCCCCGAAAACGATCGGGGATTTCGCAGTGACCGGCCGGGAAACCTCGTGCGGCGACCCCGGCCGCATCTCCCGCCGTCGCCCGTCTGGCTGGCTCGCCGGTCTTGCCCTGTTCTCGCTCGTCCTGCTGCTGCCTTCCGTATCCGCCTTCGCCCAGGATCAGGTGCCGCCCAAACCCGACTTGTTGTCTATATGGTGTGAAGACGACGGCGCCATGTCAATTGCCAGCGGGTACTACGACTACACCGGCCCCCACATCTGGAAGTGGCAATATCGCTACAAGAAGAGCGGCAGCCCCTACGATGACAAAGTCGACAGCAGCGGCGGCTGGCAGGATTTTCCGATCAGTAGCGGTGGTGGAGGATGGATAAAAAAGATAGGGGGCCTGACCATCGGCGCCACCTACACCTTCCAGGTGCGCGCGGTGAACACCGTCGGCCCCAGCGTGGGTTCCGACGAGAGGACCGCGGTGGCCAGTGTCCCGCCGCCGCCGGCCAAGCCATCCCGGTTCGAGGTGGTGCCCGGCAATAGGAAGGTGACGCTCAGCGCCGAGGTCGTCGACAACGGCGGCCTCAGAGTCGCCTATTGGTTTTACCGCTACAAGACCGACGGCGACTACGGGAAATGGAAGTTCATCCCGGGGGTCGAGGGGAATTCGCTCCCCGGCAAGGAGGTCCCCCGCCCCCTGGTAGACACAGACCCCCCCTTGACCAACGGCACCGACTACACCTTCCAGGTGCGCGCAGAAAACGGTACCGGATACAGCGAGCCCTCCGACGAGGTGATGGTGACGCCGTCCGCCGCGCCGACCGTGGCCATCAGCCCGGCGAACGGCCGTTACACCAAGGACGCTGACACCAGCATCACGCTGACGTTCAGCGAGGCGGTGTACTCCAACAAAGACGACAACATCCCGTTTGACGCCAGCAGCATTGCGAGCATCGTTACGCTGAAATCAGCCAGTTCCACCGGCCCGGACATCGGCTTCAGCGCCAGCATCAATGGTGCCAACACGGTGATGACGGTGACCCCGACGAACAGCCTCGCCGACGGCAAGGTGTACGTTGCCGTCAGCACCGGCTACTACACCGCGGGCGGCGCCCGGGGCGTGGCCGCGAGCGCGACTTTCACGGTGGATACCACCCCGCCGGCAAAGCCGGTCATCAATTACAAGCCCGGCCTCTTTACCGTCACCTTCAGCGAGCGCGTGTACAGCAGCGAGCGCGTGTCCCGCAACAACAGCAGGGTGTTCGACCATGACACCGCGAAGAGCCTCCTCACCCTGAAGCTGAACAACGCGGACATTCCGTATACCGCCCACGCGATCCGCTCGGGCAATGAAGCCTTCAAGCAGTTCTCCCTCGCACTGGACAGTGACCTGGGCGGCGGCGGCAGCGGCAACGTGTCCGTGGAGGTGAGCGATGGCTACTACGACTTCGCGGGCAACCAGGGCGCGAGTACGAGCCAGACCTACTGGCTGGCCGGGAACTCCCCGCCGCCGCCGGAGGAGTCCGATGACGACGACCCGCCACCGCCGCCGGTGCCCGTTCAGCCGGTCGTCGTCCAAACTCCACCCCCGGCGTTCTCCGTCGCGGATGCCACCAGTGTGACCGAAGGCGCGGGCGAGCCCTTGGCCTTCACCGTGAGCCTCGACCGCGCGGTGCTCGCCGATGACGGCACCGTGTCCGTGGCCTATGCCACCCGGGACGTGACCGCGACCGCAGGCGCGGACTACACCTCCACATCGGGCACCCTCAGCTTCGCCGTGGGTGAATCGTCGAAGATCGTGAACGTGACCGTGCTGGAAGACGCGCACCCCGACGGCGGCGAGACCCTGGAACTGGTCCTCTCCAACGCCACGGGCGCGACCATTACCGACGGCACGGGCACGGGGACCATTAAGAACGCGGCGACGATGCCGCGGGCGTGGACGGCGCGGTTCGGGCGGACCATCGGGACGCACATCACGGATGCGGTGAGCGCGCGCCTGCGGGACACCGGGGATGCCGAGTCCCACCTGACCGTGGCCGGCTGGCGCATGCCCCTGGGTTCTCGCCAAACGCAGACCGATGCCACCAGGCAGGCCTCGGCCACCGACTTGGATCAGGGAACCCGGCTGCTGACCGGCCTCGCCGGTCTCCTGGGCCTGAATGGGCAAACCGGAAATAACCGGAACGGACCAGTCGGGGGCACCCTCAACGGGACCCCCTGGCTCAACGGCCCATCCCAACAACAGAACCCCGGCCAAGCCCTCACTCTGCCGGATCTTCGGCAAGCCCTGGTGGGCAGCGCCTTCCGGCTCAATCTGAACCAGAACGCGGACGGGTCCACCCCGCGGCTGACCGCGTGGGGCCGGGTGACCCACACGCAATTTGACGGTCAGGAGGGCCGGCTGGCCCTGGATGGCGACGTGACCACCGGCACCCTCGGCGTGGATACCCAGGGCGACCGCTGGCTGGCCGGGATTGCCGTGTCCCACAGCCGGGGCGACGGCGGCTACACCATCCCCGACCAGGCCAATCCGGGCGACCTTGAGACCACCCTGACCAGTCTTCACCCCTATCTGCGGTATGCCCTCACCGACCGGCTGACGGTCTGGGGCCTGGTGGGCTACGGCTGGGGCGATCTCACCCTGACTCAGACGGACGGGACCGCCATCGACACGGACACGGATTTCCTCATGGGCGCGGTGGGGAGTCGGGGCCTGCTGCTGGACCCGGCCACCACCGGCGGGCTTCAACTCGCCACCCGTCTGGATGCCATGTTTACCCGCACCAGTACCGAGGCCGCGGCGGACATGGCGGCGACGGACGCGGATGCGCACCGGCTGCGGCTGGTGCTGGAAGGGAGCCGGCGCATTGCCTGGGCCGAAGGCCGGCACCTGACCCCGACCGTGGAAGTAGGACTGCGGCATGACTGGGGCGATGCCGAGACCGGCTTCGGGGTGGAAGTCGGCGGGCGCGTGCAGTATGCCGACCCGGGCCTGGGGTTGACCGTGGAAGGCGCGGTGCGGGCCTTGGTGGCGCATGAAGCCGAGGCGTATGACGAATGGGGGGCGAGCGGCACGGTCCGGCTGGCGCCGGGCGCGGGCGGCCAGGGTTTGGCCCTGACGCTGCAACCGGCCTGGGGGGCCACGGCCAGTGGGGTGGAGGCCTTATGGGGCCGGCAGAGCACTGCGGGGCTGGCGCCCCGCGCCAATCAGGCCGCTACCGGCAGCCTCGCCGCGGAGGTGGGCTATGGCGTCCCGGCGTTTGATACGGGGCTGGTGACGCCGTATGCCGGCACGATTTTGGCGGAGGGCGCGAGCCGGACGTACCGGGTGGGCACGCGGCTGCTGGTGCCGGGTCAGGGGGCCACGGGGCTGACCATGACCCTGGAAGGCCTGCGGCAGGAGCCCACCGGGCTGCAACCGCTCAATCAGGGCCTCCGCCTCCAGGCCACCTGGGGGTTTTGACATTTCTCCGTCATCCCTGACTTGATCAGGGATCCAGCGTCTTTGTTTTTTCGTTTGTTCGCGAAGAGAAAGACTCTGGGTTCCTGCTTTCGCAGGAACGACGCAGGGGGGAATCGGGAATCCAGCGTCTTTCCTTTTATCTTTGTAGCCGCGCCATCTTATGGCGCTTCTTCGCTTGACGGCCTCTCCATGCCGCATAAGGCATGTCCCTGCCCCCGAGCAGGGATGCGGCGGCTACAACAGCGGAGAGGCCGTTCTCCTTGCTGTAGGGACAACCCCCTGTGGTTGTCCTGTATGGGACGGGCAGGCACCCTTCGGCTTCGCTCAGGGCAGGCACGGGGGCCTGCCCCTACAACTCGCCAACCAATCCTTCATCCTCGATCCCCTCCCGTCATCCCTGACTTGATCAGGGATCCAGCGTCTTTTTCTTTTCGTTGGGCCGTGCAATTCCCCCCACCGGCGCGGCTGCGGGCTGCGCCCTTGCCTTGCCGACTCCCCCTCAAGGGTGGAGTGATTGAATCGAGGATCCAGCGTCTTTGTTTTTGTAGACCCATGGCTGTTGCGCCATTACCCCGAAGGTGGTGCCCCATACAGAAATTTGTCAACGACTGACCGACCATTTACAATTCCTGCGAACCCTGCCCCGGATCCCCGATTACAGGCGTCGAGGACAGGCTTTGATCCGGGGACCCCGTTCTTGTTGCCGGGAACGACAGAAAAGGATCAGCGCGAGAGTTGCCGGTGGATATTCTGGATGAAATACGGCGAGTGATTGATCTGGAGGTACGGACGATCGGTGCGCTCAAGCCGACCCTGGGCCCGGCGTACGAAGAAGCCGTGCGATGGATCTTCGACTGTCGAGGGAAGGTCGTAGTCACGGGAGTGGGAAAATCCGGCGTCATTGCGCAGAAAATCGCCGCCACTATGGTCTCCACGGGGACGCCGGCCTTGTTTCTCCACAGCGCCGACGGCATGCACGGCGGCGTCGGGATCATCGAAAAAGACGACATCGTGCTGGCTATCGGGAAATCAGGCGAGAGCGATGAATTGCTCGCGATTCTTCCCGTGGCCGGAAAGCTCGGCGCGAAGATCATTTCGATTACGGCCCGGCCGCATTCGACAATGGCCAAACATTCCGATCTGGTCCTGCATACGCCGATAGAGGAAGAAGCCTGCCCGCTCAATATGGCGCCCACGTGCAGCACGACCGCGGCATTGGTGGTCGGCGACGCCCTGGCCGTGGCGCTCATGACGTTGCGCAATTTTCAATCCGATGATTTTGCGATCAATCATCCGGGGGGGCAACTGGGGAAGCGGCTGCTGCTCACGGTCGGCGATCTCATGCGCTCCGGTGAGGCCAACCCGGGTGTGCATGAGACAAAAGACGTGGGGTTCATGTTGACGGAAATGACGCGACAACGGGCGGGAGCCGTGTCGATTGTCGATGATGAACACCGGTTGACCGGCCTGGTGACCGACTATGACGTTCGTCGGGTGCTGGAGGCGCAAAAGGACGTATTCGGCCTCGCGATTCAGGACATCATGAACGCGGCCCCGGAGTTTGTGTTTGAGGACGAGAACGCGTACGCGGCCCTGGAAAAAATGGAAAAACGCGAGAAGCCCATTTCCGTCTTACCGGTCCTGAATCGTCAAAAACGCGTCGTCGGCATGATTCATCTCCATGACCTCGTGGCCCGCGGGCTCTGAGGACGGCCGGGCGAGCCGGGGGGCGTCAATCTATTTCACCTTCGTGCCGGGCTGAAGGCCGGCGTCCTCGAACGTGACCAGGCCCTGGACGTCCCGGTCTCCCGCCGCCAGGACCATGCCCTGCGATTCCACGCCCATCAGTTTCGCCGGTTTCAGATTCGCCACCACGACAATCGTCTTTCCCACAACGTCCTCCGGACCGTATTTCTTTCCGATGCCCGCCACGATCTGTCGTTGTTCAACGCCGAGGTCCACTTGGAGTTTGAGCAGTTTGTCCGATTTCGGGATGCGTTCGGCGGCGAGGATTTTGGCGACTTTCAACTCGACTTTTTGAAAGTCCTGGATGCCGATCAGGTGGCCTTCCTCCTTCGGGGCCGCGGCGGATACTGCCGGTTGCGGTGTTGCGGGGGATTGCGCCGCGGCGGCTTCGACTCGCGGGAACAGGGCTTTCCCTTTGACCACGGTGGCCCCGGATCCCCCGTCGCCCCAGGCGATGGGGTCTTTGAGGAGCGCGCGGGAGAAATCATAGGGCAACCCCAGTTGCTCCGCCATTGCCCGCGCGGTCTCCGGCATGAAGGGATACGCGGCCAGGCAGAGAAACCGGAGGGTTTCCGCCGCGTGAAAGAGCACGGTCCGGAGTCGTGTCGAATCGGCGGGGTTTTTGGCGAGCACCCAGGGCGCGGTTTTGTCGATGTATTGATTGCCGAGTTGCACCAGTCCCCAGATCGCTTCAAGCGCGCGATTGAATTCGAGCCGCCCCAGGTGACGGGGTAACGTGTGTTGCATGAGGGATCCGGCCGCGGCTTGCAGATCGGTTTCGAGTTCGCTGATGGCGGAAGAGTCTGAATCCGGTACGGCGCCGTGACAAAACCGCTGGATCAGGGTCACGGTCCGGCTCAACAGGTTGCCCAGGCCGTTGGCCAAATCGGCGTTGATGCGACCGATAAAGGATTCATGGGAAAAGTCGCCGTCCTGTCCGAACGGGATTTCGCGGAGCAGGAAGTAGCGAAACGCATCCGCGCCGAACCGGTCGACCACGGCGTACGGGTCAACCACGTTGCCCCGGCTCTTGGACATTTTTTCGCCATCCACCGTCCACCAGCCGTGCGCAAAGATCGTCCGGGGCAGGGGGATCTCCAGGGCCATGAGCATGGTGGACCAGTACACCGCGTGCGTCGTCAGGATGTCTTTTCCCACCAGGTGCACGGTCGCCGGCCACAGGCGGTCAACCGAGGGTTGGGGCGGCAGATATTCCAGCGCCGAGACGTAATTCACCAGCGCGTCGAACCACACGTACGTGACGTAGTCCGCGTCGAAGGGCAGTTCAATGCCCCAGGACAAGCGGGATTTGGGACGGGAAATCGAGAGGTCTTCCAGCGGTTTCTGCAAAAAGCCCAGCACTTCGTTGCGTCGGGTTTCCGGGCGGATGAAGGCGGGATTGGCTTCGAGATGATCCAGCAGCCGCTGTTGGAATCGGCTCATGCGAAAGAAGTAATTGCTTTCGCTGATCTGCTCCACCGGCCGGTGACAGTCCGGACAGCGGCCGTCCACAACGTCCTTCTCCGTCCAGAAGCGTTCGTCGAACGTGCAATACCAGCCGGTATATTCCGCGCGGTAAATGAGGTGTTTGTCGTACAGTTCCTGCAGACATCGTTGGACCACGGCCTGGTGCCGTCCGTCCGTGGTGCGAATGAACCCATCGTTGGAAACGGCGAGCCGCTGCCACAGGGTGCGAAATTGCGGGGTCAGCCGGTCGCAGTGCTCCTGCGGGGAGATCCCGGCTTTGGCCGCGGCCTGCTGGACTTTTTGCCCGTGTTCGTCGAGCCCCGTCAGAAAAAAGACCTCTTCGCCAATGAGGCGACGCCAGCGCGCCAACACGTCCGCCGCGATGGTGGTGTACGCATGCCCGATGTGCGGCACGTCGTTCACGTAGTAAATGGGGGTGGTGATGTAGAAAGAGTCAGGCATGGGCATTCATCTCACGTTGGTCAGGCGGCGTGACGGCGCATGGTTTGACGAAAGTGAAACAGGAAATTTTCCAGGCAGAGTTGCAGATTCAAATTCTGCGAGGGGGCCTGCTCCAGGGTTTGCAGAACATCCAGAAGATCCAGAAGCTCCGCCGGATTCAGGGAGCCGGCCAGGCGTTGCAGCGCCGGAATGTTGGATTGGTGCAGGAGGAGGTCCGGCTCCGTCCCGAGGGTCATCAGCAGGACGTCGCGCAGTCCGTGCGAGAGCCAGTCGATCATGTCCGGGAAGGATTCGGTCTTCGAGAGTTCTTCGGCCTGTTGAAGCACGGCCGTGGGATGGGCGAGGGCGTCTTCCCGGCATAATTCGAAAAACCGTTCGTGGCGGGTGCGCAAATCGGACAGATCGGTCCTCATGGCCGCGCCGATACGGTTCCCGCACACCTGCGCAAGAAATCGGGCGTCCTCAATCGCCATGCTCTGCTTCAGGGCCAGGGCCCCGTGGAATTGCTCCGGCGTCGCGCCTGAAAATCGCAGCGTCAGGCAGCGGGATCGCACCGTGGGCAACAGACGCAAGGGCCGGCTGGTCACCAGGATGAACAGGCTGTGATCCGGCGGATCCTCGAGTGTTTTCAAAAACGCGTTGGCGGCATTGGCGGTCAGCCGGTCGGCGTCGTCGATGATACAGATCTTGCGCGCGCTCAACAGCGGCCGGTAGATCACGTGACGTTCGATCTCACGGACCTGGTCGATCTTGATTTGCGGGTTGGCTTTTTGAGTGACGGCTTTGTCCTGCTCCGGGTCTTTGTCCTGATCCGGTTCGATGAGCAGGAGGTCGGGATAGGCGCCGGAATCAATTTGCCGGCAGGCGCGACACTGACCGCAGGAATCCGGCTGGGGCGAGGCGGGCGGGGTTTCGCAGGAGAGGGCTTGCGCAAAGCGCAAGGCCATGAGGCGCTTGCCGATGCCGTCGTCTCCCGAAAAGAGGTAGGCGTGACCGATGGCCTCCCGGACCAGCGCCGTTCGGATTTTTCTTTTCGGTCCTCCCTGACCGATGACGTCTGCAAACGGCATGGGGGGTTACGGACGCTTGACCGAAAGGCGCCGGGCCTTCAGCCCCTCATCGAGCAGGGGGTCGATCAGCGCGATCAAACGCCGGGTGATCGCCTGGGCCGGCCGGCCGGCGCGAATGGTATGAATGCGTTGTGACGACTGTTGCGCCAGGCTCAGGAATCCGTCCCGCACGCGTTGATGGAAGGCCGCGGTTTCACGATCCAGGCGATTCACGTCCGTGCCGGTTAATCGCCGGCGCAACCCTTGAGCGACGGGCAGATCAAACAAAAAGGTCACGTCGGGCGTCAAGCCCCTGGCGGCCCAGCGCGTCAGTGACTGGAGTTTGCGTAAGGGGACCCCTCTGCCATACCCCTGGTACGCCAGGGTCGAGTCGGAAAACCGGTCGCACACGATCACGGCCCCTTCCCGCAAGGCCGGCAGGAGCAGGTTGGCAACGTGTTGGCTTCGGGCTGCCAGGATCAGCGCGACTTCGCATTCCGGAAGGAGCGGGTCGCTTGAGCCGCGTGTGGGGGCGGGGCGCAGAAACATCTTCCTGATGCGTTCGGCCACGGGCGTGCCGCCGGGTTCGCGCGTTTCGATCACCCGGCATCCTTTGGACCGGAGGTAGCGGGCAAGGGCTTGGGCCTGGGTGGATTTGCCACTGCCTTCGATCCCCTCGAACGTGATAAAGAGGCCCTTTCGACGGGGACGTTTCGGTCCGGAAGGGGTTTCGTGCGATCTCCTGCTTGCCACGGCCCATCGTAATCTAACCCGTTGATATTCGCAAGAAACAGGGTTGCAGGAAGCCCCCCAGGTTTGTAACATGGCTTCACCATGTCCAGTCCGTCATTCAAGCGATATTTTCTCACGGGCCTGTTGGTCGTCACGCCGATTTGGGGGACGGTGCTTGTGCTCAAGACCCTGTTCGTCACCGTGGACAGTATCCTGGGGAACATGCTGGCCGAAGTGGTGACGGAAGACTACTACGTGCCCGGCCTGGGGATCCTGACGCTGCTGTTTCTGATCCTGTTCGCGGGGTTCATGGGGACGAATTACATCGGGGACCGGTTGGTCAGACGGTGGGAGGAGTTCCTGGAACGGGTGCCCGTGGTGCGCGGGATTTATGCGACCCTGAAGTCGATGATGGATATTCTGTCGTTCAAACAGCGGAAGAAGTACAACAAAGTGGTGATGATTCAATTCCCCAAGGACGGGAACTACTGTCTGGCCTTTGTGACCGGGGAAACCAGGCCGGAGGTGCAGTCCCTGGCGCCCGAACCCCTGGTCCACGTGTACGTTCCCACCTCGCCGAATCCCACGTCCGGGTACTTCCTGTTGATCCCGGAACGGGAAGTGGTGTCCGTGGACATGAGCGTGGAAGAAGCCATGAAGTTGATCGTTTCGGGCGGGCTCTATTCTTCCGGGAAGACCATGAACGTGCCGACCTTCGATACGCCCGAGCCATCCGCCTTTCCCGAACGGAAGGTCGAAGTCAGGACGGGATAGCCGCCGCCCTTTCCGCAACGCCTCATTGTGAGGCACCATCGATGAAAAAGTTTTCCGCGATTGTCATCGCAGCGGGCCGGGGAAAACGCATGCGGTCCAAAACGGCCAAGGTGTTGCACCCCGTGGCCGGGCGGCCCCTGCTCTGGTACATGGTCTCGCTGGCCGGACGGGTCGCGGACGCGCGCGTGGCGGTGGTCATCGGCCATCAGGCCGAGCGGGTTCGGGCGTTTCTGGAACACGCCAGGGCGGAATTCGCGCCCTTCGGGATTGTCCTGCAACCCGATCAGTTGGGCACGGGCCACGCGGCGCAACAGGCTCAGGCCGTTCTCATGCCCAACGGGAAGGCCGCGAGCCGGCATTGCCTGATTCTGAATGCGGATACGCCGTTGTTGCGCCGGGCGACGGTGGCGCGGTTATTGACCCGTCACGAGCAAGCCCAGGCAACCCTGACCCTCCTGAGTACGGATCTGCCCGATCCCCGGGGGTATGGACGCGTCGTCAGGGGTCCCAACGGGCGCGTTCTCAAGGTGGTGGAGGAGGCGGACGCCACCCGGACCGAGCGCGCCATCCACGAAGTGAACGCCGGAACCTACGTGGTCGACACGGCCTTTCTGTTTCATGCGTTGGCCCGGGTTCGCGCGCACAATGTCCAGGGCGAGTATTATCTGACCGACGTCGTGGGCCTGGCCGCGGCCGAGGGACGCCGGGTGGCCGGTCTGAAGATTGCCGATTCCACGGAGTGCGTCGGGGTCAATACCCGTGGGCATCTCGCCTTTGCCGAACAGACAATGCGGGACCGTATCCGGACGCGGTGGTTGGAGAAGGGGGTGACCATGCTGGATCCCCGGAGCACGTGTATCGACGATGCGGTCACGATCGGCGCGGATACCGTGCTCTATCCCGGCGTGACGTTGGAGGGTCGAACGGCCATCGGGGCCGACTGCGTGATTCGGTCCCATGCCCGGGTGACGAACAGCGTGGTGGGGAACGCCGTGACCATCGCAGACTGTTCCGTGGCAGACGGCGCGGTCATCGAGGAGCGGGCCACGGTCGGGCCGTTCGCGCACGTTCGTCCGGGGTCGGTGTTGCGGAAACAGTCCAAGGTCGGCAATTTCGTCGAATTGAAAAATACGGAATTGGGGGCGGGGTCCAAGGCGAATCATCTGACGTACCTGGGCGACACGTCCGTGGGGAAACGGGCCAATATCGGCGCCGGCACGATCACGTGCAATTATGACGGCTACCGAAAGGAACGGACGACGATCGGGGACGAGGCGTTCATCGGCAGCGACGCGCAACTGATCGCGCCCGTCAGGGTGGGGAAGGGGGCCGTTGTGGGGGCGGGCTCGACGATTACGCAGGACGTGCCCCCCGGCGCGCTGGCCTTGTCGCGGAGCGCTCAGGTCACCCATGAAGACTGGGCTGCCCGCCGCCGCGCCTCTGATGCGGAGAAGCCCTCGTCCGCTTCGAAGTCCGCTCCCGCGCCCCGCGGGAGAAAAAAGGGGTCGAAGGCGGCGCGAAAATGATGCGGGCAAGCGTAAAAAATAATCCAGTAAGGTGACAAGCGGCGCATGTGCGGAATCATCGGGTATATCGGAGACGACAATGCCGCCGACGTGCTGATGCAGGGTCTGAGGCGGTTGGAATATCGCGGCTATGATTCCGCGGGCATTGCCGTGTTGCAGCACGGCCGGATCGAGATCCGTCGAAGCGTCGGCGCATTGCTGTGCCTGGAAGACGCGCTCAAAGAAGAACATCTCTCCGGGACAATCGGGATCGGGCACACGCGGTGGGCCACGCACGGCAAACCGTCCGAACAGAACGCCCATCCCCATCGGTCCGGCGACGTCGTCATCGTGCACAACGGCATCATTGAAAATTACCTGGTTCACAAACGGCGCCTGGAGGGCGCGGGGTACCGGTTTGAATCCGAGACGGATACCGAAGTCATCGCCCATCTGCTGGCGTTTCACATGGAAGGCGGGCGTTCCCTCGAACAGGCGTTTCGCGCGACGGTGCGGGAATTACACGGGAGTTATGCCATTGCCGGCATGTGCGTGAGTGAACCCCAGACCCTCGTGGTGACCAAGTCGGGCTGTCCGCTGGTTTTGGGGCAAAGCGAGAAAGCCGCGTTTCTGGCTTCCGACGTGACGCCGTTGCTGGCGCATACCCGTAACGTGACGTTTCTGGAAGACGGAGACGTGGGGACGTTGACCTCGCTCGGCGTGACGGTGACCGGCGCGGAGGGACAGCCCGTCAACCGGGACGTGGTCCGGATCGACTGGAACGCGGAGGCCGCGGAAAAAGGCGGGTACCCGCACTTCATGCTCAAGGAGATTCATGAGCAGCCCCAGACTATTCTCGATACGCTGCGGGGCCGCTACAGTTATGACTCGGGCGAAGCCGATCTGCCGGATCTGGCGATTACGCCCGAGCAGTTGCGGGACGCCCGGTCGCTCTGGATCGTCGCGTGCGGGACGTCCTGGCACGCCGGCCTGGTGGGCAAATATCTGCTTGAGGAACTCGTTCACAAACCGGTCCAGGTCGATATCGGCTCGGAATTCCGGTATCGCAACCCGATGGTGCAGGAAGGAGACGTGTTCATCGCCCTGTCGCAATCGGGAGAAACCGCGGATACGCTGGCGGCCGTCCGGGAGGCCAGGCGATTGGGCGCGCACGTCCTGTCGATCGTGAACGTGGTCGGCAGCACGCTGGCCAGGGAATCCGACGGCGTCATTTACACCCGTTGCGGTCCGGAGATCAGCGTGGCCTCGACCAAAGCCTTCACCGGTCAGATCATCGCCCTGTATCTCCTGGCCTTGCACGTCGGGCGCGTGCGCCGGGTCCTGCGCGTGGAAGACGGGCAGTGGTGGCTGGATCAATTCATGGCCCTGCCCGGACACGTGGAAGGCGTCATCAGACGCGAAGCCGAATTTGCGGCGATGGCGGAGCGGTTCCACCGGAAGAACAACTTTCTCTACCTGGGACGCGGGATCAATTATCCGATTGCGTTGGAAGGCGCGCTCAAGCTCAAGGAGATTTCCTATATCCACGCGGAAGGGTACGCGGCGGGCGAAATGAAGCACGGCCCCATTGCCCTGATCGACGAAGACATGCCGGTTGTGGTCCTGGCGCCGAGGGACCGGTTATACGAAAAAACCGTGAGCAATCTGATGGAAGTCAAGGCGCGGAGCGCGCCGGTCATCGCGTTCGTGAGTGAAGGCGACCGGGAACTGGAAGGCCTGGCCGATTGCGTCTTCAGGATTCCCGATACCCATGCCTTGCTCTCGCCGATTCCCTTCACGGCCGCGCTTCAATTATTGGCGTATCATATCGCGACGAAACGCGACATCGACGTGGACCGCCCGCGAAACCTGGCGAAAAGCGTGACCGTGGAGTGAGAAGACAAGCGGTCGCCTCCTTTTTGATTACGGCAGGGTATAGAGACACGCATCCAGGATGCTCAGAACCTCGTCAAGCACGAATCCAGGCGCTTTTTCGACGAACTTCGCCCGTCGCCTTGCGCTATCGACGGACTTGATCTGTTCGACCATAATGTACCCCGTCAGGGACGACTCGTCGGGAACGGCCACATGAAAGGGATTATTCCTGAATGTCTTGGTGATGGGGCACACCATGGCCAGCTCTGTATGGCGATTGAACAGGGTATTACTGACTACCAGTGCCGGGCGACGCCCTCTTTGTTCGTGTCCGGCCTGCGGATCGAAGGTCAAAATGACGAAATCCCCTTTTTCCGGAACATATCCGGGCACCTACCATACCTCCCTGCCCACGGGTGGCCCCCAGTCTTGTTCTTCAGGCTGATACCCTTTGGGCATTTTGGATACCAACTTCTTCAGGTCATGTGTCCCTCGCACTTTGATCACGGGTTCGACAACAAGCTGCCCCTTCCGGACGGAAACCTGCACTTCGTCACCCACGTGAATCCGGGCTTCGTTCAGAAGGGCCTTCGTGATCCGAAGTCCCTGACTGTTTCCCCATTTCTGAACCTTGGTCAACATACCCGGCCTCCTCTCATTTTGAAACGTATATCCGAAGTATAGCCGTTCTTGCGTTGAATGGCAACAGTTCATGCCGCAGGGGACGGATCCCGTGCCGTTCCACCGGGTTCGCAGGTTCCAACGGCAAAGACACAGGATCCCCGATCGGGTCGGAGATGACAGATAAGGCGTGTTGCGAAGTCTGGACGGCGCGGCGAGGAGCGCCCTATTGCCGGGCAAAGGAGAACGTGTGGGTGGAGGTTTTCCGGCCGTCTTCGAATACCGACCATTCATGGTTGATATGACGGTCGTCGATCAGGGTGAGGGTGAGTTCGTGCATGTGCTTGTCCTGTGAGGAACGCATGCCCGTGCCGTCGATATAGGACATGGCAATGGAATTCCCCGTCACCGGGCTGCTCGTTTTCAGCCGCGGCTGATTGCCCAACGCGCAGTAATGCGTCATGACCATCTCGTGCCCGTCCTGCGTATAGATCGAGACCATTTCCTTGGGCGTGCCGGGGAACATCCGTTCGATCACCGCCGTGCCTCTCGACGTGACGGCATATTCCACGGTAATGGTTTCCTGCCCGTCGAGGGCCTGTTTGCTGCTCTGCCAGGTTCCCGCCAGCGCTTTGACCAGTTCAAACGGCATGGGAAGTTGGGAAGGATGTTCGGCCAAAGCCTGTCCTGACCAGAGCCCGCACAGGCTTCCTCCCAGCACGAGCAGAAGAACGCGCCACTGCACGCCCCTCGTTTGGGTGGTTTGGATTTTGGGTCGGGGTAGGCTATTCTGTCGCGCCATACTTCACTATAAAACGTCGTTGCCGGAGAGTCAAAGCGATTTCCGGCGAAATCGGGAGCGGGATCGTGTCGAAACAGACGCAGGCGGCTGAAGGCCGGCTTGAAGCCATTTGGATCAAGCGCATGAAACGCGGACCCATGGATTTCGTGGAGCAGGCGACCCTGGAAGCGGGACAGGGACTGGCCGGCAACGCGAATCAGGGCGGCAGGCGACAGGTCACCATTCTTGAACGGGAAATCTGGGCGGAGTTGATGACGGAAGTCGCCGGCCGGTTGCCGCCCTCCGCGCGCCGGGCGAATTTGTTGATCCGCGGCCTGAGCCTATCCCGTTCCCGGAAGCGCGTTCTCGGTATCGGGTCGTGTCGCATTCGCATCCTGGGTGAAACAAAGCCGTGTGAGCGCATGGAAGAAGCCTGGCCGGGCTTGCAGGCCGCCATGTCCCGGGCCTGGGCCGGCGGGGCGTTCGGCGAGGTGTTGGACGATGGCGAGATCGTGGTCGGCGATCCGGTGTTTTGGGTGGAGGAGTAACCGGCATGACCGTTGACGGGGCCGGCCTCTGGGCTTTGTTTGGGAGCGCCTTCCTGGCCGCCACCCTTCTGCCCGGCGGGTCTGAAGCCGTCTTGGCCGTCCTGGTTGCCCGTGACGGGCATGATCCGTGGCTCCTGTTGGCCGTGGCGACCGCGGGGAATACGCTGGGCGGGATGAGCACGTGGGCCGTCGGCCGTTTTTTCGGGTGGCGGTATCCGGCTTCACGCTTCACCCAACCCAAATACGAGCGGCCTCTCCGGTGGTTGCGGCAATGGGGGAGTCCGGCTCTGCTGTTGTCCTGGGTGCCCGTCGTGGGCGATTCGTTGTGTCTGGCCGGGGGGTGGCTCCGCGTGCATTGGCTCGCGGCGTTGGCGTGGATCGCAATCGGGAAAGCCGGGCGGTACGGCGTTATCGTGTATGCGGCTTCGTAGGGATCAAGGATCGTTGCTCCCCTGCGGTTGCTGAGCGTCCGGCGCGCGCTGCGCCGGCGACGTGCAGCGGGTCAGGGCCGGGGAGGGGGCAGGATGGTGCCCACGTGAACCGGCGCGTGGGCGCCGTCCCGGCAATAGCGCTCCAGGACTTCGTGAACCACCAGAAACGCCAGGTTCGACCAGGGAATGTCCTCGCGTTTGAACAGCTCGACTTCCAGGCTTTCCGTTCCCGGGCCGAACGCGGCCTGTTGCATGGTTCCGCGAAACACGACGTACACCTGGTTCACGTGAGGAATGCTGAAGACCGCGTACAACCGGGAGACCCGGACCTCGGCTTCGGCTTCTTCCAGGGTTTCGCGAGCCGCGGCTTCTTCCAGGGTTTCGTCCTTTTCCATGAACCCCGCGGGAAAGGTCCACAGGCCGGCACGCGGCTCGATGGCCCGTTTGCACAGCAGGATCCGGTCCTCCCATTCGGGCAGACAGCCCACCACGATTTTGGGATTTTCATAGTGAATGGCGTGACAGCGCTCGCAGACGAACCGGGGCAACGTATCCCCCTCGGGGATCTTCGTGACGAGTGGCGCGCCGCACGCGCTGCAATAGTTCATCATGTTCGCCGGTAGCGTCGGGTCTTTGCAGGTCGGATCAGCCCTTCGACTTCGCTCCGCTACGCTCAGGACAGGCATAGCGTAATCCGACAATCCCTCACCCGGCCAACGGGTTTCCGACTTGCTCGTTCCCGTCCGGTATGTTTGAATACGGACTCTTCAGTTGACCCATGATAACAGGAGCGAGGCGGTTCGTGAAGGTTCCGTTGTTGGATTTGCGGGCGCAGTTTCAGGAGATTCGTTCCGACGTGCTGGCGGCGATCGAAGAGGTCTGTCAGGAACAGAGCTTCATCCTCGGTCCTCGGGTCGAGGCCTTCGAAACGGCCATGGCCGAGTACCTCGGGTGCCGGTACGCCGTCGGGGTGGCCTCGGGAAGCGACGCCTTGCTGCTTTCCCTGATGGCGGCCGGGGTGAAACCCGGCGATGAAGTCATCACCGCGCCGTTTACCTTCTTTTCCACGGCCGGAGGCATTTCGCGTTTGTGCGCGGTGCCGGTGTTCGCGGACGTCCGGGCCGATACGTTTACGATGGACCCCGACCAGATCGAGCGGAAGATCACGCCTCGCACGAAAGCCATCATCCCGGTGCATCTCTTCGGTCAGTGCGCCGACGTGGAGCGCATCATGGAACTGGCTGACCGACACGGCATCACGGTCATTGAAGACGCCTGCCAATCCATCGGGGCCAGTCGCCGCGGCCGAAAGGCCGGGACCGTCGGGTATTCGGGGTGTTTCAGCTTTTTCCCGTCGAAAAATCTCGGAGGCGTTGGGTGACGGCGGGTTGATCGTGACGAATGACGGGGACCTGCGGGAATTGCTCCTCGCGTTGCGGGTTCACGGCAGCCGGTCGGATTACCATCACGACCACATCGGACTCAACAGCCGGCTCGATGCTCTCGAAGCCGCGGTGCTGCGGGTCAAGCTGCCACACCTGAACGGGTGGAACGCCAAACGGGCCCGGAACGCGGCGACCTACGACCGGCTCCTGACCGAGGCCGGGTTATTGGAGCGCGTGACGTTGCCGGTCACGGATCCGAATAACGTCCACGTCTTCAATCAATATACCCTGCGCGTGCAAAACCGCGACGAACTGATGGCCTATCTGAAGGAACACGGGATCGGTCATAAGGTGTATTATCCCGTGCCCCTGCACCTTCAGGAATGTTACCAGCCGCTCGGCTATGCCAAAGGCGACCTTCCGGTTTCCGAGCAACTGGCCCGGGACGTGTTGTCTCTGCCGGTGTATCCCGAACTCACCGACGCGCAGATGGAATCGGTGGTCACGCGGATCAGTCAGTTTTACAACAGCCGTTAACGTGGTCAACCGGTCAGGGTTCCGGTTTGTCTTGCGGGTAGTGCGCTCGAATGGTGCTGCTGAGCCCGCCGCGGGCCGTAAAGATGCCGGTCACAATGGCCCATTCGGGCCGGCAGGCGTTCACGAAATCCCGGAGGATCCGGTTGACGGCGTTTTCGTAGAAGATGCCGAGGTCGCGATAGGCGTGGATGTAGAGTTTCAGCGATTTGAGTTCGACGCACGCTTTGTCCGGCATGTACCGGATTGTGATCGTGCCGAAGTCCGGGAGCTGGGTTTTCGGGCAAATGGCGGTGTATTCCGGGATCTCGATCGTGATCTCGTATCCGGGAAATTGATTGGGCCAGGTTTCCAGAGAGGGAAGCGGCGCGGTCAGCCCGCTTTCGGCGTGTTGTTTCGTGTATGCTTTCCGGCTGCCTTTCATGCCCTCCGCGCTCCCTGCCGTTCACGGCGCGTTTCGTGAATCATGCCGCCAGTGTACCGTGTCGCATCAAACGTCCGCAATCGCCTCGTTGAGAAGTGTGGGAGGCGTCTGGTATTTTCCCGTGATGCCCGGTGGGTGCCGAGCGCCATCATTATCTTTCCGGGAAAACGCCGGCGTGGTCATCCTGAACGAAGTGAAGGATCTCGTCGTTGAAGCGCTCGGGTGTTCAGTGAGAGATTCCTCGCCACGCTTGGCATGACAGGTTGGAAGAAGACAGGAGCGACGTCGTGGCCGTGATTGACAGTGACCATTTTGTGAAGGCGCTCCGGGATATCGGCTTTGATTTCTTTACCGGCGTGCCCGATACCATTCTGGGCGGGATTATTGAAGAGTTGAGCGAGCGCCGGCTGTATACGCCGTCGGTTCGTGAAGACGAGGCCGTGGCCATGGCCGCCGGGGCGTTTTTGGGCGGGAAAATCCCCGTGGTGCTGATGCAGAATTCAGGATTGGGGAATGCCCTGAACGTCCTCATGTCGCTCAATCTGATCTACAGGATCCCATGCCTGCTGATTATTTCCTGGAGAGGATTTGAAGGGAAAGACGCGCCCGAACATCTGGTGATGGGGCAGACCATGCCGCAGTTGATGGACACGATCCGGATTCCGTATCGAACGCTGTCCGCGGAAACCCTGGTCGAAGACCTTCAATGGACCGCGCAGACGTTTATGGAGCAACGGATCCCCGTGGCGCTGTTCCTGAAAAAGGGCGTGGTGAAAACGATCCAGCCATGACGCGCGTACGCTCGACCTCCCCTCAGTCCGGCCCCCGGATCAGGTCCGGGGTAGGCTCTCTCCCTCACGGGGAGAGAGAGAAAGGCCCACGCCCATGCGACCCGAAGAAGGGGTGATGCAGAGCCGCGCCCAGGCCATTCAGGCGCTGTTTGAAATGCTTGCCGATCAACCGGTGATTGTGTGTAATGGGTTTCCTTCGCGGGAGGCCCAGAAAATTCAGGACCGGTCGAGCACGTTTTACATGATCGGGTCGATGGGCGTGGCGGCGTCCATCGGGCTGGGGCTGGCGTTGGCGAAACCCGAGCAGCGGGTCGTGGTATTGGACGGCGACGGAAACGTGCTCATGGGGATGGGCACGCTGGCCACGATCGGAGCCCTGCGCCCCAAAAACCTGATACACGTCGTGTTCGATAACGAGGTATACGGCACCACGGGCAATCAGCCGTCCTATTCGCGCGTCGTTCGGCTGGACCACGTGGCCAGGGCGGCCGGGTACGCCACGGTCGAGCGGGTCTGGGAACGGGAAGACATTGTGTATGAATTCAAACACATGCTCGCCGATGACGGTCCGCATTTCCTGCTGATCAAGGTCAACGAGCAGATCGAAGACGCGGACCGGGTCGCGCCGGACCCGTCTGAGATTACCAAACGGTTTCGCGCGGCCGTGGAACAGGGAGGGTCATGATCCTGCTCAATCCGGGTCCGGTCAACGTCTCGGACCGCGTCAGAAACGCCTTGACGGGTCCCGACGTCTGTCACCGGGAATCCGAATGCGCGGAATTGATCGGCGACATTCGTCGAAAGCTGCTGCAAGCCTTTGTTCCGGGCGCGGAATCGGAATACACCGCGATCCTGCTGACCGGCTCGGGCACGGCCGCGGTGGAAGCGTCCATCATGTCGTGCCTGCCTCCGGGCAAGCGGCTGATTCACGTGAATAACGGGGTGTACGGAGAACGGATTTCCTCCATCATTGCCACGCAACGCCTCGGGATCGCCGAAATCAAGTACAAGTGGGACACGCCGCCCGATCCGGACATGATTCTGAAATCCCTGAAGCAACAGCCCTCGGCGCATGGCGTGGTGATGGTGCATCATGAAACCACGCTGGGGCTCGTCAATCCGGTTCACGAAATAGCCGACCTCGTCGACAGCCGCGGGGGAGTCTTTCTCGTGGATTCCGTCAGCGGGCTGGGCGGCGAACCCCTGGATATTGCCGGTCGTCACATGTACATGGTGGCCGGAACCGCGGGAAAGTGCATTCAGGGTTTTCCCGGAGTCTCGTTTGTCCTGGTTCGCAAAGGCTTTATGGAAAACGTGCTGAAGTATCCCAAACGCTCCTGGTATCTGAATCTGGGGAATTACTACAGGGATCAGGAGAACGGCTCGACCCCGTTTACCCCCGCGGTCCAGTTGTATGCCGCGTTTGATGAGGCCCTGTCGGAACTGCTGGAGGAAGGGGTGGCGAATCGGATCGGCCGGTACGGGCGAATGGCCGCGCTGATCCGGGAACGCATGGAAACCCTCGGGGTGCGGGCCGCGCTCTCCCCCGAGCATCAGTCGAATTCGTTGACGGCCTTTTATCTGCCGGAAGGACTGATGCTGCGGCATGGCCCGGAACGGGCCTATGCCGTGCTTCACGACCGCCTGAAGGAACGCGGCTACGTCATTTATGCCGGTCAGGGACATTTGGAGTCGGAAATCTTCCGCGTGGCCAACATGGGGGTCCTGACGGAAACGCACGTGGAAGGGTTTCTGGATGCATTCGAAGAGGTGGTGAAGCACGAGAATCAGGCCGCATGAAAGCGGTCATCCTGGCCGCCGGGCGGGGGAGACGGCTGCGCGTCCCGCATCCCAAGTGTTTGACGGAAATCGGGGGCAGGCCGCTTCTGCACCGGTATTTCGACGCCCTGTTGCCTCTGGGCGTGACGCGACTGTGTGTGGTGGTCGGATACAAGCAGGAAGCCATTCGTGAGGCGGTGGCGTCATATCCCGTCGCGCCGGACGTGACGTTTCTGGTCAATGAGGAGTTCGAGCGGGGGAGCATCGGCTCGTTGTGGGCGGCCCGTGAGGCGTTGGACGACGACGTGGTGATCATGGATGCCGACGTGCTGTTTCATCACGCCATCCTTGAGCGACTGGTGGCCTCTTCGCATCCCAATGCCCTGTTGATGGATGAAACGGTGACGCAACACACCGAAGAATGTATGGTCGTGATGCGGCAGGGACGGGTGGTGGCGTTGACCAAGCGCGTGCCGGAAGAGCATGACCTGGCGGGCGAAGGCGTCGGGTTTTTGCGCGTGGCGCGCGAGGCCGTGCCGCGGTTGCTGCGATCGCTGGAGACGCGCGTGCGTCAGGGACTGCTGGATATGGAATACGAAGACGCCCTGGAAGATTTTTTCCGCGAGGTGCCCGTCGGGGTCGAGAAAATCGGAGGGCTGCCGTGGATCGAGATCGACTTCCCCGAAGATCTGGAACGAGCGGAACGGGACGTCCTGCCCCGGTTGGGCGGCTTGCTCTCCCCCGCAGAGAAAGGGCCGGGGTGAGGGGGGATGAGGGTAGGTCGGATTAGCGGAGCGTAATCCGACACGGGCGTTGAGCGGAGATGTTGGGTTACGCCCTTCGACAAGCTCAGGGCTAACCCAACCTACAAGTCCCTGATCGAGGATCAGAGATTTCCTCATGGACAAAACACTCGACAAGTTGGCAACCGGCACCATCGACACGGCCGTTGTCCTGGCCTCGTCGGGCGTCTTCGACCTGGCGGGCGCGGACGACCCTGCCACGATCGGGGCGTTGACCCGCGTCGGTGGAATAACGCTCTTTCAGCGAACCGTATTCACGCTTCAGCACGCCGGGATTTCACAGATTCTGACGTTGGTGGGTCGGGAGGAACGGGCGCTGCGCTCGCTGATCGACGGTGATCCGCGTCTGCGCGTGGCGATTCGCTGGCTCCCCATTCGGGAATTTCCTCCATCGGATCCGCAGACGTGGGCAATCCTGGGGAATGAGATGAGGGGATCGTGTCTCATTCTCGGGTGCCACATGGTGTTCTCGCCGTCGCTGATCAAGTCGCTGAGGGAAGAAGGGAAAGAGGGACGGGCCGTGGTGGCCGTGGGCCGGCCTGGTGAATCCGGGTGGAGCGGCAATCCGGGCGTCGTGATGCGGGCCGATCCCCATACGGATGGACCCGTCCATCGCGTCGTGTTTTGTGACCGGCAAGACCAGGGGATGGGACCCGCGGAGGTTGAGGGAGGCCAGGACGTGGCCCGAGCCGCGGACCTGGTCGTGTTGCCGGTCAGGTTGTTGGGGATATCCGGTACCTGGAGTACCCCGGAAACGAGTCCGGTCCGGTTGGCGTTGGAACAGGCGGCTGCGGAAGGAGCCGTGCAGACCCTGTCGGCGTCGTCGCACGGCTATCAGGACGCTCGCGAGCCCGGCGGCCTCCGCGCAGCGGAGCGCCTGTTGTTCCGTTCCCTGCAAAGCGTGAAAGGCGCCATGGACGGGGTCATTGATCGCTACGTGAATCGGCGGATCTCCGGGTCGTTCAGCCGGCTGTTTATGAAACTGGGCTTCTCTCCCAACGCCATTACCCTGTTGTCGATGCTGCTCGGGCTCATGGGGGCGGCGTGTTTTGCCATGGGATCGTACCGGTCGGGGATGCTCGGGGCGCTTCTGTTTCAACTCGCGGTGATCGTGGACTGTTGCGATGGAGAAGTCGCGCGGCTCACCTTTGCGGAATCCCGGTTGGGACGGGCGTTGGACCTGGTCTCGGATAATATCGTGCACATGGCCGTGTTTGCGGGAATTGCCTGGGGGGCGTCCGCGCAACGTCCCGGGCCCGACGGCGACCTGCCGCTGCTCCTGGGCGCGATGGCCGTGGTTGCGACCGGGGTTTCTCTGTGGGGTGTGAACCGGATCGCGTCCCTGAAAGCCAATGCCGTATCCTGGCGGCGCGTAAGTCACGTCTACCGGAGCCGGTTCGAATTCATCCTTGCGCGCGTGGCCAATCGTGATTTTTCCATCGTGGTGCTGGCCTGCGCCTGTTTGGGCGTGCTGCCGTGGTTGCTATGGCTTGTTGCGGCGGGGACAAGCTGTTTTGCGGTTATCATGGCATGGAACCTGTACCGCGTGTCCCGCGTGTCTCGATCCTGACCCGCGAAACCAGTCAGCCGCGCCGTCATGTGTCATCCGAGGGCGAAGAATGGCTCCCTCAACAACAGTGACCAAGCGGGTTCCCCTATCTGCTGAATGTATCCCATGATTCGATGGTTGCTCCTTGCCGCGGGGGTCGTTGTCCTGAGCGGGTTGCTCTGGCATATCGGCCTGTCTCAGATCCTGGACACGGTGGAGCGCGTCGGCTGGACCGCGTGCTGCGTCATTCTGACGCCCTTTCTGGCGGTGTATCTGCTCGATACGTATGGATGGTCTCTGACCCTGGGGCCGTGGACGCGTCGGGTGGGGTTTGTCCGGTTGTTTATGGTGAGGATGGCCGGCGAGGCCATTAACGTGACGACCCCGACGGCCATGCTCGGCGGCGAACCCATGAAGGCCTACCTGTTGACGCGCTATGAGGTGCCCATGGTCGAGGGGGCGGCCTCCGTGGTGACGGCCAAGACCATTATGGTCGTTGCCCAGATCCTTTTCATGTTGTCGGGATTGGGCGTGACGCTGTGGCTCGTCGGGGGAGGCGAGTACGACGTCCTGGTGGCGTGCCTCGCGTTCGGACTGGCCGGCTTCGGGGTCTTCCTGTTTCTCATGCTCCAGCGCTATGGAATCGGAAGGGGGCTGCTGACGTTGGCCGACACGTGCCGGATTCGATCTCAACGGCTGGAGGCCGTTCGACCCCGGTTGTTGGAGTTGGACCGGACGATCCGCGCGTTTTACCGGCAGCGTCGCCGGACGTTTCTGTTGGCCCTGGGCATCCACCTGGTTGCGTGGGTGACGGAGTTGTTTGAAGTGTATGCGATTTTCTATTTCCTGGGAGCGGAGATCGGCTGGCTGTCGTCTTTTTCCATCGCCGCGATTGCAGTGCTGATCAAGGGAGGCGTGTCGTTCGTGCCCGGGGGACTGGGGGCGCAGGAAGGCGGCTATCTTTTTTTAGTGATGGCCTTGGGGTATGACGAGGTGACGGGAATCACCTTTGCCCTGATCCGCCGGCTTCGGGAGATTCTCTGGATTCTCATCGGGCTCGTCTTTCTGGCCGCGCTCCGGGATCACGCGCCGCTTGCCCGACCTTCCTAGCGTCATCCTCGACGTTTGTAATCGAGGATCCAGTGTCTTTCCTTTTGCATTTGTAGCCGCGCCATCTCATGGCGCTTCTTCGCTTGGCCGCATTGTAGGCCGCATGAGTATCTGTGTTTCCAGTCAAGCCCTTTTTAGAGGGCCGACGCGCCCTCGGCGACCCAGGGCGTCCCCCGGCGTGCAATCGCATGCAACTGCAACACCAGCTTCCGCATGACCGCCACCAACGCGACTTTGCCCGGCTTGCCCCGCCGCCGGAGCCGCTGATAAAACCGGCCCAGATCCGTGTTCGTGCGGACCGTGGATAAGGCCGCCATATAGAGGGCGCGCCGCACGAGCCCCCGGCCCCCGCGAATCGCCCGATACCCCCGCTGTGCCCCACTGTCCGCGGCCCACGGCACCACCCCGACCAAGGCCGTCAGCGCCTTCCCCGAGCCCTGGCCCAATTCCGGCAGATACGCGAGGAGGGTCGCCGCGGTGAGCACCCCGACCCCGTGCACACTCTGATACAAGGCCGCGCGTTCGGCCAGCTCGGGCTTGGCTTGGAGGGCGGCCTGATAGTCCTCCTCCAAGCGCTCAATCTCTTTGTCCAACCACGCCAGATGCCGCTGACAGGAGCGCTTGACCCGGCCCTGCAACCCTTTCTCCAGGCGATTCTGTTCCTGGATGCGTTGGTCCAGCAGTTGGTGCCGCCGCCCCAACAGCGCCCGCACCTCCGCACTCGCCGCCTCTTGGGCCGCCTCCACGGGGAGGGCAAAGACGTCGCCATAGTGCGCCAGGAGCTGCGCATCCAACGGATCGGTCTTGGCCCCTTGGCCCACAGCCCGGGCAAAGGCCCGGACCTTCGTTGGATGAGCCACGGCCACCGGGATCTCGGTCTCCCGGAGCCGGTGCACCACCAGGCGCTCGTACCCGCCCGTCGCTTCACAGACGACCTGCGTGACGGCTTGCGCCCGCACCCAGGCCAGCCCCGCCGTCAGCCCCGCCGCCGTATTGGGAAACCGGCGGACCGGCCCCCGGGCCACGGAAACGGCCACGTCGTGTTTCCCGACATCAATCCCAGCCACTCGTTTCGTCATGGCTTCCTCCTCCTCTGGCTGTCGTGGACGGTCTGTTTGTTCTCCCCACTTGCGAATGCGGGGCGGTGAGCCCCCTGTATCTGTTCGGAGCGACAAACTGACGTGAGGGGTGTCCTACTCATGCCCGGTGCCACCCCAGGAGGCCCCAGGATTCACCCGATGCCGCGCGACGCGCCCCTCACGCCCACCTTACAAATTGGCCCATTTGTAAGGTGAAAGCAACATACAAGATGCGGCCGCTACAACTGCGTTACAATGCGGCCAAGGTGACCGGAGAGACACCCGTTCGTCCTGAGCGTAGCGAAGCGAAGTCGAAGGACCTGGCGAGGAATCTGCATTGTTCTTTCTCCGTCATCCCTGACTTGATCAGGGATCCAGTGTCTTTTCCTTCTTTTGCCCCACTCCGTCATCCTCGACATTTGTAATCGAGGATCCAGCGTCTTTGTTTTTTCCTTTGTCCGTGAAGAGCAAGACACTGGGTTCCTGCTTTCGCAGGAACGACGCAGAGGGGAATGGGAAGCCAGCGTCTTTGCCTTTATAGCAATGAGGGGTCTTGTTTTCGCCGGGCGGATGGTTCATACTCGGCACTCATTTGTGAATGCCTAAACTTGGCACCGGTCCGTTAATGATAATGACGACCGATCGAACAGGAGACACGATATGCCCAGCATCATGCGCCGACGCCCAAAAATCATAAGTAATTCTACCCCCCCCCCCCCCCCCCGAATTTTCCGGGGACCGTTCCGGCGCCTGTTATCTAACGCCGCCTGACCGCTCCTCCTCGCTTCTCCGGAGTGGCGGCTCTCGCCGCTCCCGTTTCCTCTCGGCTGTTTTTGCGCTCGTCACGCTGATCGGCCTTGGTGCCACGGCCGACGTCGAGGCCCAGTCCAAGGAGATCAATATCGGCGGTAATAAGACCTCGTTCGACCTTGAGGAGGGGGCTTTGGCGAGCAAGACCGTGTGGCTGAGCGCCAAGCCCACCGGCACCGTGACCGTGGACATCTCCGTCAACAATCCCAGTGGCGTCGTGGTCACGACTGATAAGTCCACGCTCACCTACAACCCGAGCACCTACGCCAGAGGCCAGCATGTGTTGTTCACCGCCGTGAACGACACGGACACCAACGCCGGCACGGTCACGGTGACGTTAACCGCCAACGGCGGCGGTTACAGCAACGTGACCAAGACCCTTTCCATCACCGTGAAAGAGACCACCGAAACCGGCAACACAACGCCGAGAGCGGGCATCCAAGTCGACAGGTCCCACCGCTCGCTGACGGAAACAGGCGCAGGCAGCTCCCGCAACTTCAAAGTCAACCTGACCCAGCAGCCGCTGCATGCCGCCACTATCACGGCGACCAGCAGCGACACGAGCGCCGTCACGGTGGATGCCTCTTACACCGTCACCACAACCAGCCAGCGAAGGTCGTTTACCGTTACCGCGGTGAACGACCCGGACGCCCTTGACGAGTCGGTGACCATCACCTTCTCGTCCACCTATGAATGGGAATACACGGATCCCAGCGACTCCACCAAGAAGGCGAGGATCACCTCGACGGTCTCGCAAGTCGTTGGGGTATCGGTGACCGACGACGACAAGGGGACCAACAGCGCCCCGACCGTATCCAGCGCGATCGCTGACCAGTATGTGTCGTCCAGCGGGACGGGAACGGTGGCCCTCGGCTCCGTGTTCAGTGACTCTGACAGCGGGGACACGCTGACCTACCAGGCCAACTCCGGCAACGGCAGCGTCGCGACGGTGGCCGTCAGCAGTTCCACCCTCACCATTACCGGGGTCAGCGCCGGCGCAGCGGAGATCACGGTAACGGCCGTCGACTCCCGGGGCGAATCGGTCGCGGACACGTTCCTGGTGTATGTCGGTGTCACGGGTGGAGGCACCCTTGTCGACACGAACCTGAACGTTGGCGCATCGGCAACGTACGACCTGAAGAAGAAGTTCCGGGGCCCCAGCAGCATGACCTTTGCGGCGTCTTCCAGCGATACCAACAAGGTTGGCACGTCCATCAGCAGCGGCGTGCTGACCGTTAGCGCCAAAGCGGCGGGCAGCGCGACCGTCACGGCTACGGCCACCGCCGGCAGCGATTCAAAGACCGCCAGATTTACGGTGAACGTGAACCGTGTGCCCACCGTCGCCAACGCGATTTCCGACGTGACCATCGCCAACGGCGCCTCGACGACGGTGTCGCTGGCCAACGTGTTCAGCGATGCGGACAATGATACGCTCGGACTGTCGGCCAGCGCCTCCAACTCGGCCGCGCTGACGGTGTCCGTTAGCGGCACCACCCTGAGCCTCACCGCGAAGCAGCACACCATCGTGTCCGTCCGCGTCATCGCCAACGACGGCAAGTCGCAGGTGCAGGACGTCTTCACGGTGACCATCAACAGCGCGCCCACGGTCGCCAACGCGGTGGCGGACGCCGGGCCGTTGCCGGCCGGTCAGACGCTTACGGTAAACATGAACAATGTGTTCAGCGATGCGGACAGCGATTACTTCACCTTCGGCGTGACCACGAGCGACTCGGCTGTGGCGACGGTGTCCTGGAGCGACGGCACGCTGACCGTCACCGGCGTCGCCCTGGGCAGCGCGACCATCACCATGACGGCCAGCGATAACTATGGCGGGTCGGTATCCGACAGCTTCGCCGTGACGGTGACGGCCGGTGGCAATGCGCCGCCCCCGCCGGACAACAACGACCCGAATGACCCGCCGTACGAGCCGCCGGTGCAGCAGGATAGCGAGCCGCCAGTGCAGCAGGATAGCGAACCGCCAGTGCAGCAGGATAGCGAACCGCCAGTGCAGCAGGGTAGCGAGCCGCCGGTGCAGCAGGGTGGTGGCGGTGGCGGCACGCCCCCAGTGCAGCAGGGTGGTGGTGGCAGCCCGCCGCCGGTGCCCTTTCAGCCGGTCGTGGTCTACACACCGCCCCCGGCGTTCTCCGTGGGGAATACCACGGTGACCGAAGGCCAGGGCGCACAGTTGGCCTTCACCATCAGCCTCGACCGTGCGGTGCTGGCCAGTGACGGTACGGTGTCGGTGGACTACGCCACGGGCGGCGGGACCGCGACCGCGGGCGCGGACTATACCGCCACGTCAGGCACCCTCACCTTCGCAGTCGGCGAGCAGACCAAGACCGTGAACGTGCCGGTGCTGGAAGACGCGCACCCCGACGGCGGTGAGACCCTGGAATTGGTCCTCTCCAACGCCACCAGCGCGACCATTACCGATGGTACGGGCACGGGGACCATTAAGAACGCGGCGACGATCCCGCGAGCGTGGTCGGCGCGATTTGGGCGGACCATCGGGACGCACATCACCGACGCGGTGAGCGCGCGGCTGCGGGACACCGGGGACGCCGAGTCCCACCTGACCGTGGCCGGCTGGCGCATGCCCCTGGGCTCCCGCCAAACGCAGACCGATGCCACCAGGCAGGCCTCGGCCTCGGCCACCGACTCGGATCAGGGGACCCGCCTGCTGACCGGCCTCGCCGGCCTTCTGGGCCTGAATGGTCAAACCGGAGGGAACCAGCAGACCGGACCAGTCGGGGGCAACCCCAACGGAACCCCCTGGCTCAACGGCCCATCCCGACAACAGAACCCCGGCCAAGCCCTCACCCTGCCGGACTTCCGGCAGGCCCTGGTGGGCAGTGCCTTCCGGCTCAATCTGAACCAGAACGCAGGCGGGAATGTCCCGCGGCTGACCGCGTGGGGCCGGGTCGCCCACACGCAATTTGACGGTCAGGAGGGCCGGCTCGCCCTGGATGGCGAGGTGACCACCGGCACCGTGGGCCTGGACACCCAGGGCGACCGCTGGCTGGCCGGGATTGCCGTGTCTCACAGCCGGGGCGATGGCGGCTACACCATCCCCGACCAGGCCAATCCTGGTGATCTCGACACCACCCTGACCAGTCTCCATCCCTATCTGCGGTATGCCCTCACCGACCGACTGACGGTCTGGGGCCTGATGGGCTATGGCTGGGGCGACCTCACCCTGACCCCGCCGGGGGAAACCGCCATTGACACGGACACGGATTTCCTCATGGGCGCGGTCGGCAGTCGGGGCCTGCTGCTGGACCCGGCCACCAACGGCGGGCTTCAGGTAGCCACCCGTCTGGATGCCATGTTCACCCGCACCACGACCGAGGCCGTGGCAACCATGGCGGCCACGGACGCGGATGCGCACCGGCTGCGCCTGGTGCTGGAAGGATCACGGCGCTATTGCCTGGGCCGAAGGCCGGCACCTGACCCCGACCGTGGAAGTGGGGGTGCGGCATGACTGGGGCGATGCCGAGACCGGCTTGGGCATCGAAGTCGGCGGGCGGGTGCAGTATGCCGATCCCACATTGGGCTTAACCGTGGAAGGCGCGGTGCGGGGGTTGGTGGCGCATGAAGCCGAGGCGTATGACGAATGGGGGGCGAGCGGCACGGTCCGGCTGGCGCCGGGCGCGGGCGGTCAGGGTTTGGCCCTGACGCTGCAACCGGCCTGGGGAGCGGCCACGGCCAGTGGGGTGGAGGCCTTATGGGGCCGGCAGAGCACCGCGGGGCTGGCGCCCCGCACCAATCAGGTTGCCACCGGCAGCCTTGCCGCGGAGGTGGGGTATGGCATGGCGCTGTATGACACGGGATTGGTGACGCCGTATGCGGGCACGATGCTGGCGGAGGGCGCGGGCCGGACGTACCGGGTGGGCACGCGGCTGCTGGTGCCGGGTCAAGGCGCCATGGGGCTGACCATGACCCTGGAAGGCCTGCGGCAGGAGCCCACCGGGCTGCAACCGCTCAATCAGGGCTTCCGCCTCCAGGCCACCTGGGGCTTCTGAGGGGGGGTGTCGGGATAACCCCCTGATCCCCCTTGTCAGGGGGACGAGCGGGCCTCTTCGCCCCCCTGATAAGGGGGGGGGCGAATTCCCGAAGAGGAATGAGCAGGGGGTTCGGGAGGGCAGGGGGCTGTCGGATTACGCTGCTCATCCGACCTATAGATCTGTCATTTGCCTTTCTCCGTCACTGTAGAGGACAACCCCCTGTGGTTGTCCTGTATGGGACGGGCAGGCACCCTTCGACAAGCTCAGGGCAGGCACGGGGGCCTGCCCCTACAAACCCCATCCCTCTCGGGACAACCACACCGTCATTCCTGTATGTGTTCACGAATTCGTTGACACGCTTCAGGAGTCGCGGTTGACCATATACTCGGCCACGACGATGAGCGCGCGCTTGGCAGGGGAGTCTTCAAAGGTGGCGAGATTCAGGAGCGCGGACTCGATGTATTCCTCCGAACGAAGCCTGGTATGCCTCAGCGATCCATGCTGATGCATGTGCGCGGTGAGTTGCAGCAAATCACCCTCTTCAACCGCGTTGCGTTCAATTTTGTCGGCCAGGATCAACCGGTCGTCGGCCGGCAGGCGCGGCAACACGTGGATCAGCGGCAGGGTGACCATCCCTTGCATCAGGTCCTGCCCCAGGGTTTTCCCCAGGTTCTTTTCATTGGCCGTGTAATCCAGCCAGTCGTCGGCTAATTGAAAGGCAATGCCCAGGCTCAACCCGAATCGATACAACTCGTCCACTTGAAGGGGAGAGACGCCTCCCATCAGGCCGCCCACCTTGCACGCGGCCGCCAACAAGGCTCCGGTTTTGCATTCAACGATCCGCAGATATTCCGATTCGGACAGCAGCGGTTGCCGGTTGGCGCACAGTTGCAGAATTTCGCCTTCCGCCAATCTCTTGCAGGCCAGGGCCATGGTGTCATTGACCTCGTGATTCTTGAACGCGGCAATATGATGCATCGCCTGCGAGTACAGGTAGTCTCCGGCCAGAATGCTGGCCCGGTTGCCCCAAATGCGTCGAGCCGTCGGTCGCCCGCGTCGCAGAGTCGCTTCATCCAGCACGTCGTCATGGAGCAGGGTCGCCGTATGGATGAACTCGACGAGGCTGCCGAGAATCAGATCTTCCTGGGGGACGTAGCCGTTGAGCCGGGAGCAGAGGCTCAACAGGAGCGGGCGAATGCGTTTGCCGCCCCCTTCGAGAATGTGGCCGGCAATTTCGTTAATGAGCGGAGCCTCGGAGTTGAGGTTGCGATGAATGTGCGATTCAATTTCTTCAAGATCCCGGCGATACAGGTCCCAGACTTCCTCCATCGTCAGGGAATGTTGAATGGCTGGTTGCCCATTGCTCATGCGGCGATCCTATGTAAGGGTCCGGTCTTTGTCAAGGCGCGCAGGGGCCGCGCACGGGCGTCAACGGCGGCGCGCCCGGACGTTGTCTTGACACGTGTTTTTCCTATCCAGTAGATTTCTATCCGGTCTCCGTTGCTCCTCGAATTTCCTTCTTCGGTTTCCGAGTCAGGCGAAATGAGACGGGGTTGAGCAAGCCAGAGGCGCCTGCCCCGATGTGTGTGAGACGGACCCCCGATGGTTCCATGAGTCGTCAACGCCCCCCATACGGACTGCCCCCCAAACAGGGACTCTATGACCCGCGGTTTGAGAAGGACGGGTGCGGCATTGGTTTTGTCGTCAACATCAAAGGGCACCGGTCGCACGCGATTGTCGAACAATCGTTGGACGTGTTGAAGAATTTGTACCATCGCGGGGCGCAGGGGTGCGATCCGTGTACCGGCGACGGCGCGGGCATTCTTCTGCAGGTCTCCCATGAATTCTTCAGGCGCGCCTGTCAGGACGTCGGCCTGCATCTGCCCGAGTCGGGCGGCTATGGAGTGGGCATGGTGTTCCTGCCGCAGGAGGAACCGCTTCGCCGGCAATGCGAAGGGCTCTTCGAATCCATCGTTCGTGAAGAAGGGCTGCGGTTTTTGGGATGGCGCGACGTGCCGGTGAAACTCGAATACGTCGGGGCGCTGGCCCAGCAGACCCTTCCCCACGTCCGGCAGTTTTTCATCGCGCGCGACATCCTGAACGAGGCCCAGTTTGAACGAAAGTTGTACGTCGTCCGGAAACGCATCGCCCGGGCGGTGCGCGAGTCCGCGTTGGTGGAACGCGGCCAGGTCTATATTTGCAGCCTGTCCGCCAATACCATCGTCTATAAAGGCATGCTGTTGCCCGAGCAACTCGGCGGGTTTTTCCCCGACCTGACGGATTCCAGCATGGTCTCGGCCCTGGCGCTCGTTCATTCCCGTTTCAGCACCAATACCTTTCCCACCTGGTCGTTGGCGCACCCCTATCGGTACATTGTGCACAACGGGGAAATCAATACGTTGCGCGGGAACGTCAATTGGATGCGCGCGCGTCAGGGGCGCATGGCGTCCGAGCTGTTTGGCGATGACCTCGAAAAACTGTACCCCATTGTCTATCCGGAACAGAGCGATTCGGCCTGCCTGGATAACGCGGTGGAATTTCTCGTGATGGCCGGCAGGTCCCTGCCTCATGCCATGATGATGTTGATTCCCGAACCGTGGGTCGGGAACCCGCACATGGACCTGAACCGGCGGGGCTTCTATGAATATCACGCCGCGACGATGGAACCCTGGGACGGCCCGGCGGCCGTGGCGTTTACGGACGGCAAGCTGATCGGCGCGACGCTGGACCGGAACGGATTACGGCCCTGCCGGTATCAGGTGACGACGGATGATCTGGTCGTCCTTGCGTCCGAGGCCGGGGTCCTGCCGGTCGACGCGAAAAACGTTCGTGAAAAAGGGCGGCTTCAGCCGGGCCGCATGTTTTTGGTGGATACGGTGCGGGGCCGCATTATCGACGACGAGGAAATCAAGGCGGAAATGGTCGGGCGCAAGCCGTATCGCTCCTGGGTGACCCAGTATCGGGTGTCGTTGGATGAACTGCCCGAACCGTTGAGCGTGCCGCAACCGGATCATCCGACCCTCCGTCAACGACAGCAGGTCTTCGGCTATACCATTGAGGAGATCAAGATGGTGTTGTCGCCGATGGGGATCAACGGCGAAGAGCCCGTGTCGTCCATGGGCACGGATACGCCCCTGGCGGTGCTGTCCAATCGGCCGCTCCTGTTGCCCAAATATTTCAAACAGCTCTTTGCCCAGGTGACGAATCCTCCCATTGATCCCATTCGGGAACAATTGGTCATGTCGCTGGTCACGAGTATCGGCCCGAAACCCAACCTGTCCGCGGAGACGCCGGAGGCCTGTCGCCGGATCAAGATCCAGCAGCCGATTCTGACGAACGCCCAGTTGCAGAAGATCCGGGAGATCGAAGATCCCCATTTCGTCAGCAAGACGTTGCCCCTGTTGTTCCGCGTGGCCGACGGACCCGATGGGTTGGGAGGGGCCGTGGACCAACTCTGCCGGGAGGCGTCCAAGGCCATTCAGCAGGGGTACAAGTTTTTGATCCTGAGCGATCGCGGGGTGAACGAGACGTGGGCGGCGATTCCGAGTCTGTTGGGGATTTCTGCGGTGCATCATCATCTGGTGCGTGAGGCCACGCGAACGGAAGTCGGCCTGATCCTTGAGACCGGCGAGCCGCGGGACACGCATCACTTTGCGTGTTTGATCGGATACGGCGCCGGCGTCATCAATCCGTATCTCGTCTTTGAAACCTACAGGGACCTGGAACGCGAAGGGTTTTTGCCGGAAGGCATTGACGCGGAAACCGCGTCGGGAAAATTCGTCAAGGCCATCAACAAGGGCCTGCTCAAGATCTTTTCCAAAATGGGTATTTCCACGGTGCAGTCCTATTGCGGCGCGCAGATCTTCGAAGCCATCGGGTTGAACGAGGAACTCGTGGACCGGTACTTCACGGGAACGCCTTCGCGCATTCAGGGGATGGGCATGCGGGAACTCGCCGAAGAAACCCTGCGGCGTCATCAGGCCGCGTATGAACCGGTTCCCATCCGGCAATTGGACTTCGGCAGCGAGATCCATTACCGCATTCAGGGCGAGCATCATAATTGGAATCCGGAGACCATCTACACGCTGCAACACGCGACCCGCGCCAACGACGCCGGGACCTACGAAGCCTATGCCCGGCTGGTCAATGATGAAACCCAGCGCCGCTCGAATTTGCGCGGGCTTTTTGATTTCAAATGCCTGCCGGAGCCGTTGCCGCTGGAGGAAGTCGAACCCGCCCGGGAAATTGTGAAGCGGTTTACCACCGGCGCGATGTCCTATGGGGCCATCAGCAAAGAATCCCACGAAACGCTCGCGATCGCGATGAACCGGATAGGCGCCAAGAGTAATACGGGCGAGGGGGGCGAAGATCCGGAACGCTTCGTCCGCTTGCCGAACGGAGATTCGAAGAATTCGTACATCAAACAGGTGGCCTCGGGACGATTCGGCGTCACCGCGAATTATCTGGTCAATGCCAGGGAACTGCAAATCAAAATGGCGCAAGGGGCCAAACCCGGGGAGGGGGGACAACTGCCCGGTCATAAGGTGGACGAAGCCATTGCCATGATGCGGTTTTCCACGCCGGGGGTGGGACTCATTTCGCCGCCGCCGCATCATGACATTTATTCGATTGAAGATCTGGCCCAACTCATCTTCGATTTGAAAAACTCGAATCCCGACGCGGACGTGTCCGTGAAGCTGGTTGCGGAAGTCGGCGTGGGGACGGTGGCCGCGGGTGTGTCCAAAGCGCACGCCGACAAGGTGTTGATCAGTGGAGACGCCGGCGGCACGGGGGCGTCTCCCCTGTCTTCGATCAAGTATGCCGGGGTTCCCTGGGAATTGGGCCTGGCGGAGACCCATCAAACCCTGGTGCTCAATGATCTGCGGGGCCGCATCAAGGTGGAAACCGACGGGCAGATGAAAACCGGTCGCGACGTGGTGGTCGCGGCGTTGCTCGGGGCCGAGGAGTTCGGATTTTCCACCGCGCCGTTGATCGTCGAAGGCTGCATCATGATGAGGAAATGTCATCTGAACACCTGTCCGGTCGGAATCGCGACGCAGGACCCCGAGCTGCGCAAGCGGTTTGCGGGGCAACCGGAGCACGTGGTGAATTTCTTCTTTTTCGTGGCGGAAGAAGTGCGACGGCTGATGGCGCAACTCGGGTTTCGCACGTTTCCGGAGATGATCGGCCGCAGCGACAAATTGAGAGTGCAAAAAGCCATCGACCATTGGAAAGCGAGCGGGTTGGATCTCTCGCCTCTGCTGTGGAAGCCGGACGTCGGGTCCGAAGTGGCGACGTATAACGTGTGCCCGCAGGATCACGGGTTGGACAGGGTGTTGGACGTGAAGCTGGTCCAATTGTGTGAACCGGCCATCGAACGGGGGGAACGGGTCACGCTCGATTTGCCGATCCGGAACACCGACCGGACGACCGGGACGATCCTGTCCAGTCGTATTGCGCGGAAATACGGGGAAGCGGGGTTGCCGGAGGATACCGTCACCATCAACTTCAAGGGATCAGCCGGCCAGTCGTTCGGCGCCTTTTTGGGTCAGGGCATCACGCTCTATCTCGAAGGCGAATCGAACGATTATCTGGGCAAGGGGCTCTCCGGCGGCAAGATCATCGTGACCCCGCCGCGAGGCGCCACGTTCCAGCCCGAAGACACGATTCTGATCGGCAACACGTCTCTGTACGGGGCCACGCGCGGCGAATGTTATTTTTATGGGACGGCCGGCGAACGGTTCGCGGTGAGAAACAGCGGCGTTCGCACGGTGATCGAGGGAACGGGCGATCACGGGTGCGAGTACATGACCGGCGGCGTGGTCGTGGTGTTGGGCCAAACCGGCCGCAACTTTGCCGCCGGGATGTCGGGCGGCGAAGCCTACGTCTGGAATGAAGATGGAAAATTCGAGTCCCGGTGCAATCTGGGGATGGTGGAATTGGAAAAGGTCGTGGAGCCCGAAGACGTGCATACCCTGAAGACCCTGATCGAAAACCACGCGCGTCATACGGGAAGCCGCAAGGCCCGGATGATTATGGATTCCTGGCCGATGATGCTTCCTCACTTCGTCAAGGTGATGCCGTTGGATTACAAACGGGTCCTGGCGGAGCGCAAAGCGGCGATGAAAAAAAGCTCCGTCCAGCAGGAGGCGGTTGCCCGTGGCTGATCCCCGTGGATTCATGCACTTCGCGCGGGAAACGCCGGCCCGGCGTTCGGTCGAACTGCGGGTGTTGGATTGGAAGGAAATGTATGAATCGTTTCCCGAGGAAAAATTGCGCAACCAGGGGGGACGGTGCATGGATTGCGGGGTGCCGTTTTGCCAGAGCAACACCGGATGCCCGGTCATCAACCTGATTCCCGAGTGGAATGACATGGTGCACCGTGGCCGGTGGAAGGACGCCCTGAAGGCGCTCCATTCGACGAATAATTTTCCCGAATTCACGGGCCGCCTGTGCCCGGCGCCGTGCGAATCGGCTTGCGTGCTGGGGATCAACGCGGACCCCGTGTCCATCCGCGTCATCGAATGGAACATTATCGACCGCGGGTTCGATGAACAGTGGATCGAACCGGTCATGCCGGTGGTCAAAACGGGCAAGACCGTGGCGATTGTCGGGTCGGGCCCCGCGGGCCTGGCCGCGGCCCAGCAACTGGCCCGGTCGGGACACAGCGTGACCGTGTACGAAAAAGCGGACCGTATCGGCGGGTTGCTGCGCTACGGCATTCCGGATTTCAAAATGGAAAAGTGGGTCATCGACCGGCGGCTGGACCAGATGATCGCGGAAGGCGTGCGGTTCGAAACCAACGTGAACGTCGGGGTGGACGTCACGGGAGACGACCTGAGTCAACGGTTCGATGCGGTGTGTCTGGCGCTGGGGGCCGAACAGCCGCGTGATCTGCCGGTGCCCGGCCGGGACCTGAAGGGGATCCACTTTGCCATGGAGTATCTGATCCAACAGAACCAGGTGAACGCCGGGGACAGTCTGCCGGTTGAACAGATCACCGCCGCGGACAAACGGGTGGTGATTATCGGCGGCGGCGACACCGGATCCGACTGTTTGGGCACGGCGCATCGCCAGGGGTGCCGGGACGTGTATCAATTTGAGTTGTTGCCGGAGCCGCCTCCCCTGCGCGCGGACTCCACGCCGTGGCCGCTGTGGCCCATGCAGCTTCGGACCTCCCACGCCCACGAAGAAGGCTGCGACCGGCAGTGGAGCGTCTCGACGACGAAATTTTCCGGCGACCACGGTTGCGTCGGCAAACTGCACGCGCATCGCGTGTCACGTGAGGGGGGAACGTTTCTCCCCGTCCCCGGCACGGAATTCGAGATGGAGGTCGATCTGGTGCTGTTGGCCATGGGCTTCACCGGACCCGTCAAAAGCGGGCTGCTCGACAGCCTGGGCGTGGCGTACGACGCTCGGGGAAACGTGGCGGTGGACCGTAATTTCATGACCGGCAAAGAGGGGATCTTTGCCGCCGGGGACAGCAAACTCGGGGCCTCGCTGATTGTCTGGGCCATTGCGGAAGGCCGCAAGGCCGCCGCGGGCATCGATGCCTACCTCAGAGCGGGCAGCAGTCTGGCCGCAATGTCCCGCTCGCGTTCCTGATTGCGTGTTTCGTTCCGGCGCGCCGTCATGGGCGCAAGCAGGGGAGAGTCATGTGAGTCCGGACGGGGCGCGCAACGGGCTAGGCGTCGTCCGGTTCTTCGGAATCCTCCGGTTGCGGAGCGAGGTCCTGAGGTTCCGGCGTTTCCTCCGGCTGTCCAAGAATCTGCTGGATGACCTGAATCAACCGGGCTTCAATTTCCGAGCGTTCTTCTTCGCCGACCTCGACGATGGTTCCCCCCGAGGTCATCTCTTCATAGTCGGCCCTGACCTTCAGCGCGGTCTGGTTGTCGGGTTGCGTTTCCAATTCCACCAGGTACTGGTTCCGGTAACCGGGCACCTCAAGCGAGGCCGAGGGTGAGGCCTTTCGTTCCGTGATAAACACCGACTTCTGATCGGTTTCCATTTTGGCCATCAACGTGTATCCGTTGTTCGCCAGGGCCTGCAACGCGGCTTTGGTCGCGTCCGGCAATTTGTACGGCAGCGTCTCGGCTTGCACCGCCGTGTTGCTGGCTTGAAGGGCCTGCCGTACCAGCTCCCGTTGCTTGCGCAGCCATTGGGCGTCCTTTTTGAATTTTTGACCGTCCGCCTGAAGTTTCCGGTTTTCCTGCATCAAGGCTTCAATCTGTTGGAGCAGGTTCTGCTTTTCAGCGGAGAGGCCTTGCCCGGTTTGTTGCACGAGTTCGAGGCGTTTTCGCAGTTTTTGGGCGTCCAGCTTCAATTTCCGGTTTTTGTTGGTCAGGGCGGCGACCTGTTGCAGCAGGTTTTGTTTTTCAGTGGAAAGGCCCTGCCCGGTCCGTTGCGCGACTTCGAGGCGTTTGGCAAACTCGGTTTCGTTCTCGCGCAGCTCCTGACTGAGCCGGTCGACCTGTTCCTGCAGGACCCGGTTCCCTTCCTGGAGGGTCGTCATCAGGCTTTCGTGTTTGACAAGTTGTTCCTTGAGCCGTTCGTTTTCTTCGATCAGGGGAGTGTTGTCGGGAGGGCATCCGGTCAATAAGGCAAGACTGATGAGAGAGACCGGGATCAGATGACGGCTCAGTGTCGGCATGGCTGATCGCTCGATCATCGCAACGGGGTGCCAGTGTCTCGTGGGCGCTTTCTGCATGGAGAACAGGTTACATTTCACGGCAAAGCCCGCTTCCTTTGACGTGATTGTAGGGGTCTTCAGAAGCGAATGCAAATTGAAAGAGCGGATCTGTGACGATGAACGGCGGATGGCCATCGACGGCCAAACCCACACGTTCGATCGTCGTTCTTCAGACGGGGTGGCCCCGGCGATTCATTCCGGCGCGCTTGTCGGGGAAGCGTTGGCGGACAAAGCCCGAAACAGGACCCCGTCGCCGGATCCGCGGATCACGCGCCGACGTTACGGCTCCACCATGACGTCGATCACGGCAGGCACGCTGTCGGCCCCCTGGACGTCCGTGACCCTGAGTTGGAAGCGAAAGCGACGAGGCTCGACCACGAACGGCGCGAGAAAGCGGGCTTTTGCCGAATAGGGATCAAGCAGGGCGATCTTGCTGCCCCGAATTTGCGCCCAGGAGTATTGCAGGGACCCGCCTTCCGGGTCATAGCTCTTCAGGCCGTTGAGCACGACGGTCTCGCCTGAAAACACGGTTTGAGTGGGACCCGGGTCCCCCACGGGTAGCTGGTTCGGGTCGGTATTGACTTCCACGAGGACGTCCAGCGTTCGTTCGACTCCGCTGTTTTGAACGGTGATGGTGGCGGCGCCGTTGCCGACCAGCCGAAGCCGTCCGTTTTCGTTAATGGTGACGACGGAGTCATCGTCAACGGCATAGGTCGTCCCCGTGGCTGCGGTGCGAATACACCGCGTTGTGCCGTCCGAATACCGTCCCACCACGGGCAGGTCGATGATTTTCCCCAGAAAATCCAATTGATCGTACACCCGAACGGCGCTGGCCCGCCCGAATTTCAATGGCTTGTCCGTCTGAAAGTCGATCTCCTGCAACGAGCCTTGGGGGCGGACGTTGAGGAGCACTTCGTCGAAGACCGCCCATTCTTCATCGCCGGCCTCCCGGTTCTCCTGTTCGGCCACGGCCAGCAGGCGATACAGCCCCGAAGCGGCTTGAGGCGGCCGGAGTTTCGCGTCGAACGGCGGGGCCGTCGCAACCGCGGCCAATTTTTCCTCGACGAATTCCTTGAGCATGTCTTCCTGATCTTCATACCAATAGAACCGGACTTTGGTAATGCCTTGCACTTCTCCCATGTCCATGACGACCGCAATGGGTTTGTTTGAGGGGTGGACACTGCCATCGGCCGGTTGCGTGATGGAAAACGCCGCGGCGTCCGGCAACGTCGGGATCACGGAGACGAACAGGCTCAGGGTAACGGAAAGGAGGAGGTTCATGGCTGGTTGCACCGCGACGCAGGATGCCCCGCCACTCTACCTGTGTGGAAGAGCGCGATGCAACCACAATTCCCGGCTCCCTCACCGAGTCCCGGGCAGGCTCTCCGGGGAGGGGGTCTTTTCATGGAACGGGAATCTGGGGGATCTGCGAGGAATCTGCGTCTTGCCGGGCTTATTTCTTTGCGCTCACTATTCTGTTATATTCATCCCGACGTTCGCCACAAAAACAGCCTTGCGTCCTATGGCGGCATGTGCTATAAGTCGCATTCACTTCGTAGAGGAACATGGCGCAGTCTGGTGGAATTTTGGTAAAACGTGAGTGGCCTTGAGGTTTTAGAGCGGCACTTTTTATTAACGTCATTTTTCGTGAGGAGGTAGGCAATGCACAAGGTGCTTCTATCCGTCCTTTTCAGTCTCATTCTGGTGGCAGCCGGTTCTTCAGTCGCCCTTGCTTTGCAGTCGGGTGGAGCGTCAGTGGGCGATCTTGAAACCGGGTCTGTTATTGGTCAACCCTTTTCAACTCTCGACGTCGATCTTGAATACACGGCTTTGATGGTCGGCGGGAAGAAAGTCTGGTATCCTGGCACCACAATTTTGGATCTGCGGAACCAGGGGACCTTAGGTCGGAGAGGTCAGCCCATCCTGATTAAAGTCACCAATGCCTTGGATGGCGATCACGGATTCAGCCTTTCGGCGGATTCGGCCTTTGCCGGCCCCACCTCGTTGCAGGTCAAGACTGTGCTGAAGGCCGGGGAAACCAAGTACATCGGTATTCCCATGAGCGACCTGACGTTCGTCACCGCTCCTCGTGCCCTGAAGGCCAAATGCCATTTGCATGCGGCTCACCTTGGTTCGAATCTCGTGATCTTCAAGTAAAAGGGTCGATCCTCGGTTTTTTGAGAGTGGACGAGAAAAAGCCCCGTTCCTCATCAGGGGAACGGGGCTTTTTTACGTCTGAAATCCTGTCGGCTCCCGGGTCTTACACTTCTTCTTCAGGCGGCCCGCAGTCGACTATGGCGTTGAGGGGGATATTCTGGGCGGCCAGGATCTTCCCATCCAGGAAGAGCAGCAGGAACCGGTTTTCCACGGGCGCCTCGCCCTCCTTTTGCGTGACGAAGGTGTTGAGATCGAGGATGATCTCCCGGGCCGTTTCCTTTTTGCTGTCGTTCACCACCCAGGAATAGTGATTGGCCTGGGGGAAGAGCTTGGCGACAAAATGGTCGATGGTGATCGGCATAATTGCGGATGACGTGCCCGTTGAAACGGAAAACGAGAAGGACAGGGCCATGCCCGCAACGAGCAGGATTCTGAGCGGTTTCTTCTTCATGGGGGGCGCCTCCTGGTCGAAGGTGAGGGGGGCAGTTTGAGAAGTCTCTCATCGACACTATAAATTATATGGGCCAAATGGTAAATGGTGCGAGGAGAAAAGACCGGATGGGTTCAAAAAAGACTCGCGCGGCGGCCGATCCTCCGTTGACTCCGAACAGAAAACGCATCCTGTTTCTGGCGCTGATGGCGCTGTTGCTGATTTCCGGGGCGTTGTTGTTTAATGCGCCCAAGGACACGGAAATCATCGAGGTCCGGTTTCCCAACGGGAGCAAGCTGCAGGCCGAGGTGGCCGAGACTCCGGAAAAGCTGTTGTTCGGGTTGGCGTTCCGGGAGACGCTGCCGGAGGATCAGGGCATGCTGTTTCTGTTCGAGGAGTCCGGGCTTCATAAGGTCTGGACGAAACAGTACCAGTTCAACGTGGATATGATCTGGGTGAATGAGAGCAAGCACGTGGTTCATATCGTGAAAGCCGCGGTTCCGTGCGTGAGCGATCCCTGTGAATGGTATGGCCCGCCTCCGGAACGGGCGCGGTATCTGATCGAGGCGAACAGCGGATTCGTCGACCGGGCCGAGGTGGCCGAGGGCCAGGAACTCGTGTTTGTCTTGCGATTGTAGCCCGTCAGCGGGGACGCGCGGCGGAACAGGGGCGGCCTTCGTCGCCCGGAACGGTCTGTGCCTATCATGGAATCTCAACCTCCGGATCATTTTGTGCTCATCGGCAGGACGGACGACGTTCCTCCGGGACAGTCGAAGGCCGTCAAGGTGCGCGGCAAGACCATTGCGCTGTTCAACGTGTCCGGGACGTTTTTCGCGATCAACAATATCTGTCCGCATCAGGGCGGGCCGCTGCACAAGGGCAAGTTGAAGGGATATGTGGTAGGATGTCCTTGGCACGACCTTCAATTTGACGTGCGAAACGGGTTTGGGACGGATGGAGGCGGGCAGTGTGTCGCCAGTTACGACGTGAAGGTGCGGGACGGGGAGATTTTCGTCAGTTCCATGTGCCGGGACTATTAAGGTCAACCGGGTCATTCGATGGATGAGGAACGAGCCGATTGCACACCGCTGTATGCCACGGTCGGCGTGCCGTTGAGCGTCAGTTTGTGGGAAGACCGGACGCGAGGCGAGCAGTGGGTGGCGACGTATGACACGAGTCAGCTCGTGCTGACCGGCGACGAATTTTTGCGGACGACCAGCAATAACGCGGTTGATTCCGGCAAACGTCAATTTGAGTTCGAACCCCTTCAGCCCGGAACGCACCGCCTGGAATTTCAGAAACGGATGGCCTGGAAATTTACCGCCGAAGCCCGGCGCGTCTTCCTGGTCCACGTTCAGGAGCCGGATTCCCGGCGTTCGTGATCCCCATGCCCTCCATTGCCTACGTCAACGGGACCTTTGCTCCGCTCGAACAGGCGACCGTCCCGGTCGATGATCGGGGGTTTCAATTCGGCGACGGCGTCTATGAAGTGGTGCGGACGTACGGCGGAGTTCCGTTTCGGCTGCATGACCACCTCTCCCGGCTGGAGTCGAGCGCCCGGGCCGTGTCCATCCCGGTTCCGCTGGCTCGAACCGGCTGGGAGGCGTTGATTCGGGAAGGCGTTCAACGGAGCGGCTGCGCCGATTGCCTGATCTGCATCCAATTGACCCGCGGCGTGGCTCCGCGCGCCCATCTGTTTCCGAGCCCGGCGACGCCCACCGTGGTCATGACGTTTCGGGAAATTCCCGAACCCGGCGGCGCGCTGCCGCCGCGGGGCGTTCCGGTCGTCACGCTCCCCGATCTCCGGTGGGGCCGGTGTTCGATCAAGAGTTTGAATCTGCTGGCCAATGTCCTGGCCAAACAGGAAGCCCATGAGGCCGGCGCGCTGGAAGCGATTCTGGTGAAGGACGGTCTGGTCACGGAGGGCTGTTCCAGCAACGTGTGTCTGGTGAGGGACGGGAGCATCGTCACGCCCCCGTTGAGCGACCAATTGTTGGCCGGCGTCACCCGGGCGACGGTGCTGGAGTTGGCGGGCAAGAACGGCGTCCCGGTCGATGAGCGGGAGGTTCCGGAGGAGGAATTGTCCCGGGCCGACGAACTGTTTCTGGTCGGGACGACCATTGAGGTGTTGCCCGTTTCCACGCTGAACGGCGCGCCGGTGGCGGGGGGCGTGCCGGGACCGGTGACTCAGGCGGTGAGCGAGGCGTTCCGTCGCTGTATCCTGTCCGAAACGGGACGGGAGTAGGGACCCGGTGTCCGGTTTTTTTGCGTCCCCCGGTTTTCCTGCCCGGTACCCTTGACACGTTCGGATTTTTTTCAGTAACTTTCTTCTTTCCGTTACAATTTGGGAGTAACCTGTAATCAGTGACGACAGTTTCCTGCCTGGAGCTTGATTTTACTTTCTGAAGGAGGCGGTCCCATGTTCCATTTCAATTCTTCCATCAAACGCTTCGTTTATCTGGGAGGAGGAAGCCTGTTGGCTCTGGCGTGCCTGGCGCTTCCTCTTGCCTCTGCCGAATCCGAGGTTTCCGGTTCGGCTCCGGTGGTCAGGACCTCGGGGATGGATCACCAGTCGCCTGCGTGGGCTGAACGCCTCAAGGGGCAGACCATCGTTGAGAATGCTCAGGAGGGGAGAGCCGAACGCGCCGCGCTCGTTGAAAAGCAGCATGAGCGGTTGATGCAGCAGATGCAGAAAGAAATGACCGAATCCAACTCGGGCGGCTACAACACGATGTCCATGATGCATCAATACGGCGCCGGAAAAGGCAACTACCTGTTGGCGTCCGATGGCGATCTTGAACCGGTGGCCATGACGGGCGGCGGGAAATGCCCGGCCTCGGCTCCGGTGAAGCAGTACGACGTATTGCCGCGATCAACGTGGAAATCACGTTGAATCAATGGCTGGATTACTACCCCGGCTACATGTACGTGCTTTCGGAAAACATCGAGCACGTCCGGGAAGAGGAAGCCAAGAACGCGGACGCGCGCGAGGAAGAGGGCCATCATAATCCCGGCGGGGTGAAGAACGGGATCCAGGGCCAGTACATCCAACCCCTGGTGATTCGCGGCAACCAGGGCGATTGCGTGAAAATCACGCTGCGGAACGCAGCTGGAATTCGGCGAGGACGTGAGTCTCCACGTGAACGGGTCCAGCATGGTGGTGAGCAAGACCGGCCAACCCGCGACGACGACGAATCCCGACGCCATTGCGTATGGCCCGGACGAAGACTGCGAGGAGAATTGTGAGACCACGCCCGTGGATCTGGAATGGTACATCCATCCCGATACCCAGGAAGGGGGCCGGCAATTCCACAGCTACAGCAACGACCGCGAGTTGACCGTGATGGGGCTGTTCGGGGTGTTCGTGGTGGAACCGGCCGGGTCCAAATACCTGGACCCGCTGGGCACGGGTCCGGCTCCGGCGATGCCCAGCGGCTGGCAAGCCATCATTCAGAACGGCATGGGCCCGGATTTCCGGGAGTTCGTGTTGATTTATCATGAAGTGGGCGACGAAGCGTTCCGGCCGGTGAACAAACACGGCGACTTTCTGCCGCAACGCGATCCGTTGACCGATGCCTACCGGCCCGGAGCCCGGGCGTTGAACTACCGGAGCGAGCCGTTCGGCATCAACAACATGCACGTGCAACATGAATATTTCGGCTTTGAAGATGAATCCATGGCCTACAGTTCGTATACCTTCGGCGATGCCGGTCCCACGATCCCCAGGAGTTACTTGGGTGATCCGGCCAAATACCGGCTGGTTCACGGCGGGTCCGAAGTGTTCCATTCCCACCATCCGCACGGCGGCGCCATCCGGTGGACCCGCAGCCCGCGGGCGGTGGATCAGATGCCGATGTGGCACAAGGGCCAGAACGGACCCGTGAAGTATCCGCTCATCCGCGCCAAGACGGACCGGGTGGACGTGGAAGTGATCGGGCCGTCCGAGGCGCTGGATCTGGAAACCGAGTGCGGCTCGGGTCTCTGTCAGTACCTGGCCGGCGACTTCCTGTTTCATTGTCACGTGGCGCACCATTACGTGGCCGGCATGTGGGGGTACTGGCGGGTCTACAACACCCTGCAGGTGCCCGGCATCCAAAACGACGTGATGGCTCCGCTGCGTGAGTTGCCCGACCGTCAGGGGCGCATTGCCCGGCCGGTGACCTCCGATCAGTTGGTGGGCACCACGGTGAACTGGTTCGGGAAGAAGTTCAACCTGGTCGATAACAGCCAAAAGACCGATTGGAGCGCCGACCCGGCCGTAGTTCGGATTTACGATTGGGTCGAAATGCAATTGGTGACTCGCGGTCTTCCCGGTCATGCGGAAGACGAAATCGGCCAGTTGAAGTCGTATGACGCGACCGTGCTCGATTGGGTGTGGGACGGCGATCGCGCGATGAGCGAGAAGGAAAGCACGACCGAGAATCCCAAGTACCATCCGGAATGGCAGGGCTATGAAGCCGGGAAACGGCGGCCCATCTGGTTCGAACCGACCACGGGCAAAGTGGCGTGGCCGTGGCTGACGCCTCACTTCGGCAAACGGGTGCCCTTTGCTCCGGACCGGAATCCGGCGCCGTGGTTGGAAATGATCCATCTGGATGAAGACGGTCAGCCGTCCGTGAAGCCGGCGAAACCGGGAGAAAACGGACGGTGGAGCCTGTGCCCGGACCGGGCGGGTTCCCAGGAATACAATATCCACTTCATCAAGCTTCCAATCGAGTTGTCCGCGGCCCAGGGCGATCAGCCGGCCGTGGTCGATCCGAACGGATTGTTGTACGTGGTGCACGAAGAAGAGGAAGCGATTCGGAACAATAACGATTTGAAGGTGCCGTTGGTGTTCCGTTCCAATATTTATGATTGCATGGATTGGATGTTGACCAGTGAATGGCCGGACGACGACTTTACGAATTTCCAGTCTTCGAAGATCAACACGCACTTCCATTTCGTGCAGTTCGACAACCAGGCGTCCGACGGCGTGATTTCAGGGTTTTCGTATGAGCAGTCCGTGCGGCCCTTTACCCTGTTCGAAAAGAAAAAGAAGAAGGGGTTGCCGGTGCCCATGAATGCCAAATTCACCAGGGCCGCCAGTAAGGGCGCTCGAACCATTCACGTGACGAACGCCAAACAGTATCACGTCGGGACGGTGCTCCTGGTGGGCGCGGATAACGTTGCCGGCAAGGAAGTGAAGCGTATCGTCGCGATCGGGAGTTCCGGCGAAGCCGCGTCCGCGGGCGGGAGCGGCATGTATACCGTGAGCCCCGGGGATACCCTCGGAGGAATTGCCGCGCAGCACGGCACCGACGTGGCGACGTTGGTCAGCATGAACGGCCTGGCCGACGCCAACGTGCTGAGCGTTGGGCAGGAATTACAAGTGCCCGGTAGCGGCGGGGGAGCCGCGGCGCCGAGTGGCGGGGCGCAAACCCTGACGTTCAAGACCCCGTTGGAGCATGATCACCCGGTCGGGGACATCGTGACCGTGGAATTCGTGCGGCAGCGCTTCTGGGCGGATGCCGACGTGGGTTCCGTGTTCTGTCATGACCACGCGTTCGGCGGGACCACGTGGCCCCACGGCGCGGTGTGTTCGTTCCTGATCGAGCCGTTCGGATCGACGTGGCATGATCCGTCCACCGGCGAGGCCAAACGCACCGGTCCGGTGATGGATATTCACACGGTGGAGCCCGTGGGGTATGGGGTGAGCGGCAGTTTCCGTGAGTTGATGGTGCAGATCATGGATACGGTGCCTCATACGGTCAACGTGGTGACGGCCGGGAATCCGCCCGGTCAACCCGTGGAAGTGGCGTTGGAAGCCGGGCGAACCGTGTCCTTCCAAATGCCGCCGAACGACATGATCAAGATGACGCCGATGCCGTTCCTCAACGGCGGAACGCATACCACGGGCGGCGCCCTGAATTTCCGGGCCGAACCCTTTGCGCAACGGTTGGCCAACAACCCGGAAACCTCGCAGTTGTTCAGCAGCGGGACGCACGGGGACCCGAGTACGGTCACGTTGCGGGCGTACCTGGGCGATTCCATCGTCTTCCGGCTGATCGACGTGACGATGAACGAGAGTAACGTGTTCACGGTGTCCGGTCACAACTTCCTGACCGAACGCTACGCCGGGGACGCCAACCGGAAGAATTCCATTCACATCGGCATTGCCGAACGGTACGACCTGGTGGTGCCACAGGCCGGCGGGACGAGACTTCAGGCCGGGGATTACATGTATTTCAACGGCCGGAGTTCGAAATTGTCCGAAGGCTCGTGGGGCTTGATCCGGGTCCTGGATCAGGAAACGCCCGATTTGAAACCGTTGCCGAACGCGGCGTTCGGCGGGCCGGGGATCAAGAAATCGTTGCCGGTGTGTCCGGCCGACGCCCCGGTGAAGAATTTCAACGTGGTAGCCATTGATTATCCGCAAATGGCGTTCAATCCCAACGTGGAAGAAGCCATCGAAGTGGACTTTGAACGGACCATCGAAGTCCGGAACCCGGACGCCAAGATCTACGTCCTGGAAGAGGAAGTCGCGAAGGTTTCCGGGGAATTTCAACCCATGCCGCTGACCTTGCGGGCCAACTTGGGTGATTGTCTGAAGGTGAAACTCACCAACAAGATGAAAGAGGGGCGGGCGTCGTTCTCGGCCTTCTCCCTGGCGTTTGATCCCAAGGATTCACAAGGGGTCAATCTCGGCAACAATCCCGGGGATCAGACCGTGGCTCCCGGTGAAAGCCGGACCTATACCTATTACGCGGACCCGGCCGTCGGGGAAACGCAATCGCTGGTGTGGGATTGGGGCAACGTGGCCATGAATCCGCGGAACGGGTTGTTCGGCGGAATCGTGATCGGTCCCAAGGGCTCCCAGTATCGTGATCCCAAAACCGGGGCCGATATTTCCGAGAAGAACAGTTGGGTCGCCGACGTGATTGTCGATCGGTCCGTGCCGGGCAATGAGCACCGGACCAATTATCGCGACGTGGCCCTGTTCTTCCAGGATGAAGACAATATCATCGGCACCAGTTTCATGCCGTACGTGCAAAACGTGGCCGGGTTGGTCGGGGTCAATTATCGGAACGAACCGTATCTGTACCGTGAAGAACAGGGGTGTTCGTTGGGCCGGATGTTCCAACCCTGTAACGTGGATGAACCGAATGAACCGGCCACGCCGATTATCGAGGCCCATGCCGGCGACCCGGTTCGGATCCACGTGTTCGGGGCCAGCAACGAGCAAAACGGCATGTTCACCCTGGAAAAACATGAATGGCCCATCGAGCCGTTCATGTCGGGCGCCGACCAGATCAGCGTTGTGGAATTTTCCGGGTCCGAGGGGATCGACGCGTTTATCGCTTCGGCCGGCGGCCCGTATTCCATGCCGGGGGACTACGTGTACAGCAACGCGCGCTTGCCGTATTCCCAGTCCGGTCAATGGGGGTACTTCCGCGTGCTGTCCAAGAACGATCAGCGCATCCTTCCGCTAAGCGGGGCTTCTCCGGGAGTCAAGGAAGCCAAGGAAGGCCAACCTGAGAAAGGTCGCGTTCGCCCCATCTCGTTTAAATGACGCGTGATTGGGTGGCGAGCGGATAGGAAGGACGGGGAAGCCGGGCATTGGCTTCCCCGTTTTTTTTCCGTGAGCATGAACCGGCGGACGCCGGTTTTCGGTGTATCATGATGGTAGGTATTGATCGAAGGGCAAGGGAGGGATTCATGGCGGTGCGGACGTGGACGTTGTGCCTGATCCTGGGGGCGTGCGCGGTTCCGGGATGGGCGTATGAGGAAATATCAGTCACGAACGGGGGAACCATCACGGGGCACGTGACGATTGCCGGGGCGAAACCGAGGCCCATGGCCTTCAATTTGGTGACGATCCCGGACGCGGTCTATTGCGGACGTATTTCCACGGGCACGGGATGGCGGATCGTGGAAGATTTCATCATCGGGTCCGACGGGAGCCTCAAAGACGCGGTCGTCATGCTCACCGGCATTGACAAGGGGAAGCCGTTCGATGTGCCCAAAGTGCTGATCGAAGCCATGGATTGCGATTTCCTGCCCTTTGTGAACGTCCTGCGCGACCAGGATGAAATTACGGTCATCAACATGGATCCCGTTGAGCACGATATCCAGGGATACGAAACCGCCCGGGCGCGTGGCGCGCGGGTGTTGTTCAACCGGCCGTTGCCCATGAACGCGTTTCACAAGGTCCTGGGCATGTTGCACAGTCATAAACATTTGCCGGGCAAGCCCATGATTCAAAAGGTTCATCTCAGGAAAGGCCGCAACATTTTCGTCATGCAATGCGGGTTTCATCCCTATATGTTTTCCTGGGGCGTGGTGGTTAAAAATCCGTATTACGCGATTACCAGGGAAGACGGACGATTTGCATTGAAGGACGTGCCTCCGGGACAATATACATTGACGGTCTGGCACGCCGGCATGAAAACATACCTGGATCAGCAGGTCGTCGTTCCCGCCGGCGGCACGGTCACGCGAGACTTCCAATATGAATCCGTGAAAGAGCGGCGGAGCGTGCATGAAATGCAGGAAAATCCCCACTTCGGTCTGGAGTTGCTCGGGGAGGGCGTGGAAATCATTCCGTCGCTCAGGTTGCAGCAGCCCTGACGGTCAGGAGCGTTGATGAAATCCGTTCTGATAACCGGCTTGTGCCTGATCCTGTCGAGCCCGGCCTCCTCCGTTTGGGGGTATGCCGTCAAAGAGATTGCCGGCGGCGGCACGGTGCAGGGCACGGTTTCCCTTTCGGGTCCGGTGCCGGATCCGAAGGCGTACAACCTGGTCATTTTCCCGGACCCCGAATATTGCGGGCGGATTTCCAACGGCAACGGGTGGCGGCTCCTGCGGGATTTTCTGGTGAACGAGCAAGGCCGGGTCCTGAACGTCGTCGTGTTGTTGGAGGGAGTCGCGGAAGGCAAGCCCTTCTCGCTTTCCGTGCCGCGGGTGGAAGCGCGGGATTGTCGCTTTTCCCCCTTTACGACCGTGGTGCGAAGCGGCCATGGGATCGAAGTGGTGAATATGGATCCCGTGATGCACGATATCCAGGCCTATGAGACCTCGACCGCCATGGGGACCCGGGTGTTGTTCAATTCGCCGCTGCCCTTCAACCACCGTCATCAACGGGGCGATCTGCATGCGACCCATGACCACAGACCCGGAGAATCGTTGGTCCGTCAATTCCAGTTGAGCAAAAAGCGCCGGACGTTCGTCATGCAATGCGGGTTTCACGCGTACATGCAAAGCTGGGCCATTGCCGTGGACAATCCGTACTACGTGCTGACCGACGAGCACGGGCGGTTTTCCCTCGAAGACGTTCCGCCCGGGACGTATGATCTCCGCGCGTGGCATCCGGGTGTCAGGCAGGTCGTGAAGAAGCCGGTGACGATCGAACCGGGCGGGACCCTGACGGTCGATTTTCAGTTGCCCTCGCCGGGACGGCGGAAAACGGCTCTCACGGTGCGGACGCCTCCCCGGTTCACTCCCGCGGCGTTGGGCCGCGAATTGACAATCGAGCCCCTTCTCGAGCGCCAGTAGGGAACAACGAGCGTTGTTCCCCGCCGTTTGTCCGGATGACGTTCATCCAATGCAGGGACAATCCCCCGTGGTTGTCCGGCGGTCCCATGATGGTCACAGCCTTCCGTTCAACCCGGCTCGGGTGGTTCCGGCTCCTTGCCGTGTTCCTGTTCTTCATGGTTCTCCTTTCCCTGTCCGCGGTCCGGGCTTCCGGTCCGGACGTCCGGGTTTCGCGGGATTCCGGAGAGCTGGAATTTTCAGCCCGTCTGACGTGGCGTACCGGTGGCAAAACCTCACATGCCCAATTGTTCGTGAAAGGCAATCGCTACCGGATCGAACATCGCGGCGGGGTCAAAACGGATTTGGGCTATGCCACGGTGACGATCGTCCGGCTGGACAAGCAGCAGGTGTGGTACATCCTGTCCCAGCGTCGTTTGGTGATGGCGATGCCGTTGACCCTGGACTACGTGCTTCCGCTGGCCGTGACGTTGGACGGGGAAGTGTCCCGATCGCGCATCGGGAAGGCCATGGTCGGCGATCAGGAGGCCACGTTGTATGAAGTGGCGGTGGATCGCTACGACCGCCGGGAGATGTATTATCAATGGGTCGATGAAGCCCGGGAGTTGCTGTTGAAGCTCGTGAGCCGGGACCGGGATTGGTCGGTGGAATACAACCGCGTCGTTCTCTCGAAGCAACCGGAGTATTTTTTTGAAACCCCGTTGGGGTATCGAATGTTTCAGGCGACCGAAAAACAGGCGGATGAGGGATAAATGGGGATGACCCCGGGACCAGGGCGAACGGTTTTCGCGGTCGTGGTCTGGAGCGCGGCGTTGCTGGGCGGAACGGTTGCGGCTCAGACGTCTCCCGAAGACAGACTCGGTCTTGCCGAACAGGCGTTCGGGCGGGGTGAGTTTCAGAAGGCCGTGGACCTCGTCGAACCCCTCCTCGGGGACGAACGGTGGCGGCGCGCGTCCTTCCGGTTCAGGATGCTGGGTTTGGCACGGCTTGGAAACACCGCAGAGGGCATCCGGGCCTATGAACAATTCGCCGGGGACGGCGAGGACGAAGGGCTTCTGCGGGAACTCGCGGTCCAGAGCATTCTGCCCTTCCGCGCGGACATGCGCGAGCAGGTGAGAGGGGCGGCGTATTCGGCGTTAAAGGAGATTCCTTCGGACGAGATCGTCCCGTATTTTCAGGACGGGCTCAGCGACGGCTCAGGCATGATCCGGGTGTTGGTTGCCGAAGGTCTCGGGAAGTTTCCGGCCGGCCGGCAATCGGACGGCTTTCGCGGCGCGCTCAAGGATCAGGCGGGCCTGGTCAGGGTGACGGTCCTGAAAGCCCTTGGCCGGTGGGGAGATTCCGCGACCATTCCCCTCGTCACGCCGTTGCTCAAGGATGAACAAACGGTCGTGCAGGTTGCCGCGGCCGCGGCGTTGTATCGTCTCGGGCGGACGGAACACTGGCAAGCCGTGGAGCGGGCGACCAGCGTGCCCGAGGGGTATGAACGAGGGGCGGCGTTGCGCATGCTCGGCGAAATCGGGGATCCCAGGGGATTGCCGTTTCTCGCGCAGGGGCTTCGCGACAAACAGCCGTCGATTCGCGCGGCAGCCGTGTCTTCGCTGGGGAAACTCGGCGCGGTCGAAGGCGTTCCCCTCCTGCTCCGGGCGCTTGCCGACCCCGTCCCGGCCGTCCGGAGCGTGGCTGCCGTGACGTTGGGGAAGCTCAAGGCCGAACCCGCGGTGGCTCCGTTGACGCGGGCTTTGCAGGACCGCAATCTGGGGGTGCGCGCCGCGGCCATCGCGGGGTTGTTGCAATTGAGCAGCCCGTTCAGCGTCGTGGCCGGAGCCGTCCGGGAATTGATGGAGCAACAGAATCCGGGCCTGCGGTCCTCGGTGGCGAAAGCGTTGGGTCATGGCCGCGCCTACGACGTGGTGGGGCCGTTGCTTCTCCTGCTCAACGACCCCGTGCCGAAACCGCAAATTTCAGCGGCCCGGTCGCTGGGAAGGGTGGGGGGACGGGAACTGCTCATTCACCTCAAACGGCTCATGAAAGCGTCAAACGAATCCGTACGGGCCACGGCCGCGGGAGCCATCGCGCGGATCCTCTCCTCTCCGCCCGAGGCCTGACACCCGGAACCCCCTCTCCCATTGGGAGAAGGCCGGGGCGAGAGGGGGCTTGGTCAACGGATTACTGAACACATACAAGGATGACAACCGCACGATTTTCACCCCGAGGCACGCAGGCTGCCAGCCTGTCTGGTGGGGTCTTTTGGCTGGCGGGCTTGCTGTTGCTGTCAACGCCCGTGATGGCGAGCGACCAGCGCGAGACCTCCGCGCCGGCGATCCACTGGTCGGGATGGGAAGCTCAGGCTTTTGAGCGCGCTCACGCCGAAGATAAGCTGATCCTGCTCGATCTGACGGCCGTGTGGTGTCATGCCTGTCACGTGATGGACGAAACCGCGTACGCCGACCCCGCGGTGGTTGAACTGCTGAATGCCGAATTTATCCCGGTCCGGGTCGAAACCGATCAGCGTCCGGATATTGCGGCCCGGTACAAACACGGCGGGTGGCCCACCACCAGCATCCTGCTGCCTTCCGGGGAAATTCTCTTCCAGGCGAATGTCTTGCCTCCTGATGCCCTGCTCGAAGCGCTGCGGACGTCGGACGCCTTTTACCGGGACAACAAACGGGACATGGCGGAACGGGTCGCGCAGATATGGGACCGGGTGGAATCGGCGCAACGCGCCAGCCGGCAGCCGGTCGGGCGCATTTACCCGGAGATGTTGCCCCCGATCCTCGAAATGATGAAGCTGGAGTACGATCCCGTGTTCGGCGGGTTCCGGGACGCTCCGAAATTTTTTGAACCCGAGGCCATCGAGTTGGCCTTCGTCCACTATTTTTGGCAGCAGGACCCGAAATGGCGGCACATGGCGTTGCTGACCCTGGATCAGCAGTTGAAATTGTATGATCCGGTCTGGGGCGGGTTTTATCGCTATGCCGAGGACGCGGATTGGTCGCATCCCCATTATGAAAAGCTGCTTTCCATCCAGGCGGCCAACCTGCTCAATTATCTGGAGGCGTATCAGGTGACCGGCCTGCCGCGGTATCGCGAGGTCGTTGAGGGGACCATGCGGTACGTGACGCGGTTTCTTGCCGACCGGGATCAGGGCGGGTTTTATGCCAGTCAGGATGCCGACGTGCGCAACGCAACGAGTGCGGACGCCGCCGTGCCCGGGAGCGACTACTTTGCCCTGGACGAATCCCAACGCCTGGCCGCCGGGGTCCCCGCGGTTGACCGGACGATACTGACCGACTGGAATGCCCTGATGATCAAGTCTGCGCTCAGGGTTTCACAGGTCCTGGGAAACACGGAGGCGCGGGAGTTTGCCCTCAAAACCCTCCGGCGGCTGTACCGGGAGCGCTATCAACCCGGCCGTGGCCTGGCGCATCTTCTTCATGACGGTCATCCCGGAGAGTTCGGGTTGCTCGCCGACCAGGTCTTTTTTGCGGACGCCCTGATCGAGGCGTTTGTGACGACCGGCTCATCCTCGTATCTGAAACAGGCCGAAACGGTCATCGGGGACGCCGTCCGGCTGTTTGAAGACAGCCAGGGCGGTGGCTATTTCGACCGGATGCCGTCTGCATCGTCATTGGGGTTGTTGAAATTTCCCCATAAGGATCTGCCGGTCAATGCCCGGCTGTCCCTGGTCTTCTCCGACCTGTTTTATCTGATCCAGGACCCGCGATACCGGGACAGGGCAGCGCCTGTTCTGCAGATGATAACGGAGGCCGGCTCCCTGCCGGTTGCGCACACGGGGCTGGCCCTCCACCGGTTCCTGTACTACCCCGTACACATTGTGGTGGTGGGTGAACAGTCGCAGGCTGAGGCCCGGCGTCTCTTTGACCGCAGCCTGGCCCTGTATGCGCCCGGGAAAGTGGTACGGTTTCTGGACCCCCGCGTCGATTCCCTGTCCATCGGAGAGGTTGCCTTTCCCAACGTCACGGGTCCGTTGGCCTACGTGTGCACCGATCGATTGTGTTCCAGCCCCATTGCGCGGGCCGAGGAATTGCCGGACCGGTTCCGGGAAATGTTCGCGGCCCTCACGGAGGCGCGGACCCCGTTCCCGAATGGACACGACTCGTCCGGCAACGCCGCCCTCGAGAGGGCGTCGCAGCAGCCAAGCCGATAGGCGCAGGCTGATGCGGTGTGGGAAAGCGCGCCAACGCGCCAAAAACAGTGGCTCCGCACACTGACTTGACACCCTCATTGCAGGTTGTTATAAACGGCATCTGTTGCGTGGAAGAAGATTCGAGGAATTTCTCGCCTGTGGATTTGAGGCGGCCAGGGAGTTGAAAGCCTTCAGGTTTTTCGCCTCTCCCCCCGAGTCGGACAAAAATTATTCTCAACCAGGAGGAATATCTATGAGGACTCGTCAGTTGCTTACTGTTGTCTTCCTTGGTGGGTTGCTGGTTGCAATGCCACTGATTGCCCAAGCCGGCGGAACCATCAAGGGCAAAGTCATGTATTCCGGCAAACCCATTGCGGCCAAGGAGTTTGCCTTTTCCAAATTTCCCAATCCGGCGTTCTGCAAACAGAATCCCAGCCAAAAAGGGGATGACACGCGCTTGTTGAAAGAAGTCGAAGTGGATGCCAACAAAGGGCTCAAAAACGCGATCGTGTCGGTTCGCGGCATTAAGGACAAGGGCTTCAAGTCGACGCCAACCGTGATCGCCAAGCTGTGCGAGTTCCTGCCCTTTACCGGTGTCCTGGTCAATAAAGGGAACTTCATCGTGGAAAATACCGATGCGGACCCCAATGATCCCAAATCCAAGGAAGGGGTGTTGCACAACCCTCATAGCTTCGACGTGCTCGGCGCGAAATCCTCGACCCTGTTCAATATCGGGTTGGCCAAAAAGGGCGACAAACTCGACAAGAAAATCAAGATGCGTATGGCCAGAAAAGGTTCCGTTCTCCGGTTGCAATGTGATCAGCACGAGTTTATGCAAGCCTGGTTCCTGCCCGTGAGCAACGGCCATTTTGGCGTGTCCGGCGGCGACGGGACGTTTGAGATCAAGGACGTTCCGGCAGGCAAGCACAAGGTCCTGGCCTGGCATCCGGTGGCCGGCAACGTGACCGTGGAAGTGGAAGTCAAGGATGGCGGGACCGTCGAAGCCAACTTCGACATCAAGAAGAAAAACAAGTTCAAAATGTAAACGACGCGTTGGTTGTTGAGGACGCCAAAAGGGCGGTAACGGGTTCACGTTGCCGCCCTTTTTTTGTCGCGCGCGGTTCCTTGCGTTCACCCGTTTTGCCCGTTACTATCTGAGTAAGATCGCCCTCTCCCGCGGGAGAGGGGCAGGGAAGGATGACTTCGTGCCTCGGGAGCTCTCGCTCGCAGAAATATTTCAGATCGGGTATTACTGGGAGACGAAAATTCTCCTCACGGCGGTCAAGCTGGATCTGTTTTCAGCCCTGGATGGTCGTTCGGATTCTCCCGCCGATCTGGCCGGGCGGTTGTCTCTCGATGAACGGGCCCTGAGCCTTCTCCTGCACGCGCTGGTCGCGATGCGCATTCTGACGAAACACGAGGGCCGGTTTGCCAATACCGGTGTCGCCCGGAAGCATCTGGTGAAAGTCAGTCCGGACTATGTCGGGCATCTTCTGGCGCTGCACGATGCGGAATGGATGAATTGGGGAAAGCTGGAAGAGACCATCCGAACCGGCGCGTCTCCGGTCCGCGGGCACGTGTTTGAAACCGACCCGGAAATGGGCGCCAACGTGTTGGCGGTGTTGGACCGGATAGGCCGGGGGAGCGGGATCTCCCTCGCGCAGGTGCTGCAACTGGATGGTGTGGAACGGATGCTGGACGTCGGCGGGGGAGCCGGGACGAATGCCATTGCCTTTTGCCGGGAATCCCCCCGGCTCAAAGCCACGGTGTTTGATCTGCCTTCGACCCTGCCGGTGACCGAACGGTCGATCAAGGAGGCCGGGCTGGAAGATCGCATTGCCGTCATGCCCGGGAATTTCAATACGGATTCCCTGGGGGGGCGCTATGATCTGGTGCTGTTGTCCGACGTCCTGCATTACCAGGACGCGGAAGCCAACGCCGGGCTGGTGCGCAAAGCCTTTTCGCATTTGACGGACGCGGGCCGGTTGGTGATCAAGGATCGGTTCCTGGACCCGGACCGGACGAGCCCGGCGTGGACCACGGCCTTTGCCGTGCATATTCTGGTCAATACGGAACAGGGAGCGTGTTTTACGACTCAGGAGGCCATGGAGTGGATGACGCGCGCCGGCTTTGCCTCCGTCACGGAACTGGAACCGCGCGCGGTTGTTCAGGGAATGAAACGGGGAGAGGGGTAAATGGCTGAATGGTTGCGAGAGCCGGGGTTTGTCGGGACACATGCCACACTGGGGGCCGATATCAGCCAGTTGATGGCCACGTTATTCACCGGGTTGTTTATCCTCGGGTGGGTTCAGGCCAGAAAGAGCTATGGAAACGGGCATCATTGGTTGATGCTCGGCGGGATGATCGCCATGCTGGCGTTTTTCGTCAGTTATTATCTGTTTCGTCAGCTCGGCGTGTTGGCTTTTGAAGGCAAGGAAGGGTTCGGCGGGTCACAGGCTCTGTATGACAACGTGTTCGTGCCTCTGCTGACCGTTCACATTCTTCTGGTTGTGATCGGATTGATCATGGCCGTCTACATGATTGTCCTGGGATTCCGTTCTCAAGCCTTTGTCAACGGCCGGCGGAAGTTGCAGGAGGCCGTCCTGCAAACCACCGGGCGAAAAATCGCGGGCATCCTGGGGACGGTGACGGCCCTTGTGCTGCTGTTGTTTTTCAGTCGCGTGGCCGCCAGCGGGTTTTCCATGGGCAAATTTCTGGTCTATCTCGGCCTGATTACGCTCATTGCCTTTGTGTTCGGCATCGAGGTGGCCATCCAGCGCATGTGGCCGAACGGCGCGCAACGCCATCGGGTCCTGGGCCGGTTTACCATGGTAGTCTATTGCGTGTTGTTCGTGACCGGCAGTGCGACGTACGCCATGTTGTATATTCTGTACCCCGGACGGATCGGGTAGCTCCGTGTTGCGCTGTGCCTGCGGCTCGGATTTTCGATGGGAGGCTCTTGAAGAATGGGAAGACGCCCGGGTCTTCCTCCGGTATGGCTGTGAACGGTGTGAGTTTCGTCTGGGGGTCGAGACGGACCATCGAAACGCCAGTCAGTTTTTCAACCGGCCGGCCTGGACGGATGAGGCCCGGCACCGGTTGGAGCGGCTGCCCCCGTACGTGGAACCTCTCGTCCGGCAGGAGATCGAAGCGTATGCGGGTCGAACGGGTCTCACGGTGATCTCGACCGATCTGATGACCGAAGCCGGAACCCAGGGGACGGTGTCCTGGCATCCCGATGCCACGCGCCGTTTGTCCCGCGTCCCGGGGCCGGTTCGCGCGATGGCGCGCGTGGAATTGGAGCGTACGGCTCAGGACAGGGGCCTGTCCGAGGTCACGGTGGAGTTGATGGAAGAAATCAAGGCCCGCTATTTCGGCATGGCGGCCCCGAGGCCGTAACCGGCCAGGCGTCTCCGGATGGCCGGCACGGGGGCGAACCCCCCTTCCCCCCCTTGTCAGGGGGGCAAGACGGACGGGGGCGTTGACCAAGCGATCAGCACGGCTCCCCTTGTCAGGGGGGCAAGACGGGCTGTCGTCCCCCTGAGAAGGAGGATTGAGCCTGTCCTGAGCCTGTCGAAGGGCTCAGAACGAACGGAAGCGGAGTCGAAGGGCATTACTGGACACATACAGGAATACAGGTTTGGGCTATTTTCGTATCAATGACAATTTGATGGTTCTGTCCTTTAGGAAATTCCGATGCTGCATCGACTCGTGCTCCGGGTGCTTCCCCAACTGAACGCGGTGGTCACGGAATCCGACGTTCGCAAGCGGAAGCGTTGGGCAATGCTCTTCCCGGGGTTCGTGGCCTTTGCGTTCTATCGTCTCTCGCAAGACGTGCTGCCGCTGTCCGACCCGATGGTGTTGTTGGGGATGAGCGGGGCCTTGGCGACAGTCGCCGCGTATTGGGCGTACGCGCGAGGACGGAGTGAACCGCTGCTCCGGGTGTGTCGCACCGATGCTCCCGGCCGTCTTGTCTGGGTGGGCGGCTGGATCGGGTTTGTCTACGGTGTGCAGCTTTCGTTGTTGGTCCTGGCGATTCTGGCCCTTTTTGCCGATTACAATTTTCTGCTTCACCCCGATGGGCCGGCCATGATGGCCCTGATTATTCCCTGCACGGCGGTGACCCGGGACGCCTTTGAGATCGGACACGTGGTTCGCATGGAATCCCAGGGCATGCGCATGGTGACCTTTCCCGACGGCGGGTCGTTGCGCGAGCTGCTCCGGCGCGACTTTTCCCATGTGCTCCGATGGGTGGGCGCGGGGTTCGTTGCCGGTGGAACGATCGCGGTCGCGACCCGGTTCGGCTGGACCGGCGAAGGGCGGGAGGCCGGCCAGGCGATTCTGGTGTGTCTCGCGGCGGCGTGCGTCGCTCATGGAGCCTTCTTGTCCGGGAAACGTCCGCTGGAAGACTTCCCGGACCGTTTCAGGATAGAATCGTGGTGGGAAGCCTGCCGGTTTTGGGTGTGGCCGTGTTTGACTTTTGCGTTTACTTACTATTTAGTGCAATTCGGCCTCATTGCCTTTGTGTTGCAGGTTGAGGACGCGGCCCTGTTCGTTCACCTGGTCGTCGGCGGGGTGACCGCGGGGATGATGGCGGGGTACGGCTACTTCCTGGGCGCCCGGGTTTTTGTTGAGACGCAAACACAAGGCGAATTCTCCGAGGGTTTGAAACGGTGTCCGTTCGTGATGGAAATCTTGGCCAAGACCGGGTGGGTGACGTCGGGAGGAACCGTCGAAATCGGGCGGGGGGAGTCCCGGCGAAAGATGCTTTCATGAAGACCGCTGTGTTGCTGGCGTTGGTCCTGGGTTGTTCACTCGTCGTTCCCGTCACCGGGTTGGCCGGTCCGGATGCTTCTTCTTCCTTCACGGAGGACGTGTACTATAAAACCCCGGGAACTCCTCAAGGTCCGGGGGTTGCGGAAACCGGCTCCACGTACCCGCTCTGGCAGCCGCTCAACAACCGGATCGTCATCTGGCTCGTCACGCAGCAGCATACCTATTTCGGAGGGTTCGTCCTGGCGCTCCCGTTGTTTGCGTTTCTCCTGGAATTCCTGGGCCTGTCACGCCGTGATCCGCAGGCAGCCAAACGCTACGACGGACTCGGCCGCGATATCCTTCGCGTCGGGGTGCTCTCGCTTTCGGTCACGGCGTTGCTCGGCGGGGGTCATGCTCGTCGCGTTTCTGACGTTGTATCCCGTTTTTATGTCGTACATGGGTTCGACCTTCAAACAGATGATGCCGCTGTATGCCGCGGTGTTTTTGGGCGAATCCTTTCTCCTCGTGTTGTACTACTACAGTTGGGACCGCCTGGCTCAGGGAGCCGGGAAATGGGTGCACCTGTCGATCGGGGTCGTCGCGAACGCCATGGGCGTGCTGTTGCTCCTGTTGGCCAATTCCTGGGCGTCGTTCATGATGGCGCCCGCGGGGGTGAACGCCGAAGGACAGTTTCTGGGGAACGTGTGGCATTTATTGCATTCGCCGTTATGGAATCCCCTCAATGCCCACCGGTTCCTGGCGGACATCATGTCCGGGGGAGCCGTGGTCGTGGCTTATGCGGCGTACCGGTTTTTCAAGACCCGGGTTCCGGAAGAGCGCGCGTATTACGATTGGGTGGGCTACGTGTTCATTGTCGTGGTGGTGTGCGCCTTGCTCCCCATGCCCTTTGCGGGATATTGGCTGATGCGTTCCGTCTTCGAATTCCGTCAGGAGATGGGCATGACCATGATGGGCGGGTTGCTGTCCTGGCTGTTTGTCGTTCAGGCCACTACCATCGGCGCCCTGTTTCTGGGCATCAATTATTACATCTGGCAGTCCTTGGGACGATTGCGGGACGGGGAACGCTATCATCCCTATTTCAAAATCATCCTCGGGGGTCTGATGGTGTCGTTTCTGGTCTGGTTCACTCCGCATACGATTGCCATGACCCCCAGTGAAATGAAGGCCATGGGCGCGGCGCAACATCCCGTCATCGGGCAATTCGGGGTGATGTCCGCCAAAAACGGCGCCGTCAACGTCATGATCTGTCTGACGGCCTTGAGCTACCTGCTGTATCGTCGTGCCAACCGGATTCCGACCGTCCCGTGGGCCGCGGCGGGAAACGTCGCGATCGCGGTGTTGTTTGTCGCGGGCATGGCCAATATCGTCTGGGTCGCGGTGTATGGGTTTTTTATTCCCGCCCACGTGCGGATGGGGTTGTCCGTTCCGCAGGGGGCGACGACGGCGACGGTCCTGCTTGGCGGGTTGACCATCAATCATTTTCTGTTGAAGGGGAGCCGGCTTCGGGGTCCCGTCCGCTGGGGCGGGATTTCGGTGCGCGGGATGGTGGCGTTGTTCTGTGTCGCCGCGACGTTTTCCTGGGTTATGGGATTGATGGGGTATATCCGGTCAGCCGGCCGGTTGGGGTGGCACGTGAATGAACTGATGGCGGATCTGTCCCCGTGGGCCTTTACCCCGCCCCTTCTCTTTGCCGCCAAGATGGTGACCATCAATATGGTGTTGTTTTGGGGGTCCGTGTTTTTCATGTTTTGGCTGGCCACGAGGGATAAGCAGTTGGCCGTTGCCGACCATGACGTCCCGGCCGAATCCGGAAACGTCTCGTTCGTGCAGGCGTTTTCAAGGGAGGAGTCGGCATGAACGTCATGGGAACATTTTTCGGGATGCTCGGGCTCGTCACGCTCCTTGCGACAGCGAGTCCGCCGGCGTTCGCCCAGGTGGCGACGCTCGAAGATTTTCGAGACGCGGATGAGGCGCCGTTTCCGGAAGGATGGGAAGGGTCGCGGAGTACGATCACCGCACAAGAGGCCTACTCCCTTCACCGGCAGGGGGACACCGCGTTTCTGAAAGGCAAGGGGGCGAACCAGCGGGTCTATACCAGGAACATTGAGTGGGATCCCCGCACCCATCCCGTTCTATCGTGGCGATGGCGCCTGCACGCCGTTCCGGAGAACGCGGAGTTCATTGCGGCGCTGTTTGCGAATCTGGACACGGATTTGATGTTTATTCCGGTGTCCACGAAGTACGTTTGGAGCGGGACGAAACCCGCGGGTTCCGTGACGGACGGCGGCCTGTTCGGCGCGGCGGAGGTCGTGGTTCGTTCGGGTTCGCAACCGGTGGGTGAATGGGTGGAAGAAACGGTCAATGCCTACGACGACTTTATCAGGATTCACGATCATGACCCCGCTCCGCGGGCGTGGGGCATTTCCCTGCAAAGCGGACCCGGGGTGGAAATCGATTTCGGTTCAATCGAGGTTCGCGTGGAGTAAGGCCACGCGCCCCGCCGCGGCGGGAGGAGGTCTTCAATTTCTCAATCAACGGTTCTGGACGTGCTCCTGGGCGTGGTGGTCATGGGCACGGTCGGGGTGCTCATTGGCATCCTCCTGGGCGACGCCTTTTTGTATTTTGCCGCGGGGCTGGGGATCATGTTGGGGGTCGGAATCGGGCTCATCGGCGGACGGCGGTTTTTTCTCGGGATTTTTATCGGAACGGTTCTGGGAGGTCTGCTGGCCTGGGCCGTGTCCGGTCCTGAAAACATTACGGTCGGCGCGGGGTCCGGCGCGGCGATGGGCGGGTTTTTGGGTATTTGGATCTCAATGCTGATAGACGTGTTTTGGCGAAAACCGGCGCCGACTTCCGCCGACCCTGAAGCGTCAGGCCGGGATGGGAAGAACGTGTCCGGTGAAATCGCCTAGGTTGCGGCAACGGGAGAGTCATGGAAAATCGCGGGGTGCTCATCGGCTCCATCATCTTTGTCTTTGCCTCGTTCATTCTGATGATGGTCATGCTGATCTACGAAACGTATAAAGGGAAACAGGAGTTGGATCGGCTGGTGTCGAACTCGCAAACGGCCAAGCCCCGGGTCATCGCTCCGGTGAAAGTCCGGGATTTTTCGATGTATCGGACGCTGATCGGTAATGAAGGCCGGGAGATGGTCGAAATCCCCGAAGGGCCGTTTACCATGGGCTATGATCAGGGCGATCCCGATGAAGCCCCGGCCCACCCGGTGTACGTGAAGACGTATTTCATCGATCTCAAGGAAGTCACGCAGTCGGAATACGAGCGTTTTGTCAACATGACCAAGCGGGAGACCCCCCAGGTGCCGGTTTTTGAAGAAGACATTGCCAAACTTGTTGATCCGGATTTTCCCGTGGTGGGGATCGGCTGGAATGATGCCTTTGGCTATTGCCGGTGGGCGGGGAAACGGTTGCCGACCGAAGCCGAATGGGAGAAGGCCGCTCGCGGGGAAGGGCGACGACTGTACCCCTGGGGGGATGCGTTCAGCTACCTGGTGTCCAATATTGATGGGGAAGACGACGGCTTCAGGTATATGGCGCCCGTGGGCTCTTTTGAAGGCGGGCGGAGTCCGTATGGGGTCTACGATATGACGGGCAACGTTGCCGAATGGGTTGCGGACACCTATGACCCCCAATATTATCAGGATTCGCCGTTTCGCGACCCCCCGGGTCCGGACAGTACGGAATTTAAAGTCATTCGAGGAGGGACCTGGCGCGATTCCAAGCTCAATGCGAGATTGACCAAACGGTTTTCCGCCAAAATGTGGAGAACCGACGCGACGATCGGGTTCCGTTGCGCCCAGGACGTCGAGGCCGTCAAACAGGTATCCTGACGACAGCCGCGCGGGGGCCGTCAAGGTGGTGCGAGCATGGACGGGAGATTGAAACTGATCCTGCTTGCCGTGATTTTATTCATGGTAGGCATGCCGGTCTCAGGGATTCTGCGCGGCACCAAGGCTCCTCCCTCTGATCCCGAGCTTCGAGAGGTCGTCAAGCCCATGCAGGCAGCGGTCTCCTCCGAACCGCCCGTCCGGGAAGACATGGTGTTTATTGCTCCGGGTCCGTTCGTGCAGGGAACCGGCCGGGGCGGGTTTAATGAACGCCCCGAACGTGTCGTGACCCTCGATGGGTTCTGGATTGACCGCTACGAAGTGACGAATCATCACTATCACGCCTTTGTGGAGCAAACCGGTCATCGAAAGCCGGGCCCTCCGTCCCGATATGCCAAACGGTTGGCCCAGTTGCGCGGCCCCAATCAGCCCGTGGCCTACGTCTCCTGGTACGATGCCGATGCCTATTGCAAATGGAAGGGGAAACGCCTGCCCGGCGAAGCCGAATGGGAAAAGGCCATGCGAGGGATAGACGGCCGGCTGTGGCCATGGGGCAACTCTCCGAGAATCCATAAGGCCAATCTGGGTGGGGGGGAGGACGGATACGAAGCCACGGCGTCCGTGGGGTCGTTCCCGTTGGACAGGAGCCCCTTCGGCGTGCATGACGGCTTCGGAAACCTGATGGAATGGGTCGAGAATTGGTATGAAGAACAGGCTCCCGACCCCGGTGAGCCCGGAGACGCCAATTTTGCCGATCGGGGAAGCTACAAGACCCTTCGGGGCTCCGGCTATACCAGTTATGGGAATGATTTACGGATTACGTCCCGAAATTTTATGGTTCCCGACTTTCGGGATGAAACCATCGGCTTTCGGTGCGCCGCGTCGGAGCGGAAGACGCCGGATTCTACGCTGGTTGCCCGTCCGGAAGGCTAAAATCAGAGGGTCGATAGCGCCGGCGAAGGCTAGAGAAAGTCGAAGTAATACAGGATCAAAAAGACGGCCAAAAGAATATTGACAACCATTCCGGCCAACACTATAATGTCGAACAATTTTGCGTTATTGCGCATGGGTTTTCCTGTCTTCACGTAAAGTGTGTGTTCAGTATCACATCCGGCAGAAATGTGTCAAGCGTATAATTCATTAAGGTTAAACATCTAGAAGGAAGATCAAGATGGCAAAGACTGATCCGTTTCCGATCAAGCTGGGCAAGGCGATATTCTATGCGACCTGCGCGTTGAGCTTGTGGTTTTTCTATTGGTTTGCCGGCATTCAATGTCCTTGTTGAAGAAGGAAATGAATAGGGGAAATTAAGAGGAGGTTTTTTATATGCAAACCGTTCTGTACCTCATCATTTCAATCGTGATTTCCGTGGCGTACTTTCAGTTCCTCGACTGGGTTCTCATGGATATGCAGGGGTTGGATTACTTCTATATTCTGCGATGAGAAGTATCAGTGTCATCATCAGGTACGCAGCCATTCTGAAAAACTGAACCGTTCTACGAAGGTTATTGTTCTTTGAATCATTTCAAAGAAAGAAGGAGGTTGGTCATGGGTCGCCTCATAAGCAGACAGGCCCGGAAACAATTCCTGGCCGTCACCGGTCTTTTTGCGATGGGAGTCATGTTGTTGCTCCCGGTCTTTGTGGCACTGCCGGCCTTGGCCGGCGGGGGTGCTCCCGCAGCGGGCGGGCCGCCTGCTGACGTCGTCGCCGCCCAGGAAGCCGAAGGCGTGGAAGGCGAAGAATCCAAAGTGGAAATCGGGAGAGATGTCTACTACAAAACTGAGGGTCCCGTCGTTGGCGCCCCGGCTCCAAAGACTCAGGATACGGCAGAATTTTATCCCCGGTATAACTTCGAAAGCCGGGTGCTTCTGTGGGTCGCCAATCAGCAGCATCTGTATTACGGCAGCTTTGTGTTGGCCGTGCCCATCTTCTGTATGTGTATCGAATTTGCCGGGTTGGTGAGCAAAGACAAGGCGATGGCGAAGAAATACGATCAACTGGCCTATGATTTCATTAAAATCAGCCTGACTGCCTACTCGCTGACTGCCATCCTCGGCGGTATTCTCATTTTCACCTTCCTCACGTTGTATCCTGCTTTCTTCGGCTATCTTTCCAGTATTTTCCGTCCGGTGATGCACATCTATGCCCTGATGTTCGTGGCGGAAAGCGGAACCCTCTACATCTACTACTATGGGTGGGACAAGATGAGAGAGGGGCTGTTGAAATGGCTCCACGCCAGTATGTCCGTGGTGTTGAACGTGATTGGAACGGTGTTGATGTTCCTGGCCAATTCCTGGATCGGGTTCATGATGTCGCCTGCCGGTGTGGATGAGCAGGGACGCTATTTGGGCAATATCTGGCACGTGCTCCACACGGCGCTCTGGAATCCCCTGAACGTGCATCGGATTCTCGGGAATATGGCTTTTGGCGGCGGCGTGGTGGCGGCGTATGCCGCGTATCGGTTCCTGTCGGCCAAGAATGACGAAGAGCGCGCCCATTATGATTGGATGGGGTATATCGCAATGGCGCTCGGGGTCGCCTTCCTGATTCCCCTGCCGTTTGCGGGGTACTGGCTCATGCGTGAAGTGTATGCCTACCGTCAGCAAATGGGCATTACGCTGATGGGCGGGCTGTTGGCCTGGTTGTTCATCATTCAGGCCACCATGATCGGCATTCTGTTTTTGACGACCAACTATTATCTCTGGCAGGCCCTCGGAAGAATGACCGGAGGAGAGAGATTCCAGCGGTACATCAAATATTTTGTGTTTATTCTGGTCGTAGGGTTGTTGGTCTTTATCACTCCCCACACCATCGTGATGACGCCGGCCGAATTGAAAGCCATGGGCGGTCAGCAACATCCGGTGCTGGGGAACTATGGCGTGATGTCGGCCAAGAACGGCGGAATTAACGCCATCATTATGACCACGATCGCCAGTTTCATCTGGTATCAGCGCGGTAACAGGGTGCCGGCGGTCCGATGGGCAAAGTTCGGCAATATCTTCCTGATCACGTTCTTTGTGGTGGCCCATATTAATAATATCTGGGTGGCCTGTTACGGGTACTTCATTCCGGCGAACGTTCGAATCGGTCTCTCGGTTCCGCAGGTGGCCGGAACGCTATCGTGCCTGTTTATCGGGTCGGCGTTGAACCTGGCCATGCTGAAGCAGTCCAGGGAGCTCGGGCCGATTCGGTGGGGCCAGATTGCGCCGCGATCACAGTACGCCCTGATTATGCTGGCTACGGCCTTTACCTGGATGATGGGATTGATGGGGTATATCCGGTCGTCGGTGAGGTTGTTCTGGCACGTCAACGAGATTATGCGTGACAATTCGCCGTGGGCGTATACGCATACCATCGGGTTTGGCGCGAACGTGATCTCCTTTAACGTGTTGTTCTTCTGGATCACGATTATGTTCGTCTTTTGGCTTGGAGCGCTAGGGGCCAAGAAAGCACCAGTGCCTGCGACGCAGCCCGTTCCGGGTGCCGCGCCACAGCCGGCAACCGGTCATTGATCATTAACTTTGCATGAATGCGTGATGCTGAGGCTATCCTGACCGTTACGCTCAGGATAGCCTCATTTGTGGAGGGGCAAAGTGGTTGAATTAATTTCGGAAGCGATCTCGATAGGATGGCCGGCATTCGCTTTTCTGATAGGGCTGTTGGTGTATTTTCAGGCGAAATTGACCGATCCCGTCCAAAAGAAGAATGTTACGTTCAAGACGTTTATCGGTATTCTGTGCGCGTTCATGGCGTTTATGGCCATTGCGAATTACAAGAATAACTTCTATGGAGAAAGTCGTCTGCTGCCCGTCTCCTTGGTGATGATTACCTGTCTGGCCTACATTATGGGGATTTACTTCACCAATATCGGGGCCCTCATGAAGATCGGCGGCTTCATGTTCTTTGTGGCCGCGGCGCTGTCGGGGTACGGCAATTGGTTGCCTCAGGTGGAAGGCGGATTTCCGCCGCCGGAGGTGAAGTTGGACTTTCAGAGCATGACGGCTCAGCAATTGGCCGACGAAGGGGAGAAAATCATCTTTGGCGGTCTGGGACAAAGTAAGGTGCAGGGCGCCATCGGGAAAGGCCAGTGTCCCTTGTGTCATGGGTTCAATCAGGGCTTCCTGAGTGAGCGGGCCCCGAATCTTTGGGACGTGCCTGCTCGAGCCGACGAGCGGCTGAAACACGAAAAATATCACATGAACGATCCCGGTTCCCGGGATACGGTGCAAAAAGAAGCGTTTGAAGGCTCGGGGACAGCCACGACGGGTCAGGAATATATTGCCGAGTCCCATGCCTGTCCGAGTTGTTTCGTCGTGCCGGGTTTTGGCGTGAAAGGCACGAACGATACGGAAAGCCCGATGCCAAGAATTCACAAGCCCCCCATTTCGCTGACCCTCGGAGAGTTGGCCGCGGTGGATACATGGCTGTACGTTCGTGAGGGGAAAGAAGCGCCTACGTACGAAGAAATCCAGTCGTCGTATGAAAAGTTCATTCCTGAAGGCGACCGGCCGCAGGCCAGCGCCGAAGGGGATGAAGCCGCTGCGGGCGGCGTGTTGGCGACCGGTGAAGAGCCGATTACGGATCTCTTCATGAAAGCGGGTTGCCCGGCTTGTCATACGATTCCGGGCATTGAAGGCGCGACCGGAAAAGTCGGGCCTTTGTTGATGGAGGGCAGTAATGCGCCGCAACGGTTGAAGGACCCCGGGTATCAGGGCCATGCCACATCAACCCGGGAATACATCACCGAGTCGATTCTGACGCCCAGCATGTACGTGGTGAAGGATTTTCCGGACAACCAGATGCCGAAAGATTTCGGCCAAAAACTCAGTGCGGGCGCCGTCAATAAAATCGTGAATTATCTGTCCAGTTTGAAAGAAGGGCAGGACTTGCCATCATTGGAAGATTTTAATTAACTCTGGGATTCACAAAACGGGAGTTTCATACAATGACCTGGTTAAAGTTAGTCGAAGGCTACATGCCGATGCAGATGATTTCGGAGTTGGCCGGTTCGATTTTGGTGTTTGCCCTGGTCAACTGGGCGCTGAATCGGGCGGGCATGGGGATTCCCAAATTCTGGGCCGGGGTCGGAGTGTGGATTTACATCCAACTGTACTTGAAGTACCGCATCTATCCGCCGATTCCGTTCAGCGTGCGGGCTATTTACGGTACGGTCTCGGGGTGCGGGATTTTCATGTGGGTGTCGGGCTCCGAAGACGCGTGGCAGGAGTTCAAGCGGCCGATTATCAACGTGATGGATGGGATCAGCGGGTTTCACAAGGGTATGCGCACCGTGGCGCTGATTGTCATTCCGCTGGCGTTGGGCGGCTTTGCGTACAATTCGTTTCTGCCGAGTTTTGAGGAACCCATCGAGTTGCGGACCGTGCATCCGGCGCCGCCGGCTACGACGAAAGTGCACGGGAAGACCTTTGTGCTGCAGGTGGTGGAGAACCCCTATCGGGTGAACAACGAAGGGAAATACGACCAGGCGTATACGGACGCGCGGATCGTGGAGCAGGCCATGGGGCGGTTGATGAAAGACGTGAACGACCCGAATTATAATCCATGGGATCCCAATGCCGAAGGCTACACCAAGTACGTGCGGGAAGGCGGGCGAGATTTTCTTTCAGAACTGCCACTTCTGTCACGGGGACAACCTGAACGGGCGGGGGCTGTGGGCGTATGCCTTCAACCCGATCCCGGCGAACTTTACGGACGCGGGAACGATTGCGCAGCTTCAGGAGACGTTCGTATTCTGGCGGGTGTCGAAAGGTGGGATCGGGCTGCCGGGAGAAGGGTTCCCGTGGGCGTCGGTTATGCCGCCGTGGGAGCAGCACCTGACGGTGGATGAGATCTGGAAAGTGGTGATGTTTGAATACTGGCACACGGGCTACTATCCCCGGACCTGGGATTAAGCGGAGAGGAGCGGAGACGAAGCCATGAGCAAGAACAGATATGGAATCAACGTGGCCCGGTGGGGCGTGTGCGTGGGCCTGAGTGTATTGCTGGGACTGGGGCTGCCGGTGAGCGGCCTGGCGCAGGAAGACCTCCCTGAAGGCTTCAAGCAGCAAGGCCTGCCGTCGCCCCCGCCAGCGGAACAGATTGAAGCGGGCAAGCGGGTGTACTTTACCAAATGCGTGTGGTGTCACGGTGTGGAAGGGGCCGGAGACGGACCGGGCGCGGTGCGGCTGTGGCCGCGGCCGCGGAACTTCAACGCGGGGACCTTCAAGATCCGGCACACGGCCAGCGGGCAACTGCCCCTGATCGACCTGGACCTGTTGCAAACCGTCACCCATGGACTGCCCGGGTCGGCCATGCCGTCGTGGGAAGGCATTCTCACGGAACAGCAACGCAAGGACGTGTTGGCCTTCGTGACCACGCAATTGGTGCAGGACCGGTCGTGGCAGGACGAGGAATTTGAAGAACTGTTCGTGCTCCAACTGGACCAACTGACCCCGAAGCAGAACACCCCGGAGTCCATCAAGCGTGGCTCGGAGCTGGTGGTGGAGAAGAAGTGCATCGAATGTCACGGCATGGAAGGCCGGGGTGACGGGAACGCGTTCAACCTCAAGGATGACTGGGGCTTTTCGATCCAACCCGCGGACTGGCACAAATGCTGGAACTTCCGTGGCAGCCGGCAGGACCCGTACAACGTGCGGAATATCTTCCGGACGTTCTCCACGGGGCTGAACGGGACGCCGATGCCCTCGTTTGCCGATAATACCAGCGTGGACGAGCGGTGGGACATCGCCAACTACGTGAACTCGCTCTGTGAGCGGGAGCACGAGGTCCCCGCGCCGCAGGGACAGGTGAGCGACGAAACCGCGCAAGCGATGTCCACGTCGGTGCCCTTGCCGATTGACCCCTTGACGGACAAACCCAAGAGCAACTTTGTGATTCCGTCGAAATACGTCGAGGGAGAACTCCCGACGGATGAACATGATGAGCGGTGGAATCTGATTCCCCGGCGATGGCTGGCCATGGGCGGGCAGATCACGCACAAGCCACGGAACTTCGTGAACCGGATCGATGATATGTGGGTGCAAACGCTCTATAACGAGACGCACATTGCATTCATGTTCCGGTGGGACGACCGGACCAAGAGTATTCAGGAAGACGAAGTGGATTGGGACCCCACGGAAGTCAACCTGGAGGACTATGGGGTGGAAGAGCAGGCGCCACAGGGCACGACGTTTGCCGAAGACCCGTTCCATCAGGAATCGATTGCGGCCAAGCAAAAAGACGGGTATTCCGTGTACAACGACGGGGTGGCCTTCCAATTCCCGATCAAATGGCAGGAATTACCCGCCCCGCGGAAGCCGCGATACTTCTGGGGAGACGAGAGGTTTGCCGTGGACCTGACGAAATGGACGGCGGATGGGACCCTGGGGGTCTATGAAGGCACGGGCTGGGATCAGGACCTCACTGAACTGGACTTCCAGGAAGAAGTGGAGGTCGTGAAAGCGGAGTGGGCGAATGGCCGGTGGACCGTGATCGTGAAGCGGCCGCTCAAAGGCGACTACGAAGAAGTGGCGTACCTGGAGGCTGGCAAATATATCCCGATGGTGTTCTTCGCGTGGGACGGACACAACGGGGACGTGGGGCGGAAGATGGCGGTATCGGCGTTCTACTATCTGGTGATGGAGCCGCCGATTCCGTTGAGCACGTACGTGTATCCGGCGCTGATTGCGGTGGGGATCGTGATTGTGGAAGGCTGGGTGTTGGGGCGGCGCGCCAACCGGCGCAAGACCAAGGGCCAGGCCTGACCGCATCCGCGCGACAGGGGAGCATGAAGGGGGGTGGGCTCGCGTCCACCCCCTTTTTTTTGTCGAGTGAGGAACAAGGTGATTCAGGACGTTTCCGGCGTGGTGTTAGCCGGCGGGAAAAGCAGAAGAATGGGGATGGACAAACGGTATCTGTCCGTTCATGGAAAACCGCTTTTGGACAGGGTGCTCGCTGTTTTGCTTGACGTCTTCCCCGAGGTGCTGTTGGTGTTGGCTGAAGAGGATGTCTCAGGACAGGACGAGAGAGTCAAGGTTGTCACTGATCTGATACCGGGCTGTGCAACCGTGGGAGGACTGTATACCGGACTGTCCCATTCCCGGCACCCCCGAGCCTTCGTCGTGGCCTGTGATATGCCGTTTATCAACCCGGCCGTCATTGAACTGTTTTCTCAACAGGGAGCGGCAACGGATATGGTTCTGGCTCAATTGGTGAGTGGGCTTCAGCCTCTACACGGGCTGTATGCCAGGACCTGCCTCCCCGTTTTAAAGGAAATGATTGAGGCCCGTGAGCTTCGGCTTCAAAATATTGCCGATAAGCCGGGGCTTGCCGTGCATCGGATTCCCGAGTCGGAGATTACGCCCCTGGACCCGCAACTCCGTTCCTTTCTGAATCTGAATTCACCGGCCGACGTGGAATTCGCGAATACAATCGGCCCCGGTTAGTCTCCTGCGTATGCGCGCCCGACCGGCAACCCGTGTTGTTCATCCATCCTCCCGGAGCGGTGCAGCCTGATGTCGGCGCAACACGTGACGATGAAGGCCGAGTCGCTTTGCTTGCGGGGCGCGGAGGGGCTGTGGTAGTTTCCGGCCCGCTTCTCTTCGCTTGTCGATAGCGTCATGTCCGCCGGCATTATTCAAGAACAGGTGGCTTCCGCCATTACCGATGCCCTGCTGCAAGTGCAGCAGCGGGGTTCCTTGCAATCCGCGCATTTTCCCAGTCCCACGGTCGACTTTCCCAAGCGGGAAGAATGGGGAGATTTGTCCTCAAGTGTGGCCATGGTCATTGCGAAACAGGAGAAACGCCCGCCGTTGGAAGTCGCGCATGCGATAGCCGACCAACTCCGGACCTCGTGCGCGTTTCTGGAACAGGTCTCGGTGGCGCCACCCGGATTCTTGAACCTCACGCTTCGTCCGGACTGTTGGTTTTCGGTGCTCGAAGAGATTGAACGGACGGGCGACCGGTACGGGTACAGCACGATGGGACAAGGGCAGCGGGTTCTTTTGGAATTTGTCAGCGCCAATCCCACGGGTCCGCTTCATATGGGACATGGACGCGGCGCGGCGCTGGGTGAAGCGCTGGCCCGGTTGCTGCGAGCGGCCGGGTATGCGGTCGATAAGGAATATTATATCAACGACGCGGGTCGTCAGATGAAACTGTTGGCTGACTCGGTGTATGCGCGATACCTCGAAAGGCACGGTCGGGAGTACGTGTTTCCCCAGGACGGCTATCACGGAGACTATATTACAGCCCTTGCCCAATCCCTGGATCGGGAAAAGGGCGCGCAACTGTTGACCCTGGATCCGGATGACGCGCGACGGGAATGCGGCCGATGGGCTTCACAGGAACTGGTACGAGCCATTCAGGATGACTTGGCGCAATTCGGCGTGGAGTTCGAGACGTGGTACAGCGAGGCGTCGCTGTTTGCATCCGGGAAAATACAGGCGGCCCTGAATGATCTGGAACAACGGGATCTGGTGTTTGCCAAGGATGGCGCGACGTGGTTCCGGTCTTCCCGATTTCAGGATGAAAAAGACCGCGTTCTTCGCAAGCAGGATGGGGATTATACCTACTTGGCCTCGGACGTCGCGTACCATTTCGACAAGTTGCGCCGAGGCTACGAATGGTTGATCAATATTTGGGGAGCGGATCACCATGGATACGTCCCCCGCATGCAAGCCGTGATCAAAGCCTTTGGCTACGACGACCGGTGTCTGCGGGTGGTTCTGGTTCAAATGGTGCGTTTGTTGCGGGGCGGGGAAAAAGTCGAGATGTCCAAACGGGCCGGCGAATTTGTCACGCTTCAGGACGTGGTTGATGAGGTGGGCGCCGATGCCGCCAAGTTTTTTTTCCTGACGCGTCGTTCGGACACGCATCTTGACTTTGATCTGGAGTTGGCGAAGAAACAGTCCAATGACAATCCCGTCTATTACGTTCAGTACGCTCACGCGCGACTTGCCAGTTTGTTCAGGACGGCGCAGGCGCGAGGATGGCAGCCGTCTCCGGTTGCCGAGGCTCCGCTGTCCGCGTTGGTCCAGCCCGAAGAAGTCCGGCTGATCAAACAACTGTCGGGGTTTCCCGGGTTGCTTGAGGCCAGCGCTCAGGCCCTGGAGCCCCATCGCATCACGTTTTATCTGCTCGAACTTGCAGGATTGCTCCACGTCTTTTATTACAAGCATCGCGTCCTCCCGCCGGGAGTCGATGGCGTCAGGGATGCAGACCCCGGTGATCTCGATCACGACGGGGAAGCAGGCGCCCGGGCCGACGTGTCCCGGGAGTTGACCCTGGCCAGGTTGGTGCTGTTAAAACAGGTTCAAACGGTTATTCAAAACGGACTCCGGTTATTGGGGGTCAGTGCCCCGGAAAGAATGTAGGGATCGTGTTGAAGGCGCATGGGCGGGGAAAGCGCGGATTTCGAGCGGGTTGTCGCAGTGCGTTGATGAAGCGTCGGGACGACCTGGCTGAGCACGTATCGTGATCACGTTTTCCGTTGTCCGGCGCGACCCGCAATGCGCCGCCCGTTCCGCGGTTCTGGCGACCCGGCACGGCGTCGTGGACACCCCGGCGTTTATGCCCGTCGGCACGCTGGGGACGGTGAAGGGGATTGCGCCCGATGAACTGCAGGGCCTGGGTTTCGGGTTGATGCTGAGTAACGCGTATCATTTGTACTTGCGCCCCGGGCATCGACTCATTCAGGAGCAGGGCGGGCTTCACCGATTTACCGGATGGAAGGGTTCGATTTTAACGGATAGCGGCGGCTTTCAATTGGTGAGTCTCGCCGACTTGCGTCAAATCACGGACGACGGAATTACCTTTCAGTCACATTTGGACGGGTCCAGGCATCATCTCACGCCCGAGTTGTGTATGGACATTCAAATGGCCCTGGGATCGGATATGATGATGGCACTGGATGAATGCCCGCCGCACCCCTGTTCAAAAGAGCAGGCCCGGGTTGCGGTCACGCGGACGTCCGCGTGGGCGAAACGCTGCGCCGTGGCCGCGCGAGACCGTCAACAGGCCCTGTTTGGCATTGTGCAGGGAGCGCTGGATGCCGATTTTCGACGACGGTCCGCTCGTGAGCTGGTTGAGATAGGATTTGATGGATACGCCGTCGGTGGTCTATCGTTGGGGGAAGATAAGCATGCCTTGCTGGACATGATTGACGTTTCGATTGCCGAGCTGCCTTCCTCCCGTCCCCGCTACCTGATGGGGGTCGGTCTTCCCGAAGATCTGGTCGAAGGCGTCATGCGCGGCGTGGATCTGTTTGACTGTGTGATTCCGTCGCGGCACGGGCGAACGGGATGGTTGTTCACCACCCGGGGACGGGTCTTGATCAAACAGGCGCAATATGCGAAGGATGAGGCTCCGATAGACGCGCAGTGCGCGTGTCCGGTCTGTCGGCAGTATTCCCGGGCCTATCTGCGGCATCTGTATCTGTCCAATGAAATGTTGGGGGTGCGACTCAACACCATGCATAATCTTTGGTATTATCGGGAACTGATGGAGGCGATGCGCTCAGCGATTCAAGCCGGAGCCTTTCCTGCATTTCGTCGGAACTTTTATGAACAACGCCGTCATGATGGAAAAAGCGCCGCGTATGCCGAACTGGTCGGCGTCCCGGTTGCGGCCGAGGGATCAGGAACGGGAAAGGATGGGTGAATGGGAATGGAGATGGCCTCGATAGCCTGGGCACAGGCCGGAGGAGCGCCGGAGGGACCGGCGGGGCTGGTGTCGCTGGTTCCGTTTATTTTGATTTTCGTGGTGTTTTATTTTTTGTTGATCCTGCCGCAGCAGCGGAAGCAAAAACAGCATAAGGAGATGCTCGGCAAGTTGAAGAAGGGCGACAAAATTGTCACGTCCGCCGGCATCTGGGGGGCGATCACCCGGTTGGAGAAAGACACCGTCACCGTGCAAATCGACGATACGACGAAAGTCAGGATTCAACGGGAGAATATTGCCCGGATCAGGACGGATGAGGAGGGGTAGGGGACACGCATGAAAAAAATTCGCGGTCGCTTGTTGCTGGTGCTGTTCCTGGCCGTCGTGTCGTTCTACCTGTTTCTCCCCTCGTGGCCCGGGGTGTTTGACCGCATCCCGGAGAGCGTCAGATGGCTGGTTCCCCCCCGCGGCGTCTCGCTCGGTCTCGACCTGCAAGGCGGCATTCATCTGGTGTTGGAGGTGGAGGAGGACCGAGCCGTCGAGATTGCCGTCGATCGCGCCGCCAAAGCCATGCAGGACCTGTTGACGGACAAAGACATAGCCTTCGACACCGTTGAACGGATCGAAAGTATCCGGGTCCGGCTTGACGTTTCGAAAGAGGAAGCGGTTGACGAAACCGCGGAACTGATTCGTGATGAGTTCCCCTCCTATTTCCAGGTTTCCCGCGAGGGCCGGACGTTGGTTGTCGAATTGCTCGGGAGTGAAATTGACCGGATCAAAAACGCCGCCATTAATCAGGCGCTGGAGACGATTCGAAATCGGATCGATCAATTCGGCGTGACGGAACCGCTGCTGCAACGCCAGGGACGCAAGGAACTGGTGATCCAACTCCCCGGAGTGAAGGATCCCGAGCGGGCGAAAAGCCTGATCCAGGATACCGCGCTGCTGGAGTTCAAAATGCTCGACGAGGACAATCAACCGGGGCTCGGGTTGCCCGTGCAGGTGGAACGGCGTGACGAGGCGAGCCTGCTGGAGCAATTTGCCGGCAAGGTGCCCGAGGGGTCGGAAATTTTGTTCGAACCCATTCCCGATCCCAAGGGCGGGGGGGCGGTGTTCAGCCGGCCGTATCTTGTGCGAAAAGGGGCGGCGTTGACCGGAGACGTGTTGCAGGACGCGCGCGTCAATTATACCGAGTTCAGCGAAGTCTACGTCGGGGTGACGTTCGACAGCAAAGGCGCGAAAGAATTCGGGCGTATTACCAGCGCCAACGTCGGGAAGTTCATGGCCATTGTTCTGGACGGCACGGTGTACTCGGCGCCGCGTATCAACGAACCGATACTCGGCGGGCGGGCTCAGATCACCGGAAATTTTACCACGGATGAGGCGAATGACCTGGCCATTGTCCTCCGGGCGGGCGCGCTTCCCGCGCCGATGAAAACGGTGCAGGATCTGACGGTGGGGCCGTCGTTGGGACGGGATTCGATTGAGAAAGGCCTGAAGACCACAATGATTGCCGGCCTGATCGTCCTGATCTTTATGGTGATCTATTACCGGCTGTCCGGGGTGATTGCGGATGCGGCCCTGGCGTTGAATCTGCTCTGTTTGCTGGGCGCCTTATCCGGGCTCAATGCCACGCTGACGTTGCCGGGTATTGCGGGGATCATTCTCACGATCGGGATGGGGGTGGACTCCAATATTCTGATTTTTGAACGCATCAGGGAAGAATTGCGGCAGGGGCGCCCCGTCCGGTTAGCGGTCGATGCGGGGTATGAGAAGGCCTTTTTGACGATTGTGGATTCCCACGTCACCACCCTGATTACCGGGTTGGCGTTGTTTTTATTCGGAACCGGGCCCATCAAGGGGTTTGCCGTGACCCTGTGCCTGGGGATCGCAATCAATCTGTTTACCGCGTTGATCGGGACCAAAGTCGTATTCGATCTCATCAATCGCCGCAAGCTCGAGCGGTTGAGCATTTAACAGGTGGCCGGACATGCTGGAAATTATTGGAAAAACGAACATTGATTTCATGGGGAAGCGCCACGTGGCTTTTGGCGTTTCCGGTTTGCTGGTGCTGCTCGGGTTGATCGCCCTCGTGCAGGTCGGGACCGGCGCCGCCAATCTCGGCATCGACTTTGCCGGTGGAACGGCCGTCCAATTGAAGTTTGAGGATGCGATCGGGATTGAAGAGGCCCGTCGGGCGCTTGGCAAACACGGATTACAGGAAGCGGAACTTCAGGAATTCAGCCTGGATCACAAGCTCCTGATCCGAGTGAAGACGGAAGACACGCTCGAACAGAAGATCGCGGAACGAATCGTGGACGTGTTTAAGCAGGAGTTCAGTCACAACACGTTCGTGGTCGATTCCAGCACGGAAATCGGTCCGACAATCGGGCACCGTTTGCAACAGGACGCCCTGCTGGCGATTGCCATTTCCCTGATCGGGATCATTCTGTACGTGGCCACGCGCTTTGAATTGCGATTCGGCGTGGCCGCGGCGGTGGCCACCTTTCATGACGTGTTGGCCGTCCTGGGGATCTATTATCTCCTCGACAAAGAAATCACCTTGTTGGTCGTCACCGCGTTGCTGACCCTGGCCGGGTACTCGCTGACCGATTCCGTCGTGGTCTTCGACCGCATTCGGGAAAATCTTCGCGCCCGGCGACGGGATTCCATCCTGAACATCATTAACGCGGGGATCAATCAGGTGCTCACCAGAACCCTGATTACGACCCTGACGGTGGTGCTGGTGCTGGTCCCCCTGACGCTGTTTGGGGGTGAGGTGCTCCATGATTTTTCTCTCGCGCTGTTGCTGGGAGTGCTCATCGGAACGTATTCCTCCGTATTCGTGGCGAGTCCTCTCCTGTTAATGTGGCCCGGTGGAAAGGGCCGACTGTTGAGTCGGGGCGCCTAGACGCGCCATCGCCTCGGGCGCCGATCTTCAGGACCATTCCCGTTGCCACGCCAACCCGAGTGCCCCGAGGGTGAACCCGGGCAAATCCTTGACAAGGGTTGATTGCTCTGAAACCATTCTCTTGAAAATTCACGGGTTACGCACCAGTCCGTCTTGGGGGTTGTACGGTCATGAAACGGTGGTCTCCGAGTCTCCAACGCAAAACGATTCTGGGAATGGTGCTGGTCGGACTCCTCCCTCTTGCTCTTTCGTTGTTTCTGACCTACGTGGAAGAGCGTCGCGCCCTTCGAGAAATTACCGGCTCAAACTTCAAAGGCATTGCCGTTGAAGTGGCGCGGAAAATTGAGACGCAGATCACGCGGGGCATTAATGAGGCGCAGCAGTTGGCCACCATCCCCTTTATTCGTGCCGCGGTGAAGGAAGCGAATCGGAGTTACGAAGGGAGAGATCCGGAAAAAATCAAGGCCTTTATCGAAGAATGGAAGGAACGGTGGCGGGCTCGACAGAATCCTCATGAATTTCCCGTCTTTGTGAACCGGATTGCGACGAATTACCTGGTTGACTGGCACGCCGTCAGAAAGTCCGACTATCTGGGGATCCTGGTCACCGACACCCAGGGCGCGTTGGTCCTCAGTTCCCTCCCGCAGGTGCGATTTTATCATGGCGATACGGAATGGTGGAAAGCCGCGTTTCGGCGCGGACACGGGCAGATTTACGTCAGTGATTTGACCTTTGCGCCCTCGTTCGGCACCCACGTGCTGAACGTGGCGGTGCCTATTTTTGATCAGGGGCGTGACCGGGCGCTGGGAACCGTCAGTATCCTGCTTCGCCGGGATTCGTTGTTTCGTTCGATTTCCGAGGTCACCGCGGGCGTCACCGGCCACGCCATGCTCATCGGAGTGGATGGGACGCCGTTAATTTGTCCGGTCCTGTCGCTGGAGCAACATACCGTGACCCCGGCCATGGTGTCCGCCATTAACGAAGATCGGGCCGGGTGGGTTCACGTGACGCAGGACACCCATGGCGCGAAGGATTCCCTGGTGGGATACGCCCATTTGCGGATTCCGGAAACCCTGGCTTCTGAAAGTTTCCACGGCAGGCAATGGCTGACGATTGTTCGACAGAATCCCGAGGAGACCTATGCCCCCCTGCGGCAATTACTGGTCAAAATGGCGATGTATGGCGTCCTGGTGTTGGGTGTGTTGTGGTTGGCCGGGCTGATCGTGGCCCGAAAAATCGTGAGTCCGATCCAAACGTTGCATGAAGGCGTGCAGCGAATCGGCGCGGGCGATTGGGATCATCCCCTCGTGTTGAAAACCGGCGATGAAATTGAAGCGCTTTCCAATGCCTTTAATAACATGGCCGTCGATCTGAAACAGTCGTTTTCGCAGTTGAACACGCAGATGGAAGAAATCGGCCTCCTTGAGGAACGGTATCGTGATCTGATTGAGAATTCTCCCGAAATGATTCATCAGATCGACAAGACCGGTCGTTTTGTTCACGTCAATAAAACCGAATTGGAAAAATTGGGCTACACGCTGCTGGAAATGCTGTCCATGCATTTGTGGGACATTCTTCCCGCCGAAAAGAAAGCGGAAGTGCTCGATTACGTCAACCGGTTGCATACGCAACCACGGAGCACCATTGAAACGGTGTTTCTCACGAGGCACGGGACTCCGATCGACGTCGAGATTCATTCCACGGCCCTGATTGATTCGGAAACGGGTGACCTGGTGTACACGCGCGCGTTTGTCAGAGATATAACCGAACGGAAGGTGCTGCAACGACAGATTGACCGGTATACCACGCAACTTGAACAGGAGGTGGCCGCCCAAACGCAACAACTCTCGGCATCGGAACAGCGGTATCGCGTGCTGTTCGATCGATCCGCGGATGCGATTTTTATGGTGGATCCGTCCGGCGTCATCGTGGCGGTGAATGAACGCGAGCAGGAGGTGCTGGGCTACACGCGGGACGGCCTGCTTGCCAAATCCCTGTTGACGCTTGTGCCGGACTCGCACAGGGAGACCGTCACGCGGTTGTTGGAAACGGTCGTTTCCAACGAGGAGAAAGTTCCGGCTACCGAATTGGACGTGTATGACGCCCGACGGACGTTACGCTCGGTGGAAATGGACGTGATTCGCGTGGGAGAGGGCTCGATGCTGTCGATCATGGTGCAACTCCGCGACATTACGGAGCGAAAGCAGTTGGAAGCGCAACTCCGGCGGCATCGCGAAGACCTGGAGGGGAAAGTCCAGGAACGGACGCGCGAGATCGAGAAAACGCAAAAGTACCTGGAAAGTTTGCTTGAAAATGCCAATGACGTGATTTATACCCTCGATCTCGATCAACGCTTGACCTACGTGAACAGCAAGGTGGCGAATTGGGGTTATCGCAAGGAAGATCTGCTGGGGCGGCCGTTTTTGACGCTGCTCGCGAAGCGCCACCGGGGGCGTCGTCTGAAAGATATCCTCGAGTTGGAGGCCAAACAGGACTATGAAGTGGAGGTGATCAGTCAGAGCGGAGAACTGCGGTCGGTGCTCGTGAGCGTCTCGCCCCTGGAAAACGAACGGCACCACGTGATCGGGGTCCTGGGCATTGCCCGGGACATTACGGACAGAAAGCGCATGGAGGAGCAATTTCGCAACACCGAGCGACTGGCCTCCGTCGGGAAGTTGGCCGCGGGGGTCGCGCATGAAATCAACAATCCGTTGGGCGGGATTTTAAATTGCCTCTATAATATCCGGAAAGGGACGTTGCCGGCCGAACGCCAGGAGGAATATCTGACGTACATGGAAGACGGGCTGCGGCGCGCGCAAAAGATCGTCCGGCAATTGTTGGACTTCTCCCAACAACACGAGCCGGAATTTTCCATGAACGACATGAACGGGCTGGTTGATCGCGTTCTGGTGCTGACCAATCATGCCATTGCCGAGAAGGGGCTCCAGTTGCACAAGGTCTATGAAGACGACCTGCCGCCGCTGTTTGTCGATCCGCAGATGATCGAACAGGTGTTGACCAATCTGATTCTCAATGCCGTTCAGGCGACCGACGTGGGCGGGTCGATCATCCTGCAAACCCGGATCGTCCACGAGCGTTGTGAAATCGACGTGGGGGATACCGGATCGGGCATTCCCGCGGAGGTTCGCCCCCATATTTTCGATCCTTTTTTTACCACGAAGGGCACGGGCGAGGGCACGGGTCTGGGTTTGTCGGTGAGTTTGGGCATCGTGGAACGACACGGGGGGCAATTGACCGTCGAAAGTGAAGTCGGGAAGGGCACCGTCTTTACCGTGAGCCTGCCCCTGAGCGCCAACAGAGCCCCGCTGGTCAAGGTCTCCTGATGACGCGATCGGTTTTGATTATTGACGATGAGCCGCTGATGCGGTTGTCCATGCTGGACGCGCTCAAAGCCGAGGGGTATCAGGTCCAGGAAGCCTCCAATGGGGAGGAAGGGATTCATAAAGCCCAAACGGATCGATACGATTTGGTGATCACCGATTTGAAAATGCCCGGGAGCGACGGGCTCCAGGTCGTCCGGGTGTGCAAGGAATGTTCTCCTGAAACCGAGGTCATCGTGATTACCGCGCACGGCTCGGTCGATACCGCGGTTCAAGCCATGAAGCTGGGGGCCCATGATTACGTCACCAAGCCGTTTTCCATGGATGAATTATTGCTGACGGTGGATCGGGCGACCAGGGTTCAGGCGTTGCGGCAGGAAAACACGGCCCTCCGGCAGGCACTCGAAGGCAAATTCAATTTCGACGGCATGGTCGGTAAAAACGAGCCAATGCGTCAGCTCCTGGAAAAAGTCAAACTGGTGGCCACCACGGACGCCACCGTGTTGATTTTCGGGGAAAGCGGAACGGGGAAGGAAGTCATTGCCAACGCCATCCATCGAAACAGCCCGCGATGCGGGCAGGCCCTGATTAAAGTCAGTTGCGCGGCCTTGCCGGAAACCCTGCTGGAAGCCGAATTGTTCGGGCATGAGAAAGGCGCCTTTACGGGAGCCTTGAAGCAAAAACTCGGGCGGTTTGAATTGGCCCATAAGGGCACCTTGTTTTTGGACGAAATCGGGGAAATCTCCCCGATGGTCCAGGTCAAATTGCTCCGGGTCTTGCAGGAAAAACGGTTTGAACGGGTCGGGGGCACGGAGACCATTGAAAGCGACGTTCGGTTGGTCTGCGCCACGCAAAAGAATTTGAAAGAAGAGGTCGAAGCCGGACGATTTCGAGAAGATCTGTTCTATCGCCTCAACGTCGTGCCGGTCGATCTTCCGCCTCTGAGGGACCGGAAGGAGGACGTGCCGATTCTGGCGAATCATCTTCTGGAACGGAGTACGAGCCGGATTCCGCTGGCCATGAAAGGATTTTCGCCGGCGGCCCTGGACGTGCTCCTCCGGTATTCCTTCCCCGGAAACGTGCGTGAACTCGAAAACACGATTGAACGCGCCGTGGCGTTGGCGCAGGACAGGGATGAAATTCAGGTGTGGGATCTCTGCGGCCAGACGGCGTGTCCGTTTTTGGGGGGGGCGCGGCAATCGGGTTGCGGGTTTTGTCAGGAAGGACTGTCGAACGTCACGGACGCCCAGCCCCAGGGTACCCTTGCGGAGGTGCGGGAACGTTGTGAGCGGGAGTATATCCTGGCCGTGCTGGCGCGGGAAGGGTGGAGTCGAACCGCTGCGTCGAAATCCCTGGGCCTTTCGCGAAAAGCCCTGTGGGAGAAATGCAAGCGCTACGGCATCGCCACGCCCGACGCCGATGACGGCGACGAGTCATCCGACTGACCGGGAACGCGGACCACGTTCAGCCCTCTGATCCGTCGCCGCCTTTCCACAGTTTGACCGTGCGGTCCCAGGAGGCGCTGGCAAGGTATCGGGCGTCCGGGGAAAACGCAATGCCCCGGACGGGCCCCGTGTGATCCTTGATGACGCGCACCTGTCGTTTGGTCTGAATATCCCACATCTTGATGGTGTGGTCGTCGCTGCAGCTCACCAGGAGCTTCCCATCCGGAGACACGAGCAATCCCCGCACCCATTCAGCATGCCCCTTCACGGTGTGAATCTCTTTCATTGCGGGCATGTCAAAATATTTGATCGCCGTGTCCCGGCTTGCGGTGATCATGGTGCGTCCATCCGGCGTAAAGGCAATCGCTCCGATCCAATACTCCATGGGCTTTTGGAACCCGCCGAATTCATCGACAAAAAATCCCCGGTGTTCGGTCTCTTCATCGTCGGGCTCATCGCGCCAGTGGCCGTCATGGACGAGTCTCTCTTCCCCGCTGGGCAGGACTTCGTACAGCTTCAATTTCCCGATGTCGCTTCCGCCGACCAGATGAATGCCGTCGGGAGAGAACGCGGTGCAGACCGTCCAATGATGGTCGTATTGATCTTTGCCCAGGAGCGTCATGACTTCGGTGCCGGTGGTGACTTCCCAGATTTTGATGTCTTTATTCTGGCCGGCCCGGGCCAGCATCAGGCCATCCGGGGAAAAGGAGAGGCTGGCGACCGCGTGATCATATTGGGTAAACAGCAGCCGTACCGTTTCCCCCGTGTGAGGGTTCCAGAGTCGGATGGTTCGGTCGTCGCTGCCGGTGGCGAGCGTCAGGCCGTCCGGACTAAAGGCGACTTGCCGGATATCGTTGGTGTGTCCTTTCAGGGACTTGAGCATGCGGCCGGTTTCAATTTCCCAGATGCGAAGCAACCGGTCCGCGCCTCCGCTGACGAGCGTCAAGCCGTCCGGGGAATACGCCACGTCCCAGACGCCGTGAGAATGGCCCCGAAAAGTCCGGACTTCGTGCAGGCCTGCCTTCCAGTATTCCAGAGCATCAATGGGCGGCAACTCGGGTTTCGGGTCGTCCGTGAACGCCGGGATGTTTGGGGAGAGGGGTTGATTCATACAGGGAACGTCCTTTCAGCGTGTTCGCGGTCGCCGGGGGCCTTGCGCAGGGAAAACAGGCCTGCCTATAATGAATGACTGAACCGTGTTCGGAGAAGGATACTAGCGAGCCGTTGTCGGCGTCGTCAAGCAGGTGCGGGAGGCGAACCCTGACGCTTCCCACGGTCGTTCCAGGCGGGAGTCGGGACAGGTAAGGAGTCAAAGGATGGATATTCGATTTCAACCGGCGTTGCTTCAGGAAGTCATCGACTCGTTCGCCGAAAAAACCGAGCGCGAGGGAGATCCGACCTATTACAATGAGTTCCATGAAGTCGCCGATCCGATTTACGAGAAATTTTCCCTGGACGACCGGGAACCTGAATTCAAGAAACTGTATCAGCATCTCTTTGCCAAGTGGGGCTTCGCCGATATCCTGAGAGACGGCTTCGGGGAATTTCCCGACCTGAAGGAAAAAGTCGGCATCGTGCTCGTTCGCGGCGTGCTGAAAGAAGATCAGGAAGGCGTGGACATCCTCAGAAAATGGGGAACCGTGGAGGAGAAGCTGGCTCGTCAATTCGAGGAAAAAGGGCAAAAGGGCGTCGGGATCAAGCTGATCCCCAGGCGGTTTTACGATCCGGCCATCAATCGGTATCTTCGCCATGAATTGACGCATGTCTCCGATATGCTTGACCCGGCTTTCGGATATGATCCCGACACCAAAGTGGGCATGAATCCCGGCGAAGAGCATCTCATCCTGAATCGGTATCGCGTGTTGTGGAGTTTGCACGTCGATAGCCGGATTGCCCGGTTGGGGAAGGAGCCGATGTTCAGCCGGGAATACCGCTTGCGGGAATTTCGTTCCTGGTACCGGAAAATTCCGCCCACCCAGGTTGAATCGGTGTTCGAAGGGCTCTGGCAGACGGAATATTTCACCCATGCCGAATTAGTGGAAATGTCTCAGGATACTCTCCGGGTGATGGAACGGGCGGTTGAAGTCGAAGAAGGGGAACTCCCGGCCGAGGTGCCGGCCAAGCCCATGCTGATGCCCGGGTTTCCGTGTCCGCTCTGTCGATTTCCCACCTATTCCTGGGTCGAGGATCTTGAGGAAAAAGTCGAACCGTACGTGCTGGAGTATATCAGAGAGAATCATCCGGGGTGGGACGTCGAGTATGGCGCCTGCGACCGTTGCGTGGAGGTGTACAGGCTCCGTGCCGCCGGTGTGGTCTAGGAGCACGCCTCCGGCGCGGCAAGCTCGATCAGGGGTCGCGAGAACGTCGGGCGCCGGTGCTCGACCGGCGTCACGTTGACCGTATGAAAGGAAAGCCGGTGCATGGCGCAATCTCCCCCGGAATCCTCCAAAAAGCCTGAGCCGTCCTACGGGCGCAGACATTTTCTGAAACAGAGCGTCGTGTCCATGGGCGTGACGGTGCATGAGTACGTCAGGCATCGGGACGCGAAAGACAGCCCGGAGGAAAAACCGGAAAAGCGACGAACCGATTGGTTGCGCCCTCCCGGCGCCCTTGAGGAAGCCCAATTTCTTGAGAGTTGTACGGGCTGTGGGGACTGTATCGAGGCCTGCCCGCACGAGAGCATTCGCGTTCTCGAAGAGAATCCCGTCTCCGACGGGCTCTCCCGGAAAGGGACCCCCGTCATCTATCCGGATGAACAGCCGTGCCACCTCTGTGAAGACTTTCCTTGTATCGCCGCCTGTGACCCCGAGGCGCTTCAGCCGGTCGGGTCCCTCAAAGCCGTGAACATGGGAACCGCGATTGTGACTCAAAGGTTTTGTACGGCCGGGCAAGGCTGTAACGCGTGTGTGGGCCAATGTCCGACGCGGGCCGTTTCGATGGATTTTGCTTCTCTGTCCATTCGGGTTGAGGGCGACCTGTGCGTCGGGTGCGGGATCTGCGAACAAATTTGTAAGACGGTGAATGATCAGATTGCCATAAAAGTGGCTCCGGCAAGATGGGGGATTTAGCTGGTTTTAGACCTTGACTTCGATGCGCAGTTGGCCTATTATCACACTCCGCATCTCTGGTGGCGGGGAATTCCCCGAGGGGCCGGGGGTGTTGCGAAGCAGGGGAACGGAAGCCGTTCCCGTCGAAAGACGAGGAGGTTTATGTCCACGAACGTTGCGCAGGAACAAAACGGAGATTCATTGACCTCTTCCATCACACAACAGGCCGGGACGTCCATCAAAGATTCCCCTGCCGTGGAGCGTGCTCTGGCAAGGAGCAAGCTCTATCTCCTTCTTTCCTGGAGCTATCTGTATCCTGAAGACGATGAATTTCTCGATTATCTGCAAAGTGGTGAGTTGGTGGAGGATGGACGAGCCGCGCTCAAGAGTTTGAAGGCGGCCTTGTCGGCTCCCGTTGGCCAGGAAATCGAAGAGGTCCTGCAGAGTATCGACGAGCATTTTGATGCCGTGGAGACCTGGGTGTCGTCGGAGGGGGTCAATTGGGATATCCAGGACCTTCGAGACGAACATCGAAGGGTGTTCAGCAACGTCATCGCGTTGGACTGCCCGCCGTATGAAACCCTGTTCGGCAATGATCACGTGTTTGGTCAATCCTACGTCATGGGGGACATTGCCGGATTCTATTCGGCGTTCGGCGTTCAGCTTTCTCAGGATATCCATGAACGGTTGGATCATTTAAGCGTGGAACTGGAATTTTTGCATTTTCTGGCTTACAAGGAATCATACGCGTTGTGTCATGATGGTCCGGAAAAACTCAGAACCGTGATTGATGCCGAAAAGAAATTTGTGAAGGAACACGTGGGGAGATGGGTGCCGTTGTTTTCCGGCATGTTGAAGAAAAAAGCGGAGTATGGTTTCTATAAAACCATCGCGGAATTAACGGCCCAATGGGTGGCTTTCGAAATTGCCTATTTGGATGTAAGCCCTCAACCATACTCTGAAACTGACTATCGGCCGGCTAATTTCGTCTCTCCGGAAGGGTTGTCCTTTGAATGTGGCGCGCAGGATAAGGGTAATGAACTCAGTCTCCTGATGAATGAGGTTGGAGCGCAGGCATATTTGGATAAAGAGAAGCAGGACTCGGGTCAATCAGGTACGGCGTAGACCCGGGACCGTGTTGGCGTGCGACGGGTTGTCGCGCGCGATTGGTATGATTGGTATCCGTGGCAGTGCAATTCTTGAGAGGAAGTAGGCAGTTCGGAGTCATTTTGTTTTAATCTTTATCAAAGGAGGATGCGTCATTATGAGAGTGGTGCAGACGCGTAACAAAGGATTGGTGTTCGGCATTCTTCTCTCTGCCTTGGTTGTCGGTGTCATGTTGACGATGGGGCAGGTTCCTTTGGCCGTCAGCCAGCCGGTGACGATTCCGGTGGGCAGTATCAGCGGGCCGATCCCGATGGACGCGGCCAACCCGGTGTGGGAGACGGTGCCGGGGATTGTGGTACCGTTGAGCGGCCAAACGATTACGACACCCATGCATCCCAACATTTCGGTGAAGACCGTCATGGTCAAGATGGCCACCAACGGCAAGGAGCTTGGGGTGTGGGCGAACTGGGGGGATCAAACCCTGAACAACACCACCATCGGGCCGCAGGATTTCCGGGATCAGGTGGCGGTGCAATTTCCCGTTCAAACGTCCGGGGCGCCGCCGTTCCAATGTATGGGGCAATCCGGGGGCACGGTGAACATCTGGCGTTGGAATGCGGAATGGCAGCGGGACCTGGGCGCGGGCGTCGCGGGGATGTGGGACGTGGATCAGCAATATCCGTCGATTGCCTGGGATTTTTACTATGAAGAGCCGGCGGGGGGCGTGACCTATCCGGACCGGATCGGGCGGAGCCTGGGGCCGTTCAATCCGGGGATCTGGTCGGGCAACATCATGTCGGATCCGGATTTGCGGGCCAGTTCGGTGGAGGATTTGAATGCGAACGGGTTCAGCACGTTGACGACGCAGGCGTCGCAGGACGTGATGGGCAATGGGCTGTGGGAGCCGTACGGGGCGTTGAAAGGCGGGTGCTGCAGCGGCCCGACGTGGCGCGTGGTGATGAAGCGGGCGTTGACGACGAATGACGCGAACGACGTGCAATTCGGCGCCGGGGCGAGCGTGCCGGTGGCGTTTGCGGTGTGGGATGGCCAGAACGTGGAGCGGAACGGCATGAAGGGCATCTCCACCTGGTTCACCGCCAAGATGCCGTAAGCAATACTGAATATTTTTCTGATTGAAAGAGACCCTGGGGTCCTCCTGAAAGCAAAGGGGAGGATCTCAGGGTCTCTTTCCATGTGGAGTCTTTCCGGAAATCCCATCGGGCAGAAATTCCGATCAGACAGTCCGGAAGTCTCTGCCCTTGAGTTGCATAAGAAACCGGAAGCCGTGTATAAGAATTATTGACGCTTCAGCACGGCATGTTTCGAGAAAGAAACGTGGCGATGGCGGCCGGCAGGGCCATTGTCCTGCGACACGGCAATTCTTCATGTCAGGAGGCAATGTGAAAATCTCTTTACTGTTTCCTCCAAGTTGGCATCCCTCACAACCCTATTTGAGCCTTCCGTGTTTAACGTCGTTTCTTGATCAGGCGGGGATGACGGATAAAAGTCAGCGTGACCTGAACATTGAACTTCTCGATACCATTCTGTCGAAAACGTATGGGTTGGAAGTCTATGAAAAGCTCGTGGACAAGCTGAAGCAATTGGAGCATTCACGGGAACGGGAGACGGGCCCGGGAAGCGATGAACATTACGGTCGCATCGTGGAAGCCCTGGACCGGTTCCCCCATTTGATCGATCAGATCGAACCGGCCAAAGCTTCACTGCGCGGAGAAGAATTTTATGATATTGAACGTTACAGGGAATGTTTGTTTTTAATCGATCGTTGGTTGGAAGTGGTGTCTTCGATTTATTTCCCGACCAGAATCACCGTTGTCGACAACCAGTTTTCCTATTCCATTTATTCCTCTCGAGACATTATCAAAGCGGTGCACGATGAAGAACAGAATCCGTATCTGGACCTGTATCGACAATATTTTCTCTCTTCCATCATTGATGAAAACCCGGGCTTGATCGGAGTATCAATCACCGCCACGTCCCAAATCATTCCCGGTTTGACCCTGTGTCGCCTGATCAAGGAAGCGAATCCCGACATTCACGTGACGGTGGGCGGGAGTATCTTTACCCGGCTTGTGGACAATCTGCGTCGCTGCGAGCGGCTGTTCCAGGTCACGGACGATTTTATCGTCTTTGAAGGAGAGACGGCGTTAGTGGAGTTGGTGAAGCAATTGGAAGGGAAACGGGATTTTGCCAAGGTGCCGAATCTCATTTACCGGGAAGACGGGAAGGTGATCGTCAATCAGCCGTTTTATTCTGAGAATTTGGCCCAACATCCGGCTCCCAATTACGACGGATTTCCGCTCGACCGGTATCTGGCCCCGAAAACCGTCCTGCCGGTGCAGTTCTCGCGCGGGTGTTATTATAAGGACTGTGCGTTCTGTGCGTTGACGTTGGACCATCAGAACTTTCGCCAAAAAGATCCCATCAAGGTCGTGGATGAACTCCAGGCGCTTTCTCAAAAATACGACACGCCCTTTTTCTTTTTTACCGATGAATGTCTGGCCCTCTCGCCCACTCGACGGCTGTGCAAAGAAATCCTGAACCGGCAATTCGATATTCAATGGACCGCCGAACTTCGTTTTGAGAAGAATCTCTCGAGAGAATTACTGTCCCTGATGCGGGACGCCGGGTGCCATAAAATTGTGTTTGGCCTGGAAACCTACAATAAGCGCATGATGGATTTTATGCAGAAAGGCATTACCCAGGAGAGCGTCGACCGGATTTGCGCGGATTGCGTGGATTTGGGGATCGGGGTGCATTGTTATGTCATCGTCGGTTTCCCGACGGAAACGGAAGATGAAGCACGGGAAACCATGAACTTCGTCCTGGACAATACAAAATTGAATTCCTCGTATGGGTTTTCATGCCAGCCCTGTCTCTTCGATCTTGAGAAAGAAGCCCCGATTATGAGCGACCCCGGAGGCTATGGGATTCAGCGCATTATGCGACCGGCCGCGGAAGATTTGAGCCTGGGCTTCTTCTATGAAGTCAAACAGGGCATGACGCCTGAACAGGCCGAAAAGCTGTATCAACACGTCTACGAAAAGATCAGTGAAGTGGTCGTGGAATTACCGTTTAATTATTCGATGGCTGATGGATTGTTGTACATCGCTCGGCACAAGCAACAACATGCTCCGGAATTCACTGCCGTTTCTTGATCGTCAAGAGCCGCCTGCATGTTCTCAGCGCTGATCGGACGGAAAGAAAAGGGTAAGGCGGAACGGATATGATGGCAGTGCCGACATCGGAGAACCAAGGCGGAACCACCACAAATCCCGGGCTCCTGTTTGAATATGCGTTGAAAGCGCTCCTGCTTTCGGCGTTTTTGGAACTCGTTCTCTATCGCTTGGCTTCGCGGTTGGGCATGCACATGGCCAAGCTCGCCGAAAAATCCGAAGCCGTCAGACTGACGTTTCAAACGCTGTCCTCTTTGGGGTTTGTTCTTCTCAATGTCACCTCCATTCTGCTGTTTCTGGTGTTGTTCATTCTGCTGATTCAAAAGTTGCGGAAATCGACGTGGTCCGGGCGTTTCGACGGGTTCCTGGTGCCGGCCGTCTCATCGCTCGTGGTGTTGACCGTTGTCTATCTCCTGTTCCCCCCCGCCATGCTGGGCGCGGTGGTCTATAATCTCGTCTCCCTGGTGATTCTGGCCGTCCTGATGGCGGAATTTCTGGTGACGCATCATCTCTGGGCGCAACGGATCACCGTGGGATGTTTTGTATTCGGTCTTATCGGATGGATTTACTACCAGACGGTGTCTACCACCTATGGGTTATTGGGCATTGTCACGGCGCCGCCTCTCGTCCATGAAGTCAGTCGGGGAGGGGAAGCCCTCATGGTTCTGGCCAGTATCCTGGTGTTGTGGTCGTACGGCAGCACGTCGTTCTTTACCAAAAATAAAACCCAACGGAAATGGGCCATGACGCTGCTGCTCAGCGGGAGTGCGACCTTTTTGGTGGTGCTGTACATTGATTTTTTCCTGTCACTGTACAGTCCCGCGCTTGCTGAAGACGCGAGAAAGGCCGGGCAGGGAATCGGCTGGGTGTTTCAAATGGGCATGGGGTATACCTTTTATCTGCCCTTTGCCCTCTATCTGGCGGGCTTTACCTGCTGGGCGTACACCGTCATCAAACTGGTGGTGATCGGTCGTCTGGCCGGCTATGGCCTGGGATTGATGTTTATGGCAGGATACGCCCTGCAATTGTCGCATTTGACGTTGATGGTGGTTGTCGGGTTCATGCTGATGACGCTTGACAAGCGAGGCACCCTGGGAAAATTACGGCAGCAGGCAGGAACGGTGGCGTATTCCCCGGTGGCGCCTGCGTTCAGTCAAATACGTTGAGAGGATCTGGAACAATCATGGAATCAGAACGCGTTGCAACAGAGAAAGAGGGCGGGGCGGTTGAGCCGCAGGCCCAGGAGCAAACGTTGTCTCCGGACGAAGAGATTGCGGAACTCGAAAAATTGCTCAGCGAAGAACCCGACGATTTCCAGGCTCGTTGCCGGTTGGGTGAACTGTATTTCGGAAAAGGGAAACTGGAAGAAGCCCTGACCGAAGTCAAAAAGGCCATAGAAATGGCTGAAGGGCTGAGAACGGAAATGGATCGATCTCTGGCCATGTATTATTCCAACCTGGGAACGATCTACGGCACCAAGGGGATGATGGACGACGCCCGTCCTCAATTTGAGCGAGCGTTGGAGTTGAACGCGTACGACGTGCTGGCCCTGTTCAATTTGGGAAGGCTCCATAACGACCGGAAAGAATATATGCAGGCCAAGGAGTACTTTGAGCGGTTGATCGAAATCACCCCGGAAGATCCGATCGCCTGGTATAATTTAGCCGGAGTCTATGAACAATTGGATAATCCGCAAATATCGGATTACAACACCTTGGATATGGCCGTTCAGGCCTACATGAAGGTGTTGGAATTTGATCCCAAGCATTTGGAATCCAGTTTTAAACTCATGGATATCGCATTTACGTTGAAAAAATCCGACATGGCTGTAAAAATCATGGAAGAAGCCGTGGCGCACAGCCCGGATGAGCCATTGGCGTATTACAATCTCATCAATACCTATGAAAAGTGTAAAATGTTTGAACAGGCCGAAGAGGCGCGGCAACGGCTGAAGCAACGATTTGCGAAACGGGCCCGCGAATAACGACCGCTTCGCCTGAAAAGGAGAACAACGATCATGTTTGGGAGTCTGGGCTTTACCGAGTTGATTCTGATCCTCTTCATTGTGCTGATCATATTCGGCGCGGGGAAATTGCCGCAGCTCGGCGAGGGGGTCGGGAGGGCCATCAAAGGTTTCAAAAAATCCGTGAATGAAGCAGAGGCCGTTGAGCAGGACGCGCAGCCTCTTGGGGAGCCGCAGGGCCAGGCCCAGGCGAATCCGCAAGCCGTGCCGCCGTCCCCGGCAGGTGCGCAACCGGTTTCGCCGATACAGGCCACTCAACCGGAACCGGCTGAAACGTCGAAAGGGTAGCAAGGACGGCCTGCGGTTCTGACGCAAATTCGGGAGGGTGGTATGGAAACAAGCGTAGAGTCCACGGTTGGAAAAATTGAAACGTTCGCGGGAAACGGAAAGTCCCGCAGTACAGGTGACGGGAAGCGCGCGAAAAAAGCGGGGATTCCCTTGCCCAATCACATTTGTCTCGACAGGGAGGGCCGGTGGCTCTACATTGCGGAAAACGGGTCGGACCGGGTTCGGCGGGTCGATTTGGAAACCGGCACCATTCACAACTATGCGGGTATTGGCGAGACCTGTTACAGCGGGGATTATGGTCATTGTGGGGAGGCGGGCCTGTATCTGCCGTTGAGCGTGGCGATTGATTCCAACAATGACCTGTATATTTGTGACTCCGGGAGCAACCGCGTTCGCAAAGTCGATCACGAGACCGATATTATTACCACGGTCGTGGGTTCGGGAGACTCCGGCTTTAACGGCGACGGCCCCGCGCTGGAAGTCAATTTGACCTATCCCGGCGCGATTGCGTTCGACGCCGAAGACAACCTGTATATTGCGGACACGCAGGCTCACCGTATTCGGAAATACGACCCTCGAACGGGTCTGGTGACCACCATTGCGGGGACGTGGTCCAGAGAAGATGAAGACTGGATCAGTCCGTTGACCGCGCAAAACCTGGTCGTGCTCTCCGGCGACGCAATCGGGATCGACTTCAGCGATGATCAGGGCTGGCTTCGTCCGCAATGTTCGGATAATTTGGATCTGTCCCCCTATCTCGACGATGGCCGTCCGGCGCTGGAAGCCAAACTCTGGGACATCGTGGCGATTGACGCGGACGCGCGCGGGAACGTGATCGTCACGGATAAGGCCAGCAACCGCATTCGAAGGATTGACGCGCAAACGGGTGTCATTTCGACCGTGGCCGGGGTGTGCCGGTACGGGTATGACGGAGATGGAAAACCCGGGGTCAGGGCCATGTTGAACGTGCCGGAGGCGGCCATTGTCGATCAGGAGGCCAACGTGTATATCGCGGATTCGATGAATCATCGCATCCGCAAAGTGGATTGCGCCACGGGCCTGATCGAGACCATCGCGGGGAACGGAGACAGCGGATACGAGGACAAAAACATGGGCGGATGCGGCGCGGCGCGTTTTGTGGCCAAGGAAGACGCCGGGATGCTGAAGCATGGTGACGGGAACCTCGCCGTCGAAGCGGTGGTGAATGCGCCGTCGGGTCTGGCCCTTGATGGCCAGGGCCATCTCTATATTTGTGAGCGCAATGAAAACAAAATCCGGCGCGTCAAACTCCGGTAAGGGTGGCAGATGAGTGCAACGGTACGTTCTCGCGATGGAAACGGTCCTGGGCCATCGCAACACAAGGTTCCCCGCAGTCTGATTGCGACGGGTTCCGCCATCGTTGTTCTGGCGGTGGTGCTGGGCTGGTTCGGCCTGCCCGTGGTGAGTTCCCAAGGGATCGTCATCCGGTCCCATTTTATGGAAGGTACAATTCCGACGAATCCGGATGATGCGGCATGGGAGACGGTCGCGCCCATTCCCATTCCGCTCAGCGGTCAGATCATCACCCGACCGGTGTGGCCCGAACCGAGCGCCAAAGTCATCTCAGTCCGTTCGGTTCACAACGGGACAGACATTTCCTTTCTGGTAGAATGGCAGGATGCGACGAAAAACGAACGGTTGACGCCGGGCGTGTTTCGTGACGGCGCGGCCGTGGCTCTCCCGTTGGGGAATGCTCCGGCCTTTTTCTGTATGGGCCAATTGGATCACTACGTGAATATCTGGCATTGGAAAGCGGATTGGCAAAGCGACGTGGACCGCAGAAAAGCCAGGGCCAAAGAACGGGGACGGAAAAAACGAGGCATTCGGAAGTTTGAAGTGATTCCTCGTCGCCCCTCTTCGGTTGAAGATCTCATCGGTGGCGGGTTCAGTACGTTGACGAGCAAAACCCGGCAAGGCAAGGTCAAAGGGGAAGCCGAATGGGAAAAGGGGTTTTGGCGGGTCGTGATGAAGCGCCCGTTGACCAGGCCCGGAGACGACACGGAGAACGAGGCCCTGCTGATTCCCGGCCGCATGCAGGCCGTGGCCTTTGCCGTCTGGAACGGCGAGAATAAGGAACGGAACGGACAAAAAGCGGTGGCATCCTGGCTCCAACTGCAGGTCGATCCCGTTGGCGCGCCTTCGAAGAAATCATGAGTCAGCCGAACACGTCCCGCGTGCGTTTTTCTCACTCCCGTATCATAAAGGGAAAGACGATGATCAGATGGATCCTGAGTGCCGTGCTGGCGACAAGTCTGAGTGGCCTGACGGGGCCCCCCGTCCTCTCGTTTGCGGAAGAGATGACGGAGGATCGAGCGTATGCCCTGGCGGAAGAGTTTGGGCTCGACGTTGGCGAAGTCGATGAGGAGATCAAAGAAGTGCTCGGCCTGACCAAGGCCGAAGGCGTGGTCGTGTTCGGGGTGTTTGGCAGCTCGCCCGCGGAGCGCGCCGGCATCAAGGTCAAGGCCGTCATCAAAGAGGTGGATGGGAAAGATATCGGGAATCTGCTGGATCTGGGAAGAGCGCTGGAAAAGGCCATGCCGACGCAAAACTTTTCGGTGGCGACGTTTGAGCCGGCCGGTATTGATGATCAAGGCGTCGGGGGGGGAATGAACTTCCACTTCGTGCGCGTTGCAAAAGACTAGTGAACGCCATGCCGACCATTCAAAACAATGCATGCCCGACAACCGGACGAAGAGCATGGAGCGTCCGGTTGCTGATTGCGCTGGTGGGAATACTGGGGGCACCCCTCCTCTGGGCGAACGCACAGGAAGCCCCGAACGCTTCCGAAGGCCGTGAGTGGATCAAAGAAATAGAAGACGTCTTTCTGCCGTCCGATCATTGCAAGCAATGTCATGATCGTCACTACGAGGAATGGAAAGGGATGCGGGAGCAAACCCCCGATCTCAAAACGTTTGGGCGCGTGGATGGGGCTCTCTTGCATGGGACCGCGCTCACGTCTCCCGTGTTCAAAACCGTTCTCGGCCTGTGGTTGCAAACGGGTCCGACTGCCGAAGAAAAAACCCGGTGTCTGTCATGTCATGCGCCTGCGGTGACGGTCTTTCCCCAACATACGGAAAACATCATTGCGCAGGTCCTGTCGCACAAGCCCAAAAAACGGGGCAGGCGAGCGAAGAAGACCCATGGAGTGGAAGGCATCAGTTGTTCGTCCTGTCACCTGATCGATTCGGTGCGGGAGAATCATGCGGATTTCCCCGCGTTCAGGATCAACCCGGGAAAAACCTTTTTCGGGCCCTATGCCGATGCCGAAGAAAACCTGGTGCATCCGTCGAAACAGGCTGAGGTGTACAAGGGCGCGCAGTTTTGTGCGTCCTGTCACTTCAGTAAAGTCAAAGACGTCACTATGGCCGAATTGCCCGGACAAATTTTGAAAGGAACGATTTGTCAGGATTGCCACATGGAGCGGTCGACCGGGAGTTCCACCTCCAAACGCGGCTCGCTGACGCGGCCCATCGGACGCCATTGGTTTCAGGGGATTGTGATTCCGGGTATCATGCTCAGCAATCGAAACCTGCAAGCCGAATGGTTCCCACGGGTGGATCTTGAGGTTCGGCAATCAGGGGACGGCATTGAAGGCAGGGTGTTGGTCAGGAACGGGAGTCTCCCCCACGTGTTCCCGGGCGGCGATCCCGTGCTGAAGCAGTTTTTCGTGACGATTACCGTCAAGGACGCCGAGGGAAACGTGCTGGGGACCCAGGCAGAACGATTCGGATTGCCGTTTGAGCGCATCCTTCGCGGGCCGATTCCGAAACCGCTCGTGAACGGCGGCACCACGCGAAAAGTGCCGTTTTCCATACAGGTGAAAGAGGGAGCGCCGAGTTACGTGGAAGCATCCTTGACGTATGCCCTGATCCCCAAACCGGACCAGGCGTTGCTTGACCAATATCTCGGAACCCTGGAGCACAAACGGGAGAAAAAGAACGCCGCGGAGATCATCGAGGATTATTCATCGCCGCGACTGCTGACGTTCCGGACGAAGTCCTTATAATGGGCTGATTGTTCACGAATTCCAAGCGGATCGATTGAGAGCGACTCTATGCAAAAATTCTTCCAGGCAGTCGGTTGGGGCGTCGGCGCGTTCGTGGCGATCACGATGTTCGTGATTGCCGTTGATGGGTCCGGGCTCCGGACGGCGGCCGCTGAGAAGAGTCCCGGGAAACCCTTCGCCAAGGCGTTTCCGGATTCACAAAAATGCAAGCGGTGTCATCTGCGGGTGTTTGAAGAATGGGAGGCGTCCGCCCAATCCAGGTCGATTTTGAGTTCTTCCTTTCGCGTCTCATTGGAGCGTTACCGGGAGACGTCCGGTGACAAGGAAGGCCGAATGTGTTTCCGGTGCCACGCGCCGAGCGTGCTGGAGTATCCGGATCATACGGGCGTCTATATCAAGGAAATCGAATCCGGCGATCCCAAGCTGGACGGGGTCGGGTGCTCTCAATGCCACCTGATCAAAGACGTGGATCCCAAACAGCATCCTCCGCATCCGATCTATCAACTGGAACGAACCGTTTTCGGCAGCTACAAGAAACCCGTGGAGAATCTGGCGCATCAATCCGTCCCGACGGAACTGTACAGCCAATCACAGTACTGCGTGACCTGTCATGAAAATTTGCCTGGCCATGAACAACTGCCGGACTTGCTGGGCCCCTGGCAGAAGACAAAAACCCAAAAGGCGGGCAAGCAGTGTCAGGCGTGCCATATGCCGGAAGCCTTCGGCGAGTCGGCCAACGGGGAAAAGAATCGCAGGATTTCAAACCACAGTTTTCCCGGCCGTTTCGGCAAAGTGCGTGCCGATGCCGTGAAAGTGGACGTCAAGACCGAAGTCAAGGGCGAGGAATCCGAGGTCAAGGTCGCGGTACAGAGCCTGGTCCCGCATAATCTTCCTTTACCCCATCCCGGGTGGTCTCGCGTGGAAATCGATCTGACGATCCTGGGGAAAAATCTGCGAAAGGTCTACGTGGAAAAACGCTACTATGAACGGGTGTTCGGCACGAAAGACGGAAAAGCCACCATCTTCGACTTTGAAGCCGTCAAGGTCCTGAAGGACAACGTGCTCAAACCTGAGGAAAAGCGGGTTGAAACGTTTACCTTCCCGACTCCTGCGAATGCCCCGTCCATGGACGTCATCGTCACGATGACCTATGCCCCCATATATGGGCCGGAGGCGTTTGTGAAGGAAGTCGAACAGCGGGCGGCCCTGGGGAAAAAAGATCGCGCCTTCAAGCCCGTCCAAATCATTCGGTATAAGGAAAATATTATACTGGAGGACTTCAAGAAGGCCGCGGGGTAACTTCCCCAACACCCGCCATGCCCATCCCCGCCGGTATTTCCCTCCCGTCAGGTGACAGCGCCCTTGGACGCCGATGAGACGGCGCGAGCGTACTTTGCGAGGACCCCGCTCGTGTACTTCGGAGGAGGGGCGGTCCATTGTTGCAATCGGGCCTTCATTTCATCGGCGGAAATCATCAGCTCGAGTCGCCGGTTCGGGATGTCGAACGTAATCGCGTCTCCATTTTGGACGATCGCAATGGGACCGCCTTTGGTGGCCTCCGGAGTCACGTGTCCGGCCATCAATCCGTGCGTGGCGCCGGAAAACCGGCCGTCCGTGAGCAGGGCCACGGTTTCGCCAAGGCCGGCGCCGACAATGGCGCTGGTCACCCCCAGCATTTCCCGCATGCCGGGTCCGCCTTGAGGTCCTTCATACCGGATGACGACCACGTCGCCGTCCGCGATGTGTCCGTTCCGCACCGCGGCGAAGGCGTCTTCTTCGCAATCAAACACCTTGGCCGGACCGGTGTGCGTCAGCTTGTTGTGCCCCGCGACTTTCACCACGCATCCGTCGGGAGCCAGGTTCCCGTGCAGAATCACCAGCCCGCCCGTGGACTTGATCGGCTCTGTTGCGTGATAAAGGACCCGTTGTCCTGGCGTTTCTGAAGCGGTGCGGGCTTCTTCCCCGATGGTGTGTCCCGTGACGGTCAGGCACTCGTCCTTGAGCAGGCCGGCTTCGATCAGGCGTTTGGCCACGAGACGGGTGCCCCCGGCCTGATACAGGTCCGCGGCCATATATCGTCCGCCCGGCTTCAAATCGGCGATCAGGGGGATCCGTTGGTTGACGGCGTCGAAGTCGTCGATGTCCAGGTCCACTCCGATTTCATGGGCCACGGCCAACAGGTGAAGCACGGCGTTCGTGGAGCCGCCGGTTGAAGCCACCGCGGCAATCGCGTTGTCCAGGGCATCCCGCGTGATAATGTCCCTGGGCCGGAGGTCGCGTTTCAACAGGTCCATCACGAGGTGGCCGCATTGAGCCGAGACGGATTCCTTGTGGGGATCCAGCGCGGGAACGCCGTTGAATCCCATCGGGGAAATACCCAGGAACTCGAACGCGATCGACATGGTATTGGCGGTGAATTGCCCGCCGCAGGAGCCGGCTCCCGGGCAGGCATGACTCTCGAGATCGTGCAGTTCGGTATCCGACATGGTCCCGCGGGCATGAGCGCCCACCGCCTCGAACACTTCCTGAATTGAGACGTTCCGGCCCTGGAATTGACCCGGCATAATGGAGCCCCCGTACAGCATCAGCGAGGGAAGATTGAGGCGGGCCAGGGCCATGACCGTGCCGGGGATGGTTTTGTCGCATCCGGAGATGGCCACCACGGCGTCAAACAAATGCCCGCGGACCACCAGCTCGATGGAATCGGCCACGACCTCGCGGCTGATCAGGGAAGTCTTCATGCCCTCGGTGCCCATGCTGATGCCGTCCGAGATCACGATGCTGTTGAATTCGAGGGGGACCCCGCCGGCCTCGCGGATACCCGCCTTGACCTGTTCCCCGATGTCACGCAAATGAAAATTGCAGGGCGTTACCTCGGACCAGGTATTCGCCACGGCAATCAGCGGTTTGGCAAAATCCTCATCCCGGAGCCCCACGGCCCGTAACATGGCCCGGGCCGGCGCCCGTCCGGGTCCATCGGTCAACTCACGACTCTTGTGTTTCAGATCCGAAGCCATACAGTCCTCCAACTATTTCTTCATCTTCCCGCGCTCACGGTCTACACAAAACAAAAGCGGCATATGAGCGGTCTCCAGGAAGGTCTTTCAGTTCTCCGATTCTCAAACGTGCGCCTTGGCCTTGGCCATCATCTGGCAGTAGGAGCAGATTTCCGTGGACGTTGGTTGTCCGCAGGTCGCGCAGGGGCGGAGGCGTTGTCGATCCTGTTCGGTAATCTGCCCCGTTGGTTCCTGCTGTTTGGCCTGACGATCCAGGAAGGTCAGATAAAAAGTATGCTTGGTTCCCGGCGAGTCGGCCTCCAGTCGATTCAAGGCGTGTTTGTACGCCAACATCTTGGAGCCCTTGGCCATCGGGCATTCCTCCACGATGTAGTCGATGTGATGGATGACCGCATAGGCTGCGATTTCCCGCTCCGTCAGGCGATACAGGGGTTTGACCTTCTTGGCAAACCCTTCGAGAGAGGCCGGTAACGTCGGCGTTTGTTTGCTCAGGTAATCGGTCTGCCAATGCAGGACGTTCCCCAGGAGCCTCGCCGCTTCGTCGTCCAGGTTGTGACCGGTGGCCATGACGTCGTAGTCCTGCTCGACGGCCACGCGGTTGAACTGGTAGCGCTTCATGGTTCCGCAGGTGGCGCACGTTGGTCGATGGACCAACGTCGCCAATTCCCGGATGCCGGCGCCCTGCTCCGCTTCCACCGTATGAACGTGGAGGGTCGATTCGCAGGCGGCGGCTACCGTATCGGTGAACCGTTGGACTTTTTGCCTGGACCGGGCCGAGTACTCGCCAATGCCCAGATCGACGTACAAGGCATCGGCCCGATATCCGAGTTTCAGCAGGATGGCCCAGAGGGCGAGGCTGTCCTTGCCCCCGGAAACGGCGACCAGAATGCGGTCGTCGGCCGTGAACATCCGGTGGGTTTTGATGGCGCGACGGACCTGGGTATGCGCGAACTCGGTAAAACAGTCTTTGCACAACGAGATATTGTGTCTGGGCATTTTGATGACGGCGGGATGGGCGCATTTTCGACAACGCATGGCGTGGCTATCCCCCGGAGATGACCGATCTGATTTCAATCGAGTCCGAGTCCTGAAGCACCGTGTCCTCCGTGACTAATTCGTCCCCGCGGATGACCAGGTAGGCTTCCGGCGTCAGGTCGAGCCGTTTCAGGAGTTGTTGGACCCGGGTCGGGCCAGGAATTTCAAGCTCTTGAGGCGGATTGGTCACAAGGACTTTCATCACGGGTCGTATCATAAGGCCGGGAGAAGCCGGTTTGCAATGAACCGTTGTTCTTCAGCCGCCCGCTGCTCTCATTTGGCAAGACCCCTTTCAAAAAGGTATTCTCCCCCTGACGCCACGTGCGCCGGAACAACGGAGGCATATGGTAAATATACGTAAGTTTCTTCAAATCGTCACCGCGAAAGGATAGCATGAAAGGGTCACGGCTATGTCAGAGCAGCAATCAATAGAGCAGCTCAGTATCAACACCATTCGGACACTGGCGATGGATGCGGTCCAGGCCGCGAATTCCGGTCATCCCGGCACCCCCATGGCTTTGGCGCCGGTGGCGTATTGCTTGTGGAATCGGTTTTTGCGGTTTGATCCCGGTGATCCCGTGTGGCCCAATCGTGATCGCTTCGTTCTGTCCGTGGGCCATGCCTCCATGCTGCTGTATGCCGTCCTTCATCTGTGTGAAGTCAGGGAGGCCGGACACGGGCATGAACCGGGCCATGATTTGGCGGTGCCCCTGGACGACATGAAACGGTTCCGGCAGTTGGACAGCCGATGTCCGGGGCATCCCGAACAGCATTGTACGACCGGCGTGGAAACCACCACCGGTCCCCTGGGACAGGGATTGGCCAACAGCGTCGGCATGGCCATGGCGCAGCGGTGGATGGCCGGGTATTTCAATCGCCCCGGTTTCGACGTGATCGATTACGACGTGTTTTCTTTTTGCGGAGACGGGTGTTTGATGGAGGGCGTGTCCGGCGAAGCCGCCTCGCTCGCGGGCCATCTCAGGTTGTCGAATCTCTGTTGGGTGTACGACAACAACCGTATCACCATCGAGGGCAAAACCGAATTGGCCTTCAGCGAAGACGTGGCGGCACGGTTTCGAGCCTATGGATGGAACGTCTCGCGCGTCAACGACGCGAATGATCTGGAAGCGTTGACCAAGGCGTTCGATGTGTTCAAGCACGAAACCGAAGGCCCGAGTCTCATCATCGTGGACAGTCACATCGCGTATGGCGCGCCCAATAAACAGGATACGCATGGCGCGCACGGTGAGCCGTTGGGCGAAGAGGAAATTCGCCTGACAAAGCAGCACTACGGATGGCCGGAAGAGGCGAAATTTCTGGTGCCCGAGGAGGTCCTGGAACATTTTCGCGCGGGCATCGGCGCGCGGGGCAAAGCCCAACGGGACGCCTGGATCACCATGTTTCAGGCGTACAAGGAGGCGTATCCTGAACTGGCGGATCACCTGTCGAACATGGAACGCCGGCAACTGCCCGAAAATTGGGACAAGGGCTTGCCTGAATTTCCCGCGGACCCCAAGGGGCTGGCAAGCCGGGCGTCTTCCGGAAAAGCGCTCAATGCCGTTGCCAAGGAAGTCCCCTGGTTGATCGGAGGTTCCGCTGACCTGGCTCCTTCCACCAAGACGCTTCTGACGTTCGAGGGGGCCGGAGAATTTCAAAGCGAACGCGGGCGCAATGTGCACTTCGGCGTTCGGGAACACGCGATGGGTTCGATTCTGAGCGGCATGGCTCTCTCGAACGTGCGGCCCTACGGCGCCGGGTTTTTGATTTTCAGCGATTACGGCCGGCCGGCCATTCGGCTCGCGGCCATGATGAACCTTCCCGTGATTTACGTGTTCACGCATGATTCAATCAGTCTTGGCGAAGACGGACCGACGCATCAACCCATCGAGCACCTGGCATCGTTGCGCGCCATTCCCAATCTCGTGCTGCTCCGGCCCGGGGATGCCAATGAAGTCGTGGAAGCATGGCGGGTCATTATGCAGCTTCAACGTCAGCCTGCGGTCTTGGTCCTGACGAGACAGGCTATTCCGACGTTGGATCGCACACGGTATGCCCCGGCCGGCGGGCTTGCCAAAGGCGCGTATGTCCTGGCTGATGCCGAGGACGGCAAACCCGAGGTCCTGCTGCTGGCGTCCGGGAGCGAAGTCTCGCTCTGCGTGGACGCGTATGAAGCACTCAAACAGCAGGGGATTCACGCGCGAGTCGTGAGCATGCCGTCCTGGGGACTCTTTGAGCGGCAGAGCCGGGACTATCGGGACAGCGTGCTTCCGCCTGAGGTGACGGCCAGGGTTTCCGTTGAGCAAGCCACGACGTTCGGTTGGAGCAGGTACGTGGGGCCGGGCGGCACGAGTCTCGGCATCGATACCTATGGGGCATCGGCGCCGGCCAAAGATTTACAGCGGCACTTCGGATTTACCGTGGATCGTGTCGTGGCCGCGGCCCAACAACAGGTGCAGACTGCCGTCAACGCAGAGGTCCGTTCATGACATCAGTCGCGAATCGTTGCTTCTTCTTGCGTTCGCAAGACAACGACGCTGGATTTCTGCTTCCGCAGGAATGACAGGTTGTGGCTATTGACACCAAGAACTTCGATGACGTGTTGAATCCAACGCATGAATGAGAAGAATCAGGAACGGTCGCCGGACCCGGGAATAAACCCCCAAACCTATGTGGTGGGATCGTTCGACGAGGCCGTGCGTGCCGCGCTCGACGATTTGCACGCCAAGGATTTTGTCCGCAGGATTTGGGCGAAGGATCACGCACTCTGGCATGAGGACCCTGCTCATCAGGCCGTCATTCGGAACGCCCTGGGGTGGTTGACCGTTTCCGAAGAACAGATCTGTCAGGTCTCACGGTTGCAGGCGTTTGCCGATGAAGTCAAAGCCGCGGGGTTTACCCATATTCTCCTGTTGGGCATGGGCGGCAGCAGCCTCTGCCCGGAAGTGTTCAGGATGACCTTTGGCGTTGTCCCGGGCTATCCTGAACTGCACGTATTGGATAGTACCGTTCCCTCACAGGTACGGAGTTTTGAAGAACGCGTCGATCTCGAACGGACGCTGTGTCTTGTGGCGAGCAAGTCCGGTTCGACCACCGAACCGTTGGTGTTCCAACAATATTTCTTTGAACGGATGCAACGGCTCAGGGGCGACCGCGCCGCGGAGCATTTTGTCGCGATCACCGATCCGGGTTCTCTCCTGGAAGGCCTGGCCCGGGAACTCCGGTTTCGCAACGTGTTCCCCGGGGTGCCTGACATCGGAGGACGCTATTCGGCGTTATCAAACTTCGGCATGGTGCCGGCTGCCGCGATGGGGGTGGACGTGGAGGTTCTACTGCGCCAGGCCGAACGCCTGCGTCAACAATGCGAGGCCACCGTGCCCGCCGCGGACAATCCTGGGGTGACGCTGGGCGCGGTCCTGGGGACGCTGGCCAAAGCCGGTCGTGACAAAGTGACGTTTATCACCTCTCCTGCGGTCAGCGATTTGGGGGCCTGGTTGGAACAGTTGATCGCCGAAAGTACGGGGAAGGAAGGCAAAGGCCTCATCCCGGTGGATGATGAACCGTTGGGGGACGCGCGCGTCTACGGCCACGATCGGGTGTTTGTGTATATCCGCTACGCGGACGGGGTTGTTCAGGAGCAGGAGGCCCTTGTCGATGCCTTGCAATCGGCGGGGCATCCGGTCGTGCGCATTGAGTGTACGAGTTTGATGAATCTCGGGCAGGAGTTTTTCCGCTGGGAAATGGCGACGGCCACCGCCGGGGCCCTCTTGGGCATCAATGCGTTCGATCAACCCAACGTCCAGGAAAGCAAAGAGTTTACCAGGTTCTATCTGGACGCATTCACAAACAGCGGACGATTGCCGGAGGAAGCCCCCGTGTTGACGGACGGCGACGTGCACGTCTTTGCCGACGACGCGAATCGTCAGGCGTTGGATGGCGCGGCCTCGCTGATCCGGGCCATGGCTGCGCACCTCTCTCGCGTGCGGCCCGGCGATTACGTGGCGATCAATGCGTATCTTGAACGGACGCCGGCGGTTCATGAGGCCTTTCAGCGTATTCGCGCCGTCATTCGTGACGCGAAGCGAGTCGCCACGACGTTGGGATATGGCCCCCGCTTCCTGCATTCAACCGGTCAACTGCATAAGGGTGGCCCCAATTCCGGCGTGTTTTTTCAGATCACTGCGGACCCGAAAGAGGATCTGGATATTCCCCGCGAGGCCTATTCCTTCGGGACGCTGGTGGCTGCCCAGGCCCTGGGGGATTTGAAAAGTCTCTGCACGCGCAACCGGCGGGTGATCCGGATTCATCTCGGCGGCGACGTTGAGGACGGGGTCAGGCGAATTCTGAAGACGGTCGAGGAGGCGTTGTCCGGGTTGCCTCGTGACGATCAGGGACGTCGTTCATAGAGAACAGACCGGCCTGAACAGATGACCGGCGTTACACCAATCGCCATTGTTGGTCGTCGGCTGCGATCAGCTTGTCGGCTTCAACGGGTCCCCACGTACCCGCGGGGTATTCGGGCAACCATTGGCTATCCTGCGCTTTCCAACCGTCCAGAATATCCGTAATCCAGGCCCATGAGGCTTCCACTGCATCCCGCCGCATGAACAGCGAGGCGTCTCCGGCCATCACGTCCAGCAGCAACCGTTCATACGCTTCAGGCGACGGAGCGGCAAAGGCATCGCCGTAGTTGAAGTTCATGTCCACGGGATGGGTTGTTGCCCGGCTTCCGGGATTCTTGGCCATAATCCTCAACGCCATTCCCTCGAGTGGTTGAATACGAAACGTCAGCACGTTGGGGGCCTGGCGCGTTTGCGAGGCGGCGTTAAAAAGAATTTCCGGAATGTCCTTGAACTGCACGGCAATTTCCGAGGCACGGCGCGGCATGGCTTTTCCTGTTCGCAGATAAAAGGGCACGCCCGACCAGCGCCAATTTTCCACGTAACACCGAAGGGCCACGTACGTCTCCGTGGTCGAATCCGGTCGGACGCCGGCCTCGTGCCGGTATCCGGGAACGGATTGGCCTTTGATGGTGCCCGGGGCGTATTGCGCGCGGACGGTGACACGCTCCACGTCCGTGCCACGGATGGGTCGGAGAGACCGGAGGACCTCCATGCGGGCATTGCGAACCACGTTCGTCTCCAATGAATACGGCGGTTCCATGGCAATCAGGCAGAGGAGTTGGAGGATGTGATTCTGCACCATGTCCCGGAGCGCTCCGGCGTGTTCGTAGTAGCTAGCTCTGGTGCCCAGGCCTTCCTCTTCACTCACGGTAATTTGCACGTGGTCGATGTATTTATGATTCCAGATGGGTTCGAAAATACTGTTGGCGAACCGGAGCACCATGATATTCTGAACCGTTTCTTTCCCGAGGTAATGATCGATCCGGTAGATTTGCGATTCGTCGAACACGTCGCCAATCGTCGTATTGATGACCTTTGCCGACTCCAGGTCATGTCCGATGGGTTTTTCAACGATGACCCGGGAAACGCGGTCAGGCAGGTCGGCCGGATAGACCAGCCCGGCGTGCCGCAACCCTTCGCAAGAAGGTCCGAAAGAGGAGGGCGGAATCGCCAGGTAGAAAATGCGATGGCCGGGCAAGTTGAATCGGGTCTCGACTTCTTCGATTCGTTCGCGAAGCCGTTCGTACATCGCGAGATCTTCACTTGCCCCGGAGAAATAATGCAGTCGTTGTGCAAAATCCTCCCAGGTGTCCTCTTGGAGAGACTGCCGGGAAAATTGTTCAATGCCGCCGTGCGCCATCTTCCGGAACTCATCGTCGCTCCAGGGCTTGCGCCCGATTCCCACCACGGCATAGTTGGAGGGGAGCAACCCGTCCAGCCCCAGATTATAAAGAGCCGGCAGGAGCTTGCGCCTGGTGAGGTCCCCGGATCCCCCAAAAATCACGAGGGTACAGGGTTCGACCCGTGCATTGGAATTGTTCTGTCTCGGCAGGGGCTGCTCGTGTTGTGGGGTGCTTGTCATGTCCTACGACTCAAGTTGACGATTTGACCTTGTGGCCGCCGAACGCGTTACGGAGCGCTGCCAGCATTTTCTCCGAAAACGACTCTTCCTGCCTGGATCGGAATCGAGTGAAGAGCGCCGCGGATAGGGTGGGGACCGGGACGTCCTTGTCCATCGCCTCCATCAGCATCCATCGACCTTCGCCTGAATCCTGAACGTATCCTTTTAATCCGGCAAGCGTGGGATCGTCTTTGAGGGCCGAAGCCCCGAGTTCCAACAACCATGAACGCACGACGCTCCCATGCATCCACAGGTCGGCAATCTTGGGTAAATCAAGATTGTAATCGCTTTTCGACATCAATTCGAACCCTTCGGCATAGCCTTGCATGATGCTGTATTCAATGCCGTTATGAACCATTTTGACGTAATGTCCGGCGCCGTGACCACCGACGTGAGCCCATCCGTTTTGGGGGGCCAGGGTTGTGAAAATCGGCGTAAGCCGTTGGACGAGTGGTTCTTCGCCGCCAATCATCAGGCAATAGCCGATCTGGAGTCCCCACACGCCTCCGCTGGTCCCGGCGTCGATGTAATGAATCCCTTTGGTGTTCAATTCGGCTGCCCGGCGGACGTCGTCGTGGAAGTAGGTGTTCCCGCCATCGATGATCACGTCGTCGGGGTCTAACAGGCCTGCAAGGGCCTGAACGGTTTCTTCCGTCGGCGCACCGGAAGGGACCATCATCCATAGGGCGCGTGGTTTGGCCAGTTTCGAGACGAGGTCTTGCAGCGAAGAAGATCCGACCGCTTCGATTCCCTCGGCTTGCGTCACGAGGTCTTGCGCCCGGTCGAAGACCAGCACTCGATGATCGTCCTGCCGGAGCCGCGTTATCATATTCATGCCCATTTTTCCGAGTCCGATGAATCCGATTTCCATGCGTGGCCCTTTCCGTTGGAAGTCGAGAAGCTTTTCAGGGACGAAGTATGCGTTTGAGGGGACAATGCCCGTTGCAGTCTGCAATTATAGCGTACCGTCACTGATCCGGCTATTGCAAAGTGACAGGGTGGATGTGACGCCGTATAATTTGCCGGTATGGGCACTGAAACCGTTTCTTCACCTCCCGGACCGGATCCGGTGCTGCTGGAGACCACGCTGCGGACCCGGCTGCCCTTTCGGGCCGAGCTGGTCAACGTCGTGCCGTTACGCGGGGATGCGTCGAATCGGCGCTATTATCGGCTCGAGTTGAAAAAAGGGCCGATGGCCTCGCTGATCCTGATGCAGTTGGCGGACCCGGAGGGATTCAAGGTTGCGGAAGAAGCCGTGAGCGGAGCAGCCGGGAATATCCGGGAACTGCCGTTTCTGAATATCCTGCGACCGTTGGCCGGGTCCGGCATCCCCGTTCCCGCGTGTCATTTTTATGATGAAGCCGCCGGACTCCTGTATCTCGAAGATTTCGGCGATGTGACCCTGTTTCAGGCGTGTCGCAGGAACGGCGAATCAGCCGTTCGGACGTACTATCCGGTGGCCATTGACACGCTGGTTCGGATCCATCTGCGACTGACGGCGCGCGGCGCGGATGACTGTCAGGCGTTCTCCCGCTCGTTTGATGCTCCGCTGTTATTGTGGGAGTTCGAGCATTTTTTGGAATACGGCATTTGGGCCAGGCGCGACAAACAGCCGATGTGCGCGGATGACGAACGGGTGATTCGCGAGGGGTTTTCCTTCATCGCCGAATGGCTCGCCGGTCAACCCCGGGTGTTTACGCATCGTGATTATCACTCGCGGAATCTGATGGTGGACGGCGAGCGCCTGGGGGTTCTTGACTTTCAGGATGCGTTACTGGGCCCGGCAACCTATGATCTGGCTTCTCTTCTCCGGGATTCCTACGTGGCGTTGGATGAATCCTTTGTCGATGAGATGATCGACCGGTACGTCGCCGGGATGTGCGCGGGGCTGGAGCCGGACGGCCGGGAGCGTCTGTTGTTGATGGATCGTGCGGCATTCCGGCGGCTTTTTGATTTCACAAGCATTCAGCGCAATCTGAAGGCCGCCGGCCGATTCGTGTATATTGATCGGGTCAAGGGGAATCCCGGGTTTCTGGCGGATATTCCCCGGACCTTGGGGTACGTGCGGCGAAACCTGGAAAAATATCCCGAGTTGGAGCCGCTCCTCCTGCGCCTCACACCCTACATTCCCGAATGGTGAAGACGATCCCATGAAAGCCATGGTCCTGGCCGCGGGTCTCGGCATACGACTCCGTCCGTTGACGGATTCCGTCCCGAAACCGCTGTTACCCGTGGGCCCCTATCCTCTCCTTGTGTGGAATCTTCTCCTGCTGCGTCGTCACGGCGTCAGGAACGTGATGATTAATCTTCACTACCTCGGTGAGCAGATCAGGCGCGCGTTGGGCGACGGCTCGCAATGGGACATGCGCCTTTCGTATTCGTTTGAACCGGAGTTGCTGGGAACGGGGGGCGGCATCAAACGCGTCGAAAAGTTTTTTGAAGACGGCCCCTTTCTCGTGTTGAACGGAGACACGATCGTGGATCTCGACGTCTCCCGACTGGTTGCGTATCACCGAACAAAAGAGGCGCTTGCCACCATGGCGCTACGCGACGATCCCGCGGTCGAGTACTGGGGCGTGGTTGAGACGGGTGAAGCTGACCGGGTCTTGCGCATTCAGGGCAAGGGGCGCGCGGTTCAAGAGAACGACGCGACTCCGTGCCGTCGCATGTTTGCGGGTGTTCACGTGCTCGATCCGTGCCTGTTGCGCCACGTCCCTCAAGGAGGGTGTTCGTCGATCATTGATGCCTACGTGTGGTGGCTGGAACGGGGTGCCATGGTTGCCGGGTACGTGTTTTCCGGGTACTGGTCCGACGTGGGGACGCCGGAGCGCTATGCGCAGGTCCAGCGCGACGTCGAGGCGGGAACCCTCACCGTTCCGAATGAGATTCAATGATGGCGACGTCAATCTCGGAAGAGCTTCTCCCGCTGCTTCAGGGCCTGGGCGAACAGGTTCTGGAAGGGGCGTCTCTTTCGCAATGCGTCTTGCATCTGTGCGATCAATTGGCGCAACGCTGTTCGTATCCCCGGGTGTGGGTGGCGATCCGGGAAGCCGGCGGAGAAATTTCCATATGTGCGCAGGCCGGTGAATCCCGGGGGAACCCTGATCCGCCACGGTTGACCGACGAGGAACGGCGTGACGTGGAATCCGTACTGGAGACGCGAAAGACGCTGCATCTGAAGGAGGAACGCGACCGCGGGAGGTCCGGTTCCGTGGCATGCCCGGCGCAACTGCTGGTTCCTCTCTGTACGCGGGATCTGGCGATCGGTGTCCTGGCCCTTTCCGGCGCGCATCGGAACGCGTTCGATCCGTCCACGATTGAATGGGTTGAGAAACTTGCAAGGCACGTCTCGATCATCTTGTCCCTGGCCACGATTCGCAAAGAGACAGAAGCGCGAATCTTGCACATGGCCCTTCACGATCCTCTGACTGATTTGCCCAACCGGACGCTGTTTTACGATCGACTCAAGCAGGCATTGGCTCAGGCCAAACGGTATGGCCGGGGAGTCGGGGTCCTCTTCGTCGACCTGGATCATTTTAAAACGATTAATGATTCCCTGGGTCATGAGACGGGGGATGCGTTGCTCAAAATCGTGGCGGATCGTCTGGCGCGCTGTGTGCGGAGCACGGATACCATTGCCCGGCTCAGCGGCGATGAGTTTACCCTGGTGCTGCAGGATCTGAACCAGGAGCAGGATGCCGGGCACGTGGCGCAAAAAGTGCTGGAAGCCGTCAGCCGGCCCGCTACCGTGGGAAATCAGGAGATCCCGATCACGGCCAGTGTGGGTGTTGCGTTGTATCCCTCAGATGCATCCGGTCCCGATGCCTTGCTTGCGAAGGCTGACCGGGCCATGTACCGCGCAAAAGAGAAAGGCGGGCATTGCTGGCAATTCATTTCCGAAGAAATGAACGCGCAGAGGCTCGCATTGGGGAAAAAGCGCGGTTCCAGGCGTTGACTAAACGCCACGCGTGTTGAAAAAAAACATCAGGCACCCCCGTGTCATGTGCCCGTTCCCGGTTGTTCAGCCGTATTTTCTCTTGAACAGGATCGAATCAACACCGGAAAACCTGTCCAGTATTGCGGATTCGTTCGTTCGACGCTTGGTAAAACAACGATCACGTCCGTGATTTTAAAATTGGCCCGCTTCTTGCAGATCCCTTTGTATGGGTCCGGGCGGAAGCCTCATCTTCGGAAGAAGGAAGGCGCGCCGTCAGGGACAAGAGGAAACGTGTATCACAATCGGTATCTGCGAGGGAGGTGTATGATGAAAGCACATCAACCAATCACGGTGATCGCATTGTCGTGTTTGCTCCTGCTGCTCCCGGCTTGTGGAAAGAAGTCGGTTCATGGTGTGAGCGGCGTGGAGGATTTCTTATCAGGCGAGGACCAGGTTACAGGTCATGACGAAGACCTCTACGGTGGATCTCCGGGGCAGTTTGAGGAGTTGTCATGGGGAGACGGCGGGGGTGACGGGACGGTCGAAGCGTTGTCAACCGCGGATCTTGACGGTGAGACCGGCTGGCTCGGACTGGCCGGAAGCGGACAAAAAGGCTCCGCCTCCCGTTCCCCTCTCTCGACAAGAAACGGACTGCCGGGTTCTTCCAAAGGGGCTTTCGGGACGAAAGCCAACAATGCCATGGCCCGGGTCGTCAACCGGGGTCCGTTGACGGCTGTCGGAGGCTCATCCGACGCGTCGGCGTCTCGAGAGAACGCCTGGAAAAATGGCGCGCAGTTCTCCAAGGCTCTCCGGGACGTCTTTTTTTCGTATGACAGTTGGCAGCTTTCCGAGCAGTCTCACCGGATTTTGGAATCCAATGCCAGTTGGCTCAAGGCTCACCCGCATGCCCGCATTACCATCGAAGGACATTGCGATGAGCGTGGAACGCAGGCCTACAATTATGTCCTCGGCGAAAGACGGGCTGAGACGGCCAAACGGTATTTGTTGCACTTGGGAGTTCCTTCCTATCAGGTCGTTGTAGCCTCGTACGGGAAGGACCGGCCGGTCTGCCACGTGTTCAATGCCACGTGTTTCCGATCCAACCGTCGAGCGCATTTTTCCATCGACGTGAAAACGGCATCACGCGACTAACGTGAGTCGCTGACCGTTCGGCGCCCCCGACTTCCTCTCCCTGCTTCCCGCTTCATGCGGGAAACAGGGAGAGGGCCCGCCGTTCCGCCTCCCCGATACGATTCACATGCCGGAGCAAGCCGGTATACGAATAAAGCCCGGCCGTCACGTTGTGCGGAATCGACTTTATCGTCACGGGACCATCACAAAACCCGACGGGTTCGCCCGTAAGCTTCCCCGTCAAGGAGACAATTCTAAAGTAGAGTATCTGGCCTGTTCGACCTGCCGTCTGAACATGGCAGGGGGTATGCTCCCCAAGCTGTCATGGGGGCGGTCCTCATTGTAGGCTGTGATCCAGTGGCGAGTGATTTCTCGTACTTCCTTGAGCGACTCAAACACATAGGCATCCAGGACCTCATGGCGGAAGGTGCGGTTGAAGCGTTCGATGTAGGCATTCTGATTCGGCTTGCCGGGCTGGATGTAGTTAAGTTGCACTCCCTGGTCTCGGCACCAGTCGGTCAACACGTAGGACAAATACTCGGGGCCGTTATCGACGCGGATCGCGTCCGGTTTGCCCCGCCATGCCACTAGCTGCTCCAGCGTGCGCACCACGCGCGCGCCGGGGATCGAGGTGTCGATGACGATCGCTAAGGCTTCGCGCACTCCCTCATCAAGGATATTCAACGTGCGAAACCGGCGTCCCTGATACAGCGTATCGGTCATGAAGTCCATCGACCATTCGGCGTTGGCGCGGGCCGCCACCGCCATTGGCTGCTGCACCCGGGGGGGCAGGCGTCGTTTCGCGCGTCGAGGTAGATGGAGCTTCATGGCTTTATAGATACGATACACCCGTTTGTGGTTCCACGCCTGGCCCAGCAGACGAAGGCGGTGGTAACACATCCAAAATCCCCAGCGGGGGTGTTGCTCCACGACGCCGTTCAGCGCCTCCATCACGTCACGATCCCGGCGGTCCGTCATGCGCCCCGGTCGGTACCAACTCGAACGCGCAAGGTGCACCGCAGCACAGGCCCGGGCCTTGCTCAGTCCCCAGGAGGCCACCAGGTAATGCGCGGCTTCGCGCTTCGCCGATGGCCTCAGAACTTTTTTGCAATCAACGCCTTCAAGGCATCGTTCTCACGGGCTAATTCCGCATACATCCGCTTGTATTGCGTGACCTCGCCCTCGATCTCCTTCAGGCGCTTGAGGTCCGAGGCACTCATCCCGCCGTATTTCGCTTTCCAGTGGTAGTACGTTGCCTCGCTGATGCCGTGCTGGCGACAGATCTCTCGTGTCTTCTTCCCAGTTTCCGCTTCTTTCAGAATCGATACAATTTGCGTCTCGGTGAATCGGCTTCGTCTCATGGGCGTCTCCTTACAGGGTGATCCTGCCAGAAAACTCCACTTATCACATGTCTCAAATCAGGGGAAGCTTACGCGCCGGCCGTTGCGGTGTTCGCGCGCGCGGCGTTTCTGGACTTTTGGGAACGGCCACGGTAGCCTGCGCATGATCAGGGTGTTGCCGACCCAATGCCGTCATACAGGAAGCCCCGTGAACGTCTTGAATCGGATCGAAAAGTTTTTTCGCCGGGATTTGTGGCTTCAGGACTCCGCAACGCTTCAAGGCGTGTCCGCGTTGTACGTCAAGCCTCTGCGGTTGATGGTGGTGGCGATCTCGGATTTTCGCGACGGCGTGCTCAGCATCCGGGCAACGAGTCTGGTGTCGACGACGCTGCTGTCCCTCGTCCCGTTTCTGGCGGTGACGTTTTCCGTGTTGAAAGCCTTTGGCGTGCATCAACAATTCGAACCGCTGCTCGTCCAGGGCCTGGAACCATTGGGGGAAAAAGGCTCGGAAATCGCCGGTTACATTGTCGAATTCGTGAACAACCTCAAAGTCGGCGCGTTGGGGGCGATTGGCGTGGCGGGGTTGTTTTACACCACGTTTTCACTGATCGACAAAATCGAAGAAGCCCTCAATGAAATCTGGCGCGTGCGTGACGCGCGACCCCTGGCCAGAAAATTTACCGACTATCTGAGCGTGGTGCTGGTGGGACCCGTGCTCGTCTTTACGGCCGTGGCCACCATCGCTTCGGCCCAAAGCCACTGGATCGTGCAAACGATATTGCGAATCGAACCCGTGGGGACCGCCGTGCTCTGGATGACGGCCCTCATGCCGTTTGTGCTGATCTGTCTCGGGTTTACGTTTTTGTACAAGTTCGTGCCTCATACGCAAGTGAGTGTCGCGTCAGCCCTGGTGGGAGGCGTGACGGGCGGGATCCTGTGGAAAATCGTCGGGATGCTGTTTGCGTCTTTTGTCGCCGGCGCGACGCGCTACAGTGCCGTCTATTCCAGTTTTGCCATTCTGATTTTGTTCCTCCTGTGGCTCTACGTCGGCTGGGTGATCGTTCTGGTCGGTGCGCAGGTGGCCTATTATCATCAACACCCCACGGCCTACCTGACGCGCCTCCGATGGAAACAGGGTACCGCCGCGTTTCAGGAACATCTGGCCCTGACCATGCTGGTCCACGTCGCGCGGCGGCATACGGCCGGTGAGCCGCCCTACCAGACCCCGGACTTGGCGGCGACGTTGCAGGTCCCTCTCTCCGCGGTGGAAGCCCTTGTCGAAAATTTCGTCAATCACGGTCTGCTGTTTCGAACGGTCGATCCAAAGGGGATGACCTTGGGACGGCCACCGGAGCGGATCACCGTGCTGGAAGCGCTGCAACTCGTCGCCCATAAAGATCAGGCGTCCGCCGACGCGGTGCGGGAGGGCAACGATCCCGTGGGCGCGCTTCTCCGCCGGCGCGATCAGGCCGTCCGTGAGGCCATGGCCGATGTGACTCTTGCGATGCTTGCCGCGGAAGAATCCGCCGCCCTGCCGGCTCCCGAACCGTCTGCATCAGCCGGTCGTGTGACGGCGTGATTCTACTTGCGACTATTCTCGACCAGATACAGGACCCTTTCGTATGCATCACGTTTTGTCCGGTCCACCTCGTCTGGATCTGACAGATCCTGAAACTCGGCGATATGCGAAGGTCCCACGTGTTCCGGAGAGGCAAATTTCTCTTTGAGAATTTCCAATGCTTCTTGTACGAGTTTGTTCCTCTTTAACAAGTTCACGTGCTCCACGATTTTTTCTACTCCACCCGGAAAATATCGAAGGCAATAATAGACGTCGTAAGGATCTTTCTGCTTCAGACGATTGCGCATAGCCATGGCTTTCATCACGATGAAAGGCACGATGCCGGCAATAGGAATAGTCACCGTATCTTTTATGCCATCGGGTAGTTCTCCGGCTATCCTGACGCGGACGGGTTCATCAAAAGCAAGGTCGGCGCCTCGTGCTTTACGTGGACGCACGTCCTGTACCGTCTGCGTTCTGCGATCTTTACCCGTACCGCCGTATTCACCTGAAAGCAAATCCACCTGGACAGTGATGCTCTTACCATCCATCACAAGATGGCGTCGATAGATAAATGGCTGATCTCTGTCTACTAGATAATGGTGACTGGTCAGCAACTTGTGTAACGTTTCATAGCCCGGTTCATCGAACCGGCGATGATCCAAAGCAAGGTCAACGTCAGTTGTCCCGATGTGGGGTTCCTCCGGTTCCTTGATCAGATAGCGGGGGACCATGCCTCCTATGACGACAATGCTATCGAGATATTCTCCGAGGATATGAACGAGTTCCAGCAGCACAGATTCGGCTGCCTTCACCGCCAGTTTCGGATAATCGTCTTTCGTCACTGTCATGACGGTTTGATTACCTGTTCCAACAATGCCCCGGCCGCTTCTTCACCTCGGGCCTTTTCATTTTTCAGATCAAGATAACACTGTATGGCCGATGCGACGGTTTGTCCGCCTATCGTGCGCATTCCATAATAAACGCCTTCGTCGTAGGGAGAAATAATCCTGACGTTCGCGCCGGATGTCACGGGTTTAAAAGGCAGGTCCCTGAGATTGGTTGCATCCACGTTATCCATGTAAACCGTAATCGTTTTGTATGTGGTAAACGGAGCATAACGCGACGCACCTGAAAAACCGGTGAAGGCGTATCTGATCTCTCTTTGATGGCAAACGTCCGCGATCGTTGCTTCAATCTCACCTGCCGAGCCCATGTCATACAACTCGTACACGGCATTCCTATTGGATTGATAGTTGGCCAGCCAGGACTCAAGCAATTGCAGGGTCTCGGTCAGCTTGATGCCCCGTTTTTGCTCCTGTATCCACTCACGTTCCCTGAGGAGCTTGCGAACATTGGAAACCTGGCCTTGGCTGACGTCCACGGCTTCGGCGAGTTCCGTGGTTGACCATCGGCGATTCGGTTCATGTAACAGGGCACGCAAGATCCGTTCAGCTTTGGGTTTGAACAACGATTTCAGTTCACTTTTTTTACTGAAACGATTGGAGTTCCCCTTGATCTCCATAAAGATCGAGTCGAAGTGCAGCCAGCAATTGCCAACGAAATCGATATAACTAATTCCACTATCTTTACAGATCGTTGCAGAGGCATCAGAAATATACGGCGCGACAAATACACCATAGGTGCCGGGCCTGTTTAACCGAAGCGCAATTAATGAGTTCACCGCAGCTCGTGCCAGACGCGGTTGGCCGGACGACTTGACTTCAACCAATAAGGTTTTCCTGTCGGTCTGCTTTCGAAACGAGACAAGCAGATCAGCTCTGGATTTTTCCGTCCAGGTTTCCGGTTCGACATTAAGATCAGCCAACTCCGGGATTCGCTGTAGGGTTGACAAGACCACTTGTCTGGCTTCTTCTATTCTTATATCTTTTTTTATCATTAAAATACCTATATTCAACAAATGTTGAAAATATATAAATCAGTGAATTTATGATGCAAGAATATCTTTTGTTTTAATATTATATAATTATAACTAATTGTTTATATTTGAAAAAGTATAATAAAATCAGTTATGATTAGCAATGGATCTCTTCAATAAATTAATTTGAAAAATTTATATCTATATTGATATAAATAGCAGCAATGGCAAAAAAGACAACCATAAAGAAACAACATCCAGCCGGCATCAGGCGTAAATCATCCGCTGATGTCGGGGAACGGGCTTTGCTGATGACGGCCTTACGGGATCACGTGCGACAACGTATCGGCACACAGACTGAAAAAGCTGAAGCACTTGGTATTACCCAGCCTCGTCTGAACGATTTGCTCAAGGACCGAGTCGATAAATTCAGTCTCGATGCCCTTATGTCACTGGCCCAAAAAGCCGGTCTGCGCGTAAACGTAAACGTACAACCTGTGCAAATCCTGCCAAAGTCAAGCTCAATAAATCGGCGTCTTACTGCCGTACCCTCGATATTTGCCCCTCTCCCGAACGAACTGGGCCAGTTGGACTCGAAGCAAAGCACCAATCTATTTCTCAGATTATTACGATGTGAAGCCATCGCCAACGGGCTTAGCGCAAAAGACGTGGTGTTGTCATCAAATGCCAACGCACCGGACGGCGGTATCGATGCAAAGGTGGACTATTCACCGACGTCCAATTCTTTATTAGCCAAAGGCAGCACCTATTATCAGATCAAAACCGGAGCAGGGTTTAAACCCTGGCAACTCAGCGCCTTGAAGAAAGAATTATTCGGGCAATCGAATGCCGTCCCATCAAGAAAACGACTGGGTCATGCAATAAAAACCTGTCTTGAGCAGGATGGGACGTATGCCCTCGTCACGTTGGCCCATGATTTGTTGCCCCATCAACACACGGATACCGTTATTCACTTGACCGACTTGTTTCGAGCTTGTGGTTATATTCAGCCAAAAGTTGCCGTGTATGGGCAAGGCCAGATAGCCGGTGAATTAGACAAATATCCTTCCATTTGTCGTGACTTGGTTGGTCTTGACGACAGCGGTTTTAAGTCCTTTGAGGAGTGGAAAAATGACTCCCAAATGCGGGTTGTGCTGCAACTCGGCAGCGAACAGGAGAAGTTAATCAAGGAAATAAGAGCGGCGCTCCAAGAAAATGCCGTTCAGCACATCCGCGTTATCGGTGAACCTGGTATCGGAAAGACCCGTCTCGTGCTCGAATCGGTGTCTGACGATCATATCGCTCCCTCGGTCGTCTATGTGCCGAGCGGGGAAGAATTCCAAAAAAGTAAATTGTTTAAGGAACTGCTCAAACCTGGGCGACGCTATTCTGTCACGTTGGTCATTGATGATTGCGATAATCGTGACAGAGCTTCCATCTGGTCGGCATTGAAAGGTCGTAGCGGGATTAAATTAATCACGATCGATCATGGTCCGGACGAAACCCATGATAACGCCATGCGGGTGTATTATTGCCCACAGCTTGCAGACGAGCAGATCAGAAATATCCTGTTCGGCTATCTTCAACAAAATGCCGATCTGCATAATTGGGCAGAGTGGTGCAGCGGCTCTCCGCGGGTCGCCCATCTCGTTGGTGAAAATCTCAAATGTAATCCCCATCACGTCCTGAAATCCCCTGCCGATGTTCCTATATGGGATCGTTTTATCGTCGGACATAAAGCAATGAACAGTCAGGAGGCAGAGCAACACCGGACCGTCTTGCGCCACATTGCCCTTTTTCACCGCTTCGGATTTGAATCGCCGGTCAGTGAAGAGGGTGAATTCATATGTAGTCTTGTCAAAGAAGCCGACCAGACCATGACTTGGAGAAGATTTCAAGAGATTGTCCAACACTACCGGGATAAACGGATATTACAAGGCAGCCATACTTTGTTTATCGTGCCAAAGGCCTTGCATGTCCATCTATGGGTGGATTTTTGGAAAAACCACGGCCATGGATTTCAATTTCAATCATTCATGGAGCGAATCCCCACCAGTATGAGACGCTGGTTCTTACAATTGTTTATTTACGCACATGGAGCACCGCCGGCGCAGGATGTGGTGAAAGACATATTATCCACGACAGGCCCCTTCTCCGACCACGATTTTCTGGTATCGGAAACCGGCTTGCGATTTCTGAACTACCTGTCAGAGGCAGACCCGGCAGGCACATTGGCATTGCTGGAACGCACCGTCAAAACATGGTCGCATGAACAACTTTATGCATGGCATACAGGTCGTCAGGACATTGCCTGGGCCTTGGAAAAAATAGCCGTATGGGATGATTTATTTGTCCGGGCGATACACGTTTTAATGCCGATGGCGCTGGCAGAGAATACAGGATATTCGAATAACTCTAAAGGGCTCTTGCTTAGCTTGTTCAATGTCGGGTTAGGGTATGCAGCGACTCAAGCGGCACCGTCGAAACGGTTTCCTATCCTGAAAGATCTGGTCATGAGCAATGATGCCGGTCGCCGTGCTCTCGGATTGGAAATGTGTCAACAATGGTTGAAAATGGAGGGTGCCTTCAGGGTACTCGGCGCCGAGTATCAGGGCCTCAACCCAACTATCGAATTCTGGCGTCCGAAGACATACGGTGAGGTATTTGATTATTGGCGACAGGTGCTACGCTTCCTTCGCGTTGAAATGAAGGGGTTTAATGCAGCAGATCGGAATCGGGTTGCTGATCTATTCGCCACCGCCGGCGAGGATCTTGTGCGAATCGAAGCAATGGCGGGGGAAGTCATGGATATCCTGTTTGAACTTGCTGAAGACAAGGAGATCAATCGAGAACCGCTCGTCCGGTTTGTCACCAGGGCACTCCGTCGGGGCAGTGATGACTTGAATAATGCTAACACAATACTTGGCAGAATCCGGCAATTGGATAAGGTGTTGACGGGCAGTTCATTGTGGGAGCGAACCGAGCGTTACATCTTGTATGGTACGTGGGAAGAGGATGATGTCTTTCGTAAAGGAGAGTATAAGGAATCAGAACTGCCCGGCAAACGGGTGCGGGAATTGGCTCAAGAATACATGAGAGATTTTACGGCATTTTCCGAACACCTGCCGAAACTGGTCAAAGCATCCGGGTATCGACTGCCGGAGTTGGGTATGGAATGTGGGAAACTGGCAAAATCAAAATTTGATGAGGAATTATTGAAACATATCGAATTGGGTTATGTCGATGTCAATACGTTCTTCGTAAGGGGGTATTTCAGTAGCCTCCGTATTCGGGACGAAAAACGTTGGGAAACGTTATTGCACCGTTTGTTGCATAAACAAATGACGCGGAAAATTGCCGTTACCTGTATCGGGCGTTCAGATTTCACGGAATCTTTGTTGCGCGACATGCTAATCCTGTTAAGGGAAGGAAAAATTGATTCAGCGGCCTTTAGTGACTTTGCATTCAGACAGGATAGGGACAGGATATCGGATCACCTGTTTCAGGAAATCATTACTACGCTCCTGCGACATCCTGATAAGTTTTCGGTCAATATCTCCAGACGGCTTGTTTATGATTATTACTTTAGCCAAAGCTCCTCTGCTGATTTCCCCGAAGAATTGGTATTTGAAGTACTCGCTTTGCATCCCGAGGCTGAGGATCGTCATTCTATTACTCTGGGGGATTGGAAGAGGATAGCGAAGAGATTCATAAAAAAACACCCAATGCGAAGCGTGGATTTGCTGAACGATATTTTGAGAAGTATGAGACAGATTTCCATGTACAACAGACTTCTTGTGGAAATTGCGGATGAAATTGTGCGGGATCGTCCGTCTGAATCATGGAAAATCATATCGGAAACTCTAGTATTAAGACCAGAGGACCGCCTTACAGTGATTCACTGGCTTGCTGATACCGGATTCGAAAACATGCCGAGACCAAGTGCAGCCAATTATCTACCGGCGGAAAAGGTGCTGAGATGGCTCAAGGAAGATCCGGAGAAACGGCAAAGGCTGATTCTGGAGATTTTACCCAAAACTTTAGATCAGGAAACGGGAGGGAAGCTGACGCGTTTATTTATCGAAGAATTTTGTGATGATGATCGCATGGCAAGCAGTCTGTTTGTACATTTTCATATGGGTGGATGGACCGGGCCTGAAAGTGATTACCTGTCAAGAAAACGTGATGCCGCAAGGCAATGGTTGAAAGGAATTTCATCGGTGAAGATCCAAGTGTGGCTGGGAAAATATATCGATCATTTAAATGGTCTGATTGAGGGTTCAGAAATTCGGGAAGAGCGTGAATTTTAGAGTAACTGGAGAATTAAAGGTGATTGGGATACGCTGGAGAATCTGGTTTCTGTCAAGAAATGCAAATGTTATAAGGTGCTCATCTCATGAACCCGGATAACAATCTGACGATTGCGCTCGTCCAGATGGCGTGTGGGGCCGTTCCCCGCGAGAATCTGGTTGCCGGCGTGACCAAAGTTGAAGAAGCCGCGCGGGGCGGGGCAAAGGTCGTCTGCCTGCCTGAACTGTTTGGCTCGCGCTATTTTTGTCAAACGGAAGATCTGGCGTTGTTTGATTTGGCCGAGCCGGTGCCCGGTCCCTCAACCGAGGCGTTGGGCAAGGTGGCGGGCACGCACAAGGTGGTGATTATCGTCCCTGTTTTCGAGCGACGGACGGCCGGGCTGTATCACAACTCGGTGGTGGTGATTGACAGCGACGGATCCATTGCCGGCCTGTATCGCAAGATGCACGTTCCCGATGACCCGGCCTACTATGAGAAGTTTTATTTCGCTCCGGGAGACAGGGGGTTTCAGGCGATTCAAACGAGCGCGGGCACAATCGGCACGCTCATCTGTTGGGACCAATGGTATCCCGAAGCCGCGCGGCTCACGACCCTTCAGGGCGCGGAGATGTTGTTCTACCCCACGGCCATCGGGTGGCATCCGTCGGAAAAAGCTCAGGAAGGCGAGTCGCAACGCAGTGCCTGGCAAACCATTCAACGCAGTCACGCGATTGCGAACGGCGTGTTTGTCGCCGCGGTGAATCGGGTGGGCCATGAAACCCCTGATGCGGGCGGAGACGGGATCGAGTTTTGGGGAAGTTCGTTCGTGTGCGACCCTTTCGGCAGGGTCCTGGCTGAGGCGTCGATCGACAAAGAAGAGATTCTGCTCGCCGAAGTGAACGTGAACCGGGTGGAAGACGTCCGGCGCAATTGGCCGTTTCTCCGGGATCGCCGAGTCGATGCCTACGGCGGCATCACGAAGCGGTTTTTCGACCAGAGCGACGATGACGAGTGTTAGAAAGAAACTCCCGAACCGCTCAGTCCCCGGTCCTCTGCCTGCCCGAACGAAGGCCTCGAATCGCGGTCCTGCCCAATCAGGGTTTCGCATGCCCGCGGAATGGGAGCCGCACGAGGCAACGTGGCTGGGGTGGCCCCATAACGCCTCGGATTGGCCCGGGAAGCTGGCTGCCGTTCATTGGGTCTACGGGGAGATCGTCCGGAAATTGGCGGAAGGGGAACGGGTTCGCATCCTCGTCCAGTCCCGGACCCGTGAGGCGCGCGCGCGGAGTGTGTTGACACGGGCCGGAGCCGATCTTTCCGCGGTCGAGTTTTTTCGGATTGTCACGGATCGTGGATGGATTCGTGATTTCGGGCCGATTTTTGTGCGCCGGGATCGGCTGCCCCGGGAAGTGGCCATTGCCCGGTTCCGGTTTACCGCGTGGGCCCGGTATCGTGAGTGGAAAAACGACGATCGGGTTCCGGTCAAACTGGCGTCCCGGTTGAAAAGCCGCTCCTTCCCCATCGTTCACAAGGGGCATCACGTGGTGCTGGAAGGGGGCAGCATCGACGTGAACGGCGCCGGGACCGCGTTGACCACTGAAGAATGTCTGCTGGATCGTGCCGTCCAGGTCCGCAATCCGGGGTTTCTGGCTGCGGACTATGAGTCGGTGTTCAGAGAATCTCTCGGCGTCACCAACGTTGTCTGGTTGAACAAAGGCATTGCCGGAGACGATACCCATGGGCACGTGGACGACGTGTGTCGCTTTGTGAATCCGACGACCGTGGTGTTGTGTCAGGAGCGGGACAGCGGCGACGCCAATTATCGCGTGCTGGCTGAAAATCGGGAGCGCCTGGAGAACGCGACGTTGGAGAATGGCGCAAAAATCGGGGTGGTGCCCTTACCCATGCCGGCCCCGGTGTATTTTGACGGCCGGCGGCTTCCGGCGAGCTACGCCAATTTTTATGTTGCGAATGCGGGGGTCCTGGTCCCCACGTTCAATGATCCCAATGACCGCATCGCCCTGGGCATTTTGAGCGAGCTGTTTCAGGACCGGCCGGTGATCGGGATTCACGCGGTCGATCTTGTGTGGGGATTCGGGACGTTGCACTGTCTGACTCAGCAACAACCGGGGTTGCCCACCGGGTAACCCATACTCGTATGGAGACTCCGGGGCGTTATTCGGTGTCACGTTTGGAACTTCCTTCTCCGCTTCGTCTTGGATGGATCGGGACTGGCGTCATGGGAGTGGCCATGGCCGGGCACCTGCTGGCCCAGGACTATGCGCTCACGGTCTTTTCACGAACGCGATCGAAAGCCGAAGGGCTGCTGCAACGAGGGGCGCGATGGGCGGAGTCACCGGCACGCGTAGCCGACTCGTCCGACGTGGTCTTCACGATGGTGGGGTTCCCCCGGGACGTGTCCGACGTCTATCTGGGCGAAGTCGGTCTCGTCCCTCAGGCGCGGCCGGGCATGGTGTTCGTGGACATGACGACCGCGCCTCCGAGTCTGGCCGGAACGATCGCCGAAGCCGTCGAGGCCCGCGGCGCGCAGTTCCTGGATGCCCCGGTCTCCGGCGGGGACGTGGGGGCGCGCAACGCGTCGTTGTCCATCATGGTGGGCGGAGTAACCGGCGTCGTGGACGCAATCCGGCCGCTGTTTGAATGCCTGGGCCGGACGATCGTGCATCAAGGTAAGACGGGCGCCGGCCAGCACGCCAAGCTCTGCAATCAGATCGTGATCGCCGGAACGATGATCGGGGTCTGCGAGTCGTTATTGTATGGCTATCGCGCGGGGTTGAATTTGGAAACCATGCTGCAATCTGTCCGGGGCGGCGCCGCGTCGTGTTGGACCCTGGACCACCTGGCTCCTCGAATCCTGGCTCGAAATTTCGATCCCGGATTCTTTGTCGAACACTTTGTGAAGGATATGGGTATGGCCCTGGAGGAAAGCAGGCGCATGGGGCTCGTCCTGCCCGGGCTTTCATTGGTGCATCAACTCTATCTTGCCGTTCAGGCTCACGGCCACGGGCGCGCCGGCACGCATGCCCTGATGATGGCGTTGGAGGCCTTGTCGAACGTGCGCGTGCGCGCAACACCGGACGGGTCTTCCCAATAGAATCGTTTGGCCGATGCGTACCGTCGATGATCTCAGACATATCCTCGCCCGGATCGATGGCCGGGGGTACAAAGCGTACCAGGATCTGCAGGGCGCCTATGCCTGGCCCCGGTTCACCCTGTTCATCGATCACGTGCAGGGCGACCCCTTTGCGTCTCCTTCCAGGATTCGAGTGCGAGTTCCCTCAACCGTTGCCAGGCTCCCGGCCGACCTTCTTGCGGATCGCGTCAGACGAGTGGCCTTGCAGGATTTTTTGATCCGTGAAGTCCATCACGCGATTCGCCAGGTGTGCCGGAGCAATCGGGGGATGGGCAAAAGCGGGCTCGTTGCGATCGACGTGGGCGGCCAGGAGGTGTTGGAACGCACGGCGATGGTGGCGACGCCACAGTGGCTCGAAGCGCGCCTGTCGTTGGGGCTGCCGGCCCAGGGCCGCACGATTCTTGGCCGGCAAGCCGAGGCCATGTTTTGCCGGGAAGTGCCGGAGATTGCGGAACGGGCGTTGCAGTGGGAACGCGTTGCCCAGGATCGCGCGCGCGCGTTTGTCGAGTGCGTGGACAACCAGGAATCCATCCGCGGCCAACTCGACGCGTTGGGGTTGGTGGCCTTTATCGCCGACGGGGCGATTCTCCCAAGGAGCAGTGGGGCCTCCGATCAGCCCCTTGCACGTGAACGGGCGCAACCGTTTCGCGCCCCTGCGTCGCTTCGCGTCTCGATTTCAGTCCCGCATCCGGTTTCTCAGGACGGCAGGCTCACGCATTCGTTGACGGGTTGCGGAATCCCCACGGGCGTCACGTTGATCGTGGGCGGCGGGTATCACGGCAAGTCCACGGTCCTGCGGGCGTTGGAGCGCGGGGTGTATCCTCACGTGCCGGAAGACGGACGGGAGTACGTGGTGACCACGGAACGGGCCGTCAAAATTCGCGCGGAAGACGGACGTTCCATCGAGCGGGTGGATATCAGCGGGTTTATCAGGAATCTTCCATACGGGCAGGAGACCGCGCGCTTTGCAACGGACAATGCCAGCGGGAGCACCAGTCAGGCCGCCTCGATTCTCGAGGCCGTCGAAGTCGGAGCCACGGCGTTGTTGCTGGACGAAGATACCTCCGCGACGAATTTTATGGTGAGGGACGCTCGCATGCAGGCCCTGGTTCATAAAAAGCACGAACCCATCACGCCGTTCGTGGATCGCGTTCGTGAATTATCCGAACGGCACGGGGTGTCCACGGTGTTGGTGATGGGAGGCTGCGGCGATTATTTCGACGTGGCCGATACCGTTGTGGCGATGCAGAACTATCAGCCGCTCGACGTGACGAAAGACGCTCAACGAGTCGCGCGGGAGTTCAGAACCAAACGGGAAATCGAAACGACGACGCCCTTGTCCGCGGCCGGGTCCAGGATTCCCGTATGGGAGAGTCTGGATCCCTCGCGCGGGAAACGCGAGGTGAACATCGAGGCCAGATCCGTGGAGGCCATTGCCTTTGGACGGGAGGTCATCGACTTGAGCGGGGTGGAACAACTCGTGGATCCCAGCCAGACCCGGGCGATCGGGTATGCGCTTCATCTCGCGTCACGCCGTTTGATGGAGGGGGGGATGCACGCGATGGCGCAAGGGTTGGTTGAACTGTTTGACGACGCCGGTTTGGACGGACTCGATCCCTATCACCAGGGGGAGCGACATCCGGGGAATTTCGCCCGGCCTCGCGCCTTTGAAATCGCCGCGGCCCTGAACCGCCTCCGCACGCTCCGGATCAGGGAATAGACACTTCCGTGTTAGACATAGTATGTTTTGTCATATTCGTTTCAACGACACATTTCTCTTGGAAGTCAGGGAAGTCCCGTCTGAATTCTTACAGGAGGAGAGGATAGGATGAAGCGCACCTTTAGAGTGAAAGCCGTATGGGATGCCGAAGCAAAGGTTTTCTATTCTCAAAGCGATATCGAAGGTTTGCATATTGAGGCCGCTGACCTTGATGCATTTGAAGAAATCATGATGGACGTCGCGCCTGAATTGATTATAGCCAATCACCGGACTGCCCCGGAGATTGCTGAACATTCGTTCAAAGAGTTGATACCAGCTATTCTGTGGCAACGTCCGAATACAAAAACAGAAAAGGCGGCTGTATAACTTGGCGCGAAATCTCTACAATACGGTAACGAAAGAAATTTCAAAACTCGGGTTTGCTTATTGGAAAAACGCAAAAGGCTCGCACGAAAAGTGGAAGCGTCTGGAAAACGGCAAAATTTTGTTGGTCCCACGTAACGTAAAGAGCCGCCATACAGCAAACGGCATCCTAAAAGATGCCGGAAGCACGAAGAAGATCTGATTCCGTTACTTCTCCAACACCGAAGGTTTCACTTTCACTGGGGCAGGGATGACGCGGCGACACAGACAAAGAAGCAGGAGGGGATTGAACGCGTATGCGACCGGGTTTTGCCGTTGATATCGATAACGTCGTGGCTCAGGCCGAGCAGGAGGTTCAACGCATTTTTCATGAATTAACCGGCCGGGCGTGGCCGTTTCAGACGTATGCCAGCGCCGGCGGACTCGACGTCAGCGGTTTGGATCCGGGGCTGATTGAACAGATTTTCGATTACTTTCATGAACGCAGCATTCCCAGGCTTCCATTGATTCCCGGCGCGCGACGCGTGTTGCAGCAGCTTCAGGAAGATTACCGGATCGTTCTGATTACGGCGCGGCGACCGACGGCGCGACCGCAAACCCTGGCCTGGTTGGGGGAACACCGTGTTCCGTTCGACGAACTCCATCACACCAAGGATAAGCCCGAGGTGGCGGAGGGCCTTGTCCTGGCGGTGGACGATCATCCTGAACACGTGAGTGATTATTTGGCGCGGGGCGTCCGGGTCTTTCTGATGGATCAACCCTGGAACCGGTCATTTTCCGCCCGTGGCGCAATCAGGGTGTCCGACTGGGATGAGTTATGGCACAAAGTCGGCATGAATGCGACCCCCGCCTCATGAAGAACCCGGAACCCCTGAGGGCCTTCCTATGGCTGTCGCGACAATGACGTTTCGCCGTTGCCTGGTTGCTTCTTCTGACGCCGCGAATCATCAGGAGCCGGTCGGCTCGCGAGTGTTCTTCGATCTGAATATCGAAGGGAACGCGTTTCTGGACGTGTACGCGGACGTGCGGACGGACAGGGACGGGACCGCGGCGCTGTTCGTCACGCCCCCGCAGGGCTATGAGGGGCCGTTGAACCTTCAGGTGTTCCGGGGCCTCGTCGAGTTTTACTACCGGCACGTCACCGGAGGCGGTCCCGATGGGTTCGGCCTGACGCTTCGGGATTGGATGATCGAACAGGACATGGTCGTGCAGTTTGAGGTCTGATTCCTTTCAGCTTTTGTCGAGAGCGTGTTCAATGTCCTGAACGATTTGGGCGGACAGGGGTTTCAGCCCCGGTCGATAACGGGCAATGATCTCTCCTTGTCGATTCACCAGAAATTTCTGAAAGTTCCACTCGATTTCGCCGGGGAACGGGCTTTGGGTGGTCAGATAGTGGTAGAGGGGGTGCATATCCTCTCCTTTGACGCTGATCTTGCCGAACAGGGGAAATTCCAAAGCGTATTTGGTGTAACAGAAGGATTTGATTTCTTCGTCCGTGCCGGGTTCCTGTTTTCCGAAATTGTTGGCCGGAAAAGCCAGGATTTCCAGGCCCTGCTCCCGATACTGTTCGTACAACGTTTGCAAGCCCGCATATTGAGGCGTATTGCCGCACAGGCTGGCCGTGTTCACCAGAAGCAGGACTTTTCCCTGAAAGGTATCCAGGGTCAGGGGATTGCCGTCAATGTCGTTCATCGTGAACCCGTACACGGGGGCCGTGGCTGCGTCGCGCGTGGCGGTCCCGGCTGAATATCCCGGTTGACAGGCTCCGAACAGGAAAGTCAGCAATACGCCCGTGGCGCAGCCGATCAGCAGGTTGAGAGGGGAAGAGCGTTTCATGGGCGACTCCTTTTTCGGGTGACTGGCGTTGCTTCGCCTGGTTGGATTATCATTATTCTACGGCGAATGAAGACGGTTTGCCAATGCCGAAAACCGGTCGTGCCCCGGATTGCTTTTCAAGCTGAGAAAAGTCCCGGGAACCGGTATGATCCGGGCCGTGACGGTCTTCGGTTCAGAGGGGACGATGCCGCCTGATCCATCCACTCCAAAGCCCAAACGCCGGGAATTGATGATGGCCAGTGTTCCCATGGTCAAGGACCCGGTGTGCGGTATGATGGTGGACCCGCTCTCCGCCGCGGGAACATACGAGCATGCGGGGACAACGTATTATTTCTGTCATTCCCGGTGCGAGGAACGGTTTCGCCGCGACCCGGACGGGTATCTGAGCGGCAGGTACGCGCAGGCCATGGAGGAGGAGGCGCCGGCCGCGCCGGGAACCGACTATATCTGCCCGATGTGTCCGGACGTGGTGTCGGAGAAACCCGCGGCTTGCCCGTCCTGCGGCATGGCGCTCGAGCCGCGAACGGTCACAATGGACGACGCGGTCAATCCCGAACTGGCGGATATGACTCGCCGGTTTTGGCTCGGCTTGGCGCTGGCGGTGCCCCTGCTGGTGTTGGCCATGTCCGGGATGATTCCGGGCCAGCCCCTGAACGGCGTCCTGTCTCCCCGATGGTCGAATTGGTTGCAGTTCATCCTGGCCACGCCCGTGGTAGGCTGGGTGGGATGGCCGTTCTTTCAGCGAGGGTGGGACTCTATCGTCACCCGCCGTCTCAACATGTTTACCCTCATTGCCATGGGGACGGGAGCGGCCTATCTCTCGAGTGCCCTGGCCACGATGGTGCCGGGCCTGTTCCCGGACGCTTTCCGCACTCCGGCCGGTGACGTGCCCGTGTATTTTGAAGCCGCCGCCGTCATTATCGTCCTGGTGGCCCTGGGCCAGGTTTTGGAAATTCGGGCGCGCCGTCGAACCACGGGCGCGCTCAAAGCCCTTCTCGGGCTGGCGCCCAGGACGGCACGCGTCGTGCGGCAGGACAACCGGGAAGAGGAGATCCCATTGGAACGGGTCTGCGCCGGCGAACGTCTCCGGGTTCGTCCCGGCGAAAAAATTCCGGTGGACGGGGCGGTGCTGGAGGGCTCGACCCTGGTGGACGAATCCATGGTCACGGGTGAGCCCCTTCCGGTTGAAAAACGGCTGGGGGATTGGGTGATCGGAGGCACGATCAATGGAACCGGAACCGTGTTGCTGGAAGCCGGACGGGTCGGAGAGAAAACCATGCTGGCGCAGATCGTCAGGATGGTGAGCGAAGCCCAACGCAGTCGCGCGCCCATCCAGCGGGTGGCCGACGTGGTGGCCGGGTACTTTGTTCCGGTCGTGGTGTTGGGGGCGGTCGTCACGTTCGGCATGTGGGCCGGTTTCGGACCGGAGCCTCGTCTGGCGTATGCCCTGGTGAACGCCGTGGCCGTGCTGATTATCGCCTGCCCGTGCGCGCTCGGGTTGGCAACGCCCATGTCGATCATGGTCGGCATGGGACGAGGGGCCCTGGCGGGCGTGCTCGTCAAAAACGCCGAGGCCCTCGAACGATTGGAAAAGGTGAGTATCCTGGTGGTGGATAAAACGGGTACGCTCACCGAGGGTAAGCCCGTCTTGCGGTCAATCATTCCCGCCGCGGGATGGAGTGAAGGAGACGTGCTGCGCCTGGCGGCCAGCGTCGAGCGGGTCAGCGAACATCCCCTGGCCGCAGCCATTGTGTCCGGCGCCGGGGAACGAGACCTTTCCCTCAGCGGGGTCGATGAATTTCGTTCGCAGACCGGTCAGGGCGTGGAAGGCAAAGTTGACGGGAAAATCGTGGCGTTGGGGAACCGGCTGTTTCTCGAACGGGATATCGGAGTGCCGTCGAAGCATTTGCTGGAACTGAACAGGCAAAGCGACGCTCTTCGGCAGGAAGGGCAAACCGTCGTGTTTGTGGCTGTTGACGGGCAGCCGGCCGGTCTTATCGGCGTCATTGATCCGCTCAAGCCGACCACCGCCGAAGCGGTGGATGCCCTGAAACGCGAAGGTCTCAACATCGTCATGGTCACGGGCGATCATCGACGGACCGCCGAGGCCGTGGGACGGCAACTGGGATTGCGGGACATTCAGGCCGAAGTCCTGCCCGAACATAAACAACAGGTGGTCAAGCAATGGCAAAAACAGGCGCACGTGGTGGCGATGGCCGGAGACGGCATCAACGACGCTCCGGCCCTTGCCGAAGCCGACGTAGGCATTGCCATGGGAACGGGCACCGACGTGGCAATGGAAAGCGCGGGCATTACCCTGGTGAAAGGCGATCTTCTGGGCGTGGCCCGTGCCCGGACCCTCAGCAGGGCCATGATGAAGAATATCCGGCAGAATCTCTTCTTCGCATTTGTCTATAATTCGTTGGGGGTGCCCGTTGCCGCGGGTGTCCTCTATCCTGTCCTGGGGCTTCTCCTGAGCCCCATCGTCGCCAGCGTCGCCATGACGTTCAGTTCGGTGTCGATCATCGCCAACGCGTTACGGCTCAGACGATTGAGGTTGTAACGGATTCCGTGGATTCATTGACGTGCTTTCCCATGAGCGGTCTTGCGTGCGGCAGGCATTTGCGAAATCCGTCGTCATGCGTGTGTGGAAGGTCAGGAAGCGATTGAAGGCGTTTTCCGGGCGGATGGTCACGCCGGGCGCAGTGGTGTGCCATGCTTGACCGGATCGGACGGGGCTATCAGGCCTTTCTGGTTTGGCTGGTGGACCGGTGCCGGCGAGCGGCCGTCTGGGTCGTGACCGGAGTGTTCGTCGCCACGGCCCTGTCTGCGGTGTATACCCTGAACACCCTGACGCTGGATACGGACCCCGTTCGGTTATTGGATCCTGACCTTCGCTTCCGGAAGTTGCAGCAGGACTTCTACGCCGCGTTTCCGCAGCTCGACGATCTGATCCTGGTGGTCGTGGACCGGGGGTCCGCGGAGCGCAGACGCGACGCGGTTCATGAATTGGCAGCGCTTCTGGAGGGGCAACCGTCGTTGTTCGCGTCGGTGTATCAGCCCCGGCAGGATGAGTTTTTCGATCAATACGGACTGTTGTATTTCGATGTCGATGAACTGTGGCGACTGGACGAACGTCTCGCCGAATGGTCTCCGTTCCTGGGGACGCTCGCGCGGGACCCCAGTCTGCGAGGGTTCTTGTCCATTCTCACCCTGGCGTTGGAAGAGGACCCGACGCCCGAGCAGCAAAAGGTTCTGGCCGACGCGTTTGCCCTGTTGCGCGAAGCGATCGACGCTCAACGGCTCGGGACGGCGCCGACCGTATCCTGGAAGCAGACCCTGCTCGCGGACGTCACGGGCAGAAGCGAGCCGTCGCGCGGGTTTCTGCTGGCGAAATCCAGACTGGATTATTCCAGTCTGGAAGCGGCTGAAGGGCCGCTGCAATTCCTCCGCCGGCACGGCGCCGAGCTGGCAGACCGGTTCGGCGTCCGCATCCGGTTGACGGGGCCCATCCCGATCGAAGCGGAAGAGCGGGAAACGGTCGCCCGGGGCGTCGGGTTGGCCGCGGGGTTGTCGCTGTGCCTGGTGTCGTTCGTGTTGATCGCCGGGTTTCGCTCCCTGCGGCTCGTTGGGAGTATGCTGTGTACGCTCGTGGTGGGCCTCCTGTGGACGGCTTTCTTCGTGGCGGCAGCCATTGGCTCGCTGAACTTCATCTCCGCGTCCGTGCCGGTGTTGTTCATCGGGCTCGGCGTGGATTTCGGAATCCAGTTCGGTCTGCGGTATCGTGAAGAGTTTTCCCGCGACGGCGATCACGAGACGGCCTTGCGGCGCGCGGTCGCCGGGGTCGGCGGGGCCCTGACGCTGGCCGCGGTGGCGGCGGCCCTCAGTTTTTTTTCGTTCCTTCCCACGTCGTATCGCGGGTTTGCGGAAATGGGGCTCATTGCCGGTGTCGGCATGTGTATCGCCCTTGTGGCGAATCTCACCGTGTTCCCCGCGCTGCTGACCGTGTTTCCGCTTTCCCGGTCTCCCGCCGCAGGCTCCGGGAAGATTTCGGAACCCCGTTCCCGGAAGAATCCGTTCCCGGACGCGATTGTCCGATACCGGCGGGTGATTCTCGGAGTTCTGGTCCCCGTGGTGGCGCTCGCCGGCGTGGCGGCGCCACGGGTGCCATTCGATTTTAATGCCCTGCACCTTCGGGATCCTTCGACGGAAAGCGTCTCCACGTTTCAGGAACTGCTGGCGGACCCGGACACCTCGCCCTACGTCATTCAGGTGTTGGCCGACACCCTGCCCGCCGCCGATGCGTTGGCGGAGCGTCTCCGGTCGGTGCCGCAAGTCGATCGCGTCCTCACGCTGTCGAGTTTCATTCCCGGCGATCAGGAGGAAAAGCTGGCGATGATCGACGAGATGGCGTTGGTGATGGAGCCCGTCCTCATGCCACAGCCGGACGTCGAGCCGGCCGGTGAAGAGGAAGAGGTCCAAGCCCTGAAAGAATTGCGCGCCGCCTTGGACGCGCATGAATCCCGGAAATGGCGCGACGATCTCAAGGGGAATCTGCGCGCCCTCAAACACGCGATCGACGACCTGCTGCGTGATGCTCGCGGATCAACCCTGTTCGTGCATGACCTCCGCGCGCGGCTGATGGGAGATTTCCCGAAGTGGCTTGCGCGACTGCGAGGGTTGCTGGCCCCGGACGAGATCACGCCGGAGACGCTGCCCGAAAGTTTGAAGCGTCACTATTCCGCTCAGGACGGCCGGACCCGTGTCGAAGTCTTCCCCCGTGAAAACGTCGAAGAAAACCGGGCGCTGCGCCGGTTCGTGTCGGGCGTGCAGCGCACAGCGCCCGGCGCGATCGGTTCGCCCGTCAGTATTCTGGAAGGCGGGCAAACGATCATCGACGCCTGTAAGCAAGCCACCATTCTGGCCGTCGTGGTGTCCGCTCTGTTGCTGCTCGTGGTGCTGCGACGTCCGGGTGAAACTCTCTTCGTCCTCCTGCCCCTGGTCCTGACGCTCCTCTTGACGGTTGCCGCGTGTTTGACGTTGGGCATTCCCCTGAATCTGGCAAACGTGATCGCCTTGCCCCTGGTGCTCGGGTTGGGAATTGCCTTCGGCATTTATCTGATCCTGCGGAGACGGGAAGCCGATTCGCTTGTTGGGGTGTTGCGGAGCAGTACGTCTCAGGCCGTGTTCTTCAGCGCGTTGACCACGATGGCGTCTTTCGGGGCGCTCGGGTTTTCGCATCATCCGGGCATGGCCAGTCTGGGCTTCCTGCTGGTGGTGGTGCTGATTCTGGCCATGCTCTGCGCCCTGGTCATTCTTCCGGCCCTCCTGGCCGAATTGGAGCAGGTCCGCAGGGGTCCTGATCGCTAGGGGCGGTCCGTCCGAGTCCGTTTCGGAAGAAACGGGCTTCATTCGTTCCGGTTGGAGGATTCCCGGGCTTTGCCGGGTTCTTCCTGAAGCGGCGCTTCTTCCACGTCCAGAGCGTCCAAGGGATCGTCCAGCAATAAGTCCTCGTCAATTGGCGGTTTGCCGTCGTAGATCAGGAATCTGCGATGTTGCCGATACGCTTCCCGCGTAAAGAGATACGGTTCGACCGCGGTTTCGTCCCGCAACGTGACGGCCTCGTCCAGTCTCGCCCGCATGTCGGTAAATCCCAGGAGGGCGACGGGTACCACGTGAGGATTGGGCACATAGAACAGGATGTTGGTGACGGCAGTGACGGCTAAATTGGGCGCATCTCTCACGGTGGTGGGCCCGATGAGCGGAAGCACCAGATAGATGCTCTCGTCCATGCCCCACACGCCCAGGGTTTGTCCGAAATCTTCATCGTGGGCGTCGAGACCAAGAGGCGTGGCCATGTCCCAAACTCCCAGGAATCCAAACGTCGAGTTCACGAGAAATCGCCCCGAATCCTCGATCCCCTGGGTCCCCTTTCCCTGAAGAAAGTCATTCAGGATGACGTTGGGATACACCACGTTATCGAAAAAATTGGAGACGCTTTTCCGGATGGGCCGCGGCGTATACGAGACGTAGAGCCCGGTGACCGGTTTGGCGATGTTTCGATCGACAAAGTCATTGAACCGGTGTATTGGCCGGTTCACCGATTCGAGCGGATCGTGATCCGGCGCCGCGGCGCATCCTGCCAGGACGGTGAACGCCGACCAGGCGATTGCCGCGCGCAGGACGGCGCCATTCGTGTTCGCGTTCCCGGTGGAAATCGTCATGCTGCGTGTCATGCCGCCGGAGATTCGGGACGGTTCTGCGAACTAGAGTCCATGCGCGTTTTTTTGGATTTGGGTGTTGAGGCGTTCGATGAGCGTCGGGAATCCGTCTTTTTGCAGAATGCCCCCGTATTCGGCGCGTTTCAAAGCCAGATCGCTGACGCCGTTGACGCTGACGCCGATGATTTTCCACCGGTCGTGACTCTGATGCAGGAGGTAATTGAACGTGATCGTCGTGCCGTCGGATTTCACCAGGTGGCTCGTGACCAGTTTGCGGTTCTTTCGTTTCAGGGGCGTTTCCGAAAGAATGTTGAACTGCTCGCCGCCATAGTTCTTGAATCGTCCCGCGTACATGGAAATGCTCAGGTTTCTGAACGTCTCGACGAACGTGGATTTCTGGCCCGCATCGAGTCCTTTCCAATGTCTCCCGACGACCAGTCTCGCGATCGTGTCGAGGTCATGTGTGTTTTCGATCGCAGGGGAGATGATCTGATAGCGACCCGTATAGCCGAGGTCGCGTCCTTCTTTCATAATCGTCACGATGGATTCCTGGAGTTCGGTCACGACGGCCGTGGCTTCACCGGCGAACGCATTGACGCCGTATCCCCACGCCGTCAGAAAAATCACGACGCTCACGAGGTGCTGTTTCGAGATTGTCATCATCCGTCAGCCCGGCTCAACCCTTTCAACGGGGCGAATGCCCGCACGATGAATTACCAGATTGCGTTTCGTTCCGGCAAGCGGAGAAGGGGACATGGACGGGTGAACTAGCTTGCCCGGGTTGGTCGCGACGTGTGCGGGGTGATGCGAAACCGGACCTCGTCCGCGTGCGTATAGGCCGACAGCTCGTTGCCGACGTACAAGCCGCACCGGTGGAGTCCGGGCGTCCACCCTGATTCGGGCCGGGTGATGATGAAATAGCCGGTTTGGTCGCCCATGTTCATGACGACCTGGTCACGGGCCAGGGGGATCTGGTTCGCGTTCGACGCCGGCGTCTCGATAAAACATTCCGCGCTGAGCGGCATTTCGTCAAAAGAGGCGACGACGAGTCCGAACACCAGATAAATTTCTTCCCGGGTGTCCGGAAAGGTGTCGTGCGGTTCGACGGGGATGAATTCATGGGTGCCGGTGGGGCGATCGTCCCGCATGACGCGGCTGGCCGGGATGACGTGGCGAAACATACTGAAATCGGCGTCCCGCCCCATCAGGGAAGCCTGTGTCGAGATCTGCTTTTTGGGGTTCAACCGCGCGCCGGCGATCTTTTCATAGAGTTCTTCTTCGGTCATCGTGATCGTGGCGTCGGCGGCAACCGCGGGAACGGTTTCATCCGGCTTCGGGGTTGCGTCGGCGGGAATCCGTCGCTTCACCCGTTCGATCCACTTGGCCAGGGTTTCCGTGTTGAGCACCCTGAGGTCGGCTTTGGGCGGAGCGTCCTTGGTGCGTTCGTCGAAATCGAGGGCGGCCTCATAGAGGAGTTCGAAATAGGGGAGGGCTTCCGTCCACTTGCCCATTTTCATCAGGCAGCGGCCTATCCGGAAAAATGCGTCCGCGTAGACTTCGTCCGATGGGTCCAACGTGGACATGCTTTCAAAAATCTTGATAGCTTCCTCGCACCGGTCAAGCCCCAGTAAGGTCATGCCCAGTTCATGGGTCGCGGCGTAATCGCTGGGCTTGAGGGCCAGGATTTTCCGATAGACCGGTTCGGCCTCCGCATAGCGACCCGCGTCGAAGAGTCTCCAGGCATGCGCGCGAATCGCGGACCATTCCTTGCGCTCTGCCGCGGACCCTTCGGGGCTCAGGATGGGCTCGAATCGCCGGCCCCGCTCTTTGGTGGCCCCATAGATCACCTCCCTCAGACTCTGGGCGGCCGTTTCTTCAGGAGAACCGGGCTCCACGGTCCGGAGGATATGCTCGACTTCGTCCCGCGCCCCGCGCCCATCCAGGACGTCCAGTTTGGCCCGGGCGAGCGCCATCCGCCACCCCGGCATGTCCGGAACCATGGCCACGGCTTTTGTATACCACTCCAGGGATTCTTCCAGGCGGTCGACTTTTCGGAGTTCCTGCGCCAGTCGGAGGGTTGTCAGGGGATTCTCCGCATCCAGTCGGGCGATGCGCTGAAATTCGGCAATGGCCTGATCGTGCTGTCCCGCCCTGACCAACACGCTCCACTTGGCCCAGCGTACGTCCAGGGCCTCCGGGTGCCGGTTGAGGATCACGTCATAGGCTTCGACCGCTTCCCGGTGACGGCGGGATGCCGTGGCAAGAACGTCCGCGCGTAATTTGAGCAGCCTGAAGTCATCAGGATGCGCTTGAAGTCCGGGATCCAGGATGTGCAACGCGCGGTTGGGAGCGCCGTCCATCCACTCGGCTTCAGCGAGACCGGCGATTTCATCGATTGTCCCGGCTTGTTGCTCGACGGCAAACGTCTGCGTCGGCGCCACCCAGAGAAGCATGGCACAGAGCATGACCGCGCGACAGCCCGTGAAAAATCCTGTGATGAAACGGTTCTTCATGAAAGAAAGCGTGTTCCCCGCAGAGCAAAGATTTTTGCGTGAGTCGCCTCTCAATAATGTACCATAGCGTTGAGAAATGTGGAAAGCAGAGGTCAGGGGGGTGAATTCCCGAAGAGGGAGCGAATTCCCGAAGAGGGAATGAGCGCGAGAGGGGGTTGTTTTTCACCATGAAACGGGTGCTGGCTGTATTCGTCTTGTGTCTCTGGTCGCCGGGTGTTCCGTCTGTCTTATCCGGCCAAGCCGTAGAGCCGGAACAGGAAGCCCGCATTTCCCTGGCCATGGACGTGTTTCTCAGGAAACCCGCTGAACGGGTGTATGAAATTCACGTTCATCTGACCAATGCCGACCCGGAACCCGTCACCGTGAATCTCCGGGACTTGCCGTGGATTCCCCCGAATGATGCCGCGTGGCTTGCGGCGTTTCGACTGGATGCCCGGCACAGTTCCGTTCAACAGGACTCCTTTCCGGGAACGTTCGGGTCACAAGGCATCCGCCTGGTTCCGGGCGAGTCCGTTCAAGGCAAGCTGGTCTTGAATCAGCGGATGCCGACCCTGTTGGAAGACGTCAGGCTGTTCGGTGTCCGGCTTGAATGGGAGTGTTCCCATCCTGCTTTCCATCTGGTGTGCGCGCGGGATTCTCAGCGGACCCTGTTGATCCCGAAAGACGATCACGGCGAGCCGGACGCGCATGCCGTGGATGAACCGGCTTGCCGGCGGTTGGAACGCGCGATCGGTCTTATCGACGTGCCCCGGGGCCACGAGTTGCTGTTTCTCCTCACCAATGAATCCGTGATGACCGACCTGGAACGGGCGCGGGCCCTGCTCTATCAGGTGGACGACTATGTCCGGCAGTGTCAACCGACGTGGACGAACAGTTGGGCCGTGGATTTTTTTGCGGAAGAACGGATCGCGGGTTTTCTCAGGGACCGGGAGGGCAGGCAACGTTTTGAAAGGGGACTTTGGCAGCGGGCGAATATCGGACAGTATTCCAGCCTGATCCGGACGTTATACCGGTTTCCGTGGAGCAGGAAGCGAGCCGATACCGTGTATCTGTCGGTGTACCGTGACCGGGCGGGAATCCGATAGGGTGGGGTGGAGACAGCCCGCCGCGTCACTCCGGCTCGGTTTGTTCGTCCTCGGCCACGTGGCCGCGCAGGGATTTTTCGGTGATCTGGCTTTGGATTTCCCACGCAATCACCCTGGCGAGCTGTGCAGCGGATAAGGCGCCCATGGGCAGTCCCTGCGTCTCGCCATACCCTGTTTCCGTCGGCTCCAGCGCGCGATGGTAATTCACGAGAATCCTGGCTGGTTGAATGACCGTGCCGCGCGCGCCCACCGTGACGGCCTTGTCTTTCGGCGTCACGCGCGTACGCGTCGTCCAATCCCGTTCGTCGATTTTTGCCATCAGGACGTGCCAGACTTTCCCGTTGAGCAGGCTGCGAACGGCTTTTTGCGTGTTCTTCCAGAAATAGGGATCGCTCACGATCAACCGGAGCGCGTGCCTGACGCGAATATCATACAGCTTGATGGTCGAGTCTGCGTGCTCGGGTTTCGTCAGGGTCGTGGTTCCCATTTCATAATAGGGCTGGCTGACAAGACTCCCATACGCATCCACCGTTTGAATGTAGGTCTCCAACAGGGCCTGCAGCGCGGCTGCGCGTTCCTCAGGGGACATCGTTTTGATTTCGGCGTTGGTGGCAATGAGCGCGCCCGGCAGGTCACGGCGCGACAGGCGTCCCCTGCGGGCGGACGTGGTGGCGGCTTTACTGATGACCCATTGAAATTCCTTTGCCAGTCTCGGCGCGAGGGTCTCCGGCTGTCCGAGGTAGCCGTCCTCCCGGAGTTTCATCGCGTTGATCAGGAGAGTGACCTTGCCTTTCTGCGCGGTTCTGGCCACGAGAAACGGGAATTCCTTGCCGTCCCGGTTCAGCACCCTCGGCTCGATCACGACTTGTTGCAGGAGATTGTTCGTGAGGGCCTGATCGACCCGTTGGTGGCGCGCCCGATCGCGGATCAGAATCCCGAAGGCCTTGACGACGGTTTCGACGGCGTCATGCGCCACGTCCCGTTGGAGGGGCTCCGCGTGGCCTTGCTTCAGGAAGACCTGAAACGGGACGCCGGGAATGGCACGTCCTTCCTGAGCCGGCGCCGGGGGCGCGAAGAACGCCACGGAGCAGATTGCGAGCAAGAGCGTTCGTCTCATCCGGCGCATCTCTTTTCTCAAGCGTGCCGTGATTACACGGCAATCGTTTCGATCCGGGTGATTTCTTCCGGGGAGAGTTCCATGCGGTCGACCTCCAGGTCTTCTTTCATGCGTTGCGCGTTGGTGGTGCCGGTCAGGGGGAGCATGCCCACCTGCTGAGCAAAGCGAAAGATGACTTGGGCCGGCCCGGTCCTGCACCGTTGGGCAATGGCGCCGATGTCCGGGTCATGGAGCAGCCCGCGATTCGCGGTGAGCAGCGAAAACCCCTGGTACACGATCTGATGGTCCTTGCAGATGGCCCTGACGGCCTGATCCCACCCCAATGCCGCGTAGCACCGGTTCTGCACGACCATGGGTTTCACGCTGGCCAGCTCGCACAGCAATTGCAGTTGAAGGGCCTGGACGTTGCTGATTCCGATCATCCTGACCCGGCCGGCCTGATACAGGTTTTCGAGCGCCGTCCAGACTTCCCAATCTTCTTTTTCAAGCTCCCAGCGTCCGTAAGGTCCGTGCAGGATATAGGAATCGAGCACATCGGTGTGCAAATGCTCAAGCGAGCTTTCAAACGATTGCGCGACCTGTTCGGCAATGGGGGCTTTGGGGTCATAGGGCGTGCGATGGTCCTGCCCCGAGACCGGCGTAAATTTGGTTTGCAGGAACAGGTGCTCCCGCGTGATCCCCTGTTTCGCCAGGGCCAGCAGGGCTTCTCCCACCAGGGCTTCGTGGTAATGAATCATCTGGTTCGCGGTATCGAGGGCCCGAAAGCCGGCCTGCACGGCCTCTTGCACGTACCGGCCGGTGGCGTCCTGTTTCCACGCGGTGCCGTACATGAAATTGGGGATGGGCACGCCGTTGTGCGCGGTGAGGGGTTGCATGGATTCTCCCGTCGTCTAAAAGTGCCCGGCCTGCATCAGGTCGTCGAGGCTGTTGATGTCCAGCCAGTGTCCGACCGTGTAGAGCACGCGTATCGGGGTGCCCCGTTTGAGCAATGCCTGAAACAATTGCGACATGCCCGCTTTGTCATTGGCGGGGTCGGCGAGCATGTCCTCGAGCATGCCGTGTAACTGCGCCGCGGCCGCGGCCGAGACTTTCAAAAACCCCATCCAGACCCCGTGAATGGATTCTCGCGGCACGTCCCGCCCCAATTGTTTGAGGTGGATTGTCGCATTGAACGCCTTCCGCGAATTGGGCACCGTACATTCCGCGAACCCCCCAAGCCGGGTATAGGACGTTTTCCCTTCCCAGACGCTGTCCACGACGATGACCCAATCGTCGGGTTCCTGAAAAAGGATTTGAGGAATGTACGTGTGGAAGAGCACGTCTCCATACGAAATGATGGTGTCCTGAAAATCCCCGTTCCTGGATTGCAGCGCCTTGAAGAGCGAGACCAGTTCCCCGGTCTCGGCAAAGTCGTCGTTATCGACGTAGGTCAGGTTGGGCAGGGACACGGCCTCCTTTTTGTAGCCGCGAACCACGGTAATGTCCTTGATGCCGACGGTCTTGTACGCATCAATGATATGCGACAGAATCGGCAGGCCCTGAATGGGCACCATGGTTTTGGGCCGGTGTTGCGTCAATTCGCCGAGTTCGTTCCCGCGGGACGCGGCCAGGACGATTCCGGCCGGGGCGGCGCCGTTGTGCGGGAGGTAGCGTTTCTCGGCCTCCTGGAGTTCGGCGGCATCCTGAAGCCGGAAGATTTCGGCGACCGGCGCAATCTTGTCTTCAATCGAGAACAGGTTCTCTTGTTCTTTCAGGGTGCGCGCGGTTTTCTGCATGACCGTGACGGCCGCGCGCAGGAGGTGATTGGCCCAGATCACCAGGGAAAACCCATGCTGCCGGAAGACGTCGGTGAGCGTCGCGTAATACTTGGTCGGCACGATCACCACCGGGCATCGATTATCCCATTCCTGCTTGAAGGCCAGGATTTCGTCGGGGACGGACAGGGCACTGTGAATCAGGATGCCGTCGGCGCCTGCCCGGTGATAGGCCTCGGCCCGTCGCAGGGCTTCGGACAGGCCCCACCCGCAAATAAAGGCCTCGACCCGGGCAATCAGGCAAAAATCCTCACCGGTCTGGGCATCCTTGCCGGCTTTGATTTTTCCGCAGAATTCGTCGACGTCGGCCATGGGCTGGGTCTCGCCCTTCAAAAAGCTGTTGGTCTTGGGGAAGAGCTTGTCTTCGATGCAGACGGCCGCGATCCGGCGTTGTTCCAGTTTCCGGATCAGGCGCTGCATGTTGTTGAAATTCCCGTAGCCCGTATCGCCGTCGAGCAGGATGGGGATCTGCGTGGCGTCGGACATGAATTCCAGGTGATCGAGGATTTGCGTCCAACTCGCTTCGTTGTTGTCCCTGACGCCGAATTGGGCGGAGAGGGTGAGCCCGCTGGCCCAGATGCCCTTGAATCCGGCCTCCTCCACGATTTTGGCGCTGAGCCCGTTGTGAGCTTCGCAGAGAAACTCCAGCCGGTCGGATTGCAGGAGCGCCTTGAATTGCCGGGTCTTGGAGGAGGTTGACGTTTGACTCATAACGTAATGTTGGTAAAGGCGCACTCCACGCTCCCCCGGTGGGAGAGAGCTTGACCCGACCCCCGGAATCCACGGTCTATACAGAGTGAGCGGACAGGGGGCGAGGGACAAAGGATAACAAAATTGAAGAGATTTTGCTAAGAAGGGCAGTTGAGACGGGGGGCGTGCTGGCACGTGCCGGCCTTGACGGAAAAAACGTGGGCTGCCCCTGTGTTAAGGACAGCCCACGTTTTTGGGATTCGACTTTTGAAAGCCCCAAGATCCGGATTGTTAGTCTACTACTCCGCTCCTGCGGATGGGTCGTAGCAATCGTGACTTTCACACCCCCAACCCGTGTCAGTCCCCCCGCTTATCGCCTTCAGATCCGCACCGCGGAGTAGGGCCGACGGCGGCAACACCAGGTGCACGGCCGTGGGGCTGTCTTCCAGCACCGAGACCGAAACCTGCTCCGGGATTTTCATGTTCAATTCGGCACTGACCGTTGCCTTGGGATCCGCCAGCAAGCTGGCGCGAAAGGCGCTGTCATCTGAGGCCTTGCTGATCAGATGCGCGCGGATTTCCTCCACTGATTTCCACTCTGAAGGCTTCTTGCTCATGGGCTGCCCCTCCTGTTGGTGGACGATCATCCGATTGGTGGACGATCATCCGATTGGTGGACGATCATCCGATTGGTGGACGATCATCCGATTGGTGGACGATCATCCGATTGGTGGACGATCATCCGATTGGTGGACGATCATCCGATTGGTGGACGATCATCCGATTGGTGGACGATCATCCGATTGGTGGACTAAAAATAAAACAGTTCTTTTTATTGCACTAAATAACCTATCATATTGTGATGTGACGTGTCAAGGACTTGTATGGGTCCACCACCGTTGGCTCTCGGGTTGGTGTTGCGTCATCAGACCATCAATTCGCGCAGAATTGCCCCTCTCTCTGACATCCTCCACAACCCGCCACCGTGGTCATTCCGAGCTTGCCCTGCCTGTCCTGAGCGTTCTTCGCCTTCGCTCCGCCTCCTTCGCCTTCGCTTCGCTACGCTCAGGATGAACGGGGGGAAGGAAGAAGGACTCAGAACGAACGGAAGAAAAGCCGTTCACCCTGAGCGTAAGGCGCAACGCGCCTGAAGTCGAAGGGCCTGGCGAGGAATCTGCTTTTCAAAGATCTTCGTTGTTGAAGGGTTGCCCCCTCGCTCGCATTCTGTCAATAAATGAGAGAACACAGGTGCGCATGCCCCGAATGAACACGAAACTCACGGCAGCGGTTGAAACTTACCTTGACGACCTTCGGCGGATCAGCGCGTCGGGCGGCGCAACCGGGGAGCGGTCGAACTACGGGCCGCTCGCCAACCTGCTGAACGCCGTCGGCGCTACGCTCAAACCCAAGGTATTCTGCGTCGGGGAACTGGCCGACCAGGGCGCGGGTCATCCCGACTTCGGTCTCTACGCAGCCAAGCAGGTGCAGAAAGGCCAGCCGCGTGAGGGACAGATTCCTGAGTGCGGCGTGGTCGAGGTGAAGCCTGTTGGTGACGATGCATGGCTGACTGCAACGGGCGATCAGGTGAGCCGCTACTGGAACCGCTACCGGCTGGTGTTGGTGACCAACACGCGCGACTTTGTACTGGTGGGCCAGGACGCAGAGGGCCAACCGGCCAAACTCGAAACCTTCCGCTTGGCTGAAAACGCGGAAGATTTCGTCCGGCGTCTGGAGCATCCCCGTAAATTGGCTCAAGAAATCGGCGCGGGCCTCGGCGAGTACCTGAGCCGGGCGCTCTCGCATCGGGCTGCGCTGACCGAACCCAAGGATCTTGCCTGGCTGCTCGCCTCCTATGCCCGCGACGGGCTCTCGCGCGTCGAAGCAGCAGGCAACGCGCCGTCACTCAAGGCGGTGCGGTCGGCCCTTGAAGATGCTCTTGGCGTACGCTTCGAGGGCGAGAAGGGCGCGCGTTTCTTCCACTCGACCCTGGTGCAAACCCTCTTCTACGGCGTCTTCTCAGCCTGGGTTTTGTGGGCGCGGCAGGTTGCTCGGCCTTCCAGCAATTTCAACTGGCATGAGGCAGTTTGGCATCTGCGCGCGCCCGTGCTCCGGGGGCTGTTCCAGCAGCTTTCCGATCCCGGCAGGCTGCAACCCCTTGGCCTAGTCGAAGTGCTGGATTGGACCGCGGCGGCACTCAACAGGGTGGACCGCGCGGCTTTCTTCGCCCGCTTCAACGAAGGCGAAGCCGTGCCATACTTCTACGAGCCGTTTTTGGAAGCCTTCGATCCCGACCTGCGCAAGCAACTGGGTGTCTGGTACACGCCGGCTGAAGTCGTCCGATACATGGTGGCCCGCGTGGACAAGGCACTCAAGGACGATCTCGGCATAGCGGACGGGCTCGCGGCGGAGAACGTCTATGTGCTCGACCCGTGCTGCGGCACCGGAGCTTATCTCGCCGAAGTATTGCGCCGCATCGCCGCCAACCTGGAAGGGCAGGGCCTCGGCGCGCTCGCGGGCGCGCGGGTGAAGCAAGCGGCGATGGAACGGGTGTTCGGCTTCGAGATCATGCCCGCGCCCTTTGTCGTGGCTCATTTGCAAGTCGGGCTTACCATGCAGGATCTCGACGCGCCATTGGCTGACGACGGCACGGAACGCGCGGGCGTCTTCCTCACCAATGCGCTTACCGGCTGGGAGCCGACTGAAAGAGAGAAGTCGGCGGTTGCGGATCTTTACCCGGAACTGGAGGAAGAACGCGACCGGGCCGAGCGGGTAAAGCGGGAGAAACCCATTCTTGTGATCCTCGGCAACCCGCCCTACAACGGTTTCGCCGGCATGGCCGTGGACGAGGAACGGGAACTCTCGGAATCCTACCGGACGATCAAGCAGGTACGCCGGCCGGAAGGCCAGGGACTGAACGATCTCTACGTCCGCTTTTTCCGCATGGCGGAACGGAGGATCACGGAGAAGACGGGTCAGGGCGTGGTCTGCTTCATCTCGAATTATTCATGGCTCGACGGGCTGTCCTTCACTGGCATGAGGGAACGCTATCTGGAGGCGTTCGACGTGGTCAGGATCGATTGCCTGAACGGCGACAAGTACAAGACAGGAAAGGTCTCGCCAGACGGCTCTCCAGATCCGAGTATTTTCTCGACCAAAGGCGACCCGGTCGGCATTCAGGTCGGCACCGCGATCGCGACGCTCGTGCGCAAGGCCGATCATACGCCGGCCCAAGGAATTGGCTTTCGCCATCTGTGGGGACAGGCCAAGCGTATGGAATTGGTTGAGACGGCTGAGGTGAAACCTGGCGAGCTTTACGAAAGCATCAATCCGGTGTTGCAACTCGGCTTACCTTTCGTGCGAACGGCGACGAGCGATGGCTGGTTCGACTGGCCTTCGTTGCCCGATCTCTTTCCTGTGTCGTTTCCAGGAGTGAAGACGAGCCGTGACGGGTTTCTCGTCGATGCTGATCTTGAACGGCTGAAGGCGCGCGTCATCGATTACTACGATGCGACGTTGGGCCATGAAGAGATTGCGCGGCGCTATCCTGGCGTAATGAAAACCACGGCACGTTTCGATGCCCGTGCAGTGCGCGATGCGCTCCTCAAGCGGGGCGGGCCGCTTGACGCTGGATTCATCCGCTTTGCCTACCGGCCCTTTGATATTCGATGGCTCTATTGGGAAGAGGATAGCGGCTTGCTTGATCGTCCCCGCGCTGACTACCGACCGCATGTGTTCGAGGGGAACGTTTGGCTTATCACGCAGCAGAGGCCGCGCAGAGATTGGTCATCTCCACAAGTCATCCACCATATCGGATGTATCGATCTCTTGGATCGTAGCGCGAGTTGTATTCCAACGTTGGTTCGCGAAGAGAGTTTTGGCCGTCCGGGGGGGCGCCGCGCCAACCTCTCGGCTGCCGCCCGACGCTACCTCGACAGTCTGGGTGTTGGCGTGGAAGACCTGTTCCACCATGTCCTCGCTACCCTCCACGATTCAGCCTACCGGGAGGCCAACGCCGGAGCGCTCCGTATGGAATGGCCGCGCATTCCTCTTCCGGGATGGCCGGATGGCAAGACCGAAGGTGCAGCTAAAGCTCTTGCTGCATCGGCGGCGCGCGGCCGGGAACTTGCGGCCTTGCTGGACCCCGAAACGGTCGTTCCTGGCATTACCCAAGGCCCGTTGCGTCGTGAGATCGCCGCCATTGCCGTGCCTTCCACCAGCGACGGCCGTAACATGACCGGCCACGACTTTTCAGTGACGGCTGGCTGGGGACACTTCGGAACGGGCGATGCCGTGATGCCAGGCCAGGGCCGTATCGTCGAACGTGCCTACACACCGGACGAAAAGGCAGCGATGGGCGACAGTCTCCCCATGCTCGGCGAAACCACCTTCGATGTATACCTGAACGACCGCGCCTTTTGGCGGCAACGTTCCCGCCGCTGTCTGGACCTACAAACTCGGCGGCTATCAGGTCCTCAAAAAATGGCTCTCCTACCGCGAACGCGACGTCTTGGGACGGGCGCTTAGACCGGAGGAGGTGTTGTATTTTACGGACGTGGTGCGTCGTATTGCTGCAATGGCAATGATTACGGAATCATGTAGGTCGGCTTAGCGAAGTGTAAGCCGACAAGCCAAGCCGTCGGATTACGCCTGCGGCTAATCCGACCTACATTTCGAGGGGGCAGTCGATTACAGATTCTGAAGATGCGTGAAGTTCACCGCTGTATCCTGTCCTTTTGCCAATGCCGCCAGGTACAGGTCGAGATCTACGGTCACTAACGGAGTTTCTGCCGTGACAACCTCCAAGAGGGCTGCATCGGTCAGCCCAAGCCGCTCGAATGCGTTGTTACGCGAAGCGTCCGTACTGGCAACGACGATTTCCTTGCTTTCTTGAATGATGAACCGGAGCCTGTCGAAAAAGCGGGAGCGTTCAGGGGCTCTATGTTGAGCGAGCAGGTTGGATGTCTCAGTAAGCGTGTTTGGAGTGACGAACACCTGTGCCACCGGGTGGAGCAGGTTAATCAGGCTATCGAAATCTTCTGCTGTGAATCTTCGCAATCGGCGATGCTTGGCGATCAAGTCTCTCCCGACGCTACCCACGATGAGTAACAGGAGCAGGTTAGCGTCGATGAAGAACCCTACAGGAGGCATACGCTCATTGAGAAGCAGTCAGGACACGATCTGTGAGCGATAGCACTTGGCCGCTATCGTCTTTGACACACACCAATTTATAGGAGCGCGTCTGATGTGTATTGCTGAGTGCACCGGCAAGAATGTTTGTTTGCCATGGCCGGGAGAAGCCGATTGTCACTTCCCAGTTGTTTGAGGTGTCGTTGAACTCAACCTCTTCGAGACCGATATTCTCTATCGTTTCATCAGTGAAGAGTTCAGCAACATAATTTTTCGCCGTTTGTACGGCTTCCTTGACATCCATCCCAGCCTCCGTTTCATTCTCCGAATTGTACAATCGTAACACCATGCGAATGTCGCGACAAGAACGTGCATGGCCCCTCCTCCTGCTTCGAGGAGTGCCAAAGGTTTCTGAACTTATACAGTACTGTAGGGGGCATCGGCAGGTGAATCAGGCGATGCTGCTGTATGAGGTTGCTATTCGATGAGCACGGGGACGTTGCCGGTCAGTTCATATGCGGGTCGGGGGGCATTTCCGCATACATGGCCATGTCGTTTCCCAGGGATCGCAGAATATTGCCCCACAATTGGCTGTGGTCTTTTTCGAACATCGCGGTCGAGTCGGCCGGGACCGTGATCCACGACCCGGTTTGCATTTCTCTTTCCAATTGACCGGGCGACCAGCCCGAATATCCGATGAAGGCGAGAAAATTTCCCAGAGAAGCCGGATCGTGTAAAAGGTCCTCCAGGGTTTTCATGTTGCCGCCCAGGTATACGCCGTTAAAAACGTGATGGGAGTCCTGGAGGCCATCGGGCGTCCGGTAGAGGATCAGGAGATTGTTCTTTTGGACCGGTCCTCCGGAAAAGACCTTGTGGTGTTGGCCTTCCAGGATGGGGACTTGAGGGAGCACTTCGGTGATGTTGATCTCCGTTTGTCGATTGATGACGACGCCGAGCGCGCCTTCGGGTCCGTGTTCGCACAACAGGACGACGGTCTGCCGAAAATTCGGGTCGCGAAGCCTGGGGCTCGCCACGAGGAAGATGCCCTTGCCGAGCGGGATTTCCATAACGATGATCCTACTGTGCGCGCCGGCTCTCCGGCGCCCGGTCGCCCGGCCGGTTCAGGTTCGATAGTCCTTGAATTCCACGTCGGCATCAGGCAGCTTGAAAAACGCGCGCATCTGCTTTTTAAGGGTGGCGCGGCCATTTTCGTCACCGAGGTTCAGGTGGTATTCATTGATGACCATGGTTTTGACCCCGCCCGGTTTGTTCCATTCGTCCCAACAGGCCTGGCAGACGTTGGTCTTGACTTCTTCTTCGAGTTTTCCCAGGAACAGGGGCTCGGTAATTTTTTCCGTTGGTTGTTCGCATTTGAGACAGTGAATCTCCGCCATGAATGCTCCTCCTTGAAAAGGGCTGTCGCTCGCGCCGTCCGTTGGGAGTGCGGACGTCCCGGCTCCCATCTTAGCATGCCCGATAAAAGCCTGAAAAGGCGAAGCCCGTTGATTGACGTTGCCCGGAGATCATGCTAGAAAACGGGCATCCAATGTGGTCATGCCCGGATGGCGGAACTGGCAGACGCGCCAGACTCAAAATCTGGTTCTCGCAAGAGAGTCCGAGTTCGACCCTCGGTCCGGGCACCAATGGTCAGGACGCCGCGTTTTCAGACGAGTGACGGGCCGGGGTGTGGTGACCGGCGGCGCCGGGGCGCGTCGGTCCATCGGAAAATCTCCCTGCCTCGATTTGGCGGCGCGCGTCCGCTGTCGTGGCGTAAAGATTTCAAAGAGAAACCCCTTGACACTGTTTGAGCATATCACTATAGTTATGGGGCTTTGGAACGAAATACACCTGAATCACGAGGAAGGACGGATTATTCCAGCTATTATTCCTTATTAATCAGTGTTCGATTATTAACACACACTTCCTAAGGAGGAGCCACATGCGGAAGTTAGGGTATTTTGGAGCAGCAATCATTCTTGTAGGCTCAGTTAGCGTGGCAGTGGCGCAAGAGCGCGCGCCTCAACACTCCGGCTTCGGCACAGGTGTCGGAGAATCTCAGGGCTCCGGAACGCGGTCCCGTGTCTTTGACCAGGATGACATGGAACGCTATCTGTCAGCTCCGGAGACCATTCATGGCGAAGTGGTTGCCATCGATTATCCCGCGGGTAAACTGTACCTCGACATGGGCGGCAGTTCCCATGATGAACGGCAGACCCTTCGCGGCGGCCTGAACTTGAAGGAACTGTGGTTTGATTCCGAGACCAACATGGAAAACCTCAAGGCTGTGAACAAAGGGGACTATGTTGCCGTTTCGGCCAAGGACGAGACGACTGCGTCGCAGAAGTTTAGTACAGGTCGGAAAATGGTTCGCACCGTGTACGTTCTCGAAGGCTCACAGGTGCTTGGTGGCGCAGACAACCCGGATTTCGGCGGTGGATTAGGCCAACGGCCGGATCCCACGAATTTCCGTGGTATTGCGACCCCGACGGCCGGGTATACCGGTGTTCCTGAGGGCGGTCTGCAGGAGGGTGCCGTGTCGGGAGGGATTACCTCCAGCGTCGGCGTCATGACGGGTGCCGCGCCTTGCTGGCAATGCGCTCCGCAGCCGGATACCGTGAACAAGAGAGTGAGTGACACGATTGCCACCGATTATGGTGACAAGCGGGCGAATTTCAACAAAGGGACAGTGCAGTAAGAGACTGATCCCGGCGGGAAAAGTCGTAACGATAAGAGAGCGTGCCGGCGTGACGCCGGCACGCTCTCTTTGTTTGTGCGTCGGATCTTGCTACCCCTGCGAAAGAAGTCATCAACGATGAGTCAGGAAGTTGATCCCCATGCCGTGTTGGACCTTCGGGGCGTGATCTGCCCGTACAATTTTGTCAAAACCAAACTTCGGCTGGAAACGATGCAGCCCGGTCAGGTCCTGGAGGTCTTTCTGGATGATGGTGAGCCCATCAGAAACGTTCCACAGAGCGTGATCAACGAAGGCCACAGTATTCTTCGCCGGGAGTTGGCCGGCTCGTATCATCGCATCTTCATTCAGAAGGCTGATGATTGAATTCCGGTTTGTGTTCCTGTGTCATTCGTTGTGTCCGTTTCTCTTTCCCCCGGATAATGAGTGTCATCTCCCCTTTGAACACTCGTGACGGATTGTCGAGAAGGATGTCCCGTGCGGTGCCGCGAATGATTTCTTCGTGGGCTTTTGTGAGCTCGCGGCCGATGGCGATCTGACGGTCTCCGAGGATTTCCTGGATGGCGAGCAGGGTGGCCTTGATGCGATGGGGGGTTTCAAACAGGATGATGGTTTTGGAATCGTCCTGAAGGCTTTGAAAGAGACGGGTCCGGGCCGCGGGTTTTTTGGGCGGAAAGCCAATGAACGTGAAGGCGTCGGTAGGTAGCCCGGCAACGGACAGGGCGGCGATGACCGATGAGGGACCGGGAATCGGAACGACGGGAACGTCGACGGCAATGGCTCGGGTCACCAGATAATAGCCCGGGTCCGAAATGAGCGGGGTGCCGGCATCCGAAACCAGGGCAATGGAGCTCTCTTTTTTGAGAAATTCCAGGAGAACGGGAGTTTTTTCTTCTTTGTTGAAATCATGATAGCTCGTCAGGGGTGTGCGGATCTTGTAATGGCGACACAGTTTTTGGGTATGCCTGGTGTCTTCCGCGGCAATGACGGAGACTTCCTGTAAAATCCGGTGGGCCCGGAAGGTCAGATCTTCCAGGTTTCCGATCGGTGTGCTGACGAGATACAGGGTTCCCGGCATGAAGGGGCCTCTGTCAGGTTGAGTGTCGCGTACGGGCAGCCATTGTAACCGTTCGCTCATGCGTTGACAAAATGCGGGGCTGCCCTTTTTGTGTCGTCGCGCCATGCCGGGCTTTGATCCGGGATGCCGCAGCGACAAAGACAAAAGACATGATGATGAATGACCGGTTAAACGGATGAGGTCGTAAGCCAAGGAGGGAACCGGTGATGTTGAAAGATCGGGTGGCTCTTGTCACGGGGGGCGGATCGGGAATTGGCAGAGGCATCGCCCTGGGGTTGGCGGATCAGGGTGTTCGCGTTGCCGTGTGCGGGCGGCGCCCGGAACTTCTTGAACAAACGGTTGCCCGGATCCGGGAGCACGGAGGAAGCGCCCTGGGCGTCCCCGCCGATGTGACCAATCGCGGCGAGGTGGAGCGGTTCGTGGCGTCCGTTGTGAACGAATGGGGGCGGATCGATATTCTGGTCAATAACGCCGGTGTTTCAGGCAGAACCCCGATAGACGATCCGGATGACGCGCGCTGGTTGAGTATTCTTGACGTCAATTTGACGGGTTCGTATCTTTGCTCGAAAGTCGTGTTGCCCCATATGAAGGATCCCGGTCGTATTATCAACATGTCATCCGTCCTTGGACGGTTCGGCGTGCCCGGTTACGCGGCGTATTGCACGGCCAAACACGGAATCCTGGGGTTTACCAAAGCCCTGGCGCTCGAGGTGGCCGGGAGGGGGATTACGGTGAATGCCATCTGTCCCACCTGGGTCGATACGGACATGGCTCGTCAGGGCATCGAGGAAACAGCCGCGATTCTGGGGATGACCGTTGAAGATTTCCGGGCCATGGCCATTGCGGCGGTCCCCATCAAAAGGATGGCGGCGGTCGAGGAGGTCGTCGCGCTGGTGCTGTTTCTTTGCCGGACGGATGCGGCGTCGATCACGGGCCAGGTCATGAACGTGTGCGGCGGCGCCACGGCGGGATCGGGCGGCTGAGCCGCCACCGGCCCGTCATCTCACCGCATGTTGGCGCCCCGTTTTTATCTCATCTGTGTTGCTATCTGCAAACAGCCTATCTATACTTTCAGACTGGATGCATAGGACTGGTTTCCGGTGATGTCGATGACCGTTGCCTTTTTGCAACTGACGTTGGGGGTGTACTTTATTGGGATCCTGCTGTCCCTGGTGTACCTGCTTCGGCGATCCGAAGTGCTTGCCAGGGTGGCGTTTGCCGCGACGTGTCTCGGGTTTGCCGTTCATTCCGTCGTCCTGGCCGTTCAGGTGTTTTCCGGAGATGAAGCGCAATGGATCACGTTCCCCAAGGCCTTGTCGTTCTTCTCGTGGTCCCTGGTGCTGGTCTTTGTCCTGGTCGTGTTCCTCCAACGGCTCTACGTGCTGGGGGCGTTCATGTTGCCCATTGCTTTTGTGTCCCTGATCTCGACGGCGATCCTGCCTGCGGAAACTCAGGCGCTTCGCCCCATGGTTGGCGCGATGTGGGTGCACGTCACGCTCAGCATGTTGGGGGCCGTCGGGTTTGCCGTGGCCTTTGCGGCGGGGGTGATGTATCTGATGCAGGACCGGCTGCTGAAATCCAAACAATTCAACGTCCTGTCTTTTAAGTTGCCGCCGTTGGATTTTCTGGACATGCTGAACCAACGCTCCATGTTGTTGGGGTTCCCGTTCCTGACCCTGGGGATTCTGACGGGGGCCATGTCCGCCCAATTGACGTTGGGTTCCTATGTGAGTTGGAATTCCGAACAGATTTGGGCGCTGGTGACGTGGGTGTTTTATTTCGTGGTGCTGATGGGGCGGGTGACCGTTGGCTGGAGAGCGAAGAAGGCGGCCTATCTGACGATCGTGGGGTTCGCCGGGGTGCTGTTGACCTTTCTCGGGGTCGTGTTAAAAGGAAATGGTACTCCCATAAGCTGATGCACATCATCATTGTCGGACTGAGTCATAAAACGGCTCCCGTCGAACTTCGAGAACTGCTGGTGGTTCCCGACAGCCGGATGGGCGAAGCCCTCAACCGGCTTATGGCTCACGCGGGGATTCGTGAAGGGATGTTGTTGCAGACCTGCAATCGCGTGGAGGTCTATGCCATTGCCGACCAGGTGGAGCAAGGGTTTGCCGCGGTCCAGGAATTTTTTGTGGATACGCATCTGTCGGTGTCCGCCGAGCAATTGTTGCCTCGCCTGTATTGTTACGCGGAGGATCGGGCCATCGCGCATCTGTTTCGCGTGGCGGCGAGCCTGGACTCCCTGGTGGTGGGAGAACCGCAGATCCTGCGTCAGGTGAAGGATGCGTATCAGGATGCCCTGACCCACAATGCCACCGGGGTCATCCTGAACAAGGTGGTGACAAAGGCGATCTCCGTGGCCAAACGCGTTCGCACGGAAACCCGAATCGCGGAAAACGCGGTTTCCGTGAGCTACGCCGCGGTCGAACTGGCCAAGAAGGTGTTCAGCAATCTGGCGGCCCGGACGGTCATGCTGGTCGGGGCCGGAGAAATGGCCAAACTGGCCGCGCAGCATCTGGTGAATCACGGGGTTCATGAGGTGTTGCTCACCACGCGGGACCCGGTTCGCGCCGCGGCTATGGCCGCCCGGTTTCACGGGGTGTCCGTTCCCTTTGAAGAATTTCGCGCAAACATGCACCGGGCCGATATTGTCCTGTGTTCGACCGGGGCCTCCCATTATCTGATCAGTCCCGAGGACGTGGAGCGGGCGGTTCGGGCCCGGTGGAATCAACCGATTTTTCTGATCGACGTCTCGGTGCCCCGCAATATCGATCCCGACGTGCGCAAAGTCGATAATGCGTTTCTGTTTGACATCGACGATCTTGAATCGCACATCGAACAGAACCGTGAGGAGCGCATGCTGGAAGCCACCCGCGCCGAAGGGATTGTGAAAGACGACGTGGACGTCATCCTGAAGTGGCTTCAGTCGTTAAAGGCGACTCCCACGATTATCGCGTTACGCAAACGCGCGGATGCCCTGAAGCAGGCGGAGTTGCAGAAGGCCTTCGGCCGGCTCGGGACCTTGACGCCGGAGCAGCAGGAAGCCGTGGAAGGGCTTGCCTCGGGGATCATCAATAAACTGTTGCACGGGCCATTGGTGGCCTTGAAATCCGCCGCCCAATCGTCGAATGGGTTGGTGTATATCGAAGCGGCGAGACGGTTTTATGATTTGAGTCTTCCGGGGCAGGCATCCATAACCGTGCAGGACGCGCAGGATGTGGACGGGGAAGCCGCGGCGACGGATGCGGGTTCACCGGAGCCGGCTGAAGAGCCGGAACGGGAAAGGATTTCCCGGCAGGCGTTGGGCTAGGCGAGGCGAGACAGGGCGCGCCCCGGAGCCGGCGCGGCTGATAAGGGAATGCTGATGCGCAAGGATTCAGCGTGAGTCTGACGAATGGGCCGCGGACGTCTCTCGTCATTGGAACGCGTGGCAGTCAACTGGCCCTCTGGCAGGCGAAGTGGGTTCAGGCTCGACTCCGGGAAGTCGCTCCGTCCGTCCTGGTCCGGCTGCAACGGATTCGGACGAGCGGTGATAAAATTCTTGACGTGCCGTTAGCGAAAATCGGCGGAAAAGGGTTATTCGTCAAGGAAATCGAAGAGGCGTTGTCCAGGGGAGAGATCGATCTGGCGGTCCATAGCATGAAAGACGTGCCGTCGATGTTGCCGGAGGGTTTGTCGATCGTCTGTGTCCCGGTTCGGGAGGATGCCCGGGATGCCGTATTGGCCAGAAACCACGTGGCGTTGCGCGATCTTCCGGCGGGTGCCAAGGTGGGAACCAGCAGTCTCCGACGGCAGTCCCAGTTGTTGGCTCACCGGCCGGATTTGACCGTGGGCATGCTTCGAGGCAACGTGAACACCCGTCTTCGAAAGCTTCAGGAAGGCGAGTTTGACGCGATCCTACTGGCCGCGGCCGGGCTCACCCGGTTGGGATGGGCCGGGCACGTGACCGAATACCTGCCTTCGAGCGTGAGCCTGCCGGCCGTGGGTCAGGGAGCCTTGGGGATCGAATCGCGCGCGGATGATACGTTTGTTCGAGAGTTGCTTGCCCCAATCGACGATCCACGGACTTCCGTGGCGGTTTCGACGGAACGGGCCTTTTTGGATCGATTGGAGGGGGGCTGTCAGGTGCCGATCGCAGGCCATGCGGTCGTCGAGAACCGGATGGTGCAGTTTGAGGGACTTGTTGCCAGTATCGATGGAACGCGCGTTATTCGCGATCGCATCGAGGGACCGGTGGAACAGGCGGCTCCACTCGGTGTGTCCTTGGCCCAGCGGATTCTGGACGCGGGCGGAAAGCAGATTTTGGATCAAATCTATGGACGAGCGTAAAATGGATTGTCGAGTCCCCTCTGACCGTCATCCCAGGAGAGTGTTATGGTTCAGTTGAAAACGTTTATGACCCCGATTGAAAAAATTGTTCGCGTGGATCGTGCCGTCAGTGTCCGGCAAGCAGCGAAAGTCATGAAGAATGGGGATATCGGCAGTATATTCGTGACCCGGAATGAGGAGATCTTCGGGATTGTGACCGATACGGATATTTGCCGTCGGTCGGTCGGGATGCACCTGGACCCTGAACGGACGCCTGTTGAAACGATCACGAGGCCCCTTGTGAAGATTGATGAGAACAAGACCATTGGAGAGGCCAATGCCCTGATGGCCCAGGAACACGTCCGGCATTTGGGCGTTTCGCGGAATGACGTCCTCGTCGGGATGATTTCGGTGAGGGATCTGGTCACGTTTGTGTCGAATCTTCCCAGGAGCCTGATCATGGGTTCCGGGGGAAAATATATTTTGGAGCAAATCTACGGAGACCAGTGAATGGCCGGGTTTCCATCCAAAGTGTATCTGGTCGGGGCGGGTCCGGGAGATCCCGGTCTGCTGACGCTACGCGGCAAAGCCTGTCTGGAGGAGGCGGACGTCGTGTTGTACGACCACCTGGCCAATCCTGCGTTGTTGGAGTATGCCTCCTCTAAGGCGGAGCGGATTTACGTGGGGCGCCGCGGGTGCGGGTCCTACCGGCCGCGGGACGAAATCAACCGGTTGATGCTGGAAAAGGTTCGTGAAGGGAAACGTGTGGTCCGGTTGAAGGGCGGAGACCCGTTCGTGTTCGGACGGGGCGGAGAAGAAGCCGAGTGGATCGTGGAGCACCGGATTCCCTTTGAAGTTGTCCCGGGCGTCACGTCGGCGGTGGCGGTGCCCGCGTACGCGGGAATCCCCGTCACGCATCGAACCCTGGCATCGACGGTGGCCTTTATCACGGGGCATGAAGATCCGGCCAAGGAAGAGACGGCGTTGGAGTGGCCGCGATTCGCCGCCGCGGACGGGACGCTGGTGTTTTTGATGGGCGTCAAAAATTTATCCATGATCGTCTCCCGGTTGGTTGAAGAAGGGAAATCCGCGGATACCCCCGTGGCGCTGATCCGTTGGGGAACCTATCCCGGGCAACGGACGGTGGTGGGGACTTTGCGGGATATTGTGGAGCGCGCGAAATCCGCGGATATTCGCCCCCCGACGGTCGTGGTGGTTGGGGAAGTCGTCCGGTTGCGCGAGCAGCTCAACTGGTTTGAGACGCAACCGCTGTTCGGGAAGCGCGTGCTGGTGACTCGTGCCCAACGTCAGGGTTCGGAATTGTCGAATCTGATCAGGGCTCAAGGCGGGGAACCGGTTGAATGCCCGACCATCGACATCGTTCCCCCCGACGATTGGGCGGAAGTCGATGACGCCATCGAGCAACTGTCTGCCTATCAATGGCTTGTGTTTACCAGCGTCAATGGGGTAAAGGCATTTTTGCAACGCCTGTGGCACCATGGCCGCGACGCGCGAGCGCTGGCAGGGTTGCGGGTCTGTTGTATCGGACCTCGTACGGCGGAGGAGGTGAGACGCTTCGGCATCGCGGCCGACCTGGTGCCGGAAACGTACCAGGCTGAAGGACTCATCGACGCGCTCCGGAAAATCGGGATGTCCGGTCAACGTGTGTTGCTTGCCAGGGCGGCGCAAGCCCGTGAAATTCTGCCGGACGAGTTAGGGCGCTCGGGGGCGTTGGTGCGAGTCGTGAAGGTCTATAAAACGGTGGCGCCGGAGATCGAAGGGGAGCACGTTCGGCAACTGTTTCGTGACCGGTTGATCGACGTCGTCACGTTTGCCAGTTCGTCCACCGTTCGGAATTTCGTGCAGCTCTTCGGCGGAGCCCGTGAGGTGAAGAACCATCTGAATGGAACGGTGATTGCGAGCATCGGACCCATTACGGCAAAGACCATTCGGGAAATGGGTTTGGAGGTTCACGTCATGGCCGCGCAGAACACGATTCCGGCGTTGGTCCGGTCGCTGGTTGAGTACGTCCGGCACGAGGCGCCTTCGTAACGGCGTCCGGATGGTCGAACGCCCGTGAGGGCGCGGAGGAGGAGCATTTTTTTAACGACGCGTGTTAAGCCAAGGAGAATGTTATGGTTCCAGTGAAATCATTTATGGTCCCCGCTGAAAAATTTGTTGTCGTTGATCGTGACACCAGCGTCCGGGCGGCGGCGGAAAGCATGAAGGATTGCGGTATCGGCAGTGTGTTCGTGACCCGGGACAAGAAGATCATCGGGGTTTTGACCGATACGGATCTCGTCCGGCGGTTGGTGGCGGCGGGGTTGGACGCGGACCGGACGACCGTCGAACAAATCATGTCGGCGCCCGTTTTGAAAATTGATGAAAACAAAACACTGTTGGATGCCAATGACCTGATGGCCAAGGAGCACGTCCGGCACTTGGGCGTCTCGCGGGACGGAGAACTTGTTGGGATGATCTCCGTGCGGGATCTGGTGGTGTTTTTGACGAACCTCCCCAGAAAATAATGTGGCCATGGGATAAGTGATGGGATTTCCTCATCAACGCATGCGGCGCTTGCGTGAATCCGAGCCGCTTCGACGGATGGTTCGGGAGACCGCTCTTGCGCCGAGCGACCTGATCTATCCCCTGTTCGTGAAGGAAGGGACGGACCAGCAGGAGGCCATCCTGTCGATGCCAGGCCAATTCAGGTGGTCCGTCGATCGGCTGATCAAGGAAGCGACCGACGTCCACATGCTGGGCATTCCCGCGGTCATGCTGTTCGGGATTCCCGATCACAAGGATGAACGCGGGTCGTCCGGGTACGATCCGAACGGGATCGTGCAACGGGCCGTTCGCGCGCTCAAGGACCATCTTCCCGGGCTGTTTGTCGTGACGGACGTGTGCATCGATGAATATACGTCCCATGGGCATTGCGGCATCGTGAAAGACGGGCGCATTCTGAACGATGAAACCCTCGACTGTTTGCGCCTGATGGCGAAAACCCACGCGGAAGCCGGGGCCGACATGGTGGCGCCTTCCGACATGATGGACGGGCGCGTCGCGGCGATCCGCGATGAATTGGATCGAGGAGGGAGCGAGCGCGTGCCCATCATGTCCTATGCCGCCAAGTATGCGTCCTGTCTGTATGCGCCGTTCAGGGAGGCGGCGTCTTCCAGCCCCGCGTTCGGCGATCGGTGCTCGTATCAAATGGATCCCGCGAATGCGCGTGAAGCCGTGCGTGAGGTGCGGGCCGACGTGGAGGAAGGCGCGGACGTGGTCATGGTCAAACCGGCGTTGCCGTACCTGGACGTCATTTCACGGACGCGGGCCGAGGTGGACGTGCCCGTGGCCGCGTTTCAGGTCAGTGGGGAATACAGCATGATTAAAGCCGCGGCCCAACAAGGGTGGCTGGACGAGTCCAAAGCGGTCCTGGAAACGCTGCTGTCCATCAAACGCGCCGGCGCCGACCTCATTCTCACCTATTTTGCCAAGGATGCCGCCAGGTTCTTGAACGCCGCTGCCCCATGAAGGTTTCGCGCGGGCTTCCAGTGCTTCCCCTGCCGCCCAACCCGGTTCTGACCATCGGGAATTTCGACGGGCAGCACATCGGACATCGACAACTCCTGGCTTCCGTCGTGCAATGCGCGCGCGAACGGCAGGGAACGCCGATGGTGCTGACCTTTGATCCCCATCCGGTGTTGGTGCTGAGTCCGGGCACGGTCTTTCAATTCCTGACCTCCCCCTCGGAAAAGGCGGCCTGGTTCGAGACACAGGGCGTCGAGCACCTCGTGGTGTTGCCGTTCACCAAAACGTTTGCCGCATTGAGCCCGGAGGCGTTCGTGTGTTCGATCCTGAGGGACGGGCTGGGTATCAGCGATCTGTTCGTGGGAGAGCATTTTGTCTTCGGGAAAGACCGGGCGGGCAACATGGAAACCCTGCGTGCCTTGGCCGGGCAAGCCGGTTTCCGGGTTCATCCGGTCAAACCCGTGAATTCCGGGGAAATCATCGTGAGTTCGACCAGAATTCGTCAGTTCATCCGGACGGGGCGGATGGAACAGGCGATGCGGTGCCTGGGACGCCCGTATTCCCTGAAGGGCACCGTGATTGAAGGCGACGGTCGCGGACAGGAGTTGGGCTACCGGACGGCAAACCTTCGACCGGATCAGGACCGGGTACTTCCGCCCGACGGGGTGTATGCAACGAAGTTGACGTGGCAGGAAACGGTGTTTCCCGCGGTCAGTTATATGGGGACGCGTCCCACGTTTGGAGAAGGGGAACGGTTGCTGGAAGTGCATCTGTTGGACGCGGCCCGTAACCTGTACGGCCAACCCGTTGACGTGCAATTTTTGCAATACATTCGAGGCGATGAACGGTTTGACACTTCCGCGCAACTCGCCGCGCGGATCGCGCAGGACGTTGAACAGGCTCGACGCGCGTTTGCCGAATAACTCGAGCCGGACGCCAGGGACCATGCCCGCCTTGTCGGCGTTTGAACACACACTGTTGAAACAGGTCAGACAACTCGGCCTGCTGGTTCCCGGAGACCGGGTCGTGGTGGCCGTGTCCGGAGGGGCGGATTCCGTTGCCCTTGCGCAGGTGCTGTCTGCCTGGCGGGAGCGTCTGGACCTGGAGTTGGCCGTGGCCCACGTGGAGCATGGGTTGCGGGGAAAAGAATCCCTGGACGACGCGAAGTTTGTCGAACAACTTGCCCGGCGGTTGGGCCTTCCGTTTTACCTGAAACGAATCAATCTGAAGCCGCTTCTCAGGAAACGACAAGGGGAATCGGTCCAGGCCGTTGCGCGCGAGAGGCGATACGAACAGTTGCAGGCGGTCGCCCGGGAGTGGGGAGGCACGAAAGTGGCGGTCGGGCATACGCAGGACGATCAGGCGGAAACCGTGCTGATAGCCATGCTGCGAGGCGCCGGGCTTGCCGGGCTGTCCGGCATGCCGGCCCGGCGGGAACCCTGCGTCATCCGTCCGTTTCTACGGGTGAGTCGATCTGAAATTGTGCAGTACCTCGATGAAAAATCCTGCGGGTTTCGCGTCGATTCGAGTAATGCCGACCCGAAGTACGTCAGGAACCGGCTTCGCCGCGAATTGATCCCTCTGATGAAGACGTTCAATCCCGGCGTGGTGAGCGTGCTGTCCCGGCAGGCCGCCATCCTCAGGGAGGAACACCGGTATCTGAACGAGGTGGCGAAGGCCTCGCTGGAATCGGTCGAGGTCGGCCGCGCGAACGATCGCGTCGTGTGGAGTCGTGCACGGCTGCTATCCCTGCCCGTACCCATTCAACGGAGAATGATTCTTTTAACCGCGGAAATGCTGTGGAACAAGCCGAGTCCGCTCGGATTCGAAGCCGTGGATGCCCTGTTGCAGCACGTGGTGCACGGAACGTCGGGCTCGTCCGGCCGGTTTGCCGGTCTGGACGTCGTCAGGGAATATGACCGGCTGACGTTCATCAAAGTTTCCGAGGGCCGTACCCGCCGCCTGCAGGGAGAATGGGCCTGTGTCTGGTCATTCCCGGGATCGATCCGTTGGCCGGTCACGGGCCAGACCATTGAAGGCGGGATCAGGGAGACCACGGCGATCCCGGCCCGGCGGAACGATGCCGTGGCCTATCTGGATGCCGACCGGTTCAGTCACGAGTTGATCGTTCGATCCTGGAAGCCCGGCGATTATTTTTTTCCGTACGGGATGGGAGGACGACGCAAGAAACTCCAGGATTTTTTCTCGGACACCAAGGTTCACCGGGCCGAGCGAAGCACCGTGCCGCTTGTGGTGGCTCCGGAGGGAATTCTTTGGGTCGGGGGGTATCGTGTTGATCATCGATTTCGAGTAACCGAGGAGACCAGGCGCGTGGCCGTCGTCCGAATCCGCGCGGCCCGGAAAAAGGCGTGAGCAGAGGTGGCGGTCGGGTTACGCCCTTCGACTTCGCTCCGCTCCGCTCAGGACGAACGGGTGGAAGGATGAACGGGGAGTGATCATCCTCTTTTGCATCGTCCCTCCTTTCCCGGCGAAACGGGGACATGACAACATTGCGCTCACACACAAAGGGGAGCCGGTTGCAGATGCTCGATCCCCATGTTAATATTTCTGAAGTTTCCCGAGCCTTTTTCGTTGCGCTCGGGACAGGTTCGATCAGGAAAAGGAACGTATTTTAATGAATTCCCGCGTCAAAAATCTGTTGTTTTGGGTGGTGGTCGGGCTGTTCATGATCCTGCTGTTCAATCTGTTCACCGTTCCGTCCCAACCGCCAGAAGAAGAAGTGATCTTCAGTGACTTCATGGCCCATCTCGAGCGGGGAGAGATCTCCAAGGTGACCATGAAGGACAGTCATATCAGTGCGATTTTGAAAGACGGGAACCGGATTCGGACCTATGTTGTGGAATATCCGGATCTGGTCAAAGCCCTGAGAGAGCAGTCGGTCCAGATCGAAGCCAAGCCCCCCGATGAAAGTCCCTGGTATATCACGTTTCTCGTGACGTGGGGACCGTTTATCCTGTTTCTCGGATTATGGTTTTTCCTGATGCGACAAATGCAGATTGGCGGCAATCGAGCCCTCTCGTTCGGGAAAAGCCGGGCGCGGCTCCTGACTGAGGAGAAGAAAAAAGTGACCTTTGCCGACGTGGCCGGCGTGGAAGAGGCAAAGGAAGAAGTTGTTGAAATCATTGAGTTTTTAAAGGATCCACAAAAATTTCAGAAACTCGGCGGGCGAATCCCCAAAGGGGTCCTGATCGTTGGCCCTCCGGGAACGGGAAAGACCCTGTTGGCCAAGGCCATTGCCGGGGAAGCGGGTGTCCCGTTTTTCAGCATCAGTGGCTCTGACTTCGTGGAAATGTTCGTGGGCGTCGGCGCCTCTCGGGTGCGCGACCTGTTTGAGCAGGGGAAAAAGCATGCGCCCTGCATCATTTTCATTGATGAAATTGATGCCGTCGGGCGGTTGCGCGGCGCGGGATTGGGCGGGGGGCACGACGAGCGGGAACAGACTCTGAATCAGTTGCTCGTGGAGATGGACGGGTTCGATACGACCGAAGGCGTGATTCTTGTCGCCGCCACGAACAGGCCCGACGTCTTGGATCCCGCCTTGCTGCGGCCCGGCCGGTTCGATCGACAGGTGGTGGTCAATCGTCCCGACGTTCGGGGTCGCGTGGAGATTCTCAAAGTCCACACCAAGAAGGTGCCCGTGGCTCCCGACGTGAACCTTGAGCAGATTGCCAGGGGAACCCCGGGGTTTTCAGGCGCCGATCTGGAAAATCTCGTCAACGAGGCGGCACTCTGGGCCGCCCGGCTGGACAAGAAATTGGTGGAACTCGTCGACTTTGAAAATGCCAAGGATAAAGTCATGATGGGGGCGGAGCGCAAGAGTCTGGTCTTGAGTGAAGACGAAAAGCGCACCACGGCCTTTCATGAAGCGGGCCATGCCCTCATGGCGAAATTGTTGCCGGGCGCCGACCCCGTGCACAAAGTCACGATTATCCCGAGGGGGCGCGCCATGGGTATGACCATGCAGCTTCCCATTGATGACCGGCACAGTTATTCCGAGGAATTTCTCTATAACACCCTGTCGATTTTATTGGGTGGTCGCGTGGCCGAGGAACTGATTCTGAAAAACGTCACCACCGGCGCGGGGAACGATATTGAACGGGCCACCGAACTGGCCAGGAAAATGGTGTGTGAGTGGGGAATGAGTGACAAATTGGGCCCGTTGACCTTCGGCAAAAAGGAGGAGGAAATTTTCCTGGGCCGGGAAATCACGGCGCGTCGGGACTTCAGCGAGCAGGTGGCCCTGGAAATCGATCATGAAGTGAAACGGTTGATCGTGGAAGCCTATGAGCGGACGAAGCGAATGCTCACGGAACACATTCATACCCTTCGGGCTTTGGCTGAAGCCCTTCTGGAGAAGGAAGTTCTGGATTCCCTGGAAATTGATCAGATCCTCAATCGAGGAACCATCGTTCGAGAGCCGGCGCAAGTGTAACGGAACCCGCCGGGTTCACGCCATTCCCGCCTTTTTGAAGATTCGGGATTTTCGTCGCCGGTTCGCGTCCTGGCGGCGCGTTCATCGCCACTCTCCCCGACCCGGCGTTGCCGGGGCCTCGCTCTCCCATGGATGAGGCACATTCCGCATACCTGCAAGCCTGCCACGTGAGAATGTCCTGTTCCCATCGCGTCCTGGTGATGGGCATTTTAAACGTCACGCCGGATTCCTTTTCCGACGGCGGGCGCTTTCTTGATCCGCAACGCGCCCTGGCTCATGTTGAACACATGGTGCGCGAAGGGGCGGACCTGGTTGACATCGGTGCCGAGTCCACGCGACCCGGTTCGCAGGCGATTGACGAAGGGGAGGAAATTCGTCGCTTGAAACCGGTCCTTGAGGTCATCGGAAAACGGGCCACGGTTCCGTTATCGGTCGATACCCACAAGGCCGGAGTCGCCGAACGGGCGATTGACTGGGGCGCGGTCCTCATCAACGACATCAGCGCGTTGGAGCACGATCCCCGAATGGGGCGGGTGATTGCGCGGACAAAGGCCGGACTGGTGCTGATGCACAAGCGAGGCCTGCCTGGTGAGATGCAGCAGTATTGCCAATACGGCAACGTGGTGGAGGAGGTCAGGGAGTATTTGGACGGCCGTCTGAGACATGCGGAGGCGCTCGGCATCGCCCGTGAGCACATGCTGATCGATCCGGGAATCGGGTTTGCAAAAAATGCGCAACAGAATTTATCCTTACTGAAAGGCCTCGGCTCATTTCAACGGTTGGGCCGGCCCGTCCTGGTCGGCGTGTCGAACAAGTCTTTTATCGGAACGGTCACCGGGCAATCCGTGGATAACCGCGTCATGGGGACGGCCGCGGCCGTGGCGGCCGCGGTGTTGGGCGGGGCGCGGATGGTGCGCGTTCACGACGTCGGGTCGATCCGTGAAGTGGTCCGGATGGCGGAAGCCATCGCCCGGGCCTGATGGGCGGCAACGTGTCGGGAGGAAAGATGCGGAAATTGTTTGGAACCGACGGGGTGCGGGGCATTGCCAACCTGGAGCCCATGAACAGTGAAACCGTGCTGAAGCTGGGCAGGGCCGTGGCCTACGTCTTCAAGGGACGGGCGGGGCATCACCAGATCGTGATCGGCAAAGATACCCGCCTGTCCGGCTATATGCTGGAATCGGCGTTGATCTCCGGGATTTGTTCCATGGGAGTCGACGTTCTGCTGGTCGGGCCGATGCCCACGCCGGGCGTGGCGTTTTTGACGCGCAGCCTCCGAGCCGACGCGGGCGTCATGATTTCAGCCTCCCACAATCCCTACCAGGACAACGGAATCAAGTTTTTTTCGCATGACGGGTTCAAACTGCCCGATGAACTCGAATTACGCATTGAAGAATTGATGCTCTCGAACGAAATCGAACATCTGCGTCCCACGGCGGATGAAATCGGAAAGGCGTTTCGCATCGCCGATGCCGAAGGACGCTATATTGAATTCGTGAAACGGTCCTTGCCGCGCGACATGGATTGTCAGGGATTGAAGGTGGTCGTCGATTGTGCGCACGGGGCCGCGTATTCGGTCTTTCCGAAAGTGGTCCGGGAGCTGGGGGCCGACGTGTTCGTCATCGGGGATGAGCCGGATGGCACGAACATCAATGCGGGGTATGGAGCCTTGTCCCCCGAGCGCCTGCAGGAAGCCGTTCGCGCGTATCGCGGCGACGTCGGCATTGCGTTGGATGGAGACGCGGACCGGGCCGTGTTCGTGACGGAAGAAGGCGAGGTGGTGAACGGCGACCGGGCCCTGGCCGCGTTTGCCCTGGATCTGCAGCGGCGAGGCAGGCTCAATCGCAGTACCGTCGTCGGAACCGTCATGAGTAATTTCGGGTTGGAATCGGCCATGCAAAAGAACGGGATCAATCTGATCCGGACGCCCGTCGGCGATCGATCCATCCTCGAGTGCATGTTGGCCGATGGCTATAACCTCGGGGGAGAACAATCGGGACACGTCATTTTTCTCGACTATCATACAACCGGCGATGGGCTGATTTCCGGCCTGCAAATGCTCAAGTTGCTCAAGCGGTCGGGGTCCGCCGTCTCCGAACTCACCGCGTGCATGGAGACGGTTCCTCAGGTCCTGTTGGGCGTGAAGGTGAATCGGAAACCCGACCTGGACACGCTTCCCGAAGTGCGGCAGGCGATTCGTTCCGGCGAAGAACGGCTGAATGGGACGGGACGGATACTGGTTCGGTATTCCGGAACCGAGCCGTTGGTGCGAGTCATGGTCGAAGGACGGGATTCTTCGCAAATCAGAGCCGTTGCGGACGATTTGGCCGGAGTGGTCAGGGCCGCAATCGGATGATGTGAAGGACGACAGATTACTGCTCCAGTTCTGCCCGGCATTGTGGCTTTTCTCATCGGACTCCTCCTGGGGTCCTATCTTTTTTTCCTTCCTCTCGTCAGCCTGGGTCTGCTGATCTTCGTCGCCGGAGTCCTGTCGTGGTATGAGAAGCAGGCTCCCGTTCCGGAGAAGCGAGGACTCATTCTGTATGCCTGCATCCTGGCCGGCGTGGGCTATTGGTCGTTCGACGCGGGACAGCATGCCACGGCTGATCTGCCGCTCCACGCCGGTCAGGAGGAAGTGACGTTCTCAGGCGTGGTGACGGAACCGGTCGAGCACGCTCCGGGCCGGGTGACGATGATCGTGGCCGTGGACTCCGTCACGCGGGACTCGGCGAGCCGCGCGGTTCGCGGAAACCTGCGCCTGACCTGGCGTCCGTGCAGGTTCGGGGAAGCATGTGAGCGGGAGACGGAGGTATTTCGAGGAGACAGGATCACCGCCGATGCTCACATACGCGAGCCCTTCGGCACGCGGAACCCGGGCGGGTTTGATTACGGCGCCTATCTCAGGAATCACGGGATTCACGCGGTGGCGGTCGTCAGGGGCCCCGGCCGGATTCAGGTGCGACATCCGGGCCTCGTCGACTTCAAGGAATGGGTCTGGTGGCAGATCGATCATTGGAGGAATCAGGTGCGCCAGGCGGCGCTCGCCACGCTCCGGCAGCCGGCCCGCGGTTTGTTTCTGGGCATGATCGTCGGAGAGCAGAATGATATTCCCCCGGACGTCCGCGACGGGTTTATGACGACGGGAACGGTCCATATTATTTCCATATCGGGCTCGCATTTGGGGTTGCTGGCCTTTGTCTCGTTCATGGGCGTGCGGGGAATAACCCGCCGCATGCCGGCCCGGTGGCTGGAAAAACTTTCGTGTGTCCTGACGCCCAGGCAGCTTGCCGTGCTGGTTACGGTCCCCATGGTCGTGTTTTATACGCTGTTGTCGGGAGCCCACGTGGCGACCGTCCGGTCGCTGCTGATGATCCTGTTGTATCTCTTCGCGGTCTGGATCGGACATGAGCGACAGATCGTGATTGCATTGGGCATCGCCGCGTTCTGCACGACCCTGGCTGATCCCGGGGCGCTGTACGACCTTTCCTTTCAACTCTCGTACGTGTCCGTTCTGGCCATTGCCCTGGTGTTTCAATGGAGCGGGAATCACGACGACGAAGCGGATGATATGCCCCAAGCCCCCATGGTCAAGGTGAAGCATTGGGGGAAACAGTACGCGTTGATGACCCTGGCCGCCACCGTGGGGACCGTTCCGCTCGTGGCGTACTATTTCAATCAGGTGGCGTGGGTGGGACTCTTTGCCAATGCGGTTGTGGTGCCGTTCGTCGGCATGCTGGTCGTGCCATTGGGACTCGGCGCGTCGATGATCGTCCTGCTTGGCGGGTTCGAACACTTGCCGTTCGGCCCGGTTCATCAGGCACTCATGGACGGCCTGACGTCCGTGGTCGGCGTCATGGCTGCGGTTCCCGCCGCGGAATGGCACGTGGCGTCGCCATCAATTCTGTCCATGGCGGGATTCTATCTTTGTCTGATGGTCGCGTTGCTCAGTCGCAACGCCGCGGTCCGGGTCGTGAGCGTGGGCGTCCTGATCGGCTGCCTGGTGTGGTGGGTGTGGTCGCCTCGCCCCGTGTTTGAACGCGATGCGTTGCGCGTGACGTTTCTGGACGTTGGCCAGGGCGACGCCACGGTGCTGGAGTTGCCCGGCGGCGACACGGTGCTGGTGGACGGCGGGGCCGCCTATGAACGTTGGGATATTGGTCGAATGGTGGTGGGACCGTATTTGTGGGACCGGGGGATCCGGCGCCTGACTCACGTCATTGCGACGCACCCGCAATTGGATCACGTGGGCGGACTCTCGTGGATCATCGAACACTTCGAGGTCGATCATTACTGGAGTAACGGGATTCCGCGAACGAACCGCTTTTACCAACGACTGCGGGAGACCCTCGATCATAAAGGGCTTGCGGAACGTCATGCCCGGGCGGGCGAAGCCATCATCGGGGAAGGACCCTGTCGCCTCATATCGTTGAACCCGCCGTTGGTGGAAGACGGCTCCACGACGCGCGATGTTCAGGGATCCGACCTGAATAATTTTTCCGTGGTTCTCAGCCTCGTCTGTGGAACCCATTCGATTTTGCTGACGGCCGATGCGGAGGTCGACGCCTTGACGCGCCTGATGCATCACCCGCTGGTGGAGTCGGCGACCGTTGTGAAAATTCCGCATCATGGCGCAAAGAGTTCGTTGAACCGGCGCTGGATTCAACGGCTCAATGCGGAGATCGCGGTGGTGTCCGCCGGCCGGGGAAACCGGTACGGGCATCCGGCTGAAACGGTGTTGCAGGCTTACGAACACATGAACGTGTACCGAACGGATTCCGACGGGGCGATTGTGTTTGCCGCGAAGCCGGATTCCGGGGACAGCCAAATCCGGCGTACGACGGATCGTCAGCCCGTTCCTCTTGCATTGAGCGACTATTCGCTGTCGCGTGAATGGGAAAACGTCTCCCGTTTCTGGAAAATCTGGGCGCGAAATGAGTAAGGGGTTGGAACGTTACGGCGCGTGCATGCTCTCGAAGATGGATCGGGGGTTTTCCAGGGGGTCCCATCGGAGGATCGTCGAAGAATCCTCAACGTAATCCGTCGTGCGCATACCGTTCAGGACGCAGGTAACGCCGGGAGTACTGGTCAGACACCACAGCGCCTTTCGTGACAAGGGTTCTCCGCGTTTTTCATCGGGAAGGAAGCGATCGAGCGTTGCGGTGATCGATTGAAGGTGTTGGTCACTCTTCTTCGCAGCTTCCTGGCGCATGATTTTGAATAAAAGAAGCAGCGCGGAGACGTAACGGGTTTGCCAGGTTTCCCAGTCTGCGGCGTTATTCCGGTTGAGGTGTCCGGCCACGGTCCGAAGGGCCTGATTGAGGTGTGGGGCAATCATCTGCGATTCGATCTGATCCCAGTGTTCGAGGGTCTGGATTTGGGATCGGAGACTGCGAAATTCGTCCGCCAGGGAAAAGAAGTTTTTGGGTTCCGGCCCTATTCCCGCATGGGGGATCAGGGGAGCCAATTCCTTTCGATACGTGTCTTCCAACGCTGCGACGGCCTGGTGTTGCGTTTCAAAAGGCGTGTCCACCGGTTCATACCGGGGGTCGGCCAGCCGGATGATGCCGCGGTGTCGATCGGGTATGGCATTGAGTGGCCTGTTGACCAGTATGGCAACGTCATGGGTTTGGGCGAATTCCAGGACGGTCGTCGTCTCGTCCTGCCCGGTATTGGGGATCAGCAAGGCGCCTGATTCGAAGAGATTCATGGGCAATTGCAGCGCGCGGAACCCATGGCGGGGTTTGCCGGTCTGCCGGGCCGCCCGTTGGGCGGCGTCGAGCATGCGCGACAGCGAGGTCGCTTCCGGGTCGCCGGGTTTGGCCGTACTCGTGTTGGAGGACACGCCGTAGTACTGGATGCGACCGGCAGTGATCTGTTGTTCAAAATACACGAACGCCTGCTCGATGCGACGATAGAATTCGGCGCGCAGTTCATCCAGGGCGGAGGCGTCGACGATGAGTTTCCTCTGCTTCGCGTCGGAGAGAAAATATTCAGGGTTGTGCAGAAGGCACACGTCCAGGGTGGCGAGTTCGAGGCGATCGAGGGAGCCCGTCAGTTGGTCGTCGAGAAAGTCGGGGTGGAGACAGTGCCAGATGTGTTCCCCGTATTTGACCATTTCGGGATAGGCCCGCCCGGCCTGTTCTCTGGCCTTGGCGGTTTGCAGGTTTTTCCCCTGGACATAACCGATTTTGGAGACGACGACGACATTGTCGCGAGTCAATTCTTTTTGGGAGAGCAACTCCCGGATGACGCTTCCCACAAGGCGTTCGCTGTCGCCGTCGGCATAGTTCGTGGAAGTGTCGATGAGATTGCAGCCTTCCCGGATGGCTTTCATGAGCGCGGCCCGGTGGTCCTCCCGGTCGATGCCCGTTCTGTAGCCGCCGAACCCGATTCTGGAGTTGGTGAGGCCCGTGGACCCCAGGGTTGTATAGCCATGAGCCGCGGGACCCGAGTCGAAAGAACGCGCCAGGATCCGGGACACGTAGGCCGCGGTGCCGTGAACAGTGGCAGTTCCCGGTATGCCCGCAGAAGCCAGCGTGCGCGACGTTGTGTCTCCTTGCTGCGCCGGGGTCAGGGCCTGTGCAAGGTCTTTCGGATCGGTGAGCGGAGCGCGACAGGTATAGTTTCGGCAGACGTATAAGGCGGCTTGTCCGTTGACCGGGTGTTTGCCCTGCAGAAGCGGATGCCGCGACGCTGAGGCATCGGGGTTGCCGTACGCAATGATGCGATAGGGGACGAAATGACGGGCCGCTTCATCGAGCAACCGGTCATGCCCGGGATCGGATCGCGATCCGACGAACGCCAATTCCAAAGGCCCGTTCAACAGGAAGTCCGCCGCCATGAGGGTCTTGGCAAATCCTCTGGGCACGCGCCCGATCTGTTGCCCATATGCTCGAATCGCCTGCGTCGCGGCCTCTCGAAAATCTTCGCGATCCCGGTGAAACGAGAGCCGGGCCAGGGCCATGGCCGCCACGGCGTTACCGCTGGGCGTGGCGCCGTCCGGTCCTTCACGCCCTCGCAGGATCAGGGCTTCGTGATCGTTGGCCGTGGTAAAGAATCCGCCGTGCGTCCGGTCGAGAAAATCGCTCAACAGCCGTTCGCCCAATCGAATGGCCTCCGTGAGGTATCGTTCCTCGCCGCCGGCCTCGTAGACGTCGATGAGGGCTTCTGCGAGACAGGCATAATCCTCGAGATACGCGTTGAGATGAGCTTTGCCCGCGCGACAGGTGCGGTACAGGCCTCCGTCCGGACGGGAGAGCGTGTTGAGCAGAAAATCCGCGGTACGACACGCGGATTCCAGATAGGGTTCGTGTCTCAGGACCCGCGCGGCCTCGGCCATGGCGCTGATCATCATCCCGTTCCAGGCCGTGATGATTTTGTCGTCCAACCCCGGGGGCACGCGTTTCAGGCGCGCGTCGTAGACGAGCGGCCTGACTCGTTCGATCGTCTCGCGAAGCGCTTCCGGGGAACAGGAAAGGTGCTCGGCTGCCTGTTCGAGCGTGCGGGGAGTGTTGGGAATACTGTGGTGTTCCCAGTTGCCGTCCGCGGTAATATCGTAGTACGCGCAGAATCGGTCCGCGTCCTGCTCCGATGGGGCGATGGCCTTGATTTGTTCGGGGTCCCACACGAAAAACTTCCCTTCGACTCCCTCCGAGTCGGCGTCCGTGGCGGAATAATAGCCGCCTTCGGGCGACGTCATTTCTCGAATGATGTAATCCAGAATTTCGCGGGTCACGCGCTTGTAATCGGAATGGCCGGTCACCTGAAACGCTTCGAGATACGTCCTGGCGAGCAAGGCGTTGTCATAGAGCATTTTTTCAAAGTGGGGAACCAGCCAGCGATCATCCGTCGAATACCGGGCAAACCCTCCCCCGATATGGTCGTACATGCCGCCGCGGGCCATGGCATCCAAGGTTTGACGGACCATGTGAAGGGCGTGTTCGGTCCCGGTCAGCCGGTATTGCCGGAGCAGAAACGCGAGTCCGGTGGCCGGCGGGAATTTGGGGGCCTGACCGAACCCGCCGTGGAGCGGGTCGAAGTCCGCTGAAAATTGTTCGACCGCAGAGTCAAGCTCCTGTTGCCCCACGGTCGTGGGAGCGGGGACGCGCATGGCCGCTTGCAGGCGGTCGGTAAAACGCGCCGCGCTTTCGGTAATGGCCGCGCGGTCATGCGCCCAGCCTTCGGCGATTTTCCGGAGAACCGTTCCGAAGCCGGGCCGGCCCCATTTGTCGGTCGGCGGAAAGTACGTGCCGGCGAAAATAGGCTGTTGGTCGGGCGTGAGAAACACCGTCATGGGCCAGCCACCGTGTCCCTGATTCATGGCGATGGTGGCTTGCATGTAGATCTCATCGAGGTCCGGGCGTTCTTCACGGTCAACCTTGACGCAGACGTAGTCGCGATTCATGAGCGCGGCGATCTCTTCGTTCTCAAACGATTCACGTTCCATGACGTGACACCAATGACAGGCTGAATATCCGATGGACAGGAGCAGGGGTTTGTCCTGTTCCTTGGCCAGCCGGAGCGCTTCCTGGCTCCAGGGGTGCCAATCCACCGGGTTGTAGGCGTGTTGCAGCAGGTAGGGGCTTGTTTCGGAAATGAGCCGGTTCGGCGGCCGGGTCTGGCGAGAATCCGTCATCAGACCGACAGTAGCACCGGCCGGGAATAAGGGTCAACGGACGTCTCCTGATTCCGGTTCTTAATACCCCTTTCGCCGGTGCGGCAAGAAGTTGAGAATCCGAATCGGCGACTTTGAGAAAGAGAGTCAGTTATAAGAATAAACCCCTAATATTTTTTATTGACATCGGCAGGGGAGGCGAGTATGTTGAAGGCAGGATGAACATGAACGTGCGCAGTCAGCACTCAATGAAAGGGGGACGCCGTGAAAGCCAAAAAAGGAGTTATTGATCTTCTCAACAAGGTGTTGACCGAAGAGCTGACGGTCATCAATCAATATTTTTTGCACGCTCAAATGTGCAAGAACTGGGGATATGACCGATTGCATCATCACGTGTTGGATCGGAGCTACGGAGAAATGAAGGATGCGAAAGAGGTGATCGATCGCATTCTGTATCTGGAGGGCCTTCCCAACATGCAACGGCTCGGAACGGTCAAGATCGGAGAAACCGTGCCGGAACAGTTGAAGGCGGATCTGGACAAGGAAAAAGCCATGGTCGTCATGATGAGCGACGGCATCCGGCATTGCACGGACGTCGGCGATTTTGCCACGCGCCACATGCTGGAAGACATGGTGAAGGATGAAGAAGAGCACATCGACTGGATTGAAACGCAGATGGAAACCATCAAACAGGTCGGGCTGGAAAATTACCTGAGCGAACAAATCCACGAAGACGGCAGTTAAGCGTTAAGCGCGCGTTCGTTTCGTGAAAGCCTTGAGAGGGAAAAGCCGGATTCGGGTTTTTCCTTTTCAAGGCTTTTTGGTATGTCGTAGAATAACAGTCATTCTTGTTCCACCCTGATAAAGGAGTCGGCGTATGGCCTTGATCCATTCGACCATGTTGGCGTTGGGAACCACGGTTCCCGATTTTGAATTGCCCGACGTCGTGTCGGGCGAGATGACCGGTCCGGGTCAATTTGCCGGTCAACGGGGCTTACTGGTGATGTTCATTTGCCGGCATTGTCCCTACGTGGTTCACGTGCAGCAGGAGTTGGGGCGTTTGGGACGGGACTATGCCGAACAGTCGCTTGGCATGATTGCGATCAGCAGCAATGACGTGGACAACTATCCGGATGACCATCCCGACCGATTGCGGGCCATGGCCGGCGAACTCGGGTTCGCGTTTCCCTACTGTTACGACGAAAGCCAGGCCGTGGCCAAAGCCTTCACGGCAGCCTGCACCCCGGATTTCTTTTTATTCGACGGGACGAGGAAATTGGTCTATCGGGGGCAGTTGGATGACAGCCGCCCCGGAAACGGGAAGCCGGTGACGGGAAAAGATCTGCGAGCCGCGATTGATGCCGTCCTGACGGGAGAACCCGTGAGTCAGGATCAACGTCCCAGCGCCGGGTGCAACATCAAGTGGAAGTAGGGAACACCGATCGTTGTTCCCTCTTGTAGGGACAACCCCCCGTGGTTGTCCTCATCGACCTCATCGTCTCCTGGCAAACAATTTCTCCAGTAATCGTTTTTTGCTCTCGGTCAAGGTGCGTTTTCTCCAGGCATTGGCGACTTTTTTGATGACTTCGGTCTGAGTGGGGTAGGGGTGAATCGTGCCGGCGATCGTCCTCAAGCCCAGTCCCCCCTTCATCGCCAACGTGAATTCGCTGATCATGTCGCCGGCATGGGCCGCGACGATCGTTGCGCCTGCAATGACGTCCGTGCCTTTTTTGACGTGGACGCGGGCAAAGCCCTGCTCCTCTCCGTCCAGGACCGCTCGATCGACTTCGTCCAGGGTCACCGTTATGGTCTCGACCTCGGCGCCCCTGTCCTTCGCCTCGGCTTCGGACAGCCCGACGTGTGCGATTTCCGGGTCCGTATAGGTGGCCCAGGGGATAATGAGCGAATCCGTTTTGGCGTACCCCAACCCGAGGGGATGAGGGAAGAGAGCGTTTTGAACGACGATTTGGGCCATGGCATCGGCGGCATGAGTAAATTGAAAGGGAAAGCACACGTCACCCGCGGCATAGACGTTGGGATTCGTCGTCTGGAGTCGAGTATTCACCTTCACGCCGGTTCGTGCGTCATACGCCACTCCGGCTTTTTCGAGTTCGAGCCCGTCCACGTTGGGCGTGCGTCCGACCCCGACGAGGATCTCGTCAACCACGAGTTCGCGCTGCTCCCCATGGCTGTTGTAATGCAGGACTTTCTCCGGTCCGCGCCGTTCGATGCTTGTGAGGGTTGCATCAAAGACAAAACCGACGCCGTCTTCAGCCATTTGCGTTTGGACGAGTTCCGCGGCATCCGCGTCCTCACGAGGAAGAATGTGTCCGGTTTGTTCAAACAGCCAGACGCGGCTGCCGAATCGAGCGAAGGTCTGGGCCATTTCGCAGCCGATCGGTCCGGCGCCGATGACGGCGAGGCGCGAGGGAAGACGGGTCAGGGAGAAGACGGTTTCGTTCGTCAGATAGCCTGCTGCGTCCAGTCCTTGAACCGGCGGGGCTGCCGCGCGCGCGCCGGTACAGATGGCGGCTCTTGCAAATTGCAGCGTGGCGCCGTTCACGTCGATCGTGTTCGTTCCGGTAAAACGGCCCGCGCCCAGGAACACGTCAACCCCCAAGCCGGTAAAACGATGCGCCGAATCCACCCGGCTGAGGCGCGCTCGGAGTTTTCGCATTCTTGCCATGGCGGTCCCGAAATCGGTGGTGACTCCATCCGGAACGGTCACGCCGAATTCTCCGGCGCGTTTTACCGCGTTCCACGCGCGGGACGCGCGAATGAGCCCTTTGGACGGCACGCATCCGACGTTCAGGCAATCCCCGCCCATCAGGTGCCGCTCGATCAGGGCGGCCTTCGCCCCAAGTCCGGCGGCCGCGGCCGCGGTGACCAATCCGGCGGTTCCGGCCCCGATGACGACGATATTGTAGCGACCCGATGGCGTGGGGTTGTTCCAGGTTGGAGGATGGACGTTCTGAATGAGTTGCTGATTGAACTCATCCATCGGAGCCATGTCCCGGGGATGAATCACGATTGTTTCCTTTCCGTGAACGTGCGATGAAGAACGGGAACAAGTGCCAGCACACCCAGAAAAGTCAACGCCAGCAACGCGGGCGGTGAGGCAATGTCAGCCAACGAATCGATGGAGCCCAGTTGTCTCCCCGCAAACGCGTAGACAAAGCTGCCGGGGATAATGCCGATGGACGTGGCGATGACGTAGGTGCCGAGGGGGATCCGGGTCAGACCGGATACCAGATTGACCAGGAAAAACGGAAAGGCCGGGATCAGCCGCAGGGTCAGCAGATAACTGAACGCGTGTTGGGCGAATCCGGCCTGAATGGGTTCGATGCGCTCGCCGAACGTGCGTTCGACCCAGTCGCGCAGGACGTATCGGGCCGCCAGAAAGGCCAGGGTCGCGCCTATGGTAGCTCCGACGTTGACAAAGATCATTCCGGGGATGCTTCCGAATAAAAAGCCCCCCGCCAGGGTCATCAGGGCTCCGCCGGGCAGTGAAAGCGCGGTTTGCAGGATATAGACGGCCACGTAGAGAACCACCGCGGCGGCAAAGTTGGCGTTGGCATAGGCCAGCAAATCGTCCCGGTTGGCTTTCAGGGCTTCAAGAGAAATATACCGTCCAAGGTCGAAAGAGAAGAACGCCCCAATGCCCATGCCCAGGATGACGAGAATAACAATTTTTCCAAGCGGTCGCGGGGGGGATTCAGTGGCGGTCGAGCCGGTCATCGTGGCGCCTCTTTCCAATCGGCCAATTCCTCGGCGGGGTACGTGATGATCTCGGCAAGGGTCGGGTGATAATGGGGTATCCGGGCGAGATCGTGAACCGTTCCATGGTAATACATGACGGCAATGAGTTCATGAATCAGTTCCGCGGCGTCCGGCCCGACGATATGGGCTCCCAGAAGTTCCCCGGTTTCCGGCGAAGCCAACAGTTTCACGTGACCATGCGTCTCGCCCAGGGTCAATGATTTTCCATGGTCCGCAAACGGGTGCGAGGCCGCGCGATAGGGAATGCGCAGGTTCCGGCATTCGGTTTCGCTGAGTCCGACGCCGGCGATTTGGGGATCGGTAAAGACGACCTGGGCTTTGAGCCGCTTGTCGTACCGGCGGGGGGAGGCCTGGGGATGGACGGCGTTCCATCCTGCGATTTCTCCCTGTTGAATCGCAATATGGACGATTTCATGAAGTCCGTTCACGTCGCCCACGGCATAAATGTGCGGCTGGCTGGTTCGCATCGCGTCGTCCACCTCGATGGCGCCGTGACGAACCTCGACCTGCGCAGCCTCCACGTTCAACCCGTCGATATTGGGCCGGCGTCCGAGGGCCTGGAGAATCACCTCTGCGGAAATGGTTTTCTCCTTCCCCTCATGGGTGAAGTGGGCTGTTTTTTGCGCGCCGTCCCGGGTAACGTGATGGAGCCGGGTATTGGTCAGAACCGTCATGCCCTCTTCCCGGAACCGCGCTTCCACCGGACGGGCCAGGTCTTCATCCCCTTGCGACATGACGTGAGCGCTTCGCTGGATCAGGGTCACGCGGGTGCCGATACGCTGGAAAAATTGGGCCAATTCCAGGGCCACGGGCCCGCCGCCGAGCACGATCATGGATCGGGGAACGGCGCGCAGTTCCAGGGCGTCGTCGCTGGTGAGATAGCCGGCGTCGTCCAATCCGGGTATTGGCACACGGGACACCACGGACCCCGTGGAGATAATAAACGCCTTGGCTGTCAGCATGTGGGGACCGGCCCGGACTTCGCGGGGAGAGACAAACGCGGCGCGTTCCTCGTATAAGGTGAAACGGGTGTCTTTCAGCGCATGGATGCGGTCCTCGGCAAACTCGCCGACGAGGCGAGCCTTGCGATTGATGATGGCGGAGAGATCGGCTTTGGCGGAAACCGGCGCCAACCCGAATTCTGCCGCGCGGTTCATGAGCGACATGACGTCGGAAGAACGCAGGATCGTTTTGGTCGGCATGCATCCGCGCAGGATGCAAAGCCCGCCCAAAGGTCCGTGATCGATAATAGCCGACGTCCGCGCCTTCATCGCGCGCCGTTCGCGCCGCGGCATACCCCGCGGACCCTCCTCCGATGATGACGACGTCATGTGTCATGGTCTTGCCCGTCCGGGCCAACGATTGTTTTTTCCTCTCTCATGGGTCATGGTAGCGGAAGCCGCTTCCGTGTACAATGCCGTAGCCGGTTCGGGGAATGGGTCACCACATGATGAAGAACAGGTTGAGGAGAAACGCATGCATCATGGAATGAGCGCGGTCGTGCTGGGATGCTTCCTGGCGATGGTGACGGGGTGCGCCGCCCGGTCCGGTCCTCTGGCCGTCCTGCCGATGGCGAGCCCGGCTGCGGCTCATCAGAATCTTGAAGGCATTCAGCAGTATCATGAGGGCAAGTGGCAGGCGGCGAAAGAACGGTTTGAATCGGCGATTCGCGCCGCCCCCGATCTGGCGGAAGCCCATTTCAATCTGGCCCTGACGCTTCACAAGCTGGGCGAGCACCGGGACGCCGCGGTCCATTTCAAGAGAGCCGGTGAATTGGCTCCGGCGAATAAAGAAATCCTGGAATCCTCCGTCTATCGCAATCATCTCGGGCTGTCTTCGACGCTGGAGCGGCACCTGAGCGGGGGCTACCGGTATTGAGATTTCCGTCCGTCCGGGCATGGTCGGTCGGCGCGCCTTGATGATGAAACACACATCCATCCGGTCGTATGTTCTCGTGGGCGTTCAATTTGCCTGTCTCGTGGCGATCCTGGTCTCCGGCCCATGGATTGCCCGGCAGGCCTGGTTCTTCACGGTGGAACTGTCGGGCATCCTGTTGATGGCGTGGGCGGTCTTTACCATGAAGGTGACGAAAGTCAACGTGTTCCCGGAGGTCAGGACCGGAAGCCGGCTGGTGACCGATGGCCCGTATCGATGGATCCGGCACCCCATGTACACGGCGTTGCTGATGATCACCCTGGCGTTGGTGTGCGAGTCGTTTTCATACTGGCGAGGGTTCTGGTGGATGCTCTTGAGCGCGGACCTGGCGGCGAAACTCTGCTATGAAGAGACGTGCTTACAGGAAGTGTTTGACGACTACGAGGCCTACCGGTTGCGAACGTGGCGACTGGTCCCCTGGATTTTCTGAACGAGCGTGGGCCACGCAGTATCCTGATGACGGCGACGTGTAAGCCGGGAGCCGATCATGGATCCCGGAACAGATGCACGAACAACCCGTCACGGAGTTTGGGCTCAAACCACGTGCTCTTGGGCGGCATGAGACCCTGAGCGTCGGAAACCGCCATCAGTTCGTCAATGGTGGTGGGAGGCAACCAGAACGCGACGGCCCACTCTCCTCCATCCACCTTCGACGCCAGGACCGCCGGCGGGTGGATGCCTCCGACGAATTCGATCCGCGAATCCGAGCGTTGATCCGTAATGCCCAGCAGTGGAACCAACACGCGGTCGGTCAGCACCGAGACGGCCAGGGCGTTCACCGGGTCCCGCACCATCCCGGCCCGTTGTTCCGGCATCCGCTTGGGAAACGCGCGATGCCAGGCGCCTTCCAGGTACACGTCGAAACCGGCTTCCGGAGCCTGTCCCGGCCGGGTGGTGGGTTGCAACGCATAGTCCGAGGCCAGGGCTTCGAGAAATTTCCCCGGGGTGTATCCATTCAGATCGCGCACGACGCGGTTGTAGGGCAGGATTTGCAATTCGTCGTGCGGAAAGATGACGCATAAAAATCCCTCTTCGGGCCGCCGGGCGGAGTGTTCGTCATTCCGTGACGCCCGGACCCTGCTGGCGGCGGCGGAGCGGTGGTGTCCGTCGGCAATGTACAGCGCGTCAACGTTCTTGAAATCTTCGACCAGTGTGTGAACGGCCGCGTGATCGCGCAGGCTCCAGACGGTGTGCTCCACGCCGTCCTCGGCGGTGAACCGGCAGTCCGGCGTCGTCGCCGTGACGTGCGTGAGCCAGCGTTCGAATTGACCCGTGCGGCGGAAAAACAGGAGGACGGGGCCGGATTGCGATTCGTGCGTTTCAATCACTCGCACGCGGTCGTTTTCCTTGACCGGCTTGGTGAGTTCGTGTTTCCTGATGATCCCGCGGTCGTATTCGTCGATCGAGGCCAGCGCGACAAGACCGGTTTGTTCGTGGGTTTCCCATCGCTGGCGGTACACCCCGAACATGGGGCGGTCTTCCCGTACCAGGATGCCGTCTTCGAGAAATCGGCGAAGGGTGGCGGCGCCTTTTTCGTAGACTGTCGTGGAATAGGGATCAATGCCGTCGGCCAACTCCAATTCCGCTCGCCCGACCCTGAGAAAACAGTACGGATTCCCCTCGGCGATGCGGCGTGCTTCGTCCAGGGAGACGACGTCATAGGGAGGCGCAGCCACCCGGTCGGCGTATTCCGGTTTGGGCCTTGCGGCGCGAAAGGGCATGATGGTCGCCATGGGTCCTCCTTGGGCAGCCGGGTGTTATCTCGTAAATTCGAAATCGATCCGGAACCGGCCATCCGGAGTCACGGTCACGCGGTGTTCTTTGATCCCGAGCACGGGATGCCAGGCCACCAGCTTGTAGTCGCCCGGAGGGACCTGGCCGATCTCGAAATTCCCCGATTCATCCGAAATCGCGTAATAGGGATTCCTGACCATATACAGCCAATTTTCCATAAAGTCATGGCGATCACAGGTCAACACCACGGCGGAGGCGCGACGCAGCTTTTGGGCGGGAAAGACTTTTTCCGTCTCTCCTTGCGCTCGAAGACTTTGGGTATGCATGGTCCTCAAGATTTTGGCTGTGCGGCCCTTTAACGCATACGTATGAAGCGTGTGCTTGATGGAATCGCGGTTGACGAATCGGACGGCCTCATCAGCCCGTATCACGCCGGTGAATGGGCCGAAGCTGCATTTCTCGAGTTGAACGCCGAGGTTCAATCCGGTTCCACCGTCATAGTGAAATGCTCCGCGACCCAGGCCGGTGGCGGTGTCGTGACGGGAAGCAAACGGTTTGCCCTGTTCCACGCCTTCCAGGGCGATGACCACGCCCTTCACCCTGCCGTCGCGCGCTTCGAGTTTGGTCAACACCCGCTCCGGTCCGCACACCTCCGGCCCGTTCCTGACTTCAAAACGTCGTGGAGCATGGGGGAGGCTGCCCGTGAAGGCCACCTTCCCCCTGATGGTTGCGCCGTTCGTGACATCGACCACGTCGTAGGCAAACCCCACACCTGCGAATCCCGGCAATACGACAAGAGCAAGCCAACTCATTGTACAGATGCGGCGCCACATGGGAGGTCTCCTTTGAAAAAATATTGCAGTCATCTGTTTGCTTCGGCCAATGGCTCGAATTAATAAACCGCCTGCCATCCGAACGTCACGGTCGAATCCGTCTCAAGCTGCCCGTCCAGGTACTGATAGATCGGGAACCCGCCTTCTATTGCCAGCCGGTTTTCCAGATCCATGAAATCCGGGAACAGGATATTGACCCCGAACAGGATATCCAGGCGTTGACCGCCCAGCAGGTCAGGGAAGGCGGTTTGAACTGTCGGGTGGGCATTGTCCGGTACTCCATGGTGGAGACAGGCATGCCCGGAATCGCTCATCATATGTCTGTTGTCCATATGCCCCGTGTCCATGTGCATGCCGTTGGCTGCGGGACGGTGACAAAGATGGTGTCTGTTAATTTGACTATCGACGCCATCATAGGCTTCCCAATGATTCCAACTCAGACGAACCGAACTGCTCAACGTATTTTCGATGACCTCATAGGCGCCATGGACGTTGACGGTATAGGCGTCACCCTTGGAAAAATTATTGGAATTTGTTTCCAACCGCAGGGCGCCGATGGCCTGAATACCCCAGGAAGCTCGACCCATCTCCCCTCCGTACGTGATCCCGGGATAAAAATCGACGGTCCCTGAACCAAGGTGCATGGGATAGGGCAATCGTATTTCTCGGGGTCCCCCGTCATGGGCCACCGGAGCCACAGCCGTCGGCTCGATGCTTCCCGTCGGCACACTCAGCGACAGGTTCATATGAAAGCGGTGGCTCCCAAGGCTTGGGGCCTCCACGGCCCAGAGCCGCCAAAGCGATCCGAACCGGAGATCGCCGAATCCTTCGGAACGGGTTGTAAATGTGACTCCGTCATTCCTCTCGTGATTCATGCTATTGACCATGTACGGCACCATGAGCGTCAGGGTGACGGTATCGTTCAATCCATACATGAACCCGAACATGTGCATCCACATGCGCATGGACGTCGGGAGCACCCTGTACCCTGCGACGCGACAATCATGGCCCGTGACGCATGCGTGATTGGGAAATGTGGAAGCGAATACGCTTTTCCCGTAGTCCCGCGCTACGTCATTGCTCACGCGATTGTTTCCGATCCGTGTTCCCTCCATGAACATGTGCATCAAGCGATAGGAGAACATGACTTCGCCTGCCTCATGCGTGTGATCTCCCATCATGCCGGCCGGGGCATGCGCATTCGGTTTGTCGTGGGCATAAAAGTTCCCCGTGGTCAGTTGTTCTCCTTTGTCCGCCAATTCTTCAGCCAGTGATTCCTCAATATCGTCGAGCAGGCCGTCCAATAAGGCCGCGTGGGTCTCTTGAGCGCCGGCCCATGTCAGGCAAAGCAACACACACACAGATATGAGTCCCGGCTTCGCCGGGGTCCGTACTCCGTTCATTCAACAACCTCTTCTCACAAAAATAAATGAATCTGATTTTCATAATCTTTGAAAAACCCGCCATGCGCCTTCCATGTGAACTTCCGGTAAACGACATGTCCGGCGAGGGTCCATCCCTCGACGGAAAGACGTTGCAACGTGTTACAGGAGAGACTTAGAAACGGGGGGGGCCGCGAGAAAAGCGAAGCGTTGAAACGGTAAGCGTGACAGGATCAACGCTGGAAACTTCCAGGGCGTGTAAAACGGTGAGCGGGGCATCAAGCACGGGCTCAACGCCGTTGACCACGTGGCCCGCCGCGCACATGAGGGAGCAGAGAACGGTCGAATGGGTCGCCGCATTATGGTGAGCGTGGTGCAGGGAATGGGCGGCAGCCTGGCTGGAAACCACCCCGCTCATGACCAGGAAACAGGCCAGCACTCCGAGAATGAACCATGTGCGGGATGGACGGGTCATGACAGCAATGCCTTTGAAATAAGCATACGCATGATGATACCACGTGTCAAGAAAAAGAGCGGGAACCCGCTCCCCATGTGAGAGAAGACAGGCTGAGAGGGTCGGTCTTGCTGATGCTGGAAACGGCTCTGCGGGTCTGCCGGGACGCGAGGGGAAGGCTCTCAGCCTTCCCCTCGCTCCGAGAGCGTTAGAGGCGATCGTGTCGACCGCCGCGGCCGCCGCCGCCAAAACCACCGCCGCGGCCACCGGGCCTCGACTCTTGGGGCCTGGCCTGATTCACGGTCAAGGTCCGGCCGTCCATTTGGGTGCCGTTCAGCGCGGTAATGGCTGCCTTGCCTTCTTCTTCCGAGGGCATTTCGACAAAACCAAACCCCCGGGACCGGCCGGTATATTTGTCGGTAATGATTTTCGCAGAATCCACGTTGCCATGTTGGACAAACAGATCCGTTAATTCCGCTTCAGTCGTCGGATATGGCAATCCGCCTACATAGATTTTGAATGGCATAGAACAACTCCTTTGAAAGTATTGGGGATTGACACTCGAAAAACAGGAAAGGATGGGCCGAAGCACGACTGGGGAAAGGCGGCTTGGATCAGCTTTCGATAGATTTCCGATTGCAACCTCGATTAGTAAATGGCCATGGTCGTTGAACCGGACGCCAACGCAGGCCACCGTCTTTGAACAGAGACCGTAGCACATCTTTTCCAGGAAGACAACAGAGCCACAAAAAAAGGCAGGCGACGGGGTGAAGGGGCAGAAGGGCACCCTTCGGCTTCGCTTCCTTCGGCTGCGCTTCCTTCGACTGCGCTCAGGACAAGCAGGACAGGCAGGACAGGCGGGGCAGGTTCCGGCCTGCTCCGCAGGATTCTGAGTGAATGAAGGGGGCTATTGTCATGCCGGTGACTGACCATTGACCATCAGTCCCTGTCCCGGTTGTCGATTTCGATGATCACGGGGCAATGATCGGAGAGCCGTTGATACGCGAGCGGGTATTCGCCTTTGATGCGGCGGCATGCGGCCACGGCGCAATAGCCGGTGACGCGCGCCGATCGCGTCCGCATTTCAGTCATGGCTTTTGTCGTCAACACGTGATCCAGCCACTGACTCCGGCCGCGAAAATAATGCGAGCACCGGGGGGCGGGGGAAAGCACGTCGAATCCGGGCGGTTCTTTCGCCACCATGCGTTTGAGGTATTTCACTTCCGCCCGTTGTGAATGCCGGTCGCCGGCGCCCATGGTATTCAGATCGCCAAGAATCATCACGTCCGGATCTTCTTCGAGAAATGGGGCAACCGCGGCGTCGATCCGGTTGAGCGCCGCGTGTCGGGTCTCGACCGCAAAAACCGTCGGCCCCGACTTGAGGTGAAGGCCGATCAGGTGGAAGTCCGCCCCCGGCTGGCGCGTTGATTGAACGCGCGCATAGTGGCCGGGGCGAAGGTTCTTCTCGCACGGGTTGTGCGCGGAGGTGGCTTTGCCGTTCAAGCGCCAGAGGCTGTGAACCGCGGAGAGCGTCACGCGATTCGCGTTCCACAACATTCCCACGTGATGCCCGTCGGGTTTGCCGCATGGTTGAACCGACCAGTGCCAGGGCTCTCCCGTTTGTTGCGCGAGTGCCGTCAACACCCGGTCCCACGCGGCCTGGGCCTCGGCGGTGGCCAGGCTTTCCTGAACGACCAGGACGTCCGTTTGCATCCAGACAAGGGCGCACGTCAGCCATCCCAAGTCGGTCGGCGCAACGGCCTGATCCGGCCGGTCAGGCGGGCTGCCGTGGGGAAACCACCGGATATTCCACGTGCCGACCCGAAGCGTCTCGGGGTCGGGGACGGCCAGACGACCGCCATTCTTGACAACGCGGTGGCAGTGTGTCGAAGATTTCCACACCAACGCTTCTTCCCCGGGCGTGCTTTGATGGACGGCAGGACGATGCGCCGTTTCAAAGGCATCGGACAGGGGGAGAAAAAAGACGTTGATGCCCCCGAACGTTGCGATCACAATGAACCCGGAAACCAGAAAGCAACCCCGGATGACGATCTCCCGCATACGGTGCGTATTCATATCCAACTCCTATCAGACCCTAACCCAAAAAGCATGCCCCGGTCCACGACCGGCGGTCGCGCCTTGTTGACGCCGGGAAAAGACAGTATGCTTAACGGACCGGGAGACGAAGCCGTCCATAAGACTGATTGAGGTGACGCATGGCACAGACCAACATTAACAGCGAAATCGCCAGCAGGGCGATTCTCCGGCCAATCGAGCAGGTGGCGCAAGAAAAATTGGGACTCGATCGGGAAGTTTTGGATCACTACGGCAAGTACAAAGCCAAAATTCCGTTTGCCTTACCCGGCGGCGTGAACGACCGGCCCGATGGGAAATTGATCCTGATGACGGCCATGACGCCGACCACGGCAGGGGAAGGTAAAACCACGACGTCCGTCGGCTTGACCGATGGGTTGGCAAAAATCGGGAAAAAAGCCATGGTGGCCTTGCGGGAACCAAGCCTGGGGCCGTGTTTCGGCATGAAAGGCGGGGCTTGCGGAGGGGGGTACGCGCAGGTCGTGCCCATGGCCGACATCAATTTGCACTTTACGGGAGATTTCCACGCCATTACCTCGGCGCATAATCTGCTGGCGGCGATGGTGGACAACCATCTGTATTGGGGCCATGCCCCGTTCCTGGACGCGCGGCAGATCAGTTGGCGGCGGATCATGGATATGAACGACCGGTCGTTACGCCAGATCGTCACGGGGCTGGGTGCCGCCGCGAACGGCTTTGCCAGGGAAGGGAGCTTCGATATCACCGCGGCTTCCGAGATCATGGCGGTGTTGTGTCTGGCGACGGATTTACGCGATCTGCAACGACGGTTGGGGAACATCAAAGTCGGACAGACCCCGCAAAAAGAATTTGTCTTTGCCAGGGACGTGAAAGCCCAGGGCGCCATGACCGCGTTGCTGAAGGACGCGGTCAACCCCAATCTGGTTCAGACTCTGGAGGGGAATCCCGCCTTTGTGCACGGCGGACCGTTCGGCAATATTGCGCACGGGTGTAATTCGGTGGTGGCGACGAAAGCGGCCTTGAAACTGACGGACTACGTCGTGACCGAGGCGGGGTTCGGGGCGGATCTGGGCGCGGAGAAATTCTTCAACATCAAATGCCGGCGAGCGGGGTTGAAGCCGGATTGCGCCGTCGTGGTGGCGACGGTCAAAGCCCTGAAGCTGCACGGCGGAGCCAATCCCAAAGAACTGACAACGGAAAACCTCGACGCGCTCAAACGCGGCCTGCCGAATTTGATCCGTCACATGGACAACGTGAAGAAATTCGGCGTGCCCGTGGTCGTGGCCATCAATGAATTCACGAGCGATACCAAGGCTGAATTGGAACTGGTCCATGAAGTCTGCAGCGGTCGCGGAGTGAAAATGGCCCTGGCGAACCATTGGGCCAAAGGCGGGGACGGCGCCACCGCGTTGGCGGAATTGGTGGTGAAGACGATCGAAGACGAACCCGGCAACTTTCATCCCCTGTATGCCGACGACCTGTCGCTGGCGGAAAAAGTCCGGGTCGTGTCGAAAGAGATTTATGGCGCGGATGACGCGGATATTCCTTCGCCCCTGCTCAAACAGTTCGAGGAACTGGAAAACAAGGGATACGGCCGGTTCCCCATCTGTATGGCCAAGACCCAATACAGCTTTTCAACCGACCCGGACAAGAAAGGGGCGCCCACCGGCTTTACGGTCCCCATTCGAGAAATCCGGCTTTCCCTGGGGGCTGAATTTCTCGTGGTGTTGACCGGCGGCATCATGACGATGCCCGGCCTGCCTCGAGTCCCGGCTGCCGAAGCCGTCGGCCTCGATGCCAAGGGTGACATCGTCGGCCTGTTCTGATGAAATTCAGCGAACTGGTGAGATTGCTTGCCAGACCCACGTAATAAAACCGGTTTCCCCAGCCTTTCGCCTGCTGCGCCTGGTGAGTGTGCTATGATGGCAGGTCCGGGTTGGTCATGAACACGTTTCTGCTGGAATCGGAATTTTCACCCAAGGGCGATCAGCAGCAGGCAATCGACGCGCTGACCGAAGGGGTGCACGCGGGCAAGCGCCATCAGGTGCTGCTTGGGGTCACGGGCTCGGGTAAGACGTTTACCATGGCGAACGTCATTGCCAGGGTTCAGAAGCCGACGTTGGTCGTGGTGCACAACAAGACGCTGGCGGCCCAGTTGTACCAGGAGTTCAAGAGTTTTTTCCCGCGCAATGCCGTGGAGTATTTCGTCAGTTATTACGATTACTACCAGCCCGAAGCCTATATCCCCTCCACGGACACGTACATCGCCAAGGACGCCTCGATCAACGATACCATCGATCAGATGCGGCACGCGGCCACGTCGGCTTTGTTGGAGCGCGACGATATTCTGATCGTGGCCTCGGTCTCCTGCATCTACGGCCTGGGTTCGCCGGAAGTCTATCACGGCATGTTGCTGTACCTCGAAGAGGGCATGACCATTCGACGAGAGGCCATTCTCGCCAAGCTGGTGGAGATTCAATATGCCCGGAACGACGTCGAGTTGCAGCGCGGCACGTTTCGGGCGCGCGGAGACGTGATCGAGATTTTTCCCGCGGCCTCGGATTCGAATACCATCCGCGTGGAATTGTTCGGCGACGTGGTGGAGTCGATCGCGGAAATTGATCCCCTGACCGGCCGGTCACTGGGGCGCTTGTCCAGGGTGCCCATCTATCCCAAGAGTCACTACGTGATTGCGCCTGATCGATACGACCGGGCCCTGCAAGGCATTGAAGAAGAACTGGATGACCGGCTGGACCATTTCCGTCGCCGCAATCAGCTTCTGGAAGCGCAACGCGTGGAGCAGCGGACCAGGTTTGATCTCGAAATGATTCGGGCCATGGGGTATTGCCACGGGATCGAGAATTATTCGCGGCATTTGAGCGGGCGCGCGCCGGGCGAGCCGCCCCCGACGCTGCTGGACTATTTCCCCAAGGACTATCTGTTGATTGTCGATGAGTCCCACGTGACGGTGCCGCAATTCGGCGGGATGTACGAAGGCGATCATTCACGCAAAAGCACCTTGGTCGAGTACGGGTTTCGATTGCCGTCGGCCATGGATAACCGTCCGCTGAAGTTCCGGGAATTTGAACAGACCATGAATCAGGCCATCTACGTGTCGGCCACGCCGGGACCGTATGAATTGCGGCATGCCGGCGAGAGCGTAGTGGAACAGATTATCCGGCCGACGGGGCTGATGGATCCCGTGATCGAGGTCAAGCCGGCGAAGGGGCAGGTGGATGATTTATTGCAGGAAGTGCAGGCGGTCATTGCCAGGGGCTTTCGGGTGCTGGTCACGACCCTGACGAAGCGGATGGCTGAGGACCTGACGGAATACTACCATGACTTGGGGGTGAAGGTGCGGTATCTGCACTCCGATATCCGGACGCTGGAACGGGCGGAGATCATCCGCGATCTTCGCCGGGGCGTGTTTGACGTGCTGGTCGGCATCAATTTGCTGCGTGAAGGCCTGGATCTTCCGGAAGTGGCGCTCGTCGGCGTGTTGGATGCGGATAAAGAAGGGTTTTTGCGCGGTCATCGGGCGTTGATTCAAACCGCGGGGCGCGCGGCCCGGAACAGCGAAGGCAAAGTGGTGCTCTATGGCGACGCGATCACCGATTCCATGAAGGTCACCATTGAAGAGACCGTGCGGCGTCGTCAGATCCAGGCCGGTTACAACCGGGAACATGGGATTACACCGGAGACCGTCAAGAAACGCATTCATGATCTGGACTATCACGTGGCCGAGGCTGATGACGTGGAAGTGAGCCTCGCCGCGGAGGAAGAAGCCTCCTATGCCGCCGAAGCCGACGTGGAGCAGACGATCGCTTCCCTGGAACGGGAGATGAAGGCTGCGGCCAAAATGCTGGAGTTTGAACGGGCCGCCCGGTTGCGTGACCGGCTTCGGGCATTGCGGCAGCACGAGCTGCTGTTTGGCGAATCAGGCCGCTGACGGACTCCGTTGCCGGTGACGCGGTCAAGGCGCGCGCGGCGCGGCTAGAGGTTTTTGTAGAGGTACATGCCCAGGAAGATGCCCAGGACCGTGAGCAGGTTGATTTTGAAGAGAAAGCCGAGGGTGACCTTGATGAGGACCAGATCCACAACAAGAGGCGGGTCGATGCCTGAAGAGAGCGATTGGGCAAAAATGGTTTGAATCAGTTCGGATGGCGAAAAAATGAGGAGAATTTCACCCAATATTCCGCCCAGCAGACCACCGATAAAAAGAAACCCCAGTAACGTCCAGCCTGATTTTCTCACGTGTGCACTCGTTGAGATCGTCGGTTAAAAGAGCGTCTTGTTCCGCGGATACGTGGAATTTCCGAGAAACGTACGGCAATCGTCCGAGCAAGTCAACAAAGCGCGTTTCTTGACAGGGGTTTTGAGGCTTGACTAGACTGCACAAACTTTTCTTTGAATTTCGAATGGTTAGGGGTTTTTCGTGTTTTCCTCGCTCACCGATAAAATAGACGGTGTCCTCAAAAAACTTCGAGGCGCCGGTGTTCTCAAGGAACAGGACGTGGTCCAGGCCTTGAAGGAAGTGCGCCTGGCCTTGCTTGAGGCCGACGTCAATTTTCGAATTGTCAGGGACTTCATCGAGCGGGTACAGGCAAAAGCCACGGGCAGCGCAGTCCTCACAAGCCTGACCCCGGGACAGCAAGTCGTCAACATCGTGTGGGAAGAATTGCGCGAGCTGATGGGCCGCGATCATTCCGGCCTGTCGCTGGCATCGCACCCGCCGACGATTGTGATGATGGTGGGCCTGCAAGGGGCCGGCAAAACCACCACCTGCGGCAAAGTCGCCCGGCTGTTTACCCGACAGGGCAAGCGCGTGTTGCTCATTGCGGCGGATCCCCGGCGTCCGGCGGCCGCGGAACAGTTGGCGGCCCTGGGTGCCGAGCTCGACGTTCCCGTGCATCGCGCGGACGGGTTGCCGGCGACTGGCGGGGAGGTCGCGCAGTTCTGCGCGGAAGGCGTTCGTCGTGGCCGGGACCATGGCTACGACGTCGTGATCCTGGATACCGGCGGGCGGCTTCACGTTGACGACGACTTGATGTCGGAACTCGAAGAGATCAAGGCCGGCGTCACGCCGCATGAAGTGTTGTTGGTCGCCGATGCCATGACCGGCCAGGAAGCCGTCAACGTGGCGGAACAGTTCGACCGGCGCGTGGGCGTGACCGGCGTGATTCTGACGAAGATCGAAGGGGACGCGCGAGGCGGCGCGCTGCTTTCAATCCGGGCGACGGTCGGGAAACCGGTGAAGTATCTCGGCGTGGGTGAAAAATCCGATGCCCTGGAACCCTTTCATCCCGATCGTATGGCCTCCCGGATTTTGGGCATGGGCGACGTGTTGTCGCTGATTGAAAAGGCCCAACAATCCTTTTCGCAGGAAGAAGCCCTGTCGCTGCAAAAACGGGTTTCGAGCAATGCCCTGACCCTTGAAGATTTTCGGGATCAGATCAAACAGGTCAACAAGTTGGGGTCCATGGAGCAAATTTTGGGGATGCTGCCCGGCGCCGGGAAGCTGAAGTCGATGATGCAGGGCGGGGTGGACCAGAAACTGCCGGAACAGGAAATGACGCGGGTCGTCGCGATGATTGATTCGATGACGCGCGCCGAGCGTTCGGACCATACCATCCTGAACGGCAGTCGCAAAAAGCGCGTGGCCAGGGGGAGCGGTACCTCCGTTCAGGAGGTCAATCGGCTCATCAAGCAATTTTTGACGGCGCGCAACATGATGAAGTCATTGGCCGGGGGAAAGCCCGGCAAACCGGGAAAGCCGGGCAAACTCAGGAAACGGGGAAAGCTGATTCGCGCGCTTCAGTCTCCCTAGCCCGGTTATCTCATAATCGACTCCACAGGGTGTATTTCCGGTCTTAAACCAAGTATAATAGACAACTTTTGAGAACCATTTCTTTTGCAGGAGGTTCAGACTCGTGGCAGTACATTTGCGTTTAACCCGAATGGGCCGGCACAAACGGCCTTTTTACCGGGTCGTTGCCGTGGATTCCCGATCGCGTCGTGATGGAAAGTACCTTGAGATTGTCGGCACGTATGATCCCTTACGCGAAGATCCCGATCGCACGAATTTGAAATCGGATCGTGTGTTGGACTGGCTGCACAAAGGGGCCCAACCGTCGGTGACGGTTCGCACGCTGCTTCGGCGATCCGGCATTTTGAAGACGTTCGAAGAATCGAAAAAGCAGGCGAACGCCTGAACGCGCCGTTCGGTCAGGCTGGCGGTTCTTCGTCATGGGCAGGGTGACCTCGACGGAGCACATGGTGACGGTCGGGAAGCTGGTCAAACCCTTTGGGGTGAGAGGGCAGGCCCGGGTTCTTTCGCTCACGGACGTGCCGAATCGGTTTGAGACGCTGAAGGACGTGACCCTGGAGTCGCCTGCGGGCCACACCCTGGTGACGACGGTCACCGACGTCCATTCGGACGGCCGGTCCTATCTCTTGCGATTCAAGGCTTTTTCAACGCCTGAGGAAGTGGGCCGGTATCGCGGGGCGTGGTTGAAAATTCCTCAAACGGAGGTTCCCCCCGCGCCCGAAGGATACCATTATCAGTTTGAATTGATCGGGTTGACGGTGAAAGACGAGTCGGGCAACGTCCTCGGAACCCTGGAGGAAGTGGTGCCCGTTCCTCACCAGCATCTGTTGGTGGTTCGCGGCGCCGGCAAGGAGTATCTCCTGCCCGCTTTGCGCAAATGGATCCGTTCGGTCGACCTCGACGGAGGCGTCATGACCGTGACGCCGAGCGCGGAATGGATGGGTGATGATGCAGTGTGACGTCCTGACCCTGTTTCCCGAAATGGCGGCGAACGTCGTATCGCACTCCATCATGAAACGGGCGCAGGAGAAACGGCTGGTGTCGATTCGCGTCCATGACATTCGCGACTTCAGCGCCGGCCGGCATCGGGTGGCTGATGATACGCCCTACGGCGGCGGGTCCGGCATGATCCTGAAGGCCGAGCCTATTTTTCGGGCGGTCGAGGCGTTGGGCGAGGCGCGCAGTCAATTGCGGATCATCGTGCCGTCGCCGCAAGGACGGCCCTTTACGCAACGGCTGGCCGAAGAGTTGAGCCGGGAATCGCGACGACTGGTGTGGATCTGCGGCCATTACGAAGGCATTGATGAACGGGTGTTGATCCGGCTGGAGCCTGAAGAATGGTCCCTTGGCGATTACGTATTGACCGGAGGGGAATTGCCGGCGTTGGTGATGATCGACGCCGCCGTCCGATTGGTGCCCGGTGTGGTGGGGGACCATGCGTCGGTGGAACAGGACTCCTTTGTCGAACCCCTGCTGGATTTTCCCCATTATACCAAGCCGCAGACGGTTCGCGGGCATCAGGTTCCCGACGTGTTGATCTCCGGCAATCACGAGGCCATTCGAAGATGGCGTCGAAAAGAAGCCTTGCGGAACACGTATCGCAAGCGCCCGGATTTGTTACAACAGGAGTCGTTAACCCGGGAAGATCGACAGTTCCTGTCCGATATTACCCGGGAATGTGAATGGAGTGGGGGGACCCCGGTGTCCTCCCGTGAAAGAGGAGGATGACCATCATGAATCGGCTGCAACGGCTGGAGCAGACGTTCCCGACGAATCCGGTTCCCGTGTTTGAAATCGGAGACACCGTTCGCGTGCACGTGAAGGTGATTGAAGGAGAGAAAGAACGGGTTCAGGTATTCGAGGGGGTCGTGATTGCTCGAAAAGGCCGGAAAATCAGCGAGACGGTGACCGTTCGCAAAATTTCGTATGGGGTGGGCGTTGAACGGGTGTTTCCCGTGAACTCTCCCAATATCGCAAAAATCGACGTGATCCGAAAAGGGAAAGTGCGGCGGGCAAAGTTGTACTACCTGCGCGACAAGAAAGGGAAGCAGGCCAAAGTCGCCGAACGGGACTTTTTCCGGACAAACAAGGCCAAGGCCTCAAAGGGTGAGTCTGCCGCGGCGGGAGCCGCCGAGGCTTCAGCAGATGACACTGACGACTGATGCCATGTGTCGTGCCGGTGACCAATGACGCCATAGGGGTGGGAGCCGTCGGCCCCACGTGCGATCTTGAAGAAGAAGCGCGGGCCCGTGGGTATCGACGGGTCGCCGGATTGGACGAAGCCGGCCGCGGGCCCCTGGCCGGGCCGGTGGTCGGCGCGGCGGTGATTGTCCCCCGCCGGTTTTCATTGCGGAATCTCGATGATTCCAAACAGGTGAGTCCCGCTGAACGGGAGACACTCTTTTCGGTGCTGACCGCCTCCGTGACGGCGTGGGGGATCGGCGTCGCATCCGAAGCGGAAATCGACTCGCTGAACGTGCTTCAGGCCACGCGGTTGGCGTGGCAGCGGGCCATCAGTCACTTGCAATCTCCCCCGGATTTTGTGTTGATCGACGGGCACCTGGGGGCTGATTTTGGCATTCCTCATCGGTCCGTGATTCACGGGGACCGGCTTTCGTGTTCCATTGCCGCGGCGTCCATCCTTGCCAAGGCCTTCCGGGACCGGATCATGTGTGACTACCACCGACGCGATCCCCGGTATCGGTTCCATATTCATAAAGGGTATCCCACGCCGGAGCATCTCCGCCTGCTCCGGCAGTTCGGACCGAGTCCGCTTCACCGGCACAGTTTTGGGCCGGTCCGGCGTTGTCTGACCCGGGAGGATGCGTGAGCCTCGCCCGGCAACTCCTGGGCAAGGAAGCCGAAGCCGCGGCCGAACGGTTGCTTCGCGAAAAAGGATACCGGATCCTTGATCGCAACGTTCGGGTTGGCCGGGGCGAGTTGGATCTCGTGGCCCGGATGGGCGAGACGGTGGTGTTTGTCGAAGTCAAGGCTCGCCGGACGGATCATTTCGGAGGCGTGGCCCATGCGGTGACGGCGCGAAAAGAGCGGCAACTCATTCAATTGGCCGCCCGGTACCTTGCGCGTCGTCATTGGGAACGGCAGCCGTGTCGATTCGACGTGCTCCTCTATGACGCCGGCGCTCCGGTTCCCGTGCTTGAACACATCGAAAATGCCTTTGAGGTGGCGGGCGGTGACCGGCGTTGGTAAACACCGGCGGTGGTCGGCAAGCCGATGATTGCCATGAGCGCCCTCTCCTCGTTGAGCCGTTGCCCTCATGATCCAGTTGTTTCACGTCTCCAAATACTACGATCGCTGTGTGGCGCTTGACGATGTCTCGTTTCGGATCGACAAGGGTGAATGTGTCATTCTGACGGGCCCGAGCGGGGCGGGAAAGACCACGCTGCTGAAGGTGATCTTCGGGGCTGAGGTTCCGGATGCGGGCCAGATTCTCGTGCAGAACCGCAACATTGCCAGGTTGCGCGGAGGCGCCATTCCCTATCTGCGTCGCACCATGGGGATCGTGCTGCAAAATTTTCAGTTGCTTCAGCAGAAAACCGTCTATGAAAACGTGGTCTTGCCGCTTATTATTCAAGGCCTCAAGAGACGGGAAGCGCGGCAACGGGTGCTGGACGTGCTGACGGCCGTCGGCATGGATCATAAACAGACGATTCGCACGGGTGTGCTTTCGGCCGGAGAGCAGCAACGGATTTGCATCGCGCGGGCGATCGTGAACAGCCCCATTCTGTTGTTGGCCGATGAACCGACGGGAAATTTGGATGCGGAATTGACGGTGGAAATCGTGGAATTATTCAAAAGCATTCATGCCCAGGGGACGACGATTCTCCTGGCCACCCATAATCAGCGGGTGGTTGAGCAGATGCGGGGCCGGGTCGTGCATTTGCAGGCGGGCCGCGTCGTGTCCGATACAGGGGGGGCGTCGTAATGCGGCCGCTGTATCTCCTGCGGGAGGCGATGACCAATCTCCGCGTCAATCGCGGGAACGTGCTGATCGGCATTGTCACGACGGCCTTTACCCTGATCTGTTTGGGCGTGTTTGTGTTGCTGTATCTGAACCTGAAAAACGTGACCGGCACGCTTCAGAGCGACGTTGAAGTGGTCGTGTATCTGGACCCCGGGGCTTCGGAAACGGTGGTGTCGCTGGTCCGGAAACGTCTTCAGACCGAACCTGCCTCCATTGCCTTGACCTTCGTGTCCAAGGAGCAGGCCCTCCGGGAATTTTCCGAGCAATTTCCCGCGGAGTCTCTCCTGTTGGACGGCATGGAAGACAATCCGTTGCCCGCGTCCGTTGTCGTCAGGTTGTCCCCGCGGTTTCTGGATACCGAATCCCTGAGTGCGTTCGCGGAGCGCGTCAGGCAGTTTCCCGGCGTCACCCACGTGGCCTACAGCCAGGACTGGGTTGATACGTTGTCGTTGACGGTCAGCTATTTTGAGTTGGGGGCGGTGCTGATCGGGATGATTCTGGCCGTGGCGACGGTGACGATTATTGCCAATACGGTCCGGTTGTCGTTGCACACCAGAAAAGAGGAAATTGAAATCCTTCGGCTGATTGGCGCCACGGGCGCGTTTATCGCGGTCCCCTACGTGATCGAAGGCACGATTCTCGGGGCCGCGGGCGGGGGCCTGTCCCTCGCGTTGTTGAAGGGGACGTTTGAATTCTTTCGATTGGAACTCGAGGCGTCGGGGTGGTTTGGGGGCATGGAGCATATGCTGCCGGTTTTCCCGGGACGGGTTTCCTGGCTTTTGGTGATGACGGGTATGCTGTTAGGATGTGGGAGTAGCTTGCTCTCGGTCTCCGGCCTGATGAAAGTGAGGAACTGATGATCCCCGCGCCGCGCGTTGGAACGTGCCGTGTTGTCCTGGCGTCGTGTTTGGCGGCGTCCCTTGTCGTTGTCCAGCCGCTGTGGGTGTGGGGAGCCTCGTTGCAGGAAAAAATCGAAAAGGAAAAACAGACGCTTCAACAGTTAAGACGGGACATCCGGAAAACCAGGAAAGAGCGGGACCGGACACGGGAAAAACAAGCGGAGGTCCTGCACTCGATAGAGCGTCTCGACCGTCAATTGCACAAGGAACGGCGGGAAGCGGATTCCATCAATCGGGAAATCACGCAAATCAACGGAGAGCTGAAGGCCATTGACGCGCAGTTGACCGATCTTCGATCCGACATGAACGTCAGGCAGGCCCTGGTCGGCACCCGGTTGAAGCGGCTGTACATGGAAGGGCGCGCAGGCTGGGTGTCCCCCCTGGTGACGGCGACCTCGTATGCGGAGTTTCAACGCCGGTTGATGGCTCTCGCCTCGCTGGCCTCGTGGGAGCGCGACGTGTTCGAGACGTACCGGCGACAGGTGGCGCAACGCGAGCGGCTCCATACGCAACAGGCCAAAATCCGGAAAACGCTGGTTGCGCGGAAAGGGCGCATCGACAAAACGTTGAACGGGATTCGGGACGTGAAGTCCCGGAAGCGCGGAGTCCTGGCGAGTTTAAAGAAAACCGCGCGTTCCCATGAGAACGTGTTGCGCATGCTCGATCAGGCCGAGGGCCGGAAGGAAACCCTGCTCGAAACATTGGAGCGGCGCAGTCAACGCGCCGACGAAACAGTCAGGAAGACGGATGCCTTTCAACGAGGGGCCTTGTTGTGGCCGGCTGACGGCGATCTGGTCGGATTCTTCGGCCGGCAAAAACATCCCACGTTTGGCACGTACGTCCGGAAGAAAGGGATTGAAATTGCCTCAAAAGAAGGCAGTGCCATCAGGGCCGTTTCCGGTGGAAACGTGGTCTATGCGGATTGGCTTCGCGGGTACGGACTTGTGGTTATTGTGGATCACGGCAATAATTATTTCACGTTTTATGCCCATGCCTCCAAGTTGTTGGTGAAGGAGGGCGCCGCGGTGGTCAAAGGCGCCGTGCTTGGGGAAACCGGATCTTCCGGATTGACCAATCGAAGTCTCTTGTACTTTGAGTTGCGGAAAGGAACCAAGCCGGTGAATCCGTTGCACTGGCTGGCCAAACGGTAAGCGCGGCCGGACCCGGCGCGATGGTCACGTCCGCTTGGGTTTCTTCTTGTGCCGGTTCATGATCTTTTAAAGAGTTAGGACGTTGCCATGGAAAAAGAACGCTCTTCAATAACGTGGGCTTCCGGGCTGCTGGTGGTCGGCGCGCTCGTCCTGGGGTTGATGATTGGAAAAGGCGTGGAACAGACGGGGCATGCCAGTGAATCCTACGAAGAACTCAAAGTTTTTGCGGAAGTGCTGACCCAGGTCAAGAAACATTACGTCGAAGACGTTCAAACGGATGACCTTGTCCATGGGGCCGTGCGCGGCATGCTGAAAACGTTGGATCCGCATTCCGCGTACATGACCCCTGAGATGTACAAGGAAATGAAAGTGGAAACCAAGGGAGAATTTGAAGGCTTGGGGATCCAGATCGGCATCAAGGATCATCACGTCACCGTCATTGCGCCCATTGAAGGGACGCCCGCTCACGCCGCGGGGATCCTGGCCGGAGACGTGATTTTGAAGGTCGATGAGACGCCGACAAAAGACCTGACGCTGATGGAAGCGGTGCAGCGCATGCGAGGACCCAAGGGGACCTCGGTGACGCTGTCGGTCCGGCGGGAAGGGGCCGCGGACACGCTGAGTTTCACCCTGGTTCGGGATACGATCAAGATTCGCAGCGTGCGGTCGCGGATCGTGGAGGATCGCATCGGCTACGTCAGGATTTCACAATTCCAGGAATCGACGCCCGAGGATCTGGGCCGGGAATTGGTGGAGTTGCAGGATGAGGGCGCGCAAGGCCTCATCATGGATTTACGCAACAACCCGGGCGGCTTATTATCCTCGGCGGTTGGGGTCTCCGAACAATTTTTACAACCCGATACTCTGGTCGTCTCGGTCAAGGGTCGCGACGGCCGGAAGGATGAGTATCGGGCCAGCCCCCCGAGGGATCCCCAGGAATCTCCGATGATCGTGTTGGTCAATCAGGGCTCCGCCAGCGCGTCGGAAATTTTTGCCGCCGCCATGCAGGATTGGGGCAAGGCCGTCATTGTGGGGAAGACGACGTTTGGAAAGGGTTCCGTTCAGACCATTCTCCCGTTGTCGGACGGGTCGGGCCTTCGGCTGACCACGGCCAAGTATTATACGCCCAGCGGCGAGTCGATCCATTCCGTCGGCGTCAAACCGGATATTGTGGTGGAGCAAAAACCGATCATCCCGGATGAAGACCAACAGGAGGCGTCCCCGCCGGAAGACGAGGGCAAGGCGTCCCCTGAAGAAGGCGAGGCGTCGGACAAGCAGGAAGACCTTGAAGCGGAATTCATGAAGAAAGACGCGCAGCTTCAAAAGGCGATTGAGTTGCTCAAATCCTGGAAGGTCTTCAAAGACCTGCGCCCGCTCGATGCGGCCTAGGCCCGTCACAGGTTGAGGATAATGGCGGTGCTGGTTTTAATGACGCCGTCGACGCCGCGTATCCGCGAAAGGACCAATTCGTTGAGGAGTTCCAGCGTGTCCGCTTCAATTTGAACCACGAGATCAAACGGACCGGTAACGGCGTCGACTTTCTTGACCAGGGGAATACGGGTGATGGTTTTGTACGCGCTTTTGGTGTGGTCTCCTGCCACGTCTACCATGATGAACGCCGAGACGGCCATAACCGGTTCCTTCCGTGCGGCATGGGGAATAGGGGGACAGGCCCGTTAGCGAGCGACCTTAGCAAAGGCGTTGCTTCCGGGTCAATCACCGCTCGATCGTTCGCGTAACCGTTGAATGGCGGTGAGCAGTTCATCCGCGGTCACGCTCACTCCCGGTCGCGTTCTCAACATGTGAGAACGGGCGAGTGTCTCCAGATCGTCCAGGGTCCTGATCCCCAGTCGATAATACAAGTCATGCACCATGGGGTCGGAAAAGCCGGGAAGCCCGGTCCATTCACGAATGGCAGGCGGCAAGGGCGTGGCGAGTTCTTCATAGGCCTTGATCGCCCCGGTCTCCACGTATTCCCGGATTTTCGCCTCGAGGTCTTTTCCGATGCCGGGAAGGGTGCGGAGATCCCCGGTTCGCGCAAGTTTGGCAATGGGCGACTCCAGGCCGGCGATCGTCTCGGCCGCCCGTGTATAGGCCCGAATCCGATAGGGATTCTCGCCGCGTTGCCGCAACAATTCGGCCATGGACAGAAAGAGATTGGCCAGCGTGTTGTTTGAGTCAGTCGGCATCCCGCGTATGCACGTGAGAATGGGAGAAGGGGCTATTGTAAAAGATTGTGTCCGGCGATGATAGGCCGGCGCCGGGCCATGTTCCCAAATTGACAAGGTTTGAGAGGCTCTCGTAGGATGCGGTGACGTGACCGGCGATTCATTCGGAGTGATTGGGCCGTCACGGAGTTTCGCGCATGCGCATTCAAGTCAATGGAGAGTCCCGTCAGGTGCGTGAGGAGATGAACGTGACCGGACTGCTTCAGGATTTGGAACTGAACGTGGAACGGGTGGCGGTGGAGATCAATATGGAAATCCTCGATCGACGCGACTTTGACGCCAGAATGCTTGAGGAAGGCGACCGCGTTGAAATCATGAGTTTCATCGGAGGAGGCGAGGGAAAAGGCCATGAGTGACGATCGGTTGTCCATAGCCGGGCGGGAGTTTCGATCCCGTTTGTGGGTCGGGACGGGCAAATACAAAGATTTTATCGAGACGAAGAAAGCCATTGAAATGTCCGGCGCGGACGTCGTCACCGTCGCCGTGCGTCGGGTCAATATCACGGACAGGAATTCCGAGAATCTGCTGGATTATCTTGATCCCAAACAGTACACCATTCTTCCCAATACCGCGGGCTGTTACACGGTGGAGGATGCGGTGCGCTATGCCCGGTTGGCGCGCGCCGCCGGGGTGTCGGATCTGGTGAAACTCGAGGTGATCGGCGACGAGCGGACCTTGTTCCCCGATACCGCCGGGCTCATTGAAGCCGCAAAGATCCTGATCAGGGAGGGGTTCGTGGTGTTGCCGTATACCAACGACGATCCCATCGTGGCGCAAAAGCTGGTCGATATCGGATGTCCGGCGGTCATGCCCTTGGCGGCGCCCATCGGTTCGGGATTGGGGATACGCAATCCCTACAATTTGAAAATCATCCTGGAAACCGTGAACGTGCCCGTGATCGTGGACGCGGGAGTGGGCACGGCGTCCGATGCCGCGTTGGCCATGGAATACGGAGCGGATGCGGTGTTGATGAATACCGCGATTGCGGGGGCCAGGGAGCCCATTGCCATGGCGGAGGCCATGAAATACGCGGTGGAGGCCGGCCGGTTGGCCTATCAAGCCGGGCGCATTCCCAGAAAACTCTATGCCACCGCGAGCAGTCCGATCGAGGGCATGCTGTAAACGCATTCTGAACAAGCCCATCGATGTGCCATTTTCGCCCCAGCTTTTTCCCCTCCAGGACGGGTGAGGGGGACAGTCGAGGCCGTCGGTGTCGGTGATAACGCGCCCGCTCCCGCCGTTGTACGTGGTCACCGACCGGCAACAGACCGGAGAGGACAGATTACTCCCAATCCTCGGCGACATCATCCCCGAACGGGGAATGATGGTCCAAATCCGGGAAAGAGACCTTGGACCACGGGCGCTTCTGAACGTTGTCGAGGACGTGCGCCGTCTGGCGCGTCCTTTCGGGGTGCCGTGTTTGATCAATGACCGCGTGGACCTTGTCCTCGCCACCGGGGCGGCGGGCGTGCATCTTCGCGCGGACAGCCTGCCGGTCCGGGCGGCCCGGAAATGTCTGGGGTCCGGCTATCTCATCGGGAAGTCGGTCCATTCCGTCGAAGAAGTTCTCCAAAGCCAGCAGGACGGCGCGGACTTCGTGGTGCTCGGGCCGGTGTATGAGACGCCGTCGAAACGGCAATACGGCCCGCCGTTGGGCGTCTCTGCCGTTCGTGAAGCCAGCGGGCGTTGCGCCATTCCCGTGTATGCGATCGGCGGAATGACGCCGGCTCGCGTGGAGACCGTGATGGCGGCCGGCGCCGCCGGCGTCGCGGTCGTCTCGTCCATTCTCCTGGCCGCGTCTCCGCGTGAGGCGGTGACGATGTATGCCGCGCAATTGCGAAAATGGAGACCGGGGTAAAACGCCTCTCCTTTATATTGACCCCTTCCGAAAACCAGTGCTAGAATTTATTCTCCGGTGAGACGGAACGACCGGCTCATGCGGGTTTAGCCCTATCAATACAAGGGTTTGAGCGCCGCGGAGAAACCGGCCGCCTGTGTGTTCGTCATCGGGCCAGTGAGGATTCCATGGGCGTGAAAAAACGCGAAGACGACAATCGGGAGATCGAGAAACTTCGCGGAGAACTCCAATCCCTGGAAAGCGAAGTGCGCCCTCTGTACGAAACCCGCGTGAAATTACAGCAATCGCAAAAACAGAATGAACGGTTGACGGCCAGTCTCCAGGAGGCCAAAACCCAGATTGAAACGCTTCGCACGGAGATCGCCAAACTTACGGCGCCCCCGTCGTCGTATGCGCTGTTTTGCAGCCTGAATGAGGATGCCAGCGCCAACGTCTACGTCTCAGGCAGAAAAATGCGCGTCAGCGTGCACAGTTCGGTGGCGGGCGCGTCCCTGCGAAAGGGGCAGGAAGTGATTCTGAATGAAGCGTTGAACGTCATCGAGGCGCGCGCCTTTGATCCCCAGGGACAAGTGGTGCGGTTAAAGGATCAACTGGACGGGACGCGGGCGCTGATTCAGTTGCACCATGACGAAGAACGTATCGTCGAACTGGGCGAGCCCCTGCTTCATGAGCCGCTCAGCGTGGGCGACCATCTGCTCTATGATGCCCGGTCCGGCTACGTCATCGAGAAAATCCCCAAGGCCGAAATCGAAGAGTTGGTGATCGAAGAAGTGCCGGACGTGCAATATGAAGACGTCGGCGGGTTGGCCAAAGAAGTCGAGCAGGTGACGGATGCCGTGGAATTGCCGTTTTTGTACCCGGACCTGTTCAGGGAGCATCGTCTGACCCCGCCCAAGGGCATCCTGTTGTACGGGCCTCCGGGGTGCGGAAAGACCATGATCGCGAAGGCCGTGGCAAATTCCATTTCCCGGAAGATGGGACATGCATCCGGCAAAGAGGTCCGGAGTTATTTCCTGCACGTGAAGGGTCCGGAATTGTTGAACAAATACGTGGGCGAATCGGAACGGTACATCCGGGAGGTGTTTGCCAGGGCGCGGGACAAGGCGGCCACCGGGAATCCGGTGGTGGTGTTTTTTGATGAAATGGACGCGTTGTTCCGGACGCGGGGGTCCGGGATCTCATCCGATATCGAATCCACGATCGTGCCGCAATTTTTGGCTGAAATCGACGGGGTCGAAACGCTCAACAACGTGATCGTCATCGGGGCGAGCAACCGGCAGGATCTCATTGATCCGGCCGTGTTGAGAACGGGGCGGTTGGACGTAAAGGTCAAAATCCCCAGGCCGAATAAACAGGGCGCGCGCGACATTTTTGCCAAATATCTCATCGGTGACCTGCCGTTTGCCAAAGAGGAACTCGACCGGCACGGACAGGACCGGCAGGCGGTGGTCTCGCGCCTGCTCGACGTGACGGTGGAGGCGATGTATGCCACGTCGGAAGACAACAAGTTTCTGGAAGTCACGTATGCCAACGGAGAAAAAGAGCTCCTCTACTTCAAAGACTTTTCCAGTGGCGCGCTGATCGAAGGCGTGGTGTCGCGAGCGAAAAAAACCGCGGTCAAACGAGCCATCGACACGGGTGAAAAGGGTCTGAAAGAAGAAGACCTGCTGTGTGCCATTCGGGATGAATTCAAAGCGCATGAAGACCTGCCCAATACGACGAACCCCGATGATTGGGCCCGCATCGCCGGGAAAAAAGGCGAAAAGATCGTTCACGTGCGGACCATGACCCCCGGCTCGGAAGAAACGCGCAACATTGAAACCGTGAGTGCCGGGCATTACTTCTGATGCTTCTGCTCAAACTGGAGTGAGGAGTCCTTGCAGCGCATTATCGGCACAGAAACGGAATTTGGTGTCGCCTCGCGCCACGTCCACGCATCCGATCCCGTTGAGAATTCCCTCCAACTGATCAGTCAGTACCCGTCGCTGATTGCCCCACGGGCGATATGGGATTACGAGAACGAAAATCCCCTGCGGGATGCTCGCGGGTTTGAAGTCGAGGGCGAACGCGAACGTCCGGGTCCCGAATACAACCGGGCGCTCAACAAACTGTTGGCGAACGCCGGTCGCCTGTACGTCGACGGGGCGCATCCCGAGTATTCGACGCCGGAATGCAGCACGGCCCGGGAACTGGTCGCGTATGAGCGGGCGGGCGAACTCGTCGCCGCCAGGTGCCTGGAGGCCCTGAACCGGACCGCGGGGGGAGGATACGTGCTGTACAAGAACAACTCCGATGGAAAGGGGAACAGCTACGGGTACCATGAAAATTATCTGATGAACCGGTCCGTGCCGTTCGACGTGATTCTGCAGGGGCTGTTGCCGTTTTTCGTGTCGCGTCCCATTTTTGCGGGAGCCGGGAAGGTCGGGGCGGAAAACGGAACCGCGCCCGCGCAGTACCAGATCTCTCAGCGCGCGGATTTTTTTGAATGCGTGGCCGATCTCAACACCATGGTCAAACGCCCCCTGATCAATACCCGTGACGAGCCTCACGCGGACGCCGCGCGGTTCCGGCGGCTGCACGTCATTGTCGGCGACGCCAACATGGCGGAACTGTCCACGTATCTGAAGGTGGGCACCATGGCGATCGTGACGCATATGTTGGACGAAGGCGCCGACCTGCCCGCGTTGGCGCTGGAAAATCCCGTCGAAGCCGTCAAGATCGTTTCACGGGATCTCACCATGAAGGCCGATCTGAAATTGTCCGGGGCCGGCGCGACCAATGCGCTGGCCATCCAACGCGCCTATCTCCGGGCCGCGCATGAGTTTTACGCCTGTCGCGAGCTGTCGCCCGCGACAAAGGACGTGTTGGTGAGATGGGAGAGCGTTCTGGATACGCTCGAGCGGGACCCCGGGCAATTGGCCACGGAACTCGATTGGGTGGCCAAACAACGGATAATCGAATCGTACGTGGAACGGAAGGGCTGCGGCTGGGATGATCCGCGCGTGGCCCTGATGGATCTGCAATACCATGACGTCCGTCCGGACAAAGGCCTGTATTACACGCTCGAACGGAGCCGGCGTATCGAGCGGTTGCTGGACGACGAGGAAATCGCCGCCGCGGAATTGTATGCGCCGCGAGGCACGCGCGCCTATTTTCGCGGCGCCTGCCTGCGGAAATTTCCGCAACAGATCTACGGGGCCAGTTGGACCTCGGTGCTCTTTGACGTGGGAGACGTCTCCGTCAAACGGATTCCGTTGATGGACCCGTTGAGAGGCACGCAGGATCTGACCAACGAGTTGTTGGAGGGCGTGGAAACGGCCCAACAGCTCCTGGATCGTTTATCGGCTTGAACCGGGGGACGCGGAACCGTTGGCGGGAAGCATGGACTCAATCTTTTCCAAAATGCCCGTGAATCAGTGTTCGAGTTTTTTTGATTTCATCCATCACACGCGACCCGAACTGACGCCCGCGGCGCGGTGGGGGAGTGGGGGACCCGCGTCCGTCTCGATGGATGAGATGCAACGGTTCGTGCTGTCGCAACTCTCTCACGGCACGACCGTGTTGGCCGTGAAATACGAGAAAGGCGTGGTGATTGCCGGCGATCGACGGGCCGTCGAAGGGTATCAGGTGGCGTCGCGTCGCATGGACAAGGTCTTCAGGACCGACAGCCATTCGGCCATTGCCATTGCGGGCGCCGCGGGGCCGTGCCTGGAAATGGCCAAGTTGTTCGGGATTGAACTGGAACATTATGAAAAGCTGGATGGCGTGCCGCTCTCCTGCGAAGGCAAGGCGAACCGGCTGGGGCAGATGGTGAAAGCGAATCTGCCCATGGTTCTTCAGGGGTTGATCGTGATTCCCCTGTTCGTGGGGTTTGACCTGAAGCAACAACAGGGCCGGATTTTCAAGTATGACGTCACCGGCGGGAAATATGAAGAGACCGACTATCACGCGGTCGGGTCCGGAGGGAAAGACGCCCGTGTGACCATCAAGGAGCGGTTTCGCAAGAACCTGTCCCAACAGGACGTCATCGACCTCGCGCTTCAGGCGCTCCTGAGCGCGGCGGAAGAGGACGTAGGAACCGGAGGGCCGGACCTGTTCCGGGGCATTTATCCCACCATCAAAATCGTCGACGCCCAGGGCGTGCGGGACGTTGAAGAGCCCGACGTGGCGGCCCAATGCGACCGGTTGGCGCGTTCACGATCAGAACGGGAATCCTGATGACGCTGCCGTTTTACGTATCTCCCGAACAACTGATGCAGGATAAGGCGGAATACGCCAAAAAAGGCATTGCCAAGGGCCGGTCGATCGTGGCCGTCGAGTACCGGGACGGCGTCCTCTTCGTGGCGGACAATCCCAGCAGTTCCCTGTTCAAGATCTCAGAAATTTACGACAACATCGCCTTTTCGGGAGCCGGGCGATACAGCGAATTTGAAAGCCTGCGCAAAGCGGGCATACAGCACGCCGATCTGAAAGGGTTCATGTACAGTCGGGAGGACGTGACGGCGCGTTCCCTGGCGAACGGATATTCGCAGACGCTGGGCACGATATTCAGTCAGGAACTGAAACCCTTTGAAGTGGAAATCCTGTTGGCCCAGATCGGCGAACGGCCCGACCAGACGGAATTATATCGGATCGCGTTCGACGGGACGATTCTTCACGAAAAAACCTTTGTGGCCATTGGGGGGCGCGCGGACACCGTGGTGTCGTCCCTGCGCTCGCTGGGGTCGGGAGACGTCCCGGATCTGAAAGCCGCGCTGACGCGGTGCATGAAAGCCCTTGAGGACGCGACGGGCCAGACCGTGTCGCTGCAATCGCTCGAAGTCGCGCTCCTCGACCGGACCCGCACCGGCCGAAAGTTTCGCCGGGTCGGCGCAGAAGAAGCCGGCACGTTCCTTTCATAACCGCCACCGACCAGCGCTCTTTGGGCGAGGGTGACTTCTCCTCCTTCCGTCATCCTTGACGTTTTTAATCGAGGATCCAGTGTCTTTAAAAATGCATTCGTAGCGGCGTCGTCTCATGTCGCTGTATTCCCTCCCCTTTGTAAGTGGGCGCATTGCCGAAGAGGGAATGCGGGTGGGGGAGAGGCATGTGTCTTCACCATCTCCCCAGCCGGACGGTCCCCGGTCTTACCGCAAACCCAGCACTGAATAATCGCCGTCAACAATCAAACGAATCGAAACATACAGCCCCAGCAGCGGGAACAATAACCAGGTGGCATTGGATCCCCAGATATACGTGGCCCGATCAGCCCGGCTGATCAGCTTGTGCCGTCCTGCGACATAAAAGCTGGCCATGTACACGGAGGTGGCATACTCCCATTGCCAAAACAGCGCGACTCCGAGAATCCCGGCGACGTGCGCCGGCAGAAACGCAACCGTGAATGCCGCATAGAGGACCAGTGTCGGCACCATCGTGAAAAAGCCATTGGCGATGTCGATATTGAAGCCGTAGGTGCGCCTGTCGATGTATGACCCATCGTACAGGGAGTAGACCGCCCACATATCAGCCCCTGCCTGCGGAGACAAAATTTTTGTCAACGGAATCTCAGTCGTCAGAAACTCGCCGATCGGCGACCGGCCGGTTTCCTTCAACCGCGCATGCCAATACTCGGCGCGTTGCCGGATGAGGTCCAGGTGAAGGATGAGACAGGTTTCCCAATAGCAAATCAGCAGGTTGGTCGAGAAAAACAGGCTTAACAGACAAAAGGACGCATTCAGGTGCCCGTACACCCAATACCGGACTCCAATGCCGGCGGCAGTCAGGACCGCAATAACGCCGATCGCCAAAGAACTCAGTCGTATGGTCATACCCCTAACCGCATCGAGATCAAGAAGCGGAATCCCGACAGAGTGTAGGTGTTCAGCCGGCCGTTGACAAGATTCGTTGATGTGTTTCGGTGAGGCAAGAAGGAAGTCGGGAATAGCAGTAAGAGGCAGGATTGCCGGAATGGACGCTCTATTCCGTCGGCGCCGTGTCTATGTTACCATGAGCTATGAAACGCATTTTCGGACTGGAATGTGAGTACGGTCTGACGTTTGCCCCGAATGGCCGGGTCTATCTGCCCATTGAGAAAATTCTGGGATACATTTTTGAAGGGCTGATTCCGAACAGTTGGCCGTCCAATGCCTTTCTCACGAATGGGGCCAGGTTTTATCAGGACACCGGATGCCATCCAGAGTATTCCACGCCGGAGTGCGACGACATTTTCGAGTTGGTGGTGCATGAAAAGGCCGGGGAGCGGATTCTCGAATCCTGTTTGCCCGCGGCGGAAGAACGCCTTCGTGAGGAAGGGCTCGCCGGGGACATTTATATTTTCAAGAACAACACGGATTCCCTGGGGAATACCTACGGGTGTCATGAAAACTTCCTGATGCCGCGCGACGTGGATTTTTGGAAGGTGGCCGAACAGCTCATCCCGTTTTTCGTGACGCGACAGATTTTTTCGGGCGCCGGCAAGGTGCTCAAGGTTTCTGGCAAGCCGTACTATTTTCTGTCGCAGCGCGCCCAGCACATTCACGAGAAAACCTCGTCCTCCACCACGTCCTCCCGGAGCATTATCAACACGCGGGATGAGCCGCATGCCGACGCCGAACGGTATCGACGCCTCCACATCATTCTCGGGGATTCGAACATGTCGGAGTTTGCCACGTACCTGAAGGTCGGCACCGCGGACCTGGTCTTGTCCATGATCGAGGAAGGGTATTGTATCAGGAGCATTGAATTGGAAGATCCCGTCAAGGCCATCAGGGAAATTTCACGGGATCCCACGTTGAAAAAAAAGGTGAAGTTGGATGACGGGCGGGAGTTGTCCGCGCTGGAGATTCAACGCATCTATTTGGAAAAGGCGTCGGAGTTTCTCCACGCCCGGCCTTATGACAAGGTGCTGGCCGACGTCCTGACGCAGTGGGAGCGCGTGTTGAACGCGTTGGAGGACGACCCCATGCAGTTGGTGCGGGAGATCGACTGGGTGACGAAACGCTGGGTGCTCCAATCGTACATCGACCGGAAAGGGTGCGGGTGGGATGACCCGCGGGTGGCGATGATGGACCTGCAATACCACGACGTGAACCGGAAGCGCGGGCTGTATTATATTCTGGAGGCGCACGAGAAGACGGTGAAGATGGTGGATGAGCGAGCCGTGGAACGCGCCATGTCCATCCCGCCCCAGTCCACCCGCGCCAAGGTCCGGGGCGATTTCATTCGCTTTGCCCGGGCCAAAAATCGATCCTATACGGTCGATTGGACCTATTTGAAATTAAACGGCTATTGGGAAGAGACGATCCTGTGTATGGATCCTTTTTGCGCGTTCAATCGACGGGTCGATGAATTGCTGGCCCAGGTGTCTCCTGCGTCGCTTCGTACGTAACATGTCATTCTTTGCCTTCTCGTTTCGCGACAACGTCGTCACGCGTCCGTGGCTCGTGGCCCTGGTGTTGGTGCTGGCGAGCGTGTTTCCCGTCAGCCTGTTTTTCAGGGACGGGTATTCCGTGGGGGCCGATGGACAATTGAGCGGCAAGCAGGGCGAGGTGCTGTTGGTGACGGTCCCCGTCCGCGACCAACCCGACCGGGTCGAAGGGCGATTCCTGCAACGAACGGTGACCTTGTTCCCTCTCAAGGAACGGGTGTACGCGGGCCTGTTGGGGCTGGATATGCAGGACGATCCCGGTCGCCATGAACTCGCGATCGAGATCGTCTATCCTCAACGGACGGAACGCCGGAGCCTCTCGGTGCTGGTGATGAAGGAAGCCTATCCCGTGCAGCGGTTGACGCTGCCCTCCAAAATGGTGGATCTCGACCGGAAAACCCTCGACCGGGTCGAAATCGAATCCAAGGCCGTTCGCCGAGCGTTTGCCGGTTTCGTGCCGCATCCGTTGTGGAAGGGCGGATTCCTGGAGCCGGTCCGGGGAGAAATATCCGGGCGATTCGGGAGTCGCCGGGTCATCAACGGGCAACCCAGAAAGCCCCATAGCGGCGAAGATATCGCCGCGCCCGAAGGAACTCCCGTGCTGGCCATGAACGACGGGATCGTGCGGCTCACCGCGGATCACTTCTTTTCGGGAAAAGGGGTGATCGTGGATCATGGGCTTGGGCTCTTTTCCATGTATTTTCACTTGTCCGGCGTGGACGTGGCGCAGGGCCAGGTGGTGAAGAAAGGGCAGGTGATCGGGCAAGTCGGCTCCACGGGGCGGGCGACCGGCCCGCATCTCCATTGGGGCGTGCGGCTCAATGACGCGCGGGTGGATCCCTATTCATTGCTTGATCTGACGGTGGAAGAACCATCGTAGCTGTTTCTCATGCCTCCATGAACAACGTGTGTGTGTTTTGCGGCTCCAGTAGGGGCCTGAGAAGTCGTTATGCCGGGATGGCCGGGCTCCTGGGCAAGGAACTCGCCGCGCGCGGGTTGGGCCTGGTCTATGGCGGCGGCAACATCGGCCTGATGGAAGTGGTGTCGAGCGCCTGCCTGGCCGGAGCCGGTCGGGTGATTGGCGTCATTCCGGAATTCATGGTGGACCGGCAATGGGCCCGGCATGACGTCTCCGCGCTCCACGTGGTGGGATCAATGCATGAGCGCAAAGCCCTCATGGCGGACCTGGCCGATGCCTTTATCGCGTTGCCCGGCGGGTACGGGACCCTGGAAGAATTTTGTGAGATGATTACCTGGCGACAACTTCGGTTGCAGCAGAAACCCTGCGGGCTGCTGAACGTCGATGGATTTTTCGATGCCTTCCTGACGTTTTTGGATCACCAGATGCGGGAAGGATTCCTGGCCCCTGACAATCGCGCGCTGATTCACGTCGCCTCCGATCCGGCGACGTTGCTGGATCTCTTGCAGGAAGCCTGAATGCGGAGTCGCTCCGTCCTTCCCGATGGACAGGCACAGGGGCCTGTCCCTACAATTCAATGAGGGGAACCGGGGTAGGGGACGCGTTCAAGGATGCAACGCCGCCATGCGCCGATCGTGCAATCCCTCCGATTTATTGTGATAGCGGGTGCAGGGCAAGGCGTCCCACAGCGAAACCCGAGGCTTATCGTAGAAGATAGGCGAGGGTTGAGCGAGGACACAACGCCGCCATGTGCCCGATCGTGCGATAAATCAGGGGTTCCTTAATAGGCGGGTGGTCGCGACAGTGGCTCGCCCGTCACAAATTCCACGGCTCGCAGATTGTCGAATGCGAATTGACCGTCCCCGGTTGTCAGGAGTCCGATGCGGCCCGTTCGCAAGGTCGAATCATACACGGAAAGGAAGAATTGGTTATCGAACGAAATTTCAAAAAAATCTTTGCTGACGATCGTGTTTCTCTGGACCCGAAGAAAATGCCATTGGGTTCTTTTTCGCGGAGTGACCTCATGCTCCTTGATCAGGATAGGGTTCCCCTCAGAAAAACGATAGGCCCGGACCATGTTGCTTGCCGGATAAATGAGGACGGCATAGAAGTTGTCGAGATCCTGGAGGTTCAGCACCAGGCCGGCGGCAGAGTTCGGTGTCCCGAGTTGGGAAAGAATCCCCACCGAAAGGTCCAGGTATTCCACTTGAATCGTGTCGTTGACCAGCAGTTGATAACAACCGGGCTTTGAACAGGGCGTCGGCTGGAGCAGCGCGTGGGTCCGGCTGGGCGCGTCGTCGGCGGTCGTGATCGTCCATTCCCCGGGGTATCCGTCTCCCAGGGTATGGGCGGAAAATCCTCGTGGAGGGACGACGTCCAGGTGTTTTTCGAAATTCCATTCTTCAAAAATCGGCGGCGTATGTCGCAGGACGGCACGGGGGAGTTCCTTCAGGGGCTCGGCGTCTTCTGCGAAGAGATCCGTCACGCCCACGCACAGGATCAATGCAAGGGGCGCGACGCCAAGGAAGAGCGCGCGTGAAAGAGATTGTCCTGCTGTCCTCACGGCAGGTTGACGGAAAGGAATACGAGGACGCTGAAATGAAACGGTCGTGTGCATGAATCTCACCAAATGAAGAAGGATTTGCCAATGGGTTATCCGGTGGATCATACGCAGAAGACGTCTCTGGCTGCAAGGTGACAAAAGGAGGGGCTTGGCGCCTATGGCGGTGGAAAGCGAAAAGCAACGGCAACGCGCCGTTCAAGTCGAGGAACGCGCGACGTGGCTGGCCTTGATTCCAATCTGCCTGACCGGACTTTTTTATCTTCTTCCGGCCTCCGCGCAGCAGAACCTGTTCGTGCAATTCCTGCCGCAACTGGCCGCCTACGGATCGCTCGTCATCTGGTGGAACGTCAATGCCCATGCGTTGCCCGCGCTGGGCCTTTCCCGGGACGGCCTGAAACAGGGCGTCGGGTGGGGGGTCGGCACGGGATGTGTCCTGGGAATGGTCAACTCGGCCGTGATCCTGTGGCTGGTGCCGGTGCTTGGCGGCGACGTGCTGTTCCTGGCCGACACGCCTCATGCCGGGATGCCGCCCTTTGTGATGATCCCCTGGTTCACGGTCCTGATCGCGATCGGAGTCGAGTTGAATTTTCGAGGATTTCTCCTGGGCAGGCTGGAGCGACTCTGTGGCCGGTGGCTTTCGACGACACCGGCCAACCATCCCCGGTTTGGGGCGATCGCGGCGATGCTGATTTCGGCGTTGGTGTTTGCGTGGGATCCTTTTATGGTGATGACGTTTCGGCACCTCCACTGGATCGCCGTATGGGATGGACTCATTTGGGCGGCCCTTTTCCTGCGATGGCGAAACCTCGTGACCGTGATTGCCGCCCATTCCCTTGAAGTGATGATTCTGTATCTCAGCGTGAAAGCGGCGCTCACGTGATGCCCGCGGCCTCAGGGACGGAGAAAAATTTGCGCGCGGGCGAGGTCTGGTGTCAATCTATCCGGAAAGTGTAAGAGTAGGTGGATTAGCCCTTCGACTTCGCTTCGCTCAGGACAGGCGCAGCGTAATCCGGCATGTTCCGGCTTCGTCAAACGACGATGATGTCAGGTTACGCTTCGCTAACCCGACCTACGGGGTAAAATTTTATAAGGACCCGCGCCATGGACGAACTGGTTAAACCCATCGTACAGGCCTTTTTGGTCTGCGACTCGGTGATTCTGGACAGTTTTACAAGGAAGAAGAGCATTATCGGAACGTTCACCCACCTGTGGGCCGCGCGCTTTCCCTGTCAGCATCCACAGATGGGGGTCTATTTTTGTTTGACGGACGCGGAAGGGCAGTATGAGTTTGAGCTGCATCTGGTGTATCTGGATCAGGATCAGCTCATCGGGAAAGCCTCGTTGTCGTCCGTTGAGATCAACGACCGGCTGCAGATTCATGATTTCGGCGTGAATATTCCCTCGCTGGTCTTTCCGGCGCCGGGCCGGTATGAGTTCCGGTTGTTTGCAAACGGGCAGTTCATCACCCAAAAAGACTTCAACGTGATTCAACAACCCCCGCCGCAGTCCGACCCCGAATCTCCGTAGGCGCGCCGCCGTATGGCGCTTCTTCTCAGCGACCTCTCAGGCGGCATAAGATGCCGCCGCTACAACGACGGAGAGGCCGCTGGGTCACTGAATCGACACAGGATGATACAGAAACGGCTCAGGCAAGCGCCGGGTCTTGACTTTTTCCAGGCGGGGTTTATCTGAAAACATGGAAGCGCTTCAATGGATACAGCACAGGAAAACAACGAACGCGAACAAGAGGAGGTGCGCCATGTTGGTCAAATGGAATCCGTTTCAAGAACTCGAACGAACGTTGGATGGGTGGGATGCGCTCCCGTTTCGGCGGCCGCAATGGGATGGTCCGCAGGTTCCGGCGGCCAATTGGGTCCCACCGGTGAACGTCTATGAAGATAAAGAGCACCTGTTTGTGGAAGCCCAAGTGCCGGGCATTGACATGAAGGACGTGAAGATCTCCGTGACCGACCATACGTTGCAACTGCACGGAGAACGGAAAGAGGAACGTGCCGACGACCGGGACAACTATCATTTCCGCGAAGCCCGGTATGGGACGTTTGCCCGGAGCTTCCGCCTTCCCGGCTACGTGAAGCCGGATCAGGCGACGGCGCGTTATGAGAAAGGCGTGCTGACCGTGCAGGTTCCCAAGCGGGAAGAAGTGAAGCCCAGGTCGATCCCGATCGACGTCAAGGTGTAAGGGAGGGCCTGCATTGAACGGGCGTGTGACGGGGCGAGGCCGGGTTGCTGAGAGCGCCCACGCCTCGCCCCGGCGCGTTCAGGCCTGACCCCGATCCTCCGCGGCCAATCCCGCGTCTTGTGAAAAACGGTGTTCTCCGTTACGCTGCCTCCCCGAGCATGGGCTTTCCGCGAGGCAGCGAATGATTGCCGTCACCCCTCAGATATCCATTCCCGAACAGGAACTTCAATTCCACGCGTCGCGCAGCAGCGGGCCCGGAGGACAGAACGTCAACAAGGTGAATACGCGCGTGACGTTGCATTTTGACGTCCGGCGTTCGCCGTCATTGACAGCCGCGCAAAAATCCCTGATCGGCAGAAAGCTCAAGACTCGCATCAACAAGGAAGGGGTTTTGTATCTGTACGCCCAACGGGCTGCGAGCCAGGCCCTGAATCGGGCCGATGCGCTCGACAAGTTTTGCCGGCTTCTGCATGAGGCCCTGACTCCCCGGAAAATCCGGAAAGCAACCCGTATCTCTCAACGTTCCATTGAGAATCGACTGGATCAGAAAAAACGGCGGGGACGGGTCAAGCAATCGCGCAATCAACCGGCCCGGGGTGATGAGTAACCCCGAGCCGGGACGGCGCGGCGACGAAGACAAAAGAAAGAGCGCGTCGCCGGCCGTGTTGCGCAGGATCCTGTCAACTCATCGCGGCCAACTGGGCCTTGATGGTCGGCTCCCTGAGTTTTTTCAGCGCCAGGACTTCGATTTGCCGGATCCGTTCACGGGTCACGTTCAGGAGCCTGCCCACTTCCTCCAATGTGCGGGACTGTCCGTGGCCGATTCCGAAACGTAACCGGATCACCTGTTCCTCTCGCGGCGTCAGGACCCGAAGCAGACGATGGAGTTGGGTCCTCATCTGTTCTTCTTGCAGGTGTTCATCCGGCGGCGAAGAATGAACGTCGGGGAGGCAGTCATCAAGGAACGGCTCCCCTTCGGCATTGGGTTGGTCAAGCGACAGCGGTTCCCAAAACGCCTGCATGGTGTGTTGCACCCGTTCGGGCCTGGTCGCCAACGTCAGGGCGATTTCTTCATGACTGGGCTCGCGTCCCAGCTTTTGCGCGAGACGGTGGGAGACCTTGATCATGCGTTGCCAGGCTTCGGTGGTATGAACCGGCACTCGAATGGTCCGGGATTGGTCGGCCACGGCGCGTAAAATGCCCTGGCGGATCCACCACGTGGCATAGGTGCTGAATTTGTACCCCCTCTGGTATTGGAAGCGTTCCGCGGCCCGCATCAACCCGATGTTCCCTTCCTGGATGAGATCCAGGAAGCCCAGCCCCCGTCCGGTAAAGCGTTTGGCAATATCAACGACAAGGCGGAGGTTGCGTTGCACCAACTCTTCCTTGGCCCGCTCCAATTGGGCGCGGGCATCGGTCAACTCGCGGTGCAGCCGCTGCACACGTTTGCCGACCATGCGGGCTTTGATCCCGCGAAGGGACAACACGTTTCTGAGTCCGGACAAGCGTTCCTCCGCCTCATTCAGGGCCGGGGCCGATAAGCCGCTCAGGCCGCAAATTTCAGTCAGGGAATGCAATGCCTCGTGAAATTCGGGCTTGTTGCCGAGTGTGCCGATGGCGTGCATAGCCTTGGCGAGGACGTCCCGGACGTGGCGGCTGCTCTCGTCGATCCGTTTGGCCAGATCCAGTTCCTCCTGTTTGTTCAGGAGAGGACGCGACCGGAAGTTTCGAAAATAGATGGGTTCGAGCGCGGCGTCTTTGGGGTCCTGCCTGGCGCCTTTTTCGTCGAAATCCTCGATCATGGTATCCAGCGTCGGAGTGCCATGCGGGAACACATTTGAGAGCTTGCCGGTTGTCGGAGGTGGATACGTGCCCTTGTCCACGGTGAGCACGGTGTGGTCGGTGTTGTTCATGGCTCTCTCCTCTCTCGTCACGAAAAGGCGGGGGCCGGGGCGCGGGAAACAACGAGCGTCGTTCCCCGCGTGCCCTTCCCGCTCGCCGGTTACACGTTGACCGTCAGGAACAGCGGCGTGCCCTGACGGTGGATGAACAGGAGAATCGTTTGTTCATCCGGCAACGCCTTCACCACTTGTCGAAAATCCTGCGACGAGTGAACCGGGGTATGGTTGATCTCCCGGATCACGTCGCCTTGCACGAGTCCGGCCTTTTCGGCCCGGCTGCCCGCGCGAATGCCCGTCACCACGACGCCCGTGACACCGCTGTCAACGCCGAGTCGCTTCGCCAGGCGGGGTGTCAGATCCTCCACGGCCAATCCGGCCAGACGGGACCCGGTATCGGGATGCTGCGCGGAGGCGACCTGCTGACTCGTCGGATGCTCAACGATGGTCGTACGCACGTGTTGTTCCGCGCCGTCACGCACGATCGTCATCGTGACCTCGGTTCCGACCGGGGTTCTGGTCACCGCGCGTTGCAGGGCTCTGGGCCCGGCAATCGGCTGTTCCTGATACCCAACGATGGTATCGCCCCGCCGAAGTCCGGCGCGGTCCGCCGGGCTTTCTTCGCGGACCTCGGTCACGAGCGCGCCGTCCGGACGATCCAGGCGAAACGATTTGGCCAGCTCGGGGGTAACGGCTTGAATCCCGACGCCCAAAAACCCGCGGGTGACGGTTCCGGTCGTGACCAAGCTGGTATAGACGTGTTGGCCGATGCCGGCGGGAATGGCCAGGCCCACGCCCTGGTAGCCGCCCGTCCTTGAAAGAATGGCGGTGTTGATGCCGACCAGTTCGCCGCGCATGTTGACCAGGGCGCCCCCGGAGTTGCCGGGATTGATGGCGGCATCGGTTTGAATGAAGTCTTCATACTGCGTGATCCCCATGCCGCCGCGACCCTTGGCGCTCACGATGCCCTGCGTGACCGTGGAGTGCAGCCCGAACGGACTGCCGATCGCGAGCACGTAGTCTCCGACCTCGAGTTTGGATGAGTCACCCCAGGGGATGAACGGCAGATTGTCGCCTTGAATTTTGATCACGGCCAAATCCGTTTGCGGGTCGCTCCCCACGACCGATCCGGTGAACTCCCGTTTGTCGAGCAAGGCCACGGTCACCGATTGCGCGCCTTCGATCACGTGGTGGTTGGTCACCACGTGCCCCTCGGGACTCACGATGACCCCGGATCCCATCCCCATCCCTCGACGCTCCGGCCCGGGGTTGGGCATGGGCGGCATCCCAAAGAAACGTTTGTCCTGCTGATCGTGCCTGAACCAATCGGGGAGTCCGGGATTCCCGGAGGGGCCGGCATCCACAACTTTGGAAGCGGTGATATTGACGACGGCCGGTCTGACGGCTTTGACCAGGTACGCAAACCCGTGCTCGGTTTGAGAAGAGTGCGCCATGAACGGCGGCGCAGTCGAAACCGCGGCATGCGTCGGCGATCCCACCATGCCGGTTGAAAAAGCGGCGACCAGCATTCCCGTGAAAAACAGGCTCGCCGCGAGAACGATCAGGAACTTCTTCCGTCCCTGCGTCCCGGTGAGCGATGTGGACGGTGAGTGGTACGGTGGTAATCTCATGGGTTCCTCCTTCTATATGAGGGTGGTCCTGGTTCTGTTCAATCATCAGTTGAAACAGTTATAGCAGCGGAACATGAAAGGAGAATTAATCGCGGATTAAAAGCCTCTAATTCGCAACGAGGACAAGCGGGGTCATTCCGAGCGAAGCGAGGAATCTGCATTTGCCTTTCTCCGTCATCCTCGACATTTTTAATCGGGGATCCAGCGTCTTTGTCTTTTCTTTTGTCTTCGTAGCCGCGTCATCTCATGACGCTTCTTCTCTTGGCCGCATTGGAGGCCGCATGAGATGCGGCCGCTACAATTTCCTTACAATGCGGCGGCTACAACGACGGAGAGGCTGTTCTCGGGCGGGCAGGCGTTGACAGAATGGTTAGTCAGGAGGGGGCAAGAACATGCGGGAATGCTAGGCAACGGAGGAGGCAGGCAGCAGGGGAAGAGAAATCGTAAAACAGGAGCCCTGGCCGAAGGTGCTGGTGACCTCGATGGTGCCGCGATGCGCTTCGGCAATCCATTTGCAGATCGACAGGCCAAGGCCGGTGCCTTTTTGGGCGTGCGCCCGGGCGGCGTCGGTTCGGTAAAATCGATCGAAAATGAGCCGTTGTTCTTCCTGGGTCATTCCGATCCCCTGATCCTGCACGGTCAACCGGGCTATTCCGCGGTGTTGCGTCAACCCGAGTTGCACGGTGCCCTGGGGCAACGAATATTTGACGGCGTTGTCCACCACGTTCAGGATCAGCTCCCGAAGCCGCCATTCGTCGCCCAGCACCCGGAGCGGCTCGACCGGTCCCAGCGTCGTTGCCACGTCCCGATCTTTTCCGAGGACCATGGCTTGCAGTTGAATCTCCTGGACCAGCGCATCGAGTTGCACGGGCTCCGACGAGACCTGCACCTCGCCGAGGTCGGCGCGCGAGAGGAACAGGAGCTCTTCCACAATGCGACTCATCCGGTCAATCTCTTCCAGGTTGCTTTCCAGGGCTTCCCGGTAGACCTCAGGCGACCGGGGTTTCCGCAGGGCCAGTTCGGTTTCTCCCTTCGTGATGGTCAGCGGCGTGCGTAATTCGTGCGACGCATCGGCGCTGAATTGACGGATTTGTCGAATCGAGGCCTCGAGCCTGGCGATCATGTCGTTGAACGTGGACGCCAGGCGGCCGATTTCATCGGCGGAGGTCGTTTCAATGCGCTGGGTGAGGTCGCCTCCGGCAATCCGCTGGGCGGTCAGGGTGATGACGTCCACGGGTCGCAACGCCCGCCCGGCCAAAAACCAGCCGCCCAACATGCTCACCGCCACGGCCAATGGAGAGCCGATCAGCAGGACGAACACGAGGCGAGCCAGCATTTCTTCCTCGGGCCGGAGGGACGTGCCGACCCGTAAAATATTGATGAGACTCTCCCCGTGTCGAATGGGATACGAGAGGAGCCGAATGGGAATTTCATCATGGAACCGCACGGTTTCGAAGACGGCGCGGCCTTGCAGGGAAGATTGGAGGGCGGTCTGACTGAGTGGGATATTCCGCGTTTTGATGTTGGCGGACTGGAGGGTGATTTGCCCCTGCGGACCGAAAATCTGGAAGAACTTGTCGATGAGGGCCAGTTCGGGGAACGCCTGGGTCAGGTCATCCAACAGGAGAAACGGGCCGAACCGGTGCTCTTCGAGAGACCGGGAGGCGGCGACGGCGGCTTCTTCGAGGGACCGGTCGACCTGGTCCTGCAACGCGCGGGCCATGACCACGTACAGCGCGCTCGCGAAGAGGATCATGATCAGAGCCAGGCCACCGCCATACCAGATGGTCAATCGGACACGGATGGAGGCGTTGGCCCGCGGGCTAGGCATCGGTCAGCTTCAGGGTGTAGCCGCTGCCCCGGACGGTATGGATGAGTCCACGGGCATGGCCTCGATCGACTTTATTCCGGAGATAACTGATATAGACGTCGATGACGTTGGTGAAGGTGTCAAAATCAAGGTCCCACACGTGCTCGGCAATCATCGGGCGCGTCAGCACGCGTCCCGCGTTGCGCATCATGTATTCCAGTAACGCGTATTCCTTCGAGGTCAGGTCGATGTGTTGCCCGCCTCGCATGACTTCGCGGCTGATGGGATTCAGGACGAGATCGTCGATTTGCAGAATCCCCGCGGTGTCGCCGCCGGCCCGGCGCAACAGGGCGCGGACCCGGGCGATCAGTTCTTCAATGGCAAACGGTTTGGTGAGGTAGTCGTCCGCGCCCGCATTCAGGCCTGTCACCCGTTGATCCACTTTCGCGCGAGCGGTCAGAATGAGAACGGGCGTGGCGACTTTGGCGTCCCGGACGGCTTTCAGCACGTCGATGCCGGAAAGACCGGGCAGCAGCAGATCGAGGATAATCAGATCATAGTCCACTTCCGACGCGAGGTCTCGCCCCTGGATGCCGTCGGGGCACACGTCCACCGCGTAACTTTCCTCTTCCAGCGCGCGGCGAATAAACGAGGCGACTTTGGGTTCATCTTCGACAATCAGGATGCGCACGGTGCACTATTATAGCATGGATGGCGAAGCGGAGGCGTGGCCTGCACGACGCGGTTCAGTCATCGGCGGGAAAAGCGCCCGTTGCCGTGCCGACTTCCCTCATTCCGCCGCCGGCATGCGTTAGTCGGATTGGTTGAGCCGGAACCCGTATTGCCGGCTGGTCAGGGCAACGATGGTGCCGGTCGCGTTATCGTAATAGGCGGCCTGCCACGTGGGGCGCCCCTGCTCATCCGGCGTGGTCGCGGCACAGCGCACGACGCGATCCAGGGTTTTTTTCTCGGCGAGTGACAGCGCATGCCATTGAGGGCCGACGTGGACCCACAGCAGGTTGGACAGACTGGGCGGATGGCTCGTCCCCTGGACGCCCTGATCGGCCAAGGTGGTCAGCGTGGCTTCGGCCTGTTGCGGGTCACATTGCAAAGGACCGGACCAATATATCACAATAGCCACGAGCACCAGGCTCAGGCCCGCCACGGTGATCGGCAGGAGCCGCTTGGATGTTCGGAAAGATGGTCCGGTCATCGTCCCAGGGAAATCGGCAATCGCAACACGTGGTTGTCGTGGAATTATCGGGTTCTGATAGATATTATCATACATTGCAGCAGACGAGCCGCAAGGTTCTGATCTGTTCACCTGCCATGAACGAGTCATTGTGCCATGAACCCGGAAGGAACTGAAGATGCCAAAAGCCATACGTGACATGATCGATGTCGATCTTCTGTGTATTGGAAGCGGGCCGGCTGGCCAGCGGGCCGCGGTGCAAGCGGCGAAGCTGGACAAGCGCGTGGTCGTCGTTGAAAAACGACGGGTGATCGGCGGCGTCTGCGTGGATACGGGCACCATTCCCAGCAAGACCTTTCGGGAAGCCGTCCTGGCGTTTGGTCAGCAAGCCGAACGCTTTCGCAAACAGCACGGGTTTGTCGTTCCCTCCCGGCCCGAGTTGACGCAGTTGTTTACGCGAGTGAACGAGGTCGTGGAACGCGAAGGGGACGTGCTCGAACGGCAACTGGAACGCAATGACGTCACGATCATCCGGGGGGAAGCCTCGTTTGTTGACCCGCACACGGTCCAGGTTTTTACGGATGATGCCCTGCAATGGGTGCATGCCGACCACATTCTCATTGCCGTGGGGAGCCTTCCCGCCCCGCCGGTCGGCCTGAAGGGCGAACATCCGCAGATTATCACCAGCGATAAGGTGATGAATCTCAAACGCCTTCCCCGAAACATGGTCGTCGTGGGCGCAGGGGTGATCGGTCTCGAATATGCCTCGATGTTTGGCTCCCTCGGCGTCGACGTGACGTTGGTGGATGGGCGCCAGCGTCCCCTGGAATTTTTGGACGTCGAAATCGTGGACGAACTGATTCATCAGATGCGGAATTACGGCGTGACCTTTCGACTTGGGGAAACGGTCGAACGGATGGAATCGTCCGATGGGCCTCAGGCGAAGGCCACCATTTATCTGGAGTCGGGGAAAAAGCTCGTGACCGATCTGGTGTTATTTACAGTCGGCCGCATGGGGGCCACCGAGGCGTTGGAATTGACGCGGGCGGGACTCGAAGCTGATGAGCGGGGCCGGCTGAAAGTCAACGAACAATTTCAGACCAGCGTCCCGCATATCTTCGCGGCCGGCGACGTCATTGGCTATCCCAGCCTGGCCGCCACGTCGTCGGAGCAAGGTCGTCTGGCGGCCTGTCATGCCTTTGGAGTGGAGACGCAGTCTATGGCATCGCATTTCCCCATCGGGATTTACTCCATTCCGGAAATTTCCATGGTCGGCGAGAATGAGCAGAATCTCACCAAGGAAAAAGTGCCCTACGAAATCGGGATGGCCCGCTATCGGGAAATCGCGCGCGGGCACATCATGGGCGACGACAGCGGACTGCTGAAACTGCTGTTCCATCGCAACGATCACCAATTGTTGGGGGTGCACGTCATTGGCTTCGGCGCGACGGAGTTGGTCCACATCGGCCAAGCCGCGTTGAGCCTGGGCGGCGGGTTGGAATACTTCATGAGCACCGTCTTCAATTACCCGACCATGGCCGAATGCTACAAAGTGGCTGCCCTGGACGCCTTCAATAAATTATCGCAGTAACCGGCGTCGTCGTTCAATCGACACGCGAGGCCTCCGCCGCGGGATGAACCCCTCGCAATTCCTCCTTCCGTCATTCCCGGCCTGATCGGGAATCCAGCGTCTTTTCCTTTGGCATTTGCCTGTTCCTTCTTTTGCCTTTCTCCGCCATCCTCGACTCCTCTCCGTCATCCTCGACCTGATCGGGAATCCAGCGTCTTTGTTTTTTCTTTCGGTTGTCTTTCTTCGTCATCCCCGACCTGATCGGGGATCCAGCGTCTTTTCCTTGGCATTTGCCTGTTCCTTCTTTTGCCTTTCTCCGCCATCCTCGACTCCTCTCCGTCATCCTCGACCTGATCGGGAATCCAGCGTCTTTGTTTTTTCTTTCGGTTGTCTTTCTTCGTCATCCCCGACCTGATCGGGGATCCAGCGTCTTTTCCTTGGCATTTGCCTGTTCCTTCTTTTGCCTTTCTCCGCCATCCTATAGGAACACCCCCACCAGAATGGTCATTCCGAACGAAGTGAGGAATCTGCATTTGCCTTTCTCCTGTCATCCCCGACTTAATCGAGGATCCAGCGTCTTTCCCTTGCCTTTTAGTGTGTATAAAAATCATCTATTTACACACCTATTGACGCATCCTCATACACACATTAAAATTCACGTGCAACCTGTCGAAAAGGAGACCCCATGGCTCGCATCAACGTGATGATCCCGGAAGACGTCTTGCAGGACGTCGACCGCGCGGCAACGGAAGAAAAACTGACGCGCAGCGCCTTTCTCCAGAAGGCGGCCCGCCGATACCTGGACGCGAAACGGTTGGAACGGGAAGCCCTCGAACGCAAACAACGGATGCAAAAAGCCGCCGCGAATATGGACAGGCTGGCCACCAAATTCGGCAAGTGGGACGGGGTGGGGACCATCCGTCAGTTCCGCGACCGGCGGACCGGAGCGACACGATGATCCCGGCGTATCATGCCGGCTACGTGGTGGATGCCTCCGTTGGGGTCAAATGGTTCGTGCAAGAACGGGAAGCCGACCGCGACATCGCCCTGGCCCTTCGCCAACGCCATATTGAAGGCGCTACGCGCATGATCGTACCCGAGTTGTTTCTCCTGGAAGTGCCCAATGCCATCAAAGCCGGCCGAAAAAGCACGGAAGAAGAACTGGCCGAAGTGCTCGCGACACTGGCCGATCTGGACGTGCAGGTCGAACAACATACGCAGCGGGTCTTGCGAAAAACCAATGCCGTGGCCTGGGCCTACAAACTGACCTGGTACGACGCCGTCTACGTCGCCCTGGCCGAAACCCTGGGATTCCCTTTCGTGACCGCGGATGAAGCCCTGCTCCGGAAAATGAAAGGCCACAGCATCGTACTTCACCTCAAGGAACTGGCATTTGAATAAACCTGTATCCGTCATGCCCGACTCTCTCACTCTGTCATCCTCGACATCTTTAATCGAGGATCCAGGGTCTTTAGTCTTTATTCCGTCATCCCCGACTTGATCGGGGATCCAGGGGTTTTGGTTTTGTCTTTTCCTTCTTTTGCCTTTCTCCGTCATTCCCGACATTTTTAATCGGGAATCCAGCGTCTTTGTCTTCGTAGCTGCGTCATCTTATGACGCTGTTTTTTTCCCTCTCCCTGCGGGAGAGGGCCGGGTGAGGGGGATAAATCTTTGTAGGGGCAGGCCCCCGTGCCTGCCCAGTGTTCCCCGCGAGGGCGGGGATGAACCGAGAACCAAAGGAGGCACCCCATGGCCGTTGATCACAGCCAAGCCCCATTGATTAATCAACTGATCCGCGCGGCATGCATGGTCGCGCTCGTGGTGGCGCTCGGGTGGTGCAACGGCGGGTTCAGTGAGTTGGATGGTCTGCTCGCTGACCGTCGAGGTGAAACAGGGACAGAAGGGCGCCCGGTTGCCAGGGAACTGCCGCCGGGGTTCATCACCTTGCGTCAGGCCTTGGATCGTGGCCGCGCCGTATTGAACCCGATCCGCGCACAACACCCGGCCGTCGCGCATAGGCTGGATGCCGCGGAGCGCTACTGTCTCCAGGTGGGGCAGACCACCGGGGGCGTGGCTTACCTCCGCTGCTTGGCGCGGGAAGTCAACCTGATTGCCGGCGATCTATTACCCGCGCCACCGGACGAGGGCATAACAGGGATGGTGGGGCATCCCTAGTAAGTCGGGTTAGCCGAAGGCGTAACCCGATATCCCCTCTAATATCTGACCTGCAATCCTCGACATCGTTAATCGGGGATACAGGGTCTTTTCCTTGGTTTTTGTCTGTTCCTTCTTTCGCCTTTATCCGTCATTCCCGACATTTTTAATCGGGAATCCAGCGTCTTTGTCTTTGTAGCCGCGTCATCTTATGACGCTGTTTTTTCCCCTCTCCCTGCGGGAGAGGGGTCGTCTATGCTAAAGAATACAATGCGCTTGGCTCGCGATCAGATTGAAGTCATGGATGAGATCATGGTCGCGGTGCTCCGAGCGAAACCCCCTGTATAATATGCCTTCTAAGCAGCCAAAACAGTACCTGGCCCATGTTCGTCAAAAGGAGGATGGTTCTTTTGACGAACATGCATTGGAAGAACATTTGCGCGAAGTTGCCAAAGGTGCTGCAAAATTTGCTGAAATTTTTGGAAACTCGGATTGGGGCTTTCTTGCAGGGATATGGCACGATCTAGGGAAGTATAGCGCGGAATTTCAGCAACATATTAAAGCCTCGTCCGGTTATGACGTCGAAGCCCATCTTGAAGGCCAATCCGATCGAGTCGATCACTCCACCGCCGGGGCACAGCGCGCGGTAGACCAGTTCGGACTGCATGGCCGAATATTAGCCTATCTCATTGCCGGTCATCACGCTGGCCTGCCGGACTGGCACACGAGTGAAACCGCAGGAGCGGCATTAAAAGTACGGCTGGATGACAAGAGCCATTTGCAACGCACTCTCAGCCAGACAATTCCTCCCGAGATTCTTTCCCAACCGAAGCCGACCAGCGCACTGCTTGGTGGATCAGTAGGTTTTGCCTTGTGGGTGCGGATGCTGTTTTCGTGTCTGGTAGATGCGGATTTTCTCGATACCGAAGCGTTCATGGACGCGGACAGGGCCGGAAAGCGTATCAATGCCCTGACGCTCTCAGACTTACTGCCGCGTTTCAATGCCTATATGGAGGGGAAATTTTCGCAGGCCCATCCCACGCCAGTAAATCGTATTCGCGCTGAAGTGCTCCGGCAGTGTCGGGACAAGGCACATGAATCGCCAGGACTGTTTTCGTTGACTGTCCCTACTGGCGGCGGCAAGACGCTGTCCAGCCTTGCCTTTGCCCTGGAGCATGCTAAGTGCCACGGGAAACGACGAGTGATTTATGCTATTCCGTACACCAGCATCATCGAACAAACCGCCAATGTCTTTCAGGACATATTCCCTGATGGGGTAATTGAGCACCACAGCAATCTTGATCCAGAAAAGGAGACAGCGAAGAGTCGTCTGGCAGCAGAGAATTGGGACGCGCCGTTGATTGTAACGACCAATGTTCAGTTTTTCGAGTCGTTGTTTGCCGCTAGACCCAGCCGTTGCCGTAAGCTCCACAATATCGTTGACAGCGTGGTTGTCCTGGACGAAGCACAACTTCTGCCGCCTGAGTTTTTACAGCCGATTCTCGACGTGATGAATGCATTAGTGCGCAACTATGGCGTGACTTTTATCTTATCAACTGCAACCCAACCGGCACTGGGTACACTGAAAACTTTTCAACGTACTCTGCGCGGCCTTGATAATGTTCGTGAAATCGTTCCTGACCCGGACTCGCTGTATCGAAACCTTGAGCGCGTCATAGTGACATGGCCACAGGATTTCCATCTGGCTCAGGACTGGGACAATATTGCACGGCAGGTTCAGCAACATCCGTGTGTCCTGGCAGTGGTCAATTCACGTAGGGACGCGAGGGAACTTCATCGTCGCACGCCCGAGGGAGCAATTCACCTGTCCGCCCTTATGTGTGGTGAGCATCGCTCGCGTGTCATCAGTGATATACGGCGACGCTTACTTGACGGTGAAACCGTGCGAGTTGTGAGTACGCAATTGATAGAGGCTGGTGTAGATGTGGATTTTCCCGTGGTCTATCGTGCGCTGGCAGGTCTGGATTCGATTGCTCAGGCCGCAGGACGGTGTAACCGCGAGGGCAAACTGGAATGCGGCGAAGTGATTGTGTTTGTCCCGCCCACCAAAGCACCGCCGGGACCATTACGACAGGCGGCGAACGTTGCCGTCTCGTTACTGTTCGGGTCTTCCGACCACACGCTGACGCGAGACTTGTTCTCCCGTTACTTCGAGCATTTCTATATGAATGCTCAATCTCTTGATAAACACGACATTGTTGGGCTTCTCGACCCGGATGGAAATGGCGATGACCCGTTAAAAGTCCAGTTTCGTACTGCTGCCCGGCGCTTTCGACTTATCGACGAGTCGGGCTATTGCAGCATCCTCGTACGCTATGGGGAAAGCCCTAAATTGATTGGTCGTTTACAGAAAGAAGGGCCGGAGCGATGGCTAATGCGCAAGCTCCAGCGCTATACCGTATCGTTGCCCGAATGGCAATTCAAGAAACTATTGGCGAACGGTGACGTGTGTGAAGTCCATCCCGGCATATTTGCACAGAAGACTGACATGCTATACCACTCGCAACTCGGGATATTGGTGGACGATACCAACCCCGATCCAAGTGATCTGACCTGCTAGGGAGGAGAGATGAAAACCTATTGTCTTGAAGTTAGCGGTGACTTTGCCTGCTTCACCCGACCGGAAATGAAGGTGGAGCGCGTCAGCTATGACGTGATCACGCCCTCGGCGGCCCGTGCGGTGTTCGAAGCAATTCTCTGGAAGCCGGCTATACGCTGGCAGGTGAGCAAGATCGAAGTGCTCAAGCCCATCAAGTGGATCAATCTCCGTCGGAACGAAGTCGGCAGCATTGCGTCAACACGCAATATCGAAGGCGCGATGCAATCTGGCACTGGACAGCTCGGCATGTATATCGAGGATGAGCGTCAACAACGAGCCGGACTGTTTCTGCGCGACGTACAATACCGTCTCCATGCGTCGTTCGCGTTGTGTGACCCGAGCTGCCACAAGCCGAACTTTCCTCATCTGAGCAAACGAACGGCCAACTCCGACGAGACTGATATGGATAACGAACCGAACCAAGCCGTGAAATTCATGACCATGTTTGAGCGCCGTGCGGCCAAAGGGCAGTGTGTGAATCAGCCGTATTTGGGCTGCCGTGAATTTGCCGCAACTTTTCGGCTCGTAGAGCCGGATCATTCTTCTGTACAACCTATCACCGAGACGCGCGAATTAGGCTATATGCTATACGACCTGGATTACCACAACCCTGCCGACCCCAAGCCACGCTTTTTTCGAGCCAGCCTGGTGAACGGTGTGGTCGAGGTTCCGAACTGGGACAGTGAGGAGGTGCGGGAATGATTCTGCAAGCGCTCCACGCCTACTACCAAAGGCAGGTTGAGGCGGGCGACGATGTAATACCTCGAGAAGGATGGACCCGGCGAGGAATCGACTATGTCTTAGTTCTCGATGAGTCAGGTGAATGCGTCAACGTTGAGACTGTATTTACGAAACAAAAGGCAAGGATCACTGGGTTAGACGTCATGCTCCCGGCCGTAGGCAAACAAGCCCTAAAACATGCGAATAGCGGGAAAGACGCAAACCTTCTCTGGGACAATGCGAGTTTTGTTTTTGGAAGAGGGAAAAAGGGCGCAATAAAGCTAGAGAGCTTTCTCTCGACTATCGATACATGGTTGCGAGATTGTCAAGATGCGGGCATCTGCGCGGTAAAAACTTTCTGTGAAGGATTGGAGAATGACCCAAGCTGTGCCGACCGTCTCTTAGCTCGATTTGGCTTAGTAGAAGACTTTGAGAAACGTGACCCTGTTTTGGCATTTCGCCTAATGAGCGATGGCCCGATTTACGTACAGGATCGGCCTGTTGTAAGCGCAGCATACAACGAAACCCGCTTGTCGTCGGCATCCGGTGGCCTACACGGAACCTGCCTAATTACTGGTAAAGGAGAAGTGCCAATTACAAAAAACGAAATTGTCATAAAAGGGGTTTGGGGCACTCAGACATCAGGAGCCAATATCGTCTCATTCAACGAGCGCGCTTTTGAATCGTACGGAAAACGAAAACGCCAGGGAGAAAATGCACCTATCAGTCAAGCTGCCTCGTCGGCCTACACCGCCGCACTCAACTATCTACTCCGTAGAAATTCGCCGCAACGTTTGCAGGTCGGGGATGCGAGCGTGGTGTTCTGGGCGGACAGACCAACGGAATGGGAGACAGGAGTTGTCGATATTTTCGGCGAACCACCCAAAGATGATCCCGACAAAAATATACGGGCCGTGAAGAGTCTCTACGGCGCGATCGACCATGGTTTGTTGGAAAACGATACCGGCCAAGCGAGATTCTTCGCCCTCGGGCTTGCTCCCAATGCGGCGCGGATCGCCATCCGTTTCTGGCAGCACGGGACAGTGGCGGAGATGGCCGGGCGGATCAAACAGCACTTCGATGATCTGGAGACGGAACGCTCGCCACGTGATCCACTTTATCTGTCTTTGTTTCGCCTACTCGTGTCCGTGGCAACCCAAGGCAAGGCAGACAACATCCCGCCCAACCTTGGCGGCGAATTGATGCGCAGCATTCTTGCCGGCTTGCCCTATCCGCAAACGCTTCTGGCGGCTGCCGTGCGCCGGATTCGTGCCGAGCAATCGAAGAAGGACCCTAATGGCCGGTCTGTTAAGAATGTCACATATGCCCGTGCCGCTTTAATCAAAGCCTGCATCAATCGGGCGACACGTTACTCAAATCCCATTATCAAGGAGGAGCTAAGGATGTCTCTGGACGAAGCGAATACAAATGTCGGCTACCGCTTGGGCCGGCTGTTTGCGGTCTTGGAGAAAATTCAGGAAGAGGCGAATCCTGGCATCAATGCCACCATACGTGATCGCTTCTACGGCGCAGCGTCGAGTACGCCGGTCACGGTGTTTTCAACCCTGCTGAAGCTGAAAAAGCATCACCTCTCTAAATTGGAAAATCGTGGCCGGGCGGTGAATCTGGAGAAGCGCGTTGGCGAGATCATGGAGGGGCTGAACGATTTTCCCGCCCAATTGCCACTATCAGACCAAGGGCGTTTCGCCATTGGCTACTACCACCAGCGGCAGGATTTTTTCAAAAAAACCGAATCAAACTCATAGAAGGAGCATAATCATGGCAATTGAGAACCGGTACGATTTCGTTTTGTTATTCGATGTGAAAGACGGCAACCCCAACGGCGATCCTGATGCAGGCAATCTTCCCCGCGTCGATGCCGAGACCGGGCGTGGGCTGGTGACTGATGTGAGTCTGAAACGGAAGATTAGAAACTACGTTGCAATGAGACACAACTACGCCCATCCATTCGATATTTATGTCAAGGAAGGAGCAATACTGGGGCGCGCGCACGTGGAGGCATTTAAGGAACTAGGCATCAAGGTTGGTGAAGAGAAATCTCTGTCAGTCCCGGAAGAATTGGCCGAGCAACTTGATGAATTGGCGTTACCAGACGGATTAGATATGACCGCTGACGAGGATGGTAATACCACTATTACCCTGTCTGGAGTTCTCGATAAGAAGGAAGTTCAACAATGGATCAAGGAAGCTGATGTGCCACAGCCAGTAAAGAAATTTCTAACGAAGATTCTTAAAGAGGTAAAACCCAAAAAACCAACTCGGGAAGAGAGTGAAAGTGGCCGAAAAAAGATGTGTGAAACATTCTATGACATCAGAACGTTCGGTGCAGTACTTTCGTTAAAGTCTGCCCCGAATTGCGGACAAGTCCGTGGTCCAGTTCAACTAACATTTGCGCGTTCGGTCGATCCTATTGTTGCCCAGGAGCATTCGATTACCCGTATGGCGGTGGCAACAGAAGCAGAATCGGAAAAACAGAGTGGTGCCAATCGCACGATGGGTCGTAAACACACCGTGCCATATGGCCTGTATATAGCGCGTGGCTTCGTCTCGGCACATCTGGCGGCGCAAACGGATTTTTCCGATGCGGACCTCGACCTATTATGGGAGGCGCTCGCCAACATGTTTGAGCACGACCGTTCAGCCGCACGGGGAGAGATGGCAACACGAGGCTTGTATGTGTTTAAACACGATTCGCAATTGGGTAACGCCCCTGCGCATGACCTTTTTGCCAGGATTCAGCCTTCGCTGAAAGAAGGCGTTCTGGTCCCGCGTGATTTCCACGAGTATAGCGTCTCGGTTAATGAAGCCGATCTGCCCCAAGGTGTGGAGCTTATCCGGTCAGTAGGATAAACGTATGAATATCGGCGCCTTGTCTCCTTGGTCCGACGACGATCTCATCATGGTTTCCGCTCTGGAGCACTGGAGTTATTGCCACCGGCAATGTGCCTTAATTCACATCGAGCAAACGTTTGACGAAAACCTGTACACGTTGCGTGGTCGAAGGGTTCATCAGCAGGTTGATGAGGTTGAATCAGTGTCTGAGCGAGGCATACGGGTCGAGCGTGCCATGCCTATTTGGAACAGGCGCCTTGGGCTGATAGGAAAAGCCGACGTCGTGGAGTTTCACGATGATGTTCCGTACCCGGTGGAGTATAAACATGGTCCTCGCCGTCAGCGAGAACATGATGATCTGCAACTGTGTGCTCAAGCGATGTGTTTGGAAGAAATGACCGGTCAAGTTGTACCACGCGGAGCGATTTTTCATCATAAATCCCGTCGTCGCCGGGAAGTGCTCTTTGCGCCGTATTTGAGGACACAAGTCGAAGAGGCCGTTATGGCTGTTCGGGCGTTGTTGGCCTCCAAACGGCTTCCCCCACCGGTCAACGATCGGCGGTGCGAAAAATGTTCGCTCAAGGAAGCGTGCATGCCTCAGGTGCTCGAAGAACAGAGTCGCGAGAAACGACTGCTTGCCGACCTGTTCGATGTCATAAATATGTAGAACAGACTTATGCACCAGCTTCTTAATACTCTCTACATTACCACGGAGGGTGCCTATATCCGCGTTGACCATGAAACGTTGAAAGTGGAAGTTGAGAAAGAAACGAAATTGCAAGTGCCGATTCACCATATCGGCAGTGTCGTGTGTTTTGGGGATGTGCTGATGACTCCGGCGGCTCTCCATCGGTGCGCAAGTGATGGACGCTCCGTGGTGTGGCTTGATCGCAATGGACGTTTTAAGGCACGTGTGGAAGGCCCGGTATCGGGGAATGTGTTATTGCGTCGAGCCCAGCATGAAGCCTCATTGAATCCTGAGGCGGCGCTGGCTATTGCCAGAAATATGGTGGCCGGCAAGGTCCAAAACGCTCGTCAAGTGGTCCTTAGGGGCGCGCGGGAAGTCAGCAACAATGAGCACGCTGATGCGCTACGGGATACGGCTGAAGTGTTAGGCCGAACGATTCAACAACTGCCGACCTGTGAAACCCTGGATGCCCTGAGAGGGTTTGAAGGTGAGGCGGCTCGTATCTATTTCTCAATGTTGGATCGGCTGGTTACGGCCGATCGAGAAACCTTCGCAATGAAGGGTCGAAGCCGGAGGCCGCCGGTAGATCCTTTGAATGCTCTTTTGTCTTTTCTTTATGCCTTATTGATGAATGACTGTGTGGCGGCTGCTGAGGGGGTGGGGCTTGATCCGCAAGTGGGCTTTCTTCATGCCATTCGGCCTGGTCGGGCTGCGCTGGCGTTGGATCTGATGGAAGAATTGCGCTGTATTCTGGCTGATCGGCTGGTCTTAACGTTGATTAACCGGCGACAGATTGCGGCGGAGGATTTTCTGTCGCGACCGGGCGGGGCCGTGCATTTGCGCGATGAAAGCCGAAAGGACGTGATTGTGGCGTATCAGAAACGCAAACAGGAGGAAATTACACATCCGCTGCTTGATCAAAAAATGCCGTTGGGCTTGGTTCCGCACGTGCAGGCGCGGTTGTTGGCGAGAACTCTCAGAAAGGATATGGAGGCGTATATCCCATTTAGCCCCAGGTAAGGACGATTGTATGCATATTTTGGTTGCCTATGATGTCTCGACAGAGACGGCTGCCGGGAGAAAACGGTTACGCAAGATTGCCGAAGCGTGTCAGGATTTTGGACAGCGTGTCCAAAAATCCGTGTTTGAATGCGCAGTCAATGAAATGCAGCACGAAGAATTGACCAACCGCTTGGTTGAGATTATGAACGAAAAAGAAGATAGCCTCCGTGTCTACCGGCTGGCCCAGCCCAAAGAGCAATACATGAAAGTTTACGGCGTGGACACTTCGGTGGATTTCGAGGGGCCACTGGTGCTGTAAGCGCGAACCTGAAGTGCTTGCAAATCTCCGGGAGGTTCGCGGACGCGAAAAAGGGCTGATTTACAAGGGGTTTGAGCATGAGGTTTAACCAATGGGATCAGGATAAGGCGATACGCAAAGGAGGTTCGCCGGACAGACATGGTAACTGTCTGAAAGTTCGGCAAATTGTTGTGGTACTGTAGCGCCCACCTCTCGGGGTGGGCGAGGATTGAAACTTATATTTTTTTTACGATTGTTGGCATGGGGCTTGGTAGCGCCCACCTCTCGGGGTGGGCGAGGATTGAAACCGCTTCCGCACTGAAGTCGAGGCTGTCGGAAAACGTAGCGCCCACCTCTCGGGGTGGGCGAGGATTGAAACGTGCAGCAGGGACCCCAGCCGGTCGGCCTCATCCGTAGCGCCCACCTCTCGGGGTGGGCGAGGATTGAAACATAATTCATGGGCCACCTTTTACGCGAAAGGATTGTAGCGCCCACCTCTCGGGGTGGGCGAGGATTGAAACATGGCTACAAGCATACGCGCTCGCACGTACCCGGAGGTAGCGCCCACCTCTCGGGGTGGGCGAGGATTGAAACTTTCCTGCTATGCGCTGAAAAAAGGCGAATACATAGTAGCGCCCACCTCTCGGGGTGGGCGAGGATTGAAACCAGAGTACTTTTGCATTTTGGACGTTGGCTTCGAGTAGCGCCCACCTCTCGGGGTGGGCGAGGATTGAAACGACTATGACGTTGCCGAAATTTTTGAGGTCGCACGTAGCGCCCACCTCTCGGGGTGGGCGAGGATTGAAACTTTGCGACAATCTTTCTCTGCGGCTTCGAGGGTGCGTAGCGCCCACCTCTCGGGGTGGGCGAGGATTGAAACGTCACGTCATCCTTTGCTTTCCACAGACGCACGACAGTAGCGCCCACCTCTCGGGGTGGGCGAGGATTGAAACGCCTCGAACGGCACCTGAGAGGGGGCCTGATCCTGTAGCGCCCACCTCTCGGGGTGGGCGAGGATTGAAACATGCAAAACCTGGTCTCCGAAGTGATTGCAGGCGGTAGCGCCCACCTCTCGGGGTGGGCGAGGATTGAAACGCGCGTGTCGAGCTGGTCCCATTCGTCCCCCGGATCGTAGCGCCCACCTCTCGGGGTGGGCGAGGATTGAAACCGTCTACGCGCCGTATGACCTCGCTGGCTGGCGTCGTAGCGCCCACCTCTCGGGGTGGGCGAGGATTGAAACGAGTTCGAGTGACACGTTGATCCCGGCACCGAGAGCGTAGCGCCCACCTCTCGGGGTGGGCGAGGATTGAAACACAACAAAGTCCGGTCGAAACACTGGATGATGATGGTAGCGCCCACCTCTCGGGGTGGGCGAGGATTGAAACGAGGAAGAAAAGCGAATTGCGGCAATCGAGAAGAGTAGCGCCCACCTTGAGCACTGGATTTCCGATGAAGGATGTCGGGGATGAGGGAGAAAGGCAAAAGAGGGACAAGACAAATGCCAAGGACAAGACGCTGGATCCTCGATTACAAACGTCGAGGATGACGGATAAAGAAAAATGCAGATTCCTCGCTTCGCTCGGAATGACCCCGTTTTGTTTTGTCACGGCCTCTCCGCAGTTGTAGCGGCCGCATCTTATGCGGCATGGAGAGGCCGTCAAAAAACCGCGTCATGAGATGACGCAGCTACAAAGACCAAAGGAAACGGACCTGGATCCCCGATCAGGTCGGGGATGACGGAGAAAGGCAAAAGAAGGACAAGACAAATACCAAGGACAAGACAAATGCCAAGGACAAGACAAATGCCAAGGACAAGACAAATGCCAAGGACAAGACGCTGGATCCTCGATTAAAGATGTCGAGGATGACGGAGTGAGACAAAAACAAAAGACGCTGGATCCTCGATTAAAGATGTCGAGGATGACGGAGAAAGACAAAAACAAAGACGCTGGATCCCCGATCAGGTCGGGGATGACGAAGAATCCTTGAACCGCAGGGACAGGGAATTGATGCAGAACCGTTGACCCGTGGGTGCCGGGCCGTCGTCAAAGACGTGTCCCAGATGGGCATCGCAGCGGTTGCACGTGACTTCCACGCGCGTCATTCCGTAGCTGTGGTCGGTCCGGGTGTCCACGGCTGCTTCATGCGAGGGTTGCGTGAAACTCGGCCAGCCCGTCCCGGATTCAAACTTGTGGTCTGAGCGGAACAGGGGCGTCTCGCAGCAGATGCAATGATACGTCCCTTTGGCTTTGTGTTGGTAGTACGCGCCGCTGAAGGCCGGTTCGGTTCCGGCTTGGCGGGTCACGTAATATTGTTCCGGGGTGAGGTGGCGTTGCCATTCCTCATCGGATTTGTGAATTTTTTCAGTCATCGTGTTCCTCGCCCGCGGAGATCAGGCGGACTTTTTTTGCACGGCGTCCAGGATCAGGTGATCGTCAGCGCCGGCGTTCCACACCGTATTCAGGAATTCGGCCGGCTCCATGTTCACGCTCCGCAGGAACGGCCGGTCGGCGCCGCAGCCGAACATGATATCCGGCGCGAGTTCTCCGCGAAGCTTGGCCCGGGCCTTGGCGATAATGCGGGGCAGCCATCGGTACTCACCCAACTTGGCATAGCCGGACGGAAGGCTTGACGAAGGGACCACGGTGTCCGACGGGGCTCCCTGTTGCACCGTCAGAAAATACGCGCGGCGGACGTCGGTCATAGCCGCCACGGTCTCGAAATCCGGCTCGCCGTCCTCAACCCAATCCTCCACGAAATCGTACAGTTCCTGGGCGGAGGTGCCAATGGAATCGAGAAACGGCAGGGCCTCAGCGTCAACGACCTGTTGGGGGGTTCGATGCCCCTGTTCAAATCGTTCCACGGCCTGGTCATAAATGGCGCGAAGTTGAGAACGCCAGTCCTGTTGGGAGGCGTCCGGTTTTGTGTGTTCCGTCATGTCCTCATTGTCCGGGCAAGGTGGGGGGATCGTCAAGTCCCGGCCCCTACATCCCGACTTCTTCTCACGGGAGAAGTGGGGCGCTAGAGGTCGGTGGTGTTTGCAAGCCGGTAGAACGTCAGGTAGTCCACGGCTTCCTGCCGTACAGTGATCCCTTTGGCGAGGAGTTCTTGAGACGCGCGCGGTGTCGATTGGCCCGCAACCCACAACTCGACATTTTGCAGGCGCCGGCCGGTCTTCCAATGGGCGACGGCGTCCGCGGCCCCGGCGAGTTCGGCTCTCCAGGCAAGATACCCGATGGGAAGCATGCCGACCAACGTCCGATCGTGCGTCAGTCCCATCAGCACCGTGTCTTCAATCGCCACGAGTTGCTCGATCGGTTGCACGTTCTGATGGTAGGAGAGGAGCATTTCAGCCATGCGCTGGAAAAACAGGGCCTCCTCTTCGAACTGTGCGGACAGCGCGAATTCAAAAAACGCTTGTCGATTCTCGACGGTCTCCATTTCGAACAGGGCCTGCACCAGGACCGTTTCGTGACGGGGGGAGTACCAGGGGTGCTTGAGAAAGACGTCGATGAGTGACGCCTGAATGTGCATGGCCTCAAGTTTGTCGCGGTTGAGTCGCCGAAGTTCTTCAGGCGGATGATCCCGCAGCAATTCGCTCACCGTGTTGCTGAACGACGTCCCGGTGAGCACGGCGCCGGCCGGGCCTCCAATGGGCAGGGTGGCGAGTCGAATGGCCGCGTCCCCGGCGTATCCCGCCCAACTCAAGCTGGTGAGCTTGTTCTGCAGGACCCGGTTGGAGGAATACACGTCCACGTTGAAGTGAGCCGCGACTTGTCGTTTGACGGTTGACAGACCCAGCAATTCCTGGTTCTCAGGCTCTTCGAGGTTTCCGCGTTCGCCCAGCGCCATTTCGCTGATGCGCGTGGCCATGTGCCACATGCCTTTCGGCAGGGCCAGCAGCGTATCCGCGGGGCTTGTGAGCAGGCCCAGCGCGAACTTCAAGGGGCTCGTAATTGCATGCTGGGCTCCCGCGGCCAGACTCCGGAAGTGATTCATATCTTCTTCCATCGTGGCGATAGCCTGAATTTCCTGAATCCGGATCTTGAGCATGTCTTCCCCGTAGGCTTCGAATTGTCCGTAGGGCGAAGTGATCCTGAAACGGTGCATGTAACGAAAGGGAACGACCTCGTCCAGGACGACATGGTGCTTCCCCTTGCGGACCTCAGAATCGAGCAGGGCTCTTGCGTCGAGGACGGATGGGGTTTCATAGCCGGGCGTTGCCGGGGGATGGGAGAAAGATGAACCGGCTGTGGCAAAATTTGCACATAGCAGTGTGAAAAAAATGCTCGTCGCAAGGCTAAGGGACCACAGACGGCCCCCGCGCCCGTGCCGCGTATGGGAAGCGTTATCTTTGTGTTTTCGCATGGGCTTATCCTCAAGTTGGTCAATGCCTGCCTGGCAATGAATACGGTATGAGAGAAGTACTGCAAGTTCCGTTCCAAATAAATGCCTCCTGTCCCCCTCTTGCCCCTTGCCGGTGCGCCCGCTAAGCTTGCCGGGTTATCCGGAAACGCCGCATGTCATTCATCGCCGATCTTCACATTCATTCCCGCTATTCCCGTGCCGTCAGTAAAGACATGGTTCCGGAGAGTCTCCACCGTTGGGCGCAGCTCAAGGGGATTACCGTCGTTGGAACCGGGGACTTCACGCATCCTGCCTGGTTCGCCGAACTTCAGGAGAAACTCGAACCGGCCGAACCGGGCCTGTATCGCCTGAAGCCCGACCTGGCGGCCCCGGTGGACGCCGGGATTCCCGAGTCGTGCCGGGCGGAAGTCCGGTTCATGCTGACTTCCGAGATCAGCAGTATTTATAAGCGTCACGAACGCACGCGTAAGGTGCACAACCTGATCTTTGCGCCGAGTTTCAGCGCCGTGGCGAACATGACGGACCGGCTGGCGCGCATCGGCAATCTCCATTCGGACGGGCGGCCCATCCTGGGCTTGGACAGCGAGGAGTTGTTGCGCATCATGCTGGAGCGCGCGCCGGAGTCGCTGTTCGTCCCCGCGCATGCCTGGACCCCGCACTTTTCGGTGTTTGGGGCCAACTCGGGGTTTGATTCTCTGGAAGAATGCTTTGGCGAACTGAGTCCGCATATCCGGGTGATTGAAACCGGACTGTCTTCGGACCCTCCCATGAACTGGCGGCTGAGTCAGCTCGACGGCATGACGTTGATCTCGAACTCCGACGCCCATTCGCCGGGCAAGCTTGGCCGTGAAGCCAACGTGTTGAACGGCGACTTGTCGTTCAACGGCATCAGGACGGCCTTTGTGAGTGGCGATCCCGCGTTGTTTCTGGGGACGATTGAATTTTTTCCGGAAGAAGGCAAGTACCATTACGACGGACACCGCAACTGCCGGACCCGCCTGTCTCCGGAGGAAGCCAGAACCCGCGACAACGTCTGTCCGGAATGCGGGAAGCCCGTGACGCGCGGGGTCATGCATCGCGTCGAACAGTTGGCGGATCAGCCCGCCGGGCACCGTTCCCGCCGGGCGTTGCCCTATTGGAACCTGGTGCCACTCGTCGAGTTGATCGCCGAGGTTCGCGGCGCCGGCGTGAATACCAAAGGGGTGACCGAAGCCTACCGGCAGTTGTTGGCGGAACTGGGGAATGAATTCGAGATTCTGATGAACGTGCCGATTTCGGATGTGGAAGAGCACGGGGGCCGGCTTCTCGCCATTGCCATCCAACGCATGCGCGCGGGCCACGTGACCATTGCGCCGGGCTACGACGGGGAGTACGGGACCGTCCGTTTGCTGTCTCCGGAAGACCGGCAAGCCGATTCCTCCCGGATACCGTTATTCTGATTGGGGCGATGCCGCCCTTTCTTTGCAAATGGGACGGATGGAGAGTAATGTACGGTGTTCGCGCAACGATGGATTGCCCGGCTCTGCCGCCCACTGTCTCGTCCTGAAGCTGAATCCATGCCCGCTCCGGTTGTCGAAAAAGTCCATGGTTGGGTGCGCGTTGTCGCTTGGGACAAACCCATCTTCCTGAAACTCAACGCTCTTTCGTCCTGAATCCCGGCACGGGGAACCGGCACGAGTACGAGAAACGGAGTGGTCATGCAATACGCGGGTTGGGTCGTCATGGCGCTGGGCATTGTGTGTCAGGTGCTGATTCCGCTTGGCGTCCCGGACAGGCCCGCGGGTCGATGGTTGGGCATGCCGGCTGAAATTGCCGCGTTGTTTCTGGCCACGGGGACGGTGGTTATCGGGATGGTGATCGTCTATCTCACGTGGTTGAAGCCATACGCGGCGCGCCTTGACCGAAATCTCAAGCCATAACTGACGGGAAGCGGCGATCATGAGCGTGGCGCAATTTACCATTCTCCTGTTGTTGGTCTATCTGGTGGGCGTGAAGTGTATTTCGTATTTTGCCTATCGGATTTCCAGAAGCGATTCCGAAGATTATTTTTTGGCCGGTCGCAACGTCGGCATGCTCGCCCTGACCGGAACGATCATCGCGAGTATCTTTTCGACCGGGACGATCGTGGCCGCGCCCTCGGAATTTTTCAGGCAGGGCGCGGGCTATTTCTGGTTCTTTTTCTTCGCGCCCATGCCCGTGATCTATTTTTTTCTCGCGACCCGGATGTGGAAACTCGGGAAAGTGAAGGGCTACGTGACCCCGGGAGAGATGCTCGGCGACTTTTTTCAGAGTCATCCCGTCAAGTTTTGGGCGGGCGCCGTCGGTCTCCTGGCGCTGTTGCCGTACGCGGTGGCCCAACTCGTGGCCATTGGCAAAACCTTTGAGGCGCTGACCGACGGTCACGTGACCTATTTCTGGGGCGTGACGATCGCGTCGGCGTCGATTGCCGCGTACGTGTACTTTGGCGGCGCCCGCGCGGTGGTGTGGACGGACATGGCCCAAGGATTTCTGTTGGCGTTTCTGCTGATTTTCGCCGGCCTGTTGTCGGTGAAGTGGGCCGGCGGATGGGACGTGATGATCGAGGCCTTGATGACGCATGCGCCGGAAAACACGACCTTTGCGGGGAAAATCTCCTGGACGGGGTATTACGAATTCGGGTTGCTGACGCTGTCGTTCCCGTTTTTGCCCTACATCTGGCAGCGCATGTACATGGCGCGCTCGGCGTCGGCCGTTGCCTTCAGCCTGTGCTCCTATCCCGTCATCTTCATCATGCTGTTTTTTTCCGCCTGGGTGATCGGGACGTCGGCCTTTTCCCTCTTTCCGGACGGCTTGCAGGATGCCGATACGGTCGTGGGCGCGATCTTTCGCGAAAACGCCCCCTATCTGGGGGCGCTGGTCCTCGTGGCGGCCTTTGCCGCCGGGATGTCAACGATTGACAGCCAGATGCTCTCGGCCGGGTCGTTAGTCGTTCGTGACCTGGTCCCGCTCGTGGTGACGTGCGTGGATCAGCGCCGCAACTACCTGATCGGTCGCTGGGCCACCATGGGGTTGTTGGCGTTCCTGTACCTGTGGAGTCTGACGCTGCAAGCGCAGCCCGTCCTGGATCTGATCGTGTTCGGCATGAGCCTGACGGTGATCTTTATCCCGTGTGTCTTCGGCATGTTCTACTGGAAGCGGGCGACGTCCCCGGGGGCGTCCTGGTCAATGAGTTTGGGATTGTTGGCGTTTTTGGTGAAGCAGTTTCACCTGTTTGGATTGGACGCCTACTTGCCCGTCCTGGGTCCCATTACCTGGGCGTTGCTGACGGCGACGGCGGCGTTTGTCGTGGTCAGTTTGCTGACGAGTTCCGAGGGGGTCGCGGCGAAACGGCGGGAGTATGACGAACTTCTGGGATCGGCGTCGAACACAGACCGGGGTTCGGAACCCATGGACTCGCGTTGACGGCAACGCCCCGGACGATCAATCAGTGAACAACCCTACCCATCATCCAAGCCGTTCTCCCCTTCGCGGGCTGCTGATTGCCCAATTCTTCGGGGCGTTCAATGACAATGCCTGGAAGTTGATGGTCGCGTTGTTGGCCATCAGGCAGTTGGCGTCGCAGATGGAAGCGGGTCCGGAATTTGAAGCGGCTTCCCAGGCCCAAACCACGCTCACCTTTGTCGTCTTCACCTTGCCGTTGATGCTCGTGTCCATCGTTTCCGGCGTCTTTTCGGATCGTTTCAGCAAGCGTTCGGTCATCGTGGTCATGAAGGTGGTCGAAGTGGCGCTGATGGCCTTGGGGACCTGGGCGCTCTACCGCAATCCATCGGGGGGCCTGCTGCCGCTCATCGTCCTGGCCGGCATGGCCGTCCAGAGCGCGCTCTTCAGTCCCGCGAAGTACGGTATTCTGCCGGAACTGCTTCCTCACGAACGTCTGGCCGTCGGGAACGGGCAACTGGAATTGTGGACCTTTCTGGCCATTATCGGCGGGACGGGAACAGGAGGCCTTTTGCTCCAGACGTCGGGCGCCTCTCCCTGGCTGGCCGGGGCGGTGCTGCTGGTGTTTTCGATCGTGGGGGTTGCCGCGTCCCTGATGGTGCCCGCGGTTCCGCGCGCTCGCGGGGGAGCCGGATTACGCTCAACCCTGCAAGGCGCTTGGCAAGCCGTGCACGCCGATCGCGCGTTGCAATTGGGCATTGCCGGCAACGTCGGCTACTGGACCATCGCCAGTTTGGTGGGGCAGGACGTGCTCGTCTATGCCAAGGCCGTGCTGGGGTTGTCGGATTCCTTGTCGGGGTTGCCCTTGGCGACGTTCGGAATCGGGATCGGTCTCGGATCGGTGTTGGCCGGAAGACTCTCGCATGCCAAGGTCGAAGTCGGGCAGATCCCCCTGGGCATGACCGGGCTGCTGCTGGGCCTGTTGCTGATGGGTATGCTGTCGCCGGGATTGACGGGAACGTTGCTGGGCATGGGGTGGCTGGGGTTCTCCAGCGGCTTTGTCGTGGTTCCGATCAACGCCCTGATTCAATGGCGTGCCCCGCAGGACCGGCGCGGCGCCGTGATCGCGTTCGGAAACGTCTTCGTCTTCGGCGGCGTGGTGGCCGGGTCGCTGGGCGCCGGGACACTGTCCTTTGCCGGCCTCAACGCCAGTGACATTCTGGTCGCCGCCGGGGCGGGAGCGGCGGCATTGACGGCGTGGACCGCGTGGTTCATGCCCGACACCGTTTTTCGCATGGTGTTGTTTCTCCTCACGCACACGCTCTATCGGCTTCGGGTCGTCGGACGGGAGCACGTGCCCGGACGCGGGGGCGCGTTGTTGGTGACGAACCACGTGTCGTTCGTGGACGGGTTGTTGCTGTCGGCGAGTCTCGACCGGCCGGTCCGGTTTCTCGTCGATTGGGACGACAACGAGCGTCCTCTCCTGCGTCGGGTGGCGCGCCTCATGGGCGCGATTTCCGTTTCTGCCGGAGGATCGCCCCGGGAGATGCTCCATGCCCTCCGCGAAGCCGGTCGCCGTCTGGACGACGGTGAAGTCGTCTGCGTCTTTCCCGAAGGGCACGTGACCGGGACGGGTCTCCTGTCGTTTCGCCGGGCATTCGAACGGATCGTCAAGGGGAGGGACGTTCCCGTGATCCCCGTGTTTCTCGATCGGATATGGGGCAGCTTTTTCAGTTGTATCGGCGGAACATTTCGGATGAAACGGCCGGACCGCGTTCCCTATCCCGTCACCGTGGCGTATGGGACGCCCCTGCCGTCGTCTGCCGCGGCAACCGAAGTCGCGCAGCGCGCGCGGGAATTGGGTGAGGAAACATGGCGCCTTCGAAAATCCGAGCGTCGGCCGCTCCATCATTCCTTTATTCGCGCCGCTCGCCGCCATCCGTTGCGATTCGCCTTTGCCGACCAGACCCGGTCCAGGGTCTCGTATCTGGAAGCACTTGCCGGCGCCGTGGTCCTGGCCTGGGCGCTCAGGCGTCACTGGATGAACCAGTTCACCGTGGGGATCCTGTTGCCGCCCAGTGTCGGCGGGGCGTTGGTCAACCTGGCGGCGACGTTGTCGGGGCGAACCGTCGTCAATCTCAATTACACGGTCGGACGCAGGGAGATCGAGTCAATGGCCGGACAGGCCGGCCTCGAAACGATTGTGACGAGTCGCGTGTTTTTTGAAAAGGCCAATCTGGAAATACCCGAAGGCATCAAGATCGTGTGGATCGAAGAGGTTCGCAAGACCATCGGGCTGGCCGAACGGGTGAAGGGGCTTGCCATGGCCCTGGTGGCGCCTATCGGCGCGTTGGAGAACAGCGTCGGGGCGATCCATCGTCCTGAATTGGACGATCTCGCGACGATTATTTTCAGCAGCGGCAGCACGGGGGAGCCGAAGGGCGTGATGCTCAGTCACTTCAACGTCGATGCCAACATCGAGGGAGTGCTGCGGGTTTTTCCCCTGGGCTCCGGCGACCGGGTGCTGGGGATCCTGCCGTTCTTTCATTCCTTTGGCTACCTGGCGACGTTGTGGTTGGCCGTCAGCCATGGTGTGGGGGTGGTGTATCATCCCACCCCGTTGGACGCGGGGGCCATCGGCGAACTCCTGGCAAAGAAACGGGTCACAATTCTGATCTCGACGCCGACCTTTCTCCAGCTCTATTGGCGGCGCTGCCTGCCGGAGCAATTCGGCTCGGTGCGCGTTGTGTTGACCGGCGCGGAGAAATTACCGGAACGCCTGGCGACTGCGTGTGAAGAAAAATTCGGGATTCGTCCCCTCGAAGGATACGGGGTGACGGAATGCGCTCCCGTGATTGCCGTGAACTGTCCGGACGTTCGGGCGGCGGGATTTGGCCGGACGGCCCTGCGTCATGGGACGGTCGGCCGGCCTCTGCCCGGCATGTCCGCGCGCATCGTCGATCCCGAGTCCTTTGCCCCCGTTCCCGACGGCGACTCCGGCCTGTTGCTCGTCAGGGGATCCAACGTCATGCAGGGCTACCTGAACCGTCCGGACCTGACGGCCGAGGCCATGCATGACGGGTGGTACGTGACGGGGGACGTGGCCGTCCTGGATGAAGACGGATTCCTGACCATTACGGACCGGCTTTCCCGTTTCGCCAAGATCGGCGGAGAGATGGTGCCGCACGGCAAGGTCGAAGACGCGTTGCATCAGGCCGCCGGGTCCGACGAGCAGGTGTTGGCCGTGACGTCCATCCCCGATGAAAAAAAGGGGGAGCAATTGGCCGTGCTGCATACGCTCGATGACGCCGTCATCCCCGGTTTGCTGGAACAGGTCGCGTCGAGCGGGTTGCCCAATTTATTCATCCCCCGAAGGGATTGCTTCGTCAGGGTCGATCAGCTTCCGGTGCTTGGGACGGGAAAATTAGACCTGCGCGCCCTGAAACAAATCGCCCTGGAAAATCTTTGATATATTGCGCGATCTGGCGCAGTGCGGAACATCACGCAGGCGACGAATCAGGCCAACAGCGGGCGGTCGCTTCCGCATTTCCAGCACGTCGTGAAATTTTTTTCATGGGACTCTCCGCAGCGGAAGCAGATCCAATCCGTGGATTCATAGGGCTTGGCCGTGCGCCAATTCTCCACAAATTGCTGAGCCACGGCATAGTCGGCGTCGTTCAGCACCCAGAGTTCGGGAAACACTTCGGCAAAAGGGACTTCACCGGCCAGGGAGGAGCCCCGCTGGTTTTTGATCCAGGATTGAATGCCCGCTTGGTCGAGGATGTCTTTGAGCGATTCGACTTCGACCAAATTCGGTGAGACAAACAGTTTTTGCATTATCAGGCGTAGAAGATGATCGCCAGTCCCGTCAGTGCCAGCCCGAGGGCGACAATGCCAATGACCAGCGTACGCCACAGAATTGTTTGCAGGGCCTCGACCTGTTTCGTCAAGGTCTCGATGAGTTCGAGCTGTTGGGTCAACGTCTCTTCCATTTTCGCCATGCGTTTCTGGAGCGGCTCTTCCTGCGCGGGAGCCCGTTGCTGTTTGAGCGTCGCAGCGGTGGAAATAATGTCGGGAATGCTGGGGGCGACCAGTTGAAACAGGAACTTGGCAATGGGCCAGGCAACGGGCATGCCGGATTGTAGCGTTCCTCCGAAAAAAAGAGAAGCGGTTTTTGCTTAACCCGGGTCACTTCCGGTTCGTCAGCCGACGGACCAACCGGCGTTCATCGGCTTCGGTTTCCACTTCTCCGTTCAACCGGGCATCCAGGAGCCGGTCCAGGATCCGGGCGTACCGGGGGCCGGGTGTGAGCCCCATCGTTTTCAAATCGTTCCCTCTCAAGACCGGTTTGACCCGTCGAGACGTGGTGAGCTGATCGGCGATGCGTTGGTTGACCCGTTTCGAGCGGGTTTTGGCCATCAGAAACACAAGGATCTCCTCCGGGAGGCGGCGAAGCGCCCGGAACGTTTCGGATGGGCTGACGGCGCGCTCGATGGTCCGCAAAAGACGAGCGCCTTCTTGGGACACCCATAACATGGATCGGGCCTGACCACGGGGAAACGTCAATCGGGCCAGGGTTTCCTGAACGGCCGGTTGCGGGAGATGGTCCATCAGGGCCATCCCATAGACGACCCATGGAGACGCGAGTCGTCCGGGAGCATGTTGGGCGTGCCATGCGACGGCTTTCTCAACGGCGTTCAAAAGCCGGGCCGGACCGGCGGACCATTTCAGTTGCGGGTGAATGAATTGCAACAGGTTGAAGTCCGCCAACCTGGCGAGCATGCTGACGGGTTCGCGTTCCGACAACGTGCGCAGGAGTTCAGCCGAGAATCTGGACGGAGACAGGCGATGACAGATGTTCATCTTCACCGCCTCGTTCATGAGAATGGCCGTATTCCGGTCAAGCTGGAACCCCAGGCGTTGCTCAAAGCGGATGGCGCGGAATATCCGAGTCGGGTCGTCCACAAAGCTGAGCCCGTGCAGCACGCGGATGGTTTTGTGTTTCAGGTCCCGCAGGCCGTTGTGGAGATCCACCACTTCACCGAAATGCGGGGGATTGAGCCGGATGGCCATGGCGTTGATCGTGAAGTCCCGGCGGCGGACGTCTTTCGCGAGGGAACTCCGTTGCACCGCCGGAAGCGCAGCCGGCGCGTCATAGGATTCGGTTCGAGCCGTGGCCACGTCGAACGTGTGTCCGTTCGGGAACGTGACAACGGCCGTGCGGAATCGTTCATGGGTTGCGACGCGAGCCTGGTGGCGTTGCGCGACGGCTTTTGCAAAACGAATCCCGTCGCCTTCGACGACCAGGTCCAGGTCGAGGTTCGGGACGCCGAGGAGCAGATCCCTGACGAATCCGCCTGCGGCGTACACGCGGACGCGACGGCGCTCGGCGAGGTCACCGCATTTTTGCAGGAGCAAAAAAAACGGAGCGGGCAACCGCTCCTGCATGACGGAGTCCATGGAATTCATCACGGAATGCCACGTTTCGTCCGCGACGCCGGTCTTATCCCCGGGAACCCAACGCCCGGTCCAGGTTGAATGCGGCGCTGATCAATGCCAGGTGGGTAAACGCTTGGGGGAAATTTCCAAGGCCCTCGCCGTGATGGCCCGTCTCCTCGGCATAGAGCCCGACGTGATTGGCATAACCCAGCATTTGCTCGAACATCAGCCGGGCCTCGTCGGTCCGGCCCGCGCGGGTCAGCGCTTCAACCAACCAAAACGTACAAATATTGAAGGTGCCTTCTTCGCCGCGAAGACCGTCCTCTGTTTCGTTGGCGTTATATCGATAGACCAGGGCGTTGGCCACCAATCCCCCTTGCTCCGGGGACTGGGTCATCGCGGCCAGGGTCCTGAGCATCCGGGGATCGGTCGGGGAGACGAAAAAGACCAACGGCATCATGAGGTTCGCCGCGTCAAGGGCGTCGCTGCCGTACCGCTGCACAAAGGCTTGTCGGGTTTCATTCCATCCGTTTGCCATAATTTCTTCGTAAATGGTATCGCGGACCTTCAGCCAGCGGTCACGGTCCGCGGGAAACGAGCGTCTGTCGGCGAGGCGTAAGCCCCGGTCGACGGCGACCCAGCACATGAGTTTGGAATACAGGAAGTGTTGCTGGCTGCCGCGGACTTCCCAGATCCCTTCATCCGGACGCATCCAGTTGTCGCAGACCCAGTTCACCAATTGCCGTAAATGGCTCCAGAGGTCGTACGAGATCGGGCTGCCGTATTTGTTGTACAGATACACCGAATCCAACAATTCGCCGTAAATATCCAATTGCAGTTGATTGTAGGCCCCGTTTCCCACGCGGATTGGACGCGATCCCCTATACCCGTCGAGGTGAGACAGGGTTTCTTCATGCAGGGCGTGCCGGCCATCGATGCCATACATGATTTGCAACGACCCGTCCGGATTGAGTTCATGGCAGCGCGCTTCAAGCCAGTGCATGAATTTTTCCGCTTCACCCGTGAACCCGATGCGGATGAGGGCATAGATGGTAAAGGCCGCGTCACGAATCCACGTGTACCGATAATCCCAATTGCGCTCCCCCCCGACGCCTTCCGGAAGACTGCACGTCGGCGCGGCGACGATCGCTCCCGTCGGCTCAAAGGTGAGCAGTTTGAGGGTCAGGGCCGAGCGTTGCACCATTTCGCGCCATCGCCCGCGGTAGGTACATTGGGAAATCCAGTATCGCCAATAGGCGACGGTCTGGTGGAAGAGTTTGGCCGCCTGATCTTCGGAGATGGCCTTGCCACAGGCGTCGACCCGTTCGATCCGTTGGAGAGAAAACGTCAATTCGTGACCTTCCTGTAACGTAAATTCAGTGACCACGCCGTTGTCTTTCAGGTGGAGAGGAATGGACGATCCCAACCACAAATTCAGTCCGGGGGCTTCGAAGCAGGCGCCGTTGTCGGTCAGGGTCGTCCTGTGGGAATCCCGGGCGTAATTGAAGGCGGGGAGACATTCCATGCGAAAGGTCACGTTTCCGCGAATCGCCTGGACGCGGCGAATGATCCCGTGATAGCCGGCCTCAGTGGTTTTGAGATCGACCGGCATAAAGTCGATAACTTGTCCCACGCCCTGCGCGGACAGAAACCGTGTGACGAGCACGTTCGTGTCCGGCCAGTAGTTCTGCTTGTGCGTGGCCTCAGTTCCGTGAGGTTCAATTTTAAACCATCCGCCTTTGCGATCATCCAGGATGGCGGCGAACACGCTGGGGGAATCGAAATGAGGAAAACAGAACCAGTCGATCGAGCCGTTGACGCCGACCAGGGCACTGGTTCGCATGTTGCCGATCAGGCCGTATTCTTCAATGGGCAGGTAGGGCATCTGAAAGTCCTGAACCAATCTCCGGATGACTCGTTTGCCGTTGATCCGGTCACGGAGTCTTCGCTCGAATCCGGACAATCGCAAACGTTGTGGAAGCGGGTTTACCCAAGATCCGAACAGGAGTCAAGCAAAATCAATGGTCGATGTCTTCATGGTCCGGTCCGGTCCGTGTTTTGGGGCAAGGCCTGGACCGCGTCGCATGACGCGTTCCGTGCTTCTCCCGTGACCATGCCTTCCAACCGTTGCGCGTTTCGGTTACACTGTTTCTTGCGACGACCCCATCTTCCGGAGACGTGAACGATGCCTGGGAAAACAGGAAAACCGCCGTACGACGAGCAGAAACCGGATGTTTCGACAAACGAGTCCCGTCTCGCCGCGCGGCCTCAAGAGCCGCCGACGCGCCGGGCTTTTTTGACCGGAGCGACGTCGATCGTGGGCGCCGCGGCCGCGCACGTCCTGCTGGCGCCGTTCCTGGGACATGCGGCAAACGTTCCGGATGATCCCAGCCGGGTGCCGGGCGCTCAGGCGACGGACTACGGCCAACGTTCACCGTTCGAACGCGCCACGCGGTTGACCCGGCCTCAGCGGTCGAGAACGCCGTTACAGGATTTGCACGGCATCATCACCCCGTCGGCCTTGCATTTTGAACGCCATCACAACGGCGTGCCCCTCATCGATCCCGCGCGGCATCGTCTCCTGGTGCACGGCCTGGTCGAGAGGCCGTTGCTGTTTACCATCGACGAGTTGAAACGGTTTCCCGCGACCTCACGGATTGTCTTTGTCGAATGTGCGGGCAACAGCGGCAAGGAATGGAAAGGGCCGAAGGGCAGGACCGTGCAGGAGATCCATGGCCTGACCAGCGCCAGTGAATGGACGGGGGTTCGACTTGCCACGGTCCTGGCGGAAGCGGGTCTCACGTCCGGGGCAACCTGGATGCTGGCTGAGGGCAGTGACGCCGCGGCCATGACGCGGAGTCTCCCGTTGGAGCGGGTTCTGGATGAAGCCCTGTTGTGCTATGCGCAAAACGGGGAGCCGCTCCGTCCGGAGCAGGGATATCCCCTGCGCTTGTTGGTGCCGGGTTTTGAAGCCAACGTGTGCATTAAATGGCTGCGACGCCTGAAACTGGTGTCTGCGCCCGTGATGACTCGCGAAGAAACGTCGAAATACACTGATTTGATGCCGGACGGGATCGCGCGGCAATTTACCTTCGAGATGGAAGCCAAATCGGTGATTACGGCGCCGTCCGGCGGACAGCGATTGAACAAACCGGGCTACGTTGAAATCCGGGGGTTGGCGTGGAGCGGGCGTGGCCGGATTGAACGCGTGGACGTGAGCGTGGATGGGGGAATCAGTTGGCAACCCGCACGGTTGCAAGCCCCTGTTCTGCCGAAATGTCATACCAGATTTTGTCTCGATTGGCGGTGGGACGGCCGGGAAGCCATTCTGCAAAGTCGCTGTACCGATGAAACCGGGTATCGGCAACCCATGCGCCGGGAGTTGGTCGGCGTCCGTGGCACCAATTCCTACTACCATTACAATGCCATCCAGAGCTGGAAGATCGACGAAGAGGGAAACGTCCGCAATGTGCAGGTCTGAGAGCCGGGGAAGACAAGAGATCGGAGCACGGCATCGGTGGACTCTACCCCTCCCGCATTCCCTTTTCGGAAATGCCCCACTTGCAAAGGGAAGGAAAAAGACAAGCGTTTCCATCCTGATTCCCCTCCTTTGTAAGCAACTGTCTGGAGGTTAAGGAGTGACATGCCGTTGTTCTTGCCAAGAGGTTCGATGTTTAAGCAACTGTCTGGAGGTTAAGGAGTGACATGCCGTTGTTCTTGCCAAGAGGTTCGATGTTTAAGCATGGCGTTGAGAATCGTCAACAATTTGCGCATACAAGCGACCAAGGCCACTTTACGTTTTTTGCCACGGGCGCACAGGCTCTGATAGGTGTGCCGGATGACGGGATTCCAGCGGGTGGCCACCAAGGTCGCCATGTACAAAGCCGTCCGGACGGGGGCGCGGCCGCCCCAGCACGTGCGCGGGCCCCGCACCGTCCCGCTATCGCGGTTGAGCGGGGCCACGCCCACCAGGGCGGCGATCTGCCGCCGGGTCAAGGTGCCCAATTCCGCCAATTCCGCCACGAGGGTCCGGCTCAGGACGGGCCCGACGCCGGGCACACTTTGAAGCAAGTCGGTTTGTGCCTGCCACACGGGGCTGTGCCGAATGCGCTGGGTGAGGTCGTCATCCAAGGTCGTCACTTGCTGGGTCAACCACGTGATATGCGCCTGAATCCCCGGGCGCAGGGCCGTGGAGGCCCGCCCCAACCGGTGGCGCTCCGCGGTGAGCATCTCGACCACTTGCCGGCGGCGGGCCAGCAGCGCCGCCAATTCCGTGGTCGCGGCATCGGGCTGCGGCCGGATCGGGGGCTGCACCCGCGCGGCAAACAAGGCCAGCACCTGGGCATCCAGGGTATCGGTCTTCGCCAACTGCCCGGTGGCTTTGGCAAAATCCCGGACTTGCCGCGGATTCACCACAATCACGGGCAGCGCCGCTTCCACCAAGGCGCGGACCACGGGCAGTTCATACCCGCCGGTGGCTTCCACCACGATCCGCTCGGGGGCCCGCGCCTGCAATTGAGGGACCAACGCCTGAAGCCCCACCTCCGTATTCGGGACGGTCGTGGTCAACCCCGGCGGTTCACTGGCGACGTCCAAGTTCGCTTTGGCAACATCAATACCCACATAGGTGCGTGCAGGGGACATACGAGGCTCCTTTCTGCGAGCGGGCTGCTCTCCAGGCGCCCGACCTTGCCACTGATGCGGGCTCATCCGGCCCAGGCAACTGTGCGGGCTGCTGAGAGGCCGAGCCGAACGCACCACGCTTACAATCGGGCTTGGAAGCCCGGAGGAGGGTCGGGCTGTTCGGCTCGGTAGATGAATAACATTGCATGCAGTATACTCCCTTTCCAAGATACAAGGAGGGGATAGGGGAGGTAGAGAAGGTGTCTGTCCAATTGAACGGCTTGGTCAACAGATGATGGTTCGACGGCAAACAGGGGTTCTGTTTTTGCTGCTCGTTCTGGTGGTGGCGGGTCCGGCTGATTCGTGGGGAGTCTCGAAGAGCGGCCCGTTTCATCTCGGGCGCGTCGCGACCACGGATGAGATTCAGGCTTGGGATATCGACGTCGCGCCGGACGGGGACGGGTTGCCGGCCGGCGGAGGAACGGCGCGGGACGGCGCGGCGGTGTATGCCCGGCATTGCGCGGCGTGTCATGGCGCGACCGGCGTGGAAGGTTTCGCCCCGCAGTTGGTCGGCGGACACGGGACGCTTGACGGCGAGCGTCCCGTCAAAACGGTCGGCAGCTATTGGCCGTATGCCACGACCCTGTTCGATTACGTGTATCGGGCCATGCCGTTCGTCGCGCCGCAGTCCCTCACCCCCGGCCAGGTGTATGCCGTGACGGCCTGGATTCTGTTTCAAAACGGGGTATGGGAAAAAGACGCCGTGCTCGACCGGGAGACGCTGCCCGGGGTTCGGATGTTGCATCGCAACGGGTTTGTTCCTGACCCGCGTCCGGACGTGAATCGACCGGATGCCCGCAACGCAACCGTGTCCTCGCTCGGCGAGATCGAATTTCCCGCCTCGGGTTCGTCGAACGCTCACCGGCCGTTCCTGCAAGGGGTGTTGTTGTTGCACAATTTTGAATACGATGACGCCCGAGCGGCGTTCCGGCGGGCGCAGGCGCTGGACCCTGATTTTGCCATGGCCTACTGGGGAGAAGCCATGACGATGACCCATCCCCTGTGGGGGGAGCAGGACGTTCGGCAGGCCTTGACGGTGTTGCGACGATTGGCGCCCACGCCGGCCCGGCGAGTGGCTGCGGCCCCGACCGAACGCGAACAGGGCTATATGCGAGCGATCGAGGCATTGTACGGGGAGGGCGACAAACGACAACGCGACCAGGCGTACATGGCGGCCATGCGGACACTCGCCCGGCAGTTCCCGGAAGACGAGAACGCGCAGGTCTTCTATGCGCTGTCTCTGTTGGGTTTCGCGCAGGGCAAACGGGACGAGAGCCTCTACCTGGAGGCTGCGTCCATTGCCCAAGCGGTGTTTGCCGGAAATCCACGCCATCCCGGCGCGGTTCATTATCTGATTCACGCGCTGGATGATCCGGTTCATGCTCACCGGGCCCTGGAAGCGGCGCGTGTCTACGCCGGTCTTGCCCCGGCGGCCCCGCATGCCCGGCACATGCCCTCGCACATTTTTATGGCGTTGGGCCTGTGGGATGACGTCATTCAGGCCAATGAGCGGAGTTGGGCCGCCAGTGAGGAACGGCGACTCCGCAAGGGATTGGGTGTGGCGGATCGAGCCTATCACGTGGCCCATTGGCTGATGTATGCCTTGCTTCAGCAGGGGCGAGTGGACGACGCCACGCCGTTTCTTCGCATGGTGGAGAAGGATGCCGAACGGGTCAAGGCCCCGGTCGTGCGGCGGTATCGAGCGGCCATGCGCGCGACGTACATCATCGAGACCGAACAATGGGACGTGACCGGGCTGGACCGTGACCGGTCGTCCGTCCGTGTGTCCGCGGCGATGAGTGAACTGTTCGCCATTGGACTGAGCGCGTTCAGAACCGGACAGAAGGACCTGGCCGGCCGGGTGTTGGATCAGTTCCGCCGGCAAACGGACCGCGCGGGAACAGGGACGACCGGGGAACGACCGGTGACGGTGATGAGGAACCAACTGTCCGCCATGAAGTTGCTGGCGGAGGAACGCCTTGACGAGGGGCTCGCGCTCTTACGGGAGACGGCTGCCCTGGAAGATGCCATTCCGTTTGCCGCCGGTCCGGTGTTTCCGGTCAAGCCGACGCATGAATTGTTCGGGGAGGTGCTCTTGAGCCTGGGAAAACAGGACGAGGCGCGGCGCCAGTTTGCGTTGGCCTTGGAACGCGCGCCCAACCGGACGTTGTCGCTTGCGGGGTTGACGAAAACGACGGCGCGCTGACGGCCGCGGGAAACCGGTGTCAGGGGCCCTTCGACTTCGCGATGCGACGCCTGTCCTGAGCTTGTCGAAGGGCTCAGGGCAGGCTTTTGGAAGAAATGGAGAACCATTTCCTGATCTTCGGGCGCCACTCGATGGCGCAATAGATGCCCAGGCCCGTCAGGAGGCCGATCAGAATGGCGGCGAGCTTCTGATTCGTCATGGTGTCGTCCAGATAACCCATGACGCTGAAGAACCCGAAACACACGCACCACACAAACACGATGACGAATCGAAGAGCATGTTCCATCAGGCCACCCGTTTCTTCATTGTGCGGCGTTTGTGACCGTCACGCAAGTCAGGGGGCGATGGTGCTCTCGATGGCGGCGATGCGGGCTTCGAGGTCCTGCGCGTCCTGTTCCCGGTGGGTCTTTTTCAACAGCGCGACGTAGTTCCTGAGCGTGCGGGCGACTGCCGGATGCTCCTTGCCCAACACCCGTTCATGGATTGCGAGGGCCCGGGTGAAGAGCGGTTCGGCTTTCGCGTACGTTCCCTGCAGAAAATAGAGCAGGGCCAAATTATTGGCGACGTTGGCGACGTGTTCGTGTTCGGGGCCGAATTTTTTCTCATTGATTTCCAGCGCTTTGGTCAGCAAGGGGTTCAGCCTGCTCGAATTGCCCTTGCAGGCGATAAAATTCCGCGAGCCTGGTCAGGCCGGACACCAATCGCGGGTTCTCCGGACCAAACGATTGTTCAGTGATGTGGAGCGCCCGCTTCAATAGAGTTTCGGCTTTGTCGGGCGCGCCTTGGGCCACGTGCATGAACGCGAGGTTGTTGAGGCTGCCGAGAATGCCCGGGCTGTCGTCGCCGTACTGTTTCGTCGTGATGGCCATGACGCGCTCCAGCAGGGGAATCGCTTGCGCGTACTCCTCTTGGGCCCGGTACAGGAGGGCGAGGTTGTTGAGACGTTCCACCAATGCGGGATCGTCCGGGCCCGCGGCGGTTTCCGTAATCGCCAGCGCCCGGGTTAAATGGATCTCCGCTTGGGCATAGTCTTTCCGGGCGGCCAGCGCGCCCGCCAGGTTTTTGAGATCCAGCGTCAAGTCAATGTGGTCCGCGCCGAGTGCCTGTTCTCGAACGTGTAATGCCCGTTCAAAGAGCGGGAGGGCCTCGTCGTAGCGTTGTTGCGCGTGATACAGGGCCGCGAGGTTGCTCAGGCTGGCGGCGAATTGCGGATCGCGGTCGCCGAGAATCCGTTCGTTCAGACTGACGGCGCGACGCAACAGCGGTTCCGCCTGCTCATATTCGCCTTGCGCGTCATGGAGCCCGGCCACTTTCGTCAGTGTTTGGGGAAGCCGTGGGTCCTGCTCCCCGAAGGTTTCCGCTTCCTTGAGCGCGGCGCGGTACTGTTCCCCGGCCTCTTTGAGGCGTCCCTGTTGGAAGAAAAGATCGCCCCGGTCCACGTGTCGGTCCCATGGGGTTTGCGCGTCCCCGCAGCCCGTGAGGCCGATCAGCGCCATGAGGCACGCCGTCATCAGCCTGCTCCGCCAACCATTCAGCATGTCGTCACCTTTTTTTGTTTTGCAGGCATCTTTCGTACAGACTCTCATCCGGAGTGGCCGAGGTCTCGCCTCTGACTGTCATCCTCAATCCTCTCTCCGTCATCCCCGACTTGATCGGGGGGCCAGCGTCTTTTCTTCTTCCTTTCGTACTAAAAAAACGACTCTATCTCATCCTCTGATTGTAAAGAGAGTCACGGTCCCATGCCAACTGAAAAACGCGAAGGTCCCTCAAAACAGCTTGAGTTGGGCCGTTGGCGGTCTGGTGAAGGTGTCGGGAACGGTGTCGTCCCGGTCAAATTGATGAAACCCTTCTTTGCGAAACGCCAGATCGAAGAGTTGTTCGATGGCGTCCCATGCCGGGCCTCGTCCCTGATGGCGCGCGAAGAACCGCTTTTCTTCCAACGTGCCGCCCCTGGTTTCTTTCAGGCGATTGGCGATTTTCCCGATCCGGTCGGGGAAGGCTTCGGCCATGCGTTCCAGAAACACCGGTCGCACGTTGTCGTTGAGACGCAACAGCGTATAGGTGGCGCGGGTGGCGCCGGCCTGTCTCGCAAGGTGAAGAATGCGGGGAATGTCCTGTTCATTCAGTCCCGGAATGACGGGTCCGATCATCACGGCCGTCGGGATGCCGGCTGAAGCGACGGCTGCCATGGCCTCCAGGCGTTTGGTGATGGAAGGCGTGTGAGGCTCGACTTTTCGAGCGACCTCGTTGTCGGCAAAGGGGATGCTGAAATACACTCGAATCCAGGCCCGTTCATGGAGTGCGTGCAGCAGATCGAGATCCCGTTGAATGAGCGCGGCTTTGGTAATCACGGAGACGGGGTTGCGAAATTCCGCGCAGATCGCCAGGCAGGCGCGGGTGAGTTCATAGGCGGCTTCCAGTGGTTGATAGCAATCGGTGTTGCCGGAAAAGACCACGATTTCGCCTTGCCACGACGGTTTCAGAAACGCCGCGCGAAGCGCCGACGCCGCGTTGGGTTTCACGATGAGTTTGGAGTCGAAGTCCGTCCCTGCGCCGAATCCCCAATATTGATGACTCGGTCGCGCATAGCAATAGGCGCAGGCGTGAAAGCAGCCGCGATACGGATTCACGCTCCATCGGAAGGGCAGGTCCGGGCTGTCGTTCCGGCTCAGGATGGCCCCGGTCTGTTCTTCAAACACCTGCGTCGTGACGCGGGGCGACGGTTCAAGGAGTTCCCTGTGGTGAGACTCGAAGGGATTGGGTGGATTGGCGACGGGCTTCATGGGTTCATGATTCGGCGAGGCAGGCGACCGGCTCGCATCCTGCGTCCCATCATACCGCTTGCCGTCGCGTGGAACCAACTTTCCGGCACGGGTTTCGACCCGTGTTAGCCCAATTTTGTAATGTCCCCTTTTTGCGCAAGATTGTGATGTCCCCTTGGGCGCATTGTAGCGCAGTTGTAGCGGCCGCATCTCGTGCGGCCTACAATGCGGCCAAGCGAAGAAGCGTCATGAGGCATGTCCCGGGCTTTGACCCGGGATGACGCGGCTACAAAGGCAAAGACACTGGATTCCGATTCCCCTCTGCGTCGTTCCTGCGAAAGCAGGAACCCAGGGTCGTTTTTTTCACGAACGAACGAAAAGACAAAGACCCTGGATCCCTGATCAAGTCAGGGATGACGGAGTGGGGGGCACATGCAGATTCCTCACTTCGTTCGGAATGACCATTCTGGTGTGGGTGTTCCTACAGGAGGACGGAGTGGGGGACGGGAATGACGATTGTAGGGGCAGGTCCCCGTGCCTGCCCTGCCCATACAGGACAACCACAGGGGGTTGTCCCTACAACAAGGAGGACGGCCTCTCCGTCGTTGTAGCGGCCGCATCTCATGCGGCCTACAATGCGGCCAAGCGAAAGAAGCGTCATGAGGCATGTCCCGGGCTTTGACCCGGGATGACGCAGCTACAAATGCAAAAAACAAAGACGCTGGATCCCTGATTCAATCACTCCACCCTTGAGGGGGAGTCGGCAAGGCAAGGGCGCAGCCCACAGCCGCGCCGGTGGGGGGAATTGCACGGCCCCAACGAAAAGGCAAAGACGCTGGATCCCTGATTCAATCACTCCACCCTTGAGGGGGAGTCGGCAAGGCAAGGGCGCAGCCCACAGCCGCGCCGGTGGGGGGAATTGCACGGCCCCAACGAAAAGGCAAAGACGCTGGATCCTCGATTAAAAATGTCGAGGATGACGAAGAGGGGTCGAGGTTGGCGAAGAGGCCCGCTCCTGTCCCCCTGACAAGGGGGATTCAGGGGGTTATCCCGACACCCCCCTCAAAAGCCCCAGGTGGCCTGGAGGCGGAAGCCCTGATTGAGCGGTTGCAGCCCGGTGGGCTCCGTGCGCAGGCCTTCCAGGGTCATGGTCAGCCCCATGGCGCCTTGGCCCGGCACCAGCAGCCGCGTGCCCACCCGGTACGTCCGGCCCGCGCCCTCCGCCAGAATCGTGCCCGCATACGGCGTCACCAATCCCGTGTCAAACGCCGGGACGCCATAGCCCACCTCCGCCGCGAGGCTGCCGGTGGCAACCTGATTGGCGCGGGGCGCCAGCCCCGCAGTACTCTGCCGGCCCCATAAGGCCTCCACCCCACTGGCCGTGGCCCCCCAGGCCGGTTGCAGCGTCAGGGCCAGGCCCTGACCGTTCACGCCCGGCGCCAGCCGGACCGTGCCGCTTGCCCCCCATTCGTCATACGCCTCGGCTTCATGCGCCACCAAGGCCCGCACCGCGCCTTCCACGGTCAAGCCCAGCGTGGGGTCGGCATACTGCACGCGCCCGCCGACTTCGATGCCCAAGCCGGTCTCGGCATCGCCCCAGTCATGTCGCACCCCCACTTCCACGGTCGGGGTCAGGTGCCGGCCTTCGTCCCAGGCAATGCGCCGACTCCCTTCCAGCACCAGCCGCAGCCGGTGCGCATCCGCGTCCGTGGCCGCCATGGTTGCCACGGCCATGTCCGCCGTTGCCACGGCGTCCGTACTGGTGCGGGTGAACATGGCATCCAGACGGGTGGCCACCTGAAGCCCGCCGTTGGTGGCCGGGTCCAGCAGCAGGCCCCGACTGCCGACCGCGCCCATGAGGAAATCCGTGTCCGTATCAACGGCGGTCCCGTCCGTCTGAGTCAGGGTGAGGTCGCCCCAGCCGTAGCCCACCAAGCCCCAGACCGTCAGCCGGTCGGTGAGGGCATACCGCAGATAGGGATGGAGACTGGTGAGGGTGCTGTCGAGGCCGCCCGGATTGGCCTGGTCGGGGATGGTGTAGCCGCCGTCGCCCCGGCTGTGGGACACGGCGATCCCGGCCAGCCAGCGGTCGCCCTGGGTATCCACGCCGAGAGTGCCGGTGGTCACGTCGCCATCCAAGGCAAGCCGACCTTCCTGGCCGTCAAATCGCGTGTGGGTCACCCGGCCCCAGGCAGTCAGCCGCGGAGCACTCCCATCCGCGTGCTGGTTCAGATTGAGCCGGAAGGCACTGCCCACCAGGGCCTGCCGAAGATCCGGCAGATTGAAGGCTTGACCGGGGTTCTGTCCTTGCCGGAATGAGCCATTGAGCCACGGCGTCCCGTTGAGGACGCCCCCGACGGTCCCGTTGGGATTCTCTCCGGGTGTCAGGCCCTGTGCCCCTCCGGTGGGGCCATTCAGGCCCAGCAGACCGGCCAGGCCGGTCAAGAGGGTGCCGGTCTGCCCGGTCGCGGTTGTCTTGGCGTTATCCTGCTTCTCCCGCGAGCCCAGGGGCATGCGCCAGCCGGCTACGGTCAGGTGAGACGCGGCTGCGCCCGTATCCCGCAGGCGTGCGCTCACCGCGTCGGTGATGTGCGTCCCCACGGTCCGCCCGAATCGCGCCGACCACGCTCGCGGGATCGTCGCCACGTTCTCAATGGTCCCGGTGCCCGTGCCATCGGCAATGGTCGCGCCCGTGGCGTTGGACAACACCAGTTCCAGGGTCTCCCCGTCGTCGGGGTGCGCGTCGTCCAACACGGTCACATTCACGGTCTTGGTCTGCTCGTCCAGGGCAAACGTCAGGGTGCCTGACGTGGCGGTGTAATCCGCGCCTGCGATCGCCGTCCCGTTCCGGGTGGCATAGGCCACGGACACGATGCCGTCACTGGCCAGGACCGCGCGGTCGAGGCTCACGGTGAAGGCCAATTGCGCGCCCGCGCCTTCGATCACCGTGGCATCCGCCACGGAGAACGCCGGGGGCGGGATTTGGACCACCACCGGCTGATCCGGCGCGTCAGATTGTTGCGGCTCATCCGAGTCTGGCGGCAGGGACGAGCCTTGCACCGGGTTCGTCTCGACAATCTGCCAGATCTTGCGACCGCCGCCTGAGGAGGCCGCTTGCTGCGAGACCGGGCCCTGCGCGTTGTTGCTGTCGCGCCCTGCCCACACAATGGTGTGGGGGGTGCCGCCGGTGAAGGTCAGCACATAGCCCGTGCCGCTGGCCGTCAGGCTGAGCGCCTGACGGGCCACGTCGGGATGCACGTCCGGGCGGCACCGCCCGACGGCCACGGGGGAGTTTTTGCGGAAGGTCCCCCAATTGTCCAGGCAGTAGTTGTAGCGGCCCCCATGGGAGGTGACACCCGACACCAGCGTATAGGTGCCCGCCTGCGGGCCCTGCGTGCGCCGCTCGACCCGCCAGGTCTGCGCCGCGCTGTTGTCGCAGGCCGCCGTCTCCACGAGGTAGCCGACCACGGCCGTGCCCACATAGGCCTTGTTCTCGCTGACATCCAGGCAGCCCGTGGTGTTACCGGCCGTATGGCTCACCGTGACCGGCTTGCCTGTGAACGCCAGCGTCGCGTCGGTTGACGAGTCCGCCACAGTAAAGGTGGCGTTGCCCGCGGCGCCCTGATTGCCGGGCTCGTCGTAATAGCCATTGGTGATCGCCACGTACACGTCGCCCTCGGGCAGGTCATTCACGGGATCGATGAACCACTGATTGCCGTGCACCTTGACGGTGAAGGCGATGTCGTCGCCGTCTTCGTCGGTCTCCTTGAGCGTGAGCAGCGACTGGGCGGTGTCGGGGGTGAAGGGGGTCTGCTGATTGTCGCTGAACACGCCCCATTCCAGGTCCGCATCGGTGCCCTGCACGAAGTAGAGGGCGATGTTCTCCCAGGCCTTCACGGTCAAGGTCTGGGCCTCGGCATCAGTGGCCGGTTTGAACTGCGGGCTCGGCGCGAGGGCGTCCACCTTGAACTGGCTCGTGTGGGCGTTGCCCTGATTGCCGTCCTCGTCGTAATAGACGTGGCTGACCGCGACGTAGATCGAATCCCACGTGGTGAAATCGGAAGACGGATTCAGTGTGTAGGACCGGTTGGCGTTCGTGCCGGTGCCCGGGATGACCGTATAGGCGATGGCGGTGCCGTCCGGGCCTCCGCGCTTCAGCGTGATGATGCCCTTGATGTCGGAGGCGGTGAATGTCTGCTTCTGGGTGTCCTGGTAGACCTTTTCGCTGAACAACAGCGTGACGCTCTTTGTGATGTCATTGATAACCGAATAGGCCGAAGGGGTGATGGTGACGGTTGGTCCGTCGGTGTTCACGGGCGGGTCCGGCGGGTTCACCGGCGGATTGACCTTGTGGTTGCTGCTGGCCGCGAGCGCCGCATGGGTGATGACGGCGTTGGTATTGCTGCTGTCCTGAATGGTGCCGGAGTTGAGCGCCAGCGCGTTGGCCGCGATGCTCAGGCCGTCGCTGTCCACGTCCGCCGCGACCACGGTGTAGCGGAACACCAGATTGGCCGTGCCGGTGCCGCTGTGGTAGGTGGCATAGCGGGTGTTGCTGCCGATGGTGAGCCCGATGCTCGGCGTGCCGTTCGTGGTCGTGACGGTGACGTTGTAGCCGAACGCGGCGGTGACCCCGATGTGGTCGCCCGTGGCGTATTCGTTGTCGGCGCCCGCGCTGTTGAGGGTGAGTGTCGGGCCGGCGTAGGTCAGGGGGCCTTGAGGGGTGGTGCGGTGAACACTATAGTCGGTTGGAAATCCTTGAATACAAAGATACTTCCCGGCGTTACCAGTGATGGTTCTCGAATAGGTCTGATCTCTGCCTGTGAAGTCGACCGCGGTATTCGCATCGAACGCTATCGCACAACTCTGCGGAGCCGAGGCCGAGAGACCGGCAAACATCTGAAAGTAGTATTCATTGTTCCCGTGGTTGTTGGACACGCTGAAGGAATACGTGTTGGCTCCAGTTCGCGTCAGCGTGACGGTGTTGGTTATCGCGGCATAGGCGTCGGCGGCAACGAAGCCGGCCAGCGTCGCGAGTACGAAGACAACCGATGAGAAAAGGGAGCGATCAGGCGGCGCTAGACAACGGGCACAGGTCAGAAAATTCGGGGGGGGGGGGGGGGGGGGTAGAATTACTTATGATTTTTGGGCGCCGGGTGCGGGGCATGGTGTGTCCTGTTCGATTGTGCATCATCAGCGAGTCCTTACATTGAGGCATCCACATATGGATGTTGATTATGCTCCATCCGCCCGGCGAAAAACAAGACCCCTGGATGACAGGGGATGACTTGGCCGCATCGTAACGCCGTTGTAGCGGCCGCATCCCTGCTCGGGGGCAGGGACATGCCTCATGCGGCTCACAATGCGGCCAAGCGAAGAAGCGCCATGAGGCATGTCCCGGGCTTTGACCCGGGATGGCGCGGCTACGAAGGCAAAGAAAAAGAAAAAACAACGACACTGGATCCTCGATTACAAATGTCGAGGATGACGGAGTGGGGTCGGGGATGGCAATTGTAGGGGCAGGCCCCCAGAGCCTGCCCTGAGCGAAGCCGAAGGGTGCCTGCCCTGCCCATACAGGACAACCACAGGGGGTTGTCCCTACAACAAGGAGGACGGCCTCTCCGCAGTTGTAGGGGCCGCATCTCATGCGGCCTACAATGCGGCCAAGTGAAGAAGCGCCATGAGATGGCGCGGCTACGAAGGCAAAGAAAAAGAAAAAACAACGACACTGGATCCTCGATTACAAATGTCGAGGATGACGGAGTGGGGCAAAAGAAGGAAACGACACTGGATTCCCGATCGCCCTCTGCGTCCCTCCTTTCCTGGCGAAAAGGGGACATGACAGCGTTGGGCTCACACATGGGTTTCGACCCGTTGTCTCATTCCGGGCATTGCGGTACACTGCCTTTTTCGACACATCCTTCTCTGAACGGCACATCGTCGGTTGCCCCCGTAGCTCAGGTGGATAGAGCAACGGTTTCCTAAACCGCAGGTCGGACGTTCAAATCGTCTCGGGGGCGCCATGTGCGGAGAATGGAGGGGAGTGCGCCACCGTTTCTGCGCGAGTCAGGCCGGACGGTGAACCAGCTTGGGGATCGTATCCCGGGCAATGAAGGGAGACCGTATTATGCTTCGTCAGTTCCGCCTGTTCGGTGCGCTTGTTTTCATCCTTGGGTTCATCACGAGTAGTGCCTGGGGCCAGCATTTCAGCGACGTCGTCGTATTCGGCGACAGCCTGAGCGATTCGGGTAACATCGGCGGAAGCCTGGGATTGCCTCCGGGCAGCAGCTTCACGACCAATCCCGATCCGGTCTGGTCCGAGATCGTGGCGGAGACGTACGGCGCGTCGGGTACGAACTCGCGCGCCGGCGGGTCAAACTACGCGGTTGGCGGGGCTTGTGTGAATCCAGCCACACCCGGCACGTGTAACCGGCCGCTGACGGTGACACCGCCGACGTTGCCAACGCCGCCGGTGACTGACCAAGTCGCACAGTACTTCATGAAAACGAACGGGCAAGCCGACCCGAATGCGCTCTACGCCGTCTGGGGCGGATCGAACGATATTCTTGACTCCTCGACAGCCGACGCGGCTAATGTGCAGAGCCACACCGTGAATGCGGCCGTGGAGAAAGGTCGTCAGATACAGCGCCTTCAGAAAGAGGGTGCCCGACATATCCTGGTGTTCAATCTGCCCGCTCTCGGCAGGACTCCCGATGCCCTCGTTCTTCCCCCGTCTCTTCAGGGCGCGCTCTCCGCGTTGGGCGCGGCCTACAATCAGACGCTGTATGCCGCGTTGAGCGAGCGCGAGGAGGGGATCATCCCCATCAACGTTTTTGGGTTCATGAATGAAGTTATCGCAACTCCGGGGACGTATGGATTCACCAACGTGACCGGAACGGCCTGCGGGGGGCAGTCGCTCCTATGCGGGCCTCAGGGCTCCGGTTCTCCTGTGACCTATCAGGCGGGCGCGAACCGGTCCTATGTGTTCGCGGATGGCAAACATCCCACCGGCGCGGCTCATGAGATGCTCGCCAGTCTGGTCACCTCCACCCTCGCGGCGCCGGTCCTGGTTTCGCTTGCCGGCGAAGGGGGCGTCGAGATAGCCGGCATTCACCGCAGCGCCGTGTCCGCCGAGCGGATGACGGATCTCGGGTTGGATCGTTCGGTCGGAAGCGTGCGGACCTACGTCACGGGCCGTTTCGGTCGGTATCAACTGAAGGCGCTGCCTCGTCTGGGTGAAACGCGAGCCGACGCGCAGGTGTTGACGCTGGGAGCGAACCACCGGCCAGCCACCAACCTGTGGTGGGGCGCGGCCTTGAGTATCGGGCGTTATGACAATGGCGCGTCCGGGGCGAGGCTCGATAGCACGGCGCTGATCGGGTCGCTGCACGGGATGTGGCGTCGCGGCGGCCTCCACGTGAGCGGCGCGCTGAATGCGGGCGGCACGTCCGTGGACATCAAGCGTTCGATTACCCTTGGACCGACCGTGCGCGCGGAGCAGGGCTCTTCCCGCGCCCTTCAGTTTGGGATGGACGTGGACGCCGGCTGGACGCTCGGCGGTTCCGACGATCTCCAGCATGGTCCCTTCCTCGGTGTTGCCTGGATCAACCAGACAGTCGACGGGTACCGGGAAGACGGAAACCGGTCCACCGCGATGACCTTCTCCGACTTCAGGCGCGATTCCCTCATCACGCGGGTGGGCTATCGTGTCATGAGGTCTCTGGAATGGAAACAGGCGAAGTTTCGTCCCTATGCCGACGTCTTCTATGCCAAGGAATTCATGGATGATCCCATTTCCGTCACCGCGGGGTCCAAGACCATGCCCGGGCGTTTTACCCTTTCGGGCTTTACGCCGCCGCGCCATTGGGCCAGCACCGATCTTGGTCTGGTCATGACCCTGTATGACAACGTGAACGTCTTCGCCGGGTACACGGGACGCTTCGGCACCGAGTCGCGCCGGGATCACCGGCTGAACCTGGGCCTGAACGTGACCTTCTGACCGGCGTGTTGACGACGGCGGAGCCGGCACCCCGGACTGCCTGGTCGGGATCAGGGCGCTTGAATTTTGTGGGTGGGTTGAATGGTGATTCGCTCGCCGAACGTGTCGAGCGTCCCAATCCCGAAATGGGGATTGTCGACCATCGTGGTGTGGGCCATCCGGCGGTCCGTGGCGTTTTCAAATTCGAATCGGACTTGCAGGGTATCGTCCGCAAGCACGACGGCCTTCATCTCCAGAATCCCCCCCATGCCCGGGTGCCAGGCAATCAGGGTGTAGACGCCTTCCGGGATATCCGAAATGGCGAAATGGCCCTGGGCATCCGTGACGGCATAATAGGGATTCGTCACGGCCACGCCCCACGTCTGCATGAATTCATGGAACCCGCATTCCAGGTAAAAGATTCGTCGTCCCTTGGTGAAGGCGATGGTATCGACGAGCGGGGTGCCGGGGAGATGGTCATGGGTCCCGGCGCCGGTCCTGGGATGATACGGATTCATGCGTAGCGGCCGGTGAAACATCACTTCAGACTCAAAGGGCGCGACTTCATAGACCTGGATGTCGTGGATAATGGGGTCCATGTTCACGATGCGGATTTCCTGATGGTTTCGCACGGCCAGCACCGGCGGGGCGAGCGTACAGTCCCGGGCTTCGATGGCAGGGGAGGACGCAGGAAACGGTTTCCCCTGCTGCACGCCTTCCAACATGACGACGGCGTGTTGGAGTCCGCCATCGGGCGCGACGTGAAATTGATCGAGCAGGCGCCACGCCGTGCCGGTGGAAATGCGGCCGCAAAACACGGGTTCCGGATAGGTAATGAGATTGAAGGCTTTCGGAGGCGGAGGGGAGCCGTTCAGGACGACCTTGCCGGACACGTGGCCCCCGTTGGTCACGGGCTGTCCGGTATAGGCCCACCCCGGAGAAGACAGGAGCAGAATGACGAGGACGCTGAGCAGGTTCATTGTTACATTGTTATTGTGCCAGCGGAATGCAGGGCAAGGCGTCCCACAGCGAAAGCCGAGACATATCAGGGAGATAGGCGAGGGCTGAACGAGGACACCACGCAGCCATGCGCCCGATAGCGCAATACATTAAAGGTTTTCCGTGACACATCCGATTTATTGCGATAGCGGGATGCAGGGCAAGGCGTCCCACAGCGAAAGCCGAGACATATCAAACCAGATAGTCGAGGGTTGAGCGAGGACACCACGCAGCCATGCGCCCGATAGCACAATACATCAAAGGTTTTCCATGACACATCCGATTTATTGCGATAGCGGGATGCAGGGCAAGGCGTCCCACAGCGAAAGCCGAGACATATCAAACCAGATAGTCGAGGGTTGAGCGAGGACACAACGCAGCCATGCGCCCGATAGCGCAATAAATCAGCTATTTCACGCTTACCCGGAGGCCATCCTTCTTGGGCCGTCCCTGTTTCGCCCGGGTTCGGGCGCGGGTGTTTAACGTCGTGTCGTCCGTCAGATAAAAGAATTGATCGTCCACCGACAGCTTGTCAGACCAGGCCCGGCAGGCATCGCACATTCGGATTTTGCGGCGGTCCGGACTCCAGAAGCGTTTTTCGCAATGACAGGCTTTTCCGCAGAGACAGCTTACCCAGCCGGCATAGGGAGACGGTTCGGGTTCGGGAATTTCCTGTTGATCGACCAGTTCCCGCGCTTTTTCAACGGCGCGAGCCCATGATCCCCAATGTCGGACGAAAAATTGAACCGAGTAGGCTTTTTCTTCGGCAAGATCGTATTCCAATTGCGTCAGATGAGGGCGCCCCTCCTGTCCCATAAATCGCGCCAATTCCTGCAAGGCTTGATGTCGTTTCCAGGCACTGAGCGGTTCCAACGAACCCCTGCTACCGCCCGTCGTTTTACTTTTTGGCATTGTTTAACCCCTTAGATCTGTATCCAATCGGTATGCTGAAGAACAGGCTGCTTCCGTTCCGAATCGTCCGGCCCCAACCTCTTTCTTTTCTTGTCTATCCCATTATTCCATGATTAGACAGACATGCAAAGTTTCAAGAAGTTTCATTGAGCCCTAAAATCTGTAGAGAATAACATGAAATTCAGCATAAAGCCAGTGAAACCCCTGAAAAAATCTCGACGTGTTACGTCCGGCGTCCGGTAGTCGGGCGGTGGGTCCTCCGAAACGGGAGTTTATAGAAATAATATGTAAGGTTAAATACCTGATTTTGCCATCCGGTGAGCGTTCGTTGAGATTTCCGGCGCGCGCGCGTATATGGCAGGAACGGTCTTGAGCAAGGAGGGCCGGTTGCAGAATGGACGGGATGAATCAGGTTACGACCGGGGAGTGGAGAGACCCCCAGGCTCAGGACGTCGGCGCGACGGTTGAAGAATTTCTGACGCGGCTTGGCGGTCCGGCATGGATTTTTTTATCCGGACGGGACCGGTCTCGCACGCGGGCCGTGACGACGTTGTTGCACGGCAATGAACCGTCCGGGGTGCGGGCGATCTTTCAGTGGCTCCGGTCCGGGGCCCGGTCTCACGTCAATCTTGCCTGTTTCATTGGGGCCGTGGATGCGGCGTTGGCTCCGCCGGGTTTTGCCTGCCGGCAGTTGCCGGAACGCCGTGACCTGAACCGCTGTTTTCGGATGCCGTTTGAGGGGCATGAAGGCCGAATGGCGGCCGGGGTCCTCGACCGGTTGCGCGCGATCAACCCCGAAGCCCTGATCGACTTGCATAATACGTCCGGACGCAGTCCCGCGTACGGCGTGACGACGCGCGTGGGAGAACCGCAAAAATCCCTGACCGCTCTGATCTCGGACCATTTGATCGTGACGGATCTGCGGCTGGGGACCCTGATGGAGGCCACGGAAGACGATTTTCCCACGATTACGGCCGAATGCGGCGGCGCCGGTGATGCCCGGTCCGATCACACCGCGATGACGGCGCTCCGGACCTATGCTACGGCTGAATCGTTGTGGGACGCGCCCGAGCGGTCTGCGCGGGTCAGACTGTTTCATCATCCCATACGGGTGTCACTCGAGGCGGGGAAACGGGTGGCGTATGGCGCGTCTTCCCTGTCTGACGTTGATCTGACGTTGCGGAAGGATGCCGATCAGTTGAACTTTGGCGTCCTGAAACAGGGTGAAATGCTGGGATGGGTCCGGGATGCCTCTCCCGGCGTCGTGGTGGCCCGTGATGCCAAGGGGCGTGATCGAACCCGGGAGATGTTTGCCGTCGTCGAAGGCCGGCTCGTGATGGCGCAGGCCGCTCGCATTATGATGATGACGACGAATCCTCACATTGCCGTGAGCGATTGTCTCTTTTATTGTCTGCCCGCGTCGTCCTCTGAATGGTCGATCCACTGACGCGGGGACGGCAGCCGAGGCGTGGTTTGGCCATGAGCGGAGCTTCCCGGCATCACGAGACAGAAACCAAACGGAATCCGTTGATTCCCGTGGGCTTGACCGTCCTGGCCATCCTGGCGATCCCCCTGTGCATCTATTCGTTCGGGCCCGAAGGGCCGATCAGGAAAAACCACGTGGTGTTTTCCACCGGGCAGCACCGCGCCTATTTTGCGGATGCGGGCCGATACGAGGAGTATCGCGGGTACTGCCTGCTCCGGGCGCGCGAGCAATTGCTGGTGTTGGAAAGCGCGGAAGCTCGTTCGGATGGGACCTATCTTGCGCAAACGCTCGGGACGAACACACCGGAGTTCCCCGCCTGCCCCTCGCAATCACGCGTGATCCTGCATGAGCATCAGATGACGCTCAGGCCGGATCTGTGGGGCGCCATTCAGGATGCCCTTGCCCGGTTCCTTGCGTCATCCCCGACTTGATCGGGGATCCAGGCGATTATAGGATCCAGTGTCTTTGTCTTTCCCTTCTTTTTCCGTTACCCTTGTATGTGTTCACTAATTTGTTGACAGAATACAGGAACGACAGGAGGAGACGGTTATGTATGCCCTGTACGACAAGACCGGAAATAATGGTTCATCCCGATATTGCTTTCGGGAACAAATATCGCTTTTTGGTCGCAATGCAGGCTACGTTCCATGGTTGCTCAGGCAACAACTTACGGATGACTTATCGCAACCATTGCCTTGGCACGTGAACATTGAAAGCAGTCTGCGGGCTGTTGGGCAGGACAGTCAGACATTCATTATTGACCTGAAGCCGAACAGCAGGGAACCAAATCTCTCGCTGTACGAAGTATTGAATGTGTGGGGCTACTCTGACTCAGGATGGACGCCTATTTTGCTGCATCTTCGAGGCCTGTTTATAGACGAAGATCCAGAACGTTTTGACAGACATGACTTTACTCGTAGGCCTGGGGAGACTGATGATCCAATTTTTTCAATGATGTACCTTCGGGGCACTGTGACGAATGGGCATCTCGACGGGCAGTGGACTCCGCCTGGCCCAAGCCCGACAAATTCGGTGTTACTTTGGCCCGACGCTTTCAGGTATTTCCAGCAACAGGCTCAAAGCTTGATGAATGAGTAGGTTTTTGGGTTCGGTTGCCTCTCATTGTAGTATGTAATTCTCTTTGTAAGGAAGGGCGAGAGGAGGTAGGGATTTGTCTTTCTTATTGAGCCTGCCCGTGAGGACTATGTTCATTTTTCAACCATAAGAAGTGCGAGTCGGCCACATAAAAGAGGGCACTAAGAGCCTGAAAATCTCTTTCCTGGTTTTTGGATATTTGGGCAGGTTGTTTGTAAAAAAGGTGATGGGAAATAGATGCCCAAGCATGCTGGGCGATTGTTTTGATCTGTATTTCGAAGGGCAACTCACGCAGATTTTCCTGAAGGGAAGCGTTCTGCTTGTTGCCTAATCTGGCGATGACGTGGGAACCCTCATACCCAAAGCGGTCTACATCCTTGCTTTCTGTTTTATCGTCATCACTGAGGACTTCAAAAGTTTCACGAACGACGTTCCTGATCTTTTCGATGTCATCACGATAAAGACAGATGACTCGTATTCCCACGATGTCGGTGATTTCCTGGAAGGGGTTTTGAAGGTTTTTTCTCAGAATTTTTCCCATGAATGAATCGAATCCTTTGACCCTGCCGTTTACCGCGTCGAACGGTATTTTTTTGTGGGTAATGCTCTTCTGGAGGTCAATTTCAATTCTATCCTTCATATTTTCAAGGTCAGACAATCTCCCTTCATATTCTCGTCTGAGTCCTTCACTATCCATATTTTTTACAATTCTTCCTTTTTCGTGCCTACGATTCGCAGCTTTCGGTCAGGGGCGCTTGCCATCGTAGCCGTTCCCTCAATCTGGCGGTCCTGAACCTTTCCTTCGAGTTTCAAGGTGTACTGTCCGATATCTCCAAAAACGGAAAGGCTTTTGGGGTTATAACGGGTGACGTGAATGGTTCCGGAAAACTGACCGTTCTCTGTGTTGTAACGGCCGCTATAATAGTACCCTTCATCGCCTCCAAGAATCCGTTTGTCATTCAGAACGGCAACTCCTGATCCGACAAGGTGTAAGGTTGAAATGAAATCGATAGTCCATAAACCATCTATATTCATGGCGCCTCCTTTTTTTGCCGCTTTGCTTCTTGTGCGGATTTTGATTTTTGTCAGTGGTCAGGGGAATTTCTTAAACGCATAGGATTAGGTTCCCGTCAAGTCTCTGTGGACGTTTTAGGATACCACGATCCCGGAAAGGTGTGAAGACGAACTCTACGGGAACTACTCTTTGTAAATGGGACCGGCCAGGTAGAAGTGGGACTGCGGCATGACCGGGGCGATGTCGAGAACGGCTCTGGCCCCTCGCGCCTGTCCTGAGCCTGTCGAAGGGTTCGCAAGGGTGACGGAGAGGGGCAGGAAGATGCCGATTTACGAAGCCGGTTTCAGTTTTGCGGCAAACTGCTGGCGGAACTTGGCGAGCTTGGGAGCAATGAGGTAGACGCAGTACGGTTGGGCGGGATTCCGAATGAAATATTCCTGATGATAGCGTTCCGCCGCGTAAAACGTTTGCGCGGGTGAGACTTCCGTCACGATCGGGGAGTGGAACACGTTGTTTGCCGTGAGCGTCGCGATGCAGTCCTTGGCCGCGGCGGCCTGTTCCGGAGAATGGTAAAAAATGACGGATCGGTACTGCGTGCCGACGTCGTTGCCCTGGCGGTTGAGCGTCGTGGGATCATGCACGGCGAAAAAGATTGTCAGCACGTCACGGTACGCAATGACCGCGGGATCAAACGTGACCTGCACGACTTCGGCGTGGCCGGTCGCGCCGGTACAGACCGCTTCATACGAGGGATTGGGACGTGCCCCGCCCATGTAGCCTGATTCCACTGTTGCCACGCCCCGCACGTGCTGGAACACGGCTTCAATGCACCAGAAGCATCCGCCCCCAAGGATCGCAACCTCGTTGTTGTGCTCGGTCTCGTTGGTCATGCGTCTGTCGGTCTCAGTTCATGCTGTGCGGACATGGATCGTCATTATACCGCGTTCCGGCCATCCAATGCGACGGGTTCGGATAGGCGTTCGAATCGGCCGGAGAAGCCGGTGGTTTCTTTTCTCTTGCGTCGGCGCGCGCGTTTATTTACGGTAGGGCCCGGAGCCTTGCTCCGGTCTTGGATGCCGGGTTCGGGACGGCATCCTTCGACTTCGCTCAGGACAGGCTCCGGCCGTTCTCCACAAAGAGAGTCGCGGTGAGTTCACTCCTGCTTCGAGTGTATAGAGCGATCGTGATCGATCGGCCGGTCGTGGCCTTGGGGCTGGTGTTGATCCCGGTTGCGTTTTTCGCGTCGTACGTGCCGGATTTCAAGCTCGACGCGTCCGCCGAGTCGATTATCCTGGAGCATGACGAAGCCCTGAAATATTATCGGGCCACCCGGGAAATCTACGGCTCGGATGATTTTCTCATCGTCGTCTATACGCCGCGCCACGATTTGTTCGCTCCCTCTTCGCTTGCCCACTTGAAACAGCTTCGCGATGAATTGGCCGGGATGGATTCGATCAGGACGATCCATTCCATCCTGGACGTGCCGCTCGTGAACAGTCCGGGAATGTCCCTGACGGAATTACAGGAGGGGGACGGGGTCCGGACGCTGGAAACGCCGGGCATTGACCGGGAACTGGCCAGGAAGGAGTTGTTGGAAAGTCCCATCTATCAAAACAATCTCATCAGTTCGGACGGCCGCACGACGGCGCTGCAAATCATCTTTAAGGAAGACACGACCTATCAAACGTTGCTGCGCAAGCGGGACCGGTTGAGAGAGAAGGAAGCCGAGTCGGGACTCACGTCGGAAGAAGCCGACGCGTTGCAAACGGTGGAGCAGACCTTTCACGCGTATCATGCCACGGTGATCGAGCTGGAAAACAAGGAGACCGAAGTCATCCGCGGCATTCTCGACAAGTACCGCGGCGAGGCGCAATTGTATCTGGGCGGCGCGCGCATGATCGTCGCCGACATGATCAGTTTCATCGAACATGACATCACCACGTTCGGCGCCGGCATCCTCGCGTTCCTGCTCGCGGCGCTGGTCTACTTTTTCCGGGCGGTGCGCTGGGTACTGTTGCCCCTGTCCTGTTGCCTGATTTCCGTCATCGTGATGACGGGCTACCTGGGGTTCATGGATTGGCGGGTGACGGTGATTTCCTCCAATTTCGTGTCGCTGTTGCTCATCATCACCATGTCCCTGACCATCCATCTCATCGTGCGCTACCGGATTCTGAGAGAGGAAACCCCAAAGGCGGATCAGCGCACGCTGGTCTTTCACACGATGAAAGACATGACGAAACCCTGCTTTTACACGGCCATTACGACGATTGTGGCGTTCTGTTCCCTGATCGTGAGTGATATCCGGCCCGTCATCGACTTCGGCTGGATGATGACGATCGGCATTGCGCTGGCGTTTGCGCTGAATTTTCTCTATTTCCCGGCGGTGCTGGCGTTGCTCAAGCCGGAGCAGATCGGTTTGCGAACGGATGCCACGAAGGCGTTTACCATGGCGGTGGCCGGCTTCACGCTCAAGTACGCCAAGCCCATCGTCGCGGCCTCGGTGCTGGTGGCCGCGCTGGGCGGAACGGGCATCGGGCAACTGGAAGTGGAAAACCGGTTTATCGATCATTTCAAAAGCACGACGGAAATTTACCGGGGCATGGAATTGATTGATATGGAGTTGGGCGGAACCATTCCGTTGGACTTCGTGATTGACGCCGATCCGGCGGTGGCGGTCTCCTCCGGCGCGACGGAGGATCCTTTCGACGATCCGTTTGCCGAGAACGCGGACGTCGACGAGGAATCTTCCTATTGGTTCAACGGATACCGGTTGACGCAGCTTGAAACGATTCACGATTACCTCGAATCGTTGCCGGAAGTGGGCAAGGTCCTGTCCCTGGCCACGGGCGCGAAAGTGATCCGGCAGTTGAATGGCGGCCGGATGCCGGAGGATTATGAATTGGCGCTGCTGAGAAAGTACGTGCCCGAGGACGTGAAAACCGCGTTGCTCGATCCGTATCTGTCTCCCGGGGACGACCAAACGCGATTGACCATGCGCCTGATCGAATCCGCGCCGACGCTCAAACGAAAAGAATTGATCGAGCGCATTCAACGGTATCTGATCGACGAAGCGGGATTTGCCGCGTCAACAGTGCATCCCACGGGCATGGCGCTTCTGTACAGTCACTTGCTGCACAGTCTCTACCGCTCTCAGATTCTGACGATGGGCGTGGTCTTTGTGAGTATTTTCCTGATGTTCATCGTGCTCTTTCGCAGGGTTTCGTTGTCGATCGTGGCGATTCTGCCGAACCTGTTGGCGGCCTGCGCGGTGCTCGGGTTGATGGGGTGGTGGGGCATTCCCCTGGACATCATGACGATTACGATTGCGGCGATCACGGTGGGCATCGCCGTGGACCACGCCATTCACTACATTCACCGGTTTCAGGTGGAATTCGTGAAACATCACACGTACCGGGAAACCGTTGTGGCGTGTCATGGAAGTATCGGCCGCGCCATTTACTATACGGCGCTCACGATTACGGTGGGGTTCAGCATTCTGGCTTTCTCCAATTTTCTGCCGACCATCTACTTCGGATTGCTCACCGGCTTTGCCATGATGGTGGCCCTGATGAGCAATCTGACCCTTCTGGCTGCGTTGCTCATGATCGTGAAGCCGTTGGGTCCGGAAACCACGTAGAACCGCTGCGACGGATTTCCTCCCCTTTGTCAACGGGCGCATTTCCGAAAAGGGCATGCGGGGGGGGGGGACGGGTTCCTACGCCGTTTGATGCGTGATGATGATGTGCTCTTTGGAATTGGGCACCGCGAGCAATTCACTGCGCCCGAACCCGGCATTGCGAAACATCGCGTCCCATTCCTTGAACGTGTAGGCGTCGCCCGCCGGCGTGGTGACGAGCATGATGAGGGCAAAATCCGCGGACGCAGGGCTGACCCGGTCGTCATTCGGGACAAACTCCAGGGTGAGCACCCGGCCGCCCGGCGCCATCGAGGGCCGGATCCTGCGAAGAAAGTCCTCGCACTCCGGTATCGAGAAGTGGTGCAGAAAATTGGTGAGCAGGATCAGGTCATACCCCTCACCCAAATCGACGTCAAAGGCGCTGCCGGGAATGGTGTGGTAGCGGTTTCCCAATGATGCGGCGTCCGCGTGTTCCCGGGCAACGGTCAGGACGTTGGGCCAATCGACCGCGGTGACTTCGGCGTCCGGAAACTGTTTGGCGATCTCCACGCCGAATAGCCCGTGCCCGGCGGCAACGTCCAGCACCTTATGGATCGTCCCGCCCGTTGACGCCAGATGTCCGGCGATCCATTTGGCCGGTCCGATCATCATGGGCACCATCGCCCGGGCAAAGGTTACCCATTCGTGAAAGTCCTTGGCCGTGGTGCCTTTGTCGTCAAACGGAGTTCCGCCCTTGCGGATGGCCTTGGTGAGGTGGCAAAAGCCGTCGAACAGCGTTGGACTGAGAAGAAACTCCAGGGTCCCGCCGAGGTAGGCCGGCGAGGTCTTGACGAGAAACACCTCCGAATCCGGCGTGAGGGCGTAGGTGTGTTCGGATTTCGTGAGAAACCCGAGCATCACCAGATAGTCGGCCAGCATGCGCATGCCCCGCTCCGAGGCGCCGCACCGGTCCGCCAGGGCCGGTGGGGTCGCATGCCCTTCTTTGATGGCCGTAAAGACTTCCAGATCGACGGCGGTTCTGATGGAACAGGTGCGTTGAATCGCAAAAGCCGTTTCAAGAAACAATTGCGGAGACGGAGAAGGTGCTTGTGTCATGGGTGTCCCTTCTGGTAGCGAGATGGTACAAAGCCGGATGCGGGAGTGGCGTGATGGTCAAGTGTACCATGTTTTGAAAACCGTCTTGCAAGGGGCAGCCCCGCTGCAACGGCGCAAGCGGAAGAGCAATCCGGAAAGGAGGAACGTTTCAATGAACTTCTCAAAGGCAGGGTTTTTCACCGTCTGCGCTCTGGCGCTGATCGGTGCGACTGCGAGTGGAGCGGGCGCAGAACCGGGACGGTCCGGGTGGTACGTTGGCGGGGGGATCGGGGTCAATTGGACTGATCGGATCGGGCAGGCGGGATGGAATCGGGATCCGACCTGCTACCCTGATTTTTGCGGACGCGCGGCCGTTCCGGGATACCGGTGGACGTATGATCTTGAGATGGATGCCGGCACCGCGTTCGAAATTTCAGTCGGGCGCTTCTTCAATCGTTGGCGATTGGAAATTGCCGCGGCACAGCGTGATAACGCCATTGATCAGCAGTCTACCGGCATTACCTATCTGGATGGAAAGCCGTTGGGCCAAAACTCGCATGACGGTCTCACCTCCGTTTCCAGGGCCATGATTGACGCGCTCACGACGCGGACGCTTTCGATCAACGGGTACTACGATTTCCCGGACGTCTTCGGGAGGATCACGCCGTATCTGGGTGTGGGCGTGGGTGTGGCGTTTGTGGAGATATCCGATTTGTATTTTTCCCTTGCGTATTCCGGCACGGACCCGACGAATCCTGCGCGGGACCCGTCGTTTTACAATTCCACGCAGGACGTTGATATTTCCGATACGGTTCTGCTGGGAAATCTGTATGCCGGCGCGGATTACAGCCTGACGGACGAGACGTTACTGGGCGTGAAGCTGACGTATTCCATGATGGGCGACGTCGAATACACGGGCCGCTACGCGGCGCATCCGCTTCATGACCGGGACCCCGCTTTCACCAATCGCAACACGTTCAGCGGCCTGCGTCAATTCTCGGCGATGATTACCGTGAAATACCTGTTCGGCGACTGAGTCTGACCGGTTGAGTCCCCGTCATTTCAGCTTGACATACGCAGCAAAATTTCATATAGTGCTAAAAATAACATTATTTTGCAGTTTCCGCACAGCAGGGAGGCGATCATGGCAGATCCCCAAAAAATGCTGACAGAGATGAAAAACCCTGAGGAAGTCAGGGCCTACCTTATCAACAAAGCCAAGGACGATGAGGCGTTCCGCAGCCAACTGCTGGCCGACCCCAAAGCGGCCATCAAGCAGGAATTCAACCTTACGCTGCCGGATGCGTTCACCGTTCAGGTCCACGAAGACAGCGCGACGTCCGCGCATATTGTGCTGCCGCCCACCCAGAGCCTTGATGCCTCTGCCATGCGCGGGGTGTCGGGGGGCTGGGGGGATGACGATTGTATGTATAATTAATCCATCCGTTGCAGCGCAGGACGGGGGAGGAACGCCTCGAAATTTTTGCGGGCTCCTCACCTCTGAACAAGAGGTGTTCCTCTGCCGTCGGCAACGGAGGATGGCTTTGACGTCCCACCCAGGTTGCTTTTTTCCGAATTAGAACCGGTTTGTTGCCGGGAGACAGGTCTGCATCCAGTCGGCCAGGCGAACGGTCATCCGACGAAAATCTTCCGGTCTGCCGAACTGGTGGTCGGCCTCGGGGAGCAGGACGAGTTCCTTGGGGCCGGGCAAGGCGGCTTCCAGTCGCCGGATCTGGTGGAAGGGCACCAATTCATCCCGTTCGCCGTGGACGATCAGGACGGGGGCTGTGACGTTGCGCGCAGCCGCATACGCATCGAACGCACGGCAACTTTCGTAAAAGGCAAAATCCAACGCAACCGGCGTTGTCCCACCCGTCACGTCGGGAATGAAATTGGTGCGTCGCCATTCTGCAATTCCGGCGCGACCGAATTCGCGGTCCAGCGTTTCCGGAAAATCCGGGACCGGGCATTTCAACCCGATTGCCCGCAGTTCCGGATGATGCTGACCCACCAGGATGGCCAGGAGTCCGCCGAAACTCGAGCCGACGATCCCCAATGCTGAATACCCGCGGTCGCGCATCAGGCCGATCGCGCGCTCCAGTTGGTCGCAACACGTTGCCACCGTGATGCGACTGAAATCCCCTCCGGAATCGCCCATCCCGAACCAGTCGAAGCGCAAGGCGCTGATCCCATGGGCAACCAGCAGTTCGGTCAGACGGAGATTGGTGCGACTGTTTTTATTCGAGAGGAACCCGTGGCAGAGGATCACGGCCCGGCCGCTCTTCTGCGCGGGTTCCGCCAGGATGGCCGAAATGGTCCGGTTGGCGGGGTCCGGAACGATGAGTGGCGTTTCCTTCATTTCATGGGGAGGGCGGGCACTTTTCGACTTCGCGCATTCAGGAAAGAAAGTAAAAATGATTGGTCGGCCCCCGGCCATGACCGATAGCCAGGCTGTGACGGATCGCGGCGGTCACGTATTGTTTGGACGCCTCGACTGCGTCAGGCAGGGATTTGCCCAACGCCAGATGAGCGGCTAGGGCGGAGGCGAAGGTACAGCCCGTGCCGTGAGTGTGTGGCGTGTCGATCCATTCGCCTTTGTACACGTGAAAAAACCGGCCGTCATACAACAGATCAGTGGCAGGCAACTCCGGCAAATGCCCGCCCTTGATCAGGACGTGTTGGCATCCAAGTTGGTGAAGCGCCTTGGCCGCCTGCCGGGCGTCAGGCAGCGACCGGATCGTCAGGCCGGTCAACCGTTCGGCTTCATGGATATTGGGCGTGATGACGGAAGCCAGGGGGATGAGGGCGCGCTTCAATGCGTCAACCGCATCGTCCTGTAACAGGGCATGCCCGCTTTTTGAAACCATCACGGGATCGACGACAATCCAGGGCGCGTGGTACTGGTGCAACTTCCGGCCCACCAGGGACGCAAGTGAAGCAGAGGACAGCATCCCGGTCTTGACCGCGGCCACGTCGAAATCGGCAAAAATGGCGTCGATCTGCGCTTCGACGATGGAGTCGGGGAGATCATGAATCGCCGTCACGCCCGTGGTATTCTGGGCGGTAATCGACGTCAGCACCGACATGGCATAGGTGCCGTTGGCGGACATGGCCTTCAGGTCCGCCTGCACCCCGGCGCCGCCACTCGAGTCGGACCCGGCGATAGTCAGGACTTGTTTCAGCATGGGACGGGAAAGAAAACAGGAGAACGGAAGCCGCGTCGTCGCGTCACGGGAGCGGACTCTAGCATGGGGCCCGGGAGTGGTCAAATGCCCGGCCGTGTTTGTTCGTGGGGCCTGCCGTGGCCGGGTCAGATGTTTCCCAGGCGATGGTGGAGGATGCTCAGGGCCGCCAACGGCGCGGTTTCGCTCCGCAGGATGCTCTTGCCCAATGAGACGGCTTGAAATCGCTCGTCGAGGAGTTCCTGCGTTTCCTCCGGCATCCATCCGCCTTCGGGACCGACGGCCAACACAATGGCGCCCCGAAACGTGTGATCGAGAGGAAGGGTTCCCATGCCGCGTTCGACCGTGCGTTCGAGTAACGCGCACCGGAGCGCCGCGTCGGGAACGTGCCGGAACAATTCGGGCAGCGTCATGGGCGGGGTGACACCGGGGAATGCCCAGTGTTCCGATTGCTGGGCTGCGTCGAGCGCGATCCGTTGCCACCGCTCCCGGGTCCTCTGGCCCCGGCCGGCCGGTGGGCGGGCGATGACCCTCGCGGTGAGTAAGGGAATAATGGCGGAGACGCCAAGTTCCGTCGCTTTTTGAATCACCCAGTTCATGCGATCCCCTTTCAGGATGGCCTGGGCAAGAATCACCGAAGCCGGTGGCGCCGGAGGACCCGTTTTCGTCTCAAGGATAGAGGCCTGAAGCGAGCGTGTATCCAGATGATCGACCCGCACGCGGTATCGAACCCGGCGTTCGTCGCCGACCCAGATTGTTTCGCCTTCGCGGACGCGGAGGCTCTTTGAAAGATGGGAAAAGAGCGGATTGTCGATGGTCACGGTGTTGTCGGCAATCCGGTTTGCCTGAATGAAAAAGACCGGCATGCGATGAAAGGACGCGGAGCAAGCGGGGAAGACGGCCGCGTTACTCGAACATGGTTTTGACCTTGTCGAACAGGCCATCCCCCTGGCCTTTTGCGGAGGGCTCGCTTTCCTCGACAAAGGCCGTCAGCAGGTCCCGTTGTTTTGCCGACAGTTTGGTGGGGATGCTGATTTTGATCCGAACGAGTTGATCGCCGGTGGCGCGACCTTTCAACGCGGGGGCGCCCAGTCCCTTGAGTCGAAGAACCTGATCGTGCTGGGTGCCTTCGGGAATTTTGACGCTGGTTTTGCCCTTGAGCGTCGGCACGTCGATTTTGCCGCCCAAGGCTGCCGTGACCATGTCGAGTGACACGTCAACGCTGATATCATTGCCCTTTCTGACAAAAAACGGATGGGGCCTGACGGTCACCGCCACGTAGAGGTCGCCGGGCGGGCCGCCGTTCACCCCGTGTTCGCCTTCGCGGGCCAGACGGAAGCGCATGCCGGTCTCGATTCCCGCAGGAATGGTGACCGAGAGGGTCCGTTCCCTGTACACCCGTTTCTGCCCGCGGCATGCAGCACAGGGGTCTGTAATGATCTGTCCGGTTCCCTGGCACTGTCCGCAGGCCCGGTTGATTGTAAAGAAGCCTTGCTGCAATCTGATTTGCCCGGTGCCCTGGCAGCCGCGGCATGGTTGGACGGCTTCAGCCGATTTGGCTCCCGTCCCCCGGCAGGAATCGCAGCCTTCCCATCGCGGGATTTTGAGCCGGGCGTCTTTTCCTTCAATCGCTTCCTCAAAGGAAAGTTCCAGATTATATTGCAGGTCCGTGCCCTGCTCCGGCCGGGTCCGGCCTCCTCTCCCTCCTCCGAAGAAATCTTCAAAAATATCGCCGAACACGTCGCCGAAGCCTCGACCGAAATCAAACCCTTCGGGTCCGCCGAATCCCTGCGGTCCCCCCGAATGTCCGAACATATCGTACCGCTTCCGCGATTCCGTATTGCCCAGGACTTCATAGGCTTCATTGGCTTCCTTGAATTTTTCTTCGGCTTTTTTCTTGAGCTGCGGGTCACTCTGCAAGTCGGGATGGTGTTGACGGGCGAGCCGCCGAAAGGCCTTCTTGACCTCGTCATCGGAGGCGGCCCGATCGACTCCGAGTACCTCATAATAATCCCGTTTGGTCACTGTCGCCATCTTTTCCGTCTGAGGGGCATCCCGCGGTTTTCCTTGTCGGTCTTTCAGAACAACGATCCGGGGAGGGAATTATTTTTCCTTGTCAACCTCTTCAAATTCGGCATCGACCACGGTGTCGTCTTCTTTTTTCCCGTTGGTCTCTTCACCATTGGCGCCCGTGCCGTCTCCGGTCGCGTTCCCGGCGGCGTCAGTCGACGTCTTCTTGTACATTTCTTCCGCGAGTTTGTGGGAAGCCGTCGTGAGGGTCTGCATGGCGGCTTTCATGGCTTCCACGTCTTCTCCCTCCATGGCCTGCTTCATGCCGTTGATCGCTTCCTGAATTTTGGTTTTCTCTTCCTCGGGGATCTTGTCTCCGTGCTCCTGGAGATTCTTTTCCGTTCCGTAGACCAATGAATCGGCCTGGTTTCGGATTTCCACGGTCTCGCGGCGTTTTTTATCCTCTTCGGAATGCGCTTCGGCGTCCTTCACCAATTGTTCAACTTCTTCTTTGCTCAATCCGCTCGAGGCCGTGATTTTGATGGACTGTTCTTTTTGCGTGGCCATGTCCTTGGCCGACACGTGGACGATGCCGTTCGCGTCGATGTCGAACGTGACCTCGATTTGCGGCATGCCCCGCGGGGCCGGGGGAATGCCCACCAGATCGAATTGGCCGAGCAGTTTGTTGTCATTGGCCATTTCCCGTTCGCCCTGGAAGACCCGAATGGTGACGGCGGTCTGGCTGTCGGCGGCCGTCGAGAAAATCTGGCTCTTTTTGGTCGGAATCGTGGTGTTGCGGTCGATCAGCCTCGTGAAGACGCCGCCCAGTGTTTCGATGCCCAGGGACAACGGCGTCACGTCCAGCAGCAACACGTCCTTGACGTCGCCTTTGAGCACGCCGCCCTGGATGGCTGCTCCGATCGCCACGACTTCGTCGGGATTCACGCCTTTGTGGGGTTCCTTGCCGAAGAAGGCTTTGACCCGTTCGATGACTTTGGGCATTCGCGTCATGCCCCCGACGAGGACGACTTCATTGATGTCGCCCGGGGAAAGACCGGCGTCGGCCAATGCTTTTTTGCAGGGTTCGATGGAACGGGTGACCAGATCGTCGACGAGTTGTTCGAGTTTGGATCTGGAGAGTTTGAGCACCAGATGCTTGGGTCCGCTGGCGTCGGCGGTGACAAAGGGCAGATTGATTTCCGTTTCCTGCGCCGACGATAGTTCGATCTTGGCCCGTTCCGCGGCTTCTTTCAGGCGTTGCAGCGCCATGCGGTCGTTTTTCAGATCAATGCCCTGATCCTTTTTGAATTCGTCCACCAGCCAATCGATGATCCGCAGGTCGAAGTCGTCCCCGCCCAGGAAGGTGTCGCCGTTGGTGGCCTTCACTTCAAACACCCCGTCTCCGATTTCGAGGATCGAAATATCAAAGGTTCCGCCGCCGAGATCGTACACGGCGATTCGCTCTTCTTTCTTTTTCTCCAGGCCGTACGCCAACGACGCCGCGGTGGGTTCGTTGATGATCCGAAGGACGTTGAGCCCCGCGATCTGGCCGGCGTCTTTTGTGGCCTGGCGCTGGCTGTCGTCGAAGTAGGCGGGGACGGTAATCACCGCTTCCGTCACTTTTTCGCCCAAAAAGTCTTCGGCCGTCTGTTTGATTTTTTGAAGAATCATCGCCGACACTTCGGGAGGGCTGTATTGTTTGCCCCGGATTTCCACGTGCGCGTCCCGTTCGAGGCATCCAGAATTTTATAGGGCAAGCGCGCGACGGCCGTGGAGACTTGCTTGGACGTGAACTTTCTTCCCATCAGGCGTTTGACGGAAAAGATGGTGTTTTCGGGGTTCGTAATCGCTTGACGCTTGGCAATCTGCCCGACCAGCCGCTCATCCTTATCCGTCACGGCCACCACGGACGGCGTGGTTCGACCGCCCTCCGAGTTGGCGATGACTTCCGGATCGGCGCCACTCATGATCGCGATACACGAATTCGTCGTTCCAAGGTCAATTCCAATAATCTTACTCATGCTTCGGCTCCTTCCTTCGATTCCTGTGCGGCTTCATCGCCCGGTTCCGTTTTGGCTTTGGCCACGGTGACCATGGCCGGGCGTAATATCCGGTCGTGGAGAAAGTATCCTTTCTGGTATTCCTCAACAACGACGTTTTCGGGGACCGTGATCGATTCAACCTGTCCCACGGCCTGATGTTTGGCCGGATCAAATGATTCTCCCACGCTCGTTACCTGTTTGATGCCCATCTTTTGAAGGGTATCGAGAAAATGTTTATACGTGAGATCGACTCCTTCCAGCAGTCCCTGGATCAGGGCCTGCTCGCGTCCGGATTGCAGGGCCCGTTCCAGGTTGTCCAGCGTGGGCAGCAGGTCCTTGAACAACTTTTCGTTTGCAAACCGGATCGTGTCCTGCTGATCGCGTTGAACCCGACGTTTGTAGTTGTCGAATTCCGCTGCCAGGCGCAGATATTTGTCATTGAGGGCGTGCAGTTCATCGGTTTTTTCGAGCAGTTGGTGGTTCAGGTCTGTAACCTCTTCATTTTGTTGACAATTTTCATCGGCTGGTTCGTCGTTCAGACCGGAGGCCTCGGGGTCCGGTTGTTCGACGGGTGGCGCGGTCGCGTTGTCGTCGTCTCGCGCGTCTTCTGAAACTTCAAGGTTTTCTTTCATTTTTCGCCTTTGGTATCTCGGTCAGATAGTCATCGAGACAGGGCAAGTCAACCCAAAAAAATGAAAAAAGGACGGCAATGCTGGAAAAAAGGCCGGGTTCCGGGTAACGCCGGAATCCTATTGGGGCGGGGGTTCCTGGCCGGTTTTACGGCAATAGAGTAATTCCAGACCCTCCAGGGTCAACGACGGCCGGATTTCCTGAATGGTTCGGGAAATCGGCGCAAGAATCGGGGCGAGGCCGCCGGTGGCGACGACTGTGGTCGAACGGCCGATTTCCTGCTCGATTCGGGTGACCAGCGCGTCAACCAGACCCGCGTACCCGAAAATCAATCCGGATTGGATGCTGCTCGCCGTATCGGTGCCGATGACGCTTTTCGGGCGCGTCAGGTCCACGTTGGGTAATGTGGCAGTATGGCTGTGAAGCGCATCCGCGGCGCTTTTCACCCCCGGGGCGATTGCTCCGCCCACGTATCGTCCGTCTTTGGTGACGGTGCATAACGTCGTGGCGGTTCCGAAATCCACAATAATGAGATCCGTCCGATAATGCGCGAACGCCGCCGCCGCGTTGACCAGGCGGTCCGTCCCGATTTCCCGCGGATTGGCGTATTCGAGCGTCAACCCGAAGGGAAAGTCGGAGGAGACGATGAGCGGGGAACGTTGAAAAAAGGTCTCGACCATGGATTCAATCGTCGGGGTCAGGGGAGGGACCACGCTGGAAATAATGGCGCCTTGGATCTTTCCGGCCGGAATCCCGGATTCCCGGACGAGCGACGCGAAGACAATGCCGTATTCGTCGGCCGTTTTTGTGTGGTCCGTGGCCAGGCGCCAGGAGCTTCGCAGGGTGTGCCGGTCGAATACGCCGAAGACGACGTGGGTGTTGCCGATGTCGATTGTCAGGAGCATGGGTTATGGAACCTCTGATTTATTGCACTATCGTAGGTGGTGAACATCACCCGCTCGAATCTCCAAGTCTCCCTGCGCGGTGGACACCAATAAGGCCCCGTCGTTCCCGATGCCGACGGCCGTTCCGCGAATGGTTTCTCCCGCAACACTGGAAATTTCGACTTCCCGGCCAAGCGTGGCGCACGATGCCGCATACGACGTGTGCGCGTGTTCGACCCGGGCCGCTTCCAGGCAATCATACCAACTTTCCAACCGGTTGAACATGGCGGCGATCAGGCTGTTTCGATCATGGCATTGTCCGGTGATCTGTCGCAACGAGGTCGTCAGCGCACGAAGCTCCTCGGGAAAATCCGTTTCCCGGGAATTGACGTTGACGCCGAATCCCGCGACGCACGCCGGGACTTGAGACCCGTGACTCGATCCTTCGCATAAAATGCCCCCGATTTTTTTGTCGCGGTACAGCAGATCATTGGGCCATTTCAACGAAATCCCGATGCCGCAGGCATGCCGGGTCGCTTCGACCAGGGCGAGTCCCGTGACCAGAGGAATCCAGGAGAGGTGTGGTGCAAGGTTCGGATTGGTGAGGATCAGTGAGCAAGCGATAGTGAGGTAAGGCGGCGAGCACCAATGCCGCCCCAGTCGTCCTTTCCCGGCCGTTTGAGTTTCGGCGAGCACCGCGGTTCCATGGGGCGCCCCGGAACCGGCCAGGGCGAAGGCCGCGGCATTGGTCGAGGCCAGTTCCTCAAACAGATGAAGCGAGCGACCCAGCCTGCTCGTGGTCAATTGACGCCGAATGGTGTCGGCCTCCAACCGTGCGGATGGCGTAGGGGTCGTCATGCGCGCGACGTTATTGCGGGAATGCCGGGCGCACGTCCAGACTGATATCCACGGCCGGCGCGGAATGGGTGAGGGCGCCGATGGCAAGCGCGTCGACGCCCGTGGCGGCATAGTCGCGGACGTTTTCGAGCGTAATGCCGCCCGAGACCTCGGTGCGCGCCAGCCCGTTGACGAGGTTGACGGCTTCTTTGACCAGAGACGGGGGCATGTTGTCCAGGAGCAGCGCGTCGGCTCCGCCGTCGAGGGCCTGGATCACCTGCTCGAGGGTCTCGACTTCCACGCAAATCCGGAAGTGACGGGAAAGTTGGGCGTTGGCCGTCCGGCACGCTTCACGGAGGGTGGTGCCGCGGGCTTCCAGCAGCGCCAGGTGATTGTCTTTGATGAGAACGCCGTCGCTCAGCGACAGGCGATGGTTGGTCCCGCCCCCGAGCGCCACCGCCCATTTTTCAAGCCGTCGAAGACCGGGAGTGGTTTTTCTGGTATCGACGAGCACCGCGGGATAGGGCCGGATCGCGTCCCGGAACCGGGCGGTCAGGGTGGCCACGCCGGAAAGATGCTGCAAGAAGTTCAGGGCCACTCGTTCCCCTTCCAGAATGACTCGGGCCGGGCCGTGAAGGGTCGCGACCGTCTGCCCGGCTTCAAGCGTGTCCCCGTCCTCGACGGTGGCATGCACGGCGACGGCGGGGTTCAGGACCCGGTACACGGCGTGGAGCACCGCGACGCCGGCAAGGGTCAGGTTCTGGTTGGCGACCACGTTGGCGTGCGCGTGAAGGGCCGGGTCCAGGAGCGCGCGCGTGGTGACGTCGCCGTGAGGCGCGTCTTCGTGCAAGGCCGCCTTGACCAGCGCGTCGAGTTCAAACGGAGGCGGGAGAGCGGATGACATGGGCGTTCACGACACCATGTTGCGGAGTTGCCGTTCGCTGCCGGCAAACAGCGAGAGTTCGGCGGTCAGCAACGCCAGACGATCCTGTGATTCCTGAATCACGTCGGGTGAGGCTTTGGCTGCAAAGTCCGGGGACGCCAAGCGTCCTTGGAGGCGATCGGCTTCTTTTTGTTTGGTTTGCGTTTGCTTGCTGATGCGCGTCAGGGCGTTGTGGAGATCCACGTCCCCCTCAATGGTGATGCCGACGGTGAAATTTCCCACCGCGAGATGCAGCACGCGATCGGCCGGCCACGTGTCCTGATCGGCGAGAGAAACCGTGCCGCGGCAGAGGCTTGCGACGTGGGGGCGCGCCTGGCGCAATCGTGCGACCGCTTCCGGATCGTTTGCCGTGACCAGGATCGTCAGGGGTTTGGATGGTCCGTAATCCAGGAGCGCGCGCCCGGTTCGGACCGTGGTGACGATCTGTTCGATCATGGCAAAGGTCCGCTCCGCTTCGGGGTTTTCCCATTCCGCGTTTGTCACCGGGAATGGTTGACGGACGAGGCTGTCGCCCTCGTGCGGCAGAGTTTGCCAGATTTCTTCGGTCAGAAACGGCATGAAGGGATGGAGCAGGCGTTGAAGGTGTTCAAACGTTTGCAGCATCGTGGCTCGCGTCGACCGGGCGGCGGGCGCGTCCCCGTTTTGCAACACGGGCTTGATGAGTTCCAGATACCAATCGCAGTATTCATGCCAGATATGCCGGTAGAGTTGCCCCGCGGCCTGATCGAACCGGTAGGCTTCGAGTCGGGACGTCACGGCCCCGGTCACGTGGTTGAGGCGGCTCAGGATCCATTGATCCACGAATGGCCTGTCGGCGAGCGGCCGTGATTCGGACGGCCCGTCCGCGTGCATCAGGATGAACCGGGCGGCGTTCCAGATCTTGTTGGCAAAGTTCCGACAGCCTTCGATCCGGTTTTCGGAGAGTTTGATGTCGCGGCCCGGCGACGCCATCGAGGCCAGGGTAAAGCGCAACGCATCGGTTCCGTATTGCGACATCTTGGTCAGGGGATCGATGACGTTCCCCTTGGATTTGCTCATTTTCTCGCCTTCGGCGTCGCGCACCAGGGCGTGAATATAGACGTCGCGGAATGGGGGTTTGCCGGTAAACTTGAGGCCCATCATGATCATGCGGGCCACCCAGAAGAACAGGATATCCAGGCCCGTCACCAACGTGGACGTCGGGTAATAGGTTTCGAGATCCCGGGTCGTGGCGGGCCAGCCCAAGGTGGAAAAAGGCCAGAGGGCCGATGAAAACCACGTGTCGAGCACGTCGGGGTCCTGAATGAACTGACTCTGCCCGCAGACGGCGCAGGCGGCCGGAGCGGTTTTGGCGACCGTGGGAGCGGCGTGCGTGGGAATCAGGTGGCTGCCTCCGCCTTCGAGAATCCTGCGGGCCTCAGGACAGCACGTGGCGCAATACCAGGCCGGAATGCGGTGGCCCCACCAGATTTGCCGGGAAATGCACCAGTCTTTGATGCCTCGCATCCAGCCCAGATAATTGTTCGACCATTCTTCCGGAATGATGCGGACGTGTCCCTGTTCGACAGCGGCAATCGCCGGGTCGGCCAGCGGTTGAATGTTGACGAACCATTGAGGGGAGAGAAACGGCTCCACCACGGTTTTGCAGCGGTAGCACGTTCCCAGGGCCATTTGGTGATCTTCGACCTTGACCAGGAGTCCCCGATGTTTCAGCGCGTCGACGACGATGGGACGGGCCTTGACGGCCGGGAGGTTGGCGATGGCGTCCCGGAGGTCCGGCTCGACTCCGGCGTCCCGGAGTGTCTCGGGATTCAAGAGGCCCTGATGGGTCAACAGGGCAATGCGGGGAAGTTGGTGCCGTTCGCCCGCCTCAAAATCGTTGAAGTCGTGGGCCGGGGTGATTTTGACCGCGCCGGTTCCGAATTCCCGATCCACCAGGATCGCATCGCCCACGACCGGAACGGTCCGGTTGGTGAGCGGCAATCTGATGAACGTGCCTATGTGCCGGTTGTACCGGGGATCCTCGGGATGAACGGCCACCGCGGTATCGCCGAGCAGGGTTTCCGGTCTCGTGGTGGCGATCACGAGGGACGCGCCGGCGTCGTCGGCCAACGGATAGGCAATGTGGTACAGGGCCCCGTGAACGGGCCCGTGCTCGACTTCCACGTCGGACAGGGCGGTGAGACAGCGGGGGCACCAATTGATCAACCGGTGACCGCGATAAATGAGTCCTTCCCGATGCAGGCGAATGAACACTTCCCGGACGGCTTCGGACAATCCCTCATCCATGGTAAAGCGCAGGCGCGACCAATCGCAGGACGCCCCGAGCCGTTTCAGTTGATCGAGGATCGTGTTGCCGGATTGCTGTTTCCAGGACCAGACCCGTTCGATGAACGCGTCGCGCCCGAGTTCCTCTCGCCGGGTGCCTTCTTTCAAAAGCTGACGCTCCACCACGTTTTGCGTGGCGATGCCGGCATGGTCGGTTCCCGGCAGCCAGAGGGTGTTGCGTCCTTGCATGCGGCGCCAGCGAATCAGAATGTCCTGCAGCGTATTGTTCAGCGCGTGCCCGATGTGCAGGGAACCCGTGACGTTGGGGGGAGGGATGACGATCGTATAGGGTTGTCCGGTCGAATCGTCGGCGGGGCCGAAATAGCCCCGGTCGATCCAATGCCGGCCCCACCGGGCCTCAACGGCTTGCGGTTCATAGGTTTTATTGAGTTGCCGGGACGTCATGGGGATAAAACTCGCGCTGGAAAAGTCAAAAATCTTAGCATGGGGGGTAGCCCCCCGCAAGGAAAGCCGCGGTTGTGTTCACGAGAACGAATGGCTATGATGCTCCCTTCACACGAGTTGGCCGGGGAGTGCTTGACGGTCAGGCCCAGGCAGAAACAGGAGACATGCTGATGCCCAGAGGACGAGAAAAAGATCGGGAGCTTCGTCGCAAACACCGAAAAAATCAACGACGCATGAAGGCTCTTGAGCAGGCACAACGCAAAGCCGGCACGAAACGATAAGCCCCCACATTGCTCTCTCTTCGTTGCCATCCCCGATCGGGGCATGGCTGTGCTTGCCCTTCCTGACTCATTCGAGCGACATGTCAATATCAAGCGTACAGGTTGTCTTTTTCGATGCCGTCGGAACGCTGTTTCACGTCAGGGGGTCCGTCGGGGACGTCTATCTTCGGCATGCGGAACAATATGGCGTTCCCCGTTCGGTTGAGATGGTGACCAGGGTGAACCAGGCGTTCAAAGATGCGTTTCGCCAGGCCCCTCCGCCGATCTTTGCCGTTGAGCAACCGGACAAACTCAAGCAATGCGAACGACTCTGGTGGTTTGACGTGGTGCACGCGGTGTTCTATCGCGTCGGCATGTTTGAACGGTTCGATGACTACTTCGATGAAGTGTATGAAGCCTTCGGCAGGGCGGAGGCGTGGGAAGTCTATCCTGAAGTGCCGGAGACGCTGGAGCGCTTGCGCGCGCAGGGATATGAGCTTGGCGTCATCTCCAATTTCGATACGCGGTTTTTTGACATTAGCCGGGCGTTGGGGTTGGAACGCTTTTTTGATTCCATCACGATTTCCAGCCTCGCCGGGTCGGCCAAACCCGCCGGGAAAATTTTTCGGCATGCTTTGGCTCAACACGTGGTCGAGCCGGAAGAGGCCATGCACGTGGGCGATGATCCCAGGGAAGACTTTGAGGGCGCGACCAATGCCGGGTTATCGGGCGTGCTGCTCGACCGGGACGGGACGGGAGAACAGGGAACGATCCCGCGCCTTACGCATCTCGGCGAATTATCCGGCATGCTCAGACAGGCATAAGACCGCATCCGTTTGGTTTGACGCGCCTCGCGTGGGAGAATCCTTGACTTCGGAAATGACGGCCTGTTAGACTTTTTTCCAACTGCTTGGTTTTATTTGAAAAATTCTGATTCTTCATAAAAAGAAATACGTAAATTTATGGTCGTGCGCGAACAATTTCTTGTAGGACTTGAATCGTGTGAGGGGTGTCATGAAAGATTTTTTTGAGTTGGATCGCGATCTGATTCCACGGTGGGGTCAGTTGATCTCAAGCGTTGAGGGTTTTGAAGAAGACTGGGGCGCAGGCGAAGAGAGCGAACAGGAAACGCTTCCCGATCCGCCCGCCGGCGTCAAGGCCGTCGCGGGCAACGGGTTCATTACCCTGAGTTGGGAGGCCGTGCCCGACGCGATGTATTACAACGTCTACTATCAGACCTCTCAGGGGGTCAGCATCAAACCGAACGAACTGACCCGTCCGATTGCGAGCCAGGAAGATTTTAATCCGGTTATCGGGGTCACCAGGGAAAAAGGAAATTGTATCGAAGGTCCGTCCTGTCCGTATACGCACAATGATCTGGCCAATGGGTTGTGTTACCACTACGTGGTCACCGTCGTGACCGCCGACGGGGAAAGTCGTGAGTCGGAAGAAGTCATGACGATCCCTTCGCCGTACTTGCCCGTGATGCAGTTCGGGCAGGAAGGCGTCGATGACGGGGAGTTTCGTTCGCCGACGGGCATTGCCCTCGATAGCGACGGCAACATCTACGTGGCGGATACCGATAATCATGCCATTCAACAATTTGATAAGGACGGGAATTGTTTGGCTCGCTGGGGCGGGGAAGCCGATTCGGAAGACGGCACGTTTTATTATCCCCGGGGATTGGCCACCGCTCCCGAAGGGCACGTGTACGTGGCGGACAGCGGCAACAACCGCGTCCAGAAGTTTGATCCTGACGGAAACTTTTTGAATGCGTGGGGCAAGTTCGGGTTTGCCTGGCGCGGCGCCGAGGCCGGAAAGTTCGACGTGCCCTGGGGGGTGGCCACGGACCAGCAAGGCAATCTCTACGTGTCGGACACGAGTAACGCGCGCATCCAGAAATTCCAGCCGGACGGCACCCCTTTGATCAAATGGGGAAAAGACGGGAGCTTCGACGGCGCCTTTTTCTATCCGCGTGGATTGACGATCGACTTTGCCGGCCATATTTACGTGGCCGATGAAGGCAATCACCGCATCCAGAAATTCGATTCCCGCGGCAATTTCCTGGCGAAGTGGGGCAGAGAAGGCAATGGGCTCGGCCAGTTTAAATCTCCGTGGGGCGTGGCCTGCGACGCCCTGGGCAACGTGTACGTCGTGGACAGCGGGAACCACCGCATCCAGAAGTTCGATTCGAACGGCACCTATCTGTGTTCCTGGGGGAACCGTGGACTCACGGAAGCCCAGGTGAATTTCCCTTCCGGCATCGCGGTGGATAAAGAAGGGTACGTCTACGTGGTGGATAGTGGAAACTATCGGATCCTGAAATTTGCGCCCACGGAAGAAGAGCTTGCCCGGGGTCGGGAAAAAGCCGACAAGGCCGCAGAGGCGGAAGGCGCCCCGCTTGTCGTGCCGTTGGTGGGGAAACCCGGAGACACGGAGGCGATGCTCAGTTGGATGGAGGTGCCGGGCGCCGTGTCCTACAACCTCTATTTCAGCACCGATCCCGGTGTGTCCAAAGAGACGGCGACCCGGGTCGAAGGGGTGATGAGTCCCTATACCCATACGGGCCTGACGAACAATACGGCCTATTACTATGCGCTCACGAGCGTTGATGAGCATGACGTCGAGAGCCCCCTGTCGGAAGAGCAGGAAGTCGTGCCCGTTCTGATCGACGTGGCCGCTCCGCAGAATCCGGATATTGTCCTGAACCACGGGGCGTACATGACGAATTCGTTGGACGTGGTGGCGACCATTTCAGCCAGGGACGTGGATACCGGCGTGGCGGGCTATTTCATCTCGGAAAATCCCATGACTCCCGGCGCGACCTTGCCGGGCTGGATCGAGGTTGAACCGGAGCAAAAATTCGGAGCGTCGATCCCCCTGACGTTATCGCCGGGTGACGGACCCAAAACCGTCTATGCCTGGTTCAAGGACGCCGGGAACAATATTTCGGTTCCGGCCAGCGCGAACATTTTGCTGAATACCTCGGGGTACGTGTGTACGGCGAAATGGGGAAAAGCCGGTCGCGGCGCTTCGTTGCTGCACGGCGGCGAATTTATGGCGCCGCTCTATGGGCTGGCCATCGATCAACAGGGTTCCCTGTTCGTGATCGACAGCGGCAATACCCGCGTGCAGAAATTCGACAGAAACGGCAACTTCATCCTGCTGTGGGGGAACTTCGGCACGGCCAACGGGAATTTCAACAACCCGACGGGCATTGCATGCGATGGAAAAGGGGACGTGTACGTCTGCGATACCAACAACCATCGCGTGCAGAAATTCGACGGGAAACTGGGCCAATACCTCCGGAAAATCGGTGGTCGCGGGAACGGGGAAGGGCAGTTCAATGCCCCGTGGGACGTGGCGGTCGACCGGGTACGCGGCTACCTGTACGTCGTGGATAGCGCCAATTTCCGCGTCCAGAAATTCGATGAAGACGGTGAGTTCGTGATGCAATGGGGCAGTTTCGGAAATAATGACGGGCAATTCTATTTTGCCCGCGGGATTGCCGTGGATCAGAATGACGGGATGGTGTACGTCGTGGACATGGGGAATCACCGCATCCAGAAGTTCGATACCAGTACGAACGTCCTCCCGCAACTCGTGGCCAAATGGGGCGGCGGGATCGGTCCGGGCCACGCGAGCAGCGCGCAGGCCCAGGAGCCGGGGCAATTCCGTTCACCCTGGGGGATCACGGTAGACGGCACGGGCGACGTCTACATCACGGACACGGGGAACCAGCGGGTCCAAAAATTCGATCGGGACGGCAACTTCGTCACCCAATGGGGTGGATTCGGAAACGCCGAGGGGCAATTCAACTTTCCCTATGGACTCGTGGTCGATCATAGAGGGCACGTCTTTGTGGTCGATAGCGGCAACATGCGCGTCCAGCATTTCATGCCGGCTGAAGACGCCGAAGAATTTCTGCGAGAGGAAGCGGAAACGGTGGCGGCTCTTCCCGAAGGCGGCGAAGAATAGCGCCTGACTCGCTTCCGTGCGCTGAGCAGGGCCCCCGCGGCGGCATGTGCCGTCCGGGGGCCTGGCTTTTTTCAAAGCCTGCTCGCGTCAAATAAACTCGCCTGTTCCTTTCAAAAACACCTCCGCAGGCACAATCTCTATGCCTCCCTCGTGGTATCGGCGCGCCCCCGAATAGACAAAAAACAGCGTTGCTTCAGGGTGCTCTTTTTTAAACTGTCTGAGACCTTTGAAGTCTTCACGCCGTACGCGGTCCGAATGTTTCACTTCAATCGCCTTGATCCCTCGCTCTCCGTACAAAATAAAATCAACCTCAATCCCTTGCCGCGTCCTCCAGTAATAAATGCCATAATCATAATTTCCATAATCGTTTTGGGCGGCAATCTCTTGCAAAACAAGCGTCTCCAGGGCGAGCCCGCCTGCTGCCGAATCCGAATCATAGGGACCCGCCGGCCGTATGGCGCGAAAAACACCCGCGTCAAAAAAATAGAACTTCACGCTTTTCATGACATCGCGTTTAGCCCTTCTCCTGAATGCCGGAATTTCATATGACAACAGCGTATCCCGCAGAATCGAAAAATAGTGTTCCACAATTTGTCGGTTGACCGCGCAATCCCTGGCAATCGCCGATAGATTCAACGGGGCGCCCTGAGAAAAAGAAGCGGCTTCCAGGAACCGGCTGAACGCCGGCAGGTTTCGCGCCAGCCCTTCCTGTTGAATTTCTTCTTGCAGATAGGTTTTGACGTAGCTTTTCAGAAACATCTTGGGGCTCCTGGTGGTGCAAGCTGCCGGCAGATGTCCGTATTTCAGCGATCGAGCCAAATCGAAGTCATGCCCTAATTCCCTTGCCGTAAGCGGATAGAATCGGTACGTCAGGGCGCGGCCGGCAAGCAAATTCACGTTTTCTCTTCTCAATCGTCGCGCGCTTGAACCTGTCAGCACAAAACGAAGCCCGCGTTTTTCAATAAGACGATGGATTTCATCCAAAAGAGCGGGAATCTTCTGAACCTCATCGATAACCACCCAATCGGCAAATCCTGCGGGTATTTTGAGACTCAGCCTGCTTGGGTCCGCGACCAATTCATTGAAAATGCGCGCATCAAGAAGGTCAAAGAACAGCCCGTTTTTGTAAAAGCCCTCGACGAACCTGCTTTTGCCGGTGCCTCTCGGCCCGAACAGAAAATAGGTCTGTTCTTCAGGCGGTGCGAAATCTCTCGAAAACATTTCTGTATCGTATCAGGATAGTGTAAATTTTTCTACAAAAATTTATGTTTATATATTAAAATAATATAAAAAATACATATATAGACATAATTTTTACATAAAAATTATATGCTATCCCGTCATCCTTGTATGTGTTCAGTCATTCGTTGACAGAATGGTCATTCCGAACGAAGTGAGGAATCTGCATTTGCCTTTCTCCGTCGTCCTAAGAGCCCACGCCGAAGGGGACATTGCAACATTGCGTTGACACCCGCTGACTTTACCGTCGATTTTTTGGGAAAATCCTGCTAAGCTGGATTCGCATTTTTTCTCACCGGTTTTTTGTTCATCGACAACGTTGTGATTTCCCTTACGATGGTTCGTTCGTAGGGGTGTCTGTTTTCTGAGGAACCCGCAGGATGGCGATCTGGGACAAAACGCGACTCGGCCTGACGTTCGATGACGTGGTGTTGGTGCCCGCCAAATCGGAAGTGATGCCCGGCGACGTGGATTGTTCCACGCGCGTTTCGCGTCACATTACGATCAATATTCCGATCCTGAGCGCCGCGATGGATACCGTGACGGAAGGTCGGTTGGCCATTGCCCTGGCGCGGGAAGGCGGCATCGGGGTTCTCCATCGGGCCATGTCGCCCGAACAACAGGCCATTGAAGTTGATAAAGTGAAAAAATCCGAGAGCGGCATGATTCTCGATCCCATTACGATTGCGCCCGATCAAACCATTCGCGACGCCCATGAAATCATGGCGATGTATCGGATCTCCGGCATTCCGGTGACAAGAGAGAAAAAGCTGGTGGGTATTCTGACCAATCGGGATTTGCGGTTTGAGTCCCGGTTGGATTTGCCGGTGTCGCAGGTGATGACGCATGAACGGTTGGTGACGGTGCCGGAGGGCACGAACCTGGCCAAGGCCCGGGAAATTCTGCACGAGCACCGGATTGAAAAATTGCCGGTCGTCAACGACGAATTCGAACTCAAGGGGCTGATCACGATCAAGGACATTCAAAAACAGATCAAATACCCGAACGCCTGCAAAGATGCCCACGGCCGGTTACGGGTGGCCGCGGCCGTCGGCGTGGGAGAGGACGTGCCGGAACGCGTCGAGCGGCTGGTCAGGGCCGGGGTGGACATGCTCGTCGTGGATACGGCGCATGGTCATTCCCAGAGCGTCATCGAGACCGTGAAGATGATTAAGCAAACCGTTTCGTCGATGGAGGTGGTGGCCGGGAACATCGGCACGGCGGAAGCGGCCAGGGATCTGCTGAACGTGGGCGTGGACGCGGTGAAGGTCGGGGTGGGGCCGGGCTCGATCTGCACGACGCGGATCGTTTCGGGCGCCGGTATTCCCCAATTGACGGCCATTGCTGATTGCGCCGACGCGCTGAGCGGAACCGGCGTTCCGGTGCTTGCCGACGGAGGCATCAAATATTCGGGCGATATCTCCAAGGCGCTGGCCGCGGGAGCCTCCGCCGTGATGATCGGGTCCCTGTTCGCCGGCACCGAAGAGTCGCCCGGGGAAACGGTCCTGTATCAGGGCCGTACCTATAAGGAGTATCGGGGCATGGGGTCGCTCGGAGCCATGGAGCGATGGGGCCGGGACCGCTATCGTCAGGAAGGACAGGCCGCGGGCAAGCTGGTGCCGGAAGGGATCGAAGGCCGGGTGCCGTATAAGGGCCTGCTGTCCCATATGGTGTATCAACTGGTCGGCGGTCTGAAAGCCGGAATGGGCTATTGCGGATGCCGGTCCATTGCCGAGTTACAGCAAAACGCCCGGTTCATTCAGTTAACCAACGCCGGATTGCGAGAAGGCCACGTTCACGACGTGGTCATCACCAAGGAGGCACCCAACTATAGGGCTGACGTTGAATAGCGTGAGCCGGGACCGGACTGAGACACCACCACTGTCGACATCCCGAGCGTCCCGTCACGATACGATCGTCGTCCTTGATTTCGGATCACAGTACACCCAACTGATTGCCCGCCGGATTCGAGAGTCCTGCGTTCATTCCGTTATCCTGCCTTCGTCCGCTTCCCTGGAAACGATTCGAGCGAATCGACCCAAAGGCATCATTCTGTCCGGGGGCCCCGCCAGTGTGACCACCGTCGGGCAGCCGGAATGGTCGAAGGCGATTATGCAGGAAGCGCTGCCGATTCTGGGCATTTGCTACGGCATGCAAGTGATGACGCAGTGCATGGGCGGGCGAGTCGGCCGGGCGACGCGCAGGGAATTCGGTCGCGCGGAGTTGGTGGTGCAGGACGGCTCGGATTTATTCAGGGGGCTGGACGGAAAGAGCCCCTTTTTCGTCTGGATGTCGCACGGAGACCGCATTGAAACCTTGCCCCCCGGTTTCAAGCCCATTGCGCGGACGGCCAATTCTCCCATTGCCGCGCTGAAATCGGTGAACGGGCGTCGTCGCCTCTACGGCCTGCAATTTCACCCTGAAGTCGTCCATACCACGCATGGCGCCCGGATCCTCAAAAACTTCGTCCGGCACATTTGCGGGGCGAAACCGACCTGGACCATGGGATCGTTTCTGCAGGATTCCATTGAGCGGATTCGCGGACAGGTGGGCGGGGAAAAAGTGCTGTGTGCCCTGAGCGGGGGGGTCGATAGCACGGTGGCGGCCGCCATGACCCATCGGGCGGTCGGCAAGCAACTGACCTGTGTGTTTATCGACAATGGCGTGATGCGGAAACAGGAAGCCCAACAGCTCAAGCAGACGTTCAGGTCGTTCAGATCGGGCGCCCATTCGCTTCGCTCAGGGCAGGTTCCGGCCCGCCCCTCCATCCGCATGGTCGATGCCTCCGGGCAATTCCTGCGGGCGTTGGGGCGAACGACCGACCCGGAAAAGAAGCGCAAGATCATCGGCCGTCAGTTCATCAAGGTCTTTGAGCGCGAAGCGCACAACATCGGCAACGTGCGTTACCTGGTTCAGGGAACGCTCTATCCCGACGTGATTGAAAGCGTCAGCCACAGGGGGCCTTCAGCCACAATCAAGTCGCACCACAACGTTGGAGGTCTTCCCGCGCGGATGAAACTCAAATTGGTCGAACCGCTCCGGGACCTGTTCAAGGATGAAGTGCGGGCTCTGGGTCGGGAACTGGGTCTGCCGGATGACGTGGTGCAGCGTCATCCTTTTCCCGGCCCGGGCCTGGCGATTCGCGTGCTCGGCGCGGTGACGCCGGCTCGCTTGGACATGCTCCGTGAGGCGGATGCCGTGTTTATCGACGAATTAAAGGCACAGGGCCTGTACCGGCGGACGTGGCAGGCGTTTGCCGTGCTGTTGCCGGTTCGCACCGTGGGAGTGATGGGGGATCAACGGACGTACGAGTCCGTCATCGGGTTGCGAGCCGTGACCAGCGTGGACGGCATGACCGCGGATTGGGCGCCGTTGCCGCAATCCTTTCTGGCGCGCGTGGCAAACAGGATCATCAACGAAGTGCCGGGGGTCAATCGCGTGGTCTACGACATCAGTTCCAAGCCGCCGAGTACGATCGAATGGGAGTGAAGCAACAACACGACAAATCAAAATGCTTGTCGCATTCAGTGTGACTATTGAGTAGCAGTGGCCGACACCAAGCCTTGTTCGCAGGGTTCGGGAAATCCATGATGGTTCGATTACAGAAAGTGATTGCCGCCAGTGGCGTCGCTTCACGGCGAGCGGCCGAAACCATGATCCGGGACGGCCGCGTGGCGGTGAACGGCACGGTCGTGCGTGTGCTCGGCACGTGCATTGATCCGTTGAAAGATCACGTGAAGATCGATGGTCGTCACGTGCAACCGACCGAGCCCGAAGTGTTCGTGCTCCTGCACAAACCTCCCGGTTTCGTGACGACGATGAAGGATCCCCATGGCCGGCCCACGATTGCGGATCTTGTCGAGAAAGTGAAGGTGCGGGTCTTTCCGGTCGGCCGGCTGGACTATGACACCGAAGGGCTGCTGCTGTTGACGAACAACGGAGCGGTGGCGCAAGCGTGCGTCCATCCCCGCTACCACGTGCCCAAGACCTATTTGGTCAAAGTGTCGGGAGTGTGCACGGACGAGGAAATCCGAACGCTTCAGGACGGCATCGCCCTGGACGACGGGATGACGGCTCCCGCCGTCGTTAGAAAATCAGGAAAGGCCAGGGTCAACTCATGGCTGGAACTCACCATTCACGAAGGCAGAAAGCATCAGATCAAGCGCATGCTTGAAGCCCTGGGGCATCGCGTCATGCGCATCAAACGAATTCAGTTCGGTCCGCTGGCCCTGGGTGATCTGCCCGTGGGCGCGTGCCGGTTTGCCACCGATGCCGAAGCCAATGCGCTGCGGGCCATCGTGCATCGGGCGACCGGGGTCCGAAAGGCCCGGGCGCGGACGGCGCGATCCGACTTGCAAAGTGCCGGGCCGGATGGGGATACTGGGCCGCCGCGCGCGCGTCAAACGAAGCGTTCGGCAAAGAGAGAGGCAGATCGTCCGGCTCCGGGTCGCGCCGGGCGGTCCGGGCGGGTGGCGAAAAATCCGGGTCGCGCGCGGACTCGGGAAAGGCGGGCAACGGGGTGAAGCGGACGCACCATTGCGGAGAATTGACGCGGGAGCATGATGGCCACACCGTCACGTTGATGGGATGGGTGCATGGCCGGCGTGATCACGGGGGCGTGCTGTTCATCGACGCGCGTGACCGTTTCGGCGTGACGCAACTCGTGTTCGACGTCGAGGCCGAGCCGTCTCTTCATGAACGGGCCAACGATCTCCGCAGCGAATTTGTGATTGCCGTGACGGGAACGGTGCGGCTGAGACCCGAAGAATCGATTAATCCGCAGATCGCGACCGGAGAAATCGAAATTCAGGTGAGCGTTCTCGACGTGCTCAATCACGCCCGCACGCCGCCGTTTTTAATTGAAGAGGACAGTCAGGCCACGGAAGCCCTTCGGTTGAAACATCGGTATCTGGATTTGCGCCGGCCTCCCATGCAGCGGTTGCTCGCGTTGCGTCACGACGCGGTCTACCGGACCAGGCAGTTTCTCCATGAACGCGGGTTTCTGGAAATCGAGACCCCGATCCTCACGAAAAGCACCCCGGAAGGGGCCAGGGATTACCTGGTGCCGAGTCGCGTCAATCAGGGGGCCTTCTTTGCGTTGCCGCAATCGCCGCAGTTGTTCAAGCAGATTCTGATGGTCGGCGGAACCGACCGGTATTTTCAGATCGCCCGCTGCTTCCGCGACGAAGATCTCCGGCTTGACCGGCAGCCCGAATTTACGCAGATCGACCTTGAGATGTCGTTTGTGGAGCGCGACGACGTCATGAACCTGACGGAAGAGTTATTGCGACTCGTGTGCAAGGAAGCCGCGGGGATTGCCTTGCCGTCCCCATTCCCGAGGCTGACCTATCAGGAGGCTCTGTCGCGGTATGGGACCGATAAACCCGATCGTCGGTTCACATTGGAGCTTCATGATTTGAACGACGTGGCCGGACGCGTGGAATTCAAGGTGTTCCGCGAGACGGTGGAACAAGGCGGGCAGGTTTCCGGGCTCGTGGTCAAAGGCGGCGCGGACCTCGCGCGCAACCGGATCGACCGGCTCATTGAAGTCGCCAAAGGGTTTGGGGCCAAAGGCCTCGCCTGGGTCAAGGTTATCCAGGGGTGGCAGCTTGAGTCGGCCATTGCCAAATTTCTCGACGCCGGATTGTTTCAACGGGCTCTTCCGGACGCCGGTCCCGGCGATCTCCTGCTCTTTGTCGCGGATACCCCCGCCGTGACGTATGAGGTGCTGGGCCGGCTTCGATCCCACCTTGGGGTCGAATTGGAGTTGGTCGATGACGACAAATGGGAGCCGGTCTGGGTGACGGATTTTCCCATGTTCGAATACGATGTCGCGGAACAGCGGTACGTGGCGTTGCATCATCCCTTTACGTCGCCCTGTCCGGATGACCTTCCCAGGCTGGACGCCGACCCGCTGCGCGTGCATGCCCAGGCCTATGACGTGGTGCTCAACGGGTTTGAGATCGGCGGGGGCAGTATTCGTATTCACCGGAGCGAGTTGCAGCACAAGGTGTTCAATCTGCTGGGGATTGACAAGGAGGCCGCTCAGGAGAAGTTCGGGTTTCTGCTGGACGCGCTGGAGTATGGCGCGCCGCCTCACGGTGGCATTGCCCTGGGCCTGGACCGTCTGATGATGCTGCTCGGCAAAGCCGAGTCCATCAGAGAAGTCATTCCCTTTCCCAAGACGCAAAAAGCGCAATGCCTGATGACCGAAGCTCCGTCGGACGTCGGGCCAGCCCCACTCAAAGAACTGGGCATCAAACTCGACGTTGAGACCTGAATCCATGGCGGCATGGAGCCGGTCTGTCGTTTCGGAAAGATGATTTCAGCCATGGGTCTTGTGTGCGCAACCAAAATCCTTTGGTTGGAAGTTGAGCGGGTCACACGGCGAGGTCGAACGGGAGGTCGCTGATGTCACGCAATCGATTTCCCTGAATCATGGTTTCCAGCATCTCTAACTGATCTTCTCCCCTGGGAAGAATTTTGCATGCTTCTCTCAATTCATCCAGCGCAAAGTGATAGACACAGTCAAGGTCGCCAGTGCCGAGAGCCAGAGAGGCAATGCGCATTGGGAGAGGTTCAGCCGTGACTGCTACGATATGCGGGAGGTTGCCCTTACGATTGCGGATGAGATTCAAGGCTTCAGTGCGCGTATTTTGAGAACGGTCGCTTCGGATTGTCCACTTACACGAAATACTGGCATGCAAAAAAGGAACGGACGTTGATTGGTTGCCCTCCAGGAAGGGTGTGAGAGACGCCATGCCGGAATCATCCAAAAAAGGCCGTGAGACGTTGACTTCGTCTTGCGTGACGGGACAACGCGCAATGATGATATCCGGGGTCACAATGTAGCCATGCCCTAAGGCTGCGGAGAGGGCTTGGTTGTCATTGACAAGGGAGTCGAGTATTTCCAGGTGCTGATATTGCGCAAAGTTGGAAATCTGCGTCTGGGCCGTCAGGTATTGCCATCGACCGGGACGCAGATGTCTGAGAGCCGTGAACGCGTCCTCTATAAATTCGCAGGTGAGCTTTTCGAATAATGTGCCGGCAGTTTGTCCCGTAATGCTTGGGATTTGCTTGGCGGGGAAACCAAGTTTCTTTGCGATACCGTTCGCGATAAGAACGCTGGATTGGCTGCTGCCATCAGCGAAATTCGGGTAGGGTTGTCCGTCTTTTTTGGAAATTCGAACGATCTGTGAGCCGATTTGATCGTGATAGCGTTGCCGTAATTTCGCAAGTGTCTTCATGTCACAAATCGGGAGGCACGTAGCGATGACTAGATGGGAAGGGCTTGTTGCGCGACGGCATCGAATCGTGTTTTGGACTGGGCCACGTATGCTTCGTTCAGCTCGATAAGAACCGCTCGGCGATTCAGTTCCACGGCCACCAGGCCAGTCGTTCCGGAACCGGAAAACGGGTCAAGCACCAGATCTCCTGGACGAGTGCCCAGGAGGATACAACGCCGCGCCAATTCTTTGGGAAAAACCGCAGGATGGGGCGTGCCACTGGAATCGGGGCCCAATAACCAATAATTCTTGAGATTGGCGCCGGTTTCCTCTCGCACGGCTTGATTGTCGTAATAGTAATGTGGAGTCTTTGAGAACAGGAACACCTCTTCGGTTGCGTTTGAGGGACGATTTTTGACGCTCTCGGGCATGGGCGCTTTTTTTACCCAGGTTATGTTCGAGCGCAGTAACCACCCATCCGCTTGCAGGGCAAACGCCACCCGCCACGGCAACCCCATCAGGTCGCGATCCTTCAGCCCCCAACAATCGGGTACAGTGCAGTTACGTCGTTGAATCAGTTTCTTCGTGTTGCCGACCTGGGCGTTGGGGCCACAATTGCCGGTTCCGCCATTGCGAGCGTATCCGTCACCGACGTTCAGCCAAAACGTGCCGTTGTCAGCCAACACTCTTCGCACTTCGCGGAAAATCCTTACCAGGTTTGCCACGTATTCTTCAGGAGAGGATTCAGTGCCTATCTGCGCCGAATGATCGTAGTCCCGCAAGCCCCAATAGGGCGGAGAGGTGATACAACATTGAATCGATCGGGATTCAAGTTGAGGCAGGATGTCCCGATTGTCGCCCGACAGGACTTGCAGGTCTCCGTCCTCGGGTTCCTTTTGCGTCATACGCGTGTTTTCAGAGAGCGGTTCCAAATCAACGTTTCGATTGTGTCGACAACCTCATGATTGGTGAAAGAGGCGGACTAGGCGTTGAGCACGTTCACCACGATGCTGTGCAGGCCCGTGGCCCCGTTGGGTTGGGGGCGGGTGATTTCTGCGGTTTGCACGGTGCCCGTGGTATCGACGGCCCGAACGGAGACCATGCTTTTGCCTGCCGGCAGATCGTCCCGTTGATAGTTCCAGACCACCCAGGACCACGGCGATTGGGGTGGCTCGATGGTGGCGTCGTTCCAGGTTTGTTCCTGATCGAAACTCAGTTGGACTTGAGCAATGGAGTGGGGTCCGCCAAAGGCAATGCCGCGGAACGGCACGCTGGGCCCGCGGATATCCTGATAATGTCCCGGGCTGTCGATGCGTGAAAAAATATGGATGGTGCCCTCGTCGGTCCATCCTTTGCGTTGCCAATAGCCCTGGTAATCCCCGTTGTACACTTCAATTTCCGTAATCCATTTGACGTTTTTGATGCCGTAGAGCCCAGGGACGATCAGACGGACGGGAAAGCCATGGGCTTTGGGGAGTTTTTCCCCGTTCATGAGATAGGCCAACATCACTTCCTCGTGCATGGCCCGTTCAAAGGGAATGCTGTCATGATACGCGTCGGCTCCCCGGAAAATCACGTCCCGCGCGGTGTCGGAGTCGGCCCCGGCCTCGATGAGCAGCTCCTTGAGAGAAATGCCCCGCCAAATCGCATTGCCCAGGCTTGTTCCTCCGGGCAGGGTATCAATGCACATGAGCGTGGACACCTGGTCGAACGGTTTGCGATTCAGGAGATCCCGCCACGTGAGCACCATGGGATTGGCGACGGCGCCCTTGACCGTCATGTTCCATTGCTCCTGATCCAGATCGCGCGAGAGGTTGTACGGAGAGTCCATGTAATTGACGGTATAAAATTTGTCATTGGGCGTGAAATACCGCGTTTCCCGGGGCGGGATGGCAAACATGCTGCCGAGGTCGCACCCGCTCGTGAGGCTCCCGAGACCGGCCAGGGTTCCCAAACCGCTCAGTTGGAATAATTTGCGACGGGTGATGTCCATGAATGTGAGATCTCAGGTGAGTTTCAGGGAACACGCTGGAACGTGTCAGCCCCCTACAATTACTATAGTACAGGGCTGCACGCTCTGCAAGAGAGAGCGGCGGCTGAAAAAATTGATTTTCAGGAATGTTGCTGAGCCAGGGTCAACGGAACAGGTTCCCATAACCGGCCGCTGTTGTTCGTCCGAAAAAGGCCGGCGCGATTGGTGCCGACGTACAAGGTCGAAGAATCCATGGGGCTGATGACCAGGGCCCGAATGTTCAGATTGGTCAGGCCTTCATTGACCGCGTCCCAGGTTTGGCCGCCGTCCCGGCTGGTATGGACTCCGGCTCGACTGGCCACGTACACCACTTCCGGGGTCACCGGGTCGAGAATGAGGTCGCTGAAAAACTGGTCGGGCAGGGTGTCTCCGATTCGTTGCCAGGACTCCCCGTCGTTGGTGGTTTTATAGAGGCCCTTCAACGTGGCCGTGTACACCGTGCGAGGCGCATGCGGATCGATCTTGATCTTGACCACCCCGAGGGCGCGGGAGGATTTCAGGACCTCGGGTGGGACCAGGCCGTTGTTGACTTTGGTCCAGTTTTTGGCTCCGTCGAACGAGCGATACACGCCCCCGCTGGTGCCGGCGTAGAGGGTTTGCGGCTGGTTGGGGTCCACGTCGATGGTGACGACCATGAGGACTTCAATCATGCCGTCCATGCGTTTGACCCAGGTGGCTCCGGCGTTTTCCGTTTCAAAGACGCCCATCGACGTGGCGGCGAAAAGATGCTGGCTCGATCCCGGAACGAAGGTGATTTCATGCACCACCGATGTAATGGTCACGCCCTCCAGGCCCTTGCGTTGCGAGATCCATTGGTGGCCGCCGTTAAAACTTTTAAAGACCGCATCGCCCTTGGTGCCGGCGTACACGTTGGCGGGAAGCAGGGGATCGACGGCGAGTGAAATGACGCGCGAATGGGTCATGCCCTTTGAAACGTTGGTCCAGGTTTCGCCGGCATTGCGCGTCTTGTAGATGTAATCGTTGGTGGCGACGTAGAGCAGGTGGGGCTTGGTCGGATGCAAGGCAATCTCGACGACCGATTCGCTCCCGCCGCAAGCCTGGAGGGTCAAACACAACGCAAGAATGAAGGGAAGCCGGATCAACGTGGATTCGCGATTTGGGATGGACGGTTTCGACACCCTACCACATGAAGGGGACGCGGAAAAATCGCGCGTTGCTGAGAACACAAAAAGAGACAGGCGGTCCGGCTCCGAGGAGGGCGAACCGGCTTTAATCAAAGAAATACTTGAAATTCAATGAAATGCCCCAGAAACTCAAATTGTCGGCATCGGTTCGGTAGCGGATGGGCACGTGATAGCCGGGAGTGCCCGGCGGTCCGACCGTGGATTCGTGACCTCTCAAGGGTTTCCAGGGAAACTCGCCGTCCTCGAAATTGGTGAAGGCGTCGGCGTAGCGTACTTTGAGCCCTATGGAAAACTGCCGGCTGACGGCGTAGTCCAATCCTGCCAGTACCTGATACCCGAACAGCGTGTCGGACAAGGTTTCGTTGGCCAGGGATTGTCTGCCGGCGGCCTCAGGATTTCGTCCCAGATTGATCAGCGTCGTCTCGTCGGAGGTCCTGATTGACGTTCCGCGATAATGCATGGTGACGCGCATCAAACCCAAGCCGCCTCCCAGGTAGGGGGTCAACCGGGGCGAGAGCGCGTGGCGAAAATCATAGTAGACGTTTGCGAAGAAGTTGTCTCCGCGAAAGTCGTTGACTCCCTGCTGCCGCGTGCCAAATTCCGGTTGTTTCGGGTCCGCATTCCGCACGTTCACGGAATCGCCGCTTTGTTCACGACGAAAATATTCGGCTTCAAGGCGGAGGGCATCAATGGCATAGCCGAGATGGACGCCGCCCAGAAGCCCCGGGCCAAGATCAAAATGACTGACGGCTTTCGGCGCGTCCCGGGGCGAACATTCGCCAAGCGGAAGCGGAGCCGTGATGGTGTTTCCCGCGCGGTTCGTAAAGGTTCTCGAAGACAGCCATTGATCGCAGTTCGTTCCAATGCCTTTGTTGATGCGGCCGAACGTGAGATCATCGGGGAGAGAGACTCCCAGGTCCACGCCGATGTAGGGTCCCTGGCTCGCGGGTCTCTCCGCGGCGTCCGCGTCCGTTATCGCGAGCAGGACGGACAGCAGCAGGACCGTGGCCATCGAAGACGCTGTCATTGCTCCTCGATGGCGTCCTCGATGGCGGGGAGGGTGGAGACCGGCGCTTTTTCGGCGCGTTCGTAACGCGCCATGGCCTCGGGCATCCATTTCTGAAGGTTTTCAACGCGTGTCTCGTGGGCGGGGTGGGTGGAGAGAAATTCCGGCGGGGACCCTTTGGAAGATTCGGCCATCCGTTTCCACAGCAGCACGGCTTCTCTCGGGTCGTATCCGGCCTCCGCGGCCAGGAGTAACCCGATGTAGTCCGCTTCCGATTCATGGCTTCGACTGAAGGGCAGTAACACGCCGATTCCCAAGGCCTGGATGGCCAGCGTCTGCGTGACGGGCGTCAGGTCGAAGGCGGCCGCGGCGACCCGTATCCCGAGGTTGGCCGCGGTATGCTGGCTGATTCGTTCGGCGCCATGGCGGGCCAGGGCGTGAACCACCTCATGCCCCATGATCGCGGCCAATCCGTTTTCGTTTTTCGCTTCGGGGAAAATCCCCGTGTAAAACGCGATTTTGCCGCCGGGCAGGGCCCAGGCGTTTTTGGTCGCGTCGTCCTTGATGACCGTGATTTCCCATTGAAACGACTGTGCGCGTTTCGCGTATTTGGATTCTTTGGCCGCGGCAATAATCCGTTCGGCCACGCGTTCCACCGGCTCCACTTCCTCCGGGTTCTCGGAGATGACGACCTCCGGATCATTCAGGGTCTGGGCATAGGCCTGTTTGCCCATGTGGATTTCCTGACTTTCCGGGATCAGCAGAAATTGCGACCGGTTCGTGTACGGGTTCGTTGCGCACCCCGCCACGTTGATGAAGATAAGACAGACGAGGATCGGTTGCAGCAGACGGTTGACCATGTGCCTCCCCCCTTCGTTGCCGATCGGGACGTCCGGATCGCGCATGACGGTCGTTATCAGGATTCCGGGATGGAAATATCGAGTTCTTTGACCGTGTCATACCGCGCCAGGGCCGGTGCCGTGCCTTGGCGGGGTCCTATGATCAGGAACACGAACTGGTCCGGTTTGATGTGCGTGCGAGCCGCTTCCCGGACTTGATCGACGGTCGTGTTCTCAATGCCCGTTCTGAACCGGACAAGCCAATCGGAAGGATACCCGAAATATTCATACGTGAGAAATTTGCCGAGAAGTTTTCCGGGAGAATCCACGGAAAAGACAAAAGAATTCAGGAGACTGGCCTTGGCCTTGCGGACTTCCTCTTCAGTCGGGGGTTCCGTGTCCATGATTTTCCGGGTTTCTTCGAGCAAGGCGTCAATGCCCGCTTGCGTGGTGTCCGTTTTAGTGGACATGGAAAAATTGGCGGTGGCCGGATAGTCCCACCCGAATCCGACGCCGCCGTTCACGTCATAGGCCAGCCCCTTTTGCGAACGCACGTTGGAAAAGAGCCGGGCCCCGAAAGAACCGGCGAGGATCTGATTCATGATGACGACCGGATGGTAGTCCGGGTGTTTTCGTGTGAGGCCCAGGTGTCCGATGATGATCTTGGCCTGGGTCATGTCGTTTTTTTCAACGTAATACACGGTGTTCTTTGTGGACGTCTGATAGGAGACGGGCTGATCGGTGAAGGGTGTCCCTTGCGGCCACGTCCCGAACGTGCGTTTCACCAGGTCCAATGCCTGCTCCGTTTGAAAATCCCCGACCAGACCCAGAATGATCCGGTTCGGGACAAAATAGGTTGCATGCCAGTCGATGAGATCCCGGCGTGAAATCTTGTTGACGGTGGCATAGGACTCGACCCGGGCGTAGGGGGAATCCGCGCCGTATACCAGCTTGGCAAATTCCCGGGACAGGATGCCGTCGGGATTGTCATTTTGCCGGGCGATCCCGGCCATGACCTTATTTTTGGCGATGTCCAGTTTGCCCTGATCGAATCGCGGGTTCCGGAGAACGTCGCCGAACACCGCAAAGACTTCGGAAAAGTCTTCGATCAGACACGTCATTGAGGCCGAGCCCGAGGTCGCGCCGATACCGGTTTCAATGGAAGCGGCTTTGCCTTCCAGGTAGTCATCCAATTGGTCGCCGGTGCGCGTCGTCGTGCCGCCGCTTCGCAGGAGGGTCCCCGTGAGCGAGGCCAGGCCCACCTTGTCGGCCGGCTCCAGCCGGGAGCCGGTGCGGACGTACGCCGAAACCCGGACCGTGGGCAGTTCGTGATCTTCCAGGAGCAACACCACCATGCCGTTGTCCAGGACGACCCGGGTCGGTTGGGGAATCTGAATGTCCGGCAGGGGGGGATACGTCAGTTGCTCGACCGTGCTGACCTGACCGGGCGCCGGCGTGGTCAGTAAGAACAGGAGCGCGGCACACGTGAGGAAGAATGGCAAACGGTTACTCATGCGCGCCCATTTTCTCGACCTCCCAACTGTTCCCTTTTTGGGAAACGTTCCCGTCCTGACAAAGGAGGGAACAGGAGAGGTGGTTTGAGTGAGGGTGGGTTCATGCCTCACGTCATGATCCTTGGGGCGCGGATGGCGGGGGCGTCGCCGGCGGAGGCAGGGTTTCAATTTGCGCCACGATCCGATTGGATGCCACAAACGTTTGCGCGGCGATCCGCCGGATATCCGCTTTCGTCACCCGGTCGAAGCGTTGGATGGAGCGAAACAGTTCGCGCCAATCCCCAAAGAGGGTCTGGTAGTCCGTCAGGTTCATGGCCAGCCCGAGGTTGCTTTTCAGGGAATAGATCAGGCTGGCTTTGGCTCTCGTCCGGAATTTGGTCAATTCCTCGTCCGTGACCTCTTCGGTTTTCAGTCGATTCAATTCTTCGCGGATCGCCTGCTGAACGGTTTCATTGGAGACGCCCCGCGCTGGGACCGCATACGCCACCCACAGGTGCGGATATTTTTCCCCCGGGTACGCCCCATAGGCTCCGGCGTCAACCGCGATCTGTTTGTCCCTGACCAGCGACCGGTAAAACCGGGACGTTCGCCCATTCGTGAGAATGTCGTCGATGGCGTCGAAGACGGGTTGATCGGGATGCGTGGCCGCGGGTTTATGATACCCCTCCAGGTAAAAAGGCTGCGCCGGATCTTTGATCGTCACCACTTTTTCCGCAATCGACGGAGGTTCCACGGTTCTCAGGGCCGGCGGTGTCGGCCCGGCGGGGATCCGTCCGAAATACGCGTCGAGCAGCGGGATGAGGGTCTCCGGGTGAATGTCCCCGACAATCGCCGTGACCATGTTGGACGGGACGTAATAGGTTTCAAAAAATTGTTCGGCATCGGTCATGGTATAGGATTGAATGTCGCTGGCGTAGCCGACCACCGGATGGTGATAGGGATGCGCCGCGAAGGCCGTGACCGTGAATTGTTCAAAGAGCCGGCCGATGGGCCGGCTTTCCGTCCGCATCCGGCGCTCTTCCATGACCACGTCCCGTTCTTCGTAGAACTCACGAAACACCGGGTGGAGAAACCGTTCCGATTCCAGATAACAGAAGAGTTCGATCTTGTTGGCGGGGAGCGCGTAAAAATAGCCGGTCACGTCGGCGCTGGTAAAGGCGTTGAGGGCAACCCCGCCTTCCCGTTCGATCACGTCGGAGAATTCGTTTTTCTTGACGAACGTTGCGGCGGCCCGTTGCTTGCGTTTGTAGGCGGTCAGCAACCGTTCGATGCGTTGGGCATCGGACGGCGAACTCAGTTTGGCTTTCTGGTAAGCCAGATACGCCTGTTCCAACTCCTCCAGGGCTTTTTTCTCTTCATCGTAATTCCGGGTGCCGAGGAGCGGAGTGCCCTTAAAGGCCATGTGTTCGAACATGTGCGCGAGCCCGGTTCTTCCGGTGCCTTCCTGCGCCGACCCCACGTTCACGGCCGTCATAAACGCAAACACCGGGGCCACGGGTCGCTCGACGAGAATAAAGGTCCAGCCGTTGCTGACGGTATGTTCCGTGACGTTCTGCTCGAAGGTCGCAAGGTCGATTCCTTGAGAAGCGGAAGGGAAGCAGAGCGCGCAGAAGAGCAGAATGAGGAAAAGACGGGTTGACGTTCGCTGTGCGGGAAAAGAAAGCATGGCCGGTTGAGTTCTTTCTGATATCCTAACCAGCCCAATGGAACCTTGCAAGTGAATGGATGGAGCCACGCCTGTCCTGCCTGTCCCGACCCTTCGACTTCGGCCTCAAGAGGCCTACGCTCAGGGTGACCGGATTTTCTTCCGTTCATCCTGAGCGTAGCGAAGCGAAGTCGAAGGACCTGGCGAAGAATCTGCGTTTTGCCTTTCTCCGTCATCCCTGACTTGATCAGGGATCCAGCGTCTTTTTCTTTTCGGTCGTGAAGAGAGCAGCCGGGTCTCACGTTACAGGGGGTCGGACGCGGCAGCCTGAAAGGAAGGAATCTCAAGTCCGAGCCCCGGACCGTGCCATGGTTGAAGGTGTGGTCCTTCATACGTATAGCCCCCCTCAATCGGATCGGTGTCCAGCAACAAAGGCGTGTCGAGATCCAGGACGGGACAGTCGCCGAGGCCCATGGCGAGGCCGTAGGAACATCCCATGGCGACCCGGGTTTCCACCATTCCGCCCAGCATCACGCGAAGCCCCGCGGCTTGTGCCGCGGTTGCCATGACCATCCCTTCCAGCACGCCGCTTTTCGTAATTTTAATATTGACGTAGTCCGCCGCTTCGTGTCGGATCACGTCCCGGAGGTCGCGCAGGGATTGGGCTGATTCGTCCGCGGCAACGGGAACGCGGCAATCGCGCCGGAGTCGGGCGTGGCCTTCCAGATCGGCCTTTGCCAACGGTTGTTCAAGGAGGAGAATCGTTGCGCCTGCCCGGTTGACGCCCCTGATCAGGGTTTCAGCTTCTTCGCGCGTGTATCCCTGGTTGGCATCGATCACAAACGCCACGTTCGCCCAGGCACGGTGCAGGGCTTCCATCCGGCGAAGGTCGTCGTCCACGTCATGGCCGACCTTCAGCTTGAAGAGGCGAAAGCCCTGTTCATACCGGTATCGGGCAAGCTCCATGGTCCGCGCCAGGGAGGCGATGGGAATGGTGATGTCCGTTTCACGCGCGCGCACGTCCGCTCCGCCCCACAAAGCCCACAGGGGAACGCGAAGCGCGCGCGTCAAGGCATCGAGCAGCGCGGTTTCCAATCCGCACCGGGCTGCGGGAGCCTCGGGGGCGAGTTCAGCCAGTTCGCGTCCCAGTCGTTGATAGCGCAGCGTCGATTGTCCGATCAGGTGGCGTCCCAATATCCGGGCCTTCTCCAGGCTGCCTTCGCGATTCTCTCCGGTCACGGCGGGAAAGGGCGCGATTTCCCCGTATCCGATGGTTCCGTCATGCAGTGTCAGCCGGACAAAGGCATTGCGCGCCACGTGCAGTTGGCCCGTGGCCACGACAAACGGATCGGTGATGGAAAGATCCAGTGGATAGAATTCCACGTTGGTGACGGTGAACGAGACGGCGCTCATGCTGAAAGATCAATCGAGACAGGAAACGGGGAGGGAGAAACGGTTGTTACGATGCCTCATCCATATCGATCATTCTCCCACGGCAAGGCCGTGTTGGAATACCCGCGTACTTCCCAGAACCCTCGTTGATCGTGTTCCGCGAAGGTGATGGTTCTAATCCATTTGGCGCCTTTCCAGGCGTACCGTTTGGGGATAATCATGCGAACCGGTCCCCCGTGATCTTTGGACAGCGGCTTGTGGTTCCATGAATGGACCAGAAAGACGTCCTCGTCGTCGCAGACCGAGAGCGGCAGGTTGGTCGTATAGTCGTCATAGGATTCAAAGAGGACGTAGCGGGCTTCCGGCTTGGGACGGACCAGGCTGAGGAGATGTCGAAAACTCATCCCGACCCATTCCATCGCAAGCTGGCTCCAGGAGGTCACGCAATGGAAATCGGACACAAACGGCTGTTGCGGCTGAGCCTGATAGTCCTCCCAGGTCCACGTGACCGGATGCTCAACCAGCCCATCCACCGTGAGCGTCCATTCGTCGAGCGCAATCTGAGGTTTGTGCCCAAGGTCCAGCACGGGCCAGTTGTTGACGAGATGCTGGCCCGGGGGGAGACGATCATCCTCTTCTTCGACTTCGCGCCCGGAGATCTCGCGGCGGTGCAGCGCCATGTTCTGTTTGGCGCGAATGGTTTTTTCGTTCAATTCCATGCGAGGCTCGTTGTGCTCCCTTCATCGCGGCGGGCGCTGCACGTCGCCGGATTTCGCGGTTACTCCTTCCAGGTAAAGCCGGCGGCCCCCGCGAGTGTGCGGGGAGTCTGTAACCCGGTGTAGCGGTTGTCGTCGATGATCCAGGTCGGATAACTGCGAATGTTATGTGTCACGCACGGCGCGGTGAGGGGACTGCCGCGCCCCCCGGAACTGCATTCCACGTAAGGCAGCCGGTCCGCGGACGCCTTGAACAGGGCTTTCTGTTCCTGGCAGCGGGGACACCAATAGGCGCCGTAAAACTTGGCGCCCGTTTCGGTCAGGTGGATCGCCAACGCCTGAAGCTGCGGGTCCTCGGGGCCGGCCGCTTCGTCGAACACCCCGCTGTAATGCAGGTGGAGTCCGCCGATGAGCAGCACGGCAATCACGCTCGCTTCTTTCAACGACGCAGCCCACCCGGGCGGTCGCTGCACGAGGGTCAGGATCATGATGGCCGTGATGATGCCGAATGAGGCGAGGCAGTAGGCGCAGGTGGCCTCGATTTTCACGATGGAAATCACGGTCAGGTAGGCGCTGATGCCGAATCCGCCGACGGCGACGAATATCAGGGGAGTCCGGCTCCCGGGTTTTGTCCTGGCGCGCCACGTGAGCGCGGCCATGGTCAGGTAGGTGAACAGGCCCCACGCGGCCGTGGGTATTCCCAGAAACGTGGCCCAGCGACTGCTTTGCACCAGATCGCATCCCGACCCCTCGCCGCAGAAAGCCGGGTGCGCTTCGAATAAGGCGGTGTAACTCAGGTACGTCGTCAGCGCGACGCCGCAAGCCGTCAGCGCGAGCAGGATGAGGGTGAGCGGGGCATTCGGGGCCGGCGCACGAGTCGCAGGAGCAGATGAAAGCCTCTGCGCGTCGCTTGCGGCTTTTCGGCCTTTACGGTGTTTTCCCATTCCCACGTCTCTTGCTGGCGGAATCCGGTCGTACGGACGTCGTGTTGCGCGCGTCCGCTTTCCGGGCATGATACCCGTTGCCGTGCGTACGACGCAAAGGGTCCTGGTTGCGGCGGGTGTTCTTTTTTACGAGGACGGCGCTTTTCCTAAAATCACCCGGATCACTTTTTCTTTGTGATCCCGAATGATGCGAATGCCGACTGGCTGAGAGGGCCGCGTGTGTTCGATCAGATAGGTTTTTAATTGGCTTGCCGACTCGACCGGCCGGTCGTCGATGGACAGCAGGACGTCGCCTTTTTTGAAGCCTGCCCGTCGCGCCGGTCCCGTTGCCCGGTCCACGGCCATGCGCCATTGCGGTCCGATTTTGACGGACGTGAGTTGCAGCCCGAGCGTGGAAAAATGAAAGGGTTTGCCCTGCATGAGAGCCGTCACGATTCTGTGAACCAGCGGTCCCGGGACGGCAAACGCAAATCGGCTGCAACGACGTTCCTCCCGGGTCGTTTCGGTTTGGATGATCGCGTGGATGAGGCCCGTGATTTCCCCTTGGCTGTTGAATAATCCTCCGCCGGAGTTGCCGCTGCACGCCGACAGGTCGATTTGCAGGAGGCGTGATTGAACCGTTTGTAAAAACGTTCGGGAATTGCCGACGTACCCATAGCTGACGGCAGGCCCCCAACCCAGCGGGTAGCCGACGGTGAAGACCCGCTCTCCGGGCAAAGCCTCCGTCCGGCTGAACGTCCTGGCGGAGAGTCCGCGCGGCAGCTTGTCTTGGGGGACGCGGTACAGGGCCACGTCCAAAAATTCATTCACGCCGACCAGCGTGGCGGAGGCTTCCTGCAACGCGCTCGAAATGATGGACACGTCCGGGGGGTCGCCGGCGCTTCCACCGTCCGGGCGCTTCGTGGCATGACGGGCGGTCAGAATGTATCCGTCTCCCAGGTAAATCCCCGATCCTCTCACGGAGAAGGACCGTCCGTCGGGCGCCGTCGATTGCTTGAGAATGCCCACGGTTCCGCGCATGGCGCGCTCCACAATTTCGGCAAAGTCGGATGCGTCTGCCGAAAAAAGCGGAGGGGTGAGCAGGCATGCGCCTGAGATAAGGCACGTGGCGATGGTTTTAAACACGGCGCGTCCATGCTATCCTCGAACCGCGCATTACTCAAGTCAACCCAGGGTGAAGCGTATAATGAAAAGAAAACCCGACAATTCATACGGGGAGAAGCGCCGATGAAAATCCATACAATGCTTGTGTCGCTCCTGCTGGGGGGATGGCTGTTCGCCGGTATGCACGGCCCGTCGATCGGTGAGACGGGCAAGGGCGACTATGCCGTCGCCACGTTCGCGGGCGGGTGTTTCTGGTGTATGGAAGGCCCGTTCGATCAACTCGATGGAGTGATTTCCACGACGTCTGGCTATACGGGTGGCAAAACGGTCAATCCGACCTACGAAGAAGTCTCGGCCGGGGGAACCGGACACGCCGAAGCTGTTCGGATTACGTATGATCCCGGACAGATCAGCTATCGGGAGTTGTTGGCCGTCTATTGGCCGAATACGGACCCCACGACGCCGAACGCACAGTTTTGTGATCATGGAAACCAGTATCGTCCTGCGATTTTCTATCACAACGATGAACAGCGTGAATTGGCGGAAGCCTCGAAAGAGGAAGTTGAACGCACCAAGACCTTCAGCGCTCCGGTTGTGACGGAAATTACTCAGGCCGCGGCGTTTTACCCGGCGGAAGAGTACCACCAGGATTTTTACCGGAAGAACCCCATCCGATATAAATTTTACCGCCTCACCTGCGGACGCGACGCCCGGCTGTCCGCCTTGTGGGGAGACGCGCACAAGCGGCACGGCTAGCTCGAACGCAAGCTGAACGAGTGCCACAGATGGCGGACCCACCAGGGTCCTTGCCCATCCCGAAAAGTTGAGATAAGGTAAGAGGCATCTTCCTGCCGGAATGCACGTGCGATGGACCCGGAAATGACCATGCGTCTCTCAGGGCGACAAATCGGGCTCTTGAAAGAGTACATGCATGATTTGGTCGAACAGGCCAAACAGGAAGAGGCCACGACCGCGGCATTCGGGTATGCCTCTCGGCCGTATCGGGCCGACGAGGCGCTGTCAGATCTGTTGGCCATCCTGGATGATCGTATCGAATCAGAAGGCGTTCAGGTTGGTTTGTCGGTCGAATTTCTCCATTGCATGTGGACCCTGTGCAATCAGGCCAACGATCAGGTTCAGGACACGGTCTGGCTGCAACGCAGTCTGGATGGAGCGCCGGCGACCAAAGCCGGAGTCCGCGAATTGACGTACCGGGCCTTGCTGGAATATCTGGAAAGCCTGCCGGAGAATTTGCAGTTGCCATCCGATTGACCCGCCCCTGTTTTTTCCCCATTCGTCTCCGCGGAAGCAAACGTGACGCGGGTTGTCGCGCGCGGTGACGCATGGGTTTTCGTCATGAATCGGCATCATGGATGACAGACGGCACACACGCGAGCGAATGATTGCCCGAGGCGCTGAACGGGGCGCCCGCTTGCTTCAACAAGGCCGGCGCGTGAGTGTGGCGATGAGCCGGGTTCGCATGGGACTCGTGCTCGCCGGGATACTGTGTTGCGCCGCGTTGTACGAATTGGGATGGTTCGTGACGGGAAATTGGGCGCTGCTGGCGTTTCTCCTCTGCTTTCTCGGGGTGGCGCGCGTCCATCACCGGTTGGAAAGCCGGTTGCGGCGACTTGGCGTGTGGATTGAGATTCAGGAAAACAATCTGGCTCGTCTTCGCGTGGACTGGCAAGGCATCCCCGAAACAACGATGCGTCTGCCTTCCGATCATCCGTACGGCGAGGATCTTGATCTCGTGGGGCCGTATTCCTTGCTCCGGTTGTTGGACGTGACGGTCTCCCGGGAAGGGCAAGCTCTGCTGATGGCCTGGATGGCGCATCAACATCCGTTCCCGTCCGGCCAATGGGAACGTCGCCGTCAACTCGTTCAGGCCTTGACCCCATTGCAGGGATTGCGGAACCGGATTCGACTCACGGCGCAATGTATGAGCGCCAACCCGATCAACGTCGTTCGCCTGTGGGTTCTGTTGGACAATGCGCTGTCCGTGACTCGGGTGGGTTCGCTGTTGCTGGCGTCGAGTGTCCTGGCCGGCCTCAATATGGTCCTGTTCGGCTTCTGGATTGTCGGCGGAGGCCCCGGATACTGGATCGTCTCTTTTCTGTGCTACGTCTTGTTGATACTCGTCGCCGGCGGGCGATTGAGGCACGCGTTTGAACGGACCCTTGACCTGCATATGGAGTTGGACAAACTCGCCGCGGTCATGGGTATTTTCGAAAAGCGGTCGTTTCGGGATGTTCCCGCGATTCAGGACGTGATCGGCCCGTGGCAGGACAGGCAACCCTCGTCAGCCGTCAGACAACTTGCGAGAATCTGCAACGGGCTCAGTCTGAAAGCGCACCCGCTTTTCCATCTGGCGATGCACGTCGTGGTCCCCTGGGATCTGGCGTGGACGTGGTCTCTGCAAAAGATGGCCGGCCGGCTGCGGGACGTTCTGCCGGATTGGATCGCGCGATTGTCGACCATTGACGCGGCCACGTCGTTGGCCACGTTTGCCTATCTGAATCCCTCCTACGCATGGCCCCGGATGCGACCGGAGGGCGACGTTGCCGCAACCGGCCTTTCCGGGACGGCCGTCGGGCATCCCCTGATTGCCCATCAACAACGGATCACCAATGATCTGACGGTCGAAGGTCTGGGCAAGGTCCTGCTGGTGACCGGTTCGAACATGTCCGGAAAGAGTACGTTCCTGCGAACGATCGGGATCAACCTGTGCCTGGCGCAGGCAGGGGGGCCGGTGTGCGCCGGGTTCTGGGAATGGTCGTGGATGCGGATGCAGACCTGCATCAGAGTCGGGGACCGGCTCGAAGAGGGATTGTCATATTTTTACGTTGAAGTCAAACGCCTGAAAAACCTGCTGGTGGCGATGTCCGATCATCGTGAAGCCCCGGTGTTGTTTCTCATCGATGAGATCTTCAAAGGAACGAATAACCGGGAACGATTGTTGGGGAGCGACGCGTTCATCCGGGAGCTGACCGCCGGGCGGGGATTGGGTCTCGTCACCACGCACGATCTGGAATTGGCCAACCTGGCCAAAGAATTGACAAGCCTCGTCAACGTTCACTTTCAGGAAACGGTCGGGGACAAGGAATTGACGTTCGACTATCGGCTCCGGCCCGGACCCTGCCCCACCACCAACGCGCTTCGCATCATGGCCATGGAAGGCCTGCCCGTGCCTGAAACACCCTCAGGCCCGTAAGAAGAGTTCCGGGACAGTCAGGGGATGATCAACGTGGGGGCCTGCTGGTCCTGATCGATCTTTTCGCCGGTCGGGGTCCCGCAGTGGACGCACACGTATTCATATTTGTTGCCTGACGGCAGGACGAGCAACAGGCGTTCGCGTGCCGGAGTGGCCTCCCGGCAATTCGGACAGAACAGGAGGGTGGCATTCAGCGAACGAAATTGGGCGTTGGGTTCCGCCTGAGGCTGGCTTGGTTGGGGGCGCATGCCCGGTCGCCGGGACCCGAACGAGCGAGGGTCAAATGGAATGCGTGCCATGCCCGGATCTTAACCGTGGCAATCCCGGCGGTCAAGACGGGATGGCGTCAGGCCCGTCAACGTCGGGAGGTGAGCCTCAGGCAAGGGCGAGTCTCAGGCGGAGACGCCGGAGAGCGGTTCCGAGGCGACCGGGACCCCGCTGTGATAAACGACGCATCGTGAAGGGTGGGAAGGAATCCGGTCGCCGGGGAGAATGATGCCGACAAGGTTTAAAGGATCGGACCCGGAGAGCCGGACTTCCCGGGCGCCGGCTTGCGGGTCGTTCCGCACGGCCCGAAGGGCCTCCACGGCTTCAGGCAATCCGAATTGTTCCCCCGTCATGCCCGCGACAAAGTGCCCGCCGCGAATTTCTCCGCGCAACTCCATGCGTCGATAGATCAGCAGCAAATCGCGCCACGCGACGGCCAGGGATTCCCGTTTCAGTAAATCGCGGAAGACGATGCCATACCGTCGCAATAACTGACGGGCCCAGGCTTCGGTGGGGGTGGGCGTGGTCTGTCCGTCCGGTTCATCCGTGCCGGCCGCGAGCAATGACCATCGCCCGATGGCGTGTCTCGGTCGTCGCGTCTGATGACGCCCGATTCCCCGACGGCGTTTGGGATCGAGCAGGGCGCGAAGATTATCGAATCCGTCGGCGGTGACCAGCCCGACGCCGGCCAGTTCCCACAACCCCTGTTCCACCTCCGCCTGGAGTTGGCGCGTGCCTCGGGTGACGTCGGCAAAAAAACTCGCGCCGTGTTGTGAGAGATGGTGATACACGGTCCGGGCAACGGCCGTCAGTTGTTCCGGAAGCCAGGCCAACCGGTCCCCGGAGCCTTTGTGAGCCAGGGCCAGCAGCCATTCCGCATCGTCTCGGGGAAAGAGGCTGATCGGGGCGAGGCTGGTGGGGATCATCCGTTTTTTCTGTTGGGCGCCGGCGAGTTCATGATCCCGGGCCGGTGGCGTCAGTCGTCCCCACGTGATGATGCCCCGTAAACAAAGATAGTCCAACGTGTCCGGGCTGTACCGGGCCATGCGGCTGCGGAGCACGTGGGATTCCCAGGCGGACGCCGCGGCCTCAAAGCCCGCCAGTTGTTCGAGGATGGTTTGGAGCCCGGGTTCTCCGTGCAGTCTGGCGGTGGAATCGACGTGCTGCCACCGGAACAGAAACCGCATGAAATCCGAGGCGGAGACGGTTTGAATCTCCCGGCGAAGCACGTGGACGGTTCGTCGATGAATGCGAGCCAGCAACCGCCGGTCGCACCATTCGATGTCGGCGTCGGGCGCGTGATCGGATGCGCGCCAATGGAGCGGGGATTTCTCCTCAGGTCCGGTCGCCGGCGAAGGGACGCGACGATCCCGATGGCGAAACGTTCCCCGAAGAACCTGGCCTTGCGCTTCGAGTTGTTCGAGCGCCGTCCGTGTGGCCGGAATGGGCCATCGAAGGGTTGCCGCCAATTCCACTGCCGTCGTGGGGCCGATGACTTCCATCCAACTTCGCGCGATCGTCGCGCGCGCTTCCTGCTCAGTCCCTGAAAAGACAGGTGCGGGCGCGCTGTCACGCTGACGGTCATCCGCGGCCGGATCAGGCCGGATGGCGGCCAGGAGGGGAAGATGATCGGGCGTCGTCCATATGGCGATCGTCGAGTCTCGCGTCGAGTCCTTCAGGGAAAAGACGTGGGCTCGTCCCGAATCCAGCAGCTCCGGAAGAAAGGCGCTCCATTCCGCGGCGCGGTCCTCCGGGACCCACATCAGAAGATGAAGGGCTTCCTGGAGTTCATCGGTGTCCCGGACTCGCGGCCAGGCTTCCCGGCACACGGACGCAATCGCCTCGGCATCCAGCGCGCCCATGGTGGCGGCTTCTTCAGGGGGCAGCACGTGTCGCATGCTCACGGCTCGCGAGCGTCGTTCTTCGAGCGGCGCGTCGTCCAGAAACGCATACGGGTTCGCGTTCAGGATTTCATGAGAAAAGGGAGACGGCGCGGGAGACTCGACGGACAGGCATTGCACGTCGCCCCGTTCGATGCGTTGCAGGAGGGTCGTCAGCCCGTCGACGTCCATGGCGTCCTCCAGGCAATCCCGAAGGGTTTCCTGCACCAACGGATGCGGCGGCACGTCGATGTTGCCCGGAGGGCGGTTGTCCTGACAGGCCATGGCCATGGGAAAGACGGCCGTCAGGAGGTCTTCGGCGCGCATGCGTTGCAGGTGGAGGGGGACCCGTCTGCCGTTCCGAAACCGCAGCACGGCCAACGCGCGTAAGACGTTCCAGCGCCAGCGGGCCATGAACATGGGGGATTGCAGGACGGCTTGCGTGAGGACCTCCTTGACGGTGGAGGCCCTGAGCAGGGTCCACACGGTTTCCAGGGGAAAGCTGTGCCGTTCGCCCAACGACAGCACCAGGCCTTCGTCGGTGGCGGCCGCTTGCAGTTCAAAGTCGAAACTGACGCACAAGCGCTTTCGCAAGGCAAGCCCCAGGCCCGATTGATGCGCCCGCCGAACGGCGAATGAATAACCAGTTGCATGCCTCCGGCTTCATCAAAGAAGCGTTCGGCAATCACGGTCCGTTGTGTGGGGACGACGCCCAGCATCTGCGCCCCGGCTTGATGGTAGGCCAGAATTTGCCCGGCCGCGCGTTGGTCGGCTCCGCATTCCGATTTGAGCCAGCGCAGGTTGTGATGCTGCGGGTCCCGTTCCGCCGTCGCCGGGAGCGTGGGGGGCGCGGGCGCGAGCCGGTCCGCGACGGTTTGGCGCAACTCCGCCACCTCCCGGGAAAGTTCGATGGTTCGTGACGGGGCTTCTCCGCGCCAAAAGGGAATGGTCGGCGGGGCGCCGTGCGCGTCTTCCACCCGCATCACGCCGGTCTCGACGCCGCGAATCCGCCACGACGTGTTGCCCAACAGAATAATATCGCCGGCAAGACTTTCCACGGCAAAGTCTTCATCCACCGATCCGACCGTGTTGCCCTGGGGTTCGGCCACGACGGCATAGGTCGCGGTGTCCGGGATAGCGCCACCGGACGTGATGGCCGCCAGGCGTGCGCCCTTTCGCGCGCGTAATCGATTGCGCGCGCGGTCGTGAAAGAGCAGCGTCTGTTGTGTGCCGCGAGTCGGGGCCCAGCCATGGGTCAAGAGAGTGACGACCTCGTCAAACGTGTCTCTGGTCAGGCGTCGATAGGGATAGGCCCGGGTGCATCGCTGATAGAGCGAATCCACGGGCCACTCTTCAGCCGAGACTTCCGCGACCAGTTGTTGGGCCAGAATGTCTACGGGGTGTTGCGGAACGGAAAGGCGATCCAGGTTGCCGCGATGAATCGCCCGAATGAGCGCGGCGCATTCCACCAGCTCGTCGCGGGTCGTACACAACAATCGGCCTTTGGGGATCGCCCCCACCCAGTGGCCCGCCCGGCCGATTCGTTGCAGGCAGGTGGCGATGGCGCGCGGGGACCCCACCTGGCACACGAGATCGACAAACCCGATGTCGATGCCCAGTTCCAGAGACGCCGTGGCAATGACCACGCGGGTCTGCCCTTTTTTGAGACGTTCCTCCGCCTGCCAGCGCATCTTGCGTGACAGGCTGCCGTGATGCGCGGCCACGAGGTCCTCACCCAATCGCTCGGTCAACCGGTGGGCAATGCGTTCCGCCAAACGCCTGGTGTTGACGAACACCAGGGTGGAGCGATGCGTCTCCACCAATCCGGCGAGCCGATCATAGACGTCCGCCCAAATGGCATTGGTCGCAATCGCGCCGAGTTCATCCTCCGGCGTTTCAATGGCCAGGTCCATCGTGCGCCGCTGTCCCATGTCGATAAGACGACAGGGCGTTGGCGTCCAGACGGGTTCCCGGTCGTCGGAAACGTGACTGGCGCCGCCCGTCAGGAACCGGGCAATGGCGTCCAGCGGTTTTTGCGTGGCGGACAGCCCGATGCGATTCGGTTTCGTATGCGCGACGGCATCCAGGCGCTCCAGCGAAAGCGCCACGTGCGCCCCGCGTTTGTTGCCGGCCAGGGCGTGAATTTCATCGACAATGACCGTCCGGACGGTGCGCAGGATTTCCCGGCTCTTGCGAGCCGTCAACAGGAGGAACAGGGATTCCGGCGTCGTGATGAGAATATGGGGCGGGCGGCGGATCATGTCCTGCCGGGCCTTTGGGGGTGTGTCGCCCGTGCGGACTTCGACCCGTATCTCCGGGAGGAGCAGGCCGGCCGCCAACGCGTTGCCGGAGATTTCGCTCAAGGGCCGCCGGAGATTTTTCCGGACGTCGTTGCTGAGGGCCTTGAGCGGCGACACGTAGAGAATCTGCGTGTGGTCGGCCAGATCGTTGGAGAGCGCCTGTTGGAATAAGGAATCGATCGACGCCAGAAAGGCGGCCAGGGTTTTGCCTGATCCCGTGGGCGCGGCAATGAGCGCGTGCTCGCCGGAACACAGGGCGGGCCAACTGGCCGTTTGGACGTCGGTGGGCGTGCCGATGGAATCCCGGAACCAGCCGGCAATGAGAGGATGGAACGCGGCAAGCGAGTCGCCGGCGGGATCAGGAGGGGCGCGTCGTGAATCCATCGGGCGGCTTCTCCGTCACCCTTCCGCCGGTCTACTCGGGAGCGGACGGTTCATGCGCGGCTCGAATGGACTCCATCTGACGATCGACAGCCTGCGCTTCCTGCTCGCGATCAGCCCGGCGCAGGAATGAGGCATAGCGTTCATACAGGGGAATCAGGCCGGGATGGCCGGTGCCCAGGGATTGTCTGCCGATTTGAATGGCGCGGATATAGTAGGGCTCCGCCCGGTCGAATTGGTGTTGCGCCTGCGTGACGAGTCCCAGGGTGAGCAGGGTTTGGATGAGATGGGGGTGCGCGTCGCCCCAATACCGTTCACTGATGGCGAGCCCTCTTTGCCACAGCGGCTCGGCCTTGTCGAATGCGCGTTGCGAAAAATGCAAAGAGGCCAGATTGTTCAATCCGACCACGACGTCGGGATGGTCGGGGCCCTGGATCGTTTCGATCAGCGTGAGCGCGTGACGATACCGGAGTTCCGCCTGTTGGTATTCTCCCAGCGCTTCGTGGGTCGCGCCCAGATTGTTCAGCGTCGTCGCGGCGCGCGGGTCGGGGTCGGCGGCTTCTCCGAGGACGGCCAGGGCCCGATGAAACATCTCCTGCGCCATGACAAAATGGCGTTCTTTGTAGGCCAGCATGCCCGCGGTGTTCAGCGTCTCCCACGATTCCGCCTCCGCTTGCAGGGAGGCGGGCGCCAGGACTATTCCTAAAACCAGTATCAACGCATGCATTGGTGAACCCCGCCCGGATGACCCGGGAGCATCAACCGGTTTGTACCACATCACCGTGAAGAAGTTAAGCCGTATGCACGCAGGGATCAGGACGTGGTATTCTGGTATGAATCGTATCACGGACCGTCAACCAGAGGAGGGTGTGATGAACGTCCCGGATCAGTCTCGAACGATTCGTCCGAGTCTGCTGGTGTTGTGTCTCGGATGGTGTCTGACAGGAATCAGCGCGTCGGTTGCGGACGCCGGCGACGGTCTCCGTGCCGTGCCCCGGCCTCCGTTGGCGCGGGCTACGGTGTATCTGGCCGCCGGGGATTACCGGCGCGCGGTCGAAGCCTGCCAGACGAACATCGATCAGTCGCCGTCCGTTGAAAGTTACGTGTACCTCATTTACGTGTATCACGCGCTGGATGGATATTTGGAGTGGTTGGCCAAGCACGATGAATGGGTCAAGGTGGGGCAGTTGTCGCTCTCCATGGTTGACCGCGGGACCATGGATCTTGTCGATCCTTCCGACCTGCTGGCCAGGATGGCCAAAGAATTGCTGCATGAAGGGATCCGGCAGCAATATGACGTGGCGGCCGGCATGGCCAACCGGCTCGACCGGGCTCGCGCCGATGAGTTATGGCTGGAGGTCCGGGCCTGGGAAAAGGCCCGCCCTGACGATTGGTGGGCCGGCGTGCCTGAACCCTGGCAATGGGGCATCGATCCAAAGGAAAGGGCCTCGACGTCAAGGCCGATAGAGGAAATGAGAGAGGGGAACAGAACGCCCTCTTCCCAGCATGGGAAAGGGATGGGAAAGGGTCGCAAAGGCGGAAGATTCTGATAAAGTTGACACTGTTTCGACGGCGTGGGTAGGATTCCTGGCACCGTGTGGAGAGGTTCATCGCGTTTCAAAAAAGGAGGATGTCGTGTCCGAACTCGTCGCGCAAGCAACGGCCGCCAATTGGGAAGCTGAGGTGGATCAGACCGCGTCATTGGTGATGGTTGATTTTTGGGCCGTCTGGTGCGGTCCCTGTCGGATGGTGGCCCCGATCGTCGAAGAACTGGCCCAGGAGTACGAAGGCAAATTGAAGGTCATGAAACTCAATACCGATGAGGTGCCCGAGATTGCCGGCAAGTTTCAAATCATGAGCATCCCCACGATTCTCTTTTTCAAGAACGGACAAGCGGTGGAAAAAATCGTGGGCGCCAGGCCCAAGACCCAATTCAAACAAGTCATCGATTCGCTGCTCGCACAACACTCCGCGCCTGCCTAGGGGGGTGAGTATGCGCCGTCATTATGCTCACTGAACTGCGCATTTCCCATTTTGCCCTCATTGATCGCCTCGAACTTGAGTTCTCGCCGGGCTTCCAGGTGTTTACCGGAGAAACCGGGGCCGGGAAGTCTCTTCTGGTTGACGCCCTGATCCTGTTGCTGGGCGGTCGCGCGTCTGGTGAGCATATTCGAAGCGGAGCCGGGGAAGCCACGTTGGAAGCGGTGTTCTCCGTATCAGATCGCCCGTTGATTCTGGAAAAATTGAAGGAATGGGATTTGCTGCCGGACGGCGCGCAGGATCTTCTGCTGCGCCGGATTCTCTCCCGTGAGGGGCGGAACCGGATGTACGTGAATGGAACGCTGGTTCCGTTGCACCAGATGGCGGAACTGGGCGGTTGTCTGGTGGATATTCACGGGCAGCATGAACAGCAATCGCTGCTTTCGCCAAAGGTGCAACTGCGCGTCCTCGATGCCTTCGGAGAGTTGACGGCACTGCGCGACGAGTACGCGACGCGCTATCAGCACTGGCAGGATCTGGTTCGGGCCGCGGCTGACGTCACGCAACAGTCAAAGGACCGGCGGGAACGCGAGGAGTTTTTGCGGTTTCAATGCGAGGAATTGGACAAGGCCCGATTAGTTCCCGGAGAAGACGATGCTCTCATGCGCGAACACCGGAAATTGCAGAACAGCGGCCGGGTGCTGGAAGTCGTCAATCAGGCCTATGACGCGCTGTATGGCAATCAGACGTCGGTGCTGTCCCAACTGACGGAAGTCAGGAAACTGGTGCATGAACTGGGGACGATCGATGAAACCGTTCGACATTGGAATGAGCCGATCGAGGGCGGGATCGCTCAGGTTGAAGAACTGGTGTGGGCCGCGCGGAATTACAAGGACGGGTTTGATCACGACCCGGCCCGGCTTGCGCAAATCGACGAACGCCTGGCCTTGCTGCAGCGGTTGAAAAAGAAATACCACGAGTCGCTGGAAGACCTGCTGGCCCGTCAGACCCGGATTCAAGCCGAATTGGAAGAATTGGCGAACGTTGAAGAACGCGCGCAACGCCTTGAGCAACAGGTCTCGCAAGCCGGACGGGACACGTGGGCCGTGGGCAGGAAGTTATCTGAATCCCGTCAGGCCGTCGTCAAAAAACTTGAAAAGCGCGTGGCGACCGAGTTGGCCCAATTAAAGATGGAACACTCGCGCTTCCACGTCGCGGTGACGACGGCCGCTCAAGAGGACGAAGCCGGACCGAACGGCCTCGACCAGGTCGAGTTCAGGTTTTGCGCGAATCCCGGGGAAAGCCTGCACCCGTTGTCGCGCGTGGCGTCGGGCGGGGAACTCTCCAGGCTGATGTTGGCAATGAAAACGGTGTTGGCGAGCGTGGATCAGGTGCCGGTGCTGATTTTTGATGAGGTGGACGCCGGCATCGGAGGCACCGTGGCCGCGACCATGGGGCAACGGCTCAAAGAGTTGGGACGCACGCACCAGGTGATGTGCATCACCCATTTGCCGCAGATTGCCGCGCAGGCCCACCGGCATTATCTGGTGAAAAAAGAGCGCGTGAACAAGCGAACGGTGGCGATGGTCTCACGGCTCCACGCCGAGGAGCGGGAAGAAGAAATTGCGCGAATGTTGGGGGGCGCGACGATTACGCAAACGGTCAGGAAGGCGGCCGGAGAGATGCTCAACGCCCCAAACTGACCCCTCGTTGGGCCTGTGCAATTCCCCCCACCGGCGCGGCTGCGGGCTGCGCCCTTGCCTTGCCGACTCCCCCTCAAGGGTGGAGTGATTGAATCGAGGATCCAGTGTCTTTATCTTCGTAGCGGCGACAACGACGGCGAGGCCGTGACAGAACCAACCGGGGTCATTCCGAACGAAGCGAGGAATCTGCATGTGCCTTTCTCCGTCCTCCCTGCTCCCTCTTCGTCATCCCTGACTTGATCAGGGATCCAGTCACGTAGGTCGGGTTAGCCCTGAGCCTGTCGAAGGGCGTAACCCGACATCCCCTCCGCCAACGATTCCTGCCCTTCCTGTCGGATTACGCTGCGCTAATCCGACCTACAGATCCTCCGTCCTCCCTGCTCCCACTCCGTCATCCTCGACATTTGTAATCGAGGATCCAGCGTCTTTAATTTAGTCTATTTGGTCTATTATTGGTGAGGGTCTTGCATTCGCCGTGCGGATGGTTCATACTCGGCGCTCATTTGTGGAGGCCTCATTTGTCACTGGCTCATCAATAACGAACAATCGAACAGGAGACGCCATGTCCAGCATCATGCGCCGACGCTCGGAAACCCCTAAGAAATTCTACCCCCCCCCCCCCCCCCCCCCCCGAATTTTCTCGGATGGCCGCGGCGTCATAAATCCCCGTCAGGCCGGCACCACCGGCTCCTCTCGGCCCTCGCCGTCCTGATCCTGCTGCTCCTCCCGCTCTCCGCCCAGGCCGCCGGCGACGTCTCCGTCGGCACCAAGGGCATCGTCCTCGCCTGGGACGAGCTCAGCCTCTCTGAGGGAGGCACGACGGCCTCTGAGGTCCTTGTCAGGCTCGGCACCCAGCCGACGGGCAACGTGACGGTCGCGCTCAGCGGGAGCGCCAACACCAATGCGACAAGCGCCAACTGCTCCGGCTCCGGGCTCAAGATGTGTATCGACTCCGACGGCGTCGGCAGCACCAAGACCAACACCTCGCTGACGTTCACAACCTCCACCTGGGAGACGCACCAGACCGTTCTGGTCAGCGCCCTCGCCGACGCCGACCAGACCGACGAGTCCATCACGCTGACGCTGACGCCCTCGGGCGGCGGATACGGCAGCACTGAGGCCGCCACCGTTGCCGTCACCATCCGCGACGATGACAAGAACACGCTGGCCTTCACCGGACTCACCAACAACGCCATCGAGGTCGACGAAGGCACGAGCACCAGCACCTTCACCGTGGCGCTCTCGGCCAACCCCGCCTCGAACGTCACCGTGGCGCTGACCAGCAGCAATTCCTCCGCCGTCTCTGTGAGCCCGACTTCGCTGACCTTCTCGACCTCGGCCGGCACTACCGCGCAGACCGTCACCATCACCGCGCACTCAGATCCCGACACGGACGACAACGAATACTACCTGCGGCTGAAACCCTCCGGCTCCAGCGATACCCGCACGCGCGGCTATTCCATCACCGTCACGGTTGATGATGATGACTCGACGAACGACCTGACCGTGTCCGAGACCGCGCTCTCGCTGAACGAGTCCGGTTCCGGCAACACCGACACCTTCACGGTGAAGCTGGCCTCCGCCCCCGCCGCCGGCAAGGACGTCACCGTCGCCATCGGCGTCCATGGCGATGACGGTAAGCGCATCGCCATCGCGGACAAGAACAAACTCACGTTCACATCCTCGACGTATAACACCGCCCAGACGGTCACGATCACCGGCGTTGAAGACAACGACGGCAGCGATGACACAGGGACGGTGCGCGTCACCGCCTCACAGGACGGCCCCTTCGCCGGGCTGCAGAGAGAGATACCCCTCACAGTGACGGACAATACGAGTGACACCGGAATCATCGTCACGCGGAACGGCGCGGCAGTGAGTTCAATCACCGCCGGGCCCGGTACCGTGTACGCGAGCGTGCGGCTTCCATACCAGCCGTCAAGTGATGTGACGGTGGCAGTGGCTGGCACCGGCCCTGTCACTGCGAGTTTCGCAGGCGGCAGCTCTACTGCGACCTTCACATCGCGGAACTGGGACCAGAGCCAGGGATTGACGATAACCGTCGGCAGTGGATCCATAGACGCAAACGGCGTCAACGTCGGATTCTTGCCGGGCGGCGGTGGCTATACCGCCACGACCATCAAGGTCTATGGCTCGACCGCGCCCACCGCCAGCATCGCCGCAGTGGCTGGCACCAAGAACATGACCGTGACATTCAACGAGGCGGTGGGCAAGTGCGCCAAGGCAACGGAGAGTGTCTGCTCCGGCGCGGTCACGGCGTTCACGAATACCACCATCGACGACGTGTTTGAGCTGGTCGTTGGCTCGGCGGATGACAAGAACTATCCCCAAGGCAAGGCGGTCGCGTTCGGCGCCACCATCAGTGGGAATGTCGTAACGCTCACACCAACTGCGGACGCCATCCATTCATCCGTGCAGACCCTCAACCTGCTCGTGAAGGACCGCTATTGGAACGTGAACAGCGGCGTGCAGGGCGCTACTGTCTTGCAGACGTTCACCGTTACGCATTCCGGCCAGAGCACGACAATCTCGAAGCTCGACTACAGCAGCAACACCGCGCCCACCATTGCCAACGCCATCGCCGACCAGACGGTGGCCGTGGGCGCGCATGTGGATGTGCCGCTCGCCGGCGTCTTCAGCGACGCGGATGGCGACTCGCTGGGCACCTCGGCATGGTCCAGCGACCGCTCAGTGGCGACGCTGAAGGTGAACTCTCACCGAGTCAGAATCACAGGCGTCGCAACCGGCACGGCAACTATCAACGTCCGCGCCATCGACGCCAGCAACGCCTTCGTGACCGACACCTTCACGGTGACGGTGGGGGGGTCTGTCGTGCAGACCTCCGCGCAGGCAACGGCGACGCTCTACAACGCCGACGATTCCACTAACTCTCAATACATCACAGTGCAAATCGACAGCTCCAAGGCCTTTGGAGCAGCTGGCAACGCCTGGACGCTTGTGCCGGTCCAGCAGAGTGATTCCACGCAGGGGCTGCTGGTTACGGTTGACGACTCGGCGAAGGAGCTTCGGATCCGAATCACCGGCAATCATCCGGATGACCTGGTCAACGCCGTCAACGCGAAGAGCGGCTTCACAGTCGTGAGACGAGCGGGCACCTGGTCCTGGAATTGGTTTGTCGCCCAACCAGCCAACAAATTCAGCGACGTTCCGTTCGAGGGCGGCGTTGGCACCGGAACAGGCAACTCCCCGCCGCCCGCAGGACAGGGCTCTCCGCCTGTGCCCAATCAGCCGGTGGTGGTCCAAATCCCGCCCCCGGCGCTCTCCGTGACGGATGCCAGTGTGACCGAAGGCGCGGGCGCGCAGTTGGCCTTCACCGTCAGTCTCGACCGGGCGGTGCTCGCCAGTGACGGCATCGTGTCGGTGGACTACGCCACGGGCGGCGGGACCGCGACCGCAGACGTCGACTACACCTCCACGTCAGGCACCCTGACGTTCGCCCTGGACGAGCAGACCAAGACCGTGAACGTGACCGTGCTGGAAGACGAGTACAGCGACGGCGGCGAGACCCTGGAACTGGTCCTCTCCAACGCCACCGGCGCGACGATTGCCGACGGCACAGGCACGGGCACCATTGAGAACGCGGCGACGATGCCGCGGGCGTGGTCCGCGCGATTCGGGCGGACCATCGGGACACACGTCACCGATGCGGTGAGCGCGCGCCTGCGGGACACCGGGGACGCCGAGTCCCACCTGACCGTGGCCGGCTGGCGCATGCCCCTGGGCTCCCGCCAGAAGCAGGCCGACGCCACCGGGCAGGCCTCGGGCACCAGACAGGCCTCAGCCTCGGCCACCGGATTGGATCAGGGGACCCGGCTGCTGACCGGCCTCGCTGGCCTCCTGGGCCTGAATGGCCCCACCGGAGGGAACCAGGACCAAGCTCCGTGGCTCAACGGCTCACCCCAACGACAGAACCCCGGCCAAGCCCTCAATCTGCCGGATTTCCGGCAAGCGCTCCTGGGCAGTGCCTTCCGGCTCAGCCTGAACCAGAACGCAGGCGGGAGTGCTCCGCGGCTGACTGCCTGGGGCCGGGTCGCCCACACGCGATTTGACGGCCAGGAGGGCCGACTCGCCTTGGATGGCGAGGTCACCACCGGCACCGTGGGCCTGGATACCCAGGGCGACCGCTGGCTGGCCGGGATTGCCGTGTCTCACAGCCGGGGCGACGGCGGCTACACCATCCCCGACCAGGCCAATCCGGGTGATCTGGACTCCACCCTGACCAGTCTCCATCCCTATCTGCGGTATGCCCTCACCGACCGGCTGACGGTCTGGGGCCTGGTGGGCTATGGCTGGGGCGACCTCACCCTGACTCAGACGGACGGGACCGCCATTGACACGGACACGGATCTCCTCATGGGCGCGGTCGGCAGTCGGGGCCTGCTGCTGGACCCGGCCACCACCGGCGGACTCCAGGTCGCCACCCGCCTGGATGCCATGTTCACCCGCACCAGTACCGAGGCCGTGGCGGACATGGCGGCGACAGACGCGGATGCGCACCGGCTGCGGCTGGTGCTGGAAGGGAGTCGGCGCATTGCCTGGGCCGAAGGCCGGCACCTGACCCCGACCGTGGAAGTGGGGGTGCGACATGACTGGGGCGATGCCGAGACCGGCTTCGGGGTGGAAGTCGGCGGCCGCGTGCAATATGCCGACCCCACCCTGGGGTTGACTGTAGAAGGCGCGGTGCGGGGGTTGGTGGCGCATGAAGCCGAGGCGTATGACGAATGGGGGGCGAGCGGCACGGTCCGGCTGGCGCCGGGAGTGGGCGGTCAGGGCCTGGCCCTGACGCTGCAACCGGCCTGGGGAGCGGCCACGGCCAGTGGGGTGGAGGCCTTATGGGGCCGGCAGAGCACCGCGGGGCTGGCGCCCCGCGCCAATCAGGTTGCTACCGGCAGCCTCGCCGCGGAGGTGGGCTATGGCATGGCGCTGTCTGAGACGGGATTGGTGACGCCGTATGCGGGCACGATTCTGGCGGAGGGCGCGGGCCGGACGTACCGGGTGGGCACGCGGCTGCTGGTGCCGGGTCAAGGCGCCATGGGGCTGACCATGACCCTGGAAGGCCTGCGCACGGAGCCCACCGGGCTGCAACCGCTCAATCAGGGCTTCCGCCTCCAGGCCACCTGGGGGTTTTGAGCGAGGGGGAGAGAAGGTAGGTCGGGTTAGCCCTGAGCCTGTCGAAGGGCGTAACCCGACAAGCCACTCCGCGGTTTTTTGACAACGATTGCTGCCCTTCCTGTCGGATTACGCTGCGCTAATCCGACCTACAGATCCGCCTCCTTCCGTCATCCCTGACTTGATCAGGGATCCAGGGTCTTTGTTTTTTCGTTGGGGCCGTGCAATTCCCCCCACCGGTTCGCCGGCGGGCTACGCCCTTGGCTCCCCGACTCCCCCTCAAGGGTGGAGTGATTGAATCGAGGATCCAGCGTCTTTGTTTTTTCGTTTGTTCGCGAAAAGAAAGACACTGGGTTCCTGCTTTCGCAGGAACGACGCAGAGGGCAATGGGGACCCAGGGGCGGCGTTTCTTCCTTACCGCACCTTCCAAAAAAACACCACGGCCATTCGTTTTGACGCGAGTTCAGTGCCCCACCCGAAATATGACGTGGCGGAATGAATCAGGTCGGATTTATAGGCCAGCAGTCGATTGAAGACATAGGGCACTTCCAGGATCTCCTGAAAGAGAGTGGGGTCCATTTCCGGAGGCATTCCCGGAACGTCGCGCAAACTTTCATAGTCCCGCGGGCAGACGTTGCCGCCGGGTGCTTCCCCCGGCAGGTGCAGCCGGTAAAACGAGGTTCCCGCATGGGGTGTCGGGGGATTGGGATGGAGGTACAGGACCGCCGCGTAGTCGCAAATGGCCGCGGAATCGACGTGAGGACGGGCCACGCCTTCGGCCCCGCCGCACAACTGGATGTGATTATGGCCGGAAATCCCCATGTCCGAATCGCTTTGCGGTTGCAGGGCCGGGATGCCGAGCCGTCGTGTCACGCAGTCTTCAATCCGATGCAATTCCTCGGGCAGCAGGGCATGGGGGGCCCTCATGCCGGGCCAGGGTTCCTGACGCCACGGCGAACCCAGCGTCCAGGTCCTGTTGGCAATGCACCGTTGGGCCACTTCGAGCGCATTGGGAAGGATATTGTCTTCGATCCAATAATCCTGTCCCAACTGTGGTTCCCGAAAGGGAAGGGCAATCGTCATGGGCCGCTCCGCGCGATTCGCATCTCGCCCGCGTCGTTCATGAAGAAGATGACAAGAGAACACGGCAGCATAGTAACAGAACTGCCCGGTGGTCAAGAGAGTGCATGGCCCCTCCTCCTGCTTCGAGGAGTGCCAAAGGTTTCTGCACGTATACCGAGAGAATGGTGAGGGCGGGGAGACGTCTCCGTGTCGTGTTTCGATACGACCGGCGTTCATTGGAATGCGGCTGTCATGCCGCGCAAATTGACATTTTCATCTCGCCATGCTATTTGCAGTTTCATTGCATTAAATGAGTTGCTCGCACGCTTTCCCGGATGAGGATGGTTCGTGAAAACCAGCGTGAAAGATGAGATTCGGGCGTCGGGCAGACGAATGACTCGGACTCGAAAGGCCTTGCTGGACGTGCTTGAGTCAACGAAATACCCGTTGAGTCCGGCGGAGTTGTATGCCCGTTTAAAGAGACGAAAGGTCGCTATCGATCCGGTTACAATTTATCGCAATTTGAATGCATTAAGGTCTATCGGGTTGGTCAGCCAGCTTAGGCTCCACCAGGAAGAACAGTTTCGTTACGAGATGAAAGAAGGTCGTGAACATCACCACCATATCCGTTGCAAGAGTTGCGGAAGAATCGAGGACTTGCTGGTGTGTCCGCTGAAGAAGCTTACGGCCATGATTGAGAGGGAAACGCGGTATGTCGTGGGTGAGCATTCGCTGGAATTCAGTGGCTGGTGTCCCGGATGTCAATAGCTTCGACAACGGGTTCGATATGACGACGTTAGGCGTGAGACTTTCCAGCGCTGGTTCAATCATCTCACTGGTGTGCGCGGTGCATTGCGCCTTGACGCCCTTGGCGTTGTTGGCGCTTCCCCTGTTGGCCGCACATTACGGTGGAGTATTTGAAGTCGTCGTCGATTCAGTGTTTTCGAGTTCGGCTGAATGGGTGCTTTTGGGCGTCATCGTGGTGATTGCCGGTGGTGGCGTGCTCGTGACCTATCCCGTGCATCGGGATCATCGTCCGGCAATGTTGACAATGGCCGGCTTGGTGCTGTTGCTTTCGGCTCGTGTGTTTGCGGAACAGAGTGCGGGCTTGGAGCTTACCGGAGGCCTGGTCGGGGCTTCCTTTGTTGCTTGGGGAGGTTTTCTGAACCGGGCTTTGTGCCGGTGTCACGGTTGCCATGAATGATCAACCCGAAGCCTCCGGGCCGCTTGCTGTCTCGACGGGTTCCTGACTCCCGTTATCCTACCGTGACCCAGCCATGCTCATCGCAGTGGGTCCCATGGGCAAAATGCAGATGCCCATTCACGAGAAAGTCCGTATGGTCGCCATGTGGTACGGCTTCGTGGCCGCAATTCGGGCCATGGGTGTGAGACGCGTCGTGGCCTTCACAGACATGTGAAGGCGTGCATACCTCAGGGTTCTGCGCGGAAACCGGAAGGACGTGCTCGTCGATATGGTCGTCATGAGGATGGTGCATGTGCCCGTCGTGCAAAAAGTCCGTGTGGCCGTCATGTTGAATCCTGGTATGGCCACAGGTATCGTTGTGCACATGGGCGTGTGGGGTATGCGTGGGGTGGTTCATAGAGACCTCCTTTACGGGGTGCCCACGTGGAGGGGCGATTGTTTTGCCAATGTCTCGGCCAGGTCATACAAGAGGGCTTCCGTATCCTCCCATCCGATACAGGCGTCGGTAATCGAAACCCCATATTCCAATGTTTTGCCGGTGCTCCAGGATTGCTTGCCCGGTTTCAGGTTGCTTTCCAGCAGCAGTCCCAGGATGTATCGTTGCCCTTCGCAATATTGTTTCGCCACGGAATGCGCCACCGGAATCTGGCGCGTGTGATCTTTGTCGGAATTCCCGTGTGAGCAATCGACCATAATGGGTCTGGCGATGTCTTCGTCCACCAAGCCGTCCCGGGCTTGCAGGATGTGTTCCCGGCTGTAGTTGGTTTTTCCGCCTCCGCCGCGTAAGACGATATGCCGGTCGGGGTTTCCGTTGGTTTTGATAATGGACGTGACCCCATCGAGATTGATCCCGACGAAACTGTGCGGTTGGCGCGCGGCCACCATGGCATTGAGCGCGACCTGGAGACTGCCGTCCGTGCCGTTTTTGAATCCCACCGGCATGGACAATCCGCTTGCCATTTCCCGGTGAGTCTGGCTTTCGGTCGTGCGTGCGCCGATGGCAGCCCAACTGATGAGGTCGGAAAGATATTGGGGCGTCACCGGGTCGAGCAATTCGGTGGCGCAGGGGACCCCGCGAGCATTCAAGTTCAGGAGAATGCTTCGGGCCTGCCGCAAGCCTTCGCCAATGTCACAGCTTCCGTCCAGACGAGGATCGTTGATGAGTCCTTTCCATCCGACCGTGGTTCGCGGTTTTTCAAAGTAGGTCCGCATGACGATCAGCAGGTGGTCTTTGGTGGCCTCACTGACTTTTTTCAGCGCGGCCGCGTACGTATAGGCCTCTTCGGGGTCGTGAATGGAGCATGGCCCGATGACCACGAGCAGCCGATGCTGGTCTCGTCCATAGAGGATATCCCGGATGGCCTGACGGGTTTCCAGGACCGTGGCCTCTGCGGCCTCGCTGGCCGGCAGGGATTCCTTGATCTGCCGGGGGGGCACCAGTTCTTTGATTTCAATGACGTATCGATTATTGAGCGGTTCGGTCATACGGCACTCTTTCTGAGAAATGCGAAGACAGGCAATGAATAACACTCGCGCAACGGTCTGCACAGCTTAGCTGCGCTAAGCTTAGCGAAAATACACGTTCCTCGCAAGCGACGCTCCGGCGTTGTCGATCTGGAAGGAGGGGAAGCGTTTCGGAGGCGTTGCCGAACAAGAGGCGAGGAATGCGTCCTATCCCGGGCGGTCTCGGGTGGCGAAGCCGTCCGGCCATGCTATAGAATACAAGGAGTCCGGATAACGTGAAGGTCGCCCGCGCAATCGGCCCGGGCCACGAAGAGAAAGGAGTGCGCCGGATGAATCGACTGCGTGAACTCTTTGTGCCTGCGAGGATCACCGACGTCTCCACCTACGATCCGGGCGAGGTGCGGAAGGTCGCGTTGACGTTGCCGGAAACCTTCGAGGTCGATGGACGGTCCCTTCCGATTTGTGATCGCATGCCTCCCGGATCGGCGTTTTTGGTGAAACCGTTTGGGGCGCGGACGCAAAAGTATCGCCGCAGAATGTACACGCGCTCGAATTGTTCCGATGAGAGCCCGCGTGTCCTGGAAACGATTATCAATGATACGCATAAGGAAAGGGCCGATACTTCTCCCTGGTGGCAAACTGATGACCTGATGCAGCGTTGCCGCGCGGGTGGCTCGCTCGACGTGGGCGTGCATTATGATGAGACCCGTTCGGAACTGGTGGTGTATCAAAACACCCGGACGGTTGACCCGACGACCCTGATTCTGGAAGACGATTGCGAATGGCGTTCCATGCGGATCGTGGCGGTGGCGCTTTCAACGGGCATTACGCCGTTTTTGTCCTACCTGCGGCACATGAAAACCAGAGCGTTCGGCGCGCCGGACGGAACAGGGGGTGTGCATGTCAGCCTGATTGTGAGCGTCAAGAGGCCAAGTCAGTTGATGGAGCATCAGGCGTTGCTGGATCTGGCCCGGGAATCTCCGAAACATTTTTCGTATCATCCCGTGTTGACCAGGGAATGGCCGGAAGATTGGTCTCACGTCACAGGACGAATCATGCACGTCGGGACAAACGAAGGGCAGGACCCGCGCGTGAATCTGGCGCCGCTCATTGCCCTGGAGCCGAACCTGCGACAATGTCACGTGCGGTTTTGCGGCAATGCGCCGGCAAGGGATCATCTTGTCCTGGGGCTGGAGCAGGCGCAACAGGTTCCCCTGAGTTTCCGGGCTGAGACGTGGTGATGGGTCAAAAGCGCACAAGCCGGGGAAGCGTGAGCGCAGCCTGATCCGGGGTGAGCGCGGGATGGAACCTGACCCGTGCGGCTTCGATATTATTCAAGAGCCGAACGCCGTTGGCCTGCCGTTCTTGCCAGAAGGTGCCCTCCACCTCAACGGTTCGACCGGTGGCCATTTGGATATCCCCTGCGGTTCGATCATGTCGCCCGAATACCAGCACACGGTCGGGTCCGGTTTGAAGATGGAACACAAAATTGATGAAATGTTTCGAGTCGTCGAGGTGCAGTTCCAGGCGCGTGACGGTTCCTCGGATGCGGATCGTTTTTTGATGGTAGCGGCCGGGGGCTTGCAGGAGTTGTGGAATGGTGACGATGTCAATAAATCGTTTGCTTTCAATCGGTTGAGACGAAAAGCAGGGAGGGGAACAGCCGTCGGCCAACTGTCCGGACAGACCTGAAACGATGAGCCCCAACCAAAGGATACACATAGGTTACGTTCTCTTCACGGATTCGACATACTTTCTCATGTATTTTTTGGGGGGACAAGGCTGGAAAATCCTTGAAATGTCCAGGGTTATCGGTGTATGATAAATAATATAATTAAAAACACTAAACAGTTGAACGATACGGAATGGGTGCATTGGTCTTATGACACGGCAGCAGCAATATCAACAGCGTCACAAGGAAGCGGGCCTGTGCATTTATTGTCCCAGAAAAGCTGTCAGCCAGTGGTTTTGCGAATTTCACTTGCAGAAGCGACGGTCGTTGATGCGGTTGCGTAAGGGCAGTCGTCCCTGGTATCCCGGCGGGCCTGGGCGTCCGCCTCTCACCAAATGCTCCGGTCAGGTCAGGCCTGAAGGGTAGACGAGGAAGGATCTCCTGTCTCGTTTTCCCGTGTGGTTCCTTCCCTCCCTGTGAATGAACAGGAAACGGCCGCGACAGGATGAGGTTTCTTCCTCATCAGGCGCGGGTCTCCAGCATCTCCTGTAACCAGTCGAATGCTTCCTGGCAAGCGGGCGCAGGCGCGGCTTGTTCCGCAGCGTCGTCCCCGCTATGATCGAAGCACCCGGTGAAACTGATGGCGCGATTTCATCTCGACTACTATACCACCCTGAACGTGACGCCGCAGGCCTCGGATGAAGAAATTAAGCGGGCCTATCGGAAACTTGCGCTCAAATATCATCCCGACCGCAATCAGGGCAGCAGGAACGCCGAAGAAAAAATTCGGGAAATCAATGCTGCGTATGAAGTGCTCGGCAATCCGGAAACCCGGAAATCCTACGAACGGCTTCGGTTCGGCGGCCATGGACGGAAATCGGATTTTGCCGAGGAACCCGCCGAAACGGTGAACCCGGCGGTTGTCCTCGAGGCCATGGAGAAAAAGTTGTGGGAGGAAGGCCGCGTGGAGATTTTTCGGACGTTGATGCGGGATCTGTCCGTGGTGAAACGGGAATTGGCCGACATTCGCAAAACCACGGTCGCCAGATTGGGCTATGACAAATTTCATGAAGAGACCGTCAGGATGCACGCCAAACACGCCGTCGGTGAAATCGTGACTTCCGAAATGGAAGAGCGAAAGGAACGGTTGCTGGACGTGGCCCTGCACATGATGCTGTCCCAAGGGGTCGATGGCCGCGGGGGCCGGGAAGGCACGGAATGGGTGAAACGGCAATTGGCCGCGGCGTTCCGGCGGGGCCGGGTGGATGGCTATTGTGAAGCCTGTGAGTTGCTCTACGTAAGGCGGTAGCCGGCGCCGTCATGAAGGGAGATCTACTTCCATGGATTGATGACCAGAGCGCCCGTTCCTTCAAAATCAGAAACGTTTCGGGTCATGATATGGAGCCCATGACGTGCGGCTGTCGCAGCGATGAGGCCGTCGCTCACGGGAATGGGCGTTCCCTTTTTTTGTGAAACGGCAAGGAGTTCCCCCCATATTTTCATGATTTCACTGTCTATGTTCAGAATATTTTGCTGATATTCAGCTTCCAGCAATGTCAATGTATTTCGCAAATCGCGCTTCTTTTTACTTTCATGAAGGAGATGAATTCCCTTGGCGATTTCGCCAACGGTCAATACGGACACGTAACTATTTTCAGCCTTCAATGCAGCAACACGCTTGCGGACTTTTTCAGAGCCGCCCTTGCGCCATAGTTCCGAGACCACGCAGGTATCAAGCAAAACCCTCACAGCTCAGTCTTCCTGGACAGAAATCGATCTCGCTTGAAGTTCACCCCTTCCAGGTCCATGCTTCCTTTAAGTAAGAATTCAATAAAATTGGTTTTGGCTCCTGTCAGATGCCGGTACTCATTTTCAGAGAGCACGATCACTCTATCCTCACGGCGGGATACCCGTTGCGGGCCTTCCAAAAGGGCTTTATTCACCAGTTCGCTGAATCGGTTTTTTGCTTCAGCAAGTTTCCATTCCATATCGGCCTCCGTATAGAGCTAGATTGTCTAGATAAATATAGCAGGAACCGAACGATCCGACAAGCTCTGTTTTTCAGCTGGCGATTGACTTTCTCAGAAAGCATGAGCAACGTGCGGGCTATGGAGAGAAGCGGGCCGGGTTATGGGAGAAGGCGGCGGCATTTCTGATCAGAATGTACTGGAAAATCAGTTGCCTTGAGCCATTTCAACCCTTTCCGGTGTCAGGCGATACCCCATAGCCTTCATGATCGCGTTCACATTTTCAAAAGCCGGATTGCCGTCTTCCGAAAGAGCTTTTTGAACACCGTTCCGGGTCATTCCCGCTTCTTGAGCCAAGGCAGAAATGCCTTTGACGCGAGCAATCATTCGCAAAGAGGACAGCAACACCGAGGTGCGCTGATCCTTGGCGTATTCTTCAAAACATACCTTCAGATAGCTTTCAATTTCATCAGGATGTTCCCGATAATACTGTTCTGACACTTCACCGAGTGTGCGTAATGTTCTCTTAGCCATGTTCTTGATACTCCTTCCAATATCCTTTTGCGGTCTTAACATCCCGTTTTTGGGTGCTTTTATCACCCCCACACAGTAGAATGATTATGTTCGTTCCGTCTTCACCAAAATAGACCCGGTAGCCCGGCCCCCAAAACATGCGCAGTTCGCTGACGCCTTGGCCAACGGTCAGACGAGACGTTGTAAGCGGATTTCAATCCTGGCCTTTCCCTGAATATCCTTTAAGCCATTAAACCATTTGGTAAAAGGCTCGTTTCCATCTTTATCCTGATACACCAAGACTGTTTTCGGTGCTATCGCCTTGGCCAACGGTCAGACCTCCTTTGACTGCCTATATGCATAACATAATATGCACATGGGCTTGATGCAAGAAATTTTTCAAAAAGACTCATTCCGCTGTGTCTTCCGTCTATGTCAAATTTATGCAAGAGAACAGCCCTGTAAGTTGACATCAATTTCCGGAATTCGTAATCGTGTGTTCCAAAGCTCTTTTACGGGAGTGGGTGCTTCACATGGAAATCAGCATTATTCGAGAGAACATCCGCCTGGAAACTCTGCGCGACATGGCCAGGCAGCAGTTTGGGGACATGGTCAAAGCGGTGGTGGATAGCGAAGCGGGTATTATGGCGATTGGCGGTGAACTCCATTCGGATGAAGAGGCCATCCTGCTCGATGCGGGTTCTTGCCAATCAAATCTTTGGGGAATCAACCTGTATCCGGAAAAACCGCCGGATGAATGGATCGAATTTGATTCGATGATCAACGTGCGTCCATCCGGTGGGAATCGCTCTCGTTATGTGGAAAGCGGGGAAATCCGCGACGCCGTCACCAGGATCGTTCAGCGGTTGGTGGAGGGTTGATCGGCATGTCCTATCAGCATGCAGGCTTGGCCGGGGGGAGATGGTTTGTCATGCCCTTGGTGGAGCAATTGGCCCACGTTGGCAGCGAGGTCGGACGTATGCTCCGTTGGCAGGAACAGGATCCGTCCGCCTGTGAAAGGGCTTTCTGCAGGGCGTTGGAATTGCTTGACTTGACCCTGCAGGACCCACGCTGGAAGGGTCGCCGGAAGGAACTGACCCGTGTGCGGGAGTTTCTTTGTGATGCGATGTCGGGGGGCAGCATTTACGGGAGCGACCTGGCCGGCCTCGATCGGTACTTCTACCAGTATGCCGTGGCTTCGAGAATCCATCGATAAATGACCTGCACCCCATGTTCAAACCGGCAAGGGTGAGAGATTGTTATTGCGTTGCGCCGGTCACCCCATGAAGGGGGCACACCCCCTTCACAACCCCCGTTCGAATCCCACTAACACCTGAGGCTCGACAATAAAGACGGTGCAGTGATCTTTCTGTAAGCAAGTAATCATTGGCGGAGGGGGTGGGATTCGAACCCACGGTCCCGTGAAGGACTCCGGTTTTCAAGACCGGCCTGTTCGGCCACTCCAGCACCCCTCCGGATTGTGCCCCTTATTGCACGGGTTCTTCGATCAGGAACCAGCCGTGCTTTTTCATGCAGACCTGGTAACTCGCGTACCCCTTGAGTCCGGTCATGCCCGGGTCGTTTTCGCATTCGGCGCTCACACGTTCAAACTCACCGGGAGCGGCGCCCGGTTTTGACCACGAGGTTTTCATTTGCGGCATCCCGCACCCGCTCATGATCGCGAGGACGGCCAGCGTACAGGTCGATAGTCTGATCAGGTTCCCACTATGCACAGAAGACCTCCTTGTCGGTTGGTTAGAGGGCAGGCCCCGGGTCCGCCGAATCCCGGACGGTCGCCTCAGGGCGCCTGGTTTGAAGCGATTCGGTCGATCCCGTTCATATACGGACGCAACGCCTTGGGGATGATGACCGAGCCATCCTCCTGCTGATAGTTTTCCAGAATGGCGACGATCGTTCGACCCACGGCCACGCCGGAGCCATTCAATGTATGCAGATACGCGGGTTTGCCTCCCTGGGGCCGAAATCGAATGTTGGCCCTCCGCGCTTGAAACGCTTCGAAGTTACTGCACGACGAGATTTCCCGGTACGTCTGTTGCGAGGGGACCCAGACTTCGAGGTCATACGTTTTGGCCGCGGCGAATCCCAGATCTCCGCTGCACAGGTTGACGACCCTGTAGGGTAGTTCGAGCGCTTGCAGAATCGCTTCAGCCGCGTTGGTGAGGCGCTCAAGCTCGGCATACGATTCCTCCGGGGTGGTGAAGGTCACGAGTTCGACCTTATGGAACTGGTGCACGCGAATCAGACCCCGGGTGTCCTGTCCGTAGGAACCGGCTTCCCGGCGAAAACAGGGCGTCGAGGCCACGTGCCGGATCGGCAAGGCCGTATCCGGAAGAATTTCGTCCCGGTACATATTGGTCACCGGCACTTCGGCCGTCGGGATTAAGAGGTACTCGTCGTCGCGGAGGTGAAACAGATCGTGCTCGAATTTCGGAAGTTGGCCCGTGCCGATCATGGCTTCCCGATTGACGAGATACGGGGGGAGCACTTCGGTATATCCATGCTTCTGGAGATGAATATCCAGCATCAACGACGTCAATGCGCGTTCGAGTTGAGCGCCCGTTCCCAGGGCCATGGAAAATCGAGCCCCCGTGATTTTGCCGGCGCGTTTGAAGTCCAGGATGCCCAGGGATTCTCCGATTTCCCAATGCGGTTTTGGCGAAAAGGCGAAGGACCGCGGTTCGCCCCGGCGACGAACTTCGACGTTCTGCGACGCATCCGTTCCTTGGGGAACCGTGTCATGCGGAATATTGGGAATGCCCAGCGCATGTCCTTCCAGCCGGGCCTCAATTGTCCGCAGGTGTTCTTCATGGCTGGCAATGTTGTCGCCCAAGACCCGCATGGCGGCCATGGCTTCTTCCGCGGGGCGGTTCGCGCGTTTTAATTGCGCAACGTCGCCGGAACCTTTTTTGAGTTGATGCCGGAGCGTTTCGACTTGGGAGAGCCGGTCGCGGCGGTCCTGCAACAGCGTTTCGACTTCTTCCCATGCCACGTCCGCTCCACGGACGCCGAGCCGGTCGCGTATGACGGGCAACTGTTCTCTGAGCGATCGATGGTCGTACATGGAGCAAATCCCAACGTATTGAAAAGACGAACAAAAGTTAGCATGTGACTCGGAGGCCGTCAACGAAGCGGCGCGGATACTTGCGGTCGTCGAAGGTTTCTCCTACGCTGGGATGATGCCGTACCTGTTTCCCTATGAAGATCTGTTTGTCGGGGGTGTGGTGTGTCTTATTCTCGGGCTGTTGCTCGTGCGAGCGAACGTTGCAAGAAGACAGAAAGGAAAAGGAAGATAGGCGTATGAACGACATGTCACGATCGCGGCGAAGCGATGGCCGTCTGTTTGACGAGATCCGTCCTGTCAAGGTGACGAGACCCTTTATCAAATATGCGGACGGGTCCGTCCTGCTGGAAATGGGCGAAACCAAGGTCATCTGCACGGCCTCGGTTGAGGAGAGGGTCCCGCCGTTTCTGCGGGATAAAGGGCAGGGGTGGGTGACGGCGGAATACGCCATGTTGCCGCGGGCCACGCATGATCGAACGCCCCGCGAAGCCTCGCGAGGGAAGCAAAGCGGCCGGACCCTGGAGATTCAACGACTCGTGGGTCGGGCGTTACGCGCGGTGACGGATCTGTCTGCGATGGGAGAGCGCACGATCTGGATCGATTGCGACGTCATTCAAGCCGACGGCGGTACGCGCACGGCCTCGATTACCGGGGCGTTTATCGCGCTGGCCGACGCGTGCGCGGCGCTGAAAGAAAAGAAGGTCCTGACGAAAACGCCGCTGGTGGATTTTCTTGCCGCCATCAGTGTCGGCAGGGTCGACGGGGTTGCCCTGGTGGACCTGTGCTACGAGGAGGATTCCAGGGCCGAAGTGGATATGAATCTCGTGATGACCGGCAGGGGGCGCTTGGTGGAAGTGCAGGGGACGGCTGAACGTGGGTCGTTCGGCAAAGAGGAATTGGATCGGTTTCTGGACCTGGGCTGGAACGGGATCCAGCAATTGATCAAGCTGCAAAAAGACTGTGTCGGCACTCTCGCGTAGCGCGTCATGGAGCTTGTGCTGGCAACGGGGAATCGGGATAAACAGCGGGAGATCCAAGCGTTTCTTCAGGATCTTGGGTTGACCATTCGGACGCTGGATGAGTTTCCCGGCGCTCCGGTCGTGCTCGAGGATGGCGAGACGTGCAGGGCGAATGCCGGGAAAAAAGCGAAGGACATTGCCCGGTTCACGGGCGCGCTGACCCTGGCCGACGATACCGGTTTGGAAGTTGACGCTTTGGGAGGCCGTCCGGGTGTATTTGCCGCCCGCTACGCCGGAGCCCATGCCACGTATGCCGACAATTGTCGAAAATTATTGGACGAACTGAAGGGGGTTCCGTCGGATCAGCGAGGGGCCCGTTTTCTGACGGTGGTGGCCATTGCCGATCCCGCTGCTTCCGTGGAATTCGTGGAGGGCGTGTTGCGGGGACGCATCACGACCCACTGTTCCGGAGGGCATGGGTTTGGATATGATCCGGTCTTTCTTGTGCCGGAACTGGGAAAAACCCTGGCGGAATTGACGCTTGACCGGAAGAACCGAATCAGTCATCGTGGCCGGGCATTGGCCAAGGCCAAAGACGTGTTGAAATGCAGACTTGAGGAGACGTCGGGGCGTAGCGCAGCCCGGTAGCGCGCCTGCTTTGGGAGCAGGATGTCGGAGGTTCAAATCCTCTCGCCCCGACCAGTTTCAAGGCGTCGCCTTGCCTCACGTATCGAAGAATAAGGCCGAGCGCCCGTAGCTCAGTGGATAGAGCATCGGCCTTCTAAGCCGAGGGTCGCAGGTTCGACCCCTGCCGGGCGCGCCAATGTTGGTTGTCGGGTTACGCCTGTCCTGAGCAAAGTCGAGGCCCGGCGCTAGCAGTCACCCGTGTTGCCGGGCCGTTCGCGCATGAAGAGTGCGTCGGCTATTTGTAGGTTTTATTGAACTCTTTCACGACCTCATTGGTAATGTCCAGGCCCTTGGACGCATAGATCACAATTTGGATGATGGCCTCGTTCCCCTTGTCAAGGACCAATGAAAAGCCGCGTCGTTCGGCCACGGTCTTGGTGGCGATTTCGATTTTTTTCATGTAATCGGTCATCAGGTTCTTTTGCTTTTCCTGCACTTCCTGCTGGAACGTTTGGCGTCGCCGCTGGTAATCCTGAATTTTGCCTTGTAACTGTTCCTGCAGAACTTGTGTTTCGGTTTCACTCTGGCCCGTATTGCTCTGAAACTGCCGTTCGAGTTTTTGTATTTCCTCTTCGTCCGTTTCCAGCAGTTTTTGCCGCACCATGACGTGTTCTTTCAAGGTCGCCAATGCCTTTTGGCCTGCGTTCGAATTTTCCAGGACCGCTTGAGGATCAACGATGGCTATTTTGGGGGATCCTTCCTCTGCAAAGGCGTGGGGGAGACCGCAAAACAGGACTTGGAGCATGAACAAGCCGAGCAGGGAGACGACCCCGGTACTGCGTGTATGTGAAGTCAACAGATGACGTCCGCGCATAAGACAGAACTCCTTCCTCGAAACAGACAGGTGGTCAGTAGCGGAAAACGGTGTTTGTCAGGGAATGAATGGCCTCGATCAGTCTCACGTTGAACGCCTAAGGCTATTCATTGGGACCGGGTCATGTCAAGAGGAGGTCTGGTTGGCTGAGAGACGTCAGGTCGCGGAGCCCGAAGACGAATCCGAGGGGGCCGAACCTGACGAAGGAGAAGCCGCCGCGGATGACGACGTGTCGGAGGCGGAGCCGGCGTCGCTTTTGGCCGGGGCTTGTTCCGATCCGCCGCCCGTCCCGTCCTTGGCGGGGCTCACTGGTTGTTTCGCCTGACTGGGATCTTTCAATTTGTTTGAGTAATCAGTGACGTACCAGCCGGTTCCTTTGAACATGATGCCGGGAGCCGAGATGAGTTTTCGGACTCCGCTCCCGCATCGGATGCATGTGTCGATCGGGGGGTCGGAAAATTTTTGCCGGACCTCGAATTGATGGTGACACGTCTCGCACTCATATTCGTACAGTGGCATCATTCTCCTCCTGTTTCACGAACGAAATCCCTCTCCTTGCCGGAAGTCTTTCATTGGTCGAGTCAAACCGGTGTCTCTCAAACGAGAGCCTGAATCGCGTTGCTGATCCTTTTCATGCCGCGTTCAATGGCGTCGAGCGTGGGAGTGTACGTCAACCGCAAATGGTGCGGACTCCCGAACGGTTCACCGGGCACACAGGCGACGTGAGCTTCCTGTAATAAGTAGGCGGCCAGATCCCCCGGTGTCGCGATGGTTCCGTGTTCGTGCCGTTTGCCCAATATTCCGGACACGTTGGGGAACGCGTAAAAGGCTCCTGCGGGGGTCGGACAGGCAAGACCGGGGATCGCGTTCAACGCGTCGGTCATAAGGCGGCGCTTGGGGGCGAGGTCCGCGAGCAACTCCTTAAAAAACGGGGTCCCGTCCCGGAGCGCGGCCACCGCGGCTTTTTGCGAAATCGACGTGGGATTCGACGTACTTTGACTTTGAATCATCCCCATCGCGGCGATTAACGCTTTCGGGCCTCCTGCGTAGCCGATCCGCCATCCCGTCATGGAGAATGCCTTGGAAACGCCGTTCACCACCAGCGTCTGATCCGCAATCTCGGGCACGGCGGACGTGATGCTCATGAACGGGGTTTCTCCATAGACGAGTTGTTCGTAAATTTCATCGGAGATGACGAGAAAGCCGTGCCGGTGGGCCACGTCGGCCACGGCTTCCAGCGTCTCCCGCGTATACAGTGCGCCGGTGGGGTTACACGGGCTGTTCAGGATCAGCGCCCTGGTGCGGGGCGTGACGCTGGCTTCCAATTGTTTCGCGTCAATGGCATACCGCTGGCTTTCCCTGGTTTCCAGCAAAACGGGTTGCCCATCGGCCAGCCGCACGATATCCGGGTAGGAAACCCAGTACGGCGCGGGGATGATGACTTCGTCCCCGGGATCCAACAGGGCTTGCGCGGCGTTGTACAGGGTGTGCTTGGCTCCGCAGGATATCAGGATTTGCGATTTCTCGTACCGGAGACCCTGATCCCGCGAGAATTTTTCAATGACGGCTTGCTTGAGTTCATCAATGCCCGAGGCCGGAGTGTATTTGGTAAATCCGTCGGTGATGGCCGCCTTGGCGGCCGCCTTCACGTCCTCGGGCGTGTCACATGCCGGTTCTCCCGAGGAAAAATCAATGACGTCCACGCCTTGAGCCGCCATGGATTTGGCGGTTGCCGAAACCTGCAAGGTCGGGGATGGGACGACGCGAGTGGTCCGGGCGGCCAATTTCATGGGGTTTCATGCCCGTATTTTGCGCGAAGGTGTTTGGCGACCTCGGGAATGAGAAAGGCTTCCAACTCGCCTCCGAACAGGGCGAGTTCTTTGACGATGCTGGACGTCAGATACGAATATTCTTCGCTTGGCATCAGAAAGACCGTTTCCAGCCGTTCATCGAGCTTGCGATTGAGAAGCGCCATTTGAAATTCGTGCTCAAAGTCGGAAACCGCTCGCAACCCTCGAATAATGGCATGGGCTCCCCGTTGCCGAACGTATTCCACCAACAGGCCGTTGAACGATTCCACTTCCACGTTGGCAAATTCCCTGGTGGCGATTTTCGCCAGGTCCACCCGTTCTTCGAGAGACAGCAGCGCTCCCTTTCGCGGGTTGGGCGCGACGGCCACGACCAGCTTGTCAAAGACGCCGAGACTGCGGCTGACGATATCCGTGTGCCCGCGGGTAATGGGATCGAAGGTGCCCGGATAGACGGCTAGGCGCATACGTGCTCCGTCGATGGTTGATAGAAACTGAGCATGGTGTCGCCGTACCGCGATTGACGGGTCTGCGTGAGCGCGCCGGTCCGGGCCGGGACGGGATGCTTGAAAAAATGTTCGAGGATGACGATCCCCTGAGAAGCGATTTTGCCGCTCAGGCCCAGGCGTTCGAGCAAGCGGACCAGGTCCGTGGCGTGATAGGGCGGATCCGCAAAGACAAGATCGAATGCGGGCGGTTCGCCGAACGATGGGGCTGAGGCCAGGAACGTCTCCGCGTCTTCTGTGACGACGACGCAACGTTCCTCGTGGCCGCACCGGGCGATGTTGTCCCGAAGGATTCGCGCCGGGCCTGCGCCGTTCTCCACGAAGACGACCTGCAAGGCCCCGCGACTCAGGGATTCGAGGCCCAATGCCCCGGTTCCGGCGTAGAGATCCAGCACGCGCGCGCCCTGTGTGCGATGAGCCAGGATCGACAAGAGGGCTTCGCGGACCCGGGCCGGGGTCGGACGAAGACCGCGCCCGTCGGGTTCCTTGAGACGGCGCCCTTTTTGTCTGCCGGCAACGACACGCATGACTTGCTCCTTTCAAACGTGAAAAAGTACCATACTGCTTTTTTGACCGGCAAGAGAACGCATGGGGACGGACGGGAAACGCTCGAAGACGATCCGGGATTGGCCGAAAGGTGAACGGCCGCGGGAGCGGCTGCTGGAAGAAGGGCCGGCGGCCCTGACCGAGGCGCAACTGCTGGCGATCCTGCTTCGAGTGGGCCGGCAGAGCACGTCGGCCGTCGACGTCGGCATGGATCTGCTCGAGCGCTTGGGCGGGTTGCAGGGATTGGCCAATCGAAGCGTCCAGGAACTCTGTGCCGTGCCGGGTATCGGTCCGGCCAAGGTGGCCCAGATCAAGGCGGCTATTGAACTGGGGAAACGCGCGCTGTCCGCTCCGCTGACGACCGGGACGGTCATCACCCAAAGTCGAACGGTCTTTGACCACTACTATCCGCTGTTGCGGGACGTGCGACGCGAACTGTTCAAGGTGATTCTGCTCGACGCCAAGCATGCGGTCATCCGGGAAAAGACCGTCTCCGAAGGAACGCTGACGAGCAGCCTGGTGCATCCGAGGGAAGTGTTCAATGAAGCCGTCCGCGAGTCGGCGGCGGCCGTGATTTTTCTGCACAACCATCCGAGCGGGGATCCCAGGCCCAGTCAAGAGGACCGGGCCCTGACCGCGCGCTTGCAGGACGCCGGCGACATTCTCGGCGTGCAGGTGCTTGATCACGTCATCGTCGGTGACGGACGGTACGTCTCCTTTGCCGACGAAGGGTGGATGTCGCCGCCGGGAGCCGGGTTGTCGAGCAACAGCCTGCGGTGACGATCCCCCGTTCGTCCCGGAAGGTTGCGTTCCGGTTCAGGATCCTCCATGGCTTTTCAGGGTCCGTCATGATAAAATCGTTCGTCTTTTGTAGGATTTCGGCCCTAGTGGTATAATCCATTCCCGGAATGACGGACAGTCTGACGGGAAGGGGAGCGGATTGATGGCGATGAGCATCGAGATGAGTCAGGTGGAACACGTGGCGGACCTTGCGCGACTTCAATTAAGCTCTGAGGAATTGGCGCGGTTGAGCATCCAACTGAGTCGCATTTTGACCTACATGGAAGAGTTGAATGCCGTTGATACGACGGGCATTCCCGGAACGACGTCGGTGGTCGCGGGGGATGCCAACGTGTTGCGTGACGATGAGGTGCAACCCTCCCTGCCGCAGGGACACGCGTTGCGCAACGCGCCGGACGCGGCCGACGGCTTGTTTCAGGTGCCGCACATCATCAGTGAGCAGTGAATCCGGGAAAGTCGAGGAACTCATGTTGCGACAGATGTTACGGGCGAAAATTCACCGGGCGGTGGTCACGGATGCCTGTCTGGAATATGAGGGCAGCCTGACGGTGGATGAAGATTTGTTGGATGCCGCCGGTATTCTGCCCTATGAACTCGTGATGGTTTCGAATTTGAACAACGGGGAGCGGTTCACGACCTATGCCATCAATGGAAAACGAGGATCGGGCGAAGTCGTGTTCAACGGGCCCACGGCCAGAAAAGGGGTGGTTGGGGATCGAATCATCATTTTTTGTTATGAATATTACAATGACGACGAAGCCAAGCACCATTGCCCTCGAATCATTCAAGTAGACGACAACAATCGAATCACCCATTGCTCCTAGTCCCGAGCGGCCGGTCGTCGTCGCGTCTTTCTTCACTCCGTTTCATCGCCATGTCACTTGTCAAATGGACCCTGAAAGAGCTTCAGGATCGCTTCACGCGCGGAGAGGTCAGCGCGGAGGAGATCGCCCGCGCCTACTTTCTGCGGATCAGCGTCGTGGAGTCCAAGGTCAAAGCGTACATTACGCTGAACGACAAGGAGACGATTCTGTCGCAGGCCCGGGAGCTGGATCAGGCGTTGAGCGCCTGGAGAAAGACCGAGCCCATGATGGCGATGCCGATTGCCATCAAGGATAATATTTGCGCGGAAGGCCTTCCCACGACGTGTGGGTCGCGTATTCTCGGGGATTTCACTCCTCCGTATTCCGCCACGGTGGTGAACGCATTGCGGGCGCAACACTGTTTTTTTCTTGGGAAAACCAATCTGGACGAATTCGGGATGGGGTCGTCCACCGAATATTCGGCGTTTGGTCCGAGTCGAAATCCGTGGAAACTCTCCCATGTGCCCGGTGGATCGAGTGGCGGCTCGGCTGCGGCCGTGGCGGCCGATGAATGCGTGGCCGCGCTCGGCACGGATACGGGGGGATCCATCCGCCAACCGGCCGCGTGTTGCGGGGTCGTCGGCCTGAAGCCGACGTATGGACGGGTTTCCCGGTATGGGCTGATTGCGTTTGCCTCTTCGCTGGACCAGATCGGGCCCATTACCAAGGACGTCATGGATGCCGCATTGTTGCTGAACGTGCTGGCCGGGCATGATCCGCGGGATGCGACCTCCGCGGATCAACCGGTGCCCGATTTCACCCGGGCCTTCAAAAAGAAAGACCTCAAAAAACTGACAATCGGAGTCCCGCTTGAATTTTTCGCGGAAGGCCTGGACCCGGAAGTCAACGACGCCGTGGGCGAAGCCCTCGCCGTCCTGGAAGAATTGGGCGGGACGCTTCAAGAGGTCTCGCTCCCGCATACGGGGGTGGCGGTGGCCACGTATTACATCGTGGCGACCGCGGAGGCGAGTTCCAACCTGGCCCGTTATGATGGCGTCAAATATGGGTTCCGGGCCAAAGAATCGCGGGATCTGTTGGCGATGTATCGCCTGACGCGGCAGGAAGGGTTTGGGCCGGAAGTGAAACGGCGGATTATGCTGGGCACCTATGCGTTGAGTAGCGGATACTATGACGCCTACTATGCCAAAGCGCAGGCGGTGCGGACGCTTATTCGACAGGACTTTGACCGGGTTTTTCAGGACGTCGATCTGCTCGTCACTCCCGTGATGCCGACCCCGGCGTTTCAACTCGGCGAAAAAATTGAAGATCCTCTGCAAATGTATTTGTCCGATCTGTATACCATCTCCGCAAGTTTGGCCGGAATCCCGGCGATTTCCATGCCGTGCGGGTTGAGCCGGAAGGGATTGCCGATCGGCATGCAAATCCTGGGGCGGCCCTTTGAAGAAGACGTGGTTTTTCGGGCGGCGCGCGCGTACGAGTTGGTCACTGACTGGCGCAGGAAACGACCACTTATTCGATAGGAAGGTGACGTATGATTGAGATTGCTGCCGTGATCATTGCCTTGGCCTTCGTGGCGCTGGTGGCCGTTGTCATTCCGACGGTGATTCAACTGCGAAAGACCGTGCGGCAGTCCGAACAGGTCCTGTCGCAGGTGAGTGCCGCGTTGCCGAAGATTCTGCTGGACCTTAAGCAGACGAATGAGAACGTCCGGGTCCTGTCCGCCCAAGCTCGGGAAGGCGTGAACCGCGTGTCGGTGTTGATGAATGCCGTTGGCGAGGTGGGGGAGACGGTCAACCAGGTCCATGGGGTGCTTCGCGGACAAGGCGCGTCGTTCGTCAAAAAAGCGTTCGGCGTGCTGACGAGCCTGAGGACCGTGGCTCACACCGTAAAGAATCGTGCGCAAAAAAAGGAGGGACGGTAAATGGGAAGTAACAATGATTCAGCCGGCAATGTGGCGCTGGCGTTCTTGAGCGGCGTTGCGTCAGTCGGCACAATGATGGTGGCGTTTTTGGGCGGTCTGACGTTTGGCGCCGTGGCGGGCCTGTTGTTGGCTCCGCAAAGCGGGAGAGAATCACGAGAAACCCTGCGCCGCGTGGCGCGTCAAGTGGGCGATGACGTTCGGGATCTGTCGGAAAAAGCCTCGGATACCTGGTCGGACGTGGTGGTCAAGGGCCGCGAGTTGTTGAATGAAGCCGAGACGGTCGTGAAGGACGCGGTGGACGCGGGCCGGGAATCGGTGCAGCAAATGCGGCATTCTTCTTCGGAAGAATCCGATCCGTTACGGTGACGTTCGAACCTGTCATTGGGCTGGAGGTGCACGCCCAACTCCGAACGCAGTCGAAAATGTTCTGCGGCTGTGCCACGGAGTTTGGGGCGTCCGCCAATACCCGGACTTGTCCGGTGTGTCTGGGATTGCCGGGTTCTCTGCCGGTCGTGAATAAACGGGCGGTGGAAATGGCGATTCGGACGGGGTTGGCGTTGAATTGTACCGTTCGGACGACGAACCAATTTGCCCGAAAGAATTATTTTTACCCGGATCTGCCGAAAGGCTACCAAATCTCCCAGTATGACCGGCCCATTTGCGAGGATGGCTGGTTGGAGGTCAGGGCAAACGGGGGGGGCAAACGGGTGAGAATCCGCCGCGCGCATTTGGAAGAGGACGCGGGAAAAAACAGTCACACCGGCACCGGCAGCTTCGTCGATCTGAATCGGGCGGGCACGCCGTTGATTGAAATTGTGACCGAGCCCGACATGCGCTCGGCGGAGGAAGTCGTCTCGTATTTGAAGGCTTTGCGGGACATTCTGATGTACGTGGACGTCTGTGACGGCAACATGGAACAGGGCAGCCTGCGTTGCGAACCCAATCTTTCGCTGAGGCCCGCGGGGTCCGAGACATTGGGCACCAAAGTGGAACTCAAGAACATCAACTCGTTCAAGTTCGTCAGGGACGCCATCGAGTATGAGATCAAGCGTCAAACCAGGGTCCTCACGGAAGGAGGAACGGTCCGTCAGGAAACCCGGTTGTGGGATATCGAGCGCGGCCAGACCGCGGTCATGAGAAGCAAGGAAGAAGCGCATGATTACCGCTATTTTCCCGATCCCGACCTTGTTCCGGTTTCGATATCCGACGAGTGGATTGAGGAATTGCGGGCCACGATTCAGGAATTGCCCGGGGACCGGCATCAACGGTTTCTGAAGGACTACGGTTTGCCGGACTACGACGCCGGGGTGCTTACAAGCGCGCGCGCGCTGGCCGATTACTTTGAGGATTGCGTGCGGTTGTTTGCCGAACCCAAACTCATCAGCAACTTCATCATGAGTGAATTCCTGCGGGAGTTGCATCAAGCCGGAGTCACCGTGGAGACGTCCCCTCTCTCGCCTGAACGGTTGGTGGGCCTGTTGCAGCTCGTGCATGATGGCACCATCAGTTTAAAAGTCGCGAAGGAGATTTTTCCCGAACTGTACTCGGGAGACGGGTCGGCGGCGCAACTCGTGGAAGAAAAAGGGCTTCGGCAACTGTCGGATGAAGGCGCATTGCTGGCTCTGGTCGACGACGTCGTTGCACAGCATCCCGCGCAGGTTGACCAATATCGAGGGGGGAAAGAGACGGTGCTCGGGTTCCTGGTCGGCCGGGTCATGAAAAGCTCCGGAGGCACGGCCAATCCTCAAAAAGTGAATGCCCTGTTAAAGACACGGCTTTCGCAGTAACGTTCTGAGCGGTTCACTTTGTGAACCTCTGATTGCAAAAAGCGATGCGTGAATGAGCAACATTAAGGAAATCAAAGGACGAGCCATACTCGATTCCCGAGGGACGCCCACGGTGGAGGTGGACGTGCTGCTGACCAGCGGCGCATGGGGACGGGCGGCTGTGCCCTCCGGCGCGTCCACCGGGACGCGGGAAGCGCTTGAACTGCGGGACAACGATCCTCAACAGTGGATGGGGAAAGGGGTCAAGAAGGCCATTCGGAACATTACGAAAGTCCTGGCTCCCGAACTGAGGGGCATGAATGCCCTGGATCAAACGTTGGTCGATTCCACCATGCTCGCGTTGGATGGGACTCAGGGAAAATCCCGGCTCGGAGCGAATGCCGTGTTGGGGGTCTCGCTGGCCGTCGCTCGCGCGGCGTCCGCGGAAACACGGCAACCGCTCTATCGGTACATCGGGGGCGCCAAGGCCCGTGAATTACCGGTTCCCATGATGAATATCATCAACGGCGGCGTTCACGCGAACAACGGATTGGACGTGCAGGAATTCATGATCATGCCCGTCGGCGCCAAGCGGTTTCGTGACGGGCTGCGGATGGGCGCGGAGGTGTTTCACCATTTACGGGCCGTCCTGAAGGCCAGGGGATTGAGTACGGCCGTGGGTGACGAGGGTGGGTTTGCGCCGGCCTTGAAGTCCAATGACGAGGCCTTGGCTGCGATCAGTCAGGCCGTTCGCAAGGCGGGGTACCGGCTCGGCTCGGACATTGTGTTGGCGATTGACGCGGCAGCCAGTGAGTTTTACGGCAAGAAAGGGTATGTGCTGCGCGCTGAAAAACCCGCCGTGCACAGTGCTCGCCGGATGATCGAGTTTTATGAAAGACTGGTCTCGCGGTATCCCATCGTGTCGATTGAAGATGGACTCCATGAAGACGACTGGACGGGCTGGAAGCTGCTGACCGATCGGCTTGGCGCGCGGGTGCAGTTGGTGGGAGACGACCTGTTCGTGACCAACGTCGATTATTTGTCAAGGGGTATTCAAGAACGGGTTGGAACTGCTATTCTGATCAAAGTCAACCAGATCGGGACGTTGACCGAAACCCTTGAGACGGTTGCACTCGCCAAACGCGCGGGGTTCGGTGTTGTGATCTCCCATCGTTCCGGCGAAACGGAGGACACGACCATTGCCGACCTGGCCGTGGCCCTGAACGCCGGGCAGATCAAGACGGGATCGTTGTCCAGAACCGACCGGTTGGCCAAGTACAATCAACTCCTCAGAATTGAAGAAGAGTTGGGAAAGTCGGCGGTCTATAAGGGAAGAAAGGTGCTTCGAACCAGGAAGGCGTAGGATGGTCCGTCAAAATCGCAAGCTGGAGAAATCATCAGGCCGGTGGGCCGCCCCGCGACGGGCGGGATATCCCCTGGGCCTGCTCATTGGCGTGACGCTGTGTCTGATTTGGACGTTGCAGGGAACCGGGCTGCCCCGGTATTGGATGATGACGCAGGAACTTGAGCGGACCCAAGAGGAGATTGCGTCCATGGAGGAGGTCAACGCCGCGCTTCGAGAGGAAATCCATCGTCTGGAATCCGATCCCTTTACCCTGGAACGATTTGCGCGGGAACGGTTGGGGTACGTGAAGGAAGGCGAGACGGTGTATCAATTCGTGGAGTCGCCGTAGACGGATGGCCTTCTTCGCGGGGGAGGGCGGAGGAGACAAGCGGTCATGGATGAATAACCCTCAGAGGTTTCCCCCCCTGGACTCTTCTCGCGGACGTCCCTCCTGTTTGGTTGCGCAATGAAATTCGGTACGATGGCTGTTGTGGGCTGTTCCAACGTGGGGAAATCCACCCTTGTCAACACGTTGGTCAATCAAAAAATTGCCATTGTTTCCGACAAACCTCAGACCACCCGTTCCCGGATTCTCGGCGTGGCGCATTTCCCGCAGGGTCAATTGGCGTTGTTGGATACGCCGGGGCTGCACCGGCCGTGGCATCGACTCAATAAACTCATGGTGCGCGCGGCGTTGGATGCCGTCCACGATGCCGACGTGCTGGCGGTCATGGTGGACGGACGAAATTTGCCTGGTTCCGCTGATCGATTTGTGATAGATCAAATATTCCCGACGCACGGGCGACCGCAGGGGGTGCCGGTGTTTTTGTTGATTAATAAAATTGACCTGGTTCGGAAACGTCGCGTGTTGCCGGTCATCGAGGCGTATCGCACGTTGGGGGAGTGGACGGAGATCGTTCCCGTATCGGCCAAAACCGGGCTGAACGTGGATCGGCTGACGTCGCTGGTGTTTGCCCGGATCGTCGAGCAGGAAGAAGCCTTCGATGAACAGTTTGTGACGGACCAGTCGTGGCGTCACCTGGCTGCGGAGATCATACGGGAAAAGGTCCTTGAATCGACCAGGGCGGAACTGCCTTATGCCGTGGCCGTGATGGTGGACGAGTTTCAGGAAGAAGATCGCGTGACCAGAATTGCCGCCTCCATTGTCGTTGAGAAATCCGGACAGAAGGCGATTGTGATCGGAAAAGCGGGGTCGCGGTTGAAAGCCATCGGCACCGCCGCCCGCTTGGAATTGGCCGATGCCTTGGGATGCAAGGTGTTTTTGGCGCTCCACGTCAAAGTGAAAGACGCGTGGCGCGATGACGACCGTGTATTGGTCGAATTGGGCTATTCATAGGAATCATCATGATGGATCCGGTCAAAACCGTAACCCCGGGCGCGCCTGCCCCTGCCAAGGATCAGGCCGCATCGGGTCCCGCCAATAATCAGGGCAAATTCGACGTGGTGCGACTGTCGACGCGGCGTCTCCTGAAGCGCGGCGCGATTTCGAACCTGACGAATCTGATTGCCCGGTTGCATCCCGCGGACGTGGCCCGGCTGATCATGAATTTGGATACGCCCCAGGAGCGACGAACGGTTTTTGAGTTGGTCGAGGAGGTCGCAGAGCAGGGGCAGGTCGTGAGCGAGCTGAGCGACGAGATGATTCTGGAATTGCTGGAAGAGCGGAACGCCGCGGATATTGCGTGGATGTTGCGGACCGTGCCGGCTGACGACGCCGCGGATATTTTAGGCGTGCTGCCCGAGGATCTGGCGCAGAATATTTTGCCGTTGATGAAGGCCGAAGAGTCTCAGGAGGTGGCCAACCTGATGGCGTACCCCAAGGGCACGGCCGGCAGCATCATGACGACGGAGTTCTTTTCGTTGCCCGAGGAAACGACGGCCCGTGAAGCCATCCAGCGTCTTCAACAGGCCACCAAGGCCGAGACCGTGTTTTACATTTACGCCACGGACCGTGAAGGGCGGCTCACGGGCGTGGTGTCGTTGCGCGAACTGCTGGTGGTGGCCCCGACGGCTCCCCTGAAAAGCATGCTGTTTCGCGACGTCATCAGCGTGGGCGTCGAGACCGCGCAGAAAGAAGTCGCCCGTCAGGTGGCCAATTACAACCTGTTGGCGATCCCGGTCGTCGATGCCGATCATCGGCTCGTGGGGATTATTACGGTCGACGACGTGGTGGACGTCATTCGGGATGAAGACACCAAGGACATGTTGAAGATGGCCGGAGCCGCCGAAGAAGACGCCCAGATGCGCACCCCCAGTCTCATGGCCGCGGGCCTGCGGTTTCCCTGGTTGTTTACCAATTTGGCCGGCAGTCTCGTGTCGGGCCTGATCCTGTGGTGGTTCCGGTTTACGATTCAGGAGGTTGTGGCCGTGGTGACCTTTATTCCCGTGATTGCGGCGATGGGGGGGAACCTGGGGATCCAATCTTCGACGCTGATCATTCGGGGGCTTGCCACGGGTCACGTGGAGCCCAGTGACATCTGGAAAGTCGTGTTTCGGGAACTGCGTATCGGGTTACTGCTGGGCGTCATCTGTGGCACGTTACTCTTTCTGACCGGATGGGTGTGGCAGGAAAACGGCTATTTGGGATTGGTGGTGGGAGGGGCCTTGCTGATTACGTTTATTATCTCCTCGAGTATGGCCACGGTCACGCCCTTGCTCTTGCGAAAGTTTCACATTGATCCGGCGGTGGCCGCGGGACCGTTTATTACCACGGCCATGGACATCACGGGGGTCAGTATCTACCTTGGATTGGCCACGACGATGCTGGAGCACCTGAGATAATCGCGCTTTCCCTGCCATGGCCTTAGTCACCACACAGGCGATTGTGCTGAAAAGCATGCGCTGGGGAGAAGCCGACCGCATTCTGACGTTTTTTTCTCTTCGATTCGGCAAGGTTCGAGGCATTGCGCGCGGCGCGCGGCGGATGAAAAGCCGATTCGGCGGCATGCTCGAACCGTTTTCGTCGATCAATCTCACGTTTTTTAACAAACGCAACGACAGCCTTGCCTCGATAAGCCACGTCGATAGCCTTGAAACCTTCAGCCCGTTGCGGGACAGTCTGGACCTGATCTGGGCCGCTTCACGCATGGTTGCCCTGGTCGACGGCATTACGGCGGACCGTGACCCGAGTCCCGCGATGTTTCACGTGCTGCTGGAGGGATTTCGCTCGTTGGTCCGAACGGATGATCCGGGCCTGCTCACGGTGCTGTTTCAGATTCACGTCCTGAGACAATCAGGCTTTCAACCGCGGATTGATCGATGCGCGTCCTGTGGGCGGGATTGCGGCGAACAGGCGGCCCGGTTTTCTCTTTCGGCTGGAGGGCGGTTGTGCGGATCATGCGACCGGAACAGCCGGGATTATTGTTTGCCGATGTGTCAGGGCAGTACGGCGTTTCTCCGCCTGGCCGGACAACTTCCCTTTGCGCGTGCCGTGCGGCTGAAAGCCGCGGGCCGGGTACGGAAAGAAATCGAAGACATTATCGAAACCTATGCGAGAACCGTCGTCGGGAAACGGTTGCCGGAGAAAGATCTGTTGGCCGCGGAACCGTCACCCGCGCCGTATGGTCTTGTTCAGAGGAACTGACGGCGGGAGAGGGCGCAAGACATGGGCGCGGAGACCATTCAGCCTGAAGATATGCAGTGGCTCGAAAAGGGCGTGTTTGGAATCACGTGGAGCGACGGACATCAGGGCGTCTATCCGATTCGATATCTGCGGTTGCACTGCCCCTGCGCGGCCTGTACGGATGAATGGACCGGCGAATTGAAGTTGAAACCCGACGACGTCCCCATGCTGATCATGCTGAAAGATATTCAGCCGGTCGGGCATTATGCGTTACGGCTGATTTGGAGCGACGGGCATGATACCGGGTTGTATGCGTTCGGAAAACTTCGTCAGATGTGTCAATGCGACGTCTGCCGGCCCGATAAAGAGCCGGCCGCAGACAGGAAATCCTCACGCCGCCTCCTCTGAACACGTTCTTCTTCTTTCCCGGTTTTCTCCCTCTCCGTCATCCCAGACCTCCCCTCCGGTCATCCCTGTAGGGACAACCCCCTGTGGTTGTCCTTCCGTCATGTAGGTCGTGTTAGCCCTGAGCCAAGTCGAAGGGCGCGAAGTGAACAATAATGGCCATGTCATCGGCACCACTGATGTTCGGCGTCATCCATCCACGGACCAGACTTAGGCAATTGCTTCCAAGCCCCTTTCCTGAACCAGCGCCAAAAGTTTGAGAGAAGCACCGGCAGGGTGTTTCTCCCCGCGCTCCCACTGGCTGATAAGGCCCGTCGAAACATTCAGGTGACGAGCGAACACAGCTTGGCTCACACGCTCGCGTTCACGGAGCGCACGAATGTCATGTGCTTGCATCGGGCGTACGGGGGTGAGGCAAAGTTCGTCAAACTTGCGCAGTGTCCGCTTATCCATGAGGCCCGCGTCGTGAAGATCTGATGCCGTCTCATGGATTGCCCCGAGGGCGTCACTTCGATACGTCGTCTTACTCATGACAGTGTACCTCTACTATTGCGCCGGTTTTCAGCGCTTTAGCAAGATCGGTCTTGTCATAGCCAAGCATCACGTCGGCCAGTTCCCTAAAGCCCTTCAATTCATCCTTTCGAAGGTTACTGCGCACACTTTTCGAAAAGCCGTAAACAAAGAAAGCCTTGTCACCTAAACGGAACAAAGCAATCGATCTGAATCCGCCGGATTTTCCCTCGTTCGGTCGAGCGATCCTTTGCTTGATCACTCCGCCACCGAGATCGCTGTCAATTAACCCTTTCTCGGCGCTGGCAATTGCGCTGCACAAAGCCGTGTCCTCGATCCCATGTTGCCGAGTGAAGCGCACAAACCATTTGTTCTTGAAAACCCTCAGTTTTTCTGATTTCCCATCTATGGTACATACCCATCTGGCTTATCGGGTTTAACATTATATAGCACTTAGTGTGGTAGTTGAAAGGAAAAAGACACATTAACCTGGATCCCCGATCGGGAATCAGCGTCTGTAGCGTGGCCCGAGGGTCTGGTCTTCGTAGTTCGCAAACAGGTGTTTGGTTTCGGGATGCAGCACAAACCCCTTGCCGCGCTCAATGTCTCGCGTGCTGAAGAACGGCGCGAGTCTGCCGGAGGGATCGAGATACGCGGCGCGAAGCGGGACCGAGCGGTTTCGATGGCGGATCAGGTGACAGGGCGTGGAACGGATCGAGTTGATCCAGGCGGCGACTTCGTTGGGGTTTCCAATGGAGGCCGACAGCAACAGGAGCCGCGATTGCGCGGGAGCGAAAATCATCGTTTCTTCCCAGACCACGCCTCGTTCCGGATCAGCCAGAAACTGCGATTCATCCAGAATGATCAACCCTAATGTGTCCAATCGCATGTCGATCTCGCCGCTGGCGGCATCGTACAGTAGATTCCGCAGGATCTCCGTGGTCATGATCAGAATAGGCGCCTGAGGATTGTCGCGACGATCGCCCGTGAGAATGCCGACCTGATCAGCGCCGAACAGGTGCGAAAACTCCGTCAGCTTGGTGTTGGAGAGCGCTTTCAGGGGCGAGGTGTAAATCACCGTTTGTTCGGCGTTGATGGCCCGGCGCATGGCTTCGATTGCCACGTAGGTCTTGCCGCTGCCGGTGGGCACGCTCAGGATCACGTCGCCGGTCGCCAGACGGTCGATCGCTTCCTGTTGCCAGTCATCGGGTTTGAACGGCTGTGGCGGAGGAACGCCGATCCCTTCAAACAGCGCCTTGGTGCTGATGGCCGGTTCTGCGGAGACAGGGTGTGACCGGCGGGGAAGCGCAGGCCGGGACGGCGCAACGGGTGGAGGGTTCGGCTTGGCAGGTTTGCCGGGCTTCGAAGGTTGGGGAGGGCGCGCGGCTTCTTGCCGAAGAGACGCAAGGGCCGTTTCCACGTCTGCCTGCTGCTCGGGCGGCAGGGCCAGGAGTGCTTGAATCAGCCGGGTTTTTCCCATTCGAAAATGTCGATGCACCTGTTTCTTCGCCAGGTGGTGAAGCTGCCTGACGGGCAGGCCGGCCAGATAGTTTGCCAATTCGTCGTGTGTCATGCGTGTTCTCTGCGTGGATGGTTCCCGCTCGTGTGAGGCGGCCCGGTTCTTCGCGGGATTGTTTAGGGCAACTCCTGCAGCACGTCCCGGCGCATGAGGTCCATGGCGTCCCTCGCCACGCCGGCCAGCCCGGGATGGGTGGCTTTTAATCCATGCACTTGCGAGAGATATTCCAGGGTTCTGGCCAGGAGTCGATAGATGTCTCCCTCCGCCATGGTGGTCGAACGAATGAAGTCGCTCCATGGCAGTGCCGGCTCGGCAATCCACCGGTCGGCGATGGCTGCCACGTCCCACCTCAGGAGAGGCGGCTCTTCATACGCGGACAATGAGTGGGCCACCTTCCTGACTTGTCCAAGGGTCGAGGCCAGGGCCGGATCGCGTCCGGAAAAGGAGGCCGGCCGGTCGTCGTCATGCGCGATGCTCGCCAACACTCCCGCGAGTAACGAGGCGTTGATCCCTTCAAACGCCTCCATCCGGATCAATTCCGTGATGAGTAACGAATGGTTGATGCGAATCAGGCGCGCCCAGTCTCCGTCGGACGTGAGTTGGCACGTGGGCGTCAGGTAGCCGAATTTTTGCAACACTTCCACGTGTTGCTGGAAACGGTGCCAGAGCTCGGTCCGCAAGGCATGAATCGTTTTCGTCAGTCGATGCTCTTCCTGGCGGAGTTTCAGCGCCTGCGGGTGATCCTTCTGGCAAGCGGGTCGGGCCGGACAGCCCGGGCAGGGAAATTCATCGCTGAGCGTTTCGGTCAGGATCGTGGCGCCGTCCTGGTCCACTCGAATCGGGAGCGGTCGTAATCGGGTTGGAAGACGCGCCAACGTTTCGATCGCGTGTTCCAGGCTACGAGGCGCGCACCAGGGAAATTTTTTGGCTTCCGCGACGTCGATGACGTCATCGATCACCGCGGTGACCGCGTTTGCCGGATATTCCACGATGCGTCCGCCGCTTCGAACCACGGTCAGCATGGGGTATCCCTGACCGCGGCTTCGATATTGACGCAGGACAATACCATGGTCCCTGGAGAGTTCGACGACCCGGCCCGGCGTCAGGAACGTCAACCGGGCTGAGATTTCCGGCGGGTCGTGCCGCGTCTTCAGGCGATGGTGCGACCGGTGTTTTTTGGCCAGGCTGAAGGATTGCCACTGTGTAATCCAATCGGCGCATTCGCGCTGGCCATAGGCTTCCAGTTGCTGTTCCACGTTGTCCAGCTTGGTTTCATAGGTGTCGGCTCGTTCGTTGAGTTGAAATTGCGCAAAGCTCTTTTCCAGGATGGGTTGAATATGATCGATGGCATGGGCTTTCAGGAGATTCAGCACCATGGGATAGGAAATCACAAATTGGCTGTCGATCGGCTCCGGATGATTCGTGAGTCCATTGGCGATCGGGTTGAGGTCGATGTACGGCGACGGCGTGATCACGACGAAGCCCACGTAATCTTTCCCCCGCCTCCCGCCGCGGCCGGCGAGTTGTTGGATTTCGTTGACGGTCAGTTCGGTGATGTCGCGGTCTCTCCGGACGCTCGATTGGGTAATCACGACGGTCCGCGCGGGAAAATCCACGCCGGCGGCCAGGGTCGTGGTGGCAAAGACCGCATCCAGACACCCCTGGCGCATGAGTTCTTCCACGGCGATTTTCCAGGATGGCAGATGCCCGGCGTGATGGGCCGCCACTCCATAATGTTGAACCGTGGGGATCAGGGGATGGCCGGCGATACTGGGGTATTCGCCAACCATCCGGTCCAGCACGTCCGTGATAGCCGCCGACCGCGCGGGAGGGATGGGGACCTGGCGGTGTTCGAAGCTCGCGATGGCTTCATCACAGGCGCGCCGGGACGTCAGAAAGACAATGGCCGGAGTCAGACGTTGGTGTCGAAGGACGCTGAGGAGATCGACTGGGTGAATGGCAGGCGGCATGAATGCGAAAAATTGTAACAGGATCCGGTCGGAAGCACAAAGAAGCCGTTGTTCGGCAAGGGTGGGCGCCGGTTACTTGTCGGACGATTCAGAAGAAGAGCGTTTGCCGAACAGCATTTTTGCGAGCGTGGCGCGCCGGGCGTTGATGGTCCACGTGACCCGTTCGATTTCCCGCTGAGACGCGAGCGAGAAGGCCGAAGATTTGGATTCATGCAGGAGTTGCGTAGGGATGACGCTTCGATGCCCCGTGAGCAGGTAACTCATGGCGCAACTCATGGCCGCGTACGGCGCAATGGCGGGGCCGAACAATTCCACGGCCAGCACGAGGGCGGTGATGGGCGTATTGGTGGCGCCGGCCAACACGCTGACCAGTCCCAGCGCGGCAAAGACCGCGGGGTCCATGCCCAGCCCATGGGCCAGGGTTGATCCCAGCGCGGCCCCGTAAAAACAGAGGGGAAGCAGAATGCCCCCGCTGCCGCCGAAGTTCAACGTCACGCTGGTCGTGAGGGCCTTGACGGCAAAGGCGTACCAGGGCAGGGTGTCGCCCTTCAGCGCCTGAGAAACCATCGGCCAGCCCAGACCGAGATAGTCGTCTGAAAAAAGAAGGGTCACGACGACGAGGATCAGCCCGCCGATCGCGCCGGTCAGCAACGCGGAGGTTTTCGTCAACAATGACAGGCGTTTCCCGAGTCCCAGAATTTCCACGAAGAGAAACGCCGCCACGCCGAACGTGATGCCCGCCAATCCCACACCCAGAAGAAAGGGAAAGCTCGGCGACGGGACCGACAGCGACAGGTGCGGGAGATACGCAATTCCCAGGTTGGCGGCAACCTGATACCCGACAAACGCCGAAATCAGGGAAGGGAACAGGTCTCCGTGGGAGAGTCGCCCGATCCAAAGGACCTCAATGGCGAACAGGGCGCCGGCAACCGGAGTTCCGAACACGGCCGCGAAGCCCGCGCTGATTCCACAGACGACGAGTCGTATTCGATCATTTTCCTCGAGGCGCATGAATTGTCCGAATATCGAGCACAGGCCTCCGCCGATTTGCGCGCAGGGTCCGATGTTGCCGGCTGACCCCCCGGTCGCAATCGTGATGATCGTAGCGATGAATTTGACGGGGATCGTGCGAGGGGGGATTTTCCCGCCTTCCTGGTGAATGGCGCGGATCACCTGTTCCGTTCCGTACCCGCGGGCTCTCGGCGCGAATCTGGCGGTCACGACCGCGGAGAGGGCAAGGCTGACCGGCAGGAGCAGAAAGATAAAGGGGAATGATTGCGTGAGCGCGAGGCTGCTCTGGAGCAGGATGAGAAACAGGGTGGAAGAGAGGCCGACAAGCAGGCCTACCCCGCAGGCCAGGAGAAACCACTTGGCTACGCTGATAAAGAGGATGGCCAGTTCGATGAGTCGCGTCATCAGGAATCGTCAGGTTTTCAGAAAAAACCAAAACGTCTAAAATTTATAGCATATCCTGAAGACGAAAACGACAGAAGTGTGGAGGGATTTGTTGCGGTTGGGATGTAGGGGCGACGCATGCGTTGCCCCTACTACATTTTATACGTCATCCCCGGCCTGATCGGGGATCCAGTGTCTGTTTTCTGTCTTTTTACAGCTTTCGCAGGGCGGCGACGCGATCTTCGATAGGCGGATGCGTAGAGAAGATCTGCATGAAACTTCGAGTCTGACCTGAGATTTTCATGGTCGCCAGGGCGTCTTCCGTCTGGTACTGATATTCGACCCGTTTGGCCCATCCATCAATTGCCTGCAGGGCCGAGATCATGTACTCCTTGCCCACCGTATTGGCTGCAAACCTGTCGGCAGAGAATTCCCGGCGCCGGGACCACCAACTGATGGGAATCATCGCAAGGATTGACAGGACGATCTGGAGGAAAAAGTAGACGCCGAGGCCCAGCATGGGATTGCGTTCGGCCACCTGGCGGTACACGATCCGGCTGATGAAATAGACGAACGTATTCATCAGGCCGGCCAGGATCGTTGTCGTAAACATATCGCCGTTGTAGACGTGGCCCATTTCATGGGCCAGCACGGCCCGCACTTCTCCTTCATCCAGGTTGCTCAACAAGCCGGTTGACACGGCCACCATCGAGTTGTTCTTCGAGGGCCCGGTGGCAAAGGCGTTGGGGTCCGGGGAATCGTAAATCCACACTTCCGGCATGGTAATGTCCAGCCGGCCAGGCGATTTTCCTGACTGTTTCATACACGAGCAGTTCGGCGGGGTGGGTGGGTTGGGTGATCTGCCTGCAATCCAGCATGGCGCGCGCCATTTGTTTGGAAAATGCCAGGCTGATAAAGGCTCCGCCGAATCCCAGGACAAAGGCCCACAACAGGTCCTGGTGAACGATCATGCCGCGGATGTCGATCCCGAACGCGGGGAGAATCATTTCCGAGAGAATTGTAAAGGTAATCGAAAGGGTGATGAAAATCAGAATATTGGACAACAACAGCAAGCCAATGCCTTTCATCCTTTTCATGTCTTCCTCCTCTAAAAATCCATTCCGGCCATTGCCGGGTGATGCCTGAAGCCTGTCTTTTCCGCGGCCAAACGCCGGGAACCGGGTTATCGAAGACGGGACCGGGATATTTCCTGAAATCCTCGAGAAGTCCCATCTGGATTTTCTCATGATAGAATAATATCATTTTTTTGTGAGTCAAGACCGTGAACAGGTCGGGAATGACGGAATTGGAGATAGAAGCGGATGACGGAATGGTTCACGAATGAGCGACGACGTGAAAGGAGGAGTGATGGGCAATAAATTTTTGTTGGCCGTGTTGCTGTGGTGTGTGTTGCCGGGTTTTTCTTCGGGAGTGGCGCTGGGGGATTCCGATCAGGAGGTTTTGGTCCTTCACCCGGATGCCGATGGGATACAGCGGGCTTTCATTGTGCTGGACAGTTATGCATACGCGCCGTCGCACATCAGCGTCGAAGCGGGCGCGCCCATCGAGTTTCAGCTTGAAAACCAGAGTTTTCTGACCCCGCACAATTTCATCATCGATCATCCGGAGGCGAATCTCCGGCAGGACGTCAACGTAGATGCCGGCGACAGCATGACGATTCAGTTCCTGGTCGAGACTCCGGGAACGTACACCTTTTATTGCGATAAACAATTGCTGTTTTTCCCCAGTCACCGCGAAGAGGGAATGGAGGGCCGGCTCGAGGTCAGACCGGCCGGTCGATGATGAAGGGGAAACGCCTCGAACGCTATTTGCTGCATGACGTGCTCAAGCAGGTGTCGCGTTCCTTTTATCTGACTGTCGCGGTGTTGCCCGGATGCGTGGCCAAACAGGTGGGGCTGGCGTATCTGTTCGCGCGCGCGGCCGATACCATCGCGGATGCGGGGCGGCTGGACCGGAAGACCCGGGCGACGTTGTTGCGGCAGCTCAAGCTTCAATTCGTTCAGGATTCCTGGAATCGGGAAGACGTCACGGCCATTCAAGCCATGACGGTTCCTCAACAGGAGCATCCCGGCGAACGCGCGTTGCTCGAATTTCTCGACCGCTGTTTTTACGCGTGCGAAGACCTGGCATCGGACGACCGGGCGGAGATCCGCCGCGTCCTGCCGATTCTGATCAGCGGTATGGAAATGGACCTTGAGCGGTTTCCCGGTGAGTCCGAGTCCGAGCTGGTCGCCCTGTCTTCACTGGACGATCTCGATGTCTATACGTACAAGATTGCGGGCTGCGTGGGGGAGTTCTGGACCAATCTCATGCATGCCCATTTACCGCGTCTGCGCGGGACCTGGAACAGGGAAGCCATGATTCAGAGGGGCATCCGGTTCGGCAAGGGGCTCCAGTTGACGAACATTTTGAAAGATCTGGCCACGGACCTGCGCCGCGGCCGGTGTTATATCCCGGCGGAGATGTTGGCACAGGCCGGTTTGGAGCCCCGTGATTTATTGGAAGCCCGGACGATGGCGGCGTTTCGCCCCATTTTGCACGCATTGGCGCGGGACGCCCTGGCGCATTTGGATCAGGGATGGCTGTATACGCTCTTCATTCCACGACGCGACGTTCGCGCGCGCCTGGCCTGTATGTGGCCGATTCTGATCGCCTTGAAAACCCTGCGTCTGCTGACGACAGGCGAGAATATCCTGGACCCCGCCAGGAAATTGAAGATTTCCCGGTTCGAGGTCTACCGCATCATCGCCGCGTCCACGCTGACCGGCGGAGCCGCGTTCAACGGGTTGGCCGATTGGAGCCGCGTCCGAAAAGTTGTCTGGTGAACCGATTACCCGGCCTGGGGCGCGATCAGCTTTTCGCCTTTCCGAAAGACGGCATAAATCGCTTGTGAGGGACAGGCATCGAGACACATCCGACAGGTTTCCAGGCACCTGGATTCGTCGAATTTATACGGTGGGGTCGACAACCAGGCGCCGGTTGGACAGACAGGAATACAAACGGCCTTGTGTGTGCAGCGGTCCGGATGACGAACCAAATGATCCCGTGTGACCATCATGGGTTTCACTCCTTCGAAGAGCCCGCCGGAAAACATGTCCAACATATTTTCTGGGCGTCGCATGCTAAGAATTCCATTGTTTGACGAGCGCACGAATTCGGTCTTTTAATTCGGGGATGTCGTCCAGGTTATTGTGGATGGCTCCCAGGATGTTTTCCATTCGCGCCGTCCGGGTCGCGTCCCTGTCCCGTTGGGCGAGGGCTTCATATTCGCGATAGGCGTCGGGGTAGAGAGCCCGGAGACGGGGGGCCACGGCCGTGATTCCATCACGGAGTTGCTTCGGTTCCGGGGACAGCGGTGGGACAATGGCAAAAGAACCGTTTTCCAACAGGAGGACCTTTGCGTCGCTCTGGTCTATCGGGGTCACGGACGTGACGGTGTGGCCGGTCATCTCGTCCCAGGACCGGAGTAATCCGGGAAATTGTTTAAGGAACGCGACTTTTTCCTGATTCGCTTTCCATTTGGCTTCGTTTGAGGACATGCGGGGATGGCGTGCGTGAGTGTGAAATGGAGGCGGTTTTCCTGTTGCACCATGAACGTGCGCGTCTACGGGGAAATCGGGGTGGCACGCGATTCGAGGCAGAGCGGAGGCACGTCGTGCCCGGGCATGAGCAGGCGTTCCACCAATTCTCCCTTGACCACGTGGCGTTCCATAATTTCCGTGACGTCGGCTTCATTGCCGACCCAATACCAGACGCCTTCCGGATAAATGACGACACTGGGACCATATTCGCAATGATCCAGACACCCTGCCTTGTTGGCGCGGACGATACCTTTGAGCCCGAGGCGCTGAACCTCCTCTTTGAAAAACGCGTGCAGCTCCGCGGACCGGTTGTCGGCGCAACACCCTCTCGGGTCGCCCTTGGGTCGTTGATTAAGACAGACGAAAATATGATGCTTGAATCCGCTCATGATGGCGTCTCCCGGCAGCTTGCGCGGCAAAGCTCAAGGCCGCATAGTACAGGACGGCTCTTTCTCGTGTCCAGCGTTATGCGAGAAGAGAGGGGGATTGGACCAGAAATTTCGGATAGCCTTGACCTGCGCAACACTACCTTTTATAGTCCGGATGGCCAACAGGGGAATCGAATCGGCTCTACGGGAGGATCCCGGGATAGCCCGAGGGGTGAACGTTCGTCATGGGACGGTGACGTATCCGGCGGTTGCCGAGGCTCACGGATTATCCTGCACCCCGCTGGTTGGAAACGAATCACGAGAAGCAAGGTCGTCGGGGCGTAGCGCAGACCGGTAGCGCACCGCGTTCGGGACGCGGGGGTCGGAGGTTCAAATCCTCTCGCCCCGACCAGCCATTGCCGCACGTCGCCACCCATTCCCAATGACTGTCCTGATTATCAGTGGAATCGCGCTCATGGCCGTGGGGATGGTCCTGATCGGGTGGCGTCTCCGGGCGCTGATCCAGACAGTCAAACAGTTGACCCGCCGCCAGTATGACGGGCAGAACGAGTTGAAGGAGACGGCCCGGCAACAGTCGGAAGCGCTCTCCGTTCTGCGCGTGCAGCTTGCCCAGTTGGCGTCAGGCAAAGAATTCGACGGCCTCCTGATTCGGGCGGGGAGCCTGTATCACCAGGCGAGCGCGGATGAGGCGCGGCAGATGGTGGAGCGTCACGCCGCGGGAACGCGTTCGGATCTGCTGATCGTGGACGTTCGGAGTGAAAAAGAATTCCTCCAGGGGCACGTTCCCGGGGCCAGGCATATTCCGCTCGAACATCTGGAAACGCGTTTCCAGGCCGAAGTTCCCAAGGAGACGAAAAAAATTTTCGTCTATTGTTCTCAGGGCGAACGCAGTCGGCTCGCGTGCGACTTCCTGAGCCGCGAGGGGTACACCACGCTCGTGAATATCCGGGATGGGTTTCAAAAATGGACGGGCCCGGTTCAGGGCACGGGGAGTTCCGGCCTGGTGCAAATTCAATCCAGGACGTCCCCCGACAACGTCGTTCGGGAAAGGGCGCGGTCGTAATGGCTGAACCGTATACGATTCTGAAGGTGATGGGGCCGTATCGTGAACCGCGAGAGTCCGCCCTGTCCTTTGATTATTCCGTCCAACGCCAACATTGGGCCACGCCACAGGGCGTTCGGGTGAAGATCGATCTCGAAGAAGAATTGGACGTGCTCAAGACGAAGATCTTACAGGTTGCGGGAGGAACCGCGGGCCAGCAACTTCGCGTCAATCAACTGCTCGGACGCGCCATCGCGGACTGTAAGCTTGAAATTGCCAATGAAGAAAGTCTGTTCAATGACCGCCGGGACGTCATGCTCGATCCCTTTACGGGCACGTGGTCCCATCTCTTTCCCCGCCTTGAATCCTGGATGAACCAGGAACGCGACAGGCTCCGGCAGGAAATCCGGGAAAAAGTCGGCCTGTAAGTTCTTCGGGCATTCCCTTTTTAAAACACGGGTTGATACCGTCGCGAGTACAGGCCCGTGGCTTTTTCGCCGAAGCCCAGAGAGGCCCGCTCAGGATGACTTTTCTGATTGAGATTGACGGCGTAATGGCCTCGCACCTGTTCCATGGCGATTTCATACGGGATGGTGCTCTGGTAAAAATCTCCCGGCGCATGCGCCCCGACGGATAAAATCTCAATGGCTTCGGGGACCGCGTATGTCGGATCGGAAAAAATATACATATCGGCCACGGCAAAGTCGCCCAAGTCATTTTCCGGCGTGGTGGCGGGAAGCTGTGAGGCCAACGAGCCATCCCGGCGTGACCGTCTCAGGTGATTGAGCAAGGCCACGATTTGGCTGTCGGTGGTTTGTTGAGGAACGAGCAGGCTCAATGCGTTCATGCCCCGCAGGTGAGCCGTGACTCGCATCGACGGTACCGGCGTCGACGCGGCCTCTTTCAACAACAGCGCCAGTTGTTCGGATTGCCGTTCATTCCCCTGGGGGGGATGAATATCCTTGGATTTTGGAATAATCGCCTGGATAAACAGCCATAGCCCGATAATCACCGCAAAGAGTACGATCGCCGGATGCAGGCCAACGCGCTTGCCCTCTTGCCGGGGGTCTGAATCATTCATGGTCCTGCTCCCGGGGGGTGACGGAAGCCCGGCTGGCGTCGTGTTTTTCCTGACGTTTGGCCGCGTTCCACAATGTATCCCATTCCAGAGCCGTCACGTCACGGAGGTCTTTTCCCTCTTGCCGTTCATGCCGTTCCATATGCCGGAAGCGCGCGGTAAAACGGTTATTCGCCTTGCGGAGGGCTTCCTCCGGATTGATTCGCAAAAAACGCGCCACGTTGACGATGGTGAATAACACGTCCCCCAATTCGTGTTCAACGGCCTCTTGCGTGTCCGGTTCCCGGACGGACGGTTCGGGGCGGGGGAGACGGGAATCCGCCGCGCGCAGCTCTTCCAATTCTTCATCCAGTTTTTTGAACACCTGTTCGGGAGTGTCCCAGTCAAAGCCAACGCGTGACGCGCGTTCCTGAATCTGATGGGCCCGCAGCAGGGAGGGAAGAGACGAGGGAATGCCCGCCAGGATCGAGTCGGCTTTGGCTGACCGTTCGGCCTGTTTGATCGTCTCCCATTGCTTGACGACTTGCTCGGAATCGAGTTTCGGCGTTCCATCCGACGCGGCCGTAAAGACGTGGGGATGCCGCCGGATGAGTTTGCGGGTCAGATCGGCGATCACGTCTTCAATGTCGAACGTCTGCTTTTCCGACTCGATCCGGGCGTGAAACAGAATTTGAAGCAGCAGATCGCCCAGTTCTTCGCGCAGGTGTCGGGGGTCGTGCGCGTCGAGCGCGTCGAGCACTTCATAGGTTTCTTCCAACAAATAGGGCTTGAGCGACTCGTGGGTCTGCCTGACGTCCCAGGGGCATCCCTCGGGAGACCGGAGCCGGGCGACCACTTCGACAAGATCGTGAAACGCTTGAGACATGCCATGTTCCATTGCCGTGTTTTCCGTTGCGCGGCGCTTAGAATAACGGGTTTTGCCGAGGGCTTCAATCGCCTTCTTGCCTTGCCAGGTTCCGGGCGTTGTGCTACGGTTCCCGTGATACGGGAGTGAGGCCATGGCCGACATTTCAGGATCAGGGTTTGTGGTCCGCGACAAACGCGGGCAGTCGAAAGAGGAACCGGCGTCCGAGTCCCTTGACCAGGCCGCCTCTGCCACGGCATCCGCCCCGTCAGACTCGACGGCTTCCCCCGCGGGTCCCCCACTTTCCTTTTCCACGTTTATTCTGTCGTTAAGCACCTCAGCTCTCATGTTGATGGGCGAGCAACTCTCGCCGGACAATCCCGCCCTTCCGGTCAACTTGCCGCAAGCCAAGGAAATCATCGACATCCTTCGCATATTGGAAGAGAAAACCAAGGGGAATCTGAACGAAGACGAAGCGAACGTGCTGCGTGATATGTTGTACACGTTGCAGATGAAGTACGTCGGGTTGGCTTCCGGTTCCCCGTTGTCCACGTAATGTTCGTTGTTCCCGCCTGTTCTTTCCCGTACACTTGGGCTTGAGGAACGTCCTTTGCTCGTTCAATCCATGACAGGAGAAAGCTGAAGACAGGCGATCCCGCGTGCCCCTCCCGACGCCTGCGAACGCGTGCCGGCTCCGTTGGGGAGGCAGCCTTCAGGTTTTGTTATGGCAACGTCTTCCAAATTGACCTCGCGGTTCTTTCCCTCACTGACATTGAAGCAAGCCGAGGAGAAGGACGACTCCCAAGCCTCGGGCCTTCATTGGAAACCGGTCCTGACCGTCCTGCTCCTTCTGGTTCCCTCTTTGCTGCTGACGATGTACTACGCGCAGTATGCGGGATTCGGAGGAAGGCCGACCGACTCGCTTCTTCCAAGCCCCAGTTACGCGTTTGTTCTGTTGCTCATCTATTTGGACGTCGTAGGATTGGTCGTCCTGACCCTGTTACTCTCCCGTAATTTGATCAAAGCCTATTTTGAAAAACGGCACAAGCTGTTGGGGTCCGGGTTTCGGACGAAGTTAATCGCCGCATTCATCGGGTTTTCATTGATTCCCACGGTGCTGTTGGCGGTCATGGCCAGTGAGGTCATTAATCAGGTGATGAACGTCTGGTTCAGCAACCAGATCGAAAAGGTCCTGAAAGACTCCGAAGAATTATCCCGGATGTATCACGAGGGGCATACGGCCCTGACCGTTCAGAGCGCCAGGGCCATCAGCAGAGAAATTTACCGGGAAGATCTCTTGCAGCCGGATCATCGGGAACTCCTGACCGCTGCCATGGCGCGAAAGCGCGCGGAATTCAACGTCACGGGCGTGGAAGTGTTCTCTTCGAACCTGGAATTGCTGGTTCGCATGACCGCTCCGGAGGCGACTGACCGGCGGTTTCAATTGCCGGTGGGCCAACTCGTTCTCCGGGTCCTGGAGTCGCATGATGAGCTGACTTCGGTGCAGGTCGCCCAGGACGGCCGGTTCATCCGCGCCGCCGTGCCGGTCGCCTCCAACACCGAATCCGGGGAGATCAGCGGAGTGGTGGTCGTCAACACCTACGTCTCGGAATCCATTCTGGCGAAAATGCAGGGAATTGCCAAACAGTATACGGATTATCGACAGATCAAGGCGTTGGAGCGCCCCATTCGGGCCGGGGCCTACCTGTTTGTGGCGGTTGTCACGGTCCTGTTGTTGTTCAGCGCCACGTGGTTCGGATTTTACGTCGCGAGAATTATCACCGTGCCCATTCAGGAATTGGTTGAAGGCACCGAAGCCGTCGCCCGCGGCAACCTTGACGTGAGAATCCCCCGGGTCAATGCCACCGGTGAAATCCGGACCTTGATCGACTCGTTTAATCGCATGACCAGGGATTTATCCAACAGCAAAGTCGAACTGGAAGGAGCCAATGAGTCGCTCAGACAATCGAACGTCGAAGTCGACCGCCGCCGGGCGTATACGGAGGCCGTCGTGGACACGATTGCCTCGGGCGTGATGTCCCTTGACACGCAGCACACCATTACCACGTTCAATCATTCGGCCGAACGGATTTTAGGGGTCAGGGGGGACGACGTCCGCAGGCGCTTGGCGTTTGACGTTTTCAAATCCCATCAGTTCCCGTTGTTTCAGGAGGCCTATGACCGGATGTTGCAGGATCGCCGGGACAGTCTGACCCTTGAAGGGCAAATGGAGGTGCAGGGCAAACTTCTCACCATGGGGCTGAATCTTTCCCGCATGAAAAACGAAGCGGGCCAGGACCTGGGATTTGTGTTTGTGTTCGAGGATCGAACCGAATTGATCAAGGCGCAGAAAACCGCGGCTTGGCAGGAAGTGGCCCAACGGGTTGCGCATGAAATCAAGAATCCCCTGACGCCCATTCAACTTGCGGCCCAGCGGTTGCGAAAAAAATTTTTTGAAGGGTCCGCGGATTTCCAGTCGATTTTCGATCAGTCCACCAACGTCATTATGAACGAAGTGGGGAGTTTAAAGCGCATGGTGGACGAATTTTCAAAATTTGCCAGGATGCCCGTTCCGCATATGGTCAGGGGATCGCTGCACGACATCATTGAAAAGGTGAGCGCGCTGTACCGGGGCGGCCATCATGACGTCGAATTTGTGCAGGATTTCGACTTCTCCGTCCCGGAGATCAACCTCGACCGGGAACAGATGCGTCGCGTGTTCGTCAACCTGTTTGACAATGCCATCCAGGCCATGAAGCAAAAAGGCCGGATTTGGGTTTCCACGAAAATGGATTGGAAGTCCCAACGGGTCCGCATCACGGTGGCGGACGAAGGGCCCGGCATTCCGCAGGAAGATCAGAAAAAATTGTTTGTCCCGTACTTTTCGCGGAAACGCACGGGAACCGGTCTCGGGCTGGCGATTGTCCATCGCATCGTGACGGATCACAACGGGACGATCCAGGCTTCCAATCGTCATCCCCAAGGGGCCGTGTTCCTGATCGAACTGCCCGTCGCCTGAAACCCGAAGACGGGCATGGAGCCGCAAGGCCCGCGAACTCGCCAACGCTCGATGACGACGTTCCGAGCTTACGACGTGACCTAACCTGGAGGAAGACGCATGTCCGGTACCATCTGTATCGTGGATGATGAGCCGTCCATCTTGAATACGTTGAGCAGTATTTTGGAAGACGAGGGGTATCAGGTCACGATTGCGAAAACCGGCGGAGAGGCCCTGAAGGTCATCCCAATGGATCCTCCGGACGTCGTGATTCTCGACATCTGGATGCCGGAATTCGACGGCCTGGAGGTCCTGAAACGCGTGCGCGAGCAATTCCCGAACATGCCGGTCATTATGATGTCCGGACACGGGTCCGTGGAAACCGCGGTGAAGGCCACCAAACTGGGGGCCTATGACTACCTGGAGAAACCCCTGGACCTGGAAAAAGTCACCATCCTGGTCCGCAATGCCCTGCACCAACGCAAGCTGGAAGAAGAAAACGTCACGCTTCGCGTGAAGGTCGAGCGGCAGTCGAAACTCGTCGGGGCCTCTCCCATTATGGAGCAGCTTCGACAGCAAATCGCGGCTGCGGCGCCGACCCACAGCCGGGTTCTGATTTCCGGGGAAAACGGGACGGGGAAGGAACTGGTGGCGCGGGCCATCCATCTTCAAAGCCCCCGCCACAACCGCCCGTTTGTGGAAGTCAATTGCGCGGCGATTCCCGAGACGTTGATCGAGACGGAGTTGTTCGGACATGAACGCGGCGCGTTTACGGGAGCCGTTTCTCAAAAACGCGGAAAATTTGATTTTGCGGACGGCGGCACCCTGTTCCTCGATGAAATCGGGGACATGAGTCTGGCCACGCAAGCGAAGGTGCTCCGGGTGCTGGCGGAACAACAGTTCACCCGGGTGGGCGGGGAGAAACTGATCAAGGTCAACGTCCGCGTCATCGCGGCCTCCAACAAGGATTTTCAACAGGAAATTGAAAAAGGAAATTTTCGCGAGGACCTGTTCTATCGATTAAACGTGTTGCCCATCGAAATCCCGCCGCTTCGCGCCCGGCGTGAGGATATTCCGGCCCTCACCCAGCACTTTTTAGAAATTCACGCGGACGAGCAGGGGGTGAAGTTGAAAGAGATCACCCCTGAGGCGTTGACCCTCCTGGCGAGGCATGAATGGCCGGGAAACATTCGAGAGCTTCGCAACCAGGTTGAACGTCTGATGATTATGGTACCCAAGAACCTCATCGAGGTGGACGACGTCCTGCCTTTTATGCCGAGAGGGGTCAACCGGATCAGTCCGATGGATGCGTATGATTCCTTGCGGGACGCCAGGAACGCGTTTGAACGCGAATATATCGCCACCCGTTTGCGGGAAAACAACTGGAACGTCTCAAAGACCGCGGACGACTTGAAAATCGAACGCAGTCACCTGCATCGAAAGATTAAACTGCTGAACGTCGAACTTCGTTCGGAAAGCTGATGCCACAGTCTCTGACCATCGAGCGCGTGGTTGCCGGCGGATGGGGGTTGTCCCGTTCAGACTCCATGGTCACGTTCGTCCGGGGCGGCTTGCCGGGAGAAGTGGTCATGGCCACTCCCGATGAACGGCATCCCGATTACCAGTTCGCCACCCTCAATGAGGTGTGCGTCGCGTCGCCGGATCGTGTTCAGGCTCCGTGCGCCGTGTATGAAGACTGCGGAGGGTGCCAATTGCAGCATGTCCGCTATGAGACGCAATTGCAGTACAAACAGGGCATGCTCGAAGAGGCGTTTTCGCGCATCGGCCGAATCGGGGAGGCGATCTTCCAGGATCCCGTTCCCTCTCCGTTCCCGTATGAATATCGCCGAAGAGTTCGCTTCAGGGTGTTTCAGCAGCACGGCACGTTTCACCTCGGATTTCTTCGGGAACGATCGCACAGTCCCGTCAGGGGAGCGGGTTGTCTGTTGGTCTCACGGCCCATGGGGCAGGTGATCGGACACGTCGAAGGACGGTTGGCCGGTCTGCGGAAGCTGCCCGCGTTTCTCTCACACGTGGAAATCCGATCCTCGGACGCGTTCGGGACGCACCTGATTCTGTGTAGGGTGTCCCGGGCTTCACACGGTCAGGCCCGGGAACTGTTGGCGTTGTTCGAGGGGATTCCCACCGTCGTCGGGTGCGTCCTGACCGCCGCATCCGTGACCGCGTCCCGCACAAAACACGCGCGACGGGTCGTCATGGGAGAACCCCATCTGTTTGACCGGTTTCAGGACATGATCATCAGGGTCAGCGACCGATCGTTTATGCAGGCGAATTGGGCGGTCTATTCGATTATTTTTCAAACACTGGCCGATTGGGTCCGGGCAGGGGAGCGCCCGATTCGCGTGCTTGAACTCCATGCCGGAATCGGATGCCTGGGATTGGGCTTGGCCAGAAAAGGCGCGCTGGTCACGGAAGTCGAGGAAAATCCCCATGCCGTGGCCGACGCCAAACTCTCGGCCTCCAAGAACCATATCGGGCGGTATCGTCTGCGGACGGCAAAGGCCGAGGATTTTTTGGAGACGGTCGCCGAGGCCGAATACGACGTGGTCGTGATGGATCCGCCGCGAACGGGATTGAGCCGGCGTTGCATCGAATCCCTGGGACGTATCCGGACGCCCCGCCTGCTGTATCTTTCGTGTGACGCCTCTTCCTTGGCCCGGGACCTCAACCGGCTGTGCGCGACTCCGTATCGCGTCCGGCGGGTGCAAGCGTTCGACATGTTTCCGCAAACCGCGCACATCGAAACCCTGGTGGAACTCGTCCGTGCATAGGTTCGATTATCGAATCGGGGCTTCATCATCTCTTGAGACTCCGCAATGAACGCGCTCAGGCTGGGCATTCTTGTTTCAGGCAGGGGGTCCAATCTTCAAGCCATTATTGACGCCATTGAAGCCGGAACCGTCGGGGCTGAGATTGCGGTCGTGCTCAGCAACAAGCACGGGGCGCCGGCGCTGGAGCGCGCGGAACGTCATGGGCTGACCGCCGTGTTCCTGGACCCGAAGTCCGTGGCGGGCGCGACGGATTCCCGGCGCGCCTATGACCAAAAACTGTTGGAGACGTTGCAGCGCCACCGGGTTCAGTTGGTAGTCCTGGCGGGATACATGAAAATCGTCACGCCGGTGCTCATCGACGCGTATGAATCACGCATGATGAACATTCATCCTTCACTGCTTCCGAGTTTCCCGGGCCTGCGCGCCCAGCAGCAGGCATTGGACCACGGAGTGAAAGTCGCCGGCTGCACCGTTCATTTTGTGACTGAAGGCATGGATACGGGCCCCATTATCCTGCAACAGGCCGTGCCCGTGGAAGACGGTGACACCGCGGAGACTTTATCCGACCGAATCCTGAAGGAAGAACACGGGCTTTTGCCCAGGGCCATCCGGTTGTTTGCCGAGGGCCGGCTGAGCGTGGAAGGCCGGGCCGTCCGCATCCGGGAGCCCTGATTTGATTGCAGGGCGTGAATCCTTTTGATAGAGTGCCGGACGTGGGGGGCTAGCTCAGTTGGGAGAGCACAACGTTCGCAACGTTGGGGTCGGGGGTTCAAGTCCCCTGCCCTCCACCAAACTCCGTTTCCCCCCGGGGGGCGTCGTAGCGGCAAGGGAGCGAGGGGGAAAATTTTTGCGGTCATTCTTTCCTGGTTTTCTCAACTATGGACACACATCTGCGAAGCGTGGTCAAAGGCATCAGTTGGCGGGTCATGGCGACCATGGTGACCACGACCGTTGTTTATCTGTATTCGGGTGAACTCACGGCCGCTGCCGTCGTCGGGTCTCTCGACGCCCTGGCCAAAATCGTCCTGTATTGGGGCCATGAGCGCATATGGCAAATGGTGCCGTGGGGCCGTATCCTGCCCACGGTTTCCTCGCCGTAGGCCGGGGTCGGTCGGATTCGCCCTTCGACTACGCTTCCTTCGACTTCGCTACGCTCAGGACAGGCGTTGCGTCATCCAACAATGTCATCGCAACCCGGCAAGCCGCTCCGCGCTATCGCCCGATCTCTCCCAGGGGCTGCTCGGTGACGATACAGGCGCCTCGCGGGTTTTCAGCCAACACGTTGCAGGACAGGATCTGGTCCGGTTCCGGTGTGGACCGGGAGTCGGGCGTCATCACGAGTCCCCAATGGCAATTGTCGTAACATTCATTCTCCAGGATCAGCGCCTGGGCTCCGTGGAACAGGAGCATGCCGCTCAGCATATTGTGCCGGCAGATATTTTTGAGAAAATCCGCCCGCGTGCCGTCGTCCCTGACCGCCAGACCGAAATGGTGATTGTGGAAACAGACGTTTCCGGTGAGGTAGGGCTGCGCTCCGGCAAAACTGAAAATGCCTGATTCGCGATTCCGGCACACCTCATTGTTGATGAGGGACGGCCTGCAATTCGGGCCGTAAATGACAATACCCGAGAGCAGGCCTTCGGTTGCCCGGCACTGCGAAATCGTACAGATGGAATCAAAAATATTGATCGCGGAGTGCTGGTCGCTTCCGACGTAGCGGAACGTGATGCCGGCAATACGCCCGCCGGGCACCTGTTGCAGGTACAGGGGACCGCTTCGGCGGCTGAAGATCTGGACGTGGTCGCGTCCGGCGCCGATCAATTGAATGGATTGTTGCGCGGCGAATAACCGGTCTTCATAGATGCCCGGGCGAACAAACACCTGATCATCGGGGCCGGCCTCCTTCAGCGCCGCGCTCGGGCGCGGGTAACAGGCAGGATCGGCGTGATCGACAATAAGGGTGTTGCCGCCTTCGGGATTCGGAGGGGGCTCGTTGAGCAGGGGAGGTTCCCCCAAGGAATCCGAAGGGAAGGCGTGGTCATCAGGCATGACGGTAAACTCACAATTTGCCGGTCAGTCATCCATAACTTTTTCTTGACTGGCAGGCGGAACTGATGTAAAAGAGCAACACGGCTGAGACATCGGTGTCTTGGCTTGTGTTCTATATATTCCAAGGACAATGAAGTCCTCAACTGCGTAACACGCGGGTTGAGGGCTTTTTTTTTTGCATAAGGAGAATCGACAATGATCAAACCGATGACAGCCCGCCTGGTTTTGTTCGGTTTCTGTCTTGCAGTCGTTGGGTGGCTTCCCCTGCCGCTTTTGAGTTCCGTGGCGCTGGCCGACGATGACTCGTTGGCCAATAAACTCAATCTTTCGTTGTATGGCTACGTGGAAACGTCGTATACGCAAAATTTCAATAACCCCTCCACGGGCGTGAACAACAATCGAAGCTTTGACGGCGACGCGAATTCCTTTCGACCCAACATGGCACAGCTCGTCCTGGAAAAAACCGCAAGTCCGACCGGAGCGCTGACCGACCGGGCGGGGTTTCGTCTGAAGCTGAACTTCGGGGAAGACGCCAAGTTTACCGGCGGGACCGGCAACGACGATTTTGACTTTCAGGAAGCCTACATCCAATACATGCCGGTGGACAATCTCACGATCCAGGCAGGCCGCATGAACACGCTGATCGGGTATGAAGTCATCGAAAGCCCGCTCAACCCCAATTTCTCCCGTTCGTTCCTGTTCGGTATCGGGGAACCGTTCACGGTGACGGGGTTCCGCGCTTCTTTTGATTTTTCGGAGTCCGCCTCGCTGGCCGTCAGCGCCATCAATTCATTTAAGGGGCTGCAACGTGATGAGAACAACGGTAAATCGATCGAAGCGCTCCTGTCTCTCACGCCCATGGATAACGTAGGGGTGTCCGTATTCGGCTTCTGGGGGCCTGAGGATAGCTCTTTTGGACAAGAGAGTGCGGACCGCATGCAGGTCGGAGGCATCCTCGACGTACAGGCCACCGATCAACTGGAACTCGTCTTTGAGGGGTATTACGGGAATCAGGCAGTACCTGGAAAGCCTAATGCCCGGTGGAACGGCGTGGCCGGCTACGCCATTTATGACTTTAACGATCAGTGGGGACTGCACGCCCGGGCCGAAGTCTTTGAGGATGCGGCCGGTTATTTCTCTTGCTTCGGTGACGTATCCATCGGCAATGCCCATGTTTGTGCTGCTGGAGCCGCAAGAGATCAAACGTTGTGGGAGACCACGTGGACCCTGCAATACAAGCCGGTTCCCAATCTCATCACGCGGGCGGAATTCCGCTACGATGAATCCGACAGGGCCACGTTTACGGATAGCGACGGTGTGAGCAATAGCCAATCCACGTTGGCCGGTGAAATGATCTTCCTCTTTTAGGGAAATTCTCAATTCTTTATGAGGAGAGAGACGTGACTCCGGCCGCGGGCTTTGTCGCCCGATTTCCTCGATGATGATCGGATTCGGCGCCGGGGTTCTCTGTTATTTAGCCGTGGTATGGAAATCCGAATTCGGGTATGATGACGCGCTTGACGTATTGGGTATCCACGGCACCGGAGGGACCTGGGGAACCATCGTCACGGGATTCTTTGCCGCCGTGGGCGTTGATGCGTTTCCGCCGGCACGTTCAATCTGAAAGGGGAGAAATCCATGAAACTCGTGAAAGCCATAATCAAGCCCTTTAAACTCGATGAGGTGAAAGACGCCCTGACTGAAATCGGCGTTCAGGGAATGACGGTCACGGAAATCAAAGGATTCGGCCGACAAAAAGGCCATAAAGAAACCTACCGGGGGACGGAGTATCAGATTGACTTCGTGCCGAAAGTCAAACTTGAACTCGCGATTGCCGATGGCATGGAAGAAAAAGTCATCGAAACCCTGGGAAAAGCCGCGAAAACGGGAAGTATCGGCGACGGCAAAATTTTTGTCTCTGATCTGAGTCGCGTGATTCGTATCCGTACCGGAGAGACGGGAGAAGGCGCGTTATAACCGGTCCCGTCGAACCCGTGTGTGCGCCCCGCGCCCACGAGACCGAACGGCTCTCGGTAAGGCCCCGGCGGACTTCAGGCATGACTCTTCAACTGACAGATGATTTCTGGTGTATCCGGCTGCGCCGGTTCACATAATCCTTAACCCGAGGTGGAACCGTGAAGCACTCGACCTTCTCTTTCATGTGGCTAGTGGTTGCGACGTTGTGGCTCTGGCCGATAACCGGATGGGCCCAGGACGGAGCCCCGGGAGCCATCGACACGGGTGATACGGCATGGATTCTGGTGTCGTCCGCATTTGTGCTCTGTATGACCCTGCCCGGGTTGGCGCTCTTTTACGGCGGGCTCGTTCGGAGCAAAAACGTTCTCGGCACGCTGATGCATACCGCCATCATCCTCTGTCTGATCAGTATCGTGTGGGTGCTGCTCGGCTATTCCTTGGCCTTCGGCACGGACGTGGGCGGTATGATCGGCAGCCTGGAATTTTTGGGGTTGATGGGTGTGGATCAGGACGCCTATCCCGGCACGGGCATCCCGCATTTGGCCTTTATGGTGTTTCAGCTCATGTTCGCCGCCATTACCGTGGCGCTGATCACCGGCAGTTTCGCCGAACGGATGAAATTTACGGCGCTGCTGCTGTTTGCCGTGCTCTGGTCCGTGGTGATTTATTCGCCGCTGGCGCATTGGGTCTGGGGCGGAGGATGGCTGGCGGAAATGGGCGCCCTGGACTTTGCCGGAGGCGCCGTCGTGCACATCAGTTCGGGCTTTGCCGCGCTCGTCTGCGCGCTGATGTTGGGACAACGGAAGGGCTACGGGGTCGAGTCCATGTTACCGCACAACCTGCCGATGACGGTCCTGGGAACCGGTCTGCTGTGGTTCGGATGGTTCGGATTCAACGCGGGGAGCGCCTTGGGGGCCAACGGCGGCGCGGCCTCGGCTTTTGTGGCCACGCACATTGCGGCGTGCGCCGGCGGGTGCAGTTGGATGGTGGCGGAATGGTTCCGGACCGGCAAACCCACCACGCTCGGCGTGGCCAGCGGAATCATCGCGGGGCTGGCGACCATCACCCCCGGCGCCGGATTCGTGTCGCCCCTGTCGGCGTTGATCATTGGTCTTGCGGCGGGCGTCATCTGCTACGCCGGAGTTGTCTTGAAAATCAGACTCGGGTACGATGACTCGCTCGACGTGGTGGCCATTCACGGAATGGGCGGATTTACCGGCATCCTGGCAACCGGGCTCTTCGCTTCCGTCGGAGCCCAGGGGTTGTTTTTCGGAAACCCGGGCCAATTCGTGGTTCAGATCGTGCTGGCCGTTTCCACCCTGGTCTATGTCCTGGTCGGCACCTTTGTGATTTTGAAAATTGTCGACGTCCTGGTCGGCCTTCGGGTGTCGTCCGAAGACGAAGAAGTGGGGCTCGATTTGAGCCAGCATAGTGAGCGCGCCTATTCCTGACAATCTGTTTCCGGCGGCGTGGCAAAACAAAACTTATTGTGTGAAGAAGGAGGTACGGAATGACTCCGCGTGAGGTGTTGGATTTCGCAAGAAAAAACAAAGTGGAAATCGTCGATCTCAAATTTGTGGACCTGGTCGGGACGTGGCAGCATTTTTCCACCCCGACCTCGGAACTGACTCTCGATTTGTTTAAGGATGGCGCGGGCTTTGACGGGTCGTCCATCCGCGGGTGGAAAGCGATTCAGAACAGCGACATGCTGGTGTTTCCTGATCCGAACACCGCCCGGATGGATCCGTTTACCGAACTGCCGACGCTCAGCATGGTGTGCAACGTGCAGGATCCGATCACGCGCGCCGCCTACGAACGCGACCCTCGAGGCCTGGCGCAACGGGCGGAGCAATACCTCAAGAGCACCAAAATCGGCGACATCTCCTATTGGGGACCGGAAGCCGAGTTCTTTGTGTTCGATCATGCCAGTTACGACCAAACCAGCAACTCGGGGTATTACTTTATCGACTCGGAGGAAGGCATTTGGAATTCAGGCGACGACGGTCACAACCTGGGATCGCGGCCCCGGCACAAGGAAGGCTATTTCCCCGTGCCTCCGACGGATACGCAACAGGATATCCGTTCCGAAATGATCAGGGAAATGGAAAGAGCCGGGATTCGCGTTGAAAAACATCACCACGAAGTGGCCACGGGGGGACAGGCTGAAATCGATCTGCGGTTTGATTCCCTGCTGAATATGGCCGACAAGATGATGATGTACAAGTACATTGTCAAAAACGTGGCCCGGCGTCACAACAAAACCGCGACGTTTATGCCGAAACCGTTATTCCAGGACAACGGAACGGGAATGCACACCCATCAGAGTATCTGGAAAGAGGGGAAACCGACGTTCGCCGGCAAGGAATACGCGGGCGTATCCCGAACGTGCCTGCATTACATCGGCGGCGTCCTGAAACATGCTCCGGCCCTGGCGGCGTTCACGAATCCGACGACCAATTCCTATAAGCGATTGACGCCGGGATTCGAGGCTCCGGTGTTGTTGGCGTATTCCAGCCGGAACCGGTCGGCGGGCATCCGGATTCCGATGTATTCTCCCAATCCAAAGGCCAAACGGATCGAAGTGCGATTTCCCGATCCCTCGGCCAATTTCTATTTGGCGTTCAGCGCGATGCTGATGGCGGGACTCGACGGCATTCAGAATAAAATTGATCCCGGGGAGGCCATGGATAAAAACCTGTACGATTTGGCCCCGGAAGAAGCCACGAACATTCCAACCGTTCCCTCAAGTTTGGATGAAGCCCTGGATAACCTGGAACACGACCATCAGTTCCTGTTGAAAGGCGGCGTGTTCAGCGAGGACCTGGTGGAAGCCTGGCTCAGTTACAAGCGGGAAAATGAAGCCGATGCGATTCGCATTCGTCCTCATCCGCATGAATTCTTCTTGTACTACGATATTTAGCGCGGCAGCCGGTCGTCGCGTTCAGGCGCATGCACGGAAGGCGCGCTGCTCATTCAATGAGGAGCGCGCCTTTCTTTGATACGAAAGCAGCCCCCTTTTCCGTCATTCCGCTTCAAAAAGCTTTGTAAAGATTGCGTGTGACCGTTTCATGCGCTTGTGCAACTCGCGTTCAAACGCTCGCGCGCCTGCCTGCCAGACGTCGGTCATGTAGCCCAGGCGCCTTGCAAGATACGTCATGTCGTCGGAACCGAACGCCGGCAATACCAGATCCTTGGCATGTCCTCGAACGATACGCAATCCATCGATCACCGTTCTCATGAACAGATAATCTTCCGTCAGGGTCACGGCATCCTGACGCGAAAGCAGTGTTGTTTCCTGAAGGGCATGGAGCGCTTCCAGCGTATTGGGGATCCGGAGTGAGGGTTCCCGGTGGCCGTGCGCTATTTGGAGGTATTGAACGGTATATTCAATGTCGATGAGCCCGCCGGGACTGTATTTCACGTGAATCGCGCCTTTGGGAGCCAATTCCCGCATCTGCCGGCGACGCAGGTGTAACGCGGCGTCCAATGGCCAGGGATCCCGGCTGTACACGAAATCGTCACGGTAGCGTTCTATGCGCCGGCCAAGCGCGGCGTTTCCCGCAACGTGTCGCAACTTGATCCATGCCTGTCGTTCAAAAGGCGCGGCGGCTCCTCCCGTCCGGTAGTAGCGGGTGACGTCTTCAAAGGAATTCGCCAGCAGACCCTTTTCTCCGTGAGGGCGAAGCCGGATGTCGAGTTGAAAAATTCCTTCCTGTTTCGCCTCGATCCAATGAAGAAATTCCTGCACGAGTCGCTCGTAGTATTCACCGACGACGGGCCTGGGCGCGCCGGACGCTCCCGATCCATAGATAAAGACCAGTTCGACGTCGGAGGCGTATCCCAATTCACGACCACCCAGCTTGCCCAAACCGCAGATGCTGAACGGCGGAGGGTTCTTCTTCAGCGTTGACGGCGGCGGGTGTGTTCGATTGACCACGGCTTGGGCCTCGCGGAGGGCTTGTGCTAAGATCACTTCGGCCAAGGTCGTGAGAGATTTGGAGAACGCGGGGAGCGACGTTTCGTTGAGGAGACGTTGCATGTCGATACGAAACAATTCCTGATCTTTAAACTGATTCAGAATCGTTTTTCGGATTTCAGGCTGTGTGTTCTTGCCAAGCCTGGCTTGCAATGCCTTGGCAAGCGCGGTCCTTGATGGACGGCCTCGGGGTTGATGAAACTTTTCAATAATGGGCAGGAGGTTGACGTGTTGCCGGCGAAGGAAGTCTTCCCACAAGAAGTCGCTTGTGCCGAATAACCTGGCAAGGGTGGTCAACGAATCTTTTCTGGCGAGCCAGCTCACGTGTTTTCTGCTGAGACGATGTTCCAGCAACTGATCCAGGAAGTGACTGAAATGATTCAACGCTTTGCCGGGGTCCGGGGCCCACGTGAGATAATGGGTAAATTCCTTGATGAGAGCCGCAGCCACGGTCAGTTCCTGTTGTCCCTGCTGCGAGACGATTTTTTCGCCGTGTCGGTCCCTGACAAAAAATCGGTTGCGGACCCTGAGCCCGTCTCCTTCGATCGTGGCTTTCGATAAATAGATCCCTCTCATGGCGAGCGCGTTTGTAAAGGCGTATAAAAAAGCCGGAGAATCCGTGCCCCTGATGTCCATGACCGTTTCCCGTGCGGAACGCGTATTGTCAAAGGAAATATCCGCCGGGTGCACAAGTGCGGAAGCCGCCTCTTTTCGTTGCCCAAGCGTTTCGATTAATTTCCGGTTCACGCGATTGCGGACTTCCTGGACGTTTCGTGACTCGAGCAATCGAATCATGTCCGTCAATTCCCGGCTCAGTTCTTTTTTCGCGCCTTCATTGAATGCGGTCCCCGGCGGAAGGGACACCTGAAACACGTCCACCACTTTTTTTCGTGAGAGTCCCGGCCGTTCGCGGCGTCGGCGGACCGGCCATGTGGGGGTCTTCATACGATGGAGGGGTTTGGATGGAAGGGAGGAAGCGGGATCGTCCCGGTACGTAAACACAAGGGCCTCGCGGATATCGAAACCATGGGCGGACAGCAACCCGCACATGGTGGCAAATTCGGCAAAATAATCGTAGGCAACGATCGTGAGCCGGTATTGCCCCGCCGTGTTTGCCGATTGGACGTGAAACGCGCAAGGCTCCTCCAGGGTCAGGGTGTCGGCCAACTCCACGTGTTTGGCAATGGTCCGCGACGGGAACTTCGAGAAATAATCCGGGTCCATGCGATCCAGAAAATCTTTGACAACCGCCGGGTCGACCCGGCGGCAGAGTCTTTCCACGTTCTTTGCGTCGAACGGCTCTTTCATGGCAAAACGGGAGATCATAACGTGTGATTGAGGGCCACGCAGACGCGTGCCCGTTCTTCAGCGCGAGTTCCCATGTCCATTCTTCACGATCTGTTTTCAGGCATCGATCCGCGCCATCTGATGCTTTCTCCGGATCTGACGCCTTCGGAAGTCAAGCGCCTGTTGTCCCCGTACGGGTTCCGGGATTGGAAACAGGCCGACGCCAACCTGCAACTCATGGCCGGTGAGCCGCAAAGCCGAAAACTGCTGGCGGTCATTCTGCCGGATCTTCTTCAGGCCGTTTCAGTCACGGCCGACCCGGATCAGGCGTTACGTAAATGGGAACGCTATCTCGATGCCGGTCAGTCGAGGGTCCTGGTGTTCGGCTTTTTAGCGCAAGTGCCGCACCTTCTGCAATTGCTTTGCGTCCTGTTTGGGAACAGCCCCGTCATGGCGGAAACGCTCATTCGGGACCCCATGCTGCTGTATTGGCTTGAGGCGGAACACGTCCTGAAATCGTCGCCTTCTTCCACACGTCTCCGGACGACGTTGGGCCGAAGCCTTGATCGCGTGCAAACCTACGAGTACAAGCTTGCCGCGCTTCGCCGGTTTCATCGCCGTGAAATGCTGCGCATCGGCGCACGGGACCTTTTTCATGTTTCGTCCGTCGAGGAAACCGTTCACGCGTTGACCCGTCTCGCGGAAATCGTCATCCAGGCCGCGTATCAACTCGTGAATGAAGAACTCCGAAAACAATACAGGATGCCCCAGCGGCAGGGAACGACGGCGCAAACGGGATTCGTGGTACTGGGAATGGGAAAATTGGGCGGACGCGAACTGAATTACAGTTCCGACGTCGATCTCATCTATCTGTATTCGCCGGGTCACAGGCGGACAAAGACCGCGAAAGAGCCGGTCAGCAATGAAGCGTTTTTTCAACTCGTCGCGAGGGAATTGACCGGCGTCCTGTCGGCCGCCACTTTGGAAGGGCGTTTATTCCGCGTGGATTTGCGATTGAGGCCCGAGGGAACGGTCGGATCTCTGGCATGGTCGAGCCGGGAAGCCGTGACCTATTACCAGACGCGCGGCAGGACGTGGGAACGCCTGGCGCTGTTAAAGGCTCGCCCCATCGCAGGGCAACGGTCTTTGGGGCAGGCCTTTCTCAGGAAAATCCGGCCGTTTATCGTGGGGCAGCCGGAACGCGGGTCCCGGAACGTTGTTGAAACGGTCCGTCATCTCAGGGCACAGATTCATCAGGAGGCCCGACGCAAAAAAGAGGAGGCGCGTAACGTCAAACTGAGTCCGGGGGGGATTCGCGACATTGAATTCATCGTTCAAGCGCTGCAATTGCTGCACGTGGCCGAGTATCCGCAATTGCTTGAATCGAATACGATCAGGAGTCTCGAACGGCTCCGCGCCCTCAACCTTTTACAGGCCGATGACGGACGCTTTCTAGAGGACGCCTACGTGTTTTTGCGTGACGTCGAGCATAAACTGCAAATGGTTCATGAATTGCAAACCCATACCCTGCCGGCCAAGCCTTCCGAATTGACCAAATGCGCCATTCGCATGGGGTACGCAGAACAACCTTCTTCATCTTCCAGCGCGAGATTTCTCGCCCGCTACGAATCCGTCAGAACCGGAGCCCGAATCATCTGCGAACGGGTACTGTCTTCATCCGGCTGATTTCTCACTCCGTCTCCTTTTTCCGCAGGGGCGGGCTTACTCCTCTTCCAGCGAGGGAGGAAATCCCTTCGCAATGCCGTCCTATTGCAATTCACGGTGTGAATGTTTATCATTCACACCGTGAATAATAATCCGCTCCCCCGTCTCGTCTCGGGCAGCCTTCAGGACTGCTTGCGGGTCATGCCCGCGGTGGTGGTGACGGGTGCCCGACAGACCGGCAAGAGCATCCTGGTCCGGGATCTCACGCCGGGCGGACGGCGCTATGTGTCGCTGGATGATCTCGACGCGCTCGACGCGGCGCGGCGTGACCCACAGGCGCTCGTGGGCGGTGAACAGCCGGTCACGCTGGACGAAGTGCAGCGCGAGCCCGCCCTGTTACACGCGGTGAAGCGCGAGATCGATCGACGGCGGCGACCGGGCCGGTTTCTGCTTACCGGCTCGGCGAACCTGCTCCTCATGCGCCGAGTCTCTGAGTCGCTCGCCGGGCGGGCGAGCTACCTCACCTTGTGGCCGATGACCCGGCGCGAACAGCGCGGACTTGGGTGTGGCGGCTTGTGGGAGGAGTTGCTCGGAACTCGCGACCGGAATTGGCTTGATCTCCTGGCTGCGCGGGGGGACTCGCGTCAAGACTGGCGTGGGCTGGCGCGGCGTGGCGGTTTTCCGGTTCCGGCTGTCCACCTGAAAACGGCCGCGGAACGCGCGATCTGGTTCGACGGCTACGTGCGCACCTACCTCGAGCGTGACTTGCAGGAACTTTCTGCGATTGCCGCGCTGCCCGATTTCCGCCGCTTGATGCAAGCTGCCTGTCTGCGGCTCGGCGGGTTGGTCAACCAGACTGACCTGGGGCGCGATATCGCGTTGCCCCAACCGACGGTACGTCGCTACCTCAATCTCCTGGAGACGTCTCACCTGTTGGTGCGCCTTCCCGCCTATGCCGTGAATCGCACCAAGCGGCTTATCAAGTCGCCAAAATTTTATTGGGGCGACACGGGAGTCGCGCTGCATCTTGCCGGGGACGCCGAGCCTGGAGGCGTGCATCTCGAGAACCTTGTGCTTCACGACCTCCTGGCGTGGCGCGACACCCGACTTGATCGCGTCGAGGTGTTCTACTGGCGCACGACGATCGGCGAGGAAGTGGATTTCGTGATCGAGGCGAGTGGTCGTCTTCTCCCGATCGAGATTAAGGCAACGACCCGCCCGCGCCTCGGCGACGCGGCGCACCTACGTACCTTCCGCGCAGAATACGGGAACAAGGCCCGGTCAGGGCTTCTGTTGCATGCCGGCGACACGCTCGAATGGCTCACGTCCGACGTGCTTGCGGTGCCATGGTCGAACGTGCTGTAAGCGTGTACGTTACGGATTCATTGACAATGAAGACTGCCGGACACCCACAGGGGGTTGTCCCTACAGGAAGAAGGTCTCATGGGGTTCGTAGGGGACGGCGATTGTTGGTCCTACTTGATCTTCCTGAGAACGTGGTTATCTGACGGGGACGGCACATTGACCTGAGCGCGCGGGAAAGGAGAGTCGGCAACCATGGATATGAATCATATGACGCTGAAGGTGCAGGAGGCGTTGCAGGCCGCGTCCGCGCTCGCCATGCGCCGGAACCATCAGGGGATCGACGTCGAACACGTGCTGGCGGCGCTCCTGGACCAAGCCGATGGGTTTGCCGGCCCGATCCTGGAACAGACCGGGGTTTCCGGTTCCGCTGTCAAGGCCAAGGCCGAGCAGCGACTGGCCAAAATTCCGCAGGTCCGGGGGACGGGAGCGGCGCCCGGACAGTTGCACCTCACCCAACGAACTGTCTCGCTGCTTTCCCGCGCCGATGACGAAAAGCAGGCGTTGAAAGACGAGTACATCAGCGTCGAACATCTTCTGCTTGCCATGGCGGCCCAGGACGGTGTGTTGAAAGATCTGGGGGTGACGCGCGATACCCTGTTGGCCGGGCTGCAACACATTCGCGGCAACCAGCGCGTCACCAGTCAGGACCCTGAAGGGACGTTTCAGGCGCTGGAAAAATATGGCCGGGATTTGACCGCATTGGCCGGGCAGGGGAAGCTGGATCCGGTGATCGGTCGTGACGAGGAAATCCGCCGGACCATTCAAATTTTATCGAGACGCACAAAAAACAATCCCGTGCTCATCGGCGAACCCGGAGTCGGGAAAACGGCCATTGTCGAGGGCTTGGCCCAGCGCATTGTCAAAGGAGACGTGCCCGAAGGGTTGAAACGGAAACGCGTGGTCGTTCTCGACATGGGCGCCCTGGTGGCGGGGGCCAAATTTCGGGGCGAGTTTGAGGAACGGTTGAAGGCCGTCCTGAAAGAAATTCAGTCGGCGCAGGGCGATATTCTCCTCTTTATCGACGAACTGCACACCGTGGTGGGAACAGGGGCGGCGGAGGGGGCCATGGATGCCGCCAACCTGCTCAAACCGATGCTGGCAAGGGGAGAACTCCATTTGGTCGGGGCCACGACCCTGGATGAATACCGCAAGCACATTGAAAAAGACGCGGCGCTGGAACGCCGTTTCCAGCCCGTGCTCGTGGACCAGCCATCGGTGGAAAACACGATTTCGATTCTGCGGGGGCTCAAGGAGCGGTATGAGGTTCACCACGGCGTTCGCATCAAGGATGCGGCGTTGGTGGCGGCGGCGCGGCTCTCGCATCGATACATCAGTGACCGGTTTCTTCCGGATAAGGCCATCGATCTCGTGGATGAATCCGCGGCCCGGCTTCGGACGGAGATTGACAGCATGCCCGCGGAATTGGACGAAGTGTCCCGAAAGGTCCTGCAACTCGAAATTGAACGGGAAGCCCTCAAAAAGGAAGAGGACCCCGGCAGTCAGGCGAGACTCGAAGCGTTGGAACATGAACTCGAAGACAAGCGTCGGACGTTCACCGAATTAACGCACCAGTGGGAAGCGGAAAAATCCGCGGTCGGCCGATTGCAGCAGATCCGGCAACGTCTTGAAGAGTTGAAACATCAGATTGAAAAGGCCGAACGCGAATATGATCTCAATCGCGTTGCGGAACTTCGCTATGGAACGATGCCCAGGCTGGAGAAGGAACTCCGGGCCGAAGAAGAACACCTGGACCGGCAAAAAGGGGAATCCCGCCTTTTGAAAGAGGAAGTCGATGAAGAGGATATTGCGGAAGTGGTCAGCCGCTGGACGGGTATTCCCATGAGCCGGCTCCTCCAGGGAGAAATGGAAAAACTGCTGCGTTTGGATGAATGGCTCCATCAGCGCGTGATCGGCCAGGATGAAGGGGTTCGAGCCGTGGCCGATGCCGTCCTTCGGGCACGGTCGGGCATGAAGGATCCTCATCGACCAATCGGATCGTTTTTATTCCTTGGCCCCACCGGCGTGGGTAAAACCGAACTGGCTCGAGCCCTGGCGCATACGCTCTTTGACGACGAAGCCAACCTCATCCGGATTGATCTCTCGGAATATATGGAGAAACACGCCGTGGCCCGGCTCATCGGGGCCCCGCCCGGCTACGTCGGCTATGAAGAGGGCGGGCAATTGACCGAAGCCGTGAGGCGCCGTCCGTTTTGCGTCATTCTGTTGGACGAAATCGAGAAAGCCCATCATGACGTGTTCAATATTCTGCTTCAGGTTCTTGATGACGGCCGGTTGACCGATTCCCAGGGCAGGACCGTCGATTTCAAGAATACGGTCCTGATTATGACGTCGAATATCGGCAGCCAGGAAATTCTGGAGGCGCAACAACGTGAACGAACCCATGAAGAATTGCAAACCCTTGTCCTGAACGCGGTCAGACACCATTTCCGTCCGGAATTCCTGAATCGCGTCGATGAAACCATTGTCTTCCATCCGCTGAGCGCGGAGGAAGTCGGTCGCATCGCGGACATTCAACTGGATCGATTACGCGCCAGACTGGGGGAGCGGCGAATTCATTTGGAAGTCACCGGGGAGGCGTTGTCGGATTTGGGGACGCGAGGCTATAGCCCCACGTATGGCGCCCGGCCGTTGAAGCGGTTGATTCAACGCGACGTGGAAACGCCCCTGTCCAAGCTTCTGGTCAAGGGAGAATTGAAGGACGGCGACGCTGTGACGGTCGATTGTAAAGACGGGCAGGTGGTGATCGTCCCCATGATTCGGGGATGACTTCATCTGCAATCGGCTCGGAGGGTCTTCTGCCACACGTGTTGGCGTGGCGGCTTACCTGGCTGCCTTCATAATGGCTTGGCGAAGACCGGACGAATGCTCATTTTTGACGGTTTTGGTCAGGAGAATATCCACGGGCCGAACCGTTTTCCCGTAATAGGCTTTATTGGCGTCATCATTGGCATAGATAATCGATCCTTCCAGGGAGATCCCCGCATAGATGCCTTTTGAACGCGAAAACGACAGAAAGTCGGCGTTCAGATTTGCCGAGGTTGCGCCCTCGGCTCCGGCTCCATAAGGGCCGACTGCAATGGAGGCATCCCCGCCGAGCTTGAAGGATGAGGCATAGAGCTTTTCAACCGCCCCCTCGGTCATGGCCAGGATGATGACTTCCGAGGCTTCCCCGCCGAATTGGAATCCAAAACTGAGTCCGCCCAATATGTAAAAAGCCGGTTCTCCCCACTCATTTGTCCGTTCGTCACGGGCGACTAACACCCCGCTTCCTCCATCCGCTCCCAAGAAGAACGCCGCCTTCAATTGTTGAGGAATAATCAAAAGAGCCTTGGCGTCTTTGACGTGATCCTGAAACCAGGTGAAATTCTGATCATTCGTAAAATTATCAATGGTGTGCCGGGCTTTTTCCACGAGTTGTTGCTCGTCCAGGCCGTCCGCCCAGGCCGGGGTCCAGATCCCACAAAAAACAAGAAGGGCCGTCATCCACAGGACCAACCGTTGCCTGGGTCGTTGTTTGCCGGACTGGTTTTTTCGTGTCATGGCTTGTCCCCTCCGTGAAATCGCACTGGCATGAAGTTCCCGAACACTGCTTCCATTGTCTCCCATTTTTGAAAAAAAGCAAGAACGATCTATGTGTCCGGGGAAATTCGGGATTCAAAAGCCGTTGGTTGAAAAATACGTCATCCCCAAAAGTTGGTCTGCAACGTATTCAGGCTCACTCGCCCATGATTTGCACAATGATCTCTCGATAGCGTGCCCGCGTGTCAAAATCGAGAACGACAATTTCCTGCCACGTTCCCAGAAGCAATTGTTTGTCGGCAAACGGAATGGTGAGCGATTGCCCCTGGATTTGGCCTCGCAAGTGACTGTGCCCGTTGTTTTCCCCGGGGTTTCTGGTGTTGTGCTGCCAGGCGGAGTCCGCCGGAATCAGACGGTCCCAGACGGTTTTGGTGTCGGCGCGCAAGCCGGGCTCATCCTCGAGAATCAGGACCGACGCGGTGGTATGTTTCACGAATATGGTTACGATGCCGGCTTGCAGGGACGTGGAGGCAAGAAACTGCCGGACGGGTCCGGAGATATTCTCAATCTGCGACCGGCCTTGCATCGCAACCGACAACGTGTGAGTGAGGACGGGCATCGGTCTTTGCTGAAGCGTGGTTTATCTGAGGGATCGAAGAAAGTGTTGCTCGCTTCGTGATAATATTCCGCCTCGGGCGGCCTTGAGGATGGAATCGAACATCCCGGAAGCCGTCAATTGTCGAATGGCCTTGACGACCTTTGTCCGGATTCGGCCTTGCCGCTTCAATGAGTCAAGGTAGCGAAAAGCCTCCTGGAAACTTTCCCGGGAGCGCGCGTAATAGTCTGCGCCTCGTCGGCGATTGCTGTACGCTTCCAACTGTTCGCATGCCACGAGAATTTCCCCGAGTTCCCTGACCCATTCCGGAGACGTTGCCAGTTTTTCAGGGTAATAATAATATAACGTCACCTGCTCCATCCACGGCAACCAACGAATTCCCAGGCTTTCCAACAGGGGCTTCACTCTCTTGAGTTGCCGGCGATGGCGACGCGCAAATCCCAGGCGCATCTCGACCTGCTCGCATGCCCACCCGGTGAGCGGCACGCCTGCTTCGGCCAGGGCCTGTCCGTATGTTTTTACAAACGCTTCGGTCTCTTTGCCGTAAGCCGAATGCGGGTATTGCAATCGCCACTCCGCCGGTCTCGTCGGAATCTTTCGGTTGCGCGCCCAGGACCATATTTTGCCGAAAAGCTGCCGGTCAAGCCCGGCTCTTCCCAAATCGTGGAGCAGGCAGGCAATTTGAAATTGGCGGACCCGCGAGCGTTCATACGACAAGTGCTGGGCCACGACCGCGCACATCTTCGCCGTTCGAAACGCATGAGCCTTGTCATATCCCCTGATCACGGCATGCGGTTTCAGCGGGTGAGGATAGTCGTAACATTTCAGGAGCGAACCGGCCAAGGATGCCGGCACGAGCAGATAGGTGTATGAAGTTCGCAAAGGAGGCGTTGGTCCGGTGGTCGATTGCATGCCGGGGAACAGTCGATAGAATAACGGGGCAATATTCGTTAGAATGGGGCGGGAAGTTGCAGCCTGTCAAGATCCCGCTCGGGTGGCGAGAGTTGAACCGGGGCGCCGTCATTGCGGAGATAGCCATTGGCGCGCCGCCTCGGGATCACTGAAAGACCCATCAGAAATACACAAATGGCCTCCTCCAATCGCAAACGCCTGATTTCCAGCCTGCTTTTTGTCGTGATCCTCTGCGTGGCGGGTGTCGTCTACATTGCGACGTTTCATAGGGAGGATCTGGAACAAATGGTTGGAGACCTTGTCCTCAGGTCTTTTGAAGACCATGTCGTCATTGAACACATGCAGGTCAGATTTTTCCCGTATCCTCACGTGATCCTGACGGACGTCAGTCTCATTGGTCCCAGGCAGGGCACGCCGATTTTTCGGGCCTCGCAAGTCCAACTGGATTTAAGCTTTTTGTCATTGGTGCAGAACCGGCCCATGCCGAATGCGTTGATTGTCGAGAATGCCTTGCTCGACCTTGAACGAAATGAACAGGGGGAATGGAACTACCGGCACCTTTTTCAACGGGAAACAGCCGGGCAGGCGGGAATCGGGGCCTGGCTCCGGGGGCGTTCGTTAAAATTAACCAACGGCTCAGTCCGTTTGGAGGATCGATATCAACGCGAATCCTCGTTCGTTCTGCACGCGGAAAACGTGGAATTGCAGGTGGAACGACTCGTGCTGGATGGTCCAACGGAACTGTTTCTTTCCGCGCGACTGTCGGGCTCTGTTCTCTCGTCCTACGGAACCCTTCGGAACATCCGCGGGTTCTTCGGGGACGGATCATCGGCAGAGTCTCACGCCGCCCCTGAACTCAATCTTCATGCCCGCATGGACCTTGATCGGAAAACGCTGCTGCAACTGGCTGATCTCTTTGAGATACGAGAGGTGCCGGCCGGGTGGCAGGGTCGAACCAAGGCCCAAGGTCAACTCCATTTTGCCCAGGCTCGTGCGGGCTATGATTTGCGCGTGTCGGATCTGGTGGTTCTGACGGACAGCATTGACCTCAATGCTCAAGTGAGCGTGACGGGTTTATGGCGGCCTGAGCCGTCAACGATTGTTGGTCAATGGACGAGTGCCCCCGTCGCCATTCAGCATCTGCCCAGGTTGCTTCCCGCTGGATTCCTCTCATCAGCATTCCATGATGCCATCCATCGTCAAACCATCCGCGGGAAAATCCAGGCTGTTTCATCGACGTTTGAGGGTTCCGCCAGCCGGGAAGTCGGATATTCTCTAACGGGCAAATTCCAACTTTCAGAAGGAACCGTGCGCTTTGGACCTGAGTGGGGAGCGATCGAAGAGATCGCCTGTGCCATTCACGTTCAACCGGATCAGATTCTGCTGTCGGATTTCCACGGTCAATATGAGCACCTTCCCGTGACCCATGGCGAAGGGACGATCGTCTTTACCGAACAGGGACCGTGGTTGACGACGGAATTCGGAGGGAAGGTGCCCTCAAAAAACATGATCGGTCTCATGCAACACATGCTTGAATGGGACGCTTCCCGGGACCCGGCGCAATCGTTGCAGGGCAAGGCGGGCGATGGATTGCTGACCGTCCGATTCGCCGGACCACTCGGGAACGCTCAAGCGATCACCTTTCAAGGCGCTGACTATCACGCCGAACAAATCACCGTACAACTCCCGGGAGTCCGGGGCCCCCTGACCCACGTCAAAGGCCTTCTCGCCTTTTCCCCCCAACATCTTCGCCTTGAGAACGTGAGCGGGATGTATGGACAAAGCGATTTTCAAATCGAAGGGAATCTGAAATTTGAAGAGCAACCGTACCTTGAGGAAGTGAGCATTCAGGGCCGTTTCGATGACGGTGATCTGTTCAAACTCTTTTCCGGTCAGGCTCCTTCAGTGAAAAAGATTGTTTCCGGTAAAGCGGAGTACCGCGTCCTGCTCAACGGCAACCTGCGCAATCCGGCGATGCGAGGAAGAGTTGCCCTGCAAGGCTTGGAGATTCTTCTCCCGGGTATTCTGTACAAACCCCCGGCTATTGCCGGCAACCTGGATTTTCAGGCTCAGGTGGGCAACAATCATCGGTTTGCGTTTGAACGGATGAGCCTGACCCTTCCCTCCGTGCGCTTGGCCGGGCGGGGAGAATTTCATGACGATCAGACGGCGACCTTCAACGCCTCGCTGAAGATTGAACCGATACGTTTTGAGTCGCTGCCGCCCGGACTCGAATTATTCGACAAAACCATTTCCTCCGGAACCCTGGAGGGGCTGGTCACGCTTCGAGGAAAGGGGAGTGACTGGAGGGCGTGGCACAAATCCGGATGGGTGGCCTTCACGAATGGAGTCGTCAATGTCAAAGGCATGAGGGCCCCGATTTCCCACGTGGGGCTTCAGGTGAAACTGAACGGACATGCCGCGGAACTGAAGCGACTACATTTGAATTTCGGGAAAACCCAGGCCCGGGCGACCGGCATCATCCGAGCGTGGGACAGTAAGCCGAACGTGACCCTGGCATTGACTGCACCCCGATTCAACGTGGATTTTTTGCTGCCCAACGACGAAGCCTCTCCTCTGCGGGAGCCTTTGGAAAAACTCGCTCAATTGGCCCAAGTCACGGGGACGTTACGGTTTGATCGCGCCACGTACCACAACGTGACGATTCGGCAATTGACCGGTCAATTACGAATCGAGAACGGCATCATCAGCGTTGAGCGCATTCGAGGAGAAGCTGGCAAAGGGACCCTGCAAGGCCGTCTTCTGGTCCATCTGCCCGTTCGACAGCCTGCCACGATGAAAACGTGGTTCAAAGTCGCCTCGCTTCCCATGGCAACCCTGCAACAAATTTTGTTTCATGAAGGAACGCTCAAGAAACGTCAACAATTGATAACGGGCCTGATGTCCCTGGACGGTGCCTTGCAAGGAGATGGCAAGGACCCTCGCGGCGTGCTCCCGACCCTCAAGGGAACCCTGAGATTTTCAATTGCAGACGGCCGTGTCAAAAGGGGGACCGTGATTCCCAAAATCCTGGCCCTCATGAATCTTCCGGGTATGTTGCAGGGGACGATTGACCTTCAGAAGGATGGCTATCCCTTTGATCGGCAAACCGGAACCCTTGCCATAGCCGATGGCCGGATTGTCTCCAAAGACATTCTCATGGACGGACCGATTGTGAAAATGACGGCCGCGGGGCAATACGACCTGGTCAACGATGCCCTGGACGTCGTAACCGTCGCCAGCCCGTTAAGCCCGTATTTTGATCTTCTTCAGAAAATTCCACTCGTTCATCTGTTGCTGGACGATGAAGAACGGGGAGTCGACTTGGCCATGTTTTCAGTCAAAGGCTCGATTCATGCTCCGACGATCGAGCCGCTGGCCGTGGAATCCGTGGCATCCGGATTAACGGGATTTGCCAGATTGGCATTAACCGTTCTGAAGAATACGCTGCTGTTGCCACAGAAGATCCTGTTCTCGGATGAAAATCCGGATCAGGCCTCCCCATTGCATGCTCCCGAGGAGCAGGAGTCCACGGATCCATTCATGGACAGTTATTGAGTGGTGGCAGCGTCGTTGAGTGACCGTCCTTTCCGATCCTCCCGGCTTTCCGGCGTGGCCCCCAACAGGCTGAAAAACGGAAGATCCGGTTTCTGATTTTCATCGGCAACTGATATGGGAAAATCCTACCGGTTTCGCGAGGAGATCGTCTTCGGAGATCTTGCGTTCGAAGTCAGCGGCGATTCGGCGTCCGAGTTGTGCGCGGCCGCGGCACTGGCCGTGATCGAAGCGATGGTTGATCCCGCGAGCGTGGCGCCGAATTGGACGAAAGCGGTTCGGCTTGCCGAAGCCACCCTGGAAGATCTGCTCTTCGAATGGTTGAATGCCATCGTGTTTGTCAAGGATGCGGACGGGGTTGTGTTTCATGACGTCCGTGTCGCGGTCGGCCGTGATTCGGAGAAAACCCTGTGGCATCTCGACGGCACACTCATCGGTGACCGGGTTGATGCAACCAGACAGACTCTCCGAACCGACGTCAAGGCGGTAACGAAACATTTGTATGAGGTCGGACAAAAAGAAGGCGTTTGGCATGCTCACGTGGTGCTGGATCTGTGACACGGCTCAATGAGTTTGTTACACTCGACTCTTTTCCTGATCGGTCAATGAAAACCTGGTGTGCCAATTGAGGGTTTGAGATTCGTGAAATTCGCCACAACCATGACCGTCAATCGGCTCACCGACGTTGTCTGGGAAATTCCTCCGACGGAAAAGCGGGGCATGCTGGTTCCTGCCAGAATTTATGGGACGGAACCGATCCTCGGGACCATGGATGCCGGCGTGTTTGAGCAAGTGACGAACGTGGCCTGTTTGCCGGGGATTCACCGATATGCCCTGTGTATGCCGGACGGACATTGGGGGTATGGATTTCCCATCGGGGGCGTTGCCGCCTTCGACGTGGAGAAGGGCATTATCTCTCCGGGAGGCGTGGGCTATGATATCAATTGCGGGATGCGGCTGATCCGCACGGATCTGACGCTGGCCGACGTGCAACCGAAGCTCGATTCCCTGATGACGGAATTATTTCGTACGGTCCCCGCCGGCGTCGGGTCCCAAGGCTTCGTGCGTCTGTCCCGCCGGGACTTTCAGGACGTGATGCGGAAGGGAGCACGGTGGAGCGTGGAACGCGGGTATGGATGGGACAGCGATCTCACTCATACCGAAGAGCAGGGATGCGTGAAGAACGCCGACCCCGAACACGTTTCTGACCAGGCCCGTCAGCGGGGAATGGCGCAATTGGGAACATTGGGGTCAGGGAATCATTACCTCGAAGTCCAGGTGGTTCGCAATGATCGCGTGTACGATCGACGGGTGGCCGAACAATTCGGTATCCATGGAGATGATCAAATCGTGGTCATGGTTCATTGCGGGTCCCGGGGTCTCGGCCACCAGGTTGGCACCGATTACCTGCGGATTTTTGAAAGAGCCATGAAACGCTATGGGATCACCGTGAAGGATCAACAATTGGCCTGCGCCCCGTATCAGTCGCCGGAGGGACAGAATTATTTTGGGGCCATGAACTGCGCGGCCAATACGGCCTTTGCCAACCGGCAGGTGATTGCCCATCAGATCCGTGAGGCCTTTCGCCGGGTGTTCCAACAGTCCCCCGAACGGCTCGGCATGCGCCAGGTCTACGACGTGGCCCACAACATCGCCAAAGTGGAACGTTATGGAGCACAATCGCTTCTGGTCCATCGGAAAGGCGCGACCCGGGCGTTTGGCCCGGGGAGCCCCGACGTGCCGGAACCGTTTCAAAAGGTCGGGCAACCGGTGATCTGCGGCGGTTCAATGGAGACCGGGTCGTACCTGCTGGTCGGAACGGCGCAGGCCAATACGGAATCCTTCGGATCCACGATGCATGGCGCCGGCCGGACAATGTCTCGGGCTCGGGCAAAGCGAACGGTCCGCGGGGAGACCCTTCAGCGCGCCATGGCCGAACGGGGTATCCTGGTGAAAGCGGTCTCGATGTCGGGATTGGCCGAAGAAGCGGGCATGGCGTATAAAAATATTTCCGACGTCGTGGAATCGGTGGATCTTGCAGGGATTACCGGAAAAGTCGCCGAATTGTTGCCGATCGGGAACGTCAAAGGGTAATACACGCAACGTGGTTCAAACAATCGATACCGGGTGGTGGCAATGATTCCCACGGTGGAATGGAAAGAGGGAGTGGTCCGGCTCCTCGATCAAAGTCTGTTGCCCGGCCGCGCTGCATTCATTGAATGTCGGGACGTCGAGGCCGTGGCCTCCGCCATTCAAGGGCTGAAAGTCCGGGGAGCCCCTGCCATCGGGGTGACCGCGGCCATGGGAGTCGCGTTGGGAGCGCAATCCATCCCCGAGACCGACATCCCGACGTTTGAACAAAAAATTCTGGCCATGTGTGAGCGATTGGCTGCCACTCGACCCACGGCCGTGAATCTTTTTTGGGCGATTGCGCGCATGAAGAACGTTGTCCGGGACAATCATGATTATCCGGTAGCTGAGATCCAGGCCCGACTCGTTCAGGAAGCGTTGGCGATTCAACGGGAAGACGTGGCCATGTGTAAAACCATGGGCCAAAAAGGCGCTCACCTCATCAGGGACGGGGACACGGTTTTAACGCACTGTAACGCGGGAGCCCTGGCAACCGCCGGCTACGGGACGGCGTTGGGCGTGGTCAGGGCGGCGTCGGAGCAGGGGAAGAAGGTCCACGTCATTGCCAATGAAACCCGGCCCGTCCTTCAGGGAGCCAGGTTGACGGCGTGGGAATTGCTGGAAGACGGCATTCCCGTCACCCTGATCACGGACAGCATGGCCGGCGTCGTCATGCGACAGGGCAAAGTCGATCTGTGTGTCGTCGGGGCCGACCGGATAGCCGCCAACGGAGACGTGGCGAATAAAATCGGGACGTATGCCGTCGCGGTGCTCGCCAAAGCCCATAACATCCCCTTTTACGTGGCAGCCCCTTCTTCGACCATTGACGTCTCCACCCCATCCGGTTCCGCTATTCCCATTGAAGAACGCCCCGCTGATGAAGTGACCACCGTCAATGGGGAGGCATGGATCGCCCCCAAAGACGTGGCCGTTTTTAATCCGGCTTTTGACGTGACCCCTGCCGAATATGTCACCGGGATCATTACGGAGCAGGGAATCGTCGCTCCGGAACGGATTGCGGACACGTTTGCCGGATAAAGGAAAAGCCGGCTTTGCCCGGAAACGCTTTGAGGCGAAGAGTGGAACATGAGAAACGACGTTCCCGATAGCCCGCGGTCAGGATGCCTTATTTATGACTCCCATTGTCGTCTGTGCGTAGCCGTGAAGCACAATCTGGAACGGCGGGCGGCACATGTTCAGTTTATCCCCTACGACAGCCCCAAGGCTGCCGAATATCTGGGGAAGAGCCATCAGCGCGACCATCGACCGCCGATGGCCTATTGGGTCGATGAGCAGGGAACGATCGTGGGTGGCGTGGAAGCGTTTCTGCCGGTTCTGCATGGCCTGACAAGCGGAAAACTGTTCCTGTATTTCTGGAGATTCCGCTTGTGTCGTCAAACCATGATGGCGCTGTATGCCGTTGTCGCCAGGTATCGCTATTGCTGGTTTGGGGCAACGGGAAAACCCCGATGACCGGGGCAACCCCGCTTGGCATGAACCCTGTTCAGGAGGATTCTTCAGGAAAATGAAACTTGAGGGCCTGTCCTCGAACTTCGACCTTTTCCAGAAATTCCTCAAACCCTTCCGACAGCACTTCTCCGATCAGTGTTTCCATGTCCTCTTTCTTAAAGAACACGTCGTGATCGGTTCCACCGGCTCCAACGGCGATTCGAACAATGGTGTTGTCGGCTGAGTTATGGATCGCGAAGGCCAGGGTCGCGTCCACTTCAAAGAAGGTGGACAAGGGTTTATCGATTGCCCGCACCTTGAACCTTTGGATGGTCGGTTCAATTCTGATATCGGTGGACCCGGCGCCATTGGCCGGTGTGGCCTGAAATCCCGCTTGATTCAGGAAGTCAACAAAGGAACTCGTGACACCTTTACTCAGAGTGCCGTCCATCACGTCAAAATAGGTTGTGGCGTTTCCGTGTGTCCGTGTGCCCAGATGCTCGGATGATTGTCGTTGATCATCAAACGGAGAAACGGCAACGGTGAGGGGAGCCCCCTTTGAAGAATCGACGGCGGATTCGACGTGCCGGATCTGCAATTTCATGGTTTCTCCAGTCCCGTGACATCCGGACATAAACAAAACGGTCAGGAGAAATCCTGCAAGACACAACGGTTTCATAAGGCGACACTCCTTTTTCCGGGGGGGTCAATAAATGGGGCTGTGTATCTCTGAGTGCCCTCATTATACCGGTTTCGGCACTCAATTTTCCACGAGACGTTTGTGGGATAACACTATGACAAGCCGACAAGAAATTACAAGCGTTATCTTCCGCAAGACGGGAGATACGGCAATATTTGACTTTCACGACGGCTCCTTGCCACTATGGAGCGACGTTTGTATCCCTTTTTTTATCATGTGGAATCAGAATTTTCTCTTTCGGGCTCATGAAGCCGTCCCGCTGCCTCAAACGGAAAATGAGGTATTTCATGAAACCGACCCGGCTATGGACAGCTCGGGATTGACCGTGGAAAAGTATATTTCGGTCTGGCTCCAGGGGGAGGGCGAAAATGAAGAACCCCAAGCCTATACCAACGTCTATGTACGGACCGCCACGCTCGATCCGGTCAAAAAGGTCGGGTTCTTGCAGCCGTTGCAGGGCCGTTCCCACCAGATCAGGCAAATGCTCTCTCCGGAGCAGAAAGCCTTTTTGAAAGATTGGCTCAAAAAAACGAATCTCACGGCCTGGGAAGAAGCCGACGAGCATTTTCAAAAGATCTTCGACTAGGCGATTTTCCCGGCATTGGCGCCCTTGAGCCGTTCATGGTCCCCTGTTTCCGCGTTTCGCATGGATATTCACGTTGACGTCGTGGTGGTCGGCGCCGGGGGCGGAGGCGCGATCCTGGGTCTTCTGCTTGCCAGGAAAGGCATTCGCACCCTGGTTCTCGAGCAAGCTTCAGGCCCTCCTCAGGGCATACGCGGAGAAATTCTCCAGCCAAACGGGCAAAAAATTCTGGACGATCTGGGTCTGTTGAAGAAATTGCCTCCAAGCGCGGTGCAGCCCGTTCAGCATTTTCATTTCCGGCAAATTGGTGGAAACCGGCTGTGTTCGATTGACTATGGCGAGCTGCCGCCTCCCTATAATCATGCCCTTGTCACCTTGCCGCACGTCGCGCATCGAACGGTGCTTCAGGAGCTGGAGCAACAGAATCCCGGCGGTTTGTGGTATAACACCTCGTTTACCAACGTCTTAAAAAAAGACGGGAAACTGATTGGGGTCGAAGCAGACGTTCAAGGCAAACCCCTGCGTATTTCAGCCAAATTGGTCGTCGGAGCCGATGGGCCGGCCTCCAAAGTTCGGGAAGCCCTGAAAATTCCAACCAGTCTGTATCGTTATTCGGAAAGCTATCTCGTCACGATCCTGGACTGCCCCGAGAAGTTGGAGGAAGCGCAGTATTTTCTGGGGGAAAAAGAAATTCTGGGCATATTCCCGGCCGCAAAAGAGAAAATTTATCTCGTCTACATGATCGATGCCCAATCCCGGGACTCGATGCGCGCCGCCGGGGTCACCCCCATGCAAAAACGCTGGACCGCGATTTATCCCGAACTGGCGTCCACGTTTCAGGGGTTCACGGACTGGGCGCAATCAACGGTGATGCCCACGGGTCGAACCCGAGCGCGCACGTGGGTTACCGACGGGGCGGTGCTGATCGGGGATGCCGCTCATGGAATGAATCCCCATGCTTCTCAAGGGCGGATGCAGGCCATGGTCGATGCCACGGTCCTGGCCGAGTTGATCCCGTCATGTCTGGCAACAGACGATTTTGGGAAATCCCGCTTGAAAGCGTACGAACAACAGCGTCGCCCCAAAGTCGAAATGCTGCAACGGCTTGCCGATGAAGAGGCGTTTTTTTGGAACACGGGAAATCCCGTGCTCGCCTGGCTGCGCAACCGGGTCTTTTCCACCATTGATTGCAATCGGCGGCTCAAATATCAGGTCCTGACGGCGACCGCCGGACTTCGTGAGACGCCGCCCTTTGGGCTCCTGGATCGATTTCTGGCGCTCGGACTGGTGCCGGACCCCCGCGCCGACCAACGACCACCCCATGCGCTGTCATAACGTTACTTCCCACGACGCGTGACGCGCGAGGCGATAAAGATGGCTGCTGATCCGCTCCGGTCCCAACTTCAGGAAGAGACGCATGCCCCGATACGCGGCTTGCTCCGTTCCATCAAAAAACAAAAGGACCTGAAGTTCGAAGCCATCCTCGTCTATGGCAGCGCGGCACGGGGAGAGTTCCTGCAGGGATACTCCAACATCAACGTCCTGATCGTGATCGAGCAGCTCACGCAGCCTGTCCTTCAACAATGGAGCGGCATTCACAAACAATGGGCCGGGGAAAAGCTGGTCGCCCCGTTGTTACTTGTGGAACAGGAGCTTCGATCATTCTCAGACGTGTTTCCATTGGAATTTCTGGACATCAGGGAATGCCGCGTTTTGCTTGAAGGGCGTGATCCGTTCCCTGAATTACGCGTCAATTCCGCGCGCCTGTTTGTCCAATGCCGGCAGGAAGCCCATGCGAATCTGTTGCGGGTTCGCCAATGCTACGTCGAAGGGTGGGGCAGGATTGAAGCGATTCAAACCCTGTTGCCGCTCTCATTAACCGCGCTTTTGCCATGCCTTCGCGGCCTCTATCACCTGCTGGACCGTCCGTCGAACATGAAATCCCCGGCAGTGCTGGATGAACTGAGCGCCACGCTGGATGTGGACCCGTCGGTGTTTCTCGAAGTCTGGCGCTTGAAACGCGGTCTCAGCACCCCGGGGAAACATGAACTCCCCAAGCTGTTGGAGCGCTACCTCACCGGATTGGGACAACTGGTGGACCAGGTTGACGCGATGAACCACGAAGGACGGTTTCAAGGAACGGGATAAACCGTTTTATGATGTACGGAACCTGAAAAATGGGAGCCTGACTTCAAACGGAGACGCAAATGAGTAAAAGAAAACGGACGAAGCTCGTTCACGAAGGCAACTATGTTGCGGAAATTGAGGTAGAGCTACGACAAGAACCTGACGGATGGGCACCCTATCTTTCTCTTGAAGACGCGTATCGTCTTGACGATGTACGTGAGGCCCTTCGTCGAGGTGACGTTAAGGCCGCTGCAAAGCATTCGCGAGTGTTCAGTCTCATCCCTGTTTCTACGTAATTCCGCTAACAGTTATTCAGATGGATACTACAAAGCGGCATCACTTTAGTTTCCGTTTATTTGCAAAGTTAGGTTGCTTGTTGCGGGTTCAGTCCCCTGGGAAAACATAAACTGCCCGATAAGGGTAAAGCCATGTGGAACATGAATGACGTCATAAAAATTACGTATAAGGAAGATTACGTCTTTTACGTTGAGTTTGACGATGGCGTGGCCGGTGATATTGATTTCCGTGAATACATCGGTAAAGGTCCTGTATTTGAGCCATTGCAGACAAAAACGTTCTTTAAGAGGGCAGCCATAGAAGGTGGAACGATAGCTTGGCCAAATGGGGCAGATATTGCTCCTGAGACGCTGTATGAGAAACTTGCCGGCTGACAAGACACGGTCGCGTTCAGTGCCTGTCTTTTTTCTCCTGGTTCTGTTGATCTGGGCATCTCCCGGTTCGGCCGGTGCCGCCGGAGGAGAAAGGAACCCGGTTTTCCCGACGCCGCGCGGGTATGTCAGCGATTATGCGGATTTGAATGAGTCCGACTGGCAAGGCCGAATTCGTGAATTCTGCAAAGAACAGAAAGATCGAACTGGTGTGGAAATGATTGTTGTGACGACCAAGACAGCCAGCCAGGTAGGTTGGATTAGCGTAGCGTAATCCAACAAGTTGATTGCAGGCGAATCTTGAGGAACGGTCCTATGTGCGGAACTTGCCATACGAAATTATGCGAAATTTCCCTGCCCGTCATTTGGAATATTGAGTCTTCCGTGCGGGGCACAATAAATTAGGCATCAGACGCTTCGTTATGCGTAGAACCTGGTGAGCCGTAACGTTAGAGGGTTTGGGTTAAGTTTGAGTTAATATTGCGCATGACGGATCAGCCTCAATTCCGTATAATGAGGCAGGATTGTTTTTTTATTAATGGTTGTATGATCCGACAAAACGCGATACTGGGCAAATCACTTGATTTCAGGCTTAAACCATAGTTAGGAGGATCAGACTGATGGATGATCTTCTAACCATAGCCCAAATCGAAGCGCAGTTTTCCTCAGAATGGGTTCTCGTCGAAGACCCACAGGTCAATGATGCCTTGGAAGTACAATGCGGCAAGGTGAGTTGGCACAGCAAGGACCGGGAGGAGGTCTATCGCCAAGCCGTGGCCTTGCGCCCTAAACGTTTCGCCGTTCTGTATACGGGGAGGATGCCCGAAGATACGGCGATCGTCCTATGAGTTTCCCCTTCGATCCGCGGCAGGGACTGATCCTTGTGCAAACTGAGTTGTGGGGACCGACCGGCAGTGCGGTGCTTCGCCTTGCGCTCGACACTGGAGCGACGTTCAGGGTGGTGAATATAGGGATGCTGGTTGCCGTTGGTTACGATCCAGCCTTGTTAACTGACCGCATTCAAGTGACTACAGGTAGTGGGGTCGAATTTGTGCCACGTATCACACTCGACAGGATCATGGCTCTGGGGCAAAAACGTGCTGAGTTTCCTGTACTGGGGCATACCCTGCCACCGAGCACCAACGTTGATGGTCTTCTAGGACTCGATTTTTTTCGTGGGCGCAATGTAACCATTGATTTTCGAGCAGGGCAAGTGGCGTTAAACTAAGTTGGTACTGGAGCGGATAGCCCACATGAAATGCTTTTCTCTTGGTTTCAAATGAGAAACTTACCTGCTGACAAGACACGGTCGCGTTCAGTGCCTGTCTTTTTTCTCCTGGTTCTGTTGATCTGGGCATCTCCCGGTTCGGCCGGTGCCGCCGGAGGAGAAAGGAACCCGGTTTTCCCGACGCCGCGCGGGTATGTCAGCGATTATGCGGAGTTGATTGAACCCGACTGGCAAAACCGAATCCGGCAGGTCTGCAAGGAACTGGAAGATCGTACGGGTATCGAAATGATCGTCGTGACGATTCCGACGGCCAGCCCTCATGCCCATACGCGGGAATATGCGGAGGGATTGTATAAGGAATGGCACATCGGCTCGGCCCAACAGGAACGGGGTCTGTTGTTGCTGGCCTCGTTGAAGGAGCGACAGGCCGTGGTGGTTCTCGGACGGAGTTTGCTCTCGGCGGTCGGAAAGCCGCAGTTGGATGAATGGTCCGCGCAGTACCTCATCCCCATGTTCGAACATACCCGGTATGGAGAATCCCTGTATCGGACGGCGGTAGGCTTGGCTTCGGTTTCAGGAAGCGCGGTCCAAGCGGCCGCCACCCCCAAACGCGCGTCGAGCGCGGGGTTCTGGATGAACGTGGCCGTGGCGTTCGCCATGCTCTTTGCTCTCTGGCGGTTTACCCGTCCGGAACGGAGCCATCCTTTTCAACGCTGGCGGCGGGGCAAATATTGGAGTACGGGCCAGGGTGGATTCGGAGGAAACTTCGGCGGATTTGGCGGAAGCACGAAAGGGCAGGGATTATCGTAACGCGCGCTGAAGGGTTGACCCGGTATCGACAATCATCCGAATCGCGCAGGGAACAACGATCGTTGTTCCCTGCGCCTGATTATCCGTTCACCAGCTTCGCCGGATCGTCTTCCATGACGATGGTCACGGCCTTGTTCTGACCATTGTCACACTTACAGCGGCTTATGGTTTTCAAACGTGAGCGTGCGCGTCACCGTGGCGCCTTTTTCATAAGAAATAATACGGCGGGTCGCAGGCAGATCCGCGTTTCCCACCCTCGCATGAGAGTCCGAAAAACTTTCCACGTTTGCCAGTGAACCATCCTTGGGCGAGTAATAATACACGGTATAACGGGTGGTGAGATATTTCTCATCCTGCGTTACCGCGCTGTCTTCGACGTTGATCGTAAAGGCCACGTGCGGCATTTTCCGGTTGATCTGGGTGATCCGATCGTCTTTGATCCGGTAGGTGGACCCCATGGAATCGCCCAGGCTGATGCGCGGCCCCTGGGGATGATTGTCTTCGCCCGCAAACGCCAGATTGTATTTCCCATCGGATTCTTCGAAGGTTCTCGGCCCCCGATGCGCAGCGATCATCGAAATTTGGCCTTGAGCCCACTGTTGAAGCTCTTCATTCGGAAGCGACACTTCGACTTCCTTTGAGGACCTGACCGTAACTTTCCCCGCGGTTTCCTCACCATTCACGTTGATACGAAGATCGGCTTCAAACCCTCCGAAGTTATCAGGCCACCGTGCCGTTTTCTCAAATGCGCGTCGTAACAGGTCACGAGCCCTGGAGTGATCGGGGGTGTCGGTTTTGGCTTCTTCACGCGTATAGGTTTCCATTGTTGTGCGCCCTCCTTCTTAAAAACGGATATGGATATGTGAACAACGCTGATTGCCGTATCATAAAAAAAATCACCGGAGCAGGACAACCGGGTCTCGCCGGCGTACGGCATGCGATCGGCATGCGACCGGGAGAGGCCTCGTCACCCTGCCGCGGCCGTTGCGCGACGGGTGGGGGTCCGTTCTCCATGAATGCGCCCGCACAAAGGACGATTTCGCTGTACAATAGAGAAGGAGAACAGTCACCGTTGTCTGGAATCATCAACCATATTTCCTGAAGAATGATGCCGATATTCCGGTCTTCCCAATTTCGAGGTTTGGTTTCTCTCGTGGTTCTTCCGGTGTTTTTGTTGTGCAGTTGGGGAAGCCTGTTTTGTCCCATGGCTCAGGCTTCCGGGGAACCCGTTCTCCATCATTCAACTTCCTCAGACCCTCCCCCGACCGGCAAGACGGGATGCCCGGAGCCGGCCGTGGATTCAATGGTTCCTTGGAGCCCGGATAATCCCGACGTCCTTTTCTCTGGTGTCGCGACCGGTGGTCGCGGGGAAAGTTCCAGTTTGGTCGCTCTTCTCGGAGACAGAAATCTTTCCGCCGCCTCTTCCTCTCCTCTTCTTTTTCTCCTTCTATCGACTCTCAGGAATTGAGAGTGTTCTTCTTTTTCCTGCGTCTGCGTTAACCCACGTGTGGGTCGTAGTTGACTTTCTGAGATGGGCATCGCTCATCCGAGGCATGTATGAAGGGGAGGACATCATGAGAATCAAACGCCATGACAGCCATTTCGTTTTGCTCGATATATGTGTCCCGATCATCAGGAATTGGGCGACTATCAGGGCACGGCTGTGTGTCGTGGCCGCGGTGGTTGCCTTGAGTCAATTCGGGTGTGCCTTACACCAGGTTCACGAAGCGGACAGGAATCTCCGGCCTCTTTCGCTGTTGAGAGAGGAGGGCCCTGTCGCTCGGACTGCACAGAGACAGCCTGTGTTTTCTCAACGTTCCGTCGTGATGGACGATCTTGTCCCGGAACATCATGAAGAGCACGAGGCCGGCTCTCTTACTTTGGAAACATTGGAAATGCTCGCCAGGGAACACAACCCCACGTTGGTTCAAGCCCTGGCTCAGGTCGAAGGGGAACGGGCAAAGGCTCTTCAGGCAGGGCTCTATCCCAACCCTCGCATTGGCTATATCGGAGAACAGATCGGCGTCAATGGCACAATCGGTGAGTTCCAGGGAGGATTCATTCAACAGGAAATCGTGACGGCCGGCAAACTTCGATTGAGCAGGGAGAAGTATCGCGCACGCGCATCGGCGGCGGCATTTCAAGCCCTGGCTCAGGAATACCGCGTCATCAATGAAGTGCGCATCCGATATTACCGGACGCTCGGGGCTCAAAAGCGGCTCGACGTCCAACTCGAACTTCTTGAGATCGCCAAAGACAGGCTTCTCACGGTTCAGGAAATGTTCAATGTCGGTCAGGCCAATCAAGCCGACCGGCATCAGGCCAGAACCCGTTTGGCAGAGCAGCAACTGAAAGTCGGGACGGCAGAAAACAGGCTTGATCTGGAATGGGAATGGTTGATGGCGGTCGTGGGCGTGTTTCAACCGCGCAAGCCCCTGAAAGGAGAATTGGAAGGCGGAGTCGTGGAGATCGAATGGGAAACGGCTCTCCGGCGGGTACTGGCCGGAAGCCCGGAACTGGGACTGGTTCGCGCGGCGCTCAAGGAAGACGAAATTACGGTCGAAAGGGAACAGCGGGAGCCTGTTCCCAATCTGATGCTGTCGGGTTCAGCCGGGCACAACGACGAAACCCGCGGCACCGTGTTCGGCGTGGGAGCCTCGATTGAATTGCCTGTTTTCGATTGGAATCAGGGAACCATTCGGCAGGCTCAGGCGGATTTGAAACGACAATGGGCGGAAGTGCGCATCACGGAACTCCGGTTGCGTCGCTCCCTGGCAAGCCAGGTGCAACGGCATCGAACAACCCGACAACACATCAAGACCTATGCGGAACGCATTCTGCCTGAGGCGCGCGAGCGGTATGCCGTGACCCTGCGAAGCTATGAGAAGAACCGGGGAGATTGGCCCTCCGTTCTCGATGCGCGGGAAGATCTGTTTCGTCGGCGATTGCGCTACCTCGACTACCTTGTGGCTTCACGGGAAACTCAGGTCGTTATCGACGGATGGCTTTTGGCGGACGGCTTGACGTCGCCGGCAGGCGCGCCTGAGCCGGGGCATATTGATGCCGTGCCCAAACCCAGATAGTCCGTCGCATCGACGTTCCGTTGTGCTGCCGCCGCTTTTGACAAATCCGGCATGAAAGGAGGCATTCCCATGAAAGACGGTCTGACACGCAGGCAAATGATCAACGCGGGAGTCGCAATGGGATTAGGATCCTTATCGGCAAGGCTCGGCCACGCCGAAAACGTGGTGGTCCAACCGGCGCACCCGCCCGGCGGGGTTGAAGCTGAGCCCCCGAATGACTCGCGATGGCAATCAGACCTTGGAGGACCACCCAATTCGGATCAGTATTCGGGTAAATTGGCCACGGGGTTCCGCCAGCCGGGGATCGCGCCGGTTATGGTCGAAACGCCGGATATGGAGAAAGTTCCCTGGAAGATGGTCAGGGGCGTCAAGGAGTTTGAACTTCGCTGTACGCCGGTCAGGCGAGAATTTTTGCCCGGTCAATGGATGGATGTCTGGGGATACAACGGCATGATGCCCGGACCGGCCATCGAGGTGTTTCAAGGCGACCGGGTTCGCTTTATCATTCACAATGAACTGCCGGAGCCGACCTCCATCCATTGGCATGGTCTGGAGCTCCCGATCCAATACGATGGCGTCCCGGGCGTCACGCAGCCTCCTGTTCTGCCGGGAGAGACGTACGTCTGCGAGTACGATCTTCACCAAACGGGGACGTTCTTTTATCATTCGCACGTTGCCATGCAAGAGGCCTTCGGAATGGCCGGGTTGTTTATCATTCACCCGAGGGTTGCGTACGATCCTCCGGTTGACCGGGATTTCGCATTGATCCTGCAAAATTTTTTCATCCTGCCGAATTCGACCACGGTCGACTCCATGGCAATGGATTGGAATTGGCACACGATCAACGGGCGTAGCGGACCGTATACCACCCCGATGGTGTGTCAACAGGGAGAACGGGTCCGCGTGCGTCTGGTCAATCTCAGCCCCATGCAGCACCATCCCATGCATTTCCATGGCCATACGTTCTGGCTCACGGGAACCGAAGGAGGCCGTATTCCGGAGACTGCCTGGATCCCCCGAAACAACGCGCTTACGGGCGTTGCCACGGCGCAGGATTTTGAATTTGTGGCCTGCAATCCGGGAGACTGGCTGTTGCACTGCCACATGGCGCATCACATGATGAATCACATGGTGCGGCAGGCGGGGCCGCGCATTCGGAAGGAGCGTGGCGTCGCGGAGGAAACGTCGTTTTCGGCGAATCGGCCGGTTGCGCGGGCCTTTCCGGAAGACCCGCGGTTTCGTACGCCGGGCTACCCGCAAACCATGCAAGGCATGAACATGGATCGAGCAGCGTTGATGAAGATCATGCGTCGCCGCGAAGTTCGGGGCATGCGGGCAGGATGGCACATGGGCGTCAAGGGTCTGATGACGGTCCTGCGAGTCCTGCCGGAGGATCTGTACAACCGGGTGATGCTGAGTGATGAGGATATCAGACCGGGAGAAATTTTCGATGCTCTTGTCAAAAGAAATGAACGGCGCAGAAGGCATACAGACTGAACGAAAGAGAGGCAGGGGATGCCTGAAAGCACGGCCGTGACCGTTGCGCCGTTTGTTGTGCCGGATCCGTTCATTGTTCTTGCCTCTGGCATCATGCGCCGGTTTTCCCTATGATACGGGTCTGTTCCGATGGTCAACGTCCATCGACGTCGCGATCCCCCGATTTTCGTGGAAGGAAAGGACTCGTGTATGAAAAGAGCGCGCCGGCATGCCCGCAAACGTCCGTCCATGGCTGACCTGGCCGATCCCCACGTCCTGTATGAAAAAAGCGTGCAGAGTCCGGACTATGACGTTCCATTTTTTGCCGAATACTTTGAAACGTATACGGGCCGTCCCTTGCGCGTGCTGCGTGAAGATTTTTGCGGCACCGCGGCGTTATCCGTGTATTTTATGACCCAACATCCTGACAACCGCGCCGTCGGCATCGATCTGGATTGGCCGACGCTGAATTGGGGCATCAAGCATCATGTCTCGTCCCTGACCGTTGACCGGCAAAACCGTCTGACGCTCATCCACGGCAACGTGTTGGATGCGCATCCCCCGCGCGTGCAAATGGCGGTGGCGTTGAATTTCAGCTACATGGTGTTCAAGGATCGTCCCACGCTTCTTCGATATTTCAAAAGGGTGAAGGCCGCGCTTCGGCCCGGCGGCATGTTTCTGCTGGACATTTGGGGAGGGAGCGAAAGCCAGGTGTTGCAGGAAGAGCCCCGTGACGTCGACAATCCCGATGATGACGGCATTGGGGATTTTACCTTCATTTGGGATCAGGACGCCTTTGATCCCGCAACGTATCTCTGCACGATGCGCATGCATTTCGCCTTTCGGGACGGCAGTGAAATGCGCAATGCCTTCGTCTATGACTGGCGCATGTGGACCATGCCCGAGGTCATGGAATTACTGAACGAGGCGGGCTTCCGGGACGTGCATTTCCTGTGGGAAGGCACCAACCCCAGGACCAACGAGGGGACAGGCACCTATCACCGCGCGGAAAAAGGCGATCCCGATACGGCGTGGGTCACGTATATCATCGGCCTCAAGCCGAAAGGCGGATTGAACACATGACGCCAGAGGTGATTCAGCAGCACGGCCTGACGGACGACGAATACGAACAGATCCGCACCCACCTGGGGCGTGAGCCGAACCTGACGGAACTCGGGATCTTTTCGGTCATGTGGAGCGAACATTGTTCGTACAAAAGTTCCCGTGTCCATTTGAAGCGGTTTCCCACCGAGGGCGAACGGGTGGTCCAGGGACCGGGAGAAAATGCCGGAGCCGTGGATATCGGCGACGGACTTTCCGCGGTCTTCAAAATGGAATCCCACAATCATCCGTCGTTTATCGAACCCTTTCAGGGCGCGGCGACCGGAGTCGGCGGGATTTTACGCGATATCTTCACCATGGGCGCGCGGCCGATCGCCTTGCTGGATTCCCTGCGGTTCGGCGAATTGGACCTTCCGAAGAACCGGCATTTGTTGAAAGGCGTGGTGTCCGGCATCTCCTGGTACGGGAACTGTATTGGCGTGCCCACGGTCGGCGGCGAAATCGCCTTTAACGACATCTACGCCAAAAACCCATTGGTGAACGTCCTGTGTCTGGGCATTGTGAAAACGGATCAGTTGCTTCGCGGCCACGCCGGCGGCGTGGGCAACCCGGTCCTGTACATCGGGGCCAAAACCGGTCGTGACGGCATCCATGGCGCCACGATGGCGTCGGACAGTTTTGACGACGCGTCGGCGCGTAAACGGCCCAACGTGCAGGTCGGCGATCCCTTTCTGGAAAAATTGCTCCTGGAGGCTTGCCTGGAATTCCTGGATCAGGGTCTTCTGGTCGGCATTCAGGACATGGGCGCGGCCGGTCTCACGAGTTCATCCTGTGAAATGGCCTCCCGGGCCGGCACGGGCATTGAACTGGAATTGGCCGTCGTGCCCCGTCGCGAGCCGAATATGACGCCCTATGAATTGATGCTGTCGGAATCCCAGGAACGCATGTTACTCGTGGCCGATGCCGGAAAAGAAGACCGGGTGATGGCCATCTGCCAAAAATGGGGCATTGACGCGGCCGTGATCGGCAAGGTCACGGATGATGGGTGTCTCCGCGTCAAAGAGCAGGGGACCGTGGTGGCGGAAATCCCCGCCAGGGCGCTGGTCGATGAGAGTCCGAAATATGAGCGACCGGCCAAGCCCGCTGAGTACCAGGAACTCCTGCAATCCCTGACCATTGAAAATTTGCCCGACGTCCGGGATGCCGGGGACGTGCTGTTTCGGTTGTTGGATTCGCCGACGATTGCCGGCAAAGCCTGGGTTTATCGGCAATACGACCACATGGTGGGCCTCAATACCATGGTCCGGCCGGGTTCCGACGCGGCGGTGGTCCGCATCAAGGACACCAACAAGGCCCTGGCCGTGACAACGGACGGCAACAGCCGGTACTGCCTCTTGAACCCCTACGTAGGCGGCACCCTGGCCGTGGCGGAAGCAGCCCGGAATCTCGTGTGCTCGGGAGCGCAGCCCATCGGAGTGACGGATTGCCTGAATTTCGGGAATCCCGAGCGACCGGACGTCATGTGGCAGTTTGTATTGGCCGTCGAAGGCATTGCCGATGCCTGTCGGGCGCTTGGCCTCCCCGTTGTCAGCGGAAACGTCAGCCTGTATAACGAAACCAACGGCCTGTCCATTTACCCGACGCCCATTATCGGCATGATCGGGCTCATCGAACCGGCCGTGCGCATGACCACGCAATGGTTTAAAAATTCGGGAGATCGGGTTATGCTTTTGGGGGAAACCCGTGAAGACGTGGGTGGAACCGAATATCTGAAAATCGTCCACTATCGGGAACAGGGCTCCCCTCCATGGATCAATCTTGAGACGGAAAAAGCCCTGCATGCCTGTATGCTCCGATTGATTGCGGAGGGCGTGGCGCATTCGGCGCACGATTGTTCGGACGGCGGCTTGGCCGTGACGCTGGCTGAATGCTGTTTTTCGCCTCAGACGGCTTCGGGCGAACCATTGGGCGCGACGATTCAGCTTGATGCGGAGGGGCTTCGGATGGATGCCTTGCTGTTTGGGGAAAGTCCTTCACGAATCATTCTCTCGGTCGCGGCCGAACAGGTCGGGCACGTGCTGGCCATTGCCCGTGAGCATGACGTCGCCGCCCGGGATATCGGCGCCGTCGGTGGCGACCGGTTGATCGTTCACGTCAATGACGGCTCGGCGATCGACGTGCCGGTTGCCGCGTTGTTCGAACAATGGAGCGGAAGTCTGGAATCCAAACTGTCGGTGTGAATGAGTGCACCGGCAAGACAAAGCGCGCGGCGCTCATGGGGCTCTACCCCACCTGACCTCCCCTTACAAAGGGGAGGAAAAAGACGGGCATTCCTTCCCGGTTCCCCTCCTTTGTAAGGACGGGAACTTTTTCCGAAGAGGGAAAAGTTGGGAGGTAGAGTGCGAAATATGAATAATTTGTCAAAAAAGATGCACGCACCTTTGCACGTGATGGCCCCTGACAAATTTCAGGATGAATGCGCGGTGTTCGGCATTTACGGGCATCGGGAAGCGGCCAATTTTACGTACCTGGGGTTGTATGCGCTACAGCATCGCGGGCAGGAAGGAGCAGGCATCGTCTCGTCGGACGAACGGCATTTTTACGTGGAAAAAGGCCTGGGGCTGGTCTCGGATATTTTCATGAAAAAAGAGATTCGCCGCCTGCGCGGGAACAAGGCCATCGGGCACAACCGGTATTCCACCGCCGGAGACAGTCACCTTCGCAACGTCCAACCGCTGACCGTCAATTTCGCATTCGGCAATCTGGCCGTGGCGCACAACGGCAACCTCACCAATGCCTGGATGCTGCGCAGCGAGCTCGAAGCCTATGGCGCCATTTTTCAATCCGACTCCGATACGGAAGTGATTATCCATCTGATTGCCCATTCCAAAGGAGACACCTTACTCGAACGATTGACCGAAGCGCTCTCCCTGGTTAGAGGGGCCTACTCACTGGTGCTGCTGACCGACCACGACCTGATCGCCGTGCGGGACCCGTATGGGTTCAGGCCGTTGTGTCTGGGCAAATTCAAGGACGCCTGGGTGGTCGCGTCGGAGACCTGCGCGTTTGATCTCATGGGAGGCGAGTTCGTGCGGGAAATCGAGCCCGGAGAACTCATCGTCATCAACGACGACGGGATGACCTCGCATCACCCGTTTCATCTCCCGGAAAAGCCGGCAAAATGCGTGTTTGAATACGTCTATTTTGCGAGGCCCGATTCGAAAATTTTCGGTGACCACGCCGTCTATCCCATTCGCAAAGCCCTGGGTCGCCAACTGGCCAAGGAAGCGCACGTGCCCGCCGACGTGGTCATTCCGGTCCCGGATTCCGGGGTGCCGGCGGCCTTGGGGTACGCGGAAGGGTCGGGGATTCCGTTTGAAATCGGGCTCACCCGCAACCATTACATCGGCCGGACCTTTATCGAACCCGAGCAATCCATCCGGCACTTCGGCGTCAAATTGAAATTGAACGTGGTGCCCGAGGTGCTGAAAGGACGCCGCGTGGTGGTGGTGGACGATTCCATCGTGCGCGGCACGACAAGCCGAAAAATCATCAAAATGATCCGCAACGCCGGGGTCAGGGAAGTGCACGTGCGCATCAGCTCTCCGCCGACCATTGCCCCGTGTTTTTACGGCATTGACACGCCCACTCAAAAAGAACTGATCGGATCGAGTCATTCCATCGAGGAGATTCGCAAATACATCACCGCCGACAGCCTCGAATACCTGAGCCTGGAGGGCATGCTGAACGCCGCCCCCGGCCGCAACGACCACTACTGCCATGCCTGCTTCACCGAACAATATCCCATCTCCTTCACCAAAGCCGAAGAACGACAACTCGGCCTGTTTGACGCGAATACGTCCAGATAGTTGACGGCTTTCCTTTGGAGTCTTTCGTGCAGGCGGGCAGATTCCATGCGTTTCCTCTTCTTCTGTCATCCTCGATCCCCGATTAGATCCCTGATTAAAAATATCAGGGACAGGCTATTTTTAATCGAGGATCCGGAGTCTTCATCTCTGCCTTCGTCCGTGAAGACGCGGGACGGCACATAGGCCGTCCCCTACTATGTTTTTTACTTTCTCGAAAACCATATGCCATCAATTGATTGCCCGCCTTAAAAATCGTGTGGTAAAATTTCACTATCGTTGTCGCTTATGCCTGCATTGACCGCTGTTGAGCAAAGTGGAGGATGCCATGAAACGCCATATCTGTTTCTTAGCCGTGACGCTGTCCCTGGCCGTGGTGACAATGGCCTGGGCCGGCGGATTTTTTAAGGTCGGGGAGCCGGCGCCGTCGTTCTCATTGACTTCGGTCGCGGGAGACCCCGTTTCGCTGGAAGACTTCCGGGGCAAAGTCGTGGTACTGGGCCTGTTTCATATTTGCGAGCCGTGTCTGATTCAAGGCACCAATCTGCAAAAAGTGTATGAGGCCACGCGCGGACGGAACGTGGCGGTGGTCGGCGTGAACTCCTCGGGCGATTCGCAGGCCGACGTCCTGGAATTTCTCAGCGCCTTTCCCGTGAAAATCACCTATCCCTATCTCACGGACCCGGACCGGATGACCGATACATTGTACGGAGGCGGACGCTTTATTCCGAACGTGTACATTCTGGATCAGGACGGCGTTATCCGGTGGCAACGGGTCGGCAACATGGATTTGGCGGATCATACGGCGATCCTGGACGAGGTCGATAAACTGTTGGAGGCGTCTTCCGGACCGACCGCCTTGTGAGAGCGTTCGGCCACGTTGTCTCTCGAACCCCTAACGGACAACCGGTTGGACAGGGCGAGCGTCACAGGCTTGTCGTCCGTCGCAGATTTTCCCGTTTGAGCAAAAGGATGCAGACACGAAATGGATGAATTTGAAGAGGGGAAAGCAAAGTTCCTTGAACTGGTCACAGGTATCGAGAGCGCGATCGAGGTGGTCATTCCCACCACGCCTTCCAACGGCCGTTTTTTGATCTCTCTGACCAAGGAAGGCAATCGCAAGTTTATCATGGTGCCGGAAGACGACATCCTCGACCTGCCCTCGGAAGAGGACGTGCTGTCCAAAACAACGGCCATGCTGCGGGAGGCGATTGCCGAGCTGTGAAACCGATTCTGCCCGGGATAGCCACGTGGTCGTGGTTTTCCGAAGAAAAGCAGCTTCACTTCAACGGTCATTTGTTGGACGTGGGCGAGCATCGGATTCTGGTCGATCCTCCGCCGCTTTCGGATGACGATTTCACAAAGCTGCGCAATGCGGGGCCGGTTGACTACATTCTGCTCACCAACCGGGATCATGAGCGTGAAAGCGCCGCGTACAAAGAGGCCTTGAACGCTCGCGTGTACGTTCCGCAGGCCGATGCCCCGGAAATGTCGGTGACTCCCGACAAGACCTTTGTTGACGGAGAATTGCTGCCCGGCGGGATTTGGGTCATCCACCTTGCTCATCAAAAGTCGCCGGGCGAGTCGGCCCTGTTTCTCCAGCAGGGGCGGGGCATTCTGATTGTCGGCGACGCCTTGCTGGGCAAGCCCGAAGGGTCGGTGAGCATGCTGCCTGCCGAGAAATATGCCGATCCGGCCAAAGCGCGTGAGGGATTGCGGCGGTTGCTCAAGTATGACTTTGATTCGCTCCTGGTCGGCGATGGGACCTCCATTCCGGCCGGGGCCAAGGCCGTTGTGGCGCAGGCCTTGGATGCGCAGTAGCCTGCACGTGCGACAGTCCCATTCGACCCAACTCAATCAGCGAGGCAATGCCCATTTTTCCCGTGGGTTTTATGCGGAAGCCTACCAGTGTTACGTCAAGGCGTTGGAAGCCGATCGAAAAAGCGGCGACCCCAGGGCCCTGTCGGCGACGTTGGGCAATCTCGCAAACATCTGCGCCGTCAGCGGCAAACGCCGGCAGGCCCAGGAATATTATCAGGAGGTCCTGGAATTGCAGAAGACGCTCGGGGATCACCACGGGATCAGTGCAACGCTGGCCAACCTGGGCAACCTGTACGTCGACGCCGGCGAATGGGAACGGGGCCGCGCGTATTATCTCGAAGCCCTGGACAGGATGGACACCTATGAAGACCATGCAGCCAAGGCGGTTCTGCTCTCAGATTTGGGTCTGGTTGCCAAGGAAACCCTGAATTTCAAGCAAGCCATGAACTATTATTCGGAATCCATTGCCCTGATGAAGCGGGTGGGTAATCAGGCCGGTCAGGCCGACGTGTTCAAGATGATGGCGCGCATGTACCTGGCATGGGACCGTCATGATGACGCAATGGCCTGCGCGCAAACGAGCCTGGCTATTGCCGAGCGACTCCGTGATGAACTGCGCATGGGCGGGGCCTGGTACGTCATGGCCGATTGTCACAAGGCAACGGGCCGTCAAGAAAAAGAAGCCGAATGCCTTGAGCGCGTGGTGCGGGTGGATCGAAAATACGGGTTGCCCAAATTGGCAGAAAACACCAGGCGACTCGAAGCGCTTCGCCCTGTACCTGCACAAACGCCATCAACGGCAGGGGAGGGCGCCTCATGACCGACGGGTCCCACGCAGGCTGGCAACACGTCCAGGATCATCTGAAGCAAACCGACTCGAATTTCATCCAATATGAACCCGGCGGGGCCTTGACCCTGGAACTGGATGATGAGGATTGGCAACTCGAAATCACGCCGGCCGGCTTGTTGATCTGTCAGGCCGGATACGCCCTGGAGGACATGCAAAGCCTGCTGTCGGACGGCACGGCCGAAGACCTTGGCAGCGACGAATTGGCCAAACAGGCCAAGTTCTACATTCAACAGGTCGTGTCCAAATATCGCGATCGCCTCATCGGGGACGGATTCAGCGAGCGCGTCGAAATGAATGACGAATACGTCGCCGTTTTTTTTGAGCGTCCCGTTGATTTCGATAATCTGTCTGAACTGGAGCGCCTGATCGCGCAATATCGACGGCAATTCGCCGACGCCTGAAATCTTTTTCACTTCAAGCTCAAAAAGGATTTTTATGAATGCGCAACTTCCCATTCGGACAATGGAGGATTTTCGTGACGCCATCTTGACTTTTCGTTTGTCCCGTGTGCTCTCCACGGCACTGGACCTCGACATCTTTACCTGTATGGGGAATCGATTCTGGACGCCCAAAGCTCTGGCCAAAGCATTACAAGCCAGTGAACGGGGAGTCGAGATTCTCCTGCGCAACCTGGAAACCGCGGGCTTGCTCAAACGACGGAGAACGTCCTATGGCGTGGAAAAAATCGGCCGCACGTATCTGAACCGGAACAGTCCCGATTACCAGGGGGCCTATCTGGGTCTGGTCCATCGCCAGTGGGAGAATTGGGCGCAGCTTACCGATTCCATCCGAACGGGCAAGCCGCTTGAAGACGACGGCCCGGACGATCCGGAATTCCGGCGATCATTTACCTGGGCCATGCACCAGCGCTCGGTAAAATACGCAAAGCAAGCGGCGGCGCAACTCGACCTGGGCGATGCCGGGACGTTGTTGGACGTCGGGGGCGGACCCGGCACGTACGCGCTGGAGTTCCTGAAGAAACATTCCGGGTTACAGGCGGGCATCTGGGATCGCGCCCCGGCGCTCGAAGTCGCCCGGGAAATCGCCAAACCCTTACGACACGGCAAGCGGTTGTCGTACTATCCCGGCGATTTTTTCGTCAGTCCGGTTCCCGGCAAATTCGACGTGATGTGGATGTCGAACGTGTCACACATGTTTTCCCCCGCCGAAAACAGGATTCTGTTCAGAAAACTCAAACGCGCGCTGAACCCGGGCGGGCGCATCCTGATTCAGGACACGTTTCTTATGAACAAACCAGGTTGCGATACGCTTGCCACCAATCTGTTCGCGGTCACGATGCTCTTGTTCACCCCGACGGGCAATACCTACAGCGCCCAAGCCGTCCAACAATGGCTCAAGACCTGCGGGCTCAAAAAAACCCAATGTCTTCAATTAAAAAAAAGCACCGGTGATTGGGACGGGGTTATCATCGAGGGGAGGGTGTAGCGCCGCATCCCGATTTATACGGTTAAAACCCGTCGCCCGCCGATGACGATGAGGAGAAAATTGAGCATGGCGGTCAACAGGATCAGGCCGACAACGTACGGGGAATCCGTCCCCGCGATCATGCTCTGGACGAACGTGGCAATGTCCAGAGCCAGGCCGATGGTTCCGTACATCACGCCAACCATGGCAGCCCACCGCGTTCCAATCAGACAGACTCCGCCGACGAGCACCGGAAGCCCGAATTGAAATCCGTACCAGATGGATCGATGCAGATCTGAGGCAAAGACGTGCCCTGATTCAGAGACGTCGAACGCCACGGCGCCGACAAAAAGCCCTGCGCACAGGGCTGCCATCAGGCGAGGCATCGGGGTATGGGTATTGGACATGAAAAGTCCGTAAGCGCAGAGAACACCTTGTGACGGCGATATGGTGTCGTCTGCTCCGCATTCTGTCAATGAATTCCCGAACATTTCCACCCGCTCTTCGGTCCGCTCTTCATTGACACCCCAATTCAGCCAAGCCTAGAATGGCCCAACTTACAAGGGGGCGCGCATGACACATTCTTCTTCCATTCGAAACGTTGTTGTCACGTCGTATGTCGGTGCCGGAAAAACGTCTCTCGTCGAAGCCCTGCTGTTTTCCGCCGGTGTGACGTCGTCGATGGGAACCACCACGAACGGAAACACCGTGGCCGATTTCGAACCGGAAGAAATTCAGCATCATCATTCCATGAGTACGGCCCTGCTTCAGTATGAGCACAAGGGCACCTTCCTGAATCTGCTTGACACGCCGGGGTCCCTGGATTTTTTCGCCGACATCCAAAATACGATCCACGTGGCGGACGGCGCGGTCCTGGTCGTGGGCGCTTCGGGCATACGATCGGAATTGGATCGGGTCTGGGATTCCATTCAAACGCGCGAACTTCCCTGCCTTGTGTTTATCAACGAACTGGATAAGGAACGGGCGAATTTTGAATCCGTCCTGAAGGAGATTCAGGACGCGCTCGAGGCCAAATGCGTGCCCATTGCCTACCCCATCGGGGAGGAGGCGAATCTTCGGGGCGTGGTGGATCTCGTGACGCAAAAAGCCGTGATTCCCGTGCCCAATAGCCATAAGGTGCAGGAAGAGGACGTCCCGGAAGACCTCAAAGCGAAAACGGCCGAGCTTCGGAAACAATTGGTGGAAACCGTGGCAGAGACCGACGATACGTTGGTGGAGAAATATCTGAACGACGGCGATCTGACGCAAGAGGAAATCCTGCAAGGGTTGGTCCTGAGCACGAAAACCCGCCAGTGCATCCCGGTCGTGTGCGGGTCGGCGATCCTGAATATCGGCACCACGGTGCTGCACGACGCAATCATTCAATGCCTGCCTTCTCCCGAAGAGCGCGCCAAAGCCTTGCCGTTGACCGGGTCTCACCCCCAAACCAATGAAGAACTCGCGCGGCCTATGACCGCGGAGGAGCCTTTTTCCGGCTACGTGTTCAAGACCACGATCGATCCCTTCATGGGCCGGCTCACGTATCTCAAAGTCTGTTCCGGCGTACTCGACGCCGATTCGAACTTTTTCAATCCCGTGCGCAACGTCAAAGAAAAAGGCGGACACCTGTATTATCTGCAAGGGAAGAAAAGTACGCAGACTCAACAGGCGAGCGCGGGTGAAATCGTCGTCATGGGAAAACTCAAGGATACCCAGACGGGTGAGACAATCTGTACGGACAAAGCGCCCATTGTCTTCCCCCCGGTGCAACTGCGCCGGCCCGTCATGTCCTTTGCGCTCGAACCGAAAGCGAAGGGCGACATTGACAAGGTGAGCCTGGGGCTCCACAAGCTGGTGGAAGAAGACGCGTCATTGGAATTTGTCCGGAACGATGAAACCAAGGAAATGCTGCTGAGTGGCGTCGGGCAGACGCATATCGAGTTGACACTGGAAAAACTCCGGCGCAAATACGGCGTGGACGTCAATCTGCACACGCCGAAAGTGGCCTATCGCGAGACCATTCAGAAAATGGCCCAGGCCCAGGGAAAATACAAAAAACAAACGGGTGGTCACGGGCAATACGGCGACTGTTGGCTGCAACTCGATCCATTGCCGCGCAACGGCGGATTCGAGTTTCTCAATAAAATTGTCGGCGGCGTGATTCCCCGGAATTTCGTCCCCGCGGTGGAAAAGGGGGTGGTTGAGTCCATGCATGAAGGTATTCTCGCCGGGTACCCGGTCGTCGACGTGCAAGTGACCGTCTATGACGGGTCCCATCATCCCGTGGACTCGTCGGAAATGGCTTTCAAGGTTGCGGCCTCGATGGGCTTTAAGAAAGCCATGGAATCGGCACAGCCCATTCTCCTCGAACCGATCATGGTTGTGGAAGTCATGGCGCCGGACGATATGGTGGGCGCCGTGATTGGGGATCTGAACAGCCGGCGCGGTCGCATTTTGGGAATGGATACCAAGGGGCATAATCAAATCGTCAAAGCCATGGTCCCATTGGCGGAAATTCTGAAGTATGCGCCCGTCCTGACCTCCATTACCGCGGGGAAGGGTTCGTATGCCATGGAATTTTCAGGTTACGAACAGGCTCCTCGTGAAGTCGTCACCAAAGTCGTCGAGGAACACAAGACCGAAAAGGCCGCTGCCTCGTCCTGAGAGAATGTCCCTCCCTTGACGGGAGGTTTAAGCCTGCCACTGCGGAAACAGGGGGTGACGGGTGGGGGTAGGGTGAGGGGATGAGGCCGGTCGCTACGGTTTCAACACGACAAAAAACGCTTTCGATTCTCGAAGGATCCGAAGAAGGATCGTCTCGCCGGGCTGGATGGCTTCGAGGATTTTACGAAATTCCCTCATGGAAGGCACCGCGGCCCGATTGACTTCCTGAATCACGTCGCCTTTTCGCAAGCCCTCCGCATACGCGACGCTGCCGTGAACGACCTGAACCACCAGGATACCCGTCGTTTGATCGAGCGAAAACTGTTTGGCCAACTCCTCGGTAATGGGAGACACGTCGATTCCCAAATCGACTTCCGCCGCGGTTGGCGGCAACGATGCCACGACCGGTTTATCTTTTTTCACGCCAAGGGAGACGGTGAGTCGCAGTAACGTCCCATCCCGGATGACGTGAACCAAAACCCGTTCGCCGGGAGCAAAACTTGCGACGACCCGGGACAACTGGTTCGGGGACTCCAGGCGTTCACTGCCGATTCGCGTAATAATATCCCCGGATTTCATGCCTGCCTGCTCCGCCGGATTGTCGGCAAAGACTTCATTGACCAGAACACCTTTGCCGTCGGGGACGCCGAATTGTTCCGCGAGCTGGGGCGTGAGCGGTTGAATCCCAACCCCCAGCCATCCCCGAATCACTTTGCCGCCCGTTTTGAGTTGCTCGACAATGCGGCTGGCCATGTTGGACGGAATTGCAAAGCCGATTCCCTGCGCGAAATTGATAATGGCCGTATTAATCCCGATGACCTCGCCTCGCAAATTAAAGAGCGGCCCTCCGGAATTTCCCGGATTGATCGATGCATCGGTTTGAATAAAGTTTTCATACCGGGACAGGTTCATATTTTCCCGGCCGATCCCGCTCACGACCCCCAAGGTGACGGTCCGATCCAACCCGAACGGATTGCCGACGGCCAGGACCCATTGTCCGACCTTCACCGTGCTGGAATCTCCAAACACCGCACGTTGAAGTTTGCGGTCCGTCTCGACTTTCAGCAGTGCCAGGTCGGTATCGGAATCCCGCGCCACGATTTTCGCCACAAGAGTCGATTGATCGGAAAAATGGACTTCCGCGTCCACGCTATTCTTGATGACGTGGTGATTGGTCACAATATAGCCGTCTTCATGGATCACCACGCCCGACCCCGCTCCAGGCACCTTAAAGCGACCCTGACGCGGGGTCTTTCCGGGTTGGGAAAGTTGCCGGATAGCCGATACGCCCACCACCGTCGGCGTGACCTGTTCGGCCAACTGCGAAATAGCCTCCTGGATCTCTTCGAGAATCTGAAGCCCCCTGGATTCTATCGGAGCGGCAACCGCCGGAGCAGAGACCAAAAGAGCAAAGGCCATGACGACGAGGCAGGATGGAAAAATCCGCAAAAAAAGTCTCGCTGGCAGGGGAGGGAATCGGTCGTGGCGAAAAAACGGGTGCCCGGCGCTGTGTCGCATAAGCAGGAGATTGCTTCATCAATTCACTGCTCGTCAACTTTTTCCCATTCCTGAAAGAGCGCGGTTTGACAAAGTAGCTTCCAATAGCTACTTTGTTCTTCATGAGATCGGTTGGCATGAAGGTACTCAACAGCCGGCTAAGCGAATACGTGCGGCTGGCGGCATCGGGGGAAACCGTTCTGGTGACGGATCGCGGCCGAGTGATCGCCGAGATCAGTCCTCCCCAAATAACCAGAAGCCCGATATTGGCTGATGCCCTGTTAGCCGAGGCAGTGCGCAGTGGATGGTTGACACCACCGGTACTGCCTGATGCAGGGAAATTTCCAACGCCGGAACCGGTGGCACCGCTTCAGGACCTCCTCAGCGAATTGGATGGTGATAGAAGCGAACGGTGATTTACATCGATACCTCGGTTGTGCTCGCCCAGCTTTTGGCCGAAGACCGTCGTCCACCTGCTCGTCTCTGGAATGAAACCCTGGTGGGCAGCCGGTTGATGGAATACGAAATCTGGACTCGTCTGCATGCACGCCAACTCGCCGGATCTCACGGTGAAACAGCTCGCTTACTCATCGGACGAATTGCGCTGCTGGAGCTTGCCCCACCTGTACTCGCACGCGCCCTTGATGCCTTTCCCACCTCCGTGCGTACATTGGATGCTCTACATTTGGCGTCATGTGAATACTTGCGTAATCAAGGACAGTCAATTGCACTTGCCAGTTATGACGTTCGAATGATCGCTCTTGCCCGTGCGATGGACATTCCTGTCTTCGATCTGGAAACCACTTGAAGCCAAACAGTCAAAGGGCATCTTTCCCTTGTCAGGTATCACGGAACCTCGTACTGGGCAGTAAGATAAGACCTGTCCCAGATCCCTGATCAAGTCCGGGGCAAGCGTCGGGGAGGGAGCAGCATCAGTTCTGGAAAGGTTGCAGGTAGGCTTCCCAGTATTCCCAGGCAAGGTCCTGCGCGAGGGCGCGTATTTCAAGGGGCATCCGTTGGGCAAGACGATCCCTGGTTGCGCCGGCAAAATCTCTGGTTTTTGCCGGCAAAGAACCGTGAACCGAAGCGATGGTGAACCAGGCATAGGCTTCAACATTGTCCCGCGGCACGCCTTGGCCGGTTGCGTACATGCGCCCCAGCATGAATTGGGCCTTGGCATGGCCCTGTTCCGCGGCCTTGTGAAACCAGGTCACGGCTTCAGTCGTGTCCTGCGGCACGCCTTGGCCGGTTGCGTACATGCGCCCCAAGTGAAATTGAGCCGTGGCATGGCCCTGTTCCGCGGCCTTGCGAAACCAGGTCACGGCTTCGGCTTCGCCCTGCGGCACGTCCCGGCCGGTTGCGTACATGCGCCCCAGGTGAAATTGAGCCTTGGCATGGCCCTGCTCCGCGGCCTGACGAAACCACGTCACGGCTTCAGCCCCATCCTGCGAGACACCTTGACCCATCTCGTACATACCACCCAGGTGGAATTGCGCTTCGGCGTGGTCCTGCTCCGCGGCCTTGTGAAACCAGGTTGCGGCTTCGGCCTTGTCCTGCGGCACACCCCGACCGGTTGCAGACATCCGCCCCAGGTGAAATTGAGCCTTGGCATGGTCCTGTTCCGCGGCCCTGCGAAACCACGTCACGGCTTCGGCTTCGTCCTGCGGCACGCCTTGGCCGGTTGCGTACATCCGCCCCAGGTGAAATTGAGCCTTGGCATGGTCCTGTTCCGCGGCTTTGCGAAACCACGTCACAGCTTCGGCTTCGTCCTGCGGCACACCCCGGCCCATCTCGTACCTGCGCCCCAGGATGAATTGGGCTTTGGCGTGGCCTTGCTCCGCGGCCTTGCGAAACCACGTCGTCGCTTCAGTCTTGTCCTGCGAGACACCGTGGCCCATCTCGTATCTGCGTCCCAGGATGAATTGCGCTTTGGCGTGGCCTTGCTCTGCGGCTTTGTGATACCACGTCACGGCTTCAGTCGCGTCCTGCGGCACGCCTTGGCCGGTTGCAGACCTGCGCCCCAGCATGAATTGGGCTTTGGCGTGGCCTTGCTCCGCGGCTTTGCGAAACCAGGTCACGGCTTCGGAGGCGTCCGGCGGCACACCCCGGCCCCTGTCATACATGAGACCCAGGATAAATTGGGCCTTGGCATGGCCCTGTTCCGCAGCCTGGCGAAACCAGGTCACGGCTTCGGCTTTATCCTGCAAGACACCCCGGCCCATCTCGTACCGGCCACCCAGGTAGAATTGCGCTTCGGCGTGGCCCTGTTCCGCGGCTTTGAGAAACCAGGTCACGGCTTCGGAGTCGTCCTGTGGCACGCCCTGGCCCATCTCATACATGCCACCCAAGTAGAATTGCGCCCAGGCGTGGTCCTGTTCCGCGGCCTTGCGATACCAGATCACGGCCTCGGAATCGTCCTGTGACACGCCCCGGCCTGTGTCGTACATGAAGCCCAAATTGGCTTGCGCCCAGGCATGGCCCTGCTCCGCGGCCTTGCGGAACCAGGTCACGGCTTCGGCCGTGTCCTCCGGCACACCACGGCCTGTGTCGTACATGAGCCCCACGTAGAATTGCGCCGTGGCGTGGCCCTGTTCCGCGGCTTTGCGAAACCAGGTTGCGGCTTCGGAATCGTTTTCCGGCAGGCCCTGGCCGCTATCGTACATGAGACCCAGGATGAATTGCGCTTCGGCGTGGTTCTGTTCCGCGGCTTTGCGAAACCACGTTGCGGCTTCGGCCTTGTCCTGCGGCACACCCCGGCCCATTTCGTACATACCGCCCAAATAGAATTGTGCTTCGGCATGGCCTTGTTCCGAGGCCTTGCGAAACCACGCGATGGCTTCGGAATCGTCCTGCGGCACACCTTGGCCGCTATCGTACATGAACCCCAAGAGGGTTTGTGCCTCGGCATGGCCCTGTTCGGCCAACGGACGAAATTCAAGCAGCGCGATGGAAAAATCACCGCGCTCAAAAGCTGTTATTCCAGTCTGCAAATCCGCGGTATGAGCCAGGGCAGGCCAGACAAGCACGAACAGGATGGCTTTTAAGAAATGTCGCATAATTATGCAGAGTAACTACCAAATCATAATTGTCGGATAATCATGCCGGGCAACTACAAAATCACCATGTTCAAAAGCTCCTGTCTGGAAAATCCGCGGCATGAGCCATGGTAGGCGAGACAAGCAGCAGCAGAATGGCTTTTGAAAGATTTCGGATAATTATGCAGCATAAGCCAGTGTAGGTCGGATTAGCGGAGCGTAATCCGACTATCTCCGCTTGCCAAGAAGCTAAGCGATAGAAAAGCTTTGCCTTTAAAGGTATTCGTCATCGAAAAATTAAAAAATGTAACAAACTTTACGAATTGTACAAAAGTTAAAAATATTTACAAATTAAGAGGTGGCTTGGTTTCCTTGAACAGTTTGCGGACTGTCGATAAGTGGCTCTCCGCTCTGGGTATGCCGCCGCCTGGGTTGGCTGGGGCTGGTTGAAATATGCCTGATCGGGCGTTTGCCCGCCAAGGGCTGAATGCGGTCTCTGTCGGTTATAGAATGCCAGATAGCGGCCCAGCCCGCTCCGCGCCTCCGAGACGCTTCGGTAGGCGCACAGAGAGACTTCCTCGTATTTGATCGTCCGCCAGAGCCGTTCGACCACGACATTGTCGCGCCAGGCGCCCTGGCCGTCCATGCTGATGGCGATCTGGGCGTTCTGCAAGGCCGTGCGACAGGCGACGGAGGTGAATGGACTGCCCTGATCCGTATGCATGATCTCAGGCGTGCCCTGTCGAGCGAGGGCTTCGCTCAACGCCTCCACGCAGGGCCCCGTCTCCAGCGTCAGCGAGAGCCGCCAGGCGAGGCCCTTGCGGCTGAACCAGTCGAGGACCGCCACCAGATACACGACCCCCCGCGCCATGGGCACATACGTGCTGTCCATCGCCCACACGTGGTTGGGGCGGGTGACGGCCAGCTTCCTTAACAGAGACGGGTCAATCTGATGCCCCGGCGTCGGGGGCGACGTGGTCGGGCGCCGATACCGCGCCGCGAGCCCCATTTGCTTCATCAGCGTGGCGACATGCAGCCGGCCAACGACATGGCCTTCCTGCCGCAGCAAGCCCCGCAGCAGCCGGCTGCCGGCAAAGGGATCGTCCAGGTGCCACGCATCGATCAGGCGCATGCACACCCGAGCGGCGGCAGAAACGGGACGGCGCTGGTCATAGAGGCTGCCGCGACTGATCCCCAGCAGCCGGGCCTGGCGGCTAACACGCAAGCGGTGCTCACGGTCGATCATCGTCTGGCGCTCGGCAACAGACCGGCCTTGCTGAGCGCACCCGCTAAACAATCATTCTCCAGGGTCAGTTGCCCAATCTTCGCATGCAGCGCGGTGACCTCGCTCTCCCAGGCAGCGGCCTGCTTCCCCCCACTGTCGAAGACCTCGGTCACGCCGGCCAGGAGTGGCTCCTTCCACTGCTTGATTTGGTTCGGAGGCCCGTCGAACTGCTGGGCGAGTTCCGCCAGCGTCGGTTCCCCGCGGATGGCCGCCAGCGCCACCTGGGCCTTAAACGCTGGGCGATGGTTTCGGCGTAGTCGTCTCATCATGATTCCTCCTCATTGACGGTAATCATGCCGCTCGTGAGCAGAAATGTCACTTATCCCCCTTGTTCAGATTTCCCAAGCCACCTCTTTACACCAAACAAATAGAGCACAGCCCGGACTCGAAATTTTGATAAAATAATACTACAAATATAGTATTAACATAATAGGAGGTACCTAATGAAAGTAGCATACAGCGAGCCTGCGAGAGTCAACCCTGATTGTCAACTCCGTCTGGGGATTGCGTCGTAGGATGAAGGTGGCAACAGCGAGAGATCTATAAAGTTCACTTGGTTCAGACAAGATGGAAAGGCCGCTCGCGGGGGTGAATTTCCAGTCGCAGCACTTCCTCAGGCACTCGATTTTGCAATCAGGAAGGGATACGCGAGTCTCGATTTCAGACAGGAGGAGCCTAGCAGATAGGACCAACAAAAGAGCCCTGCGGAGTGTAGTCCCCAGGGCTCTGAATACCTCACGGCAGGGTTCGTCCTGATTTTAGCCAGGACACAAAGCAGCCAGTTCGTCACTTCTTGCCGCTAGTTGAAGTCTTCTGTGATCTCATCAAGCAATTCCTGTGCCTTGACATGGCCTTGCTCTGCGGCTTTCTTGATCCAATAAATGGCTTCTACAGCATCTCGCCGAACCTTTTCGCCTTTGTAATACATGATGCCAAGGCAACACTGCGAATCGGCGTCTCCTTGGGTGGCAGCTTCCCTGAACCAAGATGCGGCTTGCTCACCATCCTGCGGGACACCATCACCGTACAGATACATCAAGGCGAGTGTAAACTGAGCTTCTACGGTTCCATTTTTTGCTTCGTTGCATATCATGGCGACGGCTTGAGTATAACGTACGGGATCGTCTGGTTGGTCCATTCGATCGCTTGCTTTTTTAAACCAGTAGAAAGCTTGTTCAGGATCCTGCTCAACGCCGAGGCCGGTAGCATATGCCTCGCCGAGTCTGTACTGAGCCAGAGAATGTCCCCGTCCGGCATATCTACGCAGATAGGGGATACGAATCTTAGGCCAAGATCGTATAAACAGCAAAAAAATAGCGACTAAAACAAGAAGAACAACAATTAGTTCCATCCTGCGTCTACTTTCTCATGGTCAAGTTTGATAGCGCTGGTCCATAAGCAGAATTGCCACACTACTGCAAAGCCGTAGCCTTAATAACCTTTCTATATTTTAGGCATTGCGAGCAAAGCTCTTTTTCTCTGCTAATGAAATCACTGGTTTTGCGCAGGGGGCGAACCGCATTAGACGCTTGCGTTGGGTTTATTTCTACCGCTTTTGCAATGCAGGCAGCACAGAAAAACTCATCCGCATGACGGTTGAGATAGATAACAACTTCATCGTCCCGTGTCATGTTGAAATCTCCCAAGCACAGAAAAGGCGGGCTACAATATCGCAAAGTCTTATAATCTGGGGCCAAAGATCAAACCACAATGTCGCATAAGAATGATTATGTCAAATAACAGATTTATCCACCAATTATTCCATTCTGGGTTCAGTGCCATCCAGAAGTCGAACGATATTGCCCTTATGTTTGCTGATAACCAGGCAACTTAAGAGAAGACTGAAAATCGTAAATTCCACGTCAAACGTCATAAACCAGCTTATCAACGGCAACGTCCCGAAAGCCATGAGCGCGCCACCTGAGGAATATCGCCAAATTCCTACGGTTGCCACCCAGATGACGACCAAACCGAGACCCATGGGAAAGTGAATTCCCAGCAGTCCTCCCAACCCCGTGGCAACCCCTTTGCCGCCACGAAATCGCAAAAAAACGGGAAAAAGATGGCCCAGCACGACCAGGAGCACGGCCGGCAACCCCCACAGGGCCGGAAAAATTCCCAACCCGGCGATCCATCCCACCAGCCACCCTTTTCCCAGGTCACCGGCTAACGTCAGGATTCCAACCTTTTTCCCGCATACCCGCAGCACGTTTGTAAAGCCGATGTTTCGGCTCCCTGCCTGCCTCGGGTCCGGCGCGCCCAGCAGATGTGAAAAAACCAGTCCGAACGGAATTGAGCCAAGCACGTAGGCTCCAAGGCAAAACAGCAACCCGGAAATTTCAGGAGACATGGCTTGCGACGCCGTTATGAGGGCCACGCTTTTTGGGAAAACTCATTCCATGCTTCAAGCAGATACTGTCCGGCAGAGACCAGGGAAAAGAGCAACGCCACGTAGAGAGTCACGGTTCCGAGCAAATGAACGTTCAGGACGGACAGGGAAATCGCTTCTTCGAGTGTCAACAGGATGATCGCAATAATTTGAAGCACAACTTTATATTTCCCCAATGTCCCTGCGTTGATGATCAGCCCTCGACTCGCCGCAATGGCGCGGACCCCGGTGATGGCGAGATCCCGGATAATGAGTGCAATCGCCAACCAGGCCGCGACCCGTTGAAATTGCACGAGCAACACCAAGCCCGAAATGACCAGAAACTTGTCGGCGATGGGGTCAATAAGGCGGCCTATTTTGGTGACTTGCGCGCGTTGTCGCGCAATATGCCCGTCCAGTAAGTCGGTCAGGGCCGCCAGGCCGAAAACTGCCGCAGCGAGAATCGATCGTTCCACCGTTGGCGTTGAAAAAAGCCCGATATACACCGGGACCAATAAGATTCGAATGAACGTCAGCGTATTCGGCAAATTGAACGTTCGTTCAACGGCTTTGGAGGCGGCTTTAACAACGTGAGCTTGCGGCATGGTTAGAGCGTGACGGTTGAACCTTTTCCGGAAACCCGGCAAATTTGCTTCAACTCTTCAAGCAACGCTTTCAGTTTGTCGAGGGGGACCATTGTCGGTCCGTCCGAGAGCGCGGCATCCGGATTCGGGTGGACTTCCATGAAAAACCCGTCACAACCCGCGGCCGCGGCGGCCCGAGCCAGCGGCGCGATAAATTCCCGCTGGCCGGATGAGTGCGTTCCCCCTCCTCCGGGAAGCTGCACGCTGTGCGTGACGTCGAAAACCACGGGATACCCCAATCCCTTCAGGACCGGAAGCGCCCGCATATCAACTGCCAGATTATTGTAGCCGAACGAGAATCCTCGTTCAGTGAGGACGATCCGGCGAGTTCCGCTTTCTTCCAGTTTCCTGACGACGTTGCCCATGTCCCATGGAGAAAGAAACTGCCCTTTCTTGACGTTCACGGTTTTACCGGTTTGCGCCGCGGCCACCAGCAGATCAGTCTGTCTGCAGAGAAACGCGGGGATCTGCACCACGTCCGCGACCTGCGCGGCTTGCCGGACTTCCTCGACGCTGTGCACGTCCGTCAGCACCGGGACCTGAACCTGTTCTTTCACTTTTTGCAGGATGGCCAGACCATCCTGAAGTCCCGGTCCCCGGTAAGCATGGATGGAACTGCGGTTGGCTTTGTCGTAGGACGATTTGAAGATATAGGGAAATCCGATCGACCTGGCCATCTCGGCGAGTTCAAACGCCGTGTCCAGAACCATCTGCTCATTTTCGATGACGCAGGGTCCCGCAATCAGAAAATGCGGCTGCGCGCCGCCGCCCGCAATGTTTCCCAAGGGAACTTCCCGCATCAGGGTGTCTTTTTCCATTGGAACCCTTTGCAAAATCGCATCCCTTCTCCCCTGATGGGAGAGGAAAGTCTATTATGCCGATTACCTGCTATCGGCCGAATTTGCGTTTCAGCGCCGCGTGAAGGAACGCCTGAAAAACAGGATGCGGAGCATGTGGTCGTGATCGGTATTCAGGATGAAATTGGGTCCCTACAAACCAGGGATGGTCCTTCAACTCAATGATTTCAACGAGTCGCCCGTCCGGCGACGTTCCGCTGAGCACCAGGCCCTTTGCCGTCAGGATCTCGCGGAAATCATTGTTGAATTCGTACCGGTGCCGGTGTCGCTCTTGAATCTCCGCTGTTCCATAAATGCGTCGGGCCAGAGAACCGTCCTGCAGGCGACAGACGTAACTGCCGAGTCGCATGGACCCGCCCTTCTCCTCCACGGCCCGTTGTTCCGGGAGCAGGTCGATCACCGTGTAGTCCGTTGTCGAATCGAATTCACTGCTGTTGGCTGCTTTCAGCCCGGCAACGTGACGGGCAAATTCCACCACCGCGCATTGCATCCCCAAACAGAGTCCCAGAAAAGGAATCCCTTTTTCCCTGGCGTAGCGGATCGTCGCCACCTTGCCTTCGATGCCCCGTGTGCCGAACCCGCCCGGGATCAGAATCCCGTCGGCGTCGCTTAAAAATTGTTCGGGGGCATTCCGTTCGAGGTCTTCCGATTCGATCAGCCGGACGTTGACGCCCGCGTCATTGGGAAGCCCGCCGTGCACGAGCGCTTCGGACAAACTCTTGTACGACTCTTTGAACGCCATGTATTTGCCGACCATCCCAATGGTCACTTCATGCGTCGGACGTTTGAGTTTTTGAACCATGGCGTCCCAATCACGGAGGTTGGGCGGGCCGGATTCCAACCGCAGGAAACGCACAATCAACTCATCGAGCCCTTCTTTTCGCAACACGATGGGCACTTCATACACGGTATCGACGTTTTTTGCCGTGATGACCGCTCCCTTGTCCACGTTGCAAAAGAGCGCAATTTTTTCCTTCAGCGACGGCGCCAGAAACCGGTCGGTTCGACACAACAGGATATGGGGCTGGATGCCGATTTCGCGAAGTTTGTTCACGGAATGTTGCGTGGGTTTGGTTTTCAACTCCCCCGCGGTTTCAATAAACGGCACCAGGGTGAGATGAATGTACAGGACGTTTTCACGGCCCACGTCGAACGGCATCTGCCGGATGGCTTCAAGAAAGGGCAGACTTTCGATGTCGCCGACCGTCCCCCCTATTTCCACGATCACCACGTCCGTGCCGTGCGCCACGCGGAGAATCGTCTGCTTAATCTCGTCGGTAATATGCGGGACAACCTGAACGGTGCTGCCCAGATAATCGCCCCGGCGCTCCTTTTTGATGACCGAATCGTAAATCCGTCCCGTGGTGCAATTATTGTTTTGCGAGAGCGTGAGGTTGGTAAACCGTTCATAGTGCCCGAGATCGAGATCGGTTTCGGCCCCGTCGTCCGTGACGTAGACTTCGCCGTGCTGGTAGGGGTTCATCGTGCCGGGATCGACGTTGATGTAGGGATCGAGCTTGAGAAAAGAAATCCGCAACCCCCGGCTTTCCAGGAGATGCCCTATGGAAGCCGAAGCCAGCCCTTTCCCCAACGAGGACACCACCCCGCCGGTCACGAAAATAAATTTACTCATCGGTTGCTCCCATGAGTCCTGCCGGGCCGTCTTCAGTCAGTCGCCCGTTCCGCCATACGTTCGTCCCATGACGCATTCGCTCTTTCCAGATCCTCTCGGGTATCGATCCGCAGTGAGGCATGGGGCGTCTCCCACACGTGAATGGGAATCCCATGTTCCAGCGCCCGTAACTGTTCCAGTTTTTCCGCTTCCTCCAACTCCCCGCTCGGTAACGCGGTAAAGCGCTCCAGGGTGTCCCGACGAAAAATATACACTCCCAAATGAAGCGAGGCAAAGGGCAACGCATCGCGGACGTGATCGCGAACGTGCGGAATCGGAGCACGGGAAAAGTAGAGGGCCCTCCCCTGCCGATCCGTGACCACTTTGACGACGGAGGATTGCGCAAAGTCCTCCCCGCGTTTGAGCGGGCGACACAGGGTGCCTATTTCGGCGTCACCGGCGAGAAACGGGTCGATCAGATCCCGCAGAAGCTCGGGAGACAACAGGATTTCATCGGCCTGCAGGTTGACGATAATCTCACCGGGAAGTTCCCGGATTGCCTCGGCCACACGGTCGGTTCCCGTTCGGCAGGGCCTGGTCACCATCGTCGAGCGACCGCCGAAACGTTCGACGGTCTCGTGAATGCGAACGTCATCCGTTGCCACGAGCACCTGGGCCACGTTCGTGACGCGGGCGGCCTGTTCATAGACGTGGCGGATTAAGGGTTTTCCCGCCAGGAGCGCCAGGGGTTTGCCCGGAAATCTGGAGGAGGCATAGCGAGCCGGAATGACAATCGTAACGCGGGGGAGAGGCGCACCCCGCCCTCTCACTCGATCACTTTCCCGATTCGATTCCATCGAACCCATTCCGTCATGGCCCCCTGCCCGTGCCAGGACCAATAGACGAGAAACGCCCGGCCCTTGATTTTGTGCTCCTGCACGTATCCCCAGAACCGGCTGTCCAGGCTTTGGTCGCGGTTGTCGCCCATGACGAAATAGGAGTCCGGATGAACCGTCACGGGGCCGAAATTGTCCCGGGGGTTGATTCGGCCGTCGATCATGCCGGGATCCACGCGTTGGGTAAACGCTTCGTCGCGGAGCGGTTCGCCATTGACGTAGACGGTCTTTTCTCGAATGTGAATGGTGTCGCCGGGCAAGCCGATGATGCGTTTAATAAAATCCTTATGTTCATCTTCCGGGTAGCGAAAGACGATCACGTCTCCCCGCTTGGGCTTTTCAAATTCAAACAGCATGGACGAGGAATAGCACGTGACCGGAAGCAGGGCAACCTCGAATTCGCAATCCTGGGGAATCTGAAACCCGTACGCGAGTTTATTGACCAGAATATGATCGCCGATCTGCAAACTGGGAATCATGGAGCCCGAAGGAATCTTGAACGCCTGAACGAGAAACACGCGGATGGTCAGCGCCAGGACCAACGCAATGATGATGGCTTCGAGGTATTCCCGCCACAACGGTTTGGCGCGGGACGTCTCGTGCCGGCTTTCTTCATGCGAGGAGGAAAACCCGGGATCGCCGGATGAGGAATCCGGCGGCGGCATCGGCTCAGAATCAGCCATTATTCATCCTTGACCTTCAAGAGGGCCAGAAAGGCTTCCTGCGGGACTTCCACGCGGCCGAGTTGCTTCATCCGTTTTTTGCCCTCTTTTTGTTTTTCCCACAGCTTGCGTTTTCGCGTGATATCTCCTCCGTAACACTTGGCGGTGACGTTCTTTTTGATGGCGGAAACCGTTTCGCGCGCAATCACGCGCTTGCCGATCGCGGCCTGAATCGCAACTTCGAACATCTGTTTCGGTATCAATTCCTTCATCTTTTCCACCAGTTGACGGCCCCGATGATAGGCTTTCTCCTTGTGCGTGATAAAAGACAGCGCGTCGATGGTTTCGCCGTTCAGCAGCAGATCGAGTTTCACCAGATCCGATTCCCGGTACTCCATCAATTCGTAATCCAATGAGGCATAGCCCTGGGTGCGGGATTTCAATTTGTCGTAAAAATCCAACACCATTTCGTTCAACGGCAAGGCATAGACCAGCATGATTCGCGTGGTATCCAGATACTGCAAGCTTTCCTGGACGCCGCGGCGTTCCTGGCACAAGGCCAGAATGTTGCCGGCGTAGCGTTCCGGCGCAATGATCGTAGCCCGGATGAACGGTTCCTCCATGCTTGCGATGGCTTCGGGCTCGGGCAGATTGGAGGGATTTTCAATGTCCTGCACCTCCCCGTTCAGCGTCCTGACACGATAAATAACCGTGGGAGCCGTGCTGATCAGGTTTAAGCCGTATTCACGATTCAAGCGTTCGCGGATAATCTCCATATGCAGCAGGCCCAGGAACCCGCACCGGAAGCCGAACCCCAATGCCAAGGAAGATTCCGGTTCGTAGACAAACGACGAATCATTGAGGCGAAGCCTGTCGAGCGAGTCACGAAGGTCCTCATAATCCGCGTTGTCCATGGTATAGAGCCCGCAAAAGACCAGCGGCTTTACCTCGCGATACCCGGGTAACGGCGTGGTCGTGGGTCGCTCGGCACTGGTGAGCGTATCGCCGATTTTGGTGTCCGACACGTCCTTCATGCCGGCCACGACGTAGCCGACCGCTCCGGCCTTCAACTCGGAAGTTTTGGTGCGCTTGGGAGAAAAAATACCGACTTCGGAGACTTCAAAGATTCGGCCGGTGGACATCAGCTTGATTTTCATGCCCGGTTTGACCACGCCATCGAAAATTCGAACAAGCACGATCGCGCCCTGGTAACTGTCAAACCAGGAATCGAAAATCAGCGCCCTCAAAGAGGCCTGCACGGACCCCGTGGGTGACGGCACTTGCCGGACCATGGCATTCAGTACGTCATCGACCCCGATCCCCTGTTTGGCGCTCACCAGGAGCGCATGGTCCACGGGAAGGCCCAGAATCTCTTCGATCTGGTGCGTCACGCCTTCAATATCCGCGCTGGGAAGATCGATTTTGTTAATCACGGGCAGAATCACGAGGTCGTTGGCCATGGCCAGATACACGTTGGCGATCGTCTGCGCTTCCACGCCCTGTGTGGCGTCAACCAACAACAACGCGCCTTCGCACGCGGCCAAACTGCGGGAGACCTCATAGGTAAAATCCACGTGCCCTGGCGTATCGATGAGGTTCAACTGATACGTGTGACCGTCATGCGCCTTATACGACGTGGTGACGGCGTGAGCCTTGATGGTGATCCCGCGTTCGCGTTCGAGATCCATATCATCCAGGATCTGCTCACGAAATTCCCTCGGCGTGATCGCTCCCGTCAGCTCCAGTAAACGATCAGCGAGGGTGGATTTTCCGTGGTCGATATGGGCGATAATGGAAAAATTGCGGATAGAGGAAAGTGTGTTCATTGTGAAAGCATAATTTATTGATTTTATGAAGGTTTCCTTTTCTTGTCAAAGAAAGATTGCATTTCTATAATCTCGTTGCTCACGCGGCCCGCCGTTTGATCGTTTCCCCGTGGAATGAAAAGAGCCGACACACGACCCCAAACCGTCATTTCCGCGTACTCGGGAATCCGGGTGGTACATGAAGCAACCCAGGAAAAAGCAACCGAACCGCCTGCCTGTTTCTTTATCAACGCTCTCGAAATGGGATCGGCAATACGTCTGGCACCCGTTTACCCAAATGCGGGAATGGGAACGGGAAGACCCGTTGATTATTGAAAAAGGCAACGGCGTCTACCTGTACGACGGACGCGGCAACAAATATCTGGACGGCTCGTCATCCATCTGGGTCAATCTTCACGGGCATCGAAACCGCACGCTGGATAGGGCCATTCAGGATCAACTCGGCAAAATTGCCCACAGCACGTTGTTGGGCGCAGCCAGTCCCCCGTCTATCATGTTAGCCAAAGCACTCGTCAACATTGCCCCGAAAGGCCTGACGCGCGTGTTCTACTCGGACGATGGATCCACAGCCGTGGAAGTGGCCTTGAAAATGGCGATCCAATATTGGCAACAGCAGAATCCGCCGCAAAAACAGAAAACCGCCTTCGTTCGTCTGGACGTCGCCTACCACGGCGATACGGTGGGGAGCATGAGCGTGGGGGGAGTCCCCCTGTTTCATGAACGCTTTCGCCCCCTTCTGTTTCCGACCGTCGCCCTCGATGCGCCCTACTGTTATCGATGTCCCCTGCATTTGCGCTTCCCTTCGTGTCGGACGGCGTGTCTCGATCCCCTGGAAGACGTCCTGTCCAAGCGACACGAACAGATTGCCGGAGTCGTCATCGAACCCATGGTGCAGGCCGTCGCGGGGATCATCACGCAGCCGCCCGGCTATCTCTCACGGGTTCAGGCCTTATGCGCCAAGTACAACGTGCTCCTGATCGCAGATGAAGTGGCGACCGGCTTTGGCCGCACCGGAACCATGTTTGCCTGCAATCATGAACGGGTCACGCCGGATCTCCTGTGCGTCGCCAAGGGATTGACCGGAGGCTATCTGCCGCTCGCCGCGACCCTGACCACGGAAACCATCTATCAGGCGTTTCTCGGAGAAACCGGGAACACGTTTTTTCACGGCCACAGTTATACGGGCAACGCGCTCGGCTGCGCCGCGGCCCTGGCGAATCTCGAAATTTTCAAAAAAGAACGAACGCTCGTTCAGGTCAGAAAGCGTTCCCGGATGCTGCAAACCCTGCTCAAGCCCCTGGGTGAACTCCCCGTCGTGGGAAACGTTCGGCAATGCGGGATGATGGCAGGCATCGAGTTAGTCAAAAACAAGGAGACCCGGGAACCCTTTCCGGCGTCAGAACGGATCGGCTACAGGGTTGCGGGGGAATGTCGTCGCCGTGGACTGCTCATCAGGCCGATAGGCCATATTGTCGTCCTGGTTCCCCCGTTGGCGGCAACCGAACGGGAATTGCGAAAAATGACGGACATCCTGACAAAGGCCTGCCGGATAGCCTGCTGACCGGAATGTCTCATGCCATGTCCCGCATTCGCGAGAAACATCCATGAACTTTGACCCTGCCATTGTCGCGCAGGAAGCCCTGGCTCGGGCCTATGCCGACGATTCTCTGGGCGATGCGCAACCGGACGTTGAAGAAGCGGAAGAAACGTTTTCTTCCGAAACGGGCCCGGAAGCCAAACGCGCCTATGAAACCCTGCTCGCCATCGGCGAAACCGTGCCGCAAGCCCAGGCTTTTCAGGAATTTTTGATTTTCATTACCTGGCAACAGGTCACTGAAGAAACCATTCCCCGCCATTTCCACAGGGGCGTTCAGCTCACCGAACAATTTCTGTCCCGCTTCGGCTCGCGCATTCGAGGAACCGAGGTGTGGGAGCGGGTCGTCGCGATCCGACAATCGTTTAAACGAGGGTTGGGTGATCGCAGTGAATCCATACAGGATGAGTACGATCGGGACACGTTTCACGGCGGCGATTGACCTGTCCTCTTCGACTCCCCTTCCGTCATTCCTGTATGTGTTCCCGCCCTTCCTGTCGGATTACGCTACGCTAATCCGACCTACAGATCCGCCTCCTTCCGTCATCCCTGACTTGATCAGGGATCCAGTGTCGTTTTCTTTCCTCTCCCTTGATGGGAGAGGATTGAGGTTAGGGTGAGAGCAGGGTGAGGAAGACTGTAGGTCAGGTTAGCCCTCCGACTTCTTCAGGGAGTCATTTATGCAGCTTCCTTGCGGGCCATATAGAGTTCCCATTTCGCTTGCATTGTGACCCAGAACTCGGCACTGACACCAAAAACTTCTTCAAGCTGAAGGGCAAAACCCGCAGAAATTCCTCTCCTATTATTGCAAATTTCAGAGATCTTTCTTTCTGCACAGCCAATTTTTTGGGCTAACCATTTTTGGGTCAATCCTCTTTCTTCCAGCACCATGGTTTTTAAAAACTCGCCCGGCGAATATCTGATTTTCAGTTCAACCATAAACCAGTCCCTTCTTTGCTTATTTCATTGAACGTTAATCATGGTAATCTTTAATCTCAACGTTGACAAACTCCCCTTGCTGATACTTAAAAACAATACACCAAGGCTTTTCTATCGTGATGGACCAAAAACCTTTCATGTTCCCCTTTAGTTTGTGTAATTTCAAAGTAGGGGGTTCGCAAATTCTTCTTAAATCATCAAAATTCGATACATCACTCGACGCTTGCAGAAGCAAAACGGCTCTCTTGTTGATTCGGTCGTGAAACCTCCCATAAGCACCTTTGCAAATAATATCTTTGACAATTTTGCCTTTAACCGAGCCAATCATTATTTCTATATTGCCACATTCTGTAAATCTGTCAATAGGTTACCGTATTTCCAGCGGTGTTCCGGTTTTGACGCCCAGTCTCTCGGCTGCGCTGCCTTCCTTCAGAAACACTTCGAGATAGCCGTTGCTGTTGATCAGGGCATCCGGTTTTTCCGGAGAGCCCTGCTCGTAATGCGTTTTGAGCGTGTCGATGGTGACGCCGCCTATCTCAAAGGAAATGGTTGCGCGTTTGGTGATGGTCCGGAGCGCCTGAATGTCCGCGGGAGTGACGTCGGTAATGATGTTGCCGAACCGGTCAACGTGGGCCACGCGGCCGCGCAGCGACCCGTCCCGCACTTCGGGCTTCTGAATCGGCAATCGTTCGTAGTCCGCCACGAGGCGACCATAGGCGCCCGGAGCCTGTCCTCGCGTCAGCCAGGCGGCGGATGGCGCGAACAGATCCCGGCCCTCAAAGGTGGCGCCTTCCGAATCCAGGCGAAATTGGCGATTTTCGATCTGCCGGACCTCCACGGAAAGTTCGTTGTCAAAAATATGGGTCAACACGCCATTATCCGGCGCGACAAAGAAAAACCTCGAAGTCGTGACGAGCAACCCGCGACGCGCCGAGCCGACTCCCGGATCGACGACGACGACGTGCACGGTTCCATCGGGGAAATAGTGATAACAGGAATTCAGAAGAAAGGCGGCTTCTTCAATGGAATAGGGTCTCACGCCGTGCGAGACGTCGATGATACGGGCCTGGTTGTTGATGCCCAGGATGACCCCTTTCATGCTGGCGACAAAATGGTCCTGAGCGCCGAAATCGGTCAGCAACGTCACAACGGATATGGCGGAAGGCATGCGGTTACTCCTGGAAAAAAATTTCCTGAATTTCGTACTCGATCATCCCCGCCGGCCGGTTCACTTGCACGACGTCCCCGACGCGATGACCGATCAACGCGCGTCCGATCGGGGATTGCACGGAGATTGAGCCGTTTTTGATGTCGGCTTCTTCCTGGCCGACGAGGGTATAGGTTTTCTCCGCGTCCGATTCAACGTCCAGAAGACGGACGGTGGCGCCGAAAACCACGGTTTCGCAGGGACCCGTCCCGGACTCGATGACCTGGGCGTCGCCCAATTTATGTTCGAGTTCGCTCATTCGCGTATCAATGTATTGCTGTCGCTCCTTGGCCGCCTTGAATTCGGCATTTTCCCGCAGATCCCCGTGTTCCCGCGCCTCGGCGATGTCCTGAATGTTTTGCGGACGCTCGACCTTCCGCAACCGGTCCAATTCGGCCTTCAGGGCCTCATAGCCTTTTTTGGTCATTGGAACAGCCATCATTCCTCCACACGAAACTCCGCGTTCATCCTGTCAGGCCGGATGATACTCCTGTAACGGTTTGATCGTCAGCGAAGATTTCCTCATAGCCTCGATGGCCGTCACCGCCGCCTGAATGCCCTGGATCGTCGTGAAATACGGAATGTTCTGTTGAAGGGCTTCCCGTCGAATGGGCCGTGAATCATCCTGTGAGGAAGTGGTGCCCACGGTATTGACGACCAACTGCGCCTGACGATTTTTAATGTGATCAACGAGATGGGGCCGTCCTTCCTTGACTTTATTGACGGGTTCCACGTCGAGGCCGCGTTCGAGCAGATACGCGGCGGTTCCCCGTGTGGCCTGGAGCTTGAACCCTAACGCCTGCAATCGTTTGGCGACGTTCACCGTCCCGGATTTATCGCCGTCTTTCACGCTCATGATGATGGTGCCGGTCTGAGGCAGGCTCAAGCCCGCCGCAGCCTGGGATTTGGCAAACGCCCATCCGAAATCCTGATCGATCCCCATCACTTCCCCGGTCGAGCGCATCTCAGGACCCAGGAGCACGTCAACGTTTCCCAGCTTCGTAAAGGGGAACACCGATTCCTTGACCGCAATGTGCCGCGTCGGCGGAACCCCGGTCACGTTCAGATCCCGGAGCGAATGCCCGACCATGGTTTTCATGGCCACTTTCGCCAATGGAATACCGATGGTTTTGCTCACGAACGGGACCGTGCGGGAAGCCCTGGGATTGACTTCCAGGACAAACACGTCATTCCCCTGAACGGCAAATTGCACGTTCATGAGACCAATGACGCGCAGCTCGCGCGCCAGCGCCATGGTCTGGACGCAAATCCGGTCGATCAATTCCGCGGGCAACGAGTGCGGGGGAAGCGAACAGGCGGAATCTCCCGAATGAATGCCGGCTTCCTCCACGTGTTCCATGACGCCGGCCACGACAACGTCAACCCCGTCGGACACCGCATCGACGTCAACTTCCACGGCGTCGGTCAGATACTGGTCGATCAGGAGCGGATATTGGCCCGTGGTCATGACCGTATTTTCGACGTAGGACCGAAGCGATTGTTCGTCGTACACGATCTGCATCGCCCGCCCGCCCAGGACGTACGATGGACGCACGATGACCGGGTAGCCGACGTGCGAGGCCACCGCGGACGCTTCCTCGCCTGAGCGCGCAACGCCGTTTCGCGGTTGCCTGAGGCCCAACGCGGTGATTAAGGCACTGAACCGTTCACGATCTTCGGCTCGGTCAATGGCGTCGGGATCGGTGCCTAAAATCGGAATCCCCGCCTCGGCCAATGGACCGGCCAATTTGAGCGGCGTTTGCCCGCCGAATTGCACGACGACGCCCATGGGCCGTTCCACTTCCATGACGTTCAACACGTCTTCCTCGACCAACGGTTCGAAATACAGCCGATCGGACGTATCGTAATCCGTGCTGACGGTTTCGGGATTGCAGTTGACCATGATGGTTTCGATACCCAATTCCCGCAGGGCCAGGGTGGCATGGACGCAACAATAATCGAACTCAATCCCCTGCCCGATCCGGTTCGGCCCGCCGCCCAGAATCACGACTTTTTCCCTGTTTGTCGGGCGCGCCTCGCACTCATGGCCGTAGGTGGAATACAGATAGGGCGTGAAGGCTTCAAATTCCGCGGCGCAGGTATCGACCCGCGAATACGTGACACGAGGCAGATGGAGGGCGCGAAAGGCCCGCACCGCGGCGGCCGTGGTGTTGAGTAATTGAGCCAGGCGTTGATCCGAAAACCCTGAACGTTTGGCTTCCTTGAGCAGTTCCAGGCCATCCGGGCCGTCGAACGTCCCGTCAAGGACCGCGGCGGGATCATCCGTCGCGTTCCGAACGCAGGCGCGGGCTTGAGCCAGCAGTTGTTGTTCAACCAGCACGAGTTCCTCGATTTGATCCAAAAACCAGGGATCCACGTGTGTGGCCGCGAAGATTTCGTCTTTGGCAATGCCGATTCGCAGGCCATCCGCGATATGCCAGGGACGGTCGGGATGGGCGACGCGAATGGCCGTGCGAACGCGCTCCGGCACGGATGGACCGAGATCGTCTCCGGGCAGGTACTGGTCCAGGTCATTGAGGGAGATCAGGCCGTAGCGGTCCGTTTCCAGGGACCGCAGGGCTTTTTGAAACGCTTCCTTAAACGTCCGTCCCAACGCCATCGCCTCGCCGACGGATTTCATTTGGGTCGTGAGCGTGGGGTTGGATCCACGGAATTTTTCAAAGGCGAATCGCGGAACCTTGACCACGACGTAGTCGATCGTGGGTTCAAAGGAGGCCTGGGTCACCTTGGTGATGTCGTTGGCAATCTCATCCAGGGTATACCCGACGGCCAGTTTTGCCGCGATTTTCGCAATGGGAAACCCGGTGGCCTTGGAGGCCAACGCCGAGCTTCTCGACACGCGCGGGTTCATTTCAATCACGATCATCTCCCCGTTGCGGGGATTGAGGGCGAATTGAATATTCGAACCGCCGGTATCCACGCCGATTTCCCGAATGATGCGAATCGCCGCGTCACGCATGCGCTGATATTCTTTGTCCGTCAGGGTCATGGCCGGCGCCACGGTGATGCTGTCACCGGTATGAATGCCCATGGCGTCGAAGTTTTCTATGGGGCAGATGATGACGACGTTGTCGTTCAGATCCCGCATGACCTCCAGTTCGTATTCCTTCCATCCGATCAACGACCGTTCAATCAACGCCTCCCCGACCGGACTCATGAGCAACGCCCAATCAACGTCCCGCTCGAACTCCTCGCGATTATAGGCAATATTGCCCCCGGTGCCGCCCAGCGTGAAAGAGGGGCGGACAATGGCCGGAAATCCGACGATTTCCAAAAAACTCAGGGCGTCTTCCCGGTTTCGAATCAGGCGGCTCAGCGGCGTGGCCAGGCCGATGCTTTCCATCGCCCGTTTAAAGGCCTCCCGGTCTTCGGCCTTGGTGATGGCTTCATACGTGGCCCCGATGAGCTGCACGTTATATTTTTCCAGAGATCCCCGTTCCTGAAGACTGATGGTCACGTTCAACGCCGTTTGGCCGCCCATCGTGGGAAGCAGGGCGTCGGGACGTTCCGCTTCGAGAATGCGTTCCACCACCTCAACCGTAATGGGTTCAATGTACGTGCGGTCCGCCAGCTCGGGATCGGTCATGATCGTGGCGGGATTGCTGTTGATGAGCACGACTTCGTACCCTTCCTGCTTCAGGGTCTTGCAGGCCTGGGTGCCTGAATAATCAAATTCACAGGCCTGGCCGATCACAATGGGCCCCGAGCCAATAAGCAGGATGCGCCGGAGATCGTTCCGTTTCGGCATGGGAGGTCAGTTCATCGAAGTTGAAGCCGGAGCCGTGACCGCGGCATCGGGGCCGTCGGCATCAGGATCGTCGGCAGCCGGGTCGGGGTCGGTATCGCGCGGGCGATAATGCTTCATAACATCGGGAATCCAGGCCTGGATCTGTCGAATCCGCGTGACATCCGAAGGGTGAGTCGAAAGAAATTCGGGAACGGCCGCATTGGATCGGAAACAGAATTTCCCGATCATTTGCCTCGGACAGCCACTCATACGCTCCCAGAACCCGACGGCTTCACGCGGGTCATACCCGGCCTTCGCCATCAGTTGCAGGCCGACGAAATCCGCTTCCGATTCCTGTCGCCGGTTATGCGGAAGCGTGATGCCCACGCCGTACGCGCTCATGGCCCCCATGGCAAGTTGGGGGTCCACGGCGCCACTGGCCGCGCCGGCAAGGATTCCCAATTGGGCAATCTGATCGAGAATGCCGCGGCTCATGCGTTCGGCGCCATGGCGCTGAAGCGCATGCGCGATTTCATGGGCCATGACCGTGGCCAGCCCGTCTTCATTTTTCGCGTGTTTGAGAATGCCCGTAAAAATCGCAACCTTGCCTCCGGGAAGGGCAAAGGCATTCACCATCTGATCGTCCTGAATCACGGCAAATTCCCAATGATATTCCGGTTTATCGGCGACGGCGGCGATGCGACGGCCAACGCGGTTGACCATTTCATTGATTTCGGGATTGGCGCTGAGCCGGGCCTGCCTCAGCACGTCGCGAAAGGCGCTGATCCCCAGGGCAATTTCCTTTTCCTCGGAAAGAAAGATCACCTGGTTGCGCGCCGTCCCCGGCGCCGTGACGCACCCGGCCAACAGCAGGAGCCCGCAGAAGACGGCAGTTTTCCGGAGCGTGGATGGGGAAAAGATATTCATGGTCTCGCGAAAATTTCCAAGCCTGCCATGGTTCCTAGGGAAGCCAGAGATACATGAATGCCGGAGTGCCGCCCGCCAACAGCAGCGCAACCGGATCAAGTTTCGGGAACACCCACTCGGTTCGACTGAGCCCCCCGGGCCCCTGCGCATAAATGTTCGGGTGATAGCCCCCCGCGCGCTGATACATGACAACCTGCGCCTCATCGATCCCCGCCTCTTTTTTGGCCAGTTCAAGCGCGTCATCGACGTAGCCTATCATATCAATCAATCCATGGTCTCTGGCCTGCGTCGCCGAATAAATCCGGCCATCGGCCAACTGACGAATGGTTTCAGGCGTCAGATTCGGTCTCCCCTCTTCAATGACGCGAAGGAACCGGGCGTAAAAGGAATCGATCACGCTTTGAAAAATGGCGCGGTCCTGCTCGGTCATGGCACGGAACGGCGATCCCATGCTTTTATACGGCCCCGACGTGATCGCATCAGCCTGGACGCCTATTTTTTCCATCAGCCCCGAGGCATTGAGCGTGAGCATAATGACGCCGAGGCTGCCGGTGACCGACGAGGGATGCGCCACGATTCGATCGGCGGCCATCGCCACGTAATATCCGCCCGACGTGCCCAGATCCATAATGGAGGCCACAATCGGGATTTTCCGGGTTTTCTTCAATTCCTCTAATTCATGATACAGAATGTCCGAGGCCGTGACCGTCCCTCCCGGCGTATTGATCCGTAATACAATCGCCTTGACGTCTTCGTCCTCGGCGGCCTTGGTCAGCTCTTCCTTGAACCGCGCGGGCAGACTGAGTCGCTCAAAGAAGCGGGCGAGCAGGCCGCCGGGTTTGGCCGACGTCAGAATCCCGGAAACCTCGACCAGCAGAATTTTGTTCCGGCCCTCTCCCGAAAGGACGATTTCCTCCAACGGGCTTGTGGGGGGAATAAGGGACATGCTCGTACAACCCGTCAGCAACAGCAGCGTAAGAAGCAGCAGGCTAGGCATGGGATTTTTCCATCATGGTTCGAAATTGATCAAACAGGTATGACGAATCATGCGGGCCGGGAGAGGCCTCGGGATGATATTGGACCGACAGAACCGGCGCAGTTTTTCCGGCGAGTCCCTCCAGGCAGTCGTCATTGAGACTCACGTGCGTCGGTTCGAATTGGCCCCATGGCGTCTCCAGGGGCGCATGGGCGCGTTCCGCCGAAGGCGCATGAACCGCGAAATTATGGTTTTGCGAGGTAATCTCCACTTTTCGGGTTCGCAGATCCAGTATCGGATGATTGGCGCCGTGATGTCCGAATTTCAATTTATATGAAGACAGTCCCAGGGCCAACCCCAGGATCTGATGACCCAGGCAAATCCCCATGATCGGCCGCCATCCGATCAGATCCTGAATATGAGCAACCGCATACGACGCGCCTTCAGGGTCCCCGGGGCCGTTCGACAGCAGCACGCCGTCCGGATTCATCGCTCGAATCGTCTCGGCCGTGGTGGATGCGGGAACCACGGTCACCGCGCACCCTTCATCCACCAGCCGGCGCAGAATATTCTGTTTCACTCCAAAGTCGTAGACCGCCACCCGGAATCGTCGCGTGGGAAGCGGATGCGGACGCCCATCGGCAGTGAACCGCTGCGGCCAGGCGCCGGTGCCTTCCTGCCATTCATACGCAGAATCGCAGGTGACGGTTCCGACCAGATCCCGTCCGGAAATAGAGGGCGACGCCAGAGCTTTTGCAACCAGCGTGTCCGGGTTGCCTTCGACGTGGGAGATGACTCCGGCTTGCGAACCATGCGTGCGCAGATGACGGGTGAGATATCTGGTGTCGATGCCTTCAATGCCCACGATCCGATGGCGCGCCAGATACTCGTGCAACGAAAGCTCCGAACGCCAGTTGCTGGGACGACGGGATGCGTCATTCACAATAAATCCCTCGGCCCACGTGCGCCGGGATTCGGCATCTTCCGGCGAAATTCCGTAATTGCCGATATGCGGACAGGTCATCAGGACCATTTGCCCTTTGTAGGAGGGGTCCGTGAGGATTTCCTGATAGCCGGTCATCGCGGTATTGAACACCACTTCACCGGATGTTTCACCCTCATAGCCCAAAGCCCGTCCTTCAAGAACGGTCCCGTCGGCTAAGGCAAGCATCGCTTTTTTTGTCATTCGCAAACCCAAACGCCCTCAGATCCGAACCCAGTGACGGAACTTGACCGCCAGCAAACTGACGGCGAGCCCCGCATTGATCAAGTGAAGGGCCCGCACGATCATGTGCGTACGAAAAAAGGCCTCAAACGCCGCTTTCTTCGCTTCCGGCGAGTCGGTCGAAAACGCCGCTTCCTGTAAGGCAACGGCTTGTGGTCCCATGACCACGACCACCAACACCGTGACACACGCAAGAGCCGTCAACAGGCCGACCTCGGATCGTTGTAACGGCGGGCTTTCGTCCGGTTCCCGGCGGTGCCTCCAATATCGAAAGAGGGCCGTCCCGATCAACATGATCACGATGCCGCTCGTCAGGGCATTATACCCGTCAAAGACCCGGCGTAAAAACCGGCCGCCCGTTTCCATGCCCAGGGTATTGAACACCGCAGGGATCACCGTCGTCAGAAGAACGGCAAGGCCGCCGATCCAGATCATGAGGCCGAGCAATTCCAGCAACGAACAGGACAGGCGCCATCCCGAAGCGCGTCTCGACATTCAGCTCTCCTGCCGGAGTCCGCGGCAAAGCGGGGGGTTCATGTGCCGCCCTCACGTTTCCCGGAGAACGGATTCCCGATCGTACACCACGTGTCCGCCCACCAGCGTTTTTATCACCCTCCCCTTCATGGTCCAACCTGCAAACGGCGTATTGCGACTGAGCGAATGAAGCCGGGCGGGGTCCACAATCCACGTGGCCGTCGGGTCGATCAACGTCACGTCGGCCGCGACGCCCGGCGCAAGGGTGCCGTATGGCAGGTCAAACACCCGGGCCGGCTCCCGCGTCAGCTTGACAATGGCCTGCTCCAGCGTCAGGACCCCTTCCTCGACAAGATTCAAGGTCAGCGGAAAGGCCGTTTCCAATCCGATGATGCCGAACGGCGCGTCGTCGAATTCCACCTGTTTCTCCTGGGCGGCATGGGGCGCATGATCCGTGGCGACAATGTCGATGGTATGATCGCGCAACCCGTCCTTGATGGCCTGCACGTCCTCATCGGTGCGCAACGGAGGATTCATTTTGGCATTCGCGTTAAAAGACCGAACGGCTTCGTCCGTCAACGAAAAGTGGTGAGGGCAGGCTTCAGCGGTGACGGGAACCCCCCGCGCCTTGGCTTCCCGCACCATCCGAACCGAGCCCACCGTACTGACGTGCGGCAGGTGCAACCGGGCGCCGGTCAACTCGGCCAGGGAAATATTCCTGGCCACCATGACTTCTTCCGCGGCTTTGGGGATGCCGGCAATGCCCAACTCGGTGGACACCGCGCCTTCATGCATGCTGCCGCCGCGCGAGAGATGCGAATCTTCGCAGTGATCGACAACCGGAAGATGAAAAGCCGTGGCATATTCCATGGCCCGGCGCATCACCAGACTGTTCATCACCGGACTGCCGTCGTCGGAAATGGCCACGCAGCCGGCATCGAAGAGTTCTCCGATTTCCGCCAATGCCTCCCCTTGCGATCCTTTGGTAATGGCTCCGATGGGGAAGACCCTGGCTTTTCCGGCGGCCGCGGCCTGGGCAAGAATAAATTCCGTGACCGACCGGGAATCGTTGACAGGCAGGGTATTGGGCATGCAACACACCGAGGTAAAGCCGCCGGCCACGGCGGCGGCGCTGCCCGTGGCAATCGTTTCCTTATGTTCGAATCCCGGTTCCCGAAAGTGAACGTGCAAATCCACGAATCCGGGACAGACGAGCAACCCGTTTGCGTCGATCGTCATCAGCCCTTTGACCTTCTGCAATTTTTGTCGCAGGTTCGGCTCCACCATGCTGATCGTTCCCTCTTCGATCAGCACGTCGGCCACGCCGTTCCAGTGGCCGGGGTCGACAACCTGCCCGCCCGCGATCAGAATGGTCATGTCAGCCACCAACAAGCAAGCTTAACTTCGTTGAGACAGTAAATACATAAGTCCCATCCGGACGGCCACGCCGTTCGACACCTGATCCAGGATCACGGCGGAACCGCTGTCAACCACGTCATGAGCAATTTCCACGCCTCGATTCACCGGTCCGGGATGCATAACCAGCACGTCCGGAGCCGCCCGCTGCACGCGCTCGGAAGTCAGACCGTACAACCGGGCGTATTCCCTGATGGAGGGGAAAAAAAGCGAGCGATTTTGTCGTTCGAGTTGCAGCCGCAACATGATGACGACATCGACCCCGGCGATCGCCTTGTCGAAATCATGATACACCTCGACCCCAAGCCGATGAACACAGAGGGGAATCATGGTCGGGGGACCCACGACGCGCACGTTCGCGCCCATTTTCGTCAACGCGTGGATATTGGATCGCGCCACCCGGCTGTGCGCGAGATCACCGACGATGGCCACGCGCAGATCGCGCACCTGTCCTTTTTTCTCCGTAATGGTCAGCAGGTCGGCAAGGGCTTGCGTGGGATGTTCGTGCCATCCATCGCCGGCATTGATGACGGACAACCGGCTGCTCCTGGCCAGGGTCTCCGCGGCTCCCGAAGACGAGTGCCGGAGCACCAGAATGTCGGCTTGCATGAACTCCATATTTCTCGCGGTATCGATCAGCGTCTCCCCTTTTACCATACTGCTCGAAGACGGCGAAAAATTCACCACGTCGGCGCTCAAGCGTTTGGCGGCCAACTCGAACGACGTGCGGGTCCGCGTGCTGGGTTCGAAAAACAGATTCACCACGGTTTTCCCGCGGAGGGCCGGAACTTTTTTGATCTCCCGGCCACTCACTTCCTTAAAGGGTTCCGCCGCCTCCAGGATCAAGGCCATTTCCTCAGACGACAGCGAGGCGAGCCCCAGAAGATCTTTCCGTTTGAAGCTCATGCCGGACTCTCCGCCCTGATGAGCCTGGACACGCGGTCCTCTTCGCCTGATTCCTCAAGAAAGACTCGAATATTTTCGTCTTTTGCGGTTGGAATATTTTTTCCGACGTAATTCGCTCGAATGGGCAGTTGCCGGTGGCCCCGGTCGATCAACACGGCCAATTGAATTTCAGCCGGCCGGCCCAAATCCATGAGGCCGTCCATGGCCGCCCGAATGGTCCGTCCCGTGAACAGCACGTCATCGACCAGGATGATCCTGAGATCCGAAATATGAAACGGGATATCGGTTTTCTTGAGGACGGGTTGATCTTTGCGAATGGCCAAATCGTCCCGATAGAGCGTGATATCCAATTCTCCTGAAAACACCTCCGTCTGCTCGATGCCCGCAATCAGGTGTCGCAAGCGTTGGGCCAGATAGACCCCGCCGGTGCGGATGCCGACCAACCCGAGATCACGGCACCCGTTGTTCCGCTCCAGAATTTCATGGGCAATTCTGGTCAGCGCGCGCGTCATTTCATGGCTGTCCATGATGACCACTTCGTCGCGGTGTGGTGAATTGGTCCGTGACATGACGTTTATGAGAGCAAAAAAAAACCTTCCTCTCGCATGAGAAGAAGGTTAACCCGATGAAGGGCACTGCCCGCCCGAACACGTAATCATGAATGAACTCCTTCCTCACCTCACAGGATGAGCATTAAAGGTGACGCTATCCTAGAAGGTCCGACGGGCTTAGTCAAGAGCCTGGCCGACCTGCGAACATTTCTCCGCCATCCTCGCCCCCTCTCCGTCATCCTGTAGGGACAACCACACCAGAATGGTCATTCCGAGCCTGTCCTGAGCAATGCGAAGGACCTGGCGAGGAATCTGCATGTGCCTTTCTCCTGTCATCCTGTAGGGACAACCCCCTGTGGTTGTCCTGTATGGGGAGGGCAGGCACCCTTCGACTTTGCTCAGGGCAGGCACCCTTCGACTTTGCTCAGGGCAGGCTCCGGCCTGCCCCTACAATCGTCATTCCCGATCTCCTCTTCGTCATCCCTGACTTGATCAGGGATCCAGTGTCTTTGTTTTTGCCTTTGTAGCCGCGTCATCTCATGACGCTTCTTCACTTGGCCGCATTGTAGGCAAGTAGGTCGGGTTAGCCCTGAGCTTGTCGAAGGGCGTAACCCGACAATCCCCTCCGTCAATGATCCCTGCCTTTCTGTTGGATTACGCTCCGCTAATCCAACCTACAAATCTGTAGGAACACCCACACCAGAATGGTCATTCCGAACGAAGCGAGAAATCCGCCTGTGCCTTTCTCCGCCATCCCCGACCCCCTCTCCGTCATCCCTGTAGGGACACCCACACCAGAACGGTCATTCCCGCTCTCTCTTCGTCATCCCTGACTTGATCAGGGATCCAGGGTCTTTGTTTTTTTCCTTTTCCTTCTTTTGCCCCACTCCGTCATTCCCGCTCTCTCTTCGTCATCCCTGACTTGATCAGGGATCCAGGGTCTTTGTTTTTTTCCTTTTCCTTCTTTTGCCCCACTCCGTCATTCCCGCTCTCTCTTCGTCATCCCTGACTTGATCAGGGATCCAGTGTCTTTGTTTTTTTCCTTTGCCTTCTTTTGCCCCACTCCGTCATCCTCGACGCTTGTCCCCGACGTTCTTAATCGGGGATCCAGGCAATTATAGGATCCAGCGTCTTTGTTTTTGCCTTTGTAGCCGCGTCATCTCATGACGCTTCTTCTGCTTGGCCGCATTGTAGGCAAGTAGGTCGGGTTAGCCCTGAGCTTGTCGAAGGGCGTAACCCGACAATCCCCTCCGTCAATGATCCCTGCCTTTCTGTTGGATTACGCTCCGCTAATCCAACCTACAAATCTGTAGGAACACCCACACCAGAATGGTCATTCCGAACGAAGTGAGGAATCTGCATGTGCCTTTCTCCGCGATCCCCGACCCCCTCTTCGTCATCCCTGACTTGATCAGGAATCCAGCGTCTTTGCCTTTGCAATGAGCCCCTTGTTTTCGCCGGGCGGATGGTTCATACTCGGCATTCATGTGTGGATGCCTGAAATTGGCACCGGCCCGTTAATGATAATGACGACCAATCGAACAGGAGACGCCATGTCCAGCATCATGCGCCGCCGCTCAAAAATCATAAGTAATTCTACCCCCCCCCCCCCCCCCCGAATTTTCTGAAGCCCGTTCTAGCACCCGTTGTCTAGCGCCGCCTGACCGCTCCTCCTCTCTATTCCCGACTGGCGGACCCCGCCGCGCCCGCTCCGGGCACTCCCTTTTCCTGTCGGCTGTCTTCGCGCTTGCCACGCTGGCCGGCCTCGTTGCCGTGGATGCCCAAGCGGAGATGGGCACCATCACGCTGACCAGGACCGGGGCCAACACGTACAGCTTCAGCGTGTCTACTACCGCCGGGAGCGGCCAGTACCTCTGGTACCTCACTATGAAGCACGGCCTCTCGGCAACGGCAGCGCAGGATTGCCGGACTGGCGTAACGTATGGTGCTAACACAACCTTCACTGGTAAAGACCAGACCTACACCGGGACCATCACAGGTGACGCCGGCAAATATCTTTGTATTTCGGGCTATATCCTCGATGAGGCCTCCACCGAATGGAGCACTCGCCAGGGCCCCATCAGCTACTCCGGTCCGACGCTCACCCTGAACAGCGCGGGCGCCGACAACAAGTACGTCACCGGCGACCACATCGAGGTCACGGCGGCGTTCGGCTACAGCGTGGACGTTGACACGACGGGCGGCACGCCGCGCATCGGCCTCACCATCGGCAGCAACACCCGCAACGCCACCTACAACAGCGGCACCGGCACGGCCAACCTGAAGTTCCGCTACACCGTGGTCGCAGCCGATGTGGACAGCGACGGCATCAGCATCGCGGCGAACGCGCTGGCGCTCAATTCCGGCACCATCCAGGACAGCGGCGATACCAACGCCGTTATCACCCACTCGGCGATTGCCGCGAGCGCGAACCACAAGGTCAACCCGCCCGAGGCCGACACCGCGCCGTCCTTCGGCAGCAGCACCATCGCCAACCAGAGCCTGATCCAGAACAGCGCCATGACTTCGCTGACGCTACCCGCGGCCACGGGCGGCAACGGCACCTTGAGCTATTCGCTCTCGCCCGCGCTGCCTGCGGGGTTGACCTTCACCGCCGGCACCCGCGTGCTCTCGGGCACCCCGACGGGGACGAAGGCGAGCACGACCTACACCTACACGGTCTCGGACGGCGACAACAACACCGCCTCCACCGACAAGGACACGCTCACCTTCACCATCGTGGTCGCGGCGGAAGACACCGCGCCGTCCTTCGCGGACAACGCCTCCATCGCCAACCAGAGCCTGACCCAGAACAGCGCGATGACCGACCTGACCCTGCCCGCGGCCACGGGTGGCAACGGCACGTTGAGCTACTCCCTCTCACCCGCTCTGCCTGCGGGGCTGACCTTCACCGCCAGCACCCGCGTGCTCTCCGGCACCCCAACCGGGACGAAGGCGAGCACGACCTACACCTACACGGTGACGGACGGCGACAACAACACCGCCTCCACCGACAAGGACACATTCACCTTCACCATCGTCGTGGCCGCGGAGGCTGACACCGCGCCGGCGTTTGCGGACAACGCCTCCATCGCCAACCAGAGCCTGACGCAGAACACGGCGATGACCGACCTGACGCTGCCTGCGGCCACGGGTGGCAACGGCACGCTTGAGCTACTCCCTTTCGCCCGCGCTGCCCGCGGGGTTGACCTTCACCGCCAGCACGCGCGTGCTCTCCGGCACCCCGAGCGGCCAGCGCGGCGAGCGCCACCTACACCTATACGGTATCGGACGGCGACAACAACACCGCCGACGCCGACAAGGACACGCTCACCTTCACCATCGTGGTGGCGGCGGACACCGTCGTGGGCGCGCCGGGCGCGCCCACGGGCTTCGCCGCGACGCCGGTCAAGAACGGCGTGGCGCTCAAAGCCTCCGCGACCGGCTCGGGCATCAGCAAGTGGCAGTACCGCTTCAAGCGCAGCGGCCAGAACGACAGCACGTACCGGCCGTGGCGGGATCTCCCGTCGAGCAACAGCAATTCGATTGCCGACAAGACGGTCGGTGTCGGCAACCAGGCCGGGAACCTGCGTCTTGGCGGCACCTATGTCTTCCAGGTGCGGGCGGTCAACAGCAACGGCAACGGCGCCACGTCGAGCGCGTCCCTGGCCGTGCAGCCGCTGGCCTACGACCACATCTACTTCGCCGGTAACGACTCCGCGACCATGAAGGAAGGCGGCGCCTTCAACAAGCAGGTCCGGCTGGCCGAGCCGTTGACGGGCAGTGAGACGGTGACGCTGGTCTTCAGCAAGACCTCGTCGAACATCACCATCGACACCGACGACGCCACCGCGGGCGACCAGACCGAGTTGACCTGGACCGCGTCGAACTGGAACCGGGGGCAAAGCCTCTTCGTGTACTCGGCGGGCGGAAGCGCGACGGACACGGTGAGCGTCGCGGTGAAGGCCGGGAGCAAGGCGAGCTATAGCGGCAAGACCGCCTCGCTCAGCGTGACGGTCACCGCAGCTACGGCGCGGGGGACCCAGGCGAAGGCGCGGCTTGACCACGCCAGCGACTCTGGCAGCTACATCGTGGTGCAGATTGCTGACACCAAAGCGGCCGGCGACGCCGGCAACGGCTGGGCCCTCGACCCGGTGCAGGCCGCCTCCGGGGAGGGCCTGCTGGTCACCGTCAATAACACCCGCAGGTTGCTGGAGGTGCGCTTCGCGTACGCCGGCAACACCACCGCGCAGATCAAGACCGCGATTGACGCGGTGACCGGGTTCAGCGTGACCGACAGCGGCGGCACAGGCACCTGGCAGTTCAACGCCACCCAGAGCGTCAAGCTGTATCCGCCGCATGTGTTCTTCTCCAACACCGAGCCGAAGCGCCTCGGCGGCAACGCGCCCCCGACGGAGGAGTCCGAGGACAACCGGCCGCCTGACCCGATCGCGCAGAACAGCGAGATCACGCCTTCGGTGCCGGACTTCGACGGTCAAACACTCGCGATCAAGCACGTCACCGGCGACTCCACCGGCTGTCTGGACGTGAGCGGCGGCCAGGCCAGCAACGGCCGGGACGTGCAGACCTGGGACTGCAACGAGACCGACGCCCAGCAGTGGACGCTGGAAAAGCGCACCGCGGGCGACTACGCCGGGGCCTACCGGCTGGTCAGCAAGCTGGGCACCTACTGCTTGGACAACCGGGGCGACTTTGCGACCAGCAACCGCATGGGCATCTGGAGTTGCGTGTCCGATACCGACGGGGCCGCGGCCAACCAGTCGGTGACCATCGCGGCCGCCGGCAGTGGCTACACCCTGACCTTTACCAACGGCAGCCAGAGCGTGTGGCTGGTGACGGACCGCGCCTCTGCCAACCCGCAGGGCGGGGCCAACCAGACGACGGTCAGCGGCACGGCGGGCGCGTCGGCCATCTGGCAGATTGGCGATAGCCCGGTCCCGGCCCAGCCGGTGCAACCCGTTCTCGCCGGGGCGCAGATCCTTTCACCCGTGCAAGCGCAGACGCCGTCGTTCGTCGGAAAGCGCGTGATCTTGACCCACGTCGATGCCTCGTCCACCGGCTGTCTGGATGTCAAATACGCCGCCGCCAGCAACGGCCAGGAAGTGCAAACCTGGGAGTGTAACTCTACCAAGGCGCAGGTCTGGCGCGTGGAACAGCGCACGAGCGGCGACCACACGGGCCGCTATCGCCTGGTGAGCGGGGTGGGCGACGGCTCCACCTACTGCCTGGACAACCGGGGCGACTTCAGCGACAGCGCCAGCATGGATATCTGGAGTTGCGTCGGCGACACCCACGGGGCCGCGGCCAATCAGAGCGTGGATCTCACGGCCTCAGGTGACGGCTGGGTGCTGACGTTCGTGAAGGACAGCGCGTCTTCGAATCTGTACGCCGAGCGCAGCGCGGGCAGCCAGACCGGCGGGGTCGGCCAGCGGGCCGGCGACACGAGTGCCCGGGCGATCTGGCAGATTACCGAGATGCAACAACCCGCGCTCACCGTGGCCGATGCCACGGTGACCGAAGGCGCGGGCGAGCCCTTGACCTTTACCATCAGCCTGGACCGGGCGGTGCTCGCCAGTGACGGCACGGTGTCCGTGGACTATGCCACGGGCGGCGGGACTGCCACCGCCGGCGCGGACTATACCGCCGCGTCCGGCACCCTCACCTTTGCCACCGGTGAATCGTCGAAAACCGTGAACGTGACCGTCCTGGACGACGCGCATGACGACAGCGGCGAGACCCTGCATCTGGTGTTGTCCAATGCCACGGGCGCCACCATTGCCGACGGCACGGGCACCGGCACCATTGAAAACTCGGACGCGATGCCGCAAGCCTGGGCCGCGCGCTTTGGCCGGACCGTCGGGACGCACATCACCGACGCGATCAGCGCACGCCTGCGGGAGGACGGGAACGCCGAGTCCCACCTGACCGTGGCCGGCTGGCGCATGCCCCTGGGCTCGCGCGGCTCGCGCCAGAAGCAGGCCGACACCACCGGGCAGGCCGACAACAGCAGGCAGGCCTCGGCCTCGGGCACCAGACAGGCCTCGGCAACCGATCAGACCGGCACCCTCCTGACCGGCCTGGCCGGTATCCTGGGCCTGAATAGCCCCACCGGAGGGGCCCGTGCCCAGGATGAGGCGCCGTGGCTCAACGGCTCACCCCGGCCAGGACAGAATCCCGGCCAAGCCGTTCAACTGCCGGATCTCCGGCAGGCCCTGGTGGGCAGCGCCTTCCGGCTCAATCTGAACCAGAGCGCGGGCAGGAGTGTCCCGCGCTTGACGGCCTGGGGCCGGGTCGCCCACACGCAATTTGACGGCCAGGACGGGCATCTCACCCTGGATGGCGAAGTCACCACCGGCACCGTGGGCCTGGACACCCAGGGCGACCGCTGGCTGGCCGGCATCGCCATCGCCCACAGTCAGGGCGACGGCGGCTACACCGACCATGATCAAGATGGATTGGGGGACCTGGAAACGACTCTGACCAGTCTCCATCCCTATCTGCGGTATGCCCTCACCGACCGGCTGACGGTCTGGGGCCTGATGGGCTACGGCTGGGGCGAACTCACCCTGACCCCGCCGGGGGAGACGGCCATTGACGCCGACACGGATTTCCTCATGGGCGCGGTGGGCAGTCGCGGGCTGCTGCTGGACCCGGCCACCACCGGCGGACTCCAGGTGGCGACCCGCCTGGATGCCATGTTCACCCGTACCACGACCGAGGCCGTGGCGAATCTGAACAGCACGGATGCGGATGCGCACCGGCTGCGCCTGGTGCTGGAAGGGAGTCAGCGCATGGCCTGGGACGAAGGCCGGGTCCTGACCCCGACCGTGGAAGTGGGGGTGCGGCATGACTGGGGCGATGCCGAGACCGGCTTGGGCATCGAAGTCGGCGGCCGGGTGCAGTATGCCGACCCCACGTTGGGCTTGACCGTGGAAGGCGCGGTGCGGGCCTTGGTGGCGCATGAAGCCGAGGCGTATGACGAATGGGGGGCGAGCGGCACGGTCCGGCTGGCGCCGGGAGTCGGGGGCCAAGGTTTGGCCCTGACGCTGCAACCGGCCTGGGGAGCGGCCACGGCCAGTGGGGTGGAGGCCTTATGGGGCCGGCAGAGCACCGCGGGGCTGGCGCCTCGCGCCAATCAGGTTGCCACCGGTAGCCTTGCGGCAGAGGTGGGCTATGGCATGGCGCTGTATGAGACGGGGCTGGTGACGCCGTATGCGGGCACGATGCTGGCGGAGGGCGCGGGCCGGACGTACCGGGTGGGCACGCGGCTGCTGGTGCCGGGTCAGGGGGCCATGGGGCTGACCATGACCCTGGAAGGCCTGCGCACGGAGCCCACCGGGTTGCAACCGCTCAACCAGGGATTCCGCCTCCAGGCCACCTGGGGCTTTTGACCGACATAGGAAGGGGCAGGTCAGTGACCTGCCCCTACAACTCGCCAACCTCAACCCCTCTTCGTCATCCCTGACTTGATCAGGGATCCAGCGTCTTTGTCCTTTCTTTTGTTCGTGAAGAGCAAGACACTGGGTTCCTGCTAAAAACTTGCAGGAATGACCGAAAGGGCAATGGGGGTCCGGGGCAATCGTGTCCGGAACACCGGAAAAGAGAAGGGGATCGGGAAGGAGCGGAAAGGGCTCGCTATGGGTTCCGCATATCCTGCGGCGGGCGTTTCAAGCCCTCGGGAGGGCCTGCTTGTGAATGTTCCCATTCATTCGTCAGCGGAGAGACCGCCTTGGCTTTCTTACGCCGATGGATCTGCGTTTGAATGCGTTTCGGCGGTGGTTCGTCGGATGATCGTTCTCTGTCAGGCTGAACGCGGTTCATGGAGCAATCCTCAGGACCGGGGACGTTTCCCGTTTTTCGCCAAATCTTTGATGGCAAGCTGCAACTCGGATTGAGTCATCTCCATGAGCGGCTCGCGAAAGTTTTTCGTTTTTAAGGCCGTCCGTAACTCCTCTTCCGTGACTTCCTGAATCACCGAGGCCAACGTGCTGCGGATCGTGGACCGAACGCTCTCTCGAATAACCGACTTTATTCCGGCAGTGGAACTTGGCATTGCTCTTCCCCCCTTTCTATCTTAAAAGAACGTCGATGCGTAAGTCTACCGATGGGATTCTCAAAAACACGGCCTCTCGACAAGGGATTACGGAGAAGGCGCGGACCATTGGGGAATACGGGAAGGCTGTTGTTCCAGAGGGCTGGTGTCATACGTCCGTTCATTGCCAGTGATGCCGTCTTCGTCCGGGTCCGACCACATCTCGCCTTTGCCCGTTTCAAATTCCCCATTTCCATTGACATCCAACCAATAGAACAACGGAGCCCCGACCGTCACGACCACCGGCGTACCGAATTCATCCAGCCACACCTTGTAGGTTCGACGGGCGGTCATATAATTCGCCACGCCGTCCCCGTTCATGTCGAATTCCCGGAAGAACAAGTCATTGCGCCAGTCGTAATACGCCTTCACCTCACGATCGTCGAATTCTTCCGGTTCTTCCGGGAGCGGCGAGAAATCACGCAACTGCGTTTCCCGGGAAGATTGGGACATCGAAGGGCCCGGCGGCGCGGTCGAGACATCCTCCTGCCCATACACCGGCAGGGCCGGCAGGCCCACGGTTCCGACGAGAGCCCAGAGCATCGCCGGGAGCACGCCATTCCACGTTCCGGTCACGACCTGCGCCATGTCTTCATCGTCTCCTGAATTCCGTTTTGGTCATTCCGGGCTTGTCCCACGCCACAACCGCGCGCTTCAACAACGCGAGTCTTTCGTCTATGGTTCATCGTTGTGAGGGCACGAATCCTTTGGCACAATAGCCGGCATGCCACCATCCTATGCCGACGTGGTCTTTCCGCCCAGGACCTCTCAATCATTTACATACCGTATTCCTCAATCATGGCGTTCCGGGCCCCGCATAGGGCAATGGGTCCTGGCGCCGTTCGGGCCGCGCGTCAGGCCGGGGATTATTGTCTCTCTAGCCGGGAACGCGAAGCAACCCTCCGTTGACCTGAGCCGTATTCGCCAACTGCATCGCCTCACGTCCGCGCACTGGGACCCGGACCCCAAACTCATTGCCTTGGCGCAATGGATGGCCGAGTATTACCTGGCCCCGATGGGAACCTGTCTGGCGCTTGTCCAACCCCCGGGCCTTCCCTTTCGCAGCAGCACCCGTTGGACCATTACCCCGCAAGGCCGTCAACGCCTGGACGCCGCCCGGGCCGGCACTTCCACGCATACACTCCTCGCCGCCCTGGCCAAACGCTCCAACGGGCTGGCGGCATCAACCATCGAAACACTGCTGGACAACCCGACCGCGGTCCTGCAGCGGCTCAAACGACACAAATGGGTTCAGGCCCGCGAAGACTGGACCGAACTGCCGTTGCCCGGCGTCCCCGCGCCAACGGCTCCCGGACGGAGGGGTCTCGAAGCCCCGGATGATCGCCCCGACCGTCCCTCATGGTGGGACCGGTTTCAGCGCCACCTGACAGCCGAACGATTCGGTGAGATCCTGCTCACTGATCTGGAAGATCCGCACCCCCAGTTGGGCAACGTCATACAGGCCGCGGCGGCCCGCGCCCGCACGGTGCTGGTGATCGCTCCGAACATCCACCAGGCCGCGCGCCTGGCCGCTCATCTCCGGCATTCGGTCAACCATCCGGTAGGAGAGTTTCACAGCGGCCTTTCAGACAAACAGCGCTGGCAACACTGGCAAGCCGTCAAACAAGGACAGTATCCGGTGGTCGTGGGGACCAGGTCCGCGCTGTTCCTGCCCCTCCCTTCCCTGAGCTGCATCTGGATCGAACATGAGGAGGAGAGCGCGTACAAGGAAGACCCGAGTCCGCACTATCACGCACGGGAGGTCGCGCGGACACGAGCCGAATCGGACAACGCCGTGCTGGTGCTGCACACGCCCTACCCCACCATGGAGACGGTCCATCGCTTTGCGCGCGACGACGAGTTTCAACGGGCGTTCGCCAGCCGGCGCGCATCGCATCCGGTTCAGGTGATCAGCCTTCAGGAAACCCCGTTCGGCACGATCTTCTCCGATGCCCTGGAAAACGGCATGGCTCAGGCGTTGACCCGGGGCGGCGGGGTGATTGTCTATCACAATCGTAAAGGGTTTTCTTCGTCCCTCACCTGTCGGGACTGCGGAACGGCGCCGGAATGCCCGCAGTGCCGGATTGTCCTGAGTCTCCGACAATCACACCTGCGGTGTTCGTATTGCGGACAGAGCGAGCCCATCCCGGCCGCGTGTCCATCCTGTTCCGGCACTCGTCTGGAACCGGTGGGATTCGGCACCGAACGCCTTGAAGAAGAATTGCAACGTCTGTACCCCCACGCCGCCATCGAACGCTACGACGGCAACACGATCCGGAGCGAATCCGCCGCGCGCCGCGTCCGGGAGGACTTCTCACAAGGAAAGATCCAGATTGTCGTCGGCACGCAACTGCTCTTTCAGGCCTCCCCGTTCGCGCCGGTGCGATGCGTCGCGATCCCCTATGCGGACGCCGGACTCCACGTTCCGGACTTCCGATCATCGGAACGCGTCTTTCACCATCTCCAACAGACCGTCGATCTGTTGACGCCCGGCCTTTCTGGATCGGCGTTCATCCAAACGCGCCTCCCCTCGCATCCGGTGATGGACGCCGTTGGCCGACAACAGCCTACGCTCTTTTATGACCATGAATTGGCCTTTCGCCGGCTGGTGGGGTACCCACCGTTCGGACAACTCATCCAGTTGCACGTCTCCGGTCGGGAGACCGCGGAAACCGAGGAGGCCGCAACGCGATGGCGGCGGCATCTCACCAGCGAACTCGCCCGCATGATCGCGCAAGGAGACGCGCAGCGGCATCAGCAGGACGCCATCCTGGGTCCCCTTGCCTCGCATGGAGCCAAGCCGCGCGGACCGTCCCGCTATCATCTGTTGGTCAAAATGGCGGAGGGGGATGCCGGGCGAACACTCGTTCGACGGACGCTCGAACTGATGACCAGGGGGAACCTCTCTCGACGCCTGAAATTCGGGGTGAACGTGGACCCGCTCGACGTGACGTAGCCGGGGAACGGTCTTGACCGAATACCGGATGCAGGCGATGATGAACGATGCGTCTCTGGAGCCTCCATCCACAATATCTTGATCCCCGTGGACTGGTCGCGCTGTGGCGGGAAGGATTGCTTGCGCAGGCGGTCCTCAGAGGTGAAACCACGGGCTACACGCGCCATCCCCAGTTGCTCCGGTTTCGTCTGCAAGCGTCTCCCATCGCCTGTATCGCCGAGTATTTGTGGTCCGTTCACGCGGAATCCGTCAGGCGGGGATACCGGTTCGATGCCCGAAAGATCTCCCGCGATCGCACGTTTGAGCGGATCGGCGTCCCGCGCGGCCAGATCAGCTTCGAATGGCATCATCTCCTGAAAAAACTGAAAACGCGCGCGCCGGCGTGGCGCGAGACGCTGATGACGGTGACGTCCCCAATGCCTCACCCCTTGTTTCGGGTCAAGTCCGGCGCTGTCGCGGATTGGGAAAGACCGTAACCTCCCCTTCACGCTGTCGCGGACACCTCTGGTTTGTCAGATAGGCCAGTGGTTTTTTTCTGAGACTGTATTGAAAGCCTATCCTAATATCCATGACCTGTTCCCTGCCAAACATGAAGGCAGGTCGCGAGGGCTGTCCCGCTATCATCTGTTGGTCAAAGTCGCAGACGGTCCTGCCGGGCGAACCATCGTCCGACAAACGCTCAAGTTGATGACTAAGAGAAAACCCCATCGACCCATGAAATTCGTGATGAACGTGGACCCACTCGACGTGACGTAGCAAGAGAACTGCTGGAATACCAAATGATGAAGTCACGCCGAATAAATCCTTGCCTTTATGAAGCCTTCAGATGTTTATCCAGCCATTCCATCTTGACCGAGGAGAGAGTTCGACGGCATGATGCCGCTACTGAAATCATCCGGGGCACCCCCAATCGATAAGAGCGTTTTTCATGAACCGAGTCAAGATCGACCTGAAGAATTGCTACGGGATAAAGAGTCTCCAGAAGGAATTCAATTTCTCGACGACTCGAGCTTATGCACTGTATGCACCAAATGGCGTCATGAAATCCTCGTTGGCCAAAACATTTCGAGATGCGGCCGATCAAAAAGATTCCAAAGATCGTATCTTTCCGAAACGGAAGACTTTGAGAAAAATTACTGACGAACTGAATCAACCAATTGAGGGCAATTGCGTATTGGTAGTGCATCCTTACGATGAAGAACTTAGCGTTTCTGAGCAAACATCCACATTGCTCTTGGATGCAAAGTTGAAAAAAGAATATGACAACCTGCTTCATTCCACGGCTGAGGCAAAGGATGTGTTATTGAATGCACTACGAGCGCAATCAGGCTCAAGACAAAGCATAGAGGCCGAAATCTCGTCTGCCATCATGCCAAGCCCGGTTGAGTTTGATGCCGCCTTGATCCGAGTAAAGAGAGAAGTTGAGGACCAGAAGGAAGCTCCATTTTCCAAGATTGAATACGACAAGATATTCAATGAGAAAGTATTAAAAGCCCTAAATACAAAGGATCTGAAAAATGCAATTGAAGAGTACGCCCAGAGATACAACGAACTGCTTTCTGGTTCAACTTACTTTAAGAAAGGTACCTTTGATTACTACAACGCCGGGCAGATTGCAAAGAGTCTTGCCGACAACGGATTCTTTGCTGCGAAGCACACAGTCAGCTTAAACGCTGACACAGGCAATCGTGAGATTAAGGACAAGAAGGAACTGGAAGAAATCATTAATAAAGAAAAAGAGGAAATTCTTGCAGATGAAGCGCTTCGGAAAAGGTTCGATGCTGTTGCCCTGCAAATAGCACGCAACGTTGAACTGAGGGAATTCTATCAGTATGTGCGAGACGATGAGGCGATTCTTTCTCGCCTGAATAACCCCGAGAAATTAAAACAGGATGTCATTAAGTCCTATCTTAAGGCGCACGAGGGTTTGTATGACGATTGGATGTCTAAGTATGAGGCCGCAAGACAGCACCGGAAGGAACTTGAGGAAGAAGCGAGCAAGCAAAGAACGCAGTGGGAAAGTGTCATAGACATATTCAATGACCGCTTCTTCGTACCGTTTAAACTTGAGGCCAAAAACAAGACAGAAGTTATGCTTGGACAGACTTCGATCATTGACATCGGCTTTACGTATATTGATGGTTTTGATACTGCCGAATTGAGGCGCAATGAACTTTTGCAATCGTTAAGCACAGGAGAAAGAAAAGCACTATACGTACTAAATATCATATTTGAGATCGAGACGCGGAAAAAAGTGAAGCAAGAGACACTGGTTATCGTCGACGATCTTGCTGATTCCTTTGATTATCGAAATAAGTATGCAATTGTCCAGTACCTTAAGGACATCAGCGAAGATGGCTTGTTCAAACTGCTATTGATGACACATAACTTTGACTTTTTCCGAACAATAGAAAGCCGTTTTGTTGGCTACTCAAATTGCTTAGTTGCATCGAAAAACGGCGGCGGCATATCACTCGTCCAAGCGACTGGCATACGAAATGTCTTTGCTCATGACTGGAAACTCCATTTTTTTGACGACCCGAAGAAGAAGATTGCTTCTATTCCGTTTCTGCGTAATCTTGTAGAAATGACAATAGGCGAGAGCAGTGCTAACTATAAAAAGCTCACATCTATGCTTCATTGGACGACCACGTCTTATACAAACACTGTCGGAGACCTAGACGATATATTCAATGATATTTGTCAAACAACTGAGCGATCCTCGGACCCCGAGAAGCTTGTTTATGATCTCCTTATGGAGGCGGCTAAGAACTGCTTGCCGACGAGTAATGGAGTGAACCTAGAAAATAAGATCGTTCTTTCCATCGCCATAAGGCTGCTAGCGGAACGGTTTATGATCAACCGCATTTCTGATTCTACGTTTGTTAAGCAGTTGCAAGCCAATCAGACACATGGATTGATTGAAGAATTTAAGAAGAAATTCCCTAAAGACCAAAACACCATAGCGACACTTGATCGCGTCTCTGTAATGACGCCAGAGAACATCCATGTGAACTCGTTTATGTACGAACCTCTAATTGATATGTCAGATGATCACTTGCAGAGGTTGTTCAATGCAGTAAAGGGCCTCTACGAGAGGTACGTTACAGACCTCTAGTATTTCACGTATCTTTTTTACCAAAACATACCTCCTTCACTCCTCCTATTCTGTCTCACCCAATTGCGTATAGGTAGGAATAACAGATGATGTCGTTTGCGGTGCCAAGTATATAAATCCCCCTTTAAAGAACATATAGGTGATCGCAAAATCTCTAGGCATTTCTGTTCCCGAACTAACAAAAGGACTATGAGAAAGTGGAATAATGGTGGACCACGTTCAACTACGTAACGCATACACCGGAGTCAAAAAAGCATGCCACAGTGACTGGTGTTCAGATGACGCCAGTCAGGCGATTATTGATTTCGCTGTCATTTCCTTGGAATTCCTGGCAGCGCAGTGTGAACAGATCACCCTGAATTCGTCAGTACCAGGGAAGAACTACATTTCATTTGCACGAAACAATGTAGTCACTCGTCCCGCAAACCGTGACTTCTTCGTGCTCGATCCTCAAGTAATCAGGCGAGATTGGCAGTCGTGGCTGAGTGGGAATCTGAAAGCCGAAAAGTTTGGGCGAATGTCCTATACTGTGGCGCTTGCGCCATGCCTCGCCATGGAACTTTTCGATCGGAATAACAAGAAGGGGCCGGCAACGTTTTTCGAGTGCATGATCGGTCATATCTTTGCACGATCGCTCAACATGGAACCTACAAAACAGGCTGAATTATTCGTATCGGGCCGCTCTGTGCGAATGACCATGGACTTCCTTTTCAAGCCCGCAGGCGGTTCCTTTAACATTCATCTTCCCGTCAAAATGTCAACTCGCGAGCGCGTCGTTCAGGCTTGGGCACACCAACGACTACTCGACTCAGCCTATGGTAGTGGACGCTACAAGGGAATCATGGTTTTGTTCTCGGAAACGAAACTTGATTCCCGTAGCCATGAAGTAGTGGAAATTTGCGTTCCAGACCAATGGTTAGTTTATCAGACGCTTTTATCGAAGCTGGACCGCATTTACTATTTCGACGTACCTGTTCGCTATCAAGAGTTGACCAACAAGTTTCCTTCGATAATCCAGATCAAGCCATTCCAGGAATTCATTGCGGAAACAGGGTCCGTTGTTGGACATTAGTTGCCACATGTGGTTTGCCATCGCCGTTCGTTTGGACATGATGCCGATAGTCCAAACCAGTCCATCGCTTCTTTCCGTTCTGTTTGATGAACACCAAAAAATATGAATGATTTTTTCGGGCATGAGCTTGCTTTAGCAATCTGCTCACTCCGGGTTTGCCGTTACGTACAACAACAAACAAGTCTTCGGCAATAAATCCATAATTGGTCAATTCATTAACAATTTCGATATGCGTCAATCGCTGTTGATTGGCGCAAACTTCATCTTGGCATTTGACGATGTAGACGCCCCCTTTACGCAGGACTCTCCAAGCCTCACGCGCTGCGGTGAAATAAAGATCTAGCACTGCTTCATGGTATTTTTTCTGGGAGTCAACCCTGTTGTTTTTGTAATAACCTTCGTAGTTCTGGTGGTTCACGTGAGCCGTACCACCAGGGGTGTGCATGTAGGGCGGGTCAAAAACAACGCAGTCAATCGATTCGTCATCGTAAGGTAGATTGCGACAATCCGTTCCCTTAGAAAGATCGCTTAACAGGAGTTGAAAAGTATCATCTGGCACTTTCCGCCAAAAGACTCCTTTCCCGTATGTCACATCAGCCACGATGCTTCCAGGTCTGACGTACAAGGAAAGAATATGCGGAAAAATGTCATCATTCGTGCCTGTGTATGCGCTGAACACCAAATCGTTCGTTGGTTTACCATCTGGCGATTTGCGTTTCTTCTTTGTCTTGGCTACTTCTGTGCTCATAATCAACCAGCACTACTTGAACTAAATGTAAGAAGTAGATCTTTTATCGTTGATGACTATAAGCACCGACTCAGACAACATGAAGCTTCAACACCTTCGGGAAAATGTCTGAATTATTTCCAACGTACGCAGAAAATATAAGGTCTGACGTTGCTGCGCCATTAGGACTTCTTCTTCCTGAAGGCGTATGACGTTCAGTTAAGTCAAAACGCATTTCAACTTGTTTCGTATCCATCACTACTCGATATTTCCAAATTGCTCTTCCAGAAGTTCCCTTATCGCATCTGCCATTTTAATCCCTTGTCGTGCACATCCTGCCTTGATATTGGCATGCAAAGAAGCTGGAACGTCAATTGTCAGACGTTTCATTTCCCTAGGATTTACTCCGAACACAGGAGACTCCTCACGCACCACCCATCTACGGGACTTGTCTATTGAATCGTATTTCATGATTTACGATTTTACGGAAAGCCTGCTCCCCTGTCAAGATGCAAGAACGTTTTTTACGGCTTCTTTCGGCGCTTGGCCTTGGCCTGATTGGGCGTCAGGGGGGCGGGCGGGTCGTCGGATCCGGGCTGAGTCCGACGATACAGGCCGTACGCGAAGGTCAGCCAAAAAATTCCGGAAAACACCCCGAACAACACCGCTGTAAAGACTTTGCTCATCTCTTCGAGAGGCGGTTCGGGACCGAATTGCCGCAGTTCGCCCAACATGAGAAACGGCCACGCCAGGCTTTCCAGCCCGAGCAGCAGGGTGGACCACATCCAGACCTGAGCCACGCCGGAGCAGGTTTTCGCAAACACCACCATGAGCCCCGCCACCACGACAACGGTCGCGCCCAGGGACAGGCCTCCTTGCAGAAACCAGAGCCCTCCGGTGACGGCCATGGCTCCGAGCACCGCGTTGATGAGAAGGCGGACACTCAGGTTCGACTCTGCGGCATCATTCGGCATAGACGCCACCTTAGCACATTGATTCGGATTCCCGCACGGCAGCACGGCTTCGGAAATAACGCGACCCAAAATGTGAACGGGAGAACCTGTCCCCTTACAGGGAATCGAAAGACGGGTTTTCTTCCGCCTCCGAAGGAGAACCCATGATGGAAGAAAATTCGTTGGGATGGATCAGGGTTACACAGTCTTCGGCAACCGGATCTTTATGAAACAGCGCGTAGATGGAAAACACGTGGGGGGACTCTTCGCCTTGCGTGGATGGAAACACGACCGGCACTTCAACCCACGGCCCTGACGTTCCCGAACCTGCCATTCGCAAACGAACCGCCAACAACATATCGCGAACGCGCAGGTCCCATTCATGCGGGTCGAGATCCAGGGATTTCGTGATGTTCCGATCCCACAAAGATTTCGTGATCCCGACCGCCACGTGAAAGCCGATGCGTTTGGCCTTCCTGGTGACGTCGACCAGCAACCCGGCTTCGATGGCTTCCTGGCGGGAGCGCGCGTGACGGGCCGTGGACGACTCTCCTTCGCCTTTCTCCCCGGAAAGGCGAGCCGGATTCATCGTCTCCGCAAACAAGGTTTCGGGGGAGTCGAACTCCTTTGCCGCGTCCCGGTTGACGGCACCCGAATCAAACGCATCCACGGCATACCCGCGGGCCGTCAGAATGCCGTCATACACGGCCCGGGCCGCCTGCGACCACGCGACGTCGAAAGGCCGGCCCCGGTACGCCGCCTCCGCGGCTTTCTTCTCATCATGGGTTAAGGGACGAGAGTCTTTCATACTCAAAGTGATACCCCGCAACAGGGAACAAGTCAAGAGAGCCGAAACTTTCCACTTGACAGAACCCGTCACGCTTTGTCATGGCCCACGCGCCGGGTGGAACGCCGCCCGGGACCAACCCGAAAAAAGGCGAACCGCGTCCGTTATTTCCCGCCGATCGACAGGAACAGCGTTGAGCGGCCTCGTCTGAGCAGCACCAGAACCGCATCGTCTGCGCCGAGTTGACCGGTGACGCGATCGAAGTCGTCCACGTCCCTGATGCCAACCCGGTTGATTTCCAGAATGATGTCGTCCTTTCGGATACCGGCGCGTTCGGCCCGGCTGCCGGATTGGACCTTCATGACGCGCACGCCTCTGTCACCGGCGGACCGCGCCACCGATTCGACCGTCAAGCCCGACAGGGCATGATGCTCGCCGACGGTCCCCACTTCGCCGGTCCCGGCCACGTCCTTGGGCATCAGTCCGATGACGACAGTCAGGCGCTGATTCCGGCCTTCACGCAGGATCTCCACGTCCACCTTGCTTTGAGGGGGCGTCTCGGCCACGTAGGTGCGTAATTTGGTCGAATTCCCGACAATGCGCCCGTCGTATTCGCGAATGATGTCACCCCGTTGAAACCGGGCGTCTTCCGCGGGACTGCCCTCGATCACGTCGGTCACCAGGGCGCCCTTGGTCTCCGTGGCCTCAAACTGTTTCGCCAGATCGGGCGTCAGGTCCTGAATGGACACGCCGAGCCAGCCCCGCACCATTTTGCCGTAGACCTTCAAACTCTGCGCCACCCCTTTGGCCATATTGCTCGGAATGGCAAACCCGATACCCATATACCCGCCGCTTCGGCTGAAGATCGCCGTGTTGATCCCGATGAGTTCCCCTCGCACGTTCACCAGGGCTCCGCCGGAGTTTCCGGGATTGATGGCGGCGTCGGTTTGGATAAAATCCTCGTAGTCGGCAATGCCGACGTTGGCCCGTCCCACCGCGCTGATAATGCCCATGGTCACGGTCTGGTTCAGGCCGAAGGGATTCCCCACGGCCACGACCATCTCCCCCACCTGCAACGTGCCGGAATCCCCCCAGGAAAGAAACGGCAACTCCGAGGCCTCGATTTTTAAAATAGCCAGGTCGGTCTTGGGATCGGTGCCGATCAATTGCGCCTCGAATTTCCGTTGATCCCCCAACACCACCTGTATTTCATCGCCCTCGGCCACCACGTGATTGTTCGTGACGATATAGCCATCGGGATTGACGATGACCCCGGAGCCCATGCCCTGTTGCCGGCGTCTCGGCGCCGGGCGACGTTCTTCCCTGAACCGCTCTCCAAAAAATTTCCGAAAGAAGGGGTCGTCAAAAAACGGGGAATGCGGAAACGGAGACCTTCCCGGGTCGGTCGTCTTCACGATGGAAATATTGACCACCGCCGGCGTGACCTTCCTGGCAACCGCGATGAGGTGTTGATTGAACCGGAGGAGATCTTCGCTCGTGGAGGGAGCGGACAAGGCGACCGGTTGCGCCAGGGACGTTTGCCCGGGAAGCTTGGGGGACGCCACCGGCTTTTCCGAAGCCCGGGTCACCGTGGACGGCTGGAAAAATGTCGCGCTCGCGCCCAGCGCCAGGCAGACACAGACAAAACTTCCGATCGCCAGAACGACCGGATTTCTCAGGACAGTGCTCAGGAACCCTTGAACTCGCATGTGACCTTCCTTAGTTTTGATTCTCTCCTGAAAGTTATAGAAATACCGACACGAAATTATATCATGCCTCCAACAAGCCCTTCTGCCATCCCTACCTTGCCATCTGTCATCCCCGACCTGATCGGGGATCCAGCGTCTTTATCTTTTTTTAGTTGTAGCCGCATCATCTCATGGCGATTTCTTCCAAGCCTCATAAAACATACAAGTGAGTCGTTGAGGAAACGGTGGGCAGCATTGCCGGTCATTACGACAAACGAGGCAATGCTTACTTGAGACTACACCTTCACGGGGTCAAGCACACCACGCCTGGACCTGAATATGTTGGGATCATTAATACAGGTTTCACAGAGTTCATTCAATTGCCGCTTTCGGAGGCCTTTGCCTGAGATCTTTCACTTGTCCTTCGTTCAAATTAACCATAGAGATTGAATCGCCCAATGTTTCCCGCGCAATATCCAAAAGGTGTAAATGGTGAGTAAAGAAGAGTACCTGCGTCTTCTTGGACAATTCTTCCAACACCTCGAAGCCAGACTTCGCTCTGTCATTATCGAAGTTGATAAACAAATCGTCAGCCACGAATGGTAGGGCATCTGCACGATCGAGATAATCTTCCATGGAAGCAACTCGTAAGGCGAGATAAAGCTGATCCGCCGTTCCGCTGCTCATGCCTGGCACCCGTACCACTTCTCCGTTAGATCTCACTCCCGTCAGATGGGCATGATCATTTTCGTCATAGTCAACTCGAAGATCTTTGAATGAATCTCCAGTCATCGTTGCGAAAAGCTCACCAGCACGTTTGAGAAGCGGAGCCTGTTTTTCTCGCCGATATCGATCGATTGCCCATTGCAGCAACGCGGCGGAGGTACGAACGCGAACGTAGCGTTCCGATACCTCGCGGATGTCTACAAGAGCTTCCTGGCGTACTGCCTCGGCTCGGGCAGCCGCATCATTGTCATCGATTGACTGGAATGCGTCTCTGGCCTTTGATCTGTTTTCAGCCGCGGTGGTCAACTGCTCGTGCAATGCCTGCAGTTCGGTGTTGGTAGTTCTTTCCCTGGCGGCAACTTGGTCGATATCTATATCGTTGCATTCCGCCTTCAGGTCGGCTACTGACAAACCATCTCCTTCCTGCTCAAGCGTTTGCAGGGTTGTAGCCAAATCAGCTTGCAAATTATGGAGAGTGCCAGATTTCTCGATGGCGATCTTTAGTTCCTCGCTCGTGTCAACGCCGGCCGCAACCTTGAGATGGTTGACCGACTCACGTGCACGTTGGAGGTCTTTTTCCGAGGCACGCATCTCGTTCTCGATTCCTTCTATTTCTTTTTCTTTATTTTTCCGACGTTCGAGTATGCGCTGAGCTTCCCCAAGCCGGCTCTCGATCTCAAGCACAGCGTCATCCGCAGCTGTGCAGGCAAGGTCGCCTGTTAACTCCCTGACGATCGTCGCGACCTCATCCTCGAAGGCAACAATGTCCCGATTGATTTTGTCTATACGTTGATGACGCAGATCGTTTACCCGACTGGCCTTTTCCCGCATTTGATCAATGATATCGACACGGGAAGACACATCATCCGGAGTCGAGTCAGGTTCAAGTCCGAGTTCGCTTAATGCAACAGACCATTCTTGTTGCCACTGCGACCATACGTCTTGGGATCGAGTGAGTTCACGGCGGCGACGTTCTTTGTTGCCCGTGGCTTCTTGCAAGTCATTTTCCAACCGAACCCTTTCTTCTGACTGTTGTTCGTACTGACGCCAGACACCTTCGGCGTATTCCAGAATCACAGGCAACCTTTTGTTCTCCAGCGAAGCACGGTCTGTCCCGAGTGACGACAATTCCGCTAAAAGACTCTCTTTGGACTCACCCTCCTCTCTCCGCTGGACTTCAAGCTCGCCTGCTACTTCGGTTCGATGGTCAATGGCTTTCAGCAATTCAGCATGCGCTTCTAGCCACTCAAGCATTGCATCAGGAGAAAGCGGTTGAAATGGCACCTGTGCCCAGAGATCCTGCCAATTGATAGCTAGGCTCTTGCCTTCTTGGGTGAGCACATCTTGCTGCTTATACAGTCGGGCCAGATCGTCTTCCTGCGCGGCGATAGTACGGGACAACTCCGCCAACCGACCAACTGCTTCGGCCTTATCGAATCTTCGATCAGCCAGATCATCGGTCGTGCGCATTGCCGACTCAAAGGCTGACCCGAGGTCTTCTAGTACATCAGCGTGTCCGTGGGCTTCAGCTTCAGAGATCGGCACGTTCTCGATGTGCTTTTGTTTGACCAAGTTCCAGAGCACATCTCGGTCGGCTCTCGCTTCTTGGATCTCTTGAGGTGTAATTACACGCTCTCCTTGTGTGGCGTCCTCGAAACCTCTGCGAGCTTTCTCAAGGTCACACTTAGTCGTTGCAATACTCTCAGTCAGCTCACAATTGCGTCGATCCCAATCCTGAACCTTAGCGCGATGACTCTGTATCGTATTCTGTGGTGGGACCCGAATCGCCGTTGCTTCCTCTTCACAAGATAGGCCTGGATCAAGAGAAGATAGCAGTCCGTCAACGCGCCCTTGCACATTCCTGACCTGCTGATCCGCACTGCGCACGCGCCCAGTTACATCACCGCTCCCCTTAACTGACTTGATGACGGCTGCCAATCTGGAAACATCTGTCGTCTCCTCCATAGCCTCAAGGAGCTTTTGGCGTTTGGCACGTTCGGCCTCAGCCTCCTCCAAGAGCACGGTTTTATTCGCGACCTCTGAAGATAGCCCACCACAGCGGCCGATGAGAGAGCGCAATGCGACGAGCTTGGGCCGCGCCGGAATTCGTGTGATCAGTTGAATGGCGTCCTTTGATTGCCAACCCAACTCAGCCGCCAGAGCATGCAGATCCCCTTCGGCAGCCTCAAGTTCCGCTTCCCGCATGGGGAGGTCAACTTTGGATTTACGTATCTCAATACGTCGCTCATGGAGATGGTCGATATCGTCGGCGCGGAGGACTAACTGCTCATCATAGGTAAGAGCTTCCAGCTCTTCACGCGCCTTGTCCAAATGACCGGAGAGCGTATCGATTCGAGTCGATGCATTGGATTCACTCCGCTCGGATGTCTCAAGAAGTTGCCGAGCATCCATGGGTAGGGAGACATTACTCCCCAAATCTGCGATTTGTTCGTTCAACTCAACTTTGCGGCGGACATGGGGATAAACTCTGCGAATACGGCCAAGTTTTGTTCGTTCAGCAGATACTTCCTCTAACTTACGATTGATAGTTGCATGAGCTTCTTCGGCCCTCTCAAAGGCTTGCTTCAACTCCAGCCACTTGTTCGCGGTGAGTGTCTGAGTCCGCCGATCATTTTCCGCGTGCTTCAGCTTGTCTTCAGCTTGATAGTATTTTCTGTGCTTCGCCTTCCTTGCTGCCCAGAGTCCATCGGCTTCGTTAGCAAGGTCTGTAAGCCGGTCTCGCAAACCCGTGATGCCAGTCCCGGCCGAAAACAACATTTGGCCTATCTCGTCTTTGGCCTCCAATATTTCTTTACCGCCTGCTCGGAGCCGAACGTGGTCAAGACTAAACATCCGTTCGAAGAAGGCCCGATCGACGCCAACCAAAAACGGCCGCAACTCTGACTCGCCTCCAGGAAACGGCAGATCACTGACGCCTAGAAGCGTATCCTTCGAACCCTTTCGACGAACAATCTCCAACAACTTCTTGCCATTCTCAAGGACAGCCCCGATTCGGATGTTCGAGTAGTCATGAAGAAAATTGTAGGGTGACTGCATCGGGACGCCGAACAACAGATCCTCAATCGCCGAGAGCGCCGTAGACTTACCAGCCTCGTTGGGACCAAACACGACGTGAAAATCGATGTTGCCGACCGGAAGCTCAAACGAACGGTCCGTGAAATGCCCGTAACGAATAAGATCAAGTCGTCTCAGCCGCATCTCAGACCCCTCCTGCCATAAAACGAACCGATAGGTAAGGCGTCACTTTGGCAATCAACTCAGCATAATCTCCGTCGATCGCGGCTTTGAGCAGGATATCCTCAACGTCGGATCGTACCTCATGGGGCAATCGATGGACCATCTCGCCGACATCAGCCTTAAGCTTGTGCAGCAAGGCTGTATCGGAGCCTGCTTCCCGTAGCATCCGTTGCAATTCGCCAACGGCGTCTTCACGTTCCGCCAAATTTTTCGGACTCATAACGGATTCGGTTGCAAGAATGACCTTCTCCACCCAGGCTATCTCCTCTCCGAGTCCCAGCGCGCTTGAGCGCGCTTCGGAGAGGAGATGATCTTCAGCCGTCAGAAGTTGTCCATGTATATTTGTACGGCCACGGAATTGTATGCGACACGCCAGAAGACGACCATCAGCCAAAGTGGTGACGGCTCGCTCAATAGCGGCGCGGAGGCGATCAATGACTTCGCCGATGTTCGCAGCGTTTTCCACGTCAACCTCAAGAATAGCCCAACGCACAACATCACTGTGCAAGGTCGTGAGATTCACAATGTCGTTGTTTTCCACCGTGACAAGGGAGGCACCCTTTGCGCCGGTCTCGCGTACGTGGCGGCCCTGCAGGTTACCGGGGAACACGATATGAGGTCGCTCGTTTAGTACTTTAGCCTGATGTACGTGACCGAGCGCCCAATAGTCATAGCCTTTGTTGATCAAATCTTTGAGTGAACACGGCGCATAGTTCTCATGACCGCCCATGCCACCGAGGCCCGTGTGCAAGACACCAATGTTGAAAGCACCGGCGACGGGTTCCGGGTAAGTCAGTGCGAGATTATCCGTGACATCGCGTGCCCTGAAGCTCTGCCCGTGCAGGACAATTCCAAAATCATCAATCGGGAATGATTGCGGTTTTCGCCCTTCAAAAACATGGACATTATCCGGCAAGGTCAGGCGGCGCGTGATCTGGCTTTCAGCATCGTGATTGCCATAGAGCAGGTAGACGGGAATATCAGCCGCACGAAGGCGGCCCATCTGACGGACGAAAAACAGGCCGGTCTTGTAATCGCGCCAATCGCCATCATAGAGATCCCCGGCGATAACGAGAAAGGCGACCTGCTCCTCTATGGCGTGTCCAACAAGCCGATCTAAAGCTTCACGTGTGGCGGTACGAATTCGCTCCGCAGCAGTTCCCTCAAGACCGGCAAGTCCCCTCAAAGGACTGTCCAGATGAATGTCTGCTGCGTGAAGGAAGCGAAACGAAGTCACAACATCATGCTCCAACCAATAGGCTGATGAATCCGCCTCAGCATAGCAGAATGTTGACGATCCCATGCTCTGCGAGCATAGAGGAGTTCCCTGAATTCAGTAGGTTCGTTCACAGCAACTCCGTGCTGGGTTGAAAATATTGAGATAACCGTCATAGATAAAAAACCAGTACATTTTCTTATCGATGACCTTCTCATCAATTAAGGTGAAGTCAAGCGTGAAGGATCGGTGGAATTATATACAAGGGGGCAGTTATGGGAAAGTAGGCAGGCCTGATGCTTAGGCCTCGACATGGAGCCCACGCGGTGCCGGGGATGTGACTCTCGAATGATGATGTCCACATCACACTCGAGTGTCGTCAACAGGCGCAAAAGGCGATTTACTTCTTATCGCTTTGCCTGATGACCCTTCGCTGTATTATTGCTGTCTTGTTCCTTAAGAGGTCAGTGCGGTATCTTGCCGATATGACCAAACCCCGCGTGTATGTTGAAACCACGATTCCCAGCTTCTACCACGAAGACCGCACCGACCCCGGCATTGTGGCGCACCGGGTGAATGCCATGCTCGGCCTCTTCGTGCCGGCGTTGGTGCCACCCATGGAACTCCTTGAAGGCAGCGATGAAAAGAATCTGCCTGATCCGGTCATTGCCGAGATCCGGGAAGTACGGCACCACATCTCGGCGCGCTTCGAGCATGATCCCGCATAGTTGGTGACCTTTTACTTTTACATGGAGATGCAGAAGCAGTACCAGGATCGCCTGATTGATCCCGCAGAAAGTACGGAACGCAGGACCAACCAGCCGCCCCTTCACGGATTCGTTACTGATTCTCACCTTTGAGTTCCTTGAGGTCCGGGTCGAGATGGCGCGTCTACAATTACACAAGACAAAGACACTGGATCCCCGATTAAGAATGTCGGGGATGACATAAAGAGAAAAGCAGATTCCTCACTTCGTTCGGAATGACCATGTTGGTGTATTGCTCGGAGCGCAAGAGGAGAGCACCCTCCCCTCTCCCGCCGAGAGCGAGAGAGGTCCGATTTATACCAACGTTCGGCACTCGGGACAACCGGCACCGGCTCGACCGCGAGGCCCTTACCTGAAGACTTCTTCTTTGGCGGACTCGGAAATCGCCAGGACGGCCGGATGCTTTAACCGACGTTCCACCGTAATGCCATAGAAGCGTTCGCTGAAACCCGTCATGTGTCCCACTGTGCGCACCTGATACTGCCGGGCTATTTCCGATTCAACGACCGAAGAGCCGGGAAACAGCCCGTGGCCTTCCTGGCCAAAGGCTTTCATCGTCGCTCCGTCTTCAAATTCGCCGATAATGAACGGCTCGATGTCGTGTTTTCGAAACCAATCATCCAGGTTTCGTCTGAGTACGGAATTGGACGTGGGCAACAGGAACGGCGCCCCATCCAATGAACGGGGGAAACCCCGTCGATAGCGAGACGCCAAGCGTTGGACGCCAAAGAGTGTCACGCCTGATTCCCCGAGCAGATGGCTGTGCGCCTCGACACTGACGCTCGGCGGGACGGGCGTATCCGTGATGACAATGTCCAGGGCATGGAGAGCGAGTTCGCCCAACAACCGTTCCAGGCGACCTTCCCAGCACATGATTTTCATATGCTCGAACTGTTTGAATGCGACCTTCAGCAGCTTATAGGCCACCACCTTGGGCACGACTTCCGCAATGCCGACCACCAGGCGAATGGGGCGTTGGGGTCCATAGCCTTTCAACGTGCTGGTCAATTCTCTGCCGAGCGAAAAAATTTCATCCGCGTACCGGTAGACCATTTTGCCCACGTCCGTCAGAACCAGTTTGCGGCCTACGCGAGCAAACAATTGTTCGCCTATCGCGTCTTCCAGCGCGCGAAGCTGCGCACTCAACGCGGGCTGTGACAACGACAGGACTTGACAGGCCTGCTTAATCGACCCTTCCCTGGCAATCACCCAAAAATAAAGCAGATGATGATAGTTCAGCCAATCCATGACTCGAAACCGTACATTGAAAAAATAGATGAATCAACCAATCATTCTTTATTTGCCTATTGGCAAAGGCCGCATTATTCTACGGCAATATTGAGAAGGCGGGCTCGTGAGCAAAGGAACCGTCGTGTCAATGACCGCGCCTCTTTGCATCAACGCAGCGAGAACGTAAAAAACATGGATGGGTCAGGAAAACCTCCCGCGCAGGGAGGATGGAAATCCGGCCGGGAACCCGGACTCTTCGGCGTCCATTTTCTGCCTTCGACCAAGCGGCTGAGATCCCATGTCGCCGTCCGCATTCCTCGTCGCTTGCGGACGTGGTCGCGCGTGGCCATTACGCTGTTTCTGGTCTTCGGAGTCACCGTGAGTTTCGTGCCGTGGACACAGACGGTCACCGTCCATGGCCGATTATCCGCCTATTCACCGTCGGAGCGTCCTCAGGAAATTCACGCGCCGATCAACGGCCGCATTCGCGCGTGGCACGTGAACGAGGGCATGGCCGTCAAAACGGGAGACCTGATTCTCGAGCTGGACGACGTGAATCCTGCATTCATGGCGCCGGATCTCCTGCAACGATTGGATCAATCCCGCCAAGCGCTGGAAGACCGGCGACGAGCCGCGTTGACGCGTGCCGACATCCTGGCCCAGCGTCTCGAAGAAATGACGAAGCTGACGCAGGCGGCCACGACCTCGGCCAAAGCCCGGGTGTTCGAGGCTGACCATAGAGTCCAAAGCGCCAGGCAACACGTCGCCAGGGCAAACGTGACCAGGGAAACCGCCACCTTGAACCTTGAGCGTTCGCGCCTTTTGGAAGCTGACGGCTTGGTATCACGACGTGAGCTGGAACTGGCGATCCAAACGGAGATCGCCTCCCGCGCAGAGATGAAGGCGGCTGAAGCCGCGCTCCGTGAAGCGAAACAGGCACGACGAGCCTTGGCGCACGGCCGTGAACAAATTGACGCGGAATTGATCCAGCGGGAACTGGATACGCGATCTCAAAGAGCGTCCGCCCTGGCCGACGCGGCCAAGGTATCCGAAGAATTGGCGGATTTGGAATTGAAATTGTCGAATGCCTTGCAACGACGCGCGGCCGGCCGGATCGTTGCTCCGCTTGACGGCACCGTGGTCCGTCTGACCCCGATCGGTCTCGGCGAAATCGTGCACCCCGGGGACGTGTTGTTCACAATCGTCCCTTCAAGTGCCACCCGAGCCGTTGAAATGTGGGTCGAGGCGATTGATGCCCCGCTGCTGAAACCAGGCAGACCCGTCCGCCTGCTGCTTCACGGGATTCCGGCCATTCCCCTCCCCGCGTGGCCCGGGTTGATGACGGGCACCTACGATGGACGCATTCAGGTCGTGGATCAATCGGCTTCGGCCAACGGCAAATTTCGTTTGTGGGTGGTGCCTGAGACGACACGTCGAAACTGGCCGCCCCAGGAACACGTCCGGCAGGGAACCCAGGTCATGGGGTGGGTCATCCTGAATCGCGTGCCCTTGTGGTACGAGATGTGGCGCCGGTTCAATTTGTTTCCGGCGGATTATGAAACAGGAGAAAAAGCATTGTCCGACGTGTTGCTGCCGAAAGCCGGACGCCGCGGCAATTGAAAAGTCTCTGCATTCATGATACGTACGTCATAATACCTATAAACCGGGAGGGTCATGATGAAAAGTCTACGAATCGCCGTTGTCATCGGGCTCATGGGATTCCACGTGCTCCCCGTGGGCGCGGAAAAACCGGCAACCCCGTCATCAACGGCAACGCCGCAGTTTATTCTGACGTTGAAAGAGGTCCTGACCCGAGTGGAACAGGGGCATCCCCTGCTTCAGAGAAGTCAGGCACAAAAGATCATGGCCAGCGGGAAATTACTGAAAGCGCTGGGGAACTTCGAACCAAAACTCGTGAACGATTGGGAATTGGAACGACTGGCCGGCAACGGCGGCACCACGAGTGTGGGATTCAATGATACGTTTATGGAGTTCCGTCACCCCTGGGGCGTGCAAGGCTTTGCCGGATTCCGGGCGGGCATCGGGGACATCAAAATCGCGGATTTGGGCGTCAATTCTTCCAACCAGCCGTTATTGGGAATTATGTTTCCTCTGTTGCGCGGACTGGGCACGAATCCGGCTCATGCGGAATTAAAGAAATCCAACCTGGCCGCCAGACAGGCCCAACTCGAAATTCAACAAACCCGACAGGACCTGTACCGGGGCGCGGCGATGCAATACTGGAACTGGGTCGCTGCGCATACATTCATGGAATTACAGGATAAGGCCGTCACCGTGGCCGAGACCCGGTCCCGGCAATTGGCGAGACAGGCCAAAGCCGGAGCGAGGGCCGAGTTCGACGTCATTGAAGCCAACCAGGAGGTGCAACGACGCCGGGCTGCCCTGATCAAGGCAAGACGCACGATCGAGAGAGAACAATTGAAACTCGCCTTGTTCATGTGGGAAGAAGGCAATCCGATGGTCGTTCGGGATTTCAAGCCTCCGAAACGTTCACTGCTGCAACAACGGACGCTCACGCAACATCAACGGGACAAGAAGCGGGCCCTCACCGTCCGCCCGGAAATCCAACTCGTCGATCTGGAAGCCAGGCTGAATCACATCGACCTGGAGGTGGCCAACAACAATTTTCTTCCCAATCTGACCGCAGAGGCTCAGCCGACGAGAAAGCCGGGAGAGTTCGTCCTGGGTCTGGGGTATCGATTCGGCGTGCAGATGAGCCTTCCGTTCCTTCAGCGTGACGCACAAGGCGACCTCCTTCAGATCGAGGGCAAGGCCCAACGCCTGAAATTCATGCAGCAATATCGCATGCAGCAAGTATCCCTGGACGTGGACAACGCCCGATCGGCCGTCGCCCGGGCGCGGGAACACATCCAGGTTTCCCGGCAGGCGCTTGACCTGGCCCAAGCCCTGGAAAAGGGGGAACGCACGCGATTCAGGCACGGGGCAACGAGTTTGGTGTTTGTCAATCTTCGGGAACGAAACGTCATTCAGACGGCTGAGGAATGGGTTACCGCGCTGGCCGACTACCAAAAAGCGCTGGCCTTGTATCAATGGGCGATCGGACATTGGGTGAACGGACTGTCCACCGCCTTGAAGACCTGACGCGACCAACAATGGGTCTTGAGACGACATGAAGACAACCTTTCCGAGTTTCAAAGATCATCTCGACCGTCTGGGACTGTTCCTCAGGCATGAACGCAAACTGCTTCTGGAGATTCTGACCTATGCCGTCGCGGTGGGGATCTTTTCCCTGATCATTCCCCTCACGGTTCAGGAACTGGTCAATACCTTCGCCTACACGGTCTCACCGGTGATGTTGGCGACCATTATCGGGATTATGGCGATCATCCTGCTCTTCGTCGGCGCCTTTCGTATTCTGCAATTTTATGCAACCGACGTGCTGGAACGACGGATTTTTGTTCGCGTCACGCTGGCGCTCGCGCAAATCGCCACGCGCCTCAGGAAAGAGACGGTTCAAGCCGACACGATCAATCGTTTCTTTGAAACCGTCTTTTTGCAACGGGCCCTGTCCAGTTTCCTGGTCGATTTTACCAATGTGATGGTCGGCGGATTGATCGGAATGACGCTGCTGATCTTCTATCATCCGTACTTTATCGCCTTCGATCTCGCGCTGCTGGGCTCTGTGATGCTGATCGTGATTTTGGGCAAGGGAGGGGTCCGCACCACGCTGCACATGTCTGAAGTCAAGTACGACGTCTTTCGCTGGCTTCAGGACGTGACCGACCATCAGCATGGTCAACCCCCAAGAGGCCCGAACCTGATGAAACAAGCGGATACGTTGGCGACCGAGTACGTCGGCACGCGGAAATCCCGCTTCAGAGTCCTGCTGCGTCAATACATCGGGTCTCTGTCGCTTCAGGTATTTCTGCACACCGGCCTGTTGGGAACCGCGGGGTGGCTGCTCAGCCAGGGGGAATTGACCCTGGGGCAACTCGTCGCAGCCGAAGTCATCGTCACAAGTCTGCTGCTCAATCTGGAATCCGTCACGAACCGCACGTCTATCGTGTTTTACTTCTTCATCGCCTTAACCGAACTGGATGCGTTGTTTTCGTTGCCGGAAGACACCACGGGCGACGCGACCGATCCCGCGGCTTCGATTCCCTCAGACGGCTGATCGTCAGTCTTTCCACGTACATCTAAAAAATAGATGGATTAATAAAGCATTATTTATTTGCCTATGTGGAAGATCCCGATTATTACAGGGAACCATTGAGGAACGCGCCCTCATCTGGCAAGATAGGGAAACGAAACCTCTGACCATACGTCAGATCCCTCTACGTTGGCTCCGGCTGAACGATCAAAGAACCGTGACCGAATTGTCCCGTTTTCGTTGGCAGAGACCGTCATGAGCGGCAACTTTGTCCGTTTGCAAGTACGCACCTGATGACGACAACAGCGATCCTCATTCCCCTTCTTCCGTTTTTCGCCGGGATAGCGATCAGTGTTCTCGGCAAACGGTTCGCTTCGTATGCGACGACCATCGGAATCAGCGCCACGGTCGCCGCCGGCATTCTCTCCATTGTCACATTGTATTCCGTCAGCACGGGCGAGCCTTTTCGGGTGACCCTCTGGCCGCTCCGGGACGACGGCGCCTCGTTTTTCACGTTCGGCATGTGGGTTGACCGGCTCACGGCCGTGATGATGGTCCTGATCACGAGCGTCAGCACCGTGATTCACGTGTATTCCGTCCGGTATCTCCAGGGCGATTCCGGCTATGCCCGATTCTTCGCGTTACTCAGCTTTATCACGTTTGTCATCCTCGCGCTTGTTGCCAGTCCGAACCTGCTGATGCTGTTTGTCTTTTGGCAGTTGTTGAGTTGGGCCCTCTACCTCATTCTTGCGTTCAATTTCTCGCACGTGCCGGCCTATCAGAACGCGTTCAAAACGTTCATCGTGCATCGGGTCGGAGACGTCGCGTTCCTCTGCGGCCTGGTCCTGACGTATCACTATTTCGGCACGCTTGAATTTACCGGGATCTTCCGGCAAGCCGCCGAACACACCCACGTGATTTCACTGCTGCCCGGTCATCTGCTGGACGTGACGGCCACGTCCGTCATTGCGGTGCTCATTTTCATCGGAGCCATGGCCAAATCGGCGCAGTTTCCTCTCCACGTCTGGTTGCCGGATACCATGGACTCTCCAACCCCGGTGTCGGCCCTCATGCATGCAGGCATTGTGAACGCAGGAGGATTCCTCCTGAATCGCCTCGCACCGTTGTATGCCCTTTCGCCCGACGTCCTTCACATCGTGTTCATCGTCGGCGCCGCCACCGTCCTGCTGGGAGCCTCCATGATGCTCGTCCAAAACGACATCAAAAAAACCCTGGGATTCTCCACGATGGGACAAATGGGGTACATGATCATGGAATGCGGGCTCGGGGCCTTTGCCCTGGCCATTTTTCATCTGATTGCGCACGGACTGTTCAAGGCTTCCCTCTTTTTGGGCGCCGGGACCGTGATTCACAGCGCCAGACACGAACCGAAATTCCCGTCTTCCTCAACCCACAAACCCGCCCGGCTTCCCACCCATGCAAGCTGGGTCACGGGGCTGATCCTCACCTTATTTATGCCGCTGTTTATTTTGATGGTCGCGCACGGCCTCCTGGAAGTTCCGCTGCAGGACGCGCATGGAGCGGTGATCTTTCTCTTTTTCAGTTGGGTCACCGCCTCTCAAGCTATTTTCAGTTTGTCTCGACTGCATGACGTGGCGTCCTGGAAGGTCTCGTTTGCGATGATCGGCACGTTGTTTCTCATCGGGTTCACGTACCTCTGGGCGGGCGAGCAATTCACGCACTTTCTGTATCCTGAACCGGGCGCGGCGGACGCGTTCTTCGTGGCCGCGGCCTTGAATCCTGTGGTGTTCGATACGATGATCCTGCTGGCGACCCTGCTGATTCTCTTCGGCTGGTTCTACGTCTATACCGATGCCAAAGGACACACGATTCTCAACTCGGACCGGATTCTTGCTTTTCGAGAACGGCTCTATATCCGGTTCTATATTCTTCTGATCAACCGGTTGTACGTGGATCTGATCTACGTGAGGTGGGGCAACAGGCTCTTCCACCTGGCGCAAAAATTCGGACACCGGTATTAAGGAAGGTCGATCCTTCATGGCTTCAGAATTTTCCATCACGTTGCTGGCCGTTCTCATTCCTTTTGCTCTCTGGCTGCTCAACCGCACCCGCCGCATTTCGCATGCGATCTTTCAGGTTTTGGCCATGCTGTGCATCGCGTGGGAAGCCGGAACGATTCTCTACATGCACGCCGCATTCGAACCCACTCGCATTGCGATCTATCTTTCGGCGGCCGTCACCTTTTCGACGTTGTGTGTCGTCGTCGGACAATGGGAACCGAAACGTGCCTCACCCGTTCCGGACGAACCCCTGTTGATATTGGGACTGAGTCTTGCCGCCCTGCTCGGCCCCGCGCCCGTCAACCGGCTTGGCCTCATCGGCTTGCTCGGATATGCGGCGTTTTCTCTCTCCCGGTCGAATCTTTCCGCCACGCGCAGAACCATCGGTCTTGCGCAATCGGCCCTTGCAATCGTGCTCATCGGTGTCGCACTCTGGATGGGGGAACCCTTTGACGGACCAGCCGGTCTGTTTCTTGCGGTCACGCTCGTGCCGCTCCCGCCGTTTCACGTTTTCTTCGCCTCCCTTGTCGGCTCTGCCCGGGGAATCCTTTCCGGTGTGTGGACCGTGGCGTTCCTCTCCCTCGGAGTCGCTGAAATCCACAACCTGCCAACGGGTATGCCCGTGGAAACGGAAATACACACGGCCATCGCGTTCCTGGCGCTGCTGGGCGGGCTGTACGCGTGCCTGAAATGTTTGGGACAGAACCAGGTCGACGCTTTGCTCACCTATGCCACTATCGTCCAAGCCGCGCTGTTGTGGGGACTGACCACCGTCTTCTCTTCTTTTTCCGAATGGGGAGTCCCGTTCGGGATCACGATCGGGCTGGTCATGAGCGGGCTGTTTGTCGCCTATGCCTTTGTTCAACAACGGTATGGATCGCACGCCATCGGCACTCTCCCGGGGCTGGCACTTCCCATGCCGCGTCTCGGGGCGTTAGTGGGTCTGTTGATCAGCATCGCCGTCCTGCTTCCGATCATTCCACTCTTTGCCGGCATCGCGACCATGCCGGCGACGGAAGAGCAGGGGGGCTCTTTGGTCATCATTTCGTTGCTGTTTGTCGGTGTCTGGATGTTTGGCAGTTGGCATTTCTCACATGTGCTGCACCACACGCTCTTTGGAAAAGCACGACCGGACGTCCCCTATACCGATTTGAAGGTTGCCGAAATCTGTTCCCTGGCCCTGATCATTTTCGGCGCAAGTTTTAGTATATTGATCAATTAGGAAGAGCACCCATGGCAGACGTCGAACAATCGGTTGCGCCGCAAGTCGTCCAGCGCATGGAATTGCGTTCGCTTGTCAAACTGGCGAGTGAGACCATTTCCCACTACTGGCCCATGCAAACGTTCATCCACCATAATCCCCTCCATGGGCTGGAACATTTACCCTTTGAAAAAGCCATCGAGGAGGCTAAAAAATTTATCGGCGGGAACGGCTATCTGCCCAACGGGGAATACCGGAATTATTTTCAACAGGGCCGCATCTCCCCGGAAGCCATTCGTGAAGTCTTAACGCCCGAAGCCCAGGAGGAAAGCGTCGTCATTGGCAGTCAAACGATCACGCATCTGGACGTCCTGCGGACGATTTTCATCCATGGGACCGGAACCGTCGAGCCTGACGTGGCCTCGGCCTTTTTGGAACGTTCGCTGAGCGAGACCGACGTGACCGGGCTGCGTGAAAAACTCCAAGTCCTCCCCAGGTCACAGGACCGGCGATTTTCACTCACCCTTCACGCCGACCGTGAACAACACGAGCTGGGGTCGGAGTACACCATGGCCCACTGGTGTGATGCCACGCTCGGCACGGACATCCAGGATCGAATCAACATGGAACTCGTCAAATGGTGTGGCGGCTTTCTCGACGAAGGCCATGCGCCATGGTCGATGCCGAGTCGCAACAAAACGTTTTACGGCGGGTGGAAAATACTCGCCCCAATGGACCGATCCGGCCCGTTGTTCGGCATTCCGGGTTGGGCGTCCAAAATCCGGAACCTTCCGGATCTCCCGGCAGACGCCATTGGTGAAAGCCTGGAGACATTGGCCATTCCCCGGGACCGGTGGATCGACTATTTCACCTTGCACCTGGCTCAATTGCCGGGGTGGACGGGATTTATCAAATGGCGATCTGAACAATCGGACCACCGATGGCAACGGGCCTTCCCCATCGACTTGATCAACTACATGGCCATCCGCCTCTTTTATGAACGAGAACTGGTCGCTCGCGCGTGCGAAACGAAGCTCGGCATCCCGGGCACGCATGATGCGATCCTGTCTTTCCTGCGCGATCATCCGAACGGCTATGGTCTCTACAAGGAATGGCGCGGCGGCGGACTGGCCGAGGAAGTCGTGGCAAACCTTGATCTTTCTCTGTTCATACAGGAACCCCTCCCTGTTGATGCGTTGGACCGGCTGGATGACGCCACGAGTCACACGTGGCAAACCGTTCGTCACCGGCAGGCCAGGGAGCGCGAAGCCTGCATCCTTGCGCACCTTGCCCGTTGTTTCGATTGCTCCGTGACGGATCTCATCGAAAGTCCTTCGGAAACCCTGGACGTCCTGCTCGATTGGGTTGAACGTTTTCCGGAATCGCGTCACGGTCCGTTTTGGCTGAAAGCGCTTGAACGCAGTTTCGTCACCGGCTTTGTCGGGCATTTCTCCCCGAATATTGAACGACTGCGCCAGAATGATGAGTCGGCGGAACACCCTTCCGAATCACGTCCGTTGACGCAGGCCATTTTCTGCATCGACGTTCGTTCGGAAGGATTTCGAAGGCACTTTGAAGAAGTGGGAGGAAACGAAACACTCGGGTTTGCGGGATTTTTTGGAGTCCCCCTGTGCTTCGGCGAGTTCGGAAGCGAACATGAAACCGATCAGTGTCCGGTCCTGCTCAAACCGAAACACATCATCAAAGAAGTGCCTCGCGCGTACCAGGCCAAGGCTGCGGAAAAATTTCTGCAACGACAACACCTCGCCAAAACCGGGCACAACCTCCTGCATGATTTGAAAGAAAACGTCATCACCCCTTACGTCATGGTTGAAGCCATTGGATGGTTTTTTGGGCTCAGGTTATTCGGTCAAACGTTGGCGCCGCTGTGGTACCAACGGGTCACGTCCTGGATGAAAGAGCACTTCGCCATTTCCATCGGAACGACCCTGACAGTCGAAAAGCTGACCCACCGGGAGGCCGAGGAAATGGTCGCCTCCGAACACCGGGCCATCATTTATCGCATATTAATCGAACGATTTGGTCGTCTGGGAAACGCGGTCGCCCACGACCAGGTTGAACGACTTCGCAGGCAAGCGCTGTATGAGGTTTCGACAGGCGGCCCTGAAGATCAGGAACTTCATCAACTGTTGCATTGGACTGAAGAAGACCATGAGCAATTTCTGCAACATCTCATGCTGGAATACGGCGTCCATAAACGAGCCGTCACGAACCGGATGCACCGCATCACCCAGACCGGATTTACGACCACGGAGCAAACGCATTTTGTCGAAACGGCGCTTCGGATTCTCGGATTCACCAAAACCTTTTCCCGGTTGGTGCTCACGTGTGGTCATGCCAGCACCTCGGACAACAATCCCTATGAGTCGGCCCTGGACTGTGGAGCCTGCGGGGGAAACCACGGCGTCTCCAACGCCCGGGCCTTTGCCGCCATGGCCAACAAAGGCGAAGTCCGGCAATTACTGGCCCAAAAGGGGATTGTCATTCCTCCCGATACGCATTTTCTCCCGGGTCAACACGATACCACGACGGACCACGTTCAACTGTTTGACCTGGAAGACGTTCCCTCGACGCACCGGAAAGATTTGGACAGACTGATTCATGACCTGGAAGAAGCCGGGAGGCGCAACAGCCTTGAACGGCTCAGTCGCTTCCCCGAGGAAACCGGCGAGCATTCTCTGCATCACGCGACAGCGCGAACGAAACTGCGCAGCATGGATTGGTCTCAGGTCCGGCCGGAATGGGGATTGTCGCGGCATACGGCTTTTATCGTCGGCCGGCGCGCCCTGACGCACGGCCTCAATCTTGAAGGCCGAACATTTTTACACTCCTATGATCACCGGCAGGATCCGACGGGAAAATATCTGGAAATTATCATGACCGCCCCCATGATCGTCGCGAATTGGATCAACATGGAACATTATTTTTCCACGGTGGACCCCGTTGTGTACGGCAGCGGAAGCAAGGTCTATCACAACGTGGTCGGCCGCATCGGCGTCATGTACGGGTCCCAGAGCGACCTTTGCATCGGGTTGCCCGTTCAAACGGTGCTGGACGTTGAAACGCCCTATCACGAACCCATGCGGCTCTTTGTGATTATTGAAGCTCCCATGGATAGAATCAGCGCGATTATTGCCCGCCATGACGTGTTAAAACACCTCGTCGGCAATCAATGGATCAATCTTGTGGCGCTGGATCCCGAAACAATGGAATTTTTTCACCAGCCTTCTTTAAAGAAATGGCAACGCATTCAGTAATCCATCAGGTTGAGGAGGATTAGAAGACCATGAGTACCATTAGGCTTCACCCGATGAAAGAAATCAAGATCATCATTAACGGCCAGCACCTGAGCTTCGTGACGGAAGTGCTCGATCGGATAAAAGCCAGCGGCTACACCATCTTCAGCAGTCTGTCGGGTAAAGGGCACAGCGGCTTCCATGAAGGGCACCTCATGTTCAATGATGAAAGCAGCCTGCAAATGGTGCTGACGGTCGTTCCCGAAGACAAGGTCGAACCCATCCTTTCAGGACTCAGACCGTTCCTCGAACGCCATTCCGGAAGTCTGTTCGTATTGGACGTCGGGGTTCTGAGAAAAGATCATTTTGAATCCTGAACCTGGGCAAGCATTCCCGGGCGACTTCAGCCATGCCAGCCGTAGGGCCAATGAGGCCATGCGGTTCGCGTCCGTTCACAATACGGGGTGATCCCGGAACCGCACGCTTCCCCCGAGCGCGTTTCGCGGGGGCCTGACCGGGCTGACAAGTCACGTCGTCATCAGTGAAAGACCCGGAGTCTTTCAGGCTCTCCGCGCTTTTCCCTCCCGGTAGGACACATCCTCCCTGAACCCCAACGGGTACTGCCGCCGATCCCCGCAGACGGCTGATCGTCAGTCCTCACAGATACATCCAGATACATCTAAAATATAGATGAATATCCCACAAATTATTTATTTGATCAATGAGCGATTGTGGTTATTAATAAAAGTAGAGTAGATGAACAGAAAAAAAAGAAAGGAGGACATCATGAAAACCTTCACTTTTGTCATGACAACGTTCGTGCTGTGCGCGGGCCTCACGCTCACCGGATTTGCGGCAAAAGGCCACGTTGACGGCAAACCCTTCGCCGGCAACGTTCCGGCGCCCTCCGTTGCTTCTCACGAAGCCGCCATTGAGCAACACCAGGACAAAGCGACGGAGCTTGCACAACAAATCCAACGCTTGGAACACCGGTTGGACCTGGTCAAGAACTCCTACCGGGACCCCAAAGGCTTTCGTCAAGCCAGTTGGGAACGCGTGCTCGGAACGTGGCGCCAGGAGTTGCAGGGCATTCAGGATCGCATTGTCTGGCATGAACAACAAATTGCGTTGCTGAAAACAGGCCCGTAAGCGAGCCGCTCATAGAAGCCCACCCGGCGTCATGGAAGAACGTTCGGTGCGGGTACGGGAGGGAGATCGGGACCACGTCCCGGTCTCCCTCGCTCTTTTTGCGGGACATCCGCAACCGCCGGAGAGGGAGACGCTTAAATTGGATTCTCGATTAAAGATGGCAAGGATGACAGGAAAAGGAAGGTCCGGGACCCGGAGCCCCGATCAGAACCTGTCCCCGACTTGATCGGGGATCGGGGACGACAGCATGGAAGGAGCAACGACCCGCTTAAAAAATCTTGGCCACCAACGCCCGGAACAGATTGACAGCCGATCCGGATTGAGCCTCGGGCTTCACTTGGGAGGAAGCATCGGCTTTTTCGATTTTTTGCGGTTGTTTCCGTTCACAATGAAGACTTCTGTACAGGATGGAAAATTCACTCATGATCGTTCCTCCAAGGTTTGAACGAGAACTATCTTATAGTAAAGCAAAGGGTGTGCCAGATTGTACGGCAGATGTGTCCTGAGAAACCCTTCGAAAAACAATCGGTTATGGATGGGGAAATGCCTGACCGACGGGCTATGGAGAGGCGACAGGCAAAAACGCACGTGCTCGGGTGAGCGAAATCGCACGAAAAACCGTTGGAGAGATACAGCTTGTCGCTACTGCTTGCGTTTGACGTGCGCTGCGACGACGGAGTCGGACATCGGACGATGGTGGGCCAAGCCCTTGATAAACAATTCACAGTCCTTTTCTTCAAATTCCCCGACCCATTCGTAGAGTTTCGACATCACGGTGTGATCCACGAGTCGCGTCTCCGCCAGGTTCAGGGTGACGGTTTTGCCTTCCTGGAGGAATCGATTCAGGTGGCGACGCAGCGGAATCCAGGTACTGAAGATCGCGGATTCCCGCACGACAATGATCGCCGACGTGTCGTCTTCCTGCGTGATCTCGGCGTTCAATTTGAAAAACGAGGGAATCGGAGCGCCGTTGAAGAGATGGATGACAATCTTGACCGCAATGCCGATGCCAATGCCCATCAGAAGGTCAGTGGCCAGCACGCCAACGACCGTGGACACGAACACGATGAACTGGTCTTTTCCCAAATGATACATATGGACAAACTCGTGCGGGGACGCCAACCGGAACCCGGTAAAGACCAGCAACGCGCCCAAAGCCGCCAGGGGGATCTGGTTGATGATCCCCGGGATCAAGGCGACGCACACCAGCAGAAACGAGCCGTGAAACATGTTGGCGAATCGCGTCCTGGCCCCGTTGTCGATGTTGGCTTTGCTCCGCACGATTTCCGAAATCATCGGGAGCCCGCCCACAAAGGCCGCGACGGTATTACCGACCCCGACGGCCAGCATGTCCCGGTCCATGTCCGTCTTGCGTTGCCATGGGTCGATCTGATCGACGGCCTTCGCGCTGAGCAGCGATTCCAGGCTCCCGATCAGGGCAAACATGATCACGTACTTGATGCCGATGAACGTCGTGAGTCCCGAGAAATCCGGGAACGTAAGCGCGCTGAACATATTCGCCGGCACGTCCACCAGAAACTTCGCTCCCAGCGCATAGGTCTGATCGTTAAAGGTATAGGTTCCCTCCTGACCGATGTTCAAATACAGACCCATCGGCACCGCGACGACCAACACGATCATCGGGGCGGGAATGACTTTCAATGCGGGATTTCTGATGAACTGATACCCGAACATGATGAGGAGACTCACGATCCCGATCAGGCCGATTTTGGGATTCATCTCCATGACAAACGTCGGAATGTTGGCCAGAAGTTCCAAGGGCGCCCCTGCGGGGCTGAGCCCCATCACCACCGGAAACTGCTTGGCAATGATGATGACGCCGATGGACGCCAATAACCCATGGATCGCCGTGGTCGGGAAAAACTCTCCAAGGATGCCGGCGCGAAAGACCCCGAAGAAAATCTGAATGACACCGGCCGCCACCCCGACGCCGAGCGCCAGCCGGTAGGCCTGAAAATCCGCGGCGGGGTCTTGGCCGCCGGTAAACCCGAATTCCGTCACGCAGCCGATGGCAATGACGATGAGCCCGGCTGCCGGGCCTTTGATCGTGAGTTCCGAATTACTGAACAACGTAGCCAGGATGCCGCCGATAATGGCGGTAAAGATGCCGGCAATGGCAGGATACCCGCAGGCCAGAGCGATGCCGAGGCACAACGGCAGCGCGATCAGAAACACCAGGAACCCTGACAGCAGGTCGGCCTTCCAGTTTTGCCGTAACCCGGCAAGCGTGCCTTGCGGGACGTCGGCTTTCTCAGCGTTCATGCTCTCACCTCGTGTATCGGGTTACCGGACAAAAAAACCGGTTGCCACATGGGGTTTCTCTCAGCCGGCCCGCGGGCGGCGCCTCAAAATCGACTCGAGTTGATCCAGAGATGGACCAGGATGCTCGCCGCATACCCCAGCCCAATCACCGGGGCCCATCTGAGATGGCTGAAGAACGTATATTGGCCGCGCGCCTGCCCCATCAACGCCACGCCGGCGGCCGATCCGATGGACAGCAGGCTCCCTCCGACCCCGGCCGTTAAGGTCACCAACAGCCACTGTCCCTGCGACATGTCGGGATTCATCGTCAGCACGGCAAACATCACCGGAATGTTGTCCACGATGGCGGACAGGATGCCGACCATCGTATTTGCGAACGTGGGGCCCCATTCAATGTACATCACCTGCGCCACCACCGCGAGGTAGCCGAGAAAGCCCAACCCTCCCACGCACAGGACGACCCCGTAGAAAAACAGCAGCGTATCCCATTCCGCCCGGGCCACGTGTTGAAAGATTTCGAACGGAACCACGTCGCCAATGCGTTCCTGCGCTTTCTTCTCACTCCACGTTCCCGGCGCCTCGTAGCGAGCATGCGTCTTATTCAGGTAATACCCGAAAAATTGCAGGTAGGCCAGGCCGGTCATCATGCCCACCATGGGCGGGAGGTGCAGGAAGTTGTGAAAACTCACGGCGGTACAGATCGTGAAAAAGAACAGGAGCATGATCACGTGGGCGCCCCGCTTCATGCGTATGATTTCGTCGGACGGCGGCGGAGACACCCGGGGAATGGCAACATGCATGAACGCCGCCGGCACGACAAAATTCACCACCGAGGGCACGAACAGGAGAAAAAACGTGAAGAAATCCACGATCCCTTTTTGCCAGACCATCAACGTCGTGATGTCGCCGAAGGGGCTGAACGCCCCGCCCGCGTTGGCCGCGACCACAATATTGATACAGGCCACACTGACGAACCGGGGACTATCCGCGCCGACCGCCAGGACCACGGCGCACATCAACAGGGCCGTGGTCAGGTTGTCCGCCAGCGGCGAAATAAAGAATGCCAGGATGCCCGTGAGCCAGAACAGTTGGCGATAGGTAAATCCCTTGCGCACCAACCACGACCGCAGGCTTTCGAAAACCAGCCGCTCTTCCATGGCGTTGATGTACGTCATGGCGACCAGCAGAAATAACATCAATTCCCCATATTCCAGGATATTGTGACGCAGCGCCTGCTCAACGGCATGCGGGTCGTCGCCGGGATACGACCACGCCACCAACGCCCAGATGAGGCCCGCGGCCAGGATGACGGGCTTGGATTTCCTGAGGTGTGTAAACTCCTCGGCCATGACCAGCGCATAGGCCAGAATGAAGATGCCCAGCGCGAAATACCCGACGGCCGAACCGGTCATGTCAATGTGAGTGACCGAACCCTCCGACCCCCAGCCGGAATCGGGAACGCCGAGCCACAGCGCCACGGCGCTGAAGGACACTATGAATAGTGAACGGGTCTTCATCATGATCCATTTACCGCAGAGATTGATGGGGACCGTAGCAAAGACCGGAGGCCCTCATCAATAATCATTCCGTCATTCCTGGAAATAGTCAGTCATTTCCCCGATTACAGTCGTCGAGGACAGGCGTTGATCGGGGATCCGGGATCTTGATGTCGGGGATGACAGCAAGAAGATTTCTCGCGATGTTCGGCTCAAAGACGTTGCCGTGCGGTGACAGACGTTTAACCGTCCAGGGGCACTTCGACGACCAGGCCACCCATCACGTCATTGAGTTTGAAATCGCGTTTCGGAGATTCGACGTGCGCATTGTGACAGGACACGCAGGCCCGGCTCACGGCCCGGTCCGGATAGATCGCCTGAAAGTAACGCTTGGCATTCAGGGTCACGGTTCCCTCCATGACCTCGCCGAATTCAACGACCTGTTCCAGCATTTGCCGTTCGGGGTCGGACGCGGGCGCGTTTTGGGGATTCAGCGGCCAGAGGCTGACCAACCGGTAGCGAAACGGTGCATCCCGCAACCGCAGGCTGCGAGACGATTCCCGCAGAAACTGGGCGGGCAGCGGCAGGGTTTTGTCATTGATCCAGTCTTCCGACGCATTCACGATCAGCATGGCTTCCATCCGCTCGACGACGTGCTGCGTATAGAACGTCCGGTCGGCCTCGATCACCCCATGGAGGTAATCCGCCACGGTTCGGGCGGGAATCCCCTGAACGGGCAGCCGTGGCGTGCTCACGGTCCATCCCACCACAAGTCCCACCACAAAGAGAACCACACACAACGAGACGATTCGTCCCTTCATGTTTTCGATGCGCCTTTCCCGTTTCCCCGGCTTTGCGCCGAATGCGACAACGTCGAGGGAGTATCATACCTGAACCGGGCCCGACTCACCAGAGGGCTGTCACCTCTGCCCCGCCTCCGCCGCGCGTCGACCGTGACGCGGGCTTCCGTTGCGGTTTGACACCCCCGCGCGTCACCCCTAAGATACGATCAGAGCTTCGCGATGCGCATTTTTCGACGATTCAACAATCTGCCGATTGGGAAAAAACTCTTCCTCGTCTCCGTTATTCCCATTCTCATTCTCGCCATCCTCAGCATCGTCACCTTCAACAGCGTGCAAACCTTTTCCCGGGATGAAGACCGGCTCAACCAAGTGTACCACGTTCAAACCACCGCCGCCGACTACTTGCGCCTGATTGTCGATTTGGAGACGGGCTTCCGGGGATTCGTCCTGACCCTTCAGCCGAAATTTTTGAACCCCTATCTTGCCGCCAAACAACGCGTCCTGGAAGTCGGACGGACCCTTGCCCAGATGGTCGAACATGACCGGGAACAACACGCTGAAATCCTGAAAGCGCAAGCGCTGGTTCAAACGTTGATGGAAGAGAAGGACCGGCTGATTGAACAAGCCAGGCTGGGCCATCCGGAGCAAGCCCTTCAGTACATCGAATCCGGCGCGGGACGGCGGTTGATGTTGAGCATTCGGGAGGAAATTGCCCGTTTCGACAAGCGGGAAGGCGAGGTCCTGCGGCAGACCCTGGAACGCACGTCGCGCGACCGGGGCTTTCTGCTGAGCGTGATTGTGGGAGGCGGCTCGTTGGCGCTCATCCCCATGATGCTCGTGCTCCGCCTGTTGGCGCAGTCGATTGCCGGCCCCCTGGTCACCCTGGCCAAATCCGTTGAGAACCGGCCGGACGGGACGGTCCCTGATGTCCGGGTCCTGGACCGGGGCGATGAAATCGGCGATCTGACCAGGGTCATGCACGAGATGGGGCAACAGATTCGGGACTTCATCAGCCGGATCCAAACGTCGGAAGCCGCGTTGCGCAACCTGAACCGCGACCTGTCGCATTCCGAATCCAAATATCGCGGCATTGTGGACCACGCCCCGTTCGGTATTTATACGGCCAGCGACGGGCGCATTATTTTTTGCAATCGCGAGAATTGGCAACTGGCCGGGCACGATCCGGACAAATCCCTGGACCCGGAACGCATCTGGGAAACGATCCACCCCGCGGACCACGCCCAGGTGCACGAGGCGTTCGCCACGGCCACGGCCCGGCAGATTCCCTTTGAAAACGTCTTTCGTTTCGTGCACCCTGATGGAACCACCCGGAAGGTCCTGAGCCGGGCGGTCCCCATTCAGGACGGGCAAGGCGGCCGTTCGCTGTATCAGGGCTTCAACGTTGACATCACGGCTTTTGAACAGATGAAAGAAAAACTCAGCCGGGCGGAACGTCTCGCCACCCTGGGGCAGGTGGCCGCGGGCATTGCGCATGAAATTCGCAATCCCCTGGTGGGCATCGGCTCCACGACGTCGCTGCTCATGGAAGACTTTTCCCCCGACGACGACAAACGACGGGACCTGCAAACCATCCTGAAGGAGACGCGCCGGCTGGACCGGATCGTGACGCAGATTGTCGAATACGCCAGACCGCGCGATATCGTTCCCGGGTCGTTCGAGATGGCCGCGCTGGTCGAGGAAACCCTGGACCTCGTCCGTCACGCCGCCGGCCGGAAACTCTTCAACGTGACCGTCTCCTTTCCCCCCGACCTGCCCGCGCTTGAAGCCGATCGTGATCAGATCAAGCAAGTGGTCCTCAACGCGATTCACAATTCCGTCGAGGCCCTGGGGGACCACGGCGACATCCGGGTGCACGCGCAGGAGGAATTCCGGGACGGGCACAGGGGACTGCTCACCGTCATTCAGGACAATGGGAAAGGCATCAGTCCCGAGGATCTCCCCAAAATTTTCGATCCCTTTTTCACGATGGGAAAACGACGGGGCACCGGATTGGGACTGGCCATCTGCCGGAATATTATTGAAGCGCATGGAGGCAACATCCGGGCCGATTCCCAGGTGGGAGTCGGCACCGGCATCTCCATCTGGCTGCCGTTAACCCTTCAACCACAACCCGCAATGCTGGCCTGACATGCGCGCGTCCATTTTCGTCACGGATGACGATGAAGTCGTTCGCTCGTCGATCACCCGCCGGTTGACTCGCGGCCAACACGACGTGCGAAGCTTCGACTCGGGAGAAGCTCTGCTCGAAGGGTTGGACCACGATACTCCCGACATCATTCTGCTCGACCTGAAAATGTCGGGCATGACCGGCATCGAAACCCTCAAGCATATCCGGCCCAAAGCCCCGCAAACGCTCGTCATCCTTCTGACGGCCTACGGGACCATTGAAGACGCCGTCGAAGCCATGCGATTGGGCGCGTATGACTTTTTGATCAAAAGCGTCGATCTGTCCGGCGTTGGTCCGGTTGTCGAACGAGCGCTCGACTATCTGACCCTGCGTCGCCGGGTCAGTTTTGAAACCCAAAGCAGCGCCGGTCGATACGCGCTCAAGGAACTGATTGCCGACAGCCCCGTGATGCGGGACCTGGTGGCCCAGATCCGGGAATTGAACCAGAACGCCAAGACCACCGTTCTGCTCCAGGGGGAAACCGGAACGGGCAAGGAATTCATCGCCCGCGTCCTGCATCACAATGGCCCGCGACGGGATGCGCCTTTTGTCGGGGTCAACTGCACGGCCATTCCCCAGGATCTCTTTGAAAGCGAATTGTTCGGATACGAACGCGGAGCCTTTACCGGCGCCGCCCAGCGAAAACCGGGACTCTGCGAACAGGCCGAAGGCGGCACGCTGTTCCTGGATGAAATCGGCGATCTGAATCCTTCCATGCAAGCCAAGCTGCTTCGCGTCCTTCAGGAACGCTCGTTCAAGCGCCTGGGCGGCCAGGAAGACATTACCGTGGATTTCAGACTGATTGCCGCGACGAACCGGGATTTGAAAAAGGAAGTGACCCAGGGAACCTTTCGGGAGGATTTGTTTTTTCGGCTCAACGTCGTGTCGTTGGAACTCCCTCCCCTGCGACAACGCGTTGAAGACATTTATCCCCTGAGCCTTCGCTGTCTGGTTTGCCAGAGCCGGGATCTTAATAAAGACACGGATGAGATCGACCCGGAGGCCAGATCGCTGCTCGAGCGCTACGCGTATCCGGGGAACATCCGCGAGTTGGAAAACATCATCGAAAGAGCCATGATTTTTTGTCATGGAAAAACGTTGATGCCGGCGGACTTGCCACGGGAACTCCGTGAAGAGCTTCCCAAAGTCGTTTCATCCGCAACGCAAACCGAGGAACCGGTTCTCCGGTTGGAGATGATCCTGGGACAACAGACCCTCGCGGAGACCGAATCCGCGATCATTGAAGAAGTGATGAAACTTTGCGGGCAGAATAAGAGTTTGGCCGCCCAAAAACTGGGCCTGACCCGGTTTGCGCTGGACCGGCGCTTGAAAAAGATTGCCGATGAGTTGGAATAGCCTGAGGCTGGTCCGGCACACACGCTCGACTGGTCACCCCACCCCGGTCGCTCACATGGACTCCCAGACCAATACCTATCAGATCGCCGGGCTCGATGAATTGGGACGGGGGTTCAATCGACAGGCCGACATGAAGGTCCTGAACGGCACGTTTCAGGCCGTCTTCCGGTACGAACGGTTCCTTGTGGAAACCGAACCGCACGGCACCGAATCAGCCGCCCTGGGCGGACTCATCCACCAACTTCAGGCCCGGGGGTACACGCAACTTCGCAGCCGCCTCCAATTTCGAGGGGAGACGTACTTGGGGAACCAGGAACTGTGGGAAGAACACCACGACCCTGAGCCTCAAGGAAGGCTGGCTCGCCTGTGGCAGGCCATCCGAAACACGCTTCGGGACGGCTAGGCGCTGTCCGCAAACCGGCGGCGGCGCGAACACGACTCAGGTTTTGCCTAATCGACTGATACGATCCAGCACTTTCTTTCTGGTGGCGTGGTAGGCTTTTTGGCCTTCGGTCAGGGTCAGAAACGTCCGGTAATGCTTGACCGCCACCGGCCGGTTTCCCTCCACGTCCAGAGCATACGCCAGGTTCAGGTGCACCTCGGGAAGCTTCGGGGCCAACAACTCCGCTTGCCGGAGCGCATCCAATGCTTCTCCGAAACGGCCCTGCTGTTGACTGACCAGCGCACGTTGCACCCAGAGCTGCGGCACCGTGGCGTCACGAGCAAGCCCTTCCACCAACGAGGCCCGGGCCTTCTCCCATTGCCCCAACCCCAATTGCGCCGTGCCCAACCAAAACCAGGGTTCCCAGCGTTCGGGCGGTTCAACGAACAGGGGTTGCAACACGGCCACGGCCTGCGCGTATCGCCGTTTCTGAATGAAGTGGTGGGCACGGGTCAATTTGACTTGAAGAGATGCGGCATGCCCAGGAAGCGAGGGAGACCGGTTGTTCCGTTGACGGGAAGAGGCCGAATCGGCGTGGCGCGCCGGTGGCGGATTCGCCGCGGAGCGAACCCCGGGAAAGGAACGCGGCTTCCGGGCCGGGACACCGTTGGCCACCGGATTCGTCGTTGCCCGCGGGCCGGACGCTGACACGGCGTCCCTCGGCCGGAGATCTTCGTTCGTCGCCGCCGCCTTCGCCGCGACTGACGCTTCCTCCTGTTCGGGCATTGCCTCAACACTCCGAGGCGGAACAGCTTGCGCGGAATGCAACGCCTTCACCGTTGCCGGCTCCGTCGTCGCCCTATCAGGCGCCGCAATCAGGGGCAGGCCCCACAAGTAGCCCGCAATCCCGACGCCCCCCAGCACGACGAGAAGCAACGGCAGACGATTCCGAACCGTCCGGGCCGGAGGCGGCGGAACGGAAAGCTCCGGATCACGAACATCGCCGGTTTCTGCGCGATCCCGCGTTGCCGAATCCAGGGGCTTCCCGGCGCGCCGCGCCCGTTCAGCCTGCAACCGGTTCAGCGCATCCGTGATAATACTCATGGTCCGTCTCCGGCGCCGGCCTCGTTGTTCCCATCGTTGTTCTCGTGTCGGGGGCGTGTCCCGTTGTCTCAGGTCAGACCGGTGATTTCCTGTTTCGCGCGCAACACCATGCGGAAGCTGACCTCGAAGCGGCGGCTGGCATAGGCCGCAAGCAGGGAACGATGGCAAAGCTGGTTGATCCGGCGAGGGACTCCCCCGCTCAGGTAGTGCGTGAGCATCAGGACGCCGGGAGGAAATTGGAACCGGGTCCTCGGGCCCGCGACCCGCAGACGATGCCGGATGTACTCCATGGTTTCCCGACAATCGAATGGCTTCAATCTGAATCGAATGCTGATGCGTTGCGCCAGGGGCCGAAGCGCGGGATGGGACAGCGTTCGCTCAAGTTCGGGCTGCCCGACAAACAACAGGCACATGAGTTTTTCTTTTTCGGTGTCGAGGTTCGACAACAGCCTGAGGCCTTCCAACACTTTTCCGTTCAACCGGTGCGCCTCATCGACCAGGACGGCCACCCGCTCACCCTGCCCGGCCAAGCGCAGCAACACGTCGGACACCGTCCGTTGCAGCCCTCCGATACCGCGATCGTCGGGCATCCGTCCGGTGAGGTCCCGGCAAATGGAACTCAGGAGGTCCGCGTACGATTGATCGGGGTTCAGGAGGTAGGCAAAGCGCACGCCTGCCGGAGGATGCCGCAACAGATACCGGCACACCAGCGTTTTCCCGACCCCGACTTCACCGGTCAACATCGTCAACTCACCGCTGGCGATCCCGAACTGCAAATGCTCCAGGGCGTGCAGGTGCTGCGGCGAGCGGAAAAAATACCCGGTATCCGGCGTCATCTGAAACGGGGCTTCGGTGAAGCCCAGTTGTTCGTAACAGACGTCCAGATCGGGCCTGTCCATCACGTCACCCGCAGAAGACGAGGCATGAGAAAGATGACGAGTTCGGTGTTTCTCTCGGTCTGGTAGGTGCCGCTGAAGAACGAACCCAGCAGGGGCAGATCGCCCAGGAACGGAACCTTCCGTTCGGCGCTTGTCCGCTGCTCCTGGATAAGCCCGCCGATAATCACCAACTGTCCGTCACGGACGCGGACCAGCCCCCCGGACTGTTTCACCTCCAACACCGGGGCCGTGGACCCATTCCTTGACTCCACGGTATCGGTCAACCGGGTGATAATGGGCGACACGTCCATCATGATCCACCCGTCCTGGGAAATCTGCGGAGTCACCGACAGGACGAGCCCCGAGGTCACAGTCCGCACCTGTTCCGTAATAATGTTTCCGGCCCCCGCCGTTCCCTGCGTGGTGGTCGAGGTGAAAAAGGATTGATCCGTGCCGACCTTGATCAGGGCCGGTTGGTTGTTCAGGGTCAGGATCCGCGGTTGGGACACCACCTGCACGTCACCCTGCTCCCGTAAGGCCTGGATCACGCCCTCAAAATCACCATCGTTGAAACTGAAAGCCGCGGTCGCCGCGCGCGCGACAAAGCCGCCGGCCGGCGCCGTGATGATATTGGCCAGCCTGAAACTGCCCTGGGGCGTGCTCAAATCAATCCGGCGCCAATCCACTCCCAGGCTGTAATCGTCCCGGAGCGCGATTTCGTAAATCCTGGCTTGAATTTCAACCTGTCGATAGAGTGAGTTGCGCACGTTGGCCAGAAACGTCGCCACTTCTTCGACCCGCCGGCGCACATCCGTGATTTGAATGGTGCCGGACAACCGATTCACCACGAAACGCCCTTCAGGCGAGAGGAGCGCGCTGATCTGCGATTCAATTTCTTCCCAGAACTTGAGCTGGTCCTGTTGGCTCAACACCACTTCGCCCGCGTCCTGCCCGCCGCTTCGCCCGGACCCGGACGTGACTTGCGCTTTATTGCGTCCCTCACCGGAGCGTTCCAGGCGAATGTAATCCAGCGTGAAGATCCGCGTTTGCAGCCGACGCACAACGATCAGCTCTCCATCCTGTTCCCAATAGTATCCCTGTGTCTCCAACAGAGCGGCCATGGCTTTTTCGAGAGCAAGCCCCTGAAAGTCGACCGTCACCACGCCTTCGACCTCCGGCTCCACAACAATATTGAGCGTATGGGCACGCGAGAACAGCCGCAGCGCATCGACCAACGGCATGTCCCGCGCGCGAAAGCTGAAAACCCGGTCCGGTTTGACGTCGGAGCGAAGGAGACTTGAAGGGGAACCACGGGCCATCCGATCTTCGAGTGAGAACGGGGCCGCGGCCGCAGCCGGTTCGGGACTGTCTATAACAGCCGCTTCCGCAGAACGGGCATCAAACCGGACGTCCTCCGGTTTGGGGAATTCACTCTGAAATTGTCTCGTTGGATTGACGGGACCGGTCGCGCAGCCTGCCGTCATGCAGGCCAGGAGAACGCTCAGCGCGACGGTCCCCGCCCGTCTCCGGTCACAGGACCCGCGGGACGCTCTCATCGGCACGGTGACGGCTGAATATTGCATCATGGTTGAGATGCCCGGAGACTTCGGGTTGACGCGCCAATAACCCGGAATACGATCAATCCGGTTACTTCACTCGAAATTTTCCCCGTTTGTCAACTCTGTAGCAGGGGCAGATCTCCATGCCAGTCCCGGGCGAAGCCGAAGGACGCCGTCCCGCCGGCGAACCGGCGGGGAGTGGTGATTCGGGAATTGATCCGCCTGAGCTATTTTACGTCCACGCTCATAATGACGAATGCCTTATTCAGTTGGCTGCCCTGATGGGGTTCCACATAGGTCCCATCATAGTAATACCATTGAAGCGGCTTCATCTTTCCCAATTCACCGGGATGCCGAGGAAGTTTCGTGACATCCAAGCCGTTTTCGATAAACGTGGCAGGATTGATGTAATACACAACGTCCTCTTGGGTTTGCTCGGGGGTTTGCGAAAAATGGATCATATTGTGTTTGGTCACCGTCTCCAGCATGCACATTTCGCCACTCGCCTTGGTGGCATCAATGGGGACCATTTTCGACCCGGGAGCAATCATGTTCGCAATCGCGTTAATTTCCTTGCGGGCTTTTCCTTCCAATTTCAACACCGGCGCAAAGGCTTCGTTGACGTCATTCTGCGCAGCGTCGGCACGAGCGACCGATGGGACGGCCAACAAGGTCAATCCATAGACGCCAAGGATTCCAATGAAGAGAGCCATTGATCGCCACGACTTCCTCATGCCTTCCACCGGAGAAACAGATGTGTGTGTTTTGCCGTTCATGTTTGATGCTCCTCTGTTATGGGTTCATGATGATGCGCGACATGCGTATCCGAATGTTGTGAGGATGGCACTGCCGTGCAGCGGCAGCCCAGGAGGTGAGGACGTTAAGCTAACAGGCTCGCACGGTATGCGTCAATCACAACCCGGGCCACCGTTCCGATCATGGTCGATCAATGAGAATCGTCTCACCATCCTTTCTATTTCACCAACGTTCTGATGTAATGGATCAATTGCCAGATCTGGTTATCGGGCATGGTGGGAAAGGCCATCATGCCGGTCCCCTTGGAGCCGTTTTTAATGATCCAGAACATCTGCCCGTCGGAAATATCCCGCATGGTTTCCCCACACGTAAAATTCCGCGGGGGTGGATTCAGGGCAGCTCCCATTGGTCCCTGACCGTCACCTTTGGTCCCATGACAATTGAAGCACGCCAACGGTTGCGCCGTTTGCTGGAACAACGTTTTGCCGGCCTGCACGTTGTCCGCATTCGCCGGCAAGGGATTCGTCATCTTCCTGAACTTTCCCGCAGCGCGTTTGGTCTGGCGCGGCTGCGGACAGACGCCTGAGGGACCGCTTTCCATTGCGGCAGCCGTGGACCCCGGCACGCCCTTGAACGTGGCCTTCAGATACGCCATGACGTCCGCCACCCCCTGTTGGCCGATCGTCAGGTTCCAATAGGGCATGGCAGGCGACTTTCCCACGCTTCGCCCGCCGTGATAGATCACGTTGTAGAGGTATTCCACCGGCAGCTTGTCAAAAGCCATCTTCGCATGCACTGCGGGTTTGGGACTCAAGCCCGACGCAGCCGGCCCATCCCCTTCTCCCGTGGCGCCGTGACATTGTGAACAGTACTCCCTGTACACCAGTTTTCCGCGTTCCACGCTGGCCTGCGCAAACTCCGGGCCGGTCCATGGTTCATCATAGGCGAAATCCGGAACGCCCAAGGTCATGAGATACCCGACAATCGCCCGCACGCCGAAATCCGTGGCATCCGCCAAAAATTCTCCGCTGTGCGGCGTGAAATCCTGCGGATTGAGCGCAAACCGGTAGAGCCAATCCGGATTGTAACGCCTGCCGGCCTCGGCCAGGTCGACACTCTGCGGTCCGCCGACCAGTTGCCCATTCTCCTTGATCGTATGGCAGCCGATGCAGGCATGCTCCTTGTACGCGACGGCGCCGAACTCCGCTTCTTTTTTGGTGACCGTTGCAACGTCAAACGCGCCGACTTGCACGCGCGGGTCAATGAACCGGTTTTCCAGGTACGTCGCGATGTCTTCGGCTTGCTCCTCGGGAAGGGTCACGTGCGCATCCGGGTCCCACCCCCGATCCCAGCGGTAACTTTTGGCATACAACCGTTTTTCTTTTCCGGAGAGAAACCCGACCAGCCAGTTGTGCCGGTATTTGCTCCCGGCCCACATTAAATCCGGGGCCTTCAAATTGAACCGGCTCTCCGGCTCACCTCGAAATTTGTGGCAGGTCGAGCACACGTTTCGCACCGTGGTTTCGGCCTGTCCCTCATCGGCGGCCCAAAGCGGTGGGGAGACCAACAGAATCACGCAGGCTCCGATGAGCGCAACCCAGCTTGTTGTTTTCATCATGTTTGCTCCATGCTGTTTCATATCGACGACTCCTTCTGCGATCATGCTGGCCAACGGGTTACCTTCCGCCAAAGGCGCGCACGTACAGGAGAACGTTCCAGGCTTCTTCTTCCGTCAACACCAGCGGAATGAACGAAGCCATATCCGTGCCGGGGCTGCCGTTCCGTAAAATCCAGAACAGTTCGCCGTCGGTCCGTGCGGCCTGCCAGGCCTTGTCCGTGAAATCCCTCGGAAGCTTTCCTCGCAGGCCCGGAATCTTTCCGATCCCCTTGCCGTCCCGTCCATGACACGTCACGCAAAACCCTTTGCCATGAAAGATGGCCTTGCCTCGCTCGAGACGTTCGGGCGTATTGGGAACAGGATCCCGCCACGTTCTGGCTTCGTCGATCCGGTCCGGAGGCACGCGAGGCTTGAGAACCGCGGGGTCGGCTCCCCAAACCGCCGAGCCTCCCAGCAGAACCACGGTGAAGACACAACTCGCCCCTCGTTTGCGCATCAACGACATCACACGTCTCCTTTTCGTGAAAAAATCGCGGTGGGCAAGGAGCGGTGCGGGAAGTCAGACGTTCCCGCACCGGCTCTCCACTACTCGGTCCGGAATTTGTGACCAACCGAATTCGGAATCGTCACCGTTCCATCAGGCACTTTCTGGCCCGGTTGCCAGAGGTGATAAATGACACCGTCCGTTTGCGCGGCGACAGCGGCGATTTCCGCGACCTTGTTTTTATCCTCAATGTCCAGAATGAGCACGCGACCGGTGGCAATTTCCACCTCGTGATCATGGAAGTTTCTGTTCCATTTGATGAGCGGAACTTCCTTCCGGGCCAAGTCCTTGGCCACAAAGTATTCGACCCCGATCAACGGCGCCTTGGGATCAGTGGACGGAAAGAGCAGGCATTGGATGATCTGATCGGAGATGCCTTTGCAATAGTGATGGAACGGACCGCCGATCTGTCCGTCAGCCATCATGTGCGGGGCCTGCACGTGCAGGCCGAAGCCATCCGCCGGGCCGCCGGTGTCGCTCATAGCCGGGGTGATCGCCAATCCGATACAGCCTGCACTAAGCAGTACGATGAAACTCATCGAGCGAATCGAACGGAACATGACCCACCTCCTTGTGGTTAATGAATAAAACGTCCTTTTCTGCAAAGCGGGAAAGAACCATGTCACCCTCCGACGCAGACGCCGGGTCCCAACTGTACCACACATTCATGCCTTTGGGGACAGCGCCCACGTTCATTGGGCCTTGCTTCTTAATAAGCAAGAGTGATGCCAGGTTTCAATTGGATGCAGACCGCAACATTATCGCAATGTTTCAAAACGTTGCGATCAGGCTGCCATGAAAAAACGACACGTCGAACGGAGCGGTTAACGCGGAGCAGTTAATTTGCTAAGTTAACGAGTTAACGATTGTGGAAGGCTGTTTCGGGGAGTCTGTTTCGGAAACGTGGAATTTCTGCATTTTTTTCCAGAGGGTCACCCGGCTGTATCCTAATAACCGGGCAGCCTTGGTTTTATTGCCCCGGGTTTCCCGAAGGGCCTGGAGGATCCGGTCCCGTTCCACTTGCTGCGCCGCAGTGAGGGGATCCGTGATTGACGTCGTCCGGGCAGGCGAGGCCGCCGCGCGAATCTCCGGAGGGAGGTCGAGTACGGTCAAACAGTCACCTTCCGCCGTGATAAACGCATGTTCAATGGCATTTCGTAATTCCCGCACGTTGCCCGGCCATGAGTACTTCAACATCTGTTGCATGCCGTCCTGCGAAATCCCGTTGATGGGACGGCGATACCCTGTGGACCCTTCGGCAAGAAAGTGACTGACCAGCAAGGGGACGTCTTCGCGCCGTTCCCTGAGGGCCGGGAGGGTAATTTCAAAGACCCGGATACGATAAAAAAAGTCCTCCCGCACCGCCCCCGTGGTCAACAAGTGCCTTAAATCCTTGTTCGTCGCCGTGACGAGTCGCACGTCGACTTTGGTGCTTTTTTCGTCGCCAACGCGCCGGATCTCGCCTTCCTGCAAGACGCGGAGCAGTTTGAGTTGGAGTAACGGGCTCGTGTCGCCGATCTCATCCAGAAACAGGGTGCCGCCCTCAGCCGCCTGAAACACGCCGGCCTTGTCGCGGATGGCACCCGTAAAGGCGCCCTTCACGTGACCGAACAATTCACTCTCGACCAGCGGTTCCGGAATGGCTGAACAATTGATGGCAAAAAACGGCTTGTCCTTTCTGGCACTGAGGGCGTGAATGGCCCGGGCGGCCAATTCCTTCCCCGTGCCCGACTCCCCGGTCAGCAGGACAGGCACATCGGCTTGCGCCGCCAATCGTACGCGCCGAAAGACCTCCTGCATCGCGGCGCTGCGCCCGACCATTTGCTGAAACGATTCCCTGGACCGGGCCTGTTCCTCCAAAACCCGAATTTTCTCTTTGGCGACAATAAAAGAGGTGAGATCCGTGAACGTCCCCACGGCTCCGACGACCGCGCCGCGTTCATCCCGCAGGACGGACACGTTTCCATAGAGATAGAGTTCTTTGCCGTCCTTCGACCAGACCTTGCATTCCTGATTGCAGATGCCCCACGGATAGGGCGTCGGGTTCTCCAAAAACTCGGTGAGCTTGCTGAACCCTTTGCAATTCGGCCCTTCGAGAATATGGCAGGTTTTTCCGATTACTTCATCGCTGGAATAGCCGGTAATCCGCGCCGCGCCCGTACTCCACGCCACGATATGCCCCAGGGCATTCACGGTAAATACGCCATCGCCCATGGCATCGACCAGGGGGCCGAGGACCTGCGGATTTTTCCGAAAATCGAGTTGCACGGCGAATGCCCCGCCCGGACGCCCGGTTACGAATTCGCCGCCATCAACGATTGAAACGTGGGATCCGTTTCCACCAACCCTTTCAAGGTATCGTTCTGCAGGAGAAAAACCCAGGATTGGGTCGTGGCTCCCGGAATCTGTTGATACCAGCGCCGCGCTTCCTCCAAGAGTTTGAACATCGCCTGATTGTCGCGTTTGGGGCGAAAGACCAAACTGTACGCCTTGGCGTAGGCCGCGGAAAATTTGACCAGGGGATCGGAGGTCAACTGAAACGCCGCCTCGGCGTCGTTGTACCCCTGCACGATATCCGGGTCGTCAAAATGACGATTCCACGCGACCTTGCTGATCCGCGACCAGGCCAGAACCATCAACACCCTGGCGCGCAGGTCGGCTTGCTCCTCGGACAATTCCGAGAGCAATTCCCGGGGCGTCACGATGGACGGGATCTGGTCGTTCGTCCATTGATAGGCCATCGCCAATTTCAAGCGCGTTTCAAAATCGCCGGGATTCAGATCCACCAGGGTTTCCATGGCGGGAATCAGGCGGTACAGATAATCGGCCGGGGTTGGTTCGGATTTTCCGCCCATTTCCATCTCAAGGGAAATATCCATCCGGTCGGTTTGCGATTGGATCGTCCAATAGAGCGCATTAAACGCCTGGTACAGCGGCCCGCTCTCGACCGGCACACGATGCGTCCGTGCGCCAAAATCCAACAGGCCCTCGTACAGTTCCGCGGAAATGGCTTTCAACCCCTCCTCGTGCAAGGGGTTCACCACCAAAACGCGGTTGAGCATGGAAATCCGTTCCCGGCGAGTCGGCAAGGTCTTCACCCGCGCCAGCCCGGCCGTCACGGCCGCTTGCGCTTCCTTGGGGCTCCAATACTCCGTGGAATGCTGTTCAAACCCGCCGGGATCCACGACGAACGGAATCGGCGTGCCCATGGAAGACATCAACGGAATATTCAGGACGGCGACGTCCACGGGAAAGCCATGCTGCAACAGGCCGGACAGCACGACCCATTTCACGGTCACGGCTTTGACCGGATGAACGGGTTTCTTATACGGGACCACCCAATCCTGTTGACCCGGGCCATTCGCCGCCGGGGCCGTCATCGGATCCGGATAGGCAACGCGCACCCGAACCAGGGTGGTCGGCACGGCCACCATCCGGTCGGAACCCGGAACCTGAAAGGACGCATGGGGGAGCGGCACCGTTTCGAGCGCCTCCAGCGTGAACCCGGGAACCTCGGACATGTCGCCGATCTCGGGCATCACGAAAAAAGAAGGGGCGCGCTGATACGCCCGGGTTTCCGCGATCTCGAACCGCTTGAAATCCCGGAAATTCACCAGCTTCCCCACACCCGGCCATAACTCATCCAGTGCCAAGTCGCGGCTCTGGACCACCTCCGCGTGCGCCTGAGCCAGCCGGTCCCAACACCAGGAATACACCGGGTCCGACTCAGGCAAAAACTGCCCTTCCCCCGTGGCTCCGGCTTCCATCATCCTGATCAGACAAACCACGTCGTTCCGGGCCACCCCCACCGCATCCCGGCCGGCTACCGCCTGAGCGTAGTTTTGCACCGCCTGCACCTGCGCCGCCTGACTCCGATCCGCCGGGCCGGGTTCCGCTGCGCGCGCAGGAGTGCTCACCCCTATCCCAACCAACCCGATCATCAGGGCCCCAAGGCCGAGCACCCCTGTCGTCAACACCCGCACTGGCTTCCGGCGACCCCGTCCACCGTCTATACGATTAACCAACCTCATGAGTCCTTCTCCTCTTTAAAACCATGACCACAATGAACATCACTCCGGCTTATCCATCCGATTGTCAACCACGATCGTCCCCTTCATCAGCTCGATCGATCGCGTTGTCTCCCCACGGCTCCCAATGCATCTCATGCGAACTGAGTGTAACAAAGTCTCTGAAACCCGCACAAATGTATCCTTCCCGTCATTCGTGCGGTTGTCAGCCAGGATCCGGGGCATCGTGTCGGAAAATGGTTTGAAACGGTTGTCTCCCGCGTGTTAGAACGGTGCGTTCCTGTTTCCACGAGGCGGGCGACCAATGATTAAGCTGATTCGCGAAGGCTCGACGAGATACCCATGGCTGTTGAAGTTCGTCATGTTGGTGATCGCGGTCACCTTTATCATCGGGATGGGGTGGTTCGGGTACGAAACCGCTCAACAACCCAACGTGGTGGCCGTGGTTGGGTCATACCAGGTGGACCTGAATGAATTCCGCACGGCGTTCAACAGGATCGAGGCCTTCTACCGGAATCGGCCCGAACAGGAAACCCCCGACCGCAAAGAACTGAAGCAGACCGTCATGAACTCTCTGGTCGATCGGAAACTGTGGCTTGTGGCCGCCGATGATCTCAACCTGGAGGTGCATCCGGACGAGCTGCGGGACGCCATCATGAAGCGCGAGGAGTTTCAGAAGGATGGCGTCTTTGATCCGGGCGTCTATCACCGTCTCCTTGAGCTCAACCGGATTTCTCCGGCGAAGTTCGAGGAGGGCCTGATCAAAGACCTTCGCATGCAAAAGGTCCAGGTCCTTGTTCAGGACGTGGCGACCCTCAATCCGGTGGAAAAGGGACAAGTCCAGGAACTCGCCGCGGGGCAAACCGCGGACCTGGACGATGAAGAAGAGATCGAAAAGATCCACGCCCGCATCCGGCTGCAACTCCTGTTTCAAAAGAAACAACAGGCGCTTCAAGCGTTTCAACAGGCCTTGCGGGCTTCTTCCGCCGTCGAAATCCGGCAGGAATTCCTCTAGGCCCCTCGCACCCCTCGAACCGCTTCTCTCCCGGAACGGCTAACATGAGTTCCACAATTCATCTCCACCAACAATATCTTCAGCCTTCATAAATTCTCCTGCACGAAATACGTCGCCACATAATGCTTCTTTCCATGTTGCCGTAGCTTGCCTTCAATGAGAAAAACCAATTCCTCCGGAGATGGAAGAAAATCTTTCACCACGCTCAATCGGCCAAGAGGCTCATCTGTGTATTTGATTTTGTTCTTCATAAATCTTTTTGCCCCTCCTCCAATATCCCGCACCGATGATTCGAATCACGTCTCTTATGTCGCAGCCTAACCTTCTCCGGCTATTGAATCAACATGGCATCGCCGTAGCTGTAGAAGCGGTACCGCGCGGTGATGGCTTCCGCGTAGGCCGCTCGCAATTGCTCGTGGCCGGTGAACGCGGAGACGAGCATGAGCAACGTGGTGCGCGGCAGGTGAAAATTGGTCAGCAGGGCATCGACCATCCTGAAACGGAACCCGGGCGTGATGAACAGGCGGGTCTCACCCGCCCCGGCGCGGATGTGCCCGTCGTGATCCACCGCCGATTCAAGCGTGCGCACCGAGGTTGTGCCGACCGCCACGATTCGCCGGCCTTCAGCCTTTGCCGCATTGAGGCATTTCGCCGTTTCCCCGGAAACGTGGAACCACTCGACGCTCATGTGATGATCTTCGATCCGGTCCACGGTGACCGGACGAAACGTCCCGGGCCCGACGTGCAGTGTGACGGTGGCGAGTTGAATGCCCTTCTGCGTGAGCGCGGCGAGCAGGCGTTCGGTAAAATGCAACCCCGCGGTCGGAGCGGCAACCGCCCCCTCCTCGCGCGCAAAAACCGTTTGATACGTCTCTTTGTCCCGCCCGGTCGACGGGCGCTTGATGTAAGGCGGGAGCGGGACTTCGCCTATCCGGTCGAGCAGGTCCTTGACGGATCCGTGGGTGTCGATCCGAATGACCGTTCGTTTCGGAGTCCGTTCCAGGACTTCGGCGGTGGCCTCATCCTGAAATTGCAGGATCTGCCCGACGACGACGTGGCCTTTCAACAGAACTTCCCACACCGTGTCTTCCACGGGCCGAACCAGCAACACCTCGACCTTTCCGCCGCTGGACTGTTTGGTGCCGCGCAGCCTGGCGGGGATCACCCTGGTGTCGTTCAACACCATCACGTCTCCGGCCTTCAACAGATCCGGGAGATCCCGGACCCGGGCATGGCGACATCCAGGGGCTCCCTTTCGCGGCACGATCAACAATCGGGCATGATCACGGGGGGAAACCGGATGGTCGGCGATCAGCGATTCGTCGAACGGAAAGTCGAACTCGGACAGTCGCATAGGAGGTGCCCACATCGGCAACGTTTGCCCTGCTTTCACAGGGATGGCTCGATGCCACTGCGGGACAAGACGGAGACCGATCTCAGGAAAGCCGGCTATGGCGTCCGGATTTCCTCGTTATTGGGAATGCCGGAAGACGGCAGGGCCATGACCACCTGATCGCGCGGGAGGATTTCGGTTCCCGGATAGTAATAGCGCAGGATGGATTGGTAGGGATACCCCAATTCGGCCATTTCCTTGGCGCCCCATTGACACAAACCGACCCCGTGCCCCGCCCCTTTTCCCGTAAACACCACGTGCTTGTCAATCCGGTCAATGGCAAACCGGGTGCTGCGCACGTTGGCATAGCCGAGGACACGCCGAAACTCCTGGCCCGAAAGAACGAGCGCTCCCCGGGAATGCAGGATCCTCACGTCCTTGACCCGACCGGCCCTGGTCTTACGGTAAGGCGTGAGCGTCGCCAGCCAGCCAACGGGATACCCTTCCGCCTTGAGCCGGGATTCGACCACGTCAAACGGGATGGTCGCCCGCCATTCATACCAGGGAGACTTCTGATCGAAGGGACAATCCACGCCTTTCAGGTACGGCAAATCCTTGGCCCACACGTTCATGGCATCTTCAGTGGGCCCGGCGGTCGTGGATGAATACGCGGCAAAAATAGGACGGCCTTCATAGGTGAGAACCTGGCCGCGCGTCCGTCGCACGGCATCGCGGACGGCCTCGTTGACGTGTTGACGACCCGTATACGCCTGATCCTGAACACTTGCGTAGACGTCGAACGGTTGGCTCGCGCTCTGCATTTTCTTGTGCAACACGTAGGTCCGCGCCGCCACGGCCTGCGCGCGCAAGAGCTCCTCATGCCACTCGGGATTGACTTCCGTGCTCACGACGCCCGCCACGTACTCCTCAAGAGCCACCACGTTCACCACCAGGAAGTGTCCGTCCCTGACCGTGACGTCGAGATCTCCGGACACCACCCACTGTTCATTCGCCGCCTCGGAGGACGGGCCTTGAAGCGTGATCCGCAATTGCGTCCCCTGAACCGCAACACGGGCGCCTCGTACCGGCTGATCATTGATCTGCAACTCCCGCCCCTTGAGAATCATGGTTGCCCCGGACGCCGCGTCGATTCGATCGCCCGACGGCAGTTCGAGACGCAGGTCTCCGGCGGCCGCGACCGTGACGCGGCCGGCCCGTTCGGCGAGGGCGACCCGCACCTGATCCTCGGCGTGAACCCAGGGCGCGCCCAACCCCACACTGACGCACACCAGCAGCATTCTGACGGGATACGCGGTAAACATGCTCAGCGTTTGAGGAAAAAATAGAGAAGGAGACTGCCAACCACACTGATGATAATACTGGTACTCAGGGGAAAGTAAACGGTGAAGTTGTCCCGCTTGATGAAGACGTCGCCCGGCAGTTTCCCCAGCCAGCCGAGCCCGGTTCCCTCACCCGACCACTTGCCGAGCAACGAGATCATCACGCCGGCGACGACAATCCCGAGGCCCAGCACAATGAGCGTTTTCCCGATGAACTCCGGCACGGCTCACCTCACCAGGGCCTCGGCAATCTGGACGGCGTTGAGCGCGGCCCCCTTGCGTAAATTGTCCGCCACCACCCACAGATTGAGGCCGTTGGGAATGGTGTCATCCTCCCGGATCCGTCCCACGAACACCGCATCCGTCCCCACGGCATGGATCTGCAAGGGATACAACCCCCGCGAGGGATCGTCATACAGTTGCACGCCCGGGGCGGTCGAGAGAATGGCCCGGGTTTCTTCCACCGACACCTTTTTTCTGGTTTCGACGTTCACGGACTCCGCGTGACCGACGAACACGGGCACGCGCACCGTGGTCGCGGAAACCCCGATCGAATGGTCGCCCAGAATCTTCCGGGTCTCGTTGACCATCTTCATCTCTTCGCGGGTATATCCCGAGGGCACAAAGTCGTCGATGTGCGGCAGGCAATTAAACGCGATCTGATGCGGATAGACTGTCGACTTCACGTCGCCGAAGCTCAACAACTGCCGGCACTGTTCCGCCAATTCATCCATGGCTTCCCTGCCCGTGCCGGATACCGATTGGTAGGTCGAGACGACGACGCGGGTAATCGCGGCATGGTCATGTAACGGTTTGAGCACGACCACCATTTGAATGGTGGAGCAATTCGGGTTGGCGATAATGCCCCGGTGGGCTTCGAGATCATGGGAGTTCACTTCGGGGACGACCAGGGGGACCTGCGGGTCCATGCGCCACGCCGAACTGTTGTCGATGACCACGGCTCCGGCTTCGACGGCAATCGGCGCGTACTCTTTGCTCACGCCGGCGCCGGCGGAGAACAACGCCACGTCGATGCCCTGAAACGAGTCCCGGGTGAGTAATTGCACGCTGACGTCGTCACCCCGAAACGACACGGTTCCGCCCGCGGACCTGGACGACGCCAACGGGCGCACGTCTTCCACGGGAAACTTCCGTTCCTCCAGCACCGCGAGCATTTCCGAACCCACGGCGCCGGTCGCCCCGACAACGGCGACGCGATATGCGCGTTTCTTTTTCATCCCATGCCAAGCGGGTGTTTCACGGGGTTCCGTTCACCACGACCCGGATACGGTGGCTGAAGGTATCGGCGATGTAGACGTGCCCCCGGGCGTCGAGGGCCACACCGAACGGAAAGTTCAGACTGCTGTGCAGGGGGTCCATCCCATCACCCGAAAACGCCGCCTGCCCGTTTCCGGCCAGGAGCGACATTTCCCGTTTGTGCAGATTCCACACCCGGATCAAGTGGTGGTCGCTGTCCGTAATGAACAGACGGCCGTCGGGATGCAAGGCAATGGCATACGGTCGGGACAGGTTGGGCGAGGACTCATTTTCACCCGGCGCGAAACGAAATTCGCCGGTTCCTCCCACCACCGTCTCCACGGTCCCGGCGCGCCGGTCCCACTTCCGAATCCGGCCATTGAACGTATCGGCAATGTACACGTTCCCCTCCTGATCCACGGCAAGACCGCTGGGACCGGCCAACGCCGTGTCAGGACCCGCCCCCCCATCGCCGTTGTATCCGGACTCCCCGGTCCCGACAACCGTCGTGATTACGCCGGATGTCAGGTCGAGCGCTCGGACCCGGTTGTTGCTTTGATCGGCGACATACAACCGGTCCGGCCCGTCGAGGGCCAGGGCCACGGGTTCATTCAAGGACGCGTTCGCGGCAGGCCCCTGATCGCCGTCATATTTCGCCCGGCCCGTTCCCGCGATGGTGGAGATGACCCCGGTGCCGGGATCCACCCGGCGAATCCGGTGATTCCAGGTATCGGCAATGTACACGGTTCCGTCCTCGGCCACGGCCACGGCCGAGGGGAAATTGAGGACGGCGTCGACCGCCGGGGCCCCGTCTCCCGAAAACCGCCGCTCCGCGGATGGCGTCCCGGTTACATAGCGCACCATCCCGCTCAAATCGGGTTTTTGCGCGTAAGCGTCACCCGGTTTACTCACCGGATCCGCCAACGGATCTTCGTCGTCTTCCGGAGGGCCGGGCACAGGCCCGGCCGGCGTCGAAGCCGGGGGCTCGGACACGCAGGTTCCGGCGACCGTGGTCATAATCCCGGTCCGCGCATCAACCTTGCGCACCAGGTGATTCTCCGAGTCGGCGATGTAGAGATTGCCCGCGGCGTCAAGGGCCACCGTTTTCGGTTCGTTCAACATGGCCGCGGTGGCCGGGCCGGCATCCCCGCCCCATCCGGGCTCGCCGGTTCCGGCGACCGTGCCGATCGCGCCGGCTTGAATGGCATCCAGCATCGCTCGTTCACCCTTTCCCGCGGCTATCCCGCATCAACGTTCCGAAGAATCCGGTCGCCCATCTCTTTGGTGCCGACGAGGGTGGTCCCGGGCCCCGCGATGTCTCCGGTGCGATATCCCTGACCCAACACGGTTTGAATGGCGTGTTCGATGAGGTCCGCTTCTTCGCCCATGTCGAACGAATACCGCAACATCATGGCCCCCGAGGCAATCATGCCGATGGGGTTGGCGGCATCCTTCCCCGCGATATCCGGGGCGCTCCCGTGAATGGGCTCATACATGCCGACGGACGCGCCAACGCTGGCCGACGGCAACATGCCGATCGATCCGGTCAACATGGCGGCTTCGTCGCTCAAAATGTCCCCGAACAGATTCGTCGTCAGAATCACGTCAAACTGTCCGGGATTCCGGATCAACTGCATCGCGCAATTGTCCACGTACATGTGCCGCAGTTCCACGTCCTGATAGTCCTTGTGAACCTCAATGACGACTTTCCTCCACAACTCCGAGGATTCCAGCACGTTGGCCTTGTCAACGGAGGTGACGCGCCCCCGGCGTTTGCGCGCGACGTCGAAGGCGACCTTGGCAATCCGCGTAATTTCTTCCGTGGTGTAGACTTCGGTATTGAACCCGCGATGGCCGCCCGGCGTTGCCTCCACGCCCTTGGGCGTCCCGAAATAGATGCCGCCCGTCAGTTCACGCACGACCAGCACGTCAATGCCTTCGATGACCTCGCGCTTGAGGGTCGAGGCATCGGCCAATTCCGAATACAGTTTGGCCGGGCGAAGATTCGCAAACAGACCGAGCTGTTCCCGCAAGCCCAGCAAGGCCCGTTCCGGCCGCCGCTCATAGGCCAAGCCCTCCCACCGGGGCCCGCCCACGGCTCCCAACAGGACCGCGTCACTGGCCCTGGCCAACCGGAGGGTTTCGTCCGGGAGCGGCCATCCCGTGTCATCAATGGCCTGACCGCCGACCGCCGCGGGAACAAACTCAAACGTATGACCACCGCGTTTTCCGACCGTCTCCAACACTGTCACGGCCGCCGGGACGATCTCCGGACCAATACCGTCTCCTGCCAAGACTGCGATTTGCTTCTTCATATCCCTGCTTTCACCCTCACCCTAACCATCTCCCATCAAGGGAGAAGGAACTCTTTTCAGAAAAGGAACGCTTTTGTTCAACAAAGCCTGATTTTGTCTCCTTGGTTGGTGCGACGCTCCAACTGCGACGCCAGTTTGTTCAGGGCGTTCAAATAGGCTTGGGCCGATGCCACGATGATGTCGGTATTCGCCCCGTTCCCGGTGACGATTTCGCCGTCCTGTTCTATCCGCACCGAAACCTCGCCTTGCGCGTCCGTCCCGCCGGTAATGGCCTTGACCACGTAGGCCGACAATTTGCTTTTGGTCTGCGTAATCCGGGCCACCGTTCGATACACGGCATCGACCGGACCATCACCGGTTCCCGTCTCCTTGATCACGTGCCCGTCCATTTCCAGTTCCACGGTCGCCGTCGGCATCTGGTTCGTCCCGCTTTGCGTATTCAGGGACTTTAACGAATAGCGTTCGGGCACCTTGGTCACGGCTTCGGACACAATCGATTCGAGATCTTCCTCGAACAATTCCTTTTTCTGGTCCGCGAGCCGTTTGAATCGCTCGAACGCCGCGTTGACCTCCTCATCCGTGAGCGTATACCCCAGCTTCGTCAACTCCGCCCGAAAGGCGTGGCGACCGGACAGTTTTCCCATGACCAGGCGGCTTTGCGTCAACCCGATGGAATCCGGCCGCATGATTTCATACGTGTTTTTATCCTTGAGCAACCCGTCCTGATGGATCCCGGAGGTATGCGCGAACGCATTCGCCCCGACGATGGCCTTGTTGGGTTGGACGACCATCCCGGTGATCTTGCTGACCAGCCGGCTGGTCTTGGAAATTTCTTCGGTGTGAATCTGCGTCCCGGCGTCGTAAAAATCCTTGCGGGTCCGCAGGCCCATCACGATTTCTTCCATTGACGCATTGCCGGCCCGTTCGCCGATCCCGTTGACGGTGCATTCCACCTGCCCGGCGCCCGCGTGGATGGCCGCCATGGAATTGGCCACCGCCAGCCCCAAATCATTGTGGCAATGCACGGAGATGACCGCGCGGTCGCAATCACGCACCCGTGTCCGGAGTGACCGTATGATTTCTTCAAATTCCTTGGGGGTCGTGTATCCCACCGTATCGGGAATATTCACCGTGCCCGCGCCGGCGTCCACGACCGCTTCCACCACCTCGCACAGGTAGGAGACATCCGACCGCGTCGCGTCCATGGGCGAAAATTCGACGTCCTCCACGTAGCTTCTCGCATGCCGGACCATCTCCACCGCGCGACGGAGGGCCTGTTCTCTGGTCATGCGGAATTGGTGTTTCAGGTGAATGTCCGACGTGGATAAAAAAGTATGAATGCGCGGCCTGGGCGTTCCTTGCAACGCCTTCCACGCGGAATCAATGTCCTCTGGCCTGGCTCGGGCCAGACTACAGACCGTCGGCCCGTCCACCTCCTGGCCGATGCGCCGGACCGCCTCGAAATCGCCGGGGGAACTGAAGGCAAACCCGGCTTCGATAATATCGACGTTCAACCGAGCCAGTTGTTTGGCCACCAGCACTTTTTCTTCCACGTTCATGCTGGCCCCCGGCGACTGCTCGCCGTCCCGCAGCGTGGTGTCAAAAATTCTGATATGTCGTCTCATGGCCCATACTCCTCAACTGTTCTCACAAAAGAACCCGCGGCCCTCCGACAAAGCCGCGTCCGATTCGACGCCCGGGAAGCCTGCGTCAGGCTCTTCTCAATCATACTCCCGTCGGCCCCATAATAAAAAAGCCTTCACCCCGAGAGGTGAAGGCTTTCCACCTGCTTCGGGAGCATCAGAGAGTCGCTGAAAGTGTCGGCGCCAGTGCCTGCGCCGCGTCACCCAAGAGCAGGGCGCCGCTTTCCTGTTCTTGCCATTGCTCCATTCGATCAGTCCTTTGTATCCGGCGACACGGACGCCCGCACCTGCGAATCGCGCGTCATTGAAACGGTCACGGCAGCCCAACCCTTTTCCAACAAACCGGAACTGACATAGGCCAGACACAGCACAAACAACATCAATTGAGGATAGGCCATGACGGACACCAGAATCAAGACGGCCCAAACCAGATACATAAAATGGTTATGGCCTGCAAACTTCAACTGTTTCACGCCCCGGTACTTTACCGTACTCACCATGAGGAACGCCATCAACAGACTCAAGGCGATCACCACCGAAGGCAGCACGCTTTCCGGCAGATGGCCGATGTGCGTGTTGAAGATATAAAAGGTTGAGATGAACCCGGCCGCCGCCGGAATCGGCAACCCCGTAAAATAGCGACTCTCTCCACTGCCCGCCATGACGTTAAAGCGGGCCAGCCGCAACGCGCCACAGGCCACGTACGCGAACATGATCGCCGCCCCCAGCATCCCCGGGGACTCCAGCACCCACGCATAAATCAAAAACCCGGGAGCCAACCCGAAGGAAACGAGATCAGACAACGAATCGTATTCCACGCCGAATTCGCTGGAACTGTCGGTCAAGCGGGCCGAGGTGCCGTCCAGGACGTCGAACACCATCGCAATCAGGATCGCAATTGCCGCGTTTTCCAGTCGATCATGGTACACCAACACCACCGCGGCCAACCCGCTGAACAGATTGCCGGTCGTCAGGACGTTGGGGATCAGGTGGACGCCCCGGCGGCGCTGCCCTTCCTTGTTCTTAAAGATTCGCCCCTTCACGTGAACTCCGCCAGGATGGATTCGCCACCCTTGACCCGGTCTCCGACCCTGACCCGGACCCGGCTTGCGACGTCGAAATACGTATCCATCCGGGACCCGAACCGGATAAGGCCAAAGCGTTCACCGGGCACCGCGGCATCGCCCGGCTGCACCCAGCACACGATTCGGCGGGCAATGAGCCCCGCGACCTGGACGCAGAGCACTTTTTTCTTCGACGGGGTTTCGATCATCACCGCGTTCTGTTCATTATGCATTGTCGCGTCCTGACCGCCCGCGTCGAGAAACCGGCCCGGCTGGTAGGCCATGTCCACCACGGTGCCGGCACAGGGCATCCGATTGATGTGCACGTCAAAAATATTGAGAAAGATACTGACCCGGATACTCTGCTCTTTCAAAAATCTCGGTTCAAATTCCTTCTCAACCGCAATCACCTCCCCGTCGCCGGACGCCAGAATCAGGTCGTCGCCCCGCGGGGGCGTGCGAGCAGGGTTCCGAAAGAACCAGCCGGTAAAACACGCAAGGGCGCCCAAGGCCTTGGCGGTTTTTCGACACCCCAGCAACCCGGCCAACACGGCCGGCGCCGCCGCGCCCAGGACAAAGGGCAGCCCTTCCGGAGCTATCGGGAGACCTTTCGCACGATCAGCCATTCTGACCCGTTTCCCTGGCAGGGAACAACGATCGTTGTTCGCCACCCTAATTCTTTTTCTGGTCGACGAGTTTGTCTTTATGCAACCAGGGCATCATCCCGCGTAACCGGTCCCCAACCTCTTCGATGGGATGCTCCTCCCCGCGTTTGAGCAGGGCATTGTACACGGGACGATTCGCCTGATTTTCCAGGACCCATTCCCGGGCAAACCGGCCGCTTTGGATGTCCCGGAGAATTTTCTTCATGGTCTGCTTGGTTTCGCTTGTAATGATGCGCGGCCCCCGGGTGACGTCGCCGTATTTGGCAGTCGTGCTGATGGAATACCGCATGTTGGCGATCCCGCCCTGATAGATCAGATCGACGATCAGCTTCACCTCGTGCAGACATTCAAAATACGCCATTTCCGGGGAATAGCCGGCTTCAACCAGCGTCTCATACCCGGCCTGAATCAACGAGGTCAGGCCGCCACACAGGACGACCTGCTCACCAAAGAGATCGGTTTCGGTCTCTTCCCGGAAACTCGTTTCGATGACGCCGGCGCGCCCGCCGCCGATGGCGGAGGCATACGCCAACCCGACCTGCGCGGTTTGTCCGCTGGGGTCCTGATGGACGGCCAACAGGCACGGCACCCCGCTGCCCTTCGTGTATTCCGAACGGACCAGATGGCCGGGTCCCTTGGGCGCCACCATGAACACGTTGATCCCGGCCGGCGGCTGGATTTGCCCGAAGTGAATGTTAAACCCGTGACCGAACGCGAGAAACGCGCCGTCCTTCAACTGCGGGGCGATCTCGTTCCGATAAATGGCCGGCTGCGCCTCGTCCGGGGCCAGGATCATGATCACGTCCGACTGTTTGACGGCGTCAGCCACCGGCATCACTTTCAAACCCGTGGCTTCGGCTTTTTTCCAGGACGCGCCTTCCCGCAGCCCGACGACCACGTCGACGCCGCTTTCCGACAGATTGAGGGCGTGGGCGTGCCCCTGACTCCCGAACCCGACAATCGCCACTTTCTTTTTCAAAATGTTCTGCAAATCCGCATCGTTGTCATACAAGATTTTCATAACCGACTCCTTGGGGAAGGAAGACGACCAGCATCACAAGCCGTCGGCAACTCATTTGCTCCTTCGACCACTCTGAACTGTTCAAGTAAATAATCTCTGTTCACTGTCATTTAGTCGCAACCTTTTTTCTCATGGATTCTCATCAGGTAATGTCTTCGCTCTTGAGCAGCATCAATGGCATCTTCAGCATTGGAATACGTTGCAAGCAGACCCGGCCAGAAGAATACCGCAGCAGCCACATTTGTACCTGTTACTCCTTTTTCACCCCGCGCTTTTCTTTCAAATCTGTTTGCGTCTTCTATCTGTTCTTCAAGCTCTTCACACGATAGCTTTTTATCACCTGCCTGCCTGACGTTAACAACGTGAGGCGTTGCGCATCCCGCTAAAATAATGAATGACAACATCATAGCTTGTACGTACATCTTCTACGATCCTCTTTGGTGTTATGAACGCTGAGCAAACCCATCACCAGGTTTGTTACGACCATACTTTACGGAAACCCTTTAGTTGGCTTTGGCAAGCGGGCGCGGTTGGTTCGCCACCGTCCGAACAGGTTCTCGCGCAATGGCAATCCTGCCGGTCCTGACGATTTCCTTGATGCCAAGGGGTTGGAGCAACTGGATAATGGCGTGGATTTTCTGCACGTCGCCCGTGACTTCAATCGTATATGACGTTGGGGATGAGTCAATCACGTTCGCTCGAAAGATATCGGCAATCCGCAGGGCCTCGGCCCGATCCTCCGACTTGGCGTGAACTTTAATCAAGGCGCTTTCGCGGCTTACGGCGTCGTTTTCATTGAGGTCAACCACCTTGATGACGTCGATGATTTTATTCAACTGTTTGAGGATCTGTTCAATGATGCGCTCATCGCCGCTTGTGACCACGGTCATCATCGACACGGTCGGGTCCAGCGTGGGCGCCACCGACAAACTCTCGATATTGAACCCCCGCCCGCTGAACAGGCCCGCGACCCGCGACAAGGCCCCGGCTTTATTTTCCAACGTCACTGCAATAACGTGTTCCACGACTTCCCGCTTGCTCCATGCACAACGCTTCGTTCGGCCTCTTCCGCTTCCTACGCCGTCAGAATGGTGTCCTTGCTCTCCTCTTTGCCCACCGTTCCCGGCGTTTGCCGTTTCTGCAACTCCGGAGGATCTTCCAGAATCATTTCATGGTTGCAGCCACCGGCCGGGATCATGGGATAACAATTCTCGAACTGGTCCACCGGCACGTCAATAAAGACCGGCTTGTCAATGGCCATGGCCTCCCGAATCCCGTCATCCACTTCACCGACTTTTTGAATGCGCAGGCCGGCCGCGCCGTAGGCTTCCGCGAGTTTCACGAAGTCCGGCGATTGGTCCAGGTAGCTGCACGCATAACGGCCTTCATAGAACAGGTCCTGCCATTGCCGCACCATGCCGTGGAACCGGTTGTTGATGATAAACACCTTGACCGGCAGTTTTTCGATCACGGCCGTGGCTAATTCCTGGGAGTTCATCTGCACGCTCCCGTCTCCCGCAATACACAACACGAGTCGATCGCGAAAAGCCGCCTGCGCCCCCAGGGCAGCGGGGAACCCAAAACCCATCGTCCCCAACCCGCCGGACGTCAGCCACGTATTCGGTTTGGCGAGATGAAAATATTGCGCCGCCCACATCTGGTGCTGGCCCACGTCCGTGGACACGATCGGGTCGCGGTCTTTCGTCAGTTGATGGACCCGGTCGATCAGATACTGCGGTTTGATCAACTTGTCGGCATCCTGCCGGTAGCTCAAGGGATGCGCGGTCTTCCACTCATTCAGTTGATCCCACCACGGCTTGCGCCATTCTTTCTGGTCGCCGTTCACCGTCGCGCGCAACACGTTGTTCAACTCCTGCAACACGCATTTGCAATCACCCACGATGGGAATATCCACGTGGATATTCTTGCGGATCGACGTCGGATCAATATCAATATGGATAATCTTGGCGCCGGGACAAAATTCGGACACCTTCCCGGTCACGCGATCATCGAACCGGGCGCCGACAGCAATCACCAGATCGGAATAATGGATGGCCATGTTGGCCACGTAGGTGCCGTGCATGCCCAGCATACCCAAGGACAACGGATGTTGACCGGGGAAGGCTCCCAGGGCCATCAGGGTCTGGTTCACGGGGATCTGGGTCAACTCGGCCAATTCGCGCACCTCCGCCGAGGCGCCGGACAACTGCACGCCCCCGCCAATGTAGATGACGGGCCGGCGCGCCTTCATGATGGCATCCGCGGCTTGCTTGATTTTCCACTTGCTGCCTTCGTAAGTCGGATTGTAGCCGCGAATCGAAACGGAGTCCGGATATTTGAAATCGGCCTTCTCCATGGAAATATCCTTGGGAATATCCACCAACACGGGGCCGGGCCTGCCCGTGGAAGCGATGTAGAACGCCTCCTTGATGGTCTCCGCCAAATCATTCACGTCCTTCACTAAAAAATTGTATTTCGTGCAGGGGCGGCTGAGCCCGATGTTGTCGGCTTCCTGAAAGGCGTCGTTCCCGATAAGCGCCGTGGGAACCTGCCCGGAAAAGCACACCATGGGCACGGAATCCATGTAGGCATCGGCCAGAGCGGTAATCACGTTGGTCATGCCGGGACCCGATGTAATCAGGGCGACCCCGGGTTTCCCCATGGCTTTGGCATAACCTTCCGCCATGTGACCGGCCGCTTGCTCATGCCGGGTTAAAATAACTTCGATGTCTTTCTGTTGATGCAGGACGTCGAAAATCTTCAGGACCACCCCTCCGGGAAGAGCAAAAATCGTTTTCACCCCTTCTCGCTTCAAGGCTTCCACAAAAATTTCGGCTCCTGTAAGCTGTGCCATGATCTCCCTCACGGTTATGAACCGTCCATGCCGAATCAGGCATGACCGGTTCAGTTAAAATCTTTGGCGACGCCCCGCGCTTCGTCTCGGCCCGGAAACCCCAATGTTTCCAAGGGTTGCAGACCTAAATGAGCAATGGTAAACCTGCGTTATCCACAAGTCAAGGGACGGCACCCGCAGTTGTCCGTCGCCCCCAATCACTCCCCCCTTTTGAGGGGGAGTCGCAGAAGCCAAGCCACCAGGTGCCGGCTGAGGCGGTGGGGGGCCAGTCGAAGGCACCCTCCGGCTTCGCTTAAATATAACCGAACCCATCCAAGCAGACACACCCGGACGCGGCTTCATGTTACGCGACTTTGAACGCGAGATACACAATTTGGAAACCCGACACCTGCGCCGGCAGCTCAGGACCGTGGAGACGCCATCGGATCCGACCATCACCATTGAAGGCCGCCGGCTCATCTCCATGGCCTCGAATAATTATCTCGGGTTGGCCAATCATCCCGCCGTCAACCGGGCAGCCATCGAAGCCATCGAACAATGGGGCGTCGGAGCCGGGGCCGCGCGTCTCATTAGCGGCACCATGACGCCCCACCACCAACTCGAACAGGATCTGGCCCGATTCAAACAGGTGGAAGCCGCCCTGACCTTCGGCACGGGCTACACCACGAACCTGGGGCTCATCCCGGCACTCATCGACCGGGACGGCCTCATCCTGGCCGACCGCTACTGCCACGCCAGCCTCATCGAAGCCTGCCGCCTGGCCAAAGCCAGACTGCGCGTGTTTCACCATAACGACGTCGAACACCTGGAAACACTGCTCAAGAAACGTGACCGGGCTTGCCCCACCATGGTCGTCACCGAAGGAGTCTTCAGCATGGACGGCGATCTCGCGCCACTCCCGGATCTGCTGACGCTCTGCCGGCGGCATGAGGCCGCGCTGGTCATCGACGACGCCCATGGCACGGGCGTCATGGGGAAAACCGGGCGAGGCACAATCGAACACTTCGGATTGAACCCGCAAGACGTAATCCAGATGGGCACATTGAGCAAAGCCGTCGGAACCAGCGGCGGCTACGTCGCGGGACCGGCGGCCCTCAGAGACTATCTGATCAATACGTCAAAGGCGTTCATCTACACGACCGCTCAGCCGCCGGCCATCGCCGCCGGCGCGTCCGCGGCGCTTCGGATCATCCAACGCGAACCCGCGCGCCGGGAACGCCTCTGGAACAACCGAGACTATCTGTTCGCCGCGCTGAAAGACATGGGGTTTCAACTCACCGACACGCAGAGCCCGATCCTGCCGATCATCGTGAAATCGCCGGAACAAGCGCTGGATATGTCGCAGGCCCTGTACCAAGCCGGCGTATACGTGCCCGCCATCCGCCCGCCGACCGTACCCAAACACAGCAGCCGGCTACGCCTCACCGTCAGCTCGGAACATACGCAAGAGCAATTGGAGAAGGTGGTGACTGCGCTTCAAGAAGCGGGGAAAGAAATGGAGATTATTTAGGTGGGACTTAACTTATCATGCGATGTTGTGGGGAAGCGATGGACCTATAGCCGGATTTATTGGGAAGATTGATGCTCGCGTAGAAATTCTGGCATGGCCCTCTTTACAAGACCTCTTATGCACATATGACAGACCTCAAAAGTGTGGAGATGTCGGTCAGGTAACCATCACGGTTCTCAAGACTCTTTGTGATCCTTTTATGTACGGAACCGGTCGGGCACTGAGCGTCATCAGGGATCTTCTCAAAAACCGGAACTTGCGTTATGACTAAAAACTATCTTCATGATTGTCTGGAGCAATTTCCCGAAGTCAGTGAGAAGCGATGGGGAAAAGGAAAGTCGTTTGACCTGAGGGCACTTGAAGAAAAAGTTCAAGACCTACAATCCCAAAAAGTAAGTATTGGGGACATCCATCAACGTTTCGAGCAACACTTCAAAGAAACAAACGACTGGTGGTTTGATAAGTATTGGCTTATTCCACCGCTTGGCGACTTGTCCCAAGAGCAAGAGAGAAAAATCAGCTTTCATGAATTACATGAGGGTGGGTCAAAAGAAAAAAAAGCTATCCGAGACCTGCTCAAAGCCTTTCGACACATTGAATTAGTCTCCATCATTCTGAGGTTTATCCGCCCTGAATCATTTGGAATTCTGAGCCCTCCGGTAGAGCACGTCCTTGAACTGCGCAGGGGAAGAAACGCCGTGGAAACGTATCTGAACTATTTGCGCAACCTTCGACATATTCGCAATGAGGATACGTACAAATTGCACACCGTTGCAGAGGTCGATATGGCGTTATGGGTTTTAGAGCATAAGTGTCATATGGAAGAAATGAAGGATGAGCGGATCAAGAAAGAATTCCAACAAGATGAATTCATGACTCGATTGCGGGCGGAAAATTTGGCAGCGCCGCTCGGTGACATCTCTCTGGCTCGGCGCGCTCTTGCCTTCCACACCATTGATAACGATCTGGCAGCACTTATCGGGTGTTATGCCTTGGAAAAGCATGTTAAAAAATTGGCAAAAATTGAGAACGTAGAGGAAGATGCAAGGCTATTGGCAAAGCAGGATGGGGAGAGGGAACCAACGTTACGCCATCGTCTTAAGGCACTGCGTGATAAAGAAAAGCTTGTATTTCTTGACAAGAACGATCCTGGTTACTTGAATAAAATCCGCAACAAAGTGTTCCATGGGGCAGAGAGCTCTGGAATAGAAAATACGGAGTTCTCAAGGTTCATTAGAACCGTTTTGAAACTCGAACAAAAGCTTGACGAGAAAGTATGACAACACCTTCCATAAAACCCTCCGACGCCCGTACACAAAAACGCGATAGTCACCATGATGTGTTCTTTAAAGAGTTTTATGCCAATCCCCACTTTGCCTTGGAACTCTTTCACCTGGTCTTTTCCCAAAAAGAACGGCTCGCGTTTGACTGGACCAAACTCAGACCGGAAAAAGACACGTTCCCGGACACCCGCGCGGATCTGGTTTTTTCGGTGCCCCTGAAACACAAATCACGGGTCCGGTTTCACATCTGCCTGCTCCTGGAACACAAGGCGCAATACAGTCGCCGGTTGTTCAGCCAACTGCTGGAGTATCAGTGCAGCCTTCATAAGCAAACGCTGCAGGCCACGGGGCAACCGCTGCCGGTCATCCCTGTCTTGTTTTACCATGGGAAAAAACCATGGAACTGGAGCGTCTCGTTTCAGGATGGGGTGTGGGGCAAGGCGATGACGGACCTCCCTGTTGCATGCCGAAAAAATATGCTAAATTACGAGTTGAGGCTGCTGGATGCGCAGTCCGCGAAAATCAAGCGCATTCTGAACGATCCGACCGTGCAAAGCCGGGGCGCATTGTATTTATTAAGGGAGATCTGGTGGTTCAAGCCGGAAGTCGGTGCCTTGGAGCGGGTGCTGGGGTTGTTAAAGACGTTGGCGGGCCGGCGGGATGATTTGATTTTGAGTGCGGTGGATTATTTGTTCAAAGCCGTGCCTGGTATGAGCCGGGAAGTTTGGGAGCAAGCGGAGCAAGGAGCTGTGGCGAAAGGGCTCTTGGCCAAGGGGGGATATATGGACGTCAAGGAGCGAATTAGAGAAGAAGGTCGGCAGGAAGGTCGGCAGGAAGGCCGGCAAGAAGGTCGGCAGGAAGGTCGGCAGGAAGGTCAACGGGAAAGCCAGCGGGAAGTCGTGCGAAATATGCTGCAAAACAAACTGGAGACGCCTTTGATTTCTAAAGTCACCGGGCTTTCTGAAAAGGAAATCAATAAACTGAAAAATGGGTCTTAGTCATCCTTCCGCGTCAGGTTCCGCTTCGCCTGTCCTGCCTGTCCTGAGCGCCCTTCGACTCCAGGCGCGTGGCACCTTACGCTCAGGGTGACCGGAAAGGCCCCAGGTCGTCCCTCCCCTTCCCCCGTTCGTCCTGAGCGTAGCGAAGCGTAGTCGAAGGACTAACCTGACCTACGGGACTCCTTTTCTCCCTTTGACGCCTGATCACTCTACGGGTCGCCACTCGCGCGCCAGCCGTTGCGCCTCGGCGATTTGCTCCTGAGTCATCTTCGACGCAACCTCTTCTCGTAATTGCACGGCCTTGTCTCGCGATTCCCGCTCAGAACTCGAAAACCGCGAAGCTGCAAGATTGAACCATTTGTGCGCCTCAACGTAATCCTGCGGCACCCCTTCCCCATTAAAGTACATGACCCCGAGATTGAACTGAGCGCGAACATCGCCCTGCTCCGCGCCCCGACGATACCAGCGTACGGCTTCGGTGTAGTCCTGTGGCACCCCTTTCCCATTAGAGTACATGACCCCGAGATTGAACTGAGCTTTGGCATGACCCTGCTCGGCCGCCCGACGATACCAGCGCACCGCCTCCACATCATCCTGCGGCACCCCTTCCCCATTGGCGTACATGAACCCGAGACTGAGCTGGGCATCAGCATCGCCCTGATCCACCGCTCGACGATACCAGTGCACCGCCTCCGCATCATCCTGCGGCACCCCTTCCCCTTTACGGTACATGACCCCGAGATTGTACTGAGCGCGAGCATGGCCCTGCTCAGCAGCCCGACGATACCAGTGCACCGCCTCCGCATCATCCTGCGGCACCCCTTCCCCTTTACGGTACATGACCCCGAGATTGTACTGAGCGCGAGCATGGCCCTGCTCGGCAAGGGCGCGGAACGACTCGAAGGCAACGGCATAATCGCCGCGCTTATACGCAGCCGCAGCTTCCTCAAGCGTTTGCGCTCCCGCGGCCGGTGCGCTGAGTAGCGCAATTGCCAGCAATGCCGGGGCGACAATGCCTTGTGATCTGGTGCAGTGGATTCGCCATAGCCGGAAAAGGGATGACGGCATTCGCATCTATTCCTCCATGCTGAAACAATTCTTCTGTCTTGTAGGTTCGCGTGGTCCAGAGCCGCCTTGTAAAAAATCATATCCTGATGGACTGCATTTCTCAATTACCGCTAAATCCTCCTTTACTCAAGCAAAACCGAAAACACTCATTACGCTCTTGAGTCGATGAACAGTGCAGCGGTTTCGCAAGTGCTGAACGCAGGACATGGCAAGGCAACACGCAAAAGGAACGAATGGCCAGACACGCTTGTTGACAGCTTTTCCCATGTGGCCCATGCTAAAGCGAGGTTGGCGAAAGGCAGATCTGTGCCAGCATGAGCGTCGTGGCTGCGTGCGGCCTGACGGTAGATTTCCTCCCCGATGATCCCCTAAAGTCCGGGACATGATTTTCTTCCTTGCAGTTCTTCTGCTTTTGGCGCCGGCCGGCGCGCAGACGAGGGCGGAACCGACAGACGCCCCGGGGTTCGCCGCCAAGCCGCTCGTGACGGCGCGCGAACACATGATCGTCGCGGCCCATCCCCTGGCGACGGAAGCGGGGGACCGAATCATGGCCGAAGGCGGGTCCGCGGCGGATGCGGCGATTGCCGCGCTTCTGATCCTCAACGTGGTCGAACCGCAGGCCAGCGGGATCGGTGGCGGCGGCTTCGCGCTCGTGCATGGCCCGAACGGACTCACCACGTGGGACGCGCGCGAGACCGCGCCTGCCGGAGCCACGCCCGGCCTCTTCATGGAGAACGGCGAACCCCTGGGCTTTCGCGCGGCGGTGGCATCAGGGCGTTCCATCGGCGTGCCGGGTCTTGTGCGTCTGATGGAGGCGCTCCATGCGCGCCACGGCAAGCGCCCGTGGGCCGATCTGTTCCAGCCCGCGGTCCGGCTGGCGCGAGACGGATTCGCGGTGAGCCCGCATCTGGCGAACGTGCTGGCCCGCCATGCCGGGCACTTGCACGGAACGGATGCCGCGGCCGTCTTTCTGCCCGGTGGCGAGCCCGTGGCAGCGGGATCGATCCTGAAGCAGCCACGACTCGCCGAGACGCTCGACCTCATTGCCGCGCATGGCGGCAACGCCTTCTACGCCGGCCCCCTGGCCGAACGCATCATCGCGGCGACACGCCGCAACCCGCGCCCCGGCGCGCTCAGCCTGAACGATCTCGCCGCCTACCGGGTCATCGAACGCCCCGCAGTCTGTCACGGGTTCCGGCGCTACCGCATCTGCGGCATGGGACCGCCTTCCTCGGGAGCCACCACGACCGGTCAGATTCTGATGCTCCTCGACCGGTTCAAGCTGGATGACCTGACGCTGGGCGAACCACGGCTCTGGCATCTTTTCGCCGGTGCCTCGCGGCTGGCCTATGCTGACCGGGCCCGCTATCTCGCGGACGGCGATTTCGTGAAGGTGCCCGTCGAGGGGTTGCTGAATCCCGCCTACATGGATGCCCGCGCGGGATTGATGAACCCGTTCAAAGCCACGAAGGATGAAGCCTCCGCGGGTGATCCGCCGGGACGCGCGGAAGGGGTCCACGCACCGGACGCGCAGGAGGATCTGCCGGGCACGACCCACCTCTCGGTGGTCGATCAGGACGGGCTCGCCATCAGCCTGACCGCATCGCTCGAAACCGCCTTCGGATCAGGCCGCATGGCCGGAGGATTCCTGCTCAACAACCAATTGACTGATTTTTCATTCCGGCCGACTGACGCCGACGGCATGCCCATTGCCAATGCTCCGGCGCCGGGCAAGCGCCCGCGGTCGTCCATGGCGCCGGCCATCGCCTACCTGGACGGCAACCCGGTCGCAGTAACCGGTTCACCGGGCGGCGGCCGCATTCCGGAATACGTCGCGCAGAGTCTGATCGCCATGCTGGCCTTTGAGGCGGACCCGGCCATTGCCGCGGCACTGCCGCACGTCTCGCACCGCAATCGCGGGATCGTTGCGTTCGAGCCCGGCATGCGGGCGACCGTTGTCGAGGGCCTTGAGGCCCTGGGACATCAGACCGAGGAGGCGGAGATGACGTCCGGGCTGCACAGCATTCGCATCCTGCCGGACGGCACGCTCCTGGGCAGCGCCGACCCGAGGCGGGAAGGCGTGGCTGTCGGCCGCTGAGAGCACTGTGCAGCCGGGGACAAACCATTGCAAAAGCGGTCCTCTGAAAAGTAAAGTGCAAAAACAAAAGATCCAATGGTCAACCTTCGGAGGTGTGACGCGGCTCCGACATGACGTTTCGACGGACCGCGGGCGGCCTCGTCTTCCTCAGCGTGTGATCTATGCCCGGACCAAAATCAGGCGAAGCGCGAAAACAGGTTGAACAGCCTCCTGCGGCGTCGCCACAACCAGAGCCCGCAGCCATATCGCAGCCGGATGAATCGATGATGGACGATCCGCTGCCGCCGATCGGACTTCTATTCGCGCAAAACCGGGCATGGGCGAAGCACCTGAAGGAGACCGATCCGAACTACTTTAAGAACCTCGCCAAACAGCAGCACCCGGAGATCCTCTGGATCGGTTGCGCCGACAGCCGGGTGCCTGCCAACCAGATCATCGATCTGCCGCCCGGCAAAGTGTTCGTTCACCGCAACATCGCCAATTTGGTGGTCCATTCCGATCTGAACTGCCTCTCCGTTCTGCAGTACGCGGTGGAGGTGCTGAAAGTTCCGCATGTCATTCTCTGCGGCCACTACGGCTGTGGCGGTATTCGCGCCTCCCTGGCCATGCCGGAGCACGGCCTGATCGACAACTGGCTCAATCACATCCGCAATATTCAGCGGCTTCATCGCGCCGAGATCGATGCCTTGGAAGACGAAGCGCGTGAACGACGACTCTGCGAACTGAACGTGATCGAGCAGGTCTGCAACGTGGCCAGCACAACCATTGTGCGTGACTCCTGGGCGGCCGGCCTGGGCCCGGACATTTACGGCTTGATCTACAGCATTGACGACGGACTGCTTCAGTCGCTTTGCGTGTGGGCCCGCAACGATGAAGCCCCCTTCATCGTTCCCATGAATGTTCACTGATTCGTTGACGGAATCAGCGAATACCGCCTTGGCCTACGGCACTTCTTCGATCTTCAGGAGATAGGCGATGATTTTGTCCAGGGCGCCGGCGGTGAGTTTTTGGCCGTACCACCTTGGCATCACGTGGTCGGGATACCCCTCGACAATATAGGCGCTCGGATTCAAAATGGATTCCTGAACGTATTCCCAATCGGTTTGGGCTTTCCCGTGATAGCCGGGATCGGCCAGCCGGCGACGCGCGGTCGTGCCCAATTCCAGCTTCGGGCCTTCCCGCCCCTTGGCAACACGAATGCCCGGAATCGTGTGACAGGCCGTACACCCGGACTGGACAAAAATTTTGTCGATGGGCTCTTTCCCCGTGGCAAGGGGCACCATGGCTTCCACCACCTGCGTGGCCCTGGTCTCAGATTGTTCAATCTGCTCCGGTATGTCTTCCTGGGGTTTGTTCTCCAACTCGACGCGGTTGAGCGTCCAAAGGAACACCCCGCACATGAGCACGACGATGATGACGGTCTCTTTATTCCACTGACCTGTTTTTTTGTTCGCCGTCACGCGCCCTTCCCCCAACCCGAGTCGAACCGATGCCCTCGTATTTCTAGCACAAGCGAGCGGTTCCCACCAACAGAGGAAGCATTGCGACGGGTGTTTTTGGTAGGCTGACGACCAGGGATACGATCCTCCATGCAACCGACTCAGAACTTGTTACCGTTTGCGCCCCACCCCTGGTTGACGAATCCGCACGTCCAAACCCTGGCGGCCAAGTATCGGCGCCGTCCCGCTCTCCTTGCCGGCGTGCCTGGGGAGGATCGCCTGTTTCGAGTCGATCCCGAATCGCAGATCAAAGGCGTGTGCAGTTGGCAACCGAACCGGCAGGCCCCCGGGCTCATTCTGATACACGGGTTGGAAGGGTGTCATGACTCGCCGTACATGCGAGGCATCGCCCACAAAGCCTGGCATGCCGGGTTGAACGTCATCCGCCTGAATCAGCGAAATTGCGCGGGAACCGAACACCTCACCCCCACGCTGTACAACGCGGGATTGAGCCGGGATCTTCGGGCCGTGGCGGATGAACTGACCGGACAGGACGGCATCCGCTCGCTCTGGGTCGCCGGATATTCCATGGGCGGGAACCTGGTGTTGAAAATGGCAGGCGAGGCCGGGGAGACCTGTCCCGGCCTGCGAGGCGTAGCCGTCGTGTGTCCCAACGTCCATCCCGCCGCGTGTGTGGCGGCGTTAGAGCGCCGGCACAACTGGATCTATCATCAATATTTTGTGCGCAGGCTGAAGGCGCGGCTCGAACGCAAAGCGAAACTCTTTCCGGGAAAATGGGATCTGGCCCTTTTGAACAAGGTGCGCACGTTGTCTCAATTCGATGAGGCCTATACGGCTCCTGATGGAGGATACCGCAATGCGGCCGATTATTATGAGCGATCGGGAGCCCGTCACGTGCTCGACGCCATTCGCGTTCCCACCCTGCTCATCACCGCGCGGGACGACCCGTTTGTTCCGTTTGCCTCGTTCGATGTTTCACACATCCATCGCAATCCCCGCATTCAACTCGTCACCCCGGCACAGGGCGGGCACTGCGGGTTTATCCAGCCCTCACGGAAGTCCGAAGACGGACATTGGGCCGAAAATCGAATCGTCGAGTTTATTCAACAGGGGTAACAACCCCCGTTCCGTCGTTCCTGCGAAAGCAGGAAGGTGGATTCACATTTGAAGTGCAACAGATGGTTTCTAAAAACCTCGGCTGGGGTCTGATAGCCGAGACATTTTCGGGGCGTATTATTATAAGCTTGGACCAGTCGTGTAAAGTGCTCATCGGAGAGGGTCGCCAAGTCGGTTTTGCGGGGGAGGGTCCGGCGGAGCCGGCCGATGGCGTTTTCGATCCCGCCCTTTTGCCACGGCGCATAGGTCTTACAAAAGAACGTCTCCAAGCCCAAGGCATGGAGGCGGTGATGCTGTGCGAACTCCGTACCGTTATCGAAGGTGACGGTTTGGCGCCACGTGGGTGGCAACGGAGCCAGGAGGGCGGTCATCGCCTGGGCGATGGGGGCGGCGGCTTTGCCGGGCGGCCGGGCGGCGAGGAGCAAGCGGGAATGGCGTTCATGCAGGGTCAAAATCGCTTGGCCGTAGAGGCGGAACAACATCAGATCGGCCTCCCAGTGGCCGGGGGTCTGGCGATCCGTGGCCGTGGCGGGCCGCTCAGTCAGCGGGCGGCGCTGGGTGATGAACGACGCGGGGCTGCGGCCTTTGAAGCTCCGCCGCCCGCGTTTGGTTTTCGCCCGGGGCAGATAGTGCCGCCAGGCATACGTTTTGGTGCGGGCCATCTGCGCATAGATGAAGCGATAGATGGTCTCGTGGGAGATCCCGGGCTGGTGCTGCTCCATGGCGAGTCGGCCCGCCACTTGTTGGGGCGACCACCCTTGTTGGAGGTGGGCCAGGACGGTGGCGCGCAGCGTGGGGTCCCGGTCGAGCTTGGAGCCCTGCCAGCGCCGCGCCCGCGCCTGTTGGTCGGCATAGCGGGGGTGGTAGCCTTGGGTGCGGGAGCCATTGCGTTTCAGTTCCCGAGCCACGGTCGATGGCGCGCGATCCAGAGTTGCCGCAATTTGGCGGATTGAGTGTCCCGTGGTGTGTAAGTAGGCCATTTGACAGCGGTCTTCAAGGGTGAGGTGTGTATAAGCATGTCCCATGGCAACACCTTAACAAGATGTTGCACTTCGTTTGTGAATTTAGGGAACCCAGTGTCTTGCTCTTCACGAACAAACGAAAAAGCAAAGACCCTGGATCCCTGATCAAGTCAGGGATGACGGAAGAAGGCCGAGGGATGTCGGGTTACGCCCTTCGACAAGCTCAGGGCTAACCCGACCTACATGACGGTTACCTTGGCTGCATGGTAACGCAGCAGTTGTAGGTCGGATTAGCGAAGCGTAATCCGACACCCCCCCTCCCCTCAAAACCCCCAGGTGGCCTGGAGGCGGAGGCCCTGATTGAGCGGTTGCAGCCCGGTGGGTTCCGTGCGCAGGCCTTCCAGGGTCATGGTCAGCCCCGTGGCGCCCTGACCCGGCACCAGCAGCCGCGTGCCCACCCGGTACGTCCGGCCCGCGCCCTCCGCCAGCATCGTGCCCGCATACGGCATGACCAGCCCCGTGTCATACAGCGCCATGCCATAGCCCACCTCCGCCGCAAGGCTGCCGGTAGCAACCTGATTGGCGCGGGGTGCCAGCCCCGCGGTGTTCTGCCGGCCCCATAAGGCCTCCACCCCACTGGCCGTGGCCGCTCCCCAGGCCGGTTGCAGCGTCAGGGCCAAACCCTGACCGCCCACGCCCGGCGCCAGCCGGACCGTGCCGCTCGCCCCCCATTCGTCATACGCCTCGTCTTCATGCGCCACCAATCCCCGCACCGCGCCTTCCACCGTTAATCCCAGCGTGGGGTCGGCATACTGCACGCGCCCGCCGACTTCGATGCCCAAGCCGGTCTCGGCATCGCCCCAGTCATGCCGCACCCCCACTTCCACGGTCGGGGTCAGAACCCGGCCTTCGTCCCAGGCCATGCGTTGACTCCCTTCCAGCACCAGGCGCAGCCGGTGTGCATCCGCGTCCGTGCTGTTCAGATTCGCCACGGCCTCGGTCGTGGTGCGGGGTGAACATGGCATCCAGACGGGTCGCCACCTGAAGCCCGCCGTTGGTGGCCGGGTCCAGCAGCAGACCCCGACTCCCGACCGCGCCCATGAGGAAATCCGTGTCCGTGTCAATGGCCGTCTCCCCCGGCGGGGTCAGGGTGAGGTCACCCCAGCCATAGCCCATCAGGCCCCAGACCGTCAGCCGGTCGGTGAGGGCATACCGCAGATAGGGATGGAGACTGGTCAGGGTGGTGTCGAGGTCGCCCAATCCATCCTGATCATGGTCGGTATAGCCGCCGTCGCCCTGACTGTGGGCAAGGGCGATGCCGGCCAGCCAGCGGTCGCCCTGGGTGTCCAGGCCCACGGTGCCGGTGGTGACTTCGCCATCCATGGTGAGATGCCCGTCCTGGCCGTCAAATTGCGTGTGGGCGACCCGGCCCCACGCGGTCAGCCGCGGGACACTCCCGCCCGCGCTCTGGTTCAGATTGAGCCGGAAGGCACTGCCCACCAGGGCCTGCCGAAGATCCGGCAGGTTAAGGGCTTGACCGGCGTTCTGTCCTGGCCGGGGTGAGCCGTTGAGCCACGGCGCCTCGTTCTGGTTCCCCGCGACGGGTCCGTTGGGGGTCCCTCCAATGGGGCTATTCAGGCCCTGCGCATCCCCGGGTTGCCCACTCAGGCCCAGCAGACCGGCCAGGCCGGTCAGCAGCGTGCCGGCCTGCCCGGTGGCGTCAGTCTGCCTGCTGATATCGCCCTGCGCTTGGCGCGAGCCGCGTGAGCCTAACGGCATGCGCCAGCCGGCCACGGTCAGGTGGGACTCGGCGCCCCCTTCCTCACGCAGGCGCGCGCTGATCGCGTCGGTGATGTGCATCCCCACGGTCCGGCCGAACCGCGCGGCCCAGGCTTGCGGCATCATGTCCGAGTTTTCAATGGTGCCCGTGCCCGTGCCGTCGGCAATAGTCGCGCCCGTCACATTGGACAACACCAGATCCAGGGTCTCCCCGCTGTCGTCATGCGCGTCGTCCAGGACCGTCACGTTCACGGTCTTGGTGGATTCACCGGTGGCGAAGCTGAGGGTGCCTGACGCGGCGGTATAGTCCGCGCCTGCGGTGGCAGTCCCGCCGCCCGTGGCATAGTCCACCGAGACCGTGCCGTCACTGGCGAGCACGGCCCGGTCCAGGCTGATGGTAAAGGTCAAGGGCTCGCTCGCGCCTTCGGTGACCGTGGCATCCGCCACGGAGAGCGCGGGTTGTTGCATTTCGGCAATCTGCCACACCGCGGATGAGCCGGTGGTATGACTGCTGCGCTGACCCACGTTGCCGCTGACGCTGTTCCCGCTGCGCTCCGCCCACAGCACCGAGGAGACGCTGTCCTTCACGAACGTCAGGATCCAGCCGTTGCCCGAGGCCGTGAGATCCACGCTCTGATTGCCGGCGGCCCCGTGGGTATCGGAGACACAGCTCCAGATATCCATGCTGGCGCTATCGCTGAACTCGCCCCGGTTGTCCAGGCAATAGGTGGAGCCGTCCCCCACCCCGCTCACCAGGCGGTAGCGGGCCCCGCGTGGTCGCCGCTCGTGCGCTGTTCCACGCGCCAGACCTGCGCCTTGGTCTGGTTACAGGTCCAGGTCTGCACGGCCTGGCCATTGCTGGCAGCGGCGTATGTGACATCCAGACAGCCGGTGGTGCTCCCGGCCACGTGCCGCAGGGTCACGGCCTGGCCGACAAACGCGGGGGCCGGGGTTTGAACGACCACGGGTGGATTGGATTGATCGGATTGCCCGGACACCGGCTGGGCCGCGGCCGGGTCGGTCAACTGCCACACGGCGCGGGCGCTGGCCGTGCCGGTGCGCTGCCCCACGTTGCCGTTCGTGTCGGTCGCGCTGCGTTCGGCCCAGAGCATGGAGGAGGCACTGTCGCGCACGAAGGTCAGGACCCAGCCGTTGCCGGAGGCGCTGAGGTCAACGGTCTGGTTGGCCGCGGCCCCGTGGGTATCGCTGACGCAACTCCAGATGCCCATGCGGTCGCTATCGCTGAACTCGCCCCGGTTGTCCAGGCAATAGGTGGACCCGTCGCCGACCCCGCTGACCAGCCGGTAGCGGCCCGCGTGATCGCCGCTTGCGCGCTGTTCCAGCCGCCATTCCTGAGCCGTGGTGTTATTGCATGCCCAGGTCTGCACGTTCTGACCGTTGTTCGCGCCGCCCCCGTTCACGTCCAGGCAGCCGGTGGCATCCGCGGTGACGTGGGCTCAGGGTCAGGGTCTTGCCGACCAGGGCTGTCAGGCCCTGATCCGCCGGGGGCTCGTCCGCCAACGGAGACGCCAGCTTGAGCGACAGCAGTTGCAGGCCGTAGAGTTTCAGGCCGCTGGACAGCGACAGGCGGCTCGAATGCTTTGAGCCCGGCGTCTTGAAGACGGTGGCGTTCAGCACGTTGCCGGAGACGTCCGTGCTCAGCGGCACGACGTCGCCGCCGCCCAGGGCGGTGGTGGTCCGGCTCGCGGCCACCACGAAGTCGAACGAGCCGGTGTCGCCGCTGGCCACCGTGTACATGCAGACATAGGTGTTCGCGGGCGGCGCGGAAGAGGGCTTGCACTCGCCGGACTCCAGCGTCTCGGACGTGGCGACGACATCGAATTGCGTGGCCGTGGTCGAGCCGCCGATGGCGTAGCTGAAGTGCGGGCGCGCGCTGGCATCGGTCGCGGCCTTGTGCGCCATGTTCTCACTGAACACGACCTTGGTGTAGATGTCGTCGTCCACGCTCACCGAGCCCGAGATGGCCGTGGTGGCGGCCGCGTTGCTGTAGTAGCCGGTGCTCGTGACCGTCGGCCCGGTGGGGTCGATGGTGATGGCCGTGGGCGTGTGGTCGCTCGCCATCGCGGTGCCGCCCAGGTCCGTTGAGGCGCTGAGCGCCCTGATCGTGTACTGGACGTTGCTCTTCGGCAGATTACCGGGGCCGTTGACGTGCCAGGCCGGCTCCAAAATCATACACTGGAACACGGTGTGCGAGGTCAGGGTCGGATTGAATGGCGCGCACTGGTCGGGGATCTCGTGGGCCTCGTCGTTGATGCGCTCGACGACCCTGAACCTGGGCCCCTCCTTGCCATTGACCACCCCGACAAACGCCGGGCGTCCCGGCGTCGCTATCGAAGTCGCCGGGCGTCAGCTTCATGGCCTTACTGAAGGTGAAACGCACGAACAGCGCCTCGCCGTAGGGGGTGCGGGCCGGTGAGGGACGGCGCGGACGGATCGTGCGCGTTGTCCCAGGTGTGGTAGCTGACTGCGGTGACCGTGGGCGCCGTCGAGTTCTTCGCCGCCACCGCGAGGGTGAAGGTCAGGGAGGCTTCGTCGCCGCTGCCCGTGGTGTTGTCGGAATCCGCCACCGTGTAGGTGAAGGTGGTGCTCGTCAAGGTCGCCGTCGGCGCGCCGGAGATCGTGCGCGCGTCGGCGTCGAAAACCAGCCCCTTGGGGAGGGCGGGCGAGAGCCGAATAGCTGAGCTGGCCGTTGCCGCCCGATCCGGCGGGCAGGGACAGCGTCGTCATCGGCACGTTCTGCGTCAGGGACTGGTTGGCGATGGTGGTGCCGGAGGGGAATGTTGGCGCGGCGTTGGCCGACGACACCGTTACGTCGAAGGTGTGTGCGATCGTGAAGCCGCCATCGCTCGCAGTCACATTGATGCGTGCCGTGCCCGCGGCCACGCCGGTGATCGTCAGGATCGACGTTTTTGAAATCGCTGCCGTCGCCGTGGTGAGAGCGACCGAGCCACCGTCGAAGGAAAGCGCCGTGCCTTCGGGGTCGCTGGCGTAGTCATAGAGGTCAATCGTTACGGTCTTGCCGGTCTGGACCGTGGGGTCCGGTATCGTGCTCCAGGTCGGAGAGGAGTTCTGGCCATACACCTCCAGCTTGAAGGACTGAGACACCGATGTCTGGCCGGTGGCGGCCGCGGTCACCGTGATCGTGGCCATGCCGTGCGTCACGCCCTTGACGGTCAGGGTCGAGCCGGACACGCTGGCCGTCGCCACCGCGGAATCCGTCGAAGTGGCGGCGTACGTCGCGGCGCTCGGGCCATTGAACAGGTAGTCGAGCGCGAAGGTTCGGCCTCCGTCCTTGCGCAGAAAGCCGTCCTCGATCTCGTGGAAGACCTTGAGCGTGTTCTCGCCGACCACTTCAAGTTTGAAGTCCAGCGTGTCCTCGTCCGCGGCGGTGGTATTGCCGTCCGAGTCGGACACGGTGTAGGTATAGGTCGCCTGCGCTGAAGTCGCGGTTGGCGTGCCGGTCAGCAGCCCGGTGGTCGCGTCGAGGGTCAGCCCCGCCGGAAGCGCGGGCGTGACGGAATAGGAAAGCGTGCCGTCGCCGCCGCTGGCTTGCGGGAATCGCACCGAGCGCATGGGTCGGTTCTGAACCACGCTCACGTCGGCGATGGAGGCGTTGCTGCGGAAGGCGGGCACGCCGGTGTCCGTAATCGCGGACGGATTGACCTTGTGGTTCGCGCTCGCGGCAAGCGCCGAATGGGTGATGACGGCGTTGGTGCTGCCGCTGTCCTGGAGGGTGCCGGAGTTCAGCGACAGGGCGTTCGCCGCGATGCTGATGCCGTCGCTGTCCTGGTCGGCCGCGACCACGGTGTAGCGGAACTTCAGGTTGGCCGTGCCGGTGCCGCTGTTGTAGGTTGCGTAACGGGTGTTGCTGCCGACGGTCAGCGCGATGCGCGGCGATCCAGTCACGGTCACGTTGTAACCGAACGCCGCCGTGACCTCGATGTGGTCGTCGGTCTCGTACTTGTTGTCGGCGCCCGCGCTGTTGAGGGTCAGCGTCGGGCCTGGATAGGCGATCGGGCCCTGGGGCGTGGTGTAGTCCGTCCTGCCGCTCGTCCCGTCCACGCCGCCGGAGAAGTTATAGGTGCCATCCCAATTAAAACTTCCAGAGGGAGAGTTGCCGGCTATGGTGGCACTGACGCCCCGTCAACGTGTTTGCAATGTTCCTAATGCTGTTAGCGGTGGTAGTGCTATAGCCTGTAGCAATTGTGACCTTCTTATTGGTCGCATCAACTGCGCTAGTCCCGCTTTGCTTGATTTCTAGACTCCAAGAGTTTCCCGCCGTGCCCGATGCCAGCGACGACGCCAAGGTAAAAGTGATAGAAGCGTTTGAGGGACCAAAAGTTCTCGTGAGTGTAAGGGTCGCTTGCGTACCTGTGATCTGGCCTGTTGTGCCGCGGATGCAGATGTACTTGCCGGCGTTGCCGGTGATCGTCTTTGAATACGTCTGCCCACCTGACGACCAGGTGCTCGACGCGTTGCCGTAGGTGAGGGTGGAATCGGAACACGAAGCGGTCGAACTGATTCACCAGCACGTAGTGCATCTGGTTGTAGTGGCCGCCCGTCGTGTCGTTGGACACGCTGAAGCTGGTGCTGTTGGCGCCCGCCCTGGAAACGGTGGTGGTCCCCACTTGGGCCAGGGTCGGGGCGGCAGCGGAGAGGCTGGCAAGCGCCACGAATAGACAGAGAAAAGCGGGACAGAAAAGCGCTCGCTCGCGCCTGGCCGGGCGGCACCGGGGCCGATGGGACGGAGGCTTCGGGAGCGGGACGGCAGGGGTCGTCGAACGGTCAGGACGGCGCGGAGAGTCTAAACGACGGGCACAGGAATGGCTCAGAAAATTCGGGGGGGGGGGGGGGGGGGGGGTAGAATTACTTATGATTTTTGGGCGTCGGCGCAGGATGCTGAGCATGGTGTGTCCTGTTTGATTGTTCATCATTATCATTGACGAGCCGGTGCCAAGTTTAGGCCTCCACAAATAAATGCTGATTATGCTTCAACCGCCCGGTAAAAAACAAGACCCCTGGACGACAGGCGATGACTTGGCCGCATTGTAAAAGGAGTTGTAGGGGCCGCATCTCATGCGGGCTCACAATGCGGCCAAGCGAAGAAGCGTCATGAGATGACGCGGCTACAAAGGCAAAAACAAAGACGCTGGATCCCTGATCAAGTCAGGGATGACGAAGAGGGGGTCGGGGATGGCGGAGAAAGGCACATGCAGATTCCTCGTTGCACTCGGAATGACCACGGTTGGTTTTGTCACGGCCTCTCTGTCATCCTGAGCCGTAGGCGAAGGATCTGTAGTTGTCGCGGTCACCTTGGCCGCATTGTAACGCCGTTGTAGCGGCCGCATCTTATGCGGCCTCCAATGCGGCCAAGCGAAAGAAGCGTCATGAGATGACGCGGCTACAAATACCAAAACAAAGACGCTGGATCCCTGATCAAGTCAGGGATGACGGAGAGGGGGCGAGGATGGCGGAGAAAGGCACATGCAGATTCCTCACAAGGTCCTTCGACTTCGCTGTCGCTACGCTTCCTTCGACTTCGCTTCGCTACGCTCAGGACGAACGGGGGGGGGGAAGGATAAACGGGAAGTGATAATCCGGTCACCCTGAGCGTAGGCCTCTTGAGGCCGAAGTCGAAGGGTCAGGACGAACGGGTACCTCTCCGGTCACTCAGGGGTTCAGGAAACGTTCCAGGGCTTCCCGATATTTCGCACTCGTCTGCGTGACGACCTCATCGGGCAAATGAGGCGGGGGCGGAGTGTGATCCCAGCCCACGGAGTCCAGATAATCCCGAACGAATTGCTTGTCAAAACTGGGCTGCGATTTCCCGGGTTCATAGTGTTGCCTGGGCCAAAACCGCGAAGAGTCGGGCGTGAGTAATTCGTCGATGACGAGAAGCTGCCCGGTGTCCCGGTGCAGCCCAAATTCAAATTTCGTATCCGCAATGATAATATCGCGCTCTTCGGCCAGGGCCGCCGCGCGCTGATACAGCGTGACGCTGACCGTTTTGACCTGTTCCGCCAACGCCTCCCCGATCACCTCTTTCATGGTGTCGTAGGAAATATTTTCGTCATGCCCTTCGGTGGCCTTGGTCGAGGGAGTGAATAACGGTTCCGGGAATTTCTCGGATTCCCGCAACCCCGCGGGGAGCGGCTGCGCGCACACGGTCCCCTGCGCCCTGTATTCTTTCCACGCCGAGCCGGACAGATAGCCGCGCACGATACATTCCACGGGCAACGGGTCGGCTTTCTCGACGATCATACTGCGGCCCGCCAGGAGCCCCTCGTGCGGCCGGCACGACTCGGGGAACTCCTCGGGGTTCATGGTTCGCAGGTGATGCGGCACCAGCCCGCCCTCCTGCCACAGACGATCGAACCAGAACTTCGACAGTTGCGTGAGCACGTAGCCTTTGCCGGGAATCCCTTCCGGCAACACCACGTCAAATGCCGAAATCCGGTCGCTTGCAATCAACAGCAAACTGTCACCCAGGTCATACATGTCCCGTACCTTGCCCTGGCGCTTCCCGCCAAGCCCAAGGTCCGTTTCAAATACCGCCGGAGATGTCCACACGTCGCTCATGCCGAACCTTCTTTCTTTCAGGACTGTGCCAATCGGGAATCCGTGCACTGTAATCAGACCGATTCCATGCGTCAACGGTCTTCACCCGCCATGGTCCCGTTATCCACGTTCCCCTTGATCCTCGCTCACGGGATTAGGTAGAACATGGGGAAACGCAGGATCGACAACGGCCGCCCCCGGCGAACACCATGAGTCAAAACCTCCCGGCTTCCAACCAAGGGTTTCTCCGGCAACTGCATGAACCTTCCAAAAAATATCTGGAAGAATGGTTTGACGTGCCGGCGCACATCCACCACGTCGCCCATCGCATGGCAAACCCGCCGTTGGACCGGCCCCAAAGCCGGCACGAGTTTCAGCAGCTCCTCCAGTGCCTGGAGGTGCCCGAAGAACAGACCGTCATCCATGAGAAATTCGGCCACGGCGCCAAAATTGCGGCGAATGGGGATCGTCTGCTCGTCACGTGGGAAGCGCATACCGAATACTACAGTTACCAGCTCTGGCACATCCCCGACGACAAATTGAAACCGCTCGCATTCGGGCCGCTCACGTTTCCCGGCTATCTGATGCCGTTGTCGCCATTGGGCGTTCAGGTCAACGCGCTGGATATTCTGGTGCTGCCGCACACGATTCTGGGCATCGAAGAGGTCAAAAACACGATGCCCGGGGCCCAACTCTATGGAAGCCGGATCTTCGGGGAAGACATTTCCGTGATGACCACCTTTACCCCGGATGAGGACAAACGCGAACGCTATCTCATTCTCTCACCGTCGTTTGACGTGTTGCTGGCCCACGTCGCCCGTACCATCGACACGCTTGTGGCCATTGAAAACTATACGCACCTGATCCTGTTTCCGTTTCACGCCTTCGCCCAATCCGTGGACCAGGTCCACCAGTATGAACAACGTCATCTGTATCAACGCGGCGTCATCGCCACGGAAATTGAAAACGCCACGCCGCAAACACTCCAGCGCTGGCTTACCGGGATGACGCAGGACTTGATGCACGTCAGCCGGATGGCCGAATCCATGCGGTACAAGCTCTCTGCGTCCGTGCCGTACGATCGTATCATTCGAGCCAACCTGGCGTCGTTGCACGAACAGACCCTCGCGGGTTGCCGGCGCATCTCGGACTACGTGGACGGGAAAACCATCGGGGTTGCCGATGGGTACCAACAATTCGTCAGGCGGATCAATGCGCTGGTGAACGACTTTCAAGGCTCCATCGCCGTGATCCGCACCAAGGTCGAACTGCAACTGCAAGACCAGAACCTGGCGCTGGAAAACCAGATCCTGCGGCTCCTGCGCAGCATGGACAAGACGACCCGCCGCCAGGCCATTCTGCAGCATACGGTCGAAGGCCTTTCGGTGATCGTCATTTCCTATTACCTGAGCGGCCTCGGCAGCTACGTGTTCAAGGCGTTGAAAGCCCTGGGCTGGATTGACAATGCCGACCTGTTCTCGGGCCTGTTTGTTCCCATTTCCCTGGGGATCGCGTTCGGCCTCATCCTGCTCGGACGACGATTCATCTACCAGCGCCGCTTCGAGGATTCCATCTCCGACGCGACGTCATCCGACCCGCCCAACCAGTAACGACCAGCCCGTTCTGAACCGACAGCCGAGCGATTTTCCCCTTCAAAAACCTATCCTCCCGCTAAGGGAAAGAGGCCTCTCGACCTCGACTCCCAGCCCTATTTTTCATTCGCGTCCCCCTATAACTAACCGTTCGTTCCGATAATTTACGGTTCGTTGATTCCGCTGTAACGCCACCGTAACGAAAATTTTTTAAACCTGTTTCCATGCCATTACCATTCATTCGAGGGGAGATTGCCCCATGAGCATTCAGCGATGGATCTTTGGAATCATGGCACTCTTTGTCCTGACGGCTTCCCTGCCGTTCCCGCAGCCGGCAACGGCAATGGACGGGGACCTACTCCTGGAAATATTGCTGGAAAAAGGCATCCTCACAAAGGAGGAGTTGCTTCAGATCAAAGCCGAAGAAAAGAAACGGGCAGCCGCAAAGGCCGCCGAGCCAATCAAGATGAAATCCGAAGTGGGTTACGGGAAGGAGAAGCGGGACGCTGCAAAGGCCGCCGAGCCAGCCATGAAGGCGCCCCAGGTCCAAGACGGTTTCAGTAAAGAGAAACACGTTGCAAGAGCCCACGAGAAAACCAAGAAGAAATCCGGAGTCAAGGTCGGCTTCGGGAAAAAAGGCTTTACCCTGGCCACCACGGACGGATTATTCAAAACCAGGATCCAATGGCGGTTTCAAGGCCGGTATACCTTTCCCGAACGGGGGGACCCTCGAAGCAGAAGCCATTTCAGTGATGATCCGGATAGCACCTTCGAGCTTCGCCGGGTCCGGCTGAAGGTCGGAGGGCACGGGTACAAACCCTGGATCAAATATTATTTGGAGGTGGATTGGCAGCCCATGCGCAGCGAGGGAAACGACACAGCGCGTGCGTCCACTCGCCTGATCGATTGGCGCATCATGCTGGAAAAATTCAAGTGGGCCAAGCTGCGGGTCGGGCAATGGAAAATCAATTACAGCAGAGAGCGGGTCGATTCCTCGGGAAAACAGACCATGGTGGAACGGTCCATCATGAACCGGGTGTTTACCCTCGACCGGCAAATGGGGATGATGTTGTACGGCCGCGTGAATCCCGGGACGATCCTTGACGCGAACTACTACCTGGGGATCTTTTCCGGCGCCGGTCGAGGCGTGAGCAACGATGACGATAACATGATGTACATGGGCCGTATCCAGTGGAACGTGTTCGGCCGGGAACTCAAATGGCGGCAAAGCGACGTCTCGTTCCACAAGAAACCCACGGCCAGTCTCTCGTTCGGCGCCTATACGAACAAGGGGAAATGTACGCGATGGTCATCCGGCGGGTGCGGAAACGTGAGTGGCTTTACCAGTCCGGCCAGCGACAGCGTACAAGACGGCCGATTCCAAACCAGCGGGATGCAGTTCGGATCGGCCTTCAAGTACCGCGGGTTTGCCTGGCAGCATGAAACACATTGGAAACGAATCAAGGATTCCGGCAATCCCGACGAGGGCATCGCGCCAATAAACGGCGGAGCAACGAATATGCTCGGCGGCTATCTGATGGCCGGATATTTTCCGCATGGTCTCATTGCGGCCGTTCCGAAACCGTTGGAAGTCGCTTTCCGCTATTCACACGTCGATCCGAACACCGATAGAGGCGGAGACCTGCGCCAGGAATTTACCACGGGCCTCAACTGGTTCTTTGCCGGTCATCGCAACAAGCTGACCCTCGACGCCTCACACCTGACGCTTGAACAGGAAAGTCCCAGCTTGCCGGCCTTGACTGAACAACGCGTCCGTCTTCAGTGGGACGTGTCCTTCTGATCGTTTGCTTTTCCTGCGAGGAGCCGTGACTCCTCCTGTCGGGAAGCTCCCTGGCCCCCCAGGGAGCTTCCTCCCCCTGCCGGCTCTGCTGTTGTCCAGCGAATCCCCGATGCAATCAGGCGCGCCATGCCTCGAAGACAATCCGGTGCGTTACCGCAATTCCTTAAACCGGACCCCGACCTGCCACGGCTTCCCCGAAGCGATGGCGCCGAAGGATTCTTCTTGCGGCGGGACCATGAATTGAGGCGGATCAAACCCCAGTTGGCCGGGTTGCGGCTCGAGTTGTTTGAGAGGCTGGAGTCTGACGGGCGAGTGGTACTCTTCGACGTCCTGCCAGATTTCGGTCTGGGCCGCATGATTGCTGAGGATCACGTACAGCACGTCGCCCTGAAGAAACAGCCCTCCGGAAGTCCGTACTTCATGCAATGTGGAGATCTCGCCGCGCTCATAAAAGGTGACGACTTCGTTCGGCTGCGCCAGACCGAACCCCCGGGCAAGCAGGGGCGCAAAAAATGCGATCTCGTTTTGACTGAAGGCCGGGTAGCGTTCCGCTTCGCCTCCACCCAACAACGGCAGGGACAAGGCGCTTCGGCGTTCGACGTACAGCCCTTTCAGCACATTGGCAATATCGGCGCTTTTGAGGAACGCCGGATGGGAGAACCCCTCCCCCCGTCCGGGATCGGAAACCGTTTGAAGCCCCACCTCCCGATTGGGGTCCGTATAGACTTTCTGGGTCACGACGTGAGGAGTACCGCCGCACGCGGTCAGCAGCCACACCATACTCAATCCGAGTCCTGCCAAGACCTTCATCCTTCTTCTCATTCCTTTCTTCGCAGGGATCAACGATCGTTGCTCCCGACCACCATGCCAAAACCACACGGCGAAACACGAATAGACGTGCGGCCACACTCTAGCATACCGTCACGACCCATACACAAAGATGACGAACGGGTGGAATCGTGCTACACTTTTTTTCTCGGACTCCGACCATGGATTGCATCTTATTCCGGCACGGCATCGCCGTTGATTGGCGGGACTGGCAACAGGAAGATCACGCACGCCCATTGACGGCCGAAGGCATCGAGAAGACACGAAAAGCCGTCAACGGTCTTGTCAGGCTCGGCGCCACCCCTACGCAACTCCTGTGCAGCCCCTACCTCCGGACCCGGCAAACCGCGGACATTGTCAGGGAAACGCTGGGCTTTACCGGGCACCCTCAACAATGCGCCGAACTGCGGTCGGACGCATCTCCGGAAGATTTCCTTCACACGCTGCTTTCATTTTCCGAGGATGACTGCGTGCTTTGCGTCGGCCATGAACCGCATTTGGGACATACCGCCGGCACGATGCTGCTGGGCCAGCCCGTTTCAGGATTGTCGTTTAAAAAAGCCGGGGCATGCTGTATCCGGTTTCATGGAAAGCCCCGACCCGGGAACGGCGCGCTGCAATGGTGGCTGGAACCGGCTCAACTCAGAAAACTGGCCAAATATTAACGGACCCGTCAGCCCCGGACGGGGACGGCGGGGTTTGCTTTATTCGGCCGCGGGTGTCGAAAGCCGCGGGTCCATCTGAACGGTAAACGTGACCTCTCGTCCGAAGACGTTCTGAAACAGGTCGGCTCGTGATTGCGCGGTCCAGATTTCCAACTCCGAGTCGGCAAGGGCCTGCAACTCGACGTTCACTTTTTTCCCGACCGTGACGCGGACGTCCCGGATAATGGAAAAGTGACTGCGATCCAAGCCATCCGCAATGCGCAAGATCGCGCTGAGCATCTCCAGCACCCTTCGCCTGTCGGGTGACAGGAGTTTATACGGCAGGTGTTGGGGCCCGGGTAACGATCGACGATGATAACGGGCCACGTTGGCGATCATTTCGATTTCTTCGACCGTAAACCCGGCCAAATCGCTGTTCGTAATCAGATAGTAACTGTGCTTATGGTGTTGACGCGGGTTGATGGCGTACCCCACGTCGTGGAGCAACGCGGCATATTCCAGGCACTCGCGTTCCTCGTCAGTCATGCCGTGCAGGGGTTGCGTCTGATCGAACAGCAACATGGCCAACGTCGCCACGTGATGCGAATGCGCCTCGGGATAATGACAGCGTCTGGCCAGGGCCACGACGTTCCGCAATCGGATATTCGGAATTTCCTGCTCGATCAGCAACCCTGCCTGGTTCTTCTGGATAAAATCGTACACCAGGCCTTCACGCATGGCTTTGTCGCTGATCGTGGCTTCCTTATGCCCGACGGCTTCGAGAGATTGGCGAATCACCGAGATCGCCGACAGCAGCGTATCCACCCGTCGCGGGTCCAGACCCGGGATGCCGAGCCGCGTGTCCACGTTGTTCGTCGCGAGCCGTTGCTCCACGGCACGAATTTCTTTCAGGGTAATCGTCGAGAGATTGATCTGGGGGATGGGCGCGCCGGTCCGTTCCAGATAAATAATTTCCGCCAGGTTCGACGCCATGCCGGAAGAAATCACGACTCGATCAAACTCCGGACAACGAAATCGCTCCAGGGCCGCGTGCAGTTCCTTGTCGATCACGTCGTGCATGGCCCGCAGTTTGCCTTTCGCGGGCGGCGCCTTGGTCAAAAACAGATCTTTCAGGCGAATGGCCCCGAGCTTGAGGCTCACGGCGTGTAACAGGCGCTCTCGATTCCCCGCGATGAGTTCGACCGATCCGCCGCCCACGTCCACCAGAAGCGTCGGACGGTCCGTTAAATCCATGCTCTGGCGAACGCCCAAATAAATGAGGCGGGCTTCTTCCTGACCCGTGATGACTTTGACGCGAACACCGGTACTCTCAGACACCTCCTCGACAAATTGACCGCTGTTGCGCGCTTCACGAACCGCGCTCGTTGCCGCCATCAGGATTCGATCAAACCCTTTGTTCCGCGCCAGGGTCGTCAGGTTTTTCAGGACTTCCACCCCTCGCGCCCGTGACTCCGCGGATAACCGCCGCTGGCGAAACGTCCCGTCACCCAGACGGGTCATGTCCTTGAACCGGTCAAGAATCTTGTACGAGCCATTCGGTTCGACTTCCGCCAATACCATGTGGATCGAGTTGGTCCCAATGTCTATTACGGCGATTTTGGACATCGCGTCACCGTGGCCTCCCGCTATTGACGTTCCGTTTCTTCATGGCATCGTAACAGAATGGGCCGGTTCTATCACAGAACGGTTCTGAGAATATTACGAGTTTCAACGCGCTGCTAAAAGCGCAGCACGTCGACCAACCGTTCGACCAGTTTGGGGGCGCCGAACAGGGCATCGACTTTGTTTTCCTGGCGCGACGGACGAGTGACGACCGTCCCGCCGGCTTCTTCCACCAGCACTTGGGTGGCAAGGGCATCCCAGGGATTGAGTGCCGGATCGATCATGGCGCCGACTGATCCTTTGATGACCAGCGTATGACCGAAACAATCGGTATAGCCCCGAAGATACGGACAGGCGCCGGCCAATCGCCGGAACGTCTCTTCGCAGCCCGCACTGGTGAATTGGGCAATATCACCCGTCGCGATAATACTGGTCTCCAGTTCTGTGCCCCGGGAAACCGACACGGCCGTCCCGTTACAGACGCACCCCAACCCCCGAGCCGCGCTATACGTCAGGTTCAACATGGGCAAATGGATCACCCCGATGAGCGTCCGGGCGGCTTCCCTGTCCTCCAACGCCACGATCGTGCCGAACAGGGGAATCCGGTTCACGAAGGAGCGCGTGCCGTCGATGGGATCGATTAACCAGCGATAGCGGGTCCGGCGCCCTTGCTCTCCGAATTCTTCGCCCAGCACGTCGAAGTCCGCGGCAGCCGGATCGCCCTGTAACGCGTTCCGGATCGCGGTTTCCGCCTCACGGTCCGCCATGCTCACCGGAGAGCCATCGCCTTTGTGTTCGACGTTGAGCGTCAGATCCGAAAAATAGTCCAGCAGCAGACCGGACGGCGTTTGTGCCGCCCGGATGGCAAGGGGCAGCAGGCGTTTCAGTTCAGCGACGTCCATGAGAGACTCACGTGTGGGTTGCATCGTCGGGTTTCATGAACCCGCGACAATGTAACACCGGGGCTGCGTTAATGTAACCCTCAGATAATACATTGTTCCGAAAAACCCGGCACAGAGACTTTTCAAGTCTGCATCTGTGCTCAATTTCCCTTTGTCTTTGATCGGCTGACATGCTATATTAGTAGTTTCCCTACATCGAAGATACACTATTGCACGCCATGGAATGCGCTCTACGGCAGACTCCTGAGCGGGAAGTCAAGCTCAGGACAGGCCATCTGTTTCGCTTGCCCCATTTTCCGGGCGAGCCGCTTCCGCCTCGACGGTTTACCTCCACCTACTTCGATACCGTTGATTTCAGACTGGCCCGATTGGGGGCGACGCTCCGTCACAGGACCGAACAGAAGCGCGGCGTGTGGCAACTCAAACTTCCAAGATCCACCGCCCGGTTGGACGTGGAGATGTCTTCCGGCCGTTCGACCCCGCCGGCTCAGTTGGAGGAGCTGCTGTTCGGCCTGTTACGGCGCGAACCGTTGAGGGCCGTGGCGAAACTCCACACCCGCCGTTCCGGCATCAGAGTGCAACGTGATGACAAACCCATCGCCGACGTGGTCATCGACCGCGTCAAAATCCTCAACGACCGTCGAGTGATCGGACATTTGAACGAGATCGAAGTCGCGCTTCTATCGGGCAAAGACAAGGACTATGCCGCGATCGTGACGGCCCTTCGGGGGGCCGGCGCCTACGATGGAGATTCCCGCCCCACAGTGTTTCAAGCCTTAAATCTGAATGTGTCGGATCCCTGTCTTCCCGAATCCGCCTCCTTCCCGGAGCGCCTCAAATCCATCCTGCACAAACAACTCCGGGACGTCCTGCTCCACGACCCCGGGACGCGACTCGGCACGGACCCGGAAGAACTCCACCAGATGCGCGTTGGGATCAGAAGGATTCGAGCACTCCTGCGGGCGGCGAAAGTTTTCTTGGAGCCGGAATGGTATGCGTCTCTGCAAGAAGACCTCCGATGGCTGGGCGCGATGCTGGGAGCGGTTCGGGACCAGGACGTCCTCCTTGAACGGCTTGATGCGGAAGCGCACGTTCTTCCCCCCGCCGAACGAAAAACGTTCGAACGATTATTGACGACGTTTCAAACCCATCGTTCCGACGGCCGCCGGCAATTACTCGATGCCCTTCGCAGCGATCGCTATCTGGATCTCCTGGGCCGCCTTGAACGGGCCGCCCAAGCCCCGGCCTTGCGTGACGCGCCCGAGAGTTCGCTGATGCGCCTCGCCGCGCAGGAATTCAAAGAGCTGATCAAAGCCGGCAAGCGCGGGACCGCCGATCCTTCAGATCACGAACTGCATCAACTGCGCGTTCGCACCAAACGGACGCGATACGCAGCCGAACTCGCTCTCGCACCCATGGGGAAACCCGCCATACGGTTCGTCCGCCAAACCAAACGGAACCAGGATATTCTGGGCGAGCACCAGGACGCCGTCGTCACGGAGAAGCGCCTCCGGCAATTGCTCCAAACGACCCGCGGCGTGAAAACGGCGTTTGCCATCGGACAGATCGTGGAGAGACTTCGGGCCCGCCGGCGGCGCACGAAAGCGATGTTTCCCCGGGAATGGGCAAAACTCAAAAAGCGTGGCCGCGAGGTCTTTCCCCTATGATCGGTCCCGCTGAAACCGGATCCCCGTCTGCGGCTCCGACGCCGGACCTTGATGACCCCAAACTGTATTTGAATCGTGAACTCAGTTGGCTCCAATTCAATGCCCGAGTGCTCGAGGAGGCGGAAGATCACGGCAACCCGCTGTTGGAACGGGTGAAATTTCTGTCGATCTTTTCGAGCAACCTGGATGAATTTTTCATGATTCGAGTCTCGGGGTTGAGGGAACAATTATCCGGTGGCGTGCTTGAAGGCCCGCCGGACGGCATGACCACCTCGGAACAGTTGGCGGCCGTTCGGCAGGAAAGCCTTCGCCAACTGGCCCGTTTTTCCGACTGCTGGCAGAACGATATCCTGCCGAAGCTCAACGCCCGTGACGTGTACGTCCTTCGCTACCATCAACTGCAACCGAAACAACAACAATTACTGCGCGGGTATTTTTCCAAAGAAATCTTTCCGGCGCTGACCCCCTTGGCCTTTGATCCTTCCCATCCGTTCCCCCATATTTCCAACTTGAGTTTGAATCTGGCCGTCGAGGGGAAGGATCCCGAGCGAGGAGAATGTTTCGCCCGTGTCAAAATCCCCGATATTTTTCCGCGTCTCGTCCGCATCCCAAACGAGGACATGGTCAGCGAAACGGACCCATTCGGCTTGCCCGACTCGGGAGCCAATAACTTCGTCTGGATCGAAGACGTGGTCGCCGCCAACCTCGACCTGCTGTTCCCGGGGATTACCATTCTTGCGGCCTACCTCTTTCGGGTCACGCGCGACGCCGATTTTGAAATCGAAGAGGACGAAGCGGCCGACCTGTTGGCCTCGATTGAGGAACAGGTGGACAACCGCCACTTCGGCTCGGTCATCAGGCTGGAGATCGATCAGGCGACGCCCGACCATATCCGGGACATTCTGATCAGGAATCTCTCCCTGGCTCCGTATCAGGTCTACGCGCAGGACCTTCCACTCGGGCTGTCCAGCCTCATGGAATTGACGCGCATTGACCGGCCGGATTTGAAATATCCGCCATTCGTTCCGGAGATCCCGGATTTTCTCAACAAGAAGGAAAGCCTGTTCTCGGTTATCCGGCGCGGCGACGTCGTGCTGTACCACCCCTACGATAGTTTCACCCCGGTCGTCGATTTCGTACGCGAGGCGGCGAGCGACCCTCACGTCCTGGCCATCAAACAGACCCTCTATCGCGTGGGGGTCAATTCCCCGATCGTCGAGGCGTTAATGGAAGCGAGGGTGAACGGCAAACAGGTCGCGGTCCTGCTTGAGCTCAAGGCGCGATTCGATGAAGAAAACAACATCGAATGGGCCCGGAAACTGGAAGATGAAGGCATCCACGTGGTCTATGGGGTCCTGGGATTGAAAACCCACGCCAAGATGTGCCTGGTCATCCGGCGCGACGAGGATAGCATCCGGCGATACGTCCATCTGGGCACGGGCAACTATAATCCGGTGACGAGCCGGATGTATACCGATCTCAGTTTCCTGACCTGCGACCCGACCACGGGCGCGGACGTGGCGGATCTCTTCAACTCGTTAACCGGCTACTCCCGTAAACATTCCTATGCCAAACTGCTCGTGGCGCCCCAATTGATGCGGAAACAAATCCTGGAACGGATTGAGCGGGAGATGCAACGGCACCGGGACAAAGGCGACGGGTACCTGGCATTCAAGATGAACGCCCTCGTGGACACCCAATGTATTCAAGCGCTGTACCGGGCATCCAAAGCCGGCGTCACCATCGACCTTCAGATTCGAGGGGTCTGCGGACTTCGGCCCGGCATTCCCGGCATCAGTGAAACCATCACCGTGACCTCGGTCGTCGGACGATTCCTGGAACACGCACGACTCTATTACTTCCGCAATGGCGGGCAGGAAGAACTGTTTCTCGGAAGCGCCGACCTCATGCCCCGCAATCTGGACCGGCGCGTGGAACTGCTGTTCCCGATCGAGTCCCCGCAACTGCGGAGGGTCCTGGTTGAGGACCTCATGCACGTGGCGCTTCACGACAACGTCAAGGCCCGCACCCTGTTGTCGAACGGGGAGTACACCCGCCTCCAACCCGCGCCCGAACGCGCCCTCCTCAACTCCCAGGACTGGTTTCTGGAAAATTGGAAAAGCCTCGGCACAAGCGCCGTATAACGGATCTTCCCGCCGGGTCAGGCCTCCTGCGGGGGCACGGTGTGGCGGATGATTTTTCCTTCGACCATGTACACCACCAATTCCGCGACGTTCGTCGCATGGTCGGCAATCCGTTCAATATACTTTGAAATAAAGGAGAGCCGAATGGCCCGGCTGATCGTCTTGGGATTTTCGATCATGAAAGACAGGAGTTCCCGGAACAGTTGTTCCGTCAGATTATCGACGAAATCATCATCCAGAATGACTTTCCTGGCCAAGGCCGAATCCATTTTGACAAAGGCGTCCAACGATTCCTTGACCATGATGCGGACTCGCTCCGCCATGTGCGGAATGTCGATATAGGGCTTCAACTGCGGCTCTTCGTTGAGTTCGATCGCCCGCTCGCAGATGTTTTCCGCCAAATCGCTCATCCGCTCCAATTCAGTGGAAATCTTCATGGCCGTGGTGACAAAGCGTAAATCCTTGGCTGTCGGCTGGTAGAGGGCCAAACATTCGAGAGCCATTTCGTCGATGTCCACGTCAAACGTATTCACCTTGTGATCGTTCTCGATGACCTGCTGCGCCAGGGCTTCGTCGCGGTCAATCAACGCGGTCAGGGCGTTCCGGATCTGCTCTTCGACCAGGGAGCCCATCATGAGAATCTTGCTTTTGATCTTGTCGAACTCTTCTTCAAAGTGACGTCCCATGTCTTCTCATTTCCTCTCAAAAACGGGGCACCTCATCCGAACCTTCCGGTGACGTAATCTTCGGTCCGGCTGTCCGACGGGTTGGTAAAGATGGTTTTGGTATCGGCGTATTCAATCAATTCCCCCATGAGGAAAAAGCCCGTCAGGTCGGAGATGCGCGCGGCCTGTTGCATGTTGTGCGTGACGATCACCACGGTGAGTTGCTCTTTCAGGGAATGCAACAGATCTTCAATCTTGGCGGTCGAGATGGGATCCAGCGCCGAACAGGGCTCATCCATGAGTAACACGTCGGGGTTGACGGCCAACGCGCGCGCAATACACAAGCGTTGTTGCTGCCCACCGGACAGGCTGAGCGCGCTGTGATGCAGGCGATCCTTGACTTCCTCCCACAGGCCCGCGCCTTGCAGGCTCTTTTCCACAACGCCGTCAAGCACGGAACGGCGCCGTATGCCCTGAAGTTGCGGCCCATACACCACGTTCTGATAAATCGACTTGGGAAACGGATTCACTTTCTGGAAGACCATGCCGACCCTGGTCCGCAAGTCGGTCACGTCCACCGACGGCTCATAGATGTCCTGGCCGTCGAGACAAATCCTGCCGATGACCCGGGCCCCTTCAACCAGATCGTTCAGCCGGTTGAAACACCGCAGCAACGTCGATTTCCCACACCCGGACGGGCCGATAAAGGCCGTCACCTGATTGGTCGGAACGGTCAGGGCAACCTTGAACAGCGCCTGTTTCTCGCCGTAAAAAAAGTCGGTGTCCTCGACCGTAATCTTGGGTGCGGTGCCTTGAGTCTTTTCCGGAGAAGCCATGGTTGTTTCCGTGGTCTGCGCGCGTTGGACAGCAGTTTGATGGGGTTGCGTCAACGTGTCAATCGGTGAGTTCATGATCGTGAAACCCGTCGGGCCTCAGACCGCCGACGCCCTGAACTTTTTCTGCATGTAATTGCGAAGAGCCACGGCGCTGAGATTCAACACAATGACCACCATCACCAGGATCAGGGTCGTCACGTACACCATCGGCTTCGCCGCTTCCACGTTGGGGGACTGAAAGCCCACGTCGAAGATATGGAAACCCAAGTGCATGAATTTTCGCTCAAAGTGCAGAAACGGAAAATGGCCGTCCAGGGGCAGCGCCGGCGCCAATTTCACGACCCCGGTCAACATCAAGGGGGCCACTTCGCCCGTGGCGCGCGCCACCGCCAGGATCAGTCCCGTCAAGATGCCCGGCAGGGCGCAGGGCAGGATCACGCGGATCATGCTTTCAAACTTGGTGGCTCCCAATGCCAGGGACCCTTCGCGGTATTCCCGGGGGACAGCGGACAGCCCTTCTTCCGTGGACACGATCACCACCGGCACCGTCAAAAGAGCCAAGGTGAACGACGCCCACAGAATCCCGCCCGTGCCATACGTCGGAGCCGGCAAGGCTTCGGGATAAAACAGGGTGTCAATAGTCCCGCCGACCGCGTAGACAAAGAACCCCAACCCGAAGACTCCGAATACGATCGACGGCACGCCGGCCAGATTATTGACGGCAATGCGGATCACCCGAACGATCACCCCCTGCTTGGCATACTCCCGCAAATAAAACGCGGCCAGGACGCCGAACGGCACCACGGCCACGCTCATGATCAACACCATCATGACGGTGCCGAAGATCGCCGGGAAAATGCCCCCCTCGGTATTGGCTTCCCGCGGCTCTTCGCTCAGCACGGCCCAGAAATTCATGACGTATCTGAGTATTTTTTCGAAGAAGCCCATGTCGTTGGGACGCAGGGCGTTCACGATTTGCCCGACCGCGAGGCGTTTCTCCAGGCCGTTGGTTTCGACGAGCAGCACGGAATACTCGTCAAGTTGCCGGCTCAATCCCCGAAGGGTCTCAACGTGCTTCCGGTATTGGGATTCCAACTGTCGGGTGACGGCTTGCAGCTCGGCCGCCTCCGGGGCTGTCCCCTGACTGTGCAGTTCCAACTCCCGGATTCTCAGACGGGTTTCTTCGATTTCATAATTGATATCGCCGATGACGTCCCGTTGCAGGTGCTCAATCTTTTCATGCAGGGCATTGGCCTGCCCGATCAGCGGCTGTATCGCCTGCCATCCTTCCTGATGGCCCGTGGCGATGACGTCGCCGCCGCGCGAAATTTCACGAATCCGGCCGTAAAAATTTCCCCATTCTCTCCGTTCAAAGGCAGCCGCGTCTTTTGGAGATTCCGCCGACGCGATCTGATCGGTATCGACCCACCGGAAGTCCAGGCCGTAGAGATCCCGATTCCCGACTTTCAGCCTCACCCGCGTTTTCCCTTCGGGAAATTCCGGCGTCTCCGAATGAGGAATGACCTCCTCCCCTTTCAGTTCTCCGAGCACGCGCGTGCCGTCCTTGAGCGTCATTTCCACCAGGGCATGCGGCCAGAAAAATCCGAGCCCATTGATCATGATCAAGAAGAAGCACGCCGCCGACCATGAGCAGTGAGGCGGCCACCGCCGCGCCGCAGAACCACACGAACAGCGTCCCTGAGTCGAAGAACTTTTTGATCCTGGCACGCATGAAATCCCCTCAAAATTGGCTGTATCGCGCCCGCAGCCGCTGGCGAACAATTTCGGCGAGGGTGTTGACGATGGACGTAAACACGAACAAGAGGAGACCGGCCAGGAACAGCAACCGGTACAGCGTGTCTCCATGAGGGGCTTCGGGCATTTCGACGGCAATGTTCGCCGATAACGTTCGGAATCCATTGAAGAGGTTCATATCCATCACCGGAGTGTTGCCCGTGGCCATCAGCACGATCATGGTTTCTCCCACGACCCGTCCCAACCCGATCATGAGCGCGGAAAATACTCCCGGACTCGCCGAGATGATGACCAGTTTGGTCAGGGTCTGCCACGGGGTGGCCCCGAGGGCCAAGGAACCGGCAATCAGGTGCGGCGGCACGTTGCTCAGTGAATCCTCGCTGATGCTGAAAATCGTAGGGATGACGGCCATGCCCATGGCAAAGGCAATGACCAGGGCGTTTCTCTGGTCGTACGCCAACCCGAACATTGACTGCAACCAGTGCTTATAGTCCGAATCGAAGAGCCAGAATTCAATGTGGTGATTCAACTGTAGACAGAGCCACACCGTTCCGGCGAGGACCAGCAAAAACGTCGCCAATTCCGTCACGTTTCCCGAATGGCCCTTGAGGCGTGAAGGAAGAAATTGCCACGAGACGCAGACCAATGCCACGGCCAGCGGGGCGAGGAGAAACATGGCCACCACGGCCGGAAAAATTTTTTCCAACAACGGCGCGAACCACAACCCGGCGAGAAAGCCCAGGACGACCGTCGGGAAGGCCGCCATGATCTCCACGACGGGTTTGACCACGGCGCGAATATTGGGACGCATGAACATCGCGGTATAGATCGCGCCCAGCACGGCGAGGGGCGTCGCCAGCAACATCGCATAAATCGTCCCCTTCAGCGTGCCGAACATGATCGGCCATAAGCCGAATTTCGGCTCGAACGCGTCGGATCCGCCGGTTGATTGCCAGATATGGAGAGGCTCCTCATACCCTTCATAGATCACGGGGGAGAACAAAGACGAGAACGTCGACTCGGGATGCTCATTCTCAAGGTCATAGGCGGTCAGACGTCCCGAATGATCGAGCACCAGGACGCCATCGGTCTTCGGCGCAAACATCGCAGCCAGGACGGCGCGGCCCTTCCCGGGGATGCGAATAAGCGTCTGATCGGAGGTCGAATGATGCACGGCGATCCCGCCGGAAGCGTCGACCGTGAGAAATCCTTTATCCCGACGCGACGGGGAAATGGCCGTCACGGCCCCGTCATGCGGAGTAAAGTCACGAATCTTCTGAAGACGCGGGTCTCCGCCCACGTCGGGATCGACGATGGACATCCACACGGCAACCGTTCCTTTTTCCGTGCCGACCACGATGGACCGATCACCGATGAGATAGGAAAGCGCGGTGATGGACGTTCCGGCGGAGTACATGCCCATCAGCCTCGGGCTGTCGATCTCCCGAATATCCCAATACAGCAATGTGCCGTCTCTCGTGCCTCCCAACAGGGTTTCTCCCAAGTCGTCCAGCAGGAGCACCGACAGCGCCGACACCCCTTCATCGGTGATTTCGGCCTGAAGCAGTTCCGATTCCGTTTCGAGCGCAAACAGCCCCTCTGCCTCGGATTCCTGCATCCTGGCGAGAAACAATCGTCCCGAGCCGGTCAACACGGCGGCAATGGGTCCGCTATCCGTCTCCCGGTAGGCCAGTCGCGTAATGGGCTCACCCGTCGGGACGGCCTCAAACGGCTCGCCCGAGGTCACGACCGGTTCGGTTTTTCTGACGCCGTCCTCGAACGTGACTCGAAACGTGATGTAGAGAGGAATGACCCGGCCGGTCTTCGTGCCGAGCCCGTAGACGTGCTCTTTCCCCGGAGAGCGGGCCAGCGCGGTAACGTCTCCTTTCTCGAACTCCGGCATCCTTCGACTTCGCTCCACGACGCCTGTCCTGAGCGTAGTCGAAGGGCTCAGGACCGACGGGTCGAGAGGAACAGGAGTCCCGGCGGGAAACGTGTAGAACGAAACGTCTCCATGACGAAGCACGTATCCCACTTCCCTGTATTCATTGATCCCCACACTGACGTGCTGCGGAGACGTTTCCTCGAATGAGTCGATGGTGACGGACGTCTCTTCGCTCCAGGAAGCGGCATGGAATAACGGCGCCACTTCGATGAAGAGATACGCAAAAATTCCGAAGATGCTGAAAATGGTCGCCCATCCCCCGAGGGTAATCACCCCCCGCGCGCCATGATCAATCCAACGCCGCAACGTCCGTAAGCGAATCGTTGCAAGAACCGATGCCGAAGGGGAAGGGACGCCCTCAATCGGATGTGCTGTGGGAGGGACCTGACTCATGACCTCCTACATTTCACCCAATTTCCTGACGATCAGCGTTTGCGGCAGGGGGAAATAGCCGTCCTTGATGACGATATGCTGTCCCGCTTTGCTATACACGTATTTCAGAAATTCCGCGACCAATGGCGGCAACGGTTTTCCCGGCGCTTGATTCACGTACAGGTAGAGGAACCGCGCCAACGGATACTTGCCGGCTGAGGCATTGGCAAACGTCGGGTCGTAGCACCCTTCGCCGCTCCTGGCCGACAACGGAACCACCCGGACGCCCGAGGTCCGATACCCGATGCCGCTGTATCCGAGACCACCCCGATCTTCCGTGACGCCCTGAACCACGGAAGCCGAGCCGGGTTGCTCCTTGACCTCATCCTTATAATCGCCTTTCTTCAATACCGTTTTCTTGAAAAAGCCATAGGTTCCCGAGGCTGAATTTCGACCGTACAGGCTCACCCTGGTACTCTTCCAGTTCCCGTCAAGCCCGGCTTTCCCCCACGAGTCGATATTCACGGAATGCCCGCGCCGCCGGGTTTTTGAAAAGGCGGCATCCACTTCTTTCATGCTCAGACACTTCACGGGATTGTCCTTATTGACGTACACGGCCAGGGCGTCAACCGCCACGGGGAACGTGGTGGCTTTGTACCCGAATTGCGCCTCGAACTTGTCCATCTCTTTCGCTTTCATCTGCCGCGACATCGGGCCGAGTTGAGCCGTCCCTTCAATCAACGCCGGAGGAGCCGTGCTGGAGCCCTTCCCTTCAATTTGAATCTTCACGTTGGGATATTCTTTTCTGAACCCTTCAGCCCACAAGGTCATGAGATTATTGAGGGTATCGGACCCGATGCTGTTCAGATTCCCGGACACTCCGCTCACCTGCGTATAGTCTTTCCAATCCGGATCCACCATGGAATCAGACACGGCCCAACTTGCGCTACCCATGCCTGCCGCCAGGACAACGAAACTCAGGGAGACCATCCCCTTGCTGAAACATCGACGTGTGCCGTGCGCCCCAAAACGTCTCATCATGCCACAACCCTCCTTCCGGGAACGAAACCACCGGGTCTACGTGGAACCGATGCGGGTACTCTACAGGGAGCATATTGCAGTCCTGTATGAGCAGGGTTACACCTTCGTTACACGTCCGTTAATTTTGCTCACCCTCTCTCCCGTGGGAGAGAACCTGCCCCGGATTCGACCCGGGGGCTGAGGTGAGGGGGAGGCGCGGAATTGTCGGGTTACGCTCCGCCAACCCGGCCTGCGGTCCGTTGTGCAGGAACAACCCCCTGTGGTTGTCCATCGGGAAGGCCACATGATTCATGCGGGACTGCGCAGAGGCCGCCCGCGGCCGAACGGATGCGAAGATCCTCCGGCGAGAACGGCGTGTCAGCAGGCGGGTTGGAGTTGCCCGGCCGGGAGGACAAATTCGATCGTGGTGCCCTTGCCGTATTCACTCCTGATGTGAAGCGTGCCGCCGTGCAATTGCACGAGATGTTTGACAATGGCCAGACCAAGGCCGGTCCCGCCTTCCACGCGGGATCGCGCCTTATCGACCCGGTAGAACCGCTCCGTGACGCGGGGCAGATCGTTCGGCGGAATACCCTGTCCCGTATCCCGAACCGCAATGCGAATCTGATTATCGTCTGTTTTCGCCGCGAGCAGACTGACCGTTCCCCCTTTCGGCGTATACTTCACGGCATTGTCGACCAGATTCACCAGAATCTGAGAGAGCCGGTCCCGGTCGGCCCGCACCCATAAATCCGGAGGGATCCGGCTGACCAGCCGCACGTCTTTTTTCGCGGCATCCTTCTCAAACATCGCCGAAACGTCCCGCACGAAATCCCCGAGACTGATGGGCATGAGATTCAGGACCACTTTTCCCGTCTCAATATCGGAAAGGTTCAGCAGGTCATTAATCAAGCGCCCCATCCGTTCCGCGTGGCTGTTCGCGATCTCCAGGAACCGCCGGTGCGTGGCCGATGCCAGCCTGGCTTCATCGAGAACCGTCTCCAAATAGCCCTTGATGGCCGTCAACGGCGTCCGCAACTCATGGGAGACGTTCGCCACGAATTCCGCGCGGACTTTTTCCAACCGCCGGAGTTCCGTGATGTCGTGCAGGACGAGTAAACAGCCCCGGCGCTCGGACGAAAAGGGCATGGGCATGGCATTCACTTCGATGATCCTCAGGACGGGCGAATAACACTCGATTTCGCGCTTGCACGGCTCCGCGGTGTCGAGGGCCTGACACATTTCCACCCACTCCGCCAATCCCTTGTCCCTGACGACCTCCAACAGGGTGTGCCCCTTCTCCCTGATCCTGCGCGAAATCGAGAATCCTGCGCGCAGCGGGATTGATGAGAATCACGGACCCCTGCCCATCCAGGGCGATCACGCCTTCGGTCATATTGTCGAGGATGGCGGCGCCTTTGGCCCGTTCGGACTCCAGGACCTCAACGCGCGTCCGGGGGTACGCCGTGATGTAATCCAACGCCTTTCTTAAACCGCTCCATTCGGCTTCGTCGATCGCCTGCTCCCGCTCGCGCCATCCCTGCAACAACCGCTCAATCCTTGCGTCGATTTCATGGACCGGCCTCAACAACCGCCGGCCGAACCACACGCGCAGAAGGAACCCCAACGCGGCAAGCGTCAGAACCCCTATCCAGAGGGTCCCGCCGGTCGCCCCGGAAAAGGCCACCAGCCACATGGTCCCCATGCCGGCCAACGTCATGCACCCGAGCAACGCCCCCAATCGGAGAATCAACCGGCCCTTCAACGTCTGGGTCTCCTCATCCTTCGACTCCGTTCCGCTCCGCGCAGGACAGGGTCAGCCTTCCTCCTCGAAGCGATACCCCACGCCCTTGACCGTGACGATCCGATGACTTTCATGTTTGAGTTTTTCCCGAAGGCGCCTGATGTGCACGTCCACCGTCCGCGATTCAATCTCCACGGCATTGGCGTACCCCCACACCATTTCCAGAATTTGCTCCCGATTCAAGACCCGGCCGTTGGCCTGCACCAGCGCGCGAAGCAGATCGAACTCCTTGACCGTCAGATCGATGGAGCGGTCGGACACGCGCACCTGATGTTTCGCTTCGTCAATTTCAAGCGTCCCGATTCGCCTGACGCCCGCCCCGTTGAGCATCCCGCCCCCGCCGCAACACCGCCTTGATCCGAGCCACCAGCTCTCTGGGGGAAAAGGGCTTGACCAGGTAATCGTCCGCGCCCATTTCCAGGCCCACCACTCGATCGACCTCTTCCGCTTTGGCCGTCAGCATGATAATCGCCATGTTGGCGAGGGTCCGATCACGACGAAGCAACCGGCAAATTTCCAACCCATCGATGCCCGGCAGCATGAGATCCAGCACAATCAGATCAGGGCGTTTCAGTCCGCGCAAGGTGCAACGCCGCTTCTCCCTCATACGCCTCGAGACAGGACAGTCCTTCTTTTTCCAGATGATGGCGAACAAGGTTCACAATCGCCGGTTCATCATCCACGATTAAGGCCTTCAGAGCCATACGGTTAAGGCTTCTCTCCTGTCTGCGGAATGTTCGTGAGCAATGTAGCACAAACGCGCAAGCCAGACTATGGGCTCGTCCGCGTGCGGCCCCGATTCTTTGGAATTGAACGCCATTGACGCTTAAGGGTATTCTTTTGCATGACGATCAGCCGAAAACCCTCCCCATTCATCAGGCATCCCGGCTCACAACAAACCGGGAACCGGTCAAACGATGGTCATTCTGAAACGGCTGTGCGCGCTCGCGCTCATGGTTTTCAGCGCGGCGTGTACGGACCCCGCTTCCGACGCGTTCCGCTTTGGTCTGGCCAGCGCGCCGGCGAACCTCGATCCGCGTTTTGCCACGGATGCCGCATCGGTCCGCATCAATCGCCTGCTCTATGGCCGGTTGGTGGATTTCAACGACGCATTCGAACCCGTTCCCGCGCTGGCCGATTGGGAACAACTGTCGCCCACCCATTATCGCTTCCATCTTCAAACGCACGATCATCCGTTCCATGACGGCACCGTGCTGACCGCCTCCGACGTCAAAGCCACCTATGAGTTTATCCTGAATCCGGACAACGCCTCCCCGCATCGCGCCCCACTGGCCGTCATTGACCGCATTGCCGTTCGCAACGAAACGAGTCTCGACTTTTTTCTTCAGCGCCCGGAGCCGCTCTTCCCCGGGTATCTCGTCGTCGGCATTGTGCCGGCGCGCCTGATCGCCGCGCGCCATCCGTTCAACGAGCATCCGGTCGGAAGCGGGCCGTTTGCATTCCTGGCGCGACCGGATGAAACGAAATTGCGCCTCCTCAGGATTCGGGACCAACGACGCTTTGAATTCATGACGGTCCCGGATCCCACGGTACGGGCACTCAAACTGATGGCCGGGGAAATCGACATGATCCAGAACGACTTGCCTCCGGAACTCGTCGGCTACCTGGAACGGGGACCGGACGCTGAAGGTTCAACGAACGGCCGGCACGAATTTCTCGTATCTCGGATTCAGCTTTGAAGACGCCGTGACCCGGCAGGGACTCGTTCGACGGGCCATTGCCCATGCCATCGATCGCCAGGCGATCATCCGGTACGTCCTGGGCGGCGCGGCCAGGCCCGCGCAATCGTTGTTGCCACCCGAACACTGGGCGGGCGCTCGAGCACTCACCCCGATCCCCTATGATCCGGAAAAGGCCCGGGCGTTGTTGCGCCGGGCAGGCTATTCCCCCGATCATCCGGCCCGGATCGTCTATAAAACCTCGAGCGATCCCTTTCGCATCCGTCTTGCCACCATTGTGCGGCATCAACTGGAACACGTCGGGATTTCCGTAGACCTGCGCAGTTACGACTGGGGCACGTTCTATGGAGACGTCAAGGCCGGCAGATTCCAGATGTACAGCCTCGCGTGGGTGGGCATCCAAACTCCCGACATTTTTGACTATGTGTTCCACAGTCGCTCGATACCCCCACACGGGGCGAACCGCGGCCGGTTCCGCAGCGCGCGGGGCCGACGCGCTCATCGACCGGGCACGGACGGCTCCCGATCTCGAAACCAGGCAACACTGGTACGCGCAACTCCAGCGGCACCTGGCCGACGCGCTCCCGTACGTGCCCTTGTGGTATGAAGACCATATCTTTATCGCCCGCCGGGAGATCACGGGCTTTACCGTGGCCCGGGACGGCAGGTATGACCGCTTGGCGCAGGTGCGCCGTTCATCTCCCGACGTACCGTAAGTCAACGTGTTCGTCCGATTTCTCATAGCACGGGTCCTGACGGCGTTCGCCGTCGTGCTCGGGGTGGGCTGTCTCGTTTTTTTTCTGCTCCACCTGGTTCCCGGCGATCCCGTGGAAGTGATGTTGGGAGAATCGGCGCGTCCCGCGGACAAAGCCGCGCTGGAACGGGCCTTGGGACTCGATCAGCCGCTCCCCGTGCAGTTCGGCCGATACCTGACCAGCCTGTCCCGATTCGACCTGGGAACGTCCCTCTACTCCAAACGCCCGATTCGCGACCTGCTGCTCGAACGACTGCCGGCCACCGTTGAACTCGGCGTCGCGGCGCTGGTGGTGGCCCTGCTGTTGGCTGTTCCTCTCGGAGTCCTGGCCGCCGTGAAACAAGGGACGGCCTGGGACGTCGGGGCCATGGGGGTGGCCCTGTGCGGCGTGTCCATTCCCAATTTCTGGATGGGGCCCATGCTGATTCTCGTCGGGTCGGTGTGGCTGGGCTGGTTCCCCGTCAGCGGACGGGACGGAATCCTCTCGCTGGTCCTGCCGGCCCTGACCCTGGGCACGGCATTGGCGGCCATTCTTTCGCGCATGATTCGCAGCGCCCTGCTGGAAGTCCTGCATGAAGACTTCATGCGCACCGCGCGCGGGAAAGGCCTCCCCGACCGGATCGTCATTGTTCGGCACGGCTTGCGGAACGCGCTCCTCCCGGTCATCACGCTGGTGGGCTTGCAGCTCGGGGCCTTGCTGAGCGGGGCCGTCATTACGGAAACCGTGTTTTCCTGGCCGGGGATCGGCTCCCTGGTCGTCGAAGCCATTCACCGCCGCGACTATCCCGTGGTGCAAGCCGCCGTGTTGTGTATCAGCGCGTCCTACGTGGTCCTGAACGTGCTGACGGATCTGGCCTATGCCTGGATCGATCCGCGCGTCCGGCTCGGAGCCCGGCCATGATTCGCCTGGGAGTCCCCCTCGGCGTCATCACGCTCTGGGCCCTGGTCGCGCTCCTCGCACCCGCGCTTCCCCTGTCTCCCAACGCCATCGACCTGCCGCATATTCTCACGTCCGGAAGCCCGAATGAATGGTTGGGCTACGATGACCTGGGACGGCCGATTCTCGATCGCGTGCTGGTGGGCGCGCGCACGTCGTTTCTCGTGGCCTTTGCCGTTGTCGGCGTTTCGCTGATCGTCGGCAGCCTGCTCGGCGCCGTCGGCGCGTACGTTGGAGGATGGCTCGACCTGGTCCTCGTTCGCGTCATCGACGTCTTTCTGGCCTTCCCCGGAATCCTGTTGGCCATTGCGTTGGCCGGCGTAATGGGGCCGGGCATCGACAACGTCGTCCTGGCCCTGTCGATGGTGAGCTGGGTGGGGTATGCCCGATTAGCCCGCGCGCAAGTCCTCTCCATGAAAGAACGCGATCACATTCACGCCGCCGTGGCAATCGGCGCGTCTCCGCCGCGGATCATCGCTCGCCACCTGTTCCCGCTTATCAGCGCGCCCCTGATTGTCGAGGCCAGTTTCGGAGTGGCGAACGTCGTCATCGGCGAGGCCGGGCTGTCGTTTCTGGGATTAGGCGTGCAACCGCCTGCGGCATCCTGGGGCAGTATGATCCGGGACGGCGCGCGGTACATGCTGGTCGCGCCGCACATGGTCGTGGCCCCGGGCATGGCCCTGATGGCCGTGGTGCTTTCCATGAACGTTCTCGGAGACCGGTTGCGCGATTGGTTGGACGTAAAAAATCAGCCTCGGCAACGCCCGTTTCGAGGATGACGGCAGGAGAAAGTCAAGGAAACGCCGTGAACCAGCGCATGATCGGTTTCCACCAGGACGAACACGGCGATTGGGTGGCCGAGCTCGAATGCGGGCACGGGCAACACGTCCGACACGCGCCGCCCTGGAGCGAACGGCCCTGGGTCCTGACGCCTGACGGGAGAGAGCGGATGTTGGGAGCCACGCTTGTCTGCAAGAAATGCGATGAGGAGAGATTTGACCGGAACCGGGGAGAGATTTCTGAATGAACCGGCGCTTGCCGTGAAGCAGGGAACAACGCTCGTTGTTCCCTACGTCTCGGATGGCCCGTCAACCGGCGGCGGATGAACGGGGTCCCAGTGTTGTAGGCGATCGATCAGGGGTTGGGCATCGGGGCTGGTGGATTGGGTGGGCTCACTGGGCCCGTGGTCCCAGGTCAGGCGGGAGTACCCGTGCGCGTGCAGGGTGTTGCGGATGACTTCGACGAGCGCCTCAAGGGTCACCTCGTCCCCGGCTCGCAAGTCCAACACCCGTTGGGCTTGTTCCGTTGGCGGAGGCGTGTCGTGCAGCAACGCCCAACACCGGTCAAACACCTCGTGTCGCACGTCTTGCGGCACGTTCAAGCTCCGGATTTCCGCGGTGCACAGGGCCGCGACCATCAGCACGAATTGCAGATCCGGCAGTCCGGGATTCTCAACGTCGAGGGTCTGCATAACCGGGGAGTATCTTATGGGGACAGCGACTCATTTTTCAATCCCCGCCTAACGCCGGGGGGACATTTCTCTCGAATGATCGTCCTGGGTCACGTGATACGGGCTGCTCATCCAATACGCCGCGCCGACGAGCAAGGCTCCTCCGACAATGTTGCCCAGTCCGACGAAGATCTGGTTCCACATGAATCCTTCCCACGAAATGGCCTCTCCATGCGGGAGAAACAGCGCGATCCCCAACGCCGATTGGTTCGCGATGCTGTGTTCAAAGCCACTCCCCACAAACGCGAACACGCCCCAGAAGAGCAGCATGATTTTCGCGGTTTCATTCGTCGTCCGCGCCGCCATCCAGACGGCCAGGCACACCAGCATGTTACAGAGCACGCCCCGGCTGAAGAGTTCCCAGGCCGGGACGGACATTTTCATGGCTGCGACTTTCATGAACAGATCCATCTGAGGAACCTTTGCCACCACTCCGGATTGCGCGATCAACCAGGCCACGGCGAGCGAGCCGACCAGATTCCCGAGAAACGACCAGACGAAAATCCACGCCACGTATTTCCAGGCGATCGCCCGTGAAAGCGCGCCGATCGTGCAGACCATCGTATTGCCGGTGAACAGTTCCGATCCGGCAAAGATGACCAGCGTCAGGCCGACGCCGAATGACGCACCCATCACCAGGTTCAGGGCCGCGGACCCCTGCGCGAAGAAAGGCGCCCCCACGCTAAAGATCAAACAGATGCCAAAGCCCAAATAAATTCCTGCCAGGGCCGATAAAATGAAATACCCTCCGGGCGAGTGGAGGAAATAGTCCACCTTCTTTCTCGAAACGTCTGACATGCGCTTGAGATCTTCTCGATACATGGCTCGCACCTCTTCTCTGTATGAAAATGGGACGCAAATGATCGTTGAGACCACAGGCCGCGCAAAAGGACGTGGGGCTTGGTCGCCATGGTGCGGCGGAGACGCCGGACACCAGCATGTTTCTCTCTATAATATAGAGAGATGGCGCCGAAAGAAACACGGGAATTTTTCAAAAAAACCGTCCTTTCCCAACCTTCGTCGGGAAAGGACGTTGGTTGTATCGGACGTTGTTCCGACTCATAATGGGCAACCGGTGAACCCACCCATTCACGTGCCACGTTTCGCCGGCACACCCCCCTCTGCCACCAAGGGACCGGAGGGAACCATGGAGGGCCATGAATGATGAATGCCTCGTCCGGAACGGGAATGACGTTTCCATTAAACATCGGGCAACGCCTGCTCGCCATGGTGGTCATCTTCATGCTGGCGCTGAGCGCCATCCTGGTTTTCACCCATAACGCGGTGAAAACACTCGAGCTCGACGTGGCGGTCATGGACGTGGCGGGTCGCCAACGGATGATGATTCAACGGTACCTGAACGAAATGATGTTGGCTTCCCACGGGATTGACACGGATTTTCAGCATACGCAACAGGCGCTCCTGCACACCGCTGACGCCCTGCAAAACGGGGGAATCGTGATCGTGAACCTGTTCACCGACGAACGACGCTCGATCCCCGCGGCCCCGACCGCCCGGATACGGGAACTGCTGGAGCAACAACGTGCCCTGCTCGAACGATTTTTTGCCAGGACCGGGACCCTGTTGCTCGAAAACCCCGATCATTTCCCGTCGTCGGAAGCGTTTTCCCTGCTCAATCAACTCCACCATGAACTGCAACGAAACGCCGACACCGTGTTCAAATTGTTCAGCGCCCATTCCCGTCAAAACATCGTGGGGCTCCTGCAAAGCGAACCGCTCATCGGATGCCTGGTCTTTCTTCTGAGTCTGATCCTGGCCCGGCAGGTGACGTCCGCCAGCCGGAGACTGGAACAGGAAATCAAGCAGCGCAAAAAAGCCGAGAACAAACGCAAATCCTACGAGGAGGAACTGGCCTTGCGCGACCGCTCGATCAATTCGGCGACAAACGGCATTCTCATTGCCGACGCCCGTCAACCCGACATGCCCACGGTGTATTGCAACGCCGCGTTTGAAAAAATTACAGGCTACACCAGGGAGGAAGTGCTCGGTCGGAATTGTCGGTTCCTCCAGAAGACGGACCATGAGCAAAACGGGATCGAGATCATACGCCACGCGCTCCTGCAGGGCATGGAGGCCAGGGCGGAACTCCGCAACTATCGCAAGGACGGCAGCCTGTTTTGGAACGAACTCTACATCGCGCCGGTGAAGGACCCACGGGGACAGCTCACGCATTTCATCGGGATTCAGACGGACATTACCCACCGAAAACGCCAGGAAACCGAATTGGCGCAAAAGACCCGGGAATTGGCCCAATCCAACGCGGAACTCCAGCAGTTCGCCTACGTGGCGTCCCACGATCTGCAGGAGCCCCTTCGCATGGTGGCGAGTTACACCAGCCTGTTGGGCAAACGATACCGGGGCCGACTGGACAAAGACGCCGATGAATTCATCGGGTATGCCGTGGACGGGGCCATCCGCATGCAGCGACTCATTTCCGACCTGCTGGAATACTCGCGAGTCGGGTCGGAGAACAGGTCCCTTGAACACACCGACTGCGAAGTCGTGTTGCAACAGGTCCTGGACAACCTCTCCACGTCAATTCGAGATCGTCACGCCGAGGTGACCCATGATCCGCTTCCGACCGTCCAAGCCAATCCGACGCACCTGACGCAAGTCTTCCAAAACCTGATCGGCAACGCGCTGAAGTTTCAGGGAGACGCCCCCGCCAAAATCCACGTGGGAGCCAGGACGCTCCCGACCGGTTGGGAATTCTCGATCCGCGACAATGGGGTCGGGATCCCGGTCGATCAACTCCATCGCATCTTTGCGATCTTTCAACGATTACACGGTCGGGGTGAATACCCCGGCACGGGCATCGGACTGGCCATCTGCAAGAGAATCGTGGAAAAATACGGCGGGAAAATCTGGGCGGAATCCGAACCCGGCAGGGGCTCGACCTTTTCTTTCACCCTGACGACTCCCCGGGAGGCCATGGAGTCTGCGCCATACCGGAATCCGCCGCCATCTCCCGGGCAGGAGCCTGAGAACCCATGAACGCGACCACCATTCTCTTAGTGGAAGACAACCCCGGCGACGCCCGCCTGATTCAAGAACTCCTTCGTGACGTTCACGGCCGCGCCTTCGACATCATCACCGCCGAATCCTTTCGGCAAGCCCATGATCGCTTACAGGATACCCGGGCGGATCTCGCGCTGGTCGATCTGTCCTTGCCGGACAGTCACGGGTTGGACACGTTTCGGAACCTGGCCGAAGACTATCCCTCGCTCCCGCAAGTCCTGCTGACAGGGTTGAATGACCGGGACATCGCCATCCAGGCCGTTCGGGAAGGAGCGCAGGATTATCTGCTCAAAGGCGAGGTGGACGGGCACATCCTGCTTCGGGCCATTGACTACGCCATCGAGCGGAAGCGCATTCAGGTCGAATTGGAAACCGCCAATGCCCTGCTGCACAAGAGCGCGGAGGATCTCCATTCCATTCTGAATCAACTGCACATCGGGACGATCCTGATCAGTCCCGAAGGCCGGGTGCTCCACATGAGCGTGTCCGCGCTGCGGTTATTGGGCAAAAACGAGAACACCCGGAAAGGGCAACCCTGGCAGGACACGGTGGGGTTCCCCGACCAGGACGTCCGCGCCCTGGAACGTCTCATGCGGCAGGACGAACGGGGAAAATGCCTCGTCCATTTCACGCCCCCGGGCCTTGCCCCGCGTTGGCTTGAGATCGACGTCCACGATGACCCTCGCGACACCCGGGCCAAGATGTTGTTCCTCTATGACGTCACGGAAATCCATACGCTCCGCAAACAACTGGAGAACAAAGACCAATTTCACGATTTGATCGGAAAATGCCAGCCCATGCAGGACGTGTACCGGCAAATCCGCAATCTTTCCCAGGTCGAATCGACGGTCATTATCGAAGGGGAAACCGGGACCGGCAAGGAACTCGTGGCCCGGGCCCTGCACGATTCAAGCCCGAGAAAAAACAAGCCGTTTCTCGCGGTGAATTGCGCCGGCCTGACCGAATCCCTGCTCGGCAGTCACTTATTCGGTCACAGAAAAGGCGCCTTTACCGGAGCCGATAGTGACCACCGGGGATTCTTTGAAGCCGCGCAAGGGGGGACGATTTTTCTGGATGAAATCGGCGACATGCCGGCGCCCGTCCAGACAAGTTTACTCAGAGTGCTCCAGGAAAAAGAAATCACCCGGCTGGGCGAATCGCAACCAAGAAAAGTGGACGTGCGCATTATCTGCGCCACGCATCACGATTTGCAGAAACAGGTCGTCCTGCAAACCTTCCGGGCCGACCTGCTGTATCGCATTCGGGTGGGACGCATTCATCTGCCGCCGCTTCGGGAACGACAAGAGGATATTCCCCTGTTGATTTGGGCGTTTGTCGGCCAATGCCGTAAAACGATGGGCAAGCTGTTCGTGCAGGACGTGAGTGCCGACGCCTTGCAATCCCTGACCCGGTATCTTTGGCCGGGCAACATTCGCGAACTGAAAAGTGTGATTGAATATGCCGTCCTCCAATGTGAAGGAGACACCATCCACCCGCGGCATTTTCCCCCGGAACTTCTCGAATCCGCTCTTCCCGTTGTCGAACCGAGCGCAACCCTCAAAGACCGGGCCCGTCTCCTGGACGCCCTCAAAGAAACCAACGGGAATCGAGCCCGAGCGGCCCAACTGCTCGGCATCAGCCGCGCCACGTTCTATCGCTGGTTGGATGATTTGGATATTTCCAAACACGATGTCTCATAGGCCGACCCGCTTTTCGACCTCTTGCATAAGACGGCCATGAGACAGGCATGAGACAGCCAACAAACCTTTGGTTGGGCCTGAATACGCGCATAACCCGTTGAATCCATACGATTCATGTATCATGGCGAGCTTTGGCACATTCCTTGAATATCAGTTAAACTGATAGGAAAATGCCAACTGGAGGCCATGCTCTCTTTCGGATAAGCCATGAAGAAATCACCCGCTATTCTGATTGTCGAAGATAATCCGGGAGACGTTCGCCTGATACAGGAGGCGCTCACCGCCGGCCTCAGCCCGCACTTTGTGCGTGATGGAGTTGAAGCCTCACGGTTTCTGGAAACGGGAAAGCGCGGGTCCTCAAACAGCTTCCCTCAACTGATTGTGCTTGATCTGAACTTGCAGAAAAAAAACGGATTTGAAGTGTTGGAGTTCGTGAAACGCGACGAGAGACTCAAGCGCATTCCGGTGATTGTCCTCAGCTCATCACAAAACCCGGAAGACATCGCCAAAGCGTATGATCTGCACGCCAACTGTTATTTGACCAAGCCCGCCAACCTGGAAGCCTTTATCGCCGTGATCAAAGCCCTCGAACATTTTTGGATCCGGACAGCGAACCTTCCCCCGACATACGACACCCGGTTGTCTTTGTAGCCGTTTCATCCCCGATTCAACTCCGATCAGGCAGGAACCAACGATCGTTGTTCCCTGCGGAGCACCCGCCGCCGCCAACCACCATCACACAGGGCCAGGCCGGAGCCTGCCCTGCCTGTCCAAGGGAAAGAAGAACTGTCTCATAGACAAGACATGAGACAGTTTATTGTCTCATCAGGCATGCAACAGGCCAACACAATTTTCGAGCATTCTTCTAACCCCATGAAATTCCATTGAAAATTCTTGTCGAACGTTTTGGCACAAAACTTGATAGACGTCTGATCATGATCGTTGACGTTGAAACACAAGCAACCACTTTCAAACAAAGGAGAACTCTCATGAACACACGTATCCTGACGCCAACCAAGATTGCTCTCATGGCCGTGACCCTGCTGTTCAGCTTCTGGACTGCGGCGCTGGCCGGAGAGACCACGGACATGGTCCTGATCCAGAAAGGCGAATTCACCATGGGCAGCAAGAACCACAGCGATGAGATGCCTCATCAGGTCGTGCTGGATCGGTATTACATCGACAAATATGAAGTTTCGAACGCCAAGTACCGGGACTTCATGAAGGCGACGGACCAGCCGGCTCCGGCCTACTGGGATGACCCGCGCCTGAACAAGCCCGCCCAACCCGTCGTCGGGGTGAACTGGTATGACGCCAACGCTTACTGTAAATGGGCGGGCAAACGGCTGCCCACGGAAGCGGAATGGGAACACGCGGCCCAAGGGCCTGACGGGAGCCATTTCCCATGGGGACACGCCATCGACTCCACCAAGGCCAACTATGGTCAAAACGTGGGGAAAACCACGCCGGTGAATTCCTACCCGGACGGCGTGAGTCATTTGGGAGTGTACAACATGGCCGGCAACGTCTTCGAATGGGTCAGCGATTGGTACGACCCGAATTACTTCCGGGTCAGTCCGGCCTTCAACCCCCAGGGGCCTTCCAACGGCTACAACTTTGCCAACCAGGGGCCGGTCAAAGTCCTGAAAGGCGGGTCATGGCTGGCGCCTCAAACATCCCTGCACATCAGCCACCGTTTCTGGAATCAGCCGGAGAATAACTCCTACGGGGTGGGATTGGGATTCCGATGCGCCCTGTCGGCGGGCGACGGTCAGGGGCCTGCCATGGTGCGATCCGATTTCATGCACGCCCTCATCAGCATGGGCAAGGAGCAATGGAACGATGCGCTGAAATCCATCGAGCAGGCGATCAGGAGCAACCCCGAAAACATGGAATATCAACAAACGCGCGACATCATCATGAAACAAATCAAGATGTAAGCCAGAAGGGCTGGTGGGGAGAGCGCCGTCTCCTTCCCCACCGGCCTGGAGCGTGAGGGATCCCATGAACCTATTCGATGCAGTGATAAAACCCAAAAACGTCCTGAACGGCGCGGCGCCGGTCTGGCTGGCACTCGTGCTGAGCGTCGGGGGCCCCCTGCTGTCGACCGTCCACGCTGAGGCCATCTCTTCTGTCCCGGAGGACATGGCGTACGTTCCTTTTGGAGTGGCCCTGATCGGGATCGATCAGGATTCGCCGGACGCCGTGTCAGAGAACAAGGAAACGCTGTTTCAACGAAGAATGTCGATGCCCTGGTCAAAAGAAGCCTTTCATGACGAAGGGCCCGCCCATTGGGTCCTGTTGAGTTCGTATTTCATTGATACCTATGAAGTCTCGAATGAAAAATACGCGCGATTCATGAAGGCGACGGGACATCCGTCACCCGCGTACTGGGATGACCCACGATTAAACAAGGCGCCCCAACCCGTGGTCGGCGTGAACTGGTACGACGCCAAAGCCTTCTGTGCATGGGAAGGGAAACGATTGCCCACGGAGGCTGAATGGGAGCACGCGGCGCGCGGGCAGGAAGGGTTCCGTTATCCCTGGGGCCATATCTTCGACCATCGCAAAGTCAATTATGGAAAACACCGGGAGTCCACGATGCCCGTGAATTCCCTGCCGGACGGCGCGAGCCCGTATGGACTCCACCACATGGCCGGCAACGTGTTCGAATGGGTCAGTGATTGGTATGACCCGAACTACTATGCCAAGGGATCGTTTGCCCCCAATCCCTCAGGTCCCTCGACCCCCGTGTGGCTCGGTGGAACCGGAACCTACGTGGACCGCCTCACGGTCGGGGCCAAAAAGGTCATCCGGGGCGGATCGTGGATCGCGGCGGAACAGACGGTCACCGCCACCCATCGGTTTTGGAATCATCCTCTGAACAACAGCTATGGGGTGGGCCTGGGCTTTCGGTGCGCGAAAACGGCCTCCCAGGAGATCAAACAGGAAGTGCTCTCCCAGGCGCTTTCCCTCAAAGACACGAGAACATTCGAAAGAGGTGGATCATGAAAATCCTATATGGCTTGACCCTGACGTTCATGGCGTTGACCGTGGCCTGGGGAACCGGGCCGGCCCGGGCCGGTCACGCAGGATCCCACGTTCATTCGCACAGCCCCATCCAGGAGTCGCTCCACCGGGCGGACCGGAACGTGGATGAGGCGTGGGAGGCCTTTCACCAGGCCGCGCTGGGCGGCACCCTGGCCTCTCCGGCCATTCAGACGCAGATCGAACACGCGTTGCATGAATCCCGCCTCCTGTTGGTCGATGCCCGACAGGCTGCGGAGGAAAACGACAACCGTACCGTCTCCACACTGACGGCACGCATCGCGGACATTTCAACACAAATCAAAGAAAAGAGTCGAAGGCAAAAACTATGAATGCGCCATTGATCGTGCTGCTCACAATTTGCATACTTTCAGGGCACGGGTCCGCGTTCGCAGACCATCCCGTGAGGGAACGGGATTCCGTGCCCATGGTCAACGTTCCGGAGGGACGGTTCATTCGAGGAAGCGGTCAGGCAGCCGGACGGGCCGACGAGCGGCCTCGTCGGATGATCTATCTCGACGCCTTTCTGATTGACGCCTATGAAGTCACCAATGCCCAGTATCTCAAATTCATCGCCGCCACGGGAAACAAGGAACCGTTCAACGTGTACGGCACGGGCTCGTTGTTCGAGGTGAAGGGGATCGAAACCTTACCCGTGGTGCAGGTCACGTGGCATGATGCCGCGGATTATTGCCAATGGGTCGGCAAACGGTTGCCGACTGAAGCCGAATGGGAAAAAGCCGCACGGGGCACCGAGGAGAGACCGTATCCCTGGGGGAACACGGCCCCGTCAGGCCATCGCGTCAATTTCAATCGTGCCTGGGTGGCAACGGAAACGCTGTTGCCGGTCGGGTCGCTCCCCGATGGAGTCTCGCCCTACGGAGTGCATGACATGGCCGGCAACGTACGGGAGTGGGTCCAGGACTGGTACGCGAAAGACTACTATCAGATCGCGCCGGATCGAAACCCCCCGGGGCCTGAAACCGGCCTGCTCAAAGTCATTCGCGGAGGCTCCTGGCACAGTTTCGAATCCGACATTCGCGCGGCCGCCCGGGGCAAAGGCGGGTTTGCCCTGAAAACCCACGGCATCGGCTTCCGTTGCGCCAGGGACGTTGCCGCCTCCCCTCCCGCGGCGGCGGGAGGTGAACGATGAACGTGGTTCTCGTCGGCGGAACGGGCTTTATCGGAAGACATCTGACCCCGCTCCTTGCCGGCAACGGACATGCCGTGACCATTCTGACCCGCAACCGGTCCGCGGCTTCTGCCGCAGTCGGAGGCGACGTTCAGATTCGAGAATGGGATCCGTCGGATCGGCAAACCCTGGAACAGGCCTTTCAGGGGCAGGACGCGGTCGTCAATCTCGCGGGCGCGTCTCTCGCCGACGGCCGCTGGACGGCGTCGCGGAAACGCGCGCTTCGCGCCAGCCGGATCGACACCACGCGGGCGATCGTGACATCGTTGTCCCGTCTCTCCGCATCCGCCCGTCCCACGACCCTCATCAGCGCGTCGGGCATCGGGTTCTATGGACTCGCGACCGCGAGCCGCGTCGATGAGAGTCAGGGACCGGGCAACGGATTTTTAGCCGACCTGTGCGTGGAATGGGAACGCGAAGCCTTACGGGCGATGGACTGCGGCATTCGCACCGTGTGCCTGAGAATCAGCATGGTGTTGGGGAAAGACGGCGGCGCCCTGCAAAAGATGCTGCTCCCCTTCAAACTCTTTTTGGGCGGTCCCCCCGGCACGGGCGCCCAACCCGTAAGCTGGATCCACGTCGATGACCTGGGACGGCTCGTCGCGGCCATTCTTGAGCAGCCTTCGTACAAAGGCTCCCTGAATGCGGCGTCCCCGCATCCGGTCACGATGAAGGAATTCTGCCGGCAACTGGCACGGTCTCTGGGCAGACCGTGCTGGCTTCCCGTTCCGGCCTGGGTCCTTCAACTCGGATTAGGGGAACTGTCGACGCTCATGACTCATGGACAATCCGTGCATCCCCTCGCGGCGCAACAACTGGGATTCACCTTCACCTATCCGGACCTGGAATCGGCCTTGTCCGCGATCCTGGGAACGGGGTCGTTATCGACGGGCTCTTGAACAGCCTGAAAGGAGCGCGCCATGGTGGATGAACGGAACATCGTGCGGTATAGTGAAATGGTGCCGATGAGCCAATCGCCCGGCTTCGCCCCGGCTCCGGCTACGGGATGATGGTTGACCGGATTGAACGAAAGGAGAATCCTGATGCACCCACGATCGACGACGTTCTCGCTTGAACGGACCTTCCGGGATCGCATCCTGCTGGCCGTCCTGTTTGCGCTCCCGTTGCTGACCCCGATCCAGGGCCATGCGCAGCAGGGGCTTCCTCCGCAGGGCAATCCCCACGGTGACCTGTCGGCCCCCATGCTGCCCCCGCCGGGCATTATCGGAGTCGCGCTGCACCTGACCGCCAAACGTATCGGCGACCCCGCCGGCCTGTTTATTCGGGCCACGCATCCCCTGGGACCGGCCGTGAAAGCCGGGCTCGCGCACGGGCAGGAAATTCTGGCCGTGGACGGTCAGCCCGTCAAAGGCAGGACGTACCGGGAAGTCGTCTCCATGATACGGGGTGAGATCGGGACGTCCGTCACGCTCCTCGTCAAAACCTTTGCCGACGTGCAAGACGTCACGATCATGCGCGTCAGTGAAGCGCAGTTGACCGAAGAAGAACAGCGCATCTGAGTCGCCGCTCATGCCATCCCGCGTCACGCCCACGTCCCCCCTCCCCGCGGAGGCGCCCTCCGTATCGGATCTTCCCGTGCGATTGGGGATCAGCCGTTGCCTGTTGGGGGACCCCGTCCGATACGACGGCGGCCATAAACGGGACCCGTTTCTGGTGGACGTGCTCGGGCAACACGTGGAGTGGGTGCCGGTATGTCCCGAAGTGGAAGCCGGACTCGGCACGCCGAGAGAATCCATGCGGTTGGTCGATGACGTGGCTGACCCGCGCCTGATCACGATTCGTTCCCGTCAGGATCAGACCGGCCGGATGCGTCGTTACGCCCGGCAACGCCTGCGCGACCTGCGCGCGCTGAACCTGTCGGGCTACGTGTTCAAAAAAGATTCCCCCAGTTGCGGGACGCAGCGCGTCCGGGTGTATGCCCGGGACGGGAACCTGCTGGGAACGGGGACAGGACTGTTCGCCGAGGCGTTCCAACGCGCGTTTCCCCTGACGCCCATCGAAGAAGAAGGCCGGCTCCGGGACCCCGGCCTCCGGGAAAACTTCATCGAACGCCTGTTCGGCTACCACCGGTGGCAAATGCTCAACGCGCGCCTGACCCGTGGCAGGCTGGTGGCCTTCCATACGGCCCACAAATATCTCCTGTTGGCGCACAGCCAGCGTCATTACCGGGAACTGGGGCACATCGTCGCCCATGCCAAACAACGGTCCATCCGGGAGTTGGCCCGTACCTACGGACCCCTGTTCATGGAAGCCCTGGCCGTCAGGGCGACCATTCGTCAACACGTGAACGTGCTTCAGCACCTGGCCGGTCATTTGAAGGAGGCCCTCGGCTCCGCGGCGAAGCGGGAACTTCACGAGGTGATGCGCGATTATCAGCAAGGATTTGTGCCGCTGAGCGTCCCCGTCACCCTGATCGGACACTACGTCCGGGTCCTGGACGTGCCGTACCTGAGGGACCAGGTGTATCTGGCGCCTCATCCCAAGGAACTCATGTTGCGAAACCATGTTTAAGACCCGCGGATCGGAATATGGCATTAAACACCTGTCGGAGATGACGGGGCTGAGTCGCCACGTCCTTCGAAAGTGGGAGCAACGGTATACGCTCCTGTCTCCGCAACGCGCCACAAACGGGTATCGCGTGTATGGCCCGGAAGAGGGGCAACTGGCCTGCTTCCTCAAACACCAATTGAACGCCGGGATCCCGATCGGACAATTGGCCCTGCAGGGCCGCGCAGACCTGATCCGCGAGATGAACGCCGGCCCCATCGACGTCTCTCACGTCCACCCGGATGCCCGGGCCCAAGCCCGCGAATTGATCCGGGCGGCACGCCGGAACGACCGGACGACCGTGGACCGGATCATCACGCGGCTCATGCAGCAATGGGAATTCGACCGGGCCCTGACCGGCATCTTTTTTCCGGTTCTCCGAATCATCGGCGAACTCTGGCACCAGGGCCGGATCAACGTCGTCGGAGAACAACTGGTCTCGCAAACGGTTCAGCGGTTACTCTCCCAGCAGCTTCAACGCGGCCCCCGGGTTCCGAAGCCCGACCTGCCGCAAGCCCTGGTCGCCTGCGTACCCGAGGATTCCCATGAAATCGGGGCCATGTCCGCGGTCCGCTTTCTTCGCCACGGCGGGTGGCAGGTCATCTATCTGGGACCCGACGTGAGCATCGACGTCGTTCGTGTGGCCTGCCGGCGACGCCAGGCCGAACTCGTCCTCTTCTCGTTGACGATCGAACTCGCGCCGGACGGCATGAAAGACCTGCTTGACGACATTGAACGGGAAGTGTTGCCGCTGACGACGGTGGTCATGGGCGGAAAAGGCGCCGACTCGTATCAGGACTGGCTTGCGCAAAAAAGGATTCGGTATATTGAACACATTGAACGCGTGAAGGAATTGACGCCCCGTTCACGCGCGACCACGATGGCGGGACAGGCCCCCGTGCCTGTCCGTCAATAAAGGAGACGCAATTATGGGTGATTCAACAAAAGGTGTGGTACTCGTCGGGCATGGAGGCATTCCGAAAGATTATCCCGGGGAACTGGTCACGAAACTCAAGCGGCTGGAAGCCCAACGACGCGCCGCGGGCGTGGCGATGTCCCGGGAAGAATATGAACTCGACCAGAAAATCCGGCGCTGGCCCCGAACCCCGGATACCGATCCCTATCAGGCCGGACTTGAATTATTGGCCACACGCCTGCAACCCCGTCTGCGCGGCGCGCGGTTTTCCACGGCCTATAACGAGTTTTGCACGCCCACGCTCGGCGAAGCCATTGAACAACAGATCGCCGACGGAGCCAACGACATTACCGTGGTCTCCACCATGTTCACCCCTGGCGGCTCGCATTCGGAATACGAAATCCCCGAGGAAATGGACGAACTTCGTCAGAAATATCCCGACGTGACCCTGACCTACGCCTGGCCCTTCGATCTGGACAGGATCGCGGACATGCTCTGCGAACACGTCGACCGCTTCCGGGAACCCTGAGGGCATCCGGCGTCCCCCCGCGCCCTGTCTAAGGTTTCGCTGATTTTTTGTTGAGTCACGTCAGCCCCCCGGCCATAATGTTCTTGTTCAACCACTTCAAAGGAGGAGCGTTATGCGAGTGGGTCATCATCAAAAGAAATCGGTCATCGTTGCCGTCCTCACGTCCGTCGTTGTGGCCGGCGTGCTGCTGACGATGGGGCAGGTGCCTTTGGCCGTCAGTCAGCCGGTGACGATTCCGGTGGGCAGTATCAGCGGGCCGATCCCGATGGATGCGGCCAACCCGGTGTGGGAGACGGTGCCGGGGATTGTGGTGCCGTTGAGCGGCCAAACGATTACGACACCCATGCATCCCAACATTTCGGTGAAGACCGTCATGGTCAAGATGGCCACCAACGGCAAGGAGCTTGGGGTGTGGGCGAACTGGGGGGATCAAACCCTGAACAACACCACCATCGGGCCGCAGGATTTCCGGGATCAGGTGGCGGTGCAATTTCCCGTTCAAACGTCCGGGGCGCCGCCGTTCCAATGTATGGGGCAATCCGGGGGCACGGTGAACATCTGGCGTTGGAATGCGGAATGGCAGCGGGACCTGGGCGCGGGCGTCGCGGGGATGTGGGACGTGGATCAGCAATATCCGTCGATTGCCTGGGATTTTTACTATGAAGAGCCGGCGGGGGGCGTGACCTATCCGGACCGGATCGGGCGGAGCCTGGGGCCGTTCAATCCGGGGATCTGGTCGGGCAACATCATGTCGGATCCGGATTTGCGGGCCAGTTCGGTGGAGGATTTGAATGCGAACGGGTTCAGCACGTTGACGACGCAGGCGTCGCAGGACGTGATGGGCAATGGGCTGTGGGAACCGTACGGGGCGTTGAAAGGCGGGTGCTGCAGCGGGCCGACGTGGCGCGTGGTGATGAAGCGGGCGTTGACGACGAATGACGCGAACGACGTGCAATTCGGCGCCGGGGCGAGCGTGCCGGTGGCGTTTGCGGTGTGGGATGGCCAGAACGTGGAGCGGAACGGCATGAAGGGCATCTCCACCTGGTTCACCGCCAAGATGCCGTAACCCCGACTGCCGCAGACAGGCCCTCGACATGTTTAATCGGGGGACAAACACAAATAGAGCCGCCAGCCTTCACCGGTTAGCGGCTCTGTTTTTTATTGAAACACTCCCCACTTGAGGCCTGTCCTGAGTGAAGCCGAAGGAGGGAGTCGGATCAGGCGGCCCAGCCGAGGGACAGCGACCTCCCTGCCCGGGGAGGTCTCGGGGAGTTTGCCGTTCAATCGTCAATGGTCCAATCCTCGCAATCGAGCCCGGGCACCCGCAAAAACTCCCGGCGGTTGGCCGTGACCAGCACCAACCCGCGAGAACGGGCTTGCCCGGCAATCAGGACATCATAGGGACCAATCGGTTGCCCCATCGCTTCAAGTTCGCTACGAACGGCACCCGCGACACGAGCATCCGACGCGTCGAACGGAACGACCTCAAGCCCCACCCGGTCCAGAAGCTCAAGATTACGGGCCGTCTGCTGACTCTTGTATGCGCCATAGTAGAGTTCATACACCACCGGCGACGGCAAACCGATGTCCGATGACCTGTAACGGCGAACGCGTGCCTGCACGGAGGGTGAAGTGCCATTCAGCAATGCGATACAGGCGTTGGTGTCGAGCAGGTAACGCATTACCTTAAGGCGCCGTCGAAATCCGGCCCCGGTGGGAGATCCGGTTGTTCGCGTCCCGTCGCGAGGAAGTCTTCGGAGAATCTCCCGACGATGGTGTCCAGCCAGTCCCAGTCGGATGCGATGGGTTCCAGGATCACGGCAGCACCCTGTTTGCGAATACGCACGGCATCACCTTCCATGCGGAATTCCTTGGGGAGTCGGACGGCCTGAGATCTGCCTGACCAGAAGAGCTTTGCGGTATCGCCCATTTTTTTACTCCATTGCCATATATCAATGATATATATCATGAATGGTCAGTATGGCTCAAGTGACAATCCCCCCTCATGCCCAGGTACAAACCGGGTACATGGTTTACATTTTAAACCGGGGACATGGGCTTGTATTCGGCGGCGTCCATCGACCCGCGCAGGGTGTCGGCCATGCGCCAGAGATCCGCTTCATAGCCGGTCGTGGCGCCGCTCGCCGGGGTCTTCATAGCCATGGCGTCTTCCTCAACCGGCCTACGGGGTTTATCCGTCCTGGCCCTGGGGACGGGCGCGGCCGAATTGGCGGCGGTTTTCCTGTTGGATGGCTTGCAGGCAGGCTTCGCAGATTTCGCCGTGTTCTTCGGTCATGCAGGTTTCGGTGATTTCTCCGCAACGATCACAGATCATGGCGCGTCCCTTCCTCTTTGCCGGTCAGGGGACCGTCCTCTGCCGGCGCGGTGGGCACAGGGTGTTCGCCTCTTTTATCCATGGCAAACAGGACCAGCAGCGACACGACCCCCACGCTGATGGCACTGTCCGCCACGTTGAATGCCGGCCAGTGGTAGCCTCCCACGTAGAAGTCGAGAAAGTCCACGACTTCTCCGTATTGCAGCCGGTCGAGCAGGTTCCCGACCGCCCCGCCGACAATGCCGGAGACGCTCAGTTGGCCCCACACGTCCGCGGGGTGCATGCGATAAAAGATCGTCCCCAACAGGCCCAGGGCGAAGATGGACGTGCCCACGAAGAAGATGAGCCGGAACGCGCTGTTGGTCGTGGCAAAGATACCGAAGGCCGCGCCGGGGTTCCGGATATAGGTCAGGTTGAAAAACCCGGCAATGACGGGAATCGATTCATGCAGGTGCATGGTATGCATGACGAGGATCTTGGTGATTTGATCCAGGATCACGATGACGCACGCCACGCCAAGCAGGATGCCCCACCGCTGGAATCCGTGGTTCACGTCACGGCCTCGATGCACCGGTCACAGAGCGTCGGATGCTCGGGCACGCGACCCACGGAGGCCCGATAATTCCAACAGCGCTCACATTTTTCTCCCTCGGCCTTGACGACGTTCACGCTCAGACCCAACGCCTCGTCACGTGCCAGGTGTTGCTCGCCGGCCGGGTTGTCACTGGAACGGAGGACCACCTGGGACACGATGAACAGCGCGGGCAACTCCGGTTCATAGGCTTGCAGAAACCCGTGCAGCGCGGGAACGACGTTCAGCGCCACGCGGGCTTCCAGCGACGATCCGATGACTTTATCCCGCCGACTTTGTTCCAACGCCCCAAGAACAACCGCGCGGATGGCCAGCAATTGTTCCCAATTGGCTTCCAGTTGTACCTCATCGGGTAACTCCACGGGCTCGGGAAAGGTCGAGAGGTGGACCGAATCCTCCGCGGACGGCTCCCTGCCCGGCAAGGCATCCCACACGTCTTCCGCGGTAAAGCTCAGGATGGGGGCCATGAGCCTGGCCAGTCCCGTGACGACGTGGAACAGGACCATTTGCGAGCCCCGTCGCAGGGGCGCGTCCGGTCGAAAGGTGTACAGCCGGTCCTTCAGAATATCCAGGTACGTCGCGCTCATGTCCACGGAACAGAAGTAATCCAGTTCATGCACGATCTGCCGGAAATCGAATTCCTGGTAGCCCTGCCGGACGTGACGGATGAGGTTGTTGAGTCGCAACAGGGCCCACCGGTCCAACTCCGGCAATTGTGCCGGGTCCACGTGATGAGCCGGGTCGTGCGGATCGAAGTCATAGACGTTGCTGAGCAGGTATCGGCAGGTATTCCGGATTTTCCGGTAGGCCTCGACCAACTGCGTGAGGATCGGCGATGAGATGCGCAGGTCCTCCTGATAATCCTGGGCCGCCACCCACAAGCGCAGGATTTCCGCGCCGTGCTGTTTGATCACGTCCTGCGGCGACACCACGTTCCCGGCGGACTTGGACATCTTCCGGCCCTGACCGTCGACCACGAATCCGTGAGTGAGCACGGCCCGATAGGGCGCCCGTCCGTCCGTGGTCACGGAGGACAGGAGCGCGCTGTGGAACCACCCCCGATGCTGGTCCGACCCTTCCAGGTACAGGCTCGCCGGCCACCAGTCGTCACCCTGCTGTTTCACGACTGCGGCATGACTCACCCCCGATTCAAACCACACGTCCAGAATGTCCTGTTCCTTGCTGAATTCGGTGGCCCCGCATGATGCGCAGGCCGTGCCTTCGGGGAGCAAGTCCTGCGCCGGTCGTTCGAACCAGACGTCCGCGCCATGCTCGCCGACCAGACCGGCAATCCGCTCAATGATCTGCGCGTCGATCAAGGCGTCCTGGCATCGCGCGCACGTGAATCCGGGAATCGGCGTTCCCCAAGTCCGTTGACGGGACAAACACCAGTCCGGCCGGTTTTCGATCATGCCGTAGATGCGCTCGCGGCCACGCTCCGGGATCCATTGCACGCGGTCGATCTCTTCGAGCGCCCGCTCGCGCAACCGGCCTTCGTCCATGGACACGAACCATTGCTGCGTGGCGCGAAAGATCACCGGCTTCTTGCAGCGCCAGCAATGGGGATAGGAATGGATCAACGAGCCGTGGCCGACCAATACACCCCGTTGCCGGAGTGTTTCCACGATGGCCGGGTCGGCTTTGAACACGTGCTGCCCGGCAAACTCCGGGACCGCATCGGTGAAACGTCCGTGATCATCGACCGGCACCAGAACCTGAAGGGGTTCAGCGAACGACGGCCGCTGCCCGGGCGCGTTATATTTCGAGGCCAGCAGATAGTCGTCCATCCCGTGACCCGGCGCGATATGCACGCACCCGGTCCCCTGTTCCAGCGTGACGAAGTCACCGAGCAGAAGAGGCGAAAGCCCCTTGCTCAAGGGTCGTTGACAGCGAAGGGCCTCGAACCCGTCATGGCCTTTTTTACGGGCGAGGATTTCGGGGGCCGTCAACTCGCAGGCTTTGGACACGTCTTCGACCAGCTTTTCCGCCATGACCAGGACTTCATTCCCAACGCGGACGAACGCATAGTCGATCTCGGGATGGATCGCGATAGCCTGATTCGCGGGAAGCGTCCAGGGCGTCGTGGTCCAAATGACGATGGAGACGGTCTCGACTCCGTCAAGGCCGGCAGAGCCCAACCGTTCCCTGGAAGGTGCGTCGAACGGAAATTTCACGTAGACGGAGGGCGACTCATGATCCATGTATTCGACCTCGGCCTCGGCCAGGGCGGTCTGATCCTGCGTGCACCACAACACCGGTTTCAGCCCTTTGTAGACCCCGCCCTGCTCCACGAATTTGCCGAACTCCCGAATGATGGTCGCCTCGTAGGCTTTGTCCATGGTGAGGTAGGGGCGGTCCCAATCACCCAGGACGCCCAACCGTTGAAATTCGTCTCGTTGGATGTTCCAGAATGTGTCCGCATACTCCCGGCATTGCCGGCGCAATTCCGTGGCGCTCATGTCCTTTTTCTTCTCGCCGAGTTGCTTCGTGACCTGGTGTTCGATGGGCAACCCGTGGCAATCCCAGCCCGGCACGTAGGGCGCCCGCATGCCTTCCATGGTACGGGACTTGACGATGATGTCCTTGAGAATTTTATTGAGCGCGTGACCGATGTGGATGTGGCCGTTGGCGTACGGCGGGCCGTCATGCAGCACGTACAGCGGCTTGCCCGCGCGCGACGCCTGGATGCGTTGATAGAGCCCCTGTTTCATCCACCTGGCGATGAACTCCGGCTCGCGCTTCGGCAGATTCCCCTTCATGGGGAATGCCGTCTTCGGCAAATTGAGCGTTGATTTATAATCCATGGTTTGCGTGTGTCATTCGTATAAGAAGCGCCCGAACCGTCATTCACGCGGAAGCGGAAACCCAGGGTCGTTATCTTTACTGGCGAAGAAAAGGGGGCAGGCGGCAAGCCTGCATGAAGGATTCCCGCTCGCTAGCTGACCGCCATCATTCGATCGAGCGCAATCCGGGCCAGCACCTTGTCGTCGACCGGCACGGCAATCTGATTCACCACGCAGCCTTGCGCGAGATTCTCCATGCTCCAACACAGGTGGGCGGCATCGATCCGAAACATGGTCGCGCATCGACAGACGGTGGGGGACAGGAAAAACACCTGCTTGTCGGTTTCTTCATTTTTCAGCCGGTTGACCAGATTCAACTCCGTCCCCACGGCCCACAGGGTCCCCGGTTCTGCCTGTTTGACCGTGCGGATAATACGCTCGGTGGATCCCACCGCATCGGCTTGATTGACTACGTCTTCGTGGCATTCCGGATGCACGATGACCTGAATGCCCGGATAGGTCTTGCGAAAGTACTCCACGTGCGCGGGTTGAAACATCTGATGGACGCTGCAATGCCCCTTCCATAAAATCAGGCGGGCTTTTCTAATCGCCTCTTTCGTATTCCCTCCGTATGGCAGGTACGGGTCCCAGACGATCATCTGTTCCCGAGGCATCCCCATGGCATTGGCCACGTTGCGCCCCAGATGCTCATCCGGGAAGAACAGGATCTTTTCTCTCCGGGCCCAACACCATTCCATGACGGCCTTGGCATTGGACGACGTGCAGGTGATGCCCCCATGCTCCCCGCAAAAGGCTTTGAGGACCGCGGCGGAGTTCACGTACACCGCCGGCATGACGTCCTCTTCCACGGACAGCACGCGCCCGAGTTCTTCCCAACACTGGTCCACCTGCTCGATGGCCGCCATGTCCGCCATGGAACACCCCGCGGCCAAATCCGGTAAAATGACGGTCTGGTTCGACCGGCTCAGAATATCCGCGGTTTCCGCCATGAAGTGGACGCCGCAAAAAACCACGTAGGGATGCTGCGACCGTTCCGCCGCCAACTTGGACAACAACAGAGAATCCCCCCTGAGGTCGGCGTGCACGATGACTTCGTCCCGCTGATAGTTATGTCCCAGGATCAGCACCCGATCGCCGAGCGCCTTCCTGGCGGCCCTGGTCCGCTCAAAGAGTTCCCTGGCCGGGACTGATTCGTAATCGGTGATGGGGAATGCCCCGGTTTCAACGGAATTCACACCCGCCTCCGTGACTCAGATTTTCTCACTGGCCTGTTCCTTGCGTTTGACAGCCAAACGCCGGTCTAAATTTTCAATTGTAGCAGATATGAAACATCCTGCAACAGTGCTCATACATCGCCTACACGTCTCAAGGCTTCCCTGGCCGTCACGACAGGAATGCCTTCCACCTCTCCAAGCGCGAGCACATGTTTCTTATAACCGGAGACGATCAAGTCGGCCTTCCCTGCGATTGCCGCAGCCAAAATCGCGTTGTCCTTGTCATCGGGGGAGACGTTCACATCCGGCGAGTCATCAACGATATGAGCGCGGGTGCCGAGGTTCTCGACAATGGCCGTTACTTCATCGGCGTCGAGAAATTTTTGCAGACGGGGCCGGGCGAGAACATCGGCCAATTCAGCCATTTGCGCAGCAGACGTGACCAGTTCAATCTCGCCACGCAACCATGCCCGATACAGGCTGTCCGGTGGGGTGCCCTTGGTGATAAGGGCGCCGATGAGGATGTTGGTATCAAGAACGACCCGCACGCGCGGCGTCTACCTCCTCGTCGATCAAGTCGAGGATTTTCTGCTGGTCATGTTGGGCATTACGGTCCTTGATCTCGTGAACGGTGAGGTCCAGCACGCGGCGGCGCACGGCTTCATCGACGAACCGGGATAGATCGCCCTTCTTGCCGCCGGTGCGTCCCAGAAAGGTACGGATCGCCTGATCCGTCTTTTCAGGAATGGAGAGGTTCCATCGTGTCATTGGTCAATCTCTGCGCATAGATGCATAAACGTTTATGCGCACAAAATTACCGCATATTGGCCCGCGCCGTCAATTCCGCAGTCTCCCTTCTGTTATCCTTGTGTATGTGTTCAGTAATTCCCTTCGACTCCGCTCAGGACAGGCAGGACAGGCGTTGACAATTTCCCCCTCACCCTGCCCTCTCCCTATTTCCCGCTTAATGCAGGAACTGGGGTTTGGCCGAGTGGAACCGCGGCAGAGGCAAGTGATGAAAACGACTCAAGCTCTTCGACATCGGTCCTTGTGGCATGCGCTCTCCAGCCTTCACCCCCTTGCCCGGCCCAACAGGCTGATTGACAGGACACAGGGCAAGGCGTATGATTTTTCATTCAACCACTAGCTAGGGGAGCCAGCAGGCTGAGAGTCTTTGTCACGAAGACAACCCTTATGACCTGATCTGGGTAATACCAGCGTAGGGAAGCGGACAGACAGTCTTCTGCCTTTCGAGTGAGCCGCTTCCAACCCATTGGAGAGCGGCTTTTTTATTGGCCGGAAAGGATTTCCGCATGAACAACCCTCAAACTTCTTCCACGAACGGGAATGCCGGGCAGGCCCCGACTTCGGCCTTGACCACGACGCCGCTTCCCGCGTCCAAGAAAGTGTTCGTCAACGGGGAGCAGGACGGCGTGGCCGTGCCCATGCGTGAAATCGCTCTTTCCTCCGCCAAGAAAGAGAACGGTTCGTCCGCTGCCTCTTCGATTGTCGTATACGACACGTCCGGACCCTATACCGATCCTTCAACGGGAATCGACATTCAACGCGGCCTGCCCCCCTTGCGCCGTGACTGGATCCTGGCGCGGCAGGACGTGGACGCCTTGCCCGACGTCTCTTCGGAATACGGACGACTGCGGGCCAATGATCCGGCGCTCGACACCCTGCGTTTTGGCCATATTCGCAAACCGTTGCGGGCGAAGCCGGGGATGAACGTCTCGCAACTGCATTATGCCCGCCGTGGCATCATCACCCCGGAGATGGAATTTATCGCCATCAGGGAAACGCAACTGCGCGAGCAGGCGCAGGCTTCCGCGAACGGCGCTTCCCGCGGCGTTGTTCAACATCCCGGCCAAGCCTGGGGTGCGACGATTCCTCAGACCATCACCCCGGAATTCGTGCGTGATGAGGTGGCCCGCGGTCGCGCGATCATCCCGGCCAATATCAACCACCCGGAAATTGAACCCATGATCATCGGCCGGAATTTTCTGGTGAAGATCAACGCCAACATCGGCAATTCCGCGGTGGTGTCGTCAATCGAAGAGGAAGTCGAAAAAATGATCTGGGCCATCCGGTGGGGATCCGATACGGTCATGGATCTGTCCACCGGCAAAAATATTCATGAAACCCGGGAATGGATCATTCGCAATTCCCCCGTGCCTATCGGGACCGTGCCCATTTACCAGGCCCTGGAAAAAGTCGGCGGCAAGGCCGAAGACCTGACGTGGGAACTGTACCGGGACACGCTGATCGAGCAGGCTGAACAGGGCGTCGATTATTTCACCATTCACGCCGGCGTCAAGTTGGCCTACGTGCCCCTCACCGCGAACCGGATGACCGGTATCGTCTCCCGGGGCGGGTCCATTCACGCCAAATGGTGTCTCGCGCATCACCGGGAAAATTTTGCGTATACCCACTTCGAGGAAATTTGCGAAATCATGAAGGCATACGACGTCTCCTTCAGTCTCGGCGACGGGTTGCGCCCCGGTTCGATTGCCGATGCCAACGACGCGGCGCAATTCGCCGAACTCGAAACGTTGGGCGAATTGACCAAACACGCCTGGGCACACGACGTGCAGGTGATGATCGAAGGACCCGGCCACGTGCCCATGCACATGATTCATGAAAACATGGAACGGCAATTGGAGGCTTGTCACGAGGCCCCGTTTTATACCCTGGGGCCGCTCACCACCGACGTGGCGCCGGGCTATGACCACATTACGTCGGGGATCGGGGCGGCGATGATCGGCTGGTACGGGTGCGCCATGCTCTGCTACGTCACGCCCAAGGAACATCTCGGCCTGCCGACGAAAGAAGACGTCAAAGCCGGCGTGATCGCGTACAAGATCGCCGCCCATGCCGCGGACCTGGCCAAGGGCCATCCGGGGGCCCAACGCCGGGACAATGCGTTATCGCAGGCACGGTTCGAGTTCCGGTGGGAGGATCAGTTCAATCTCTCGCTGGACCCCGACACGGCTCGAGACTATCACGACGCCACGCTTCCCGACCAAGCCGCCAAAGGCGCCCATTTCTGCTCGATGTGCGGCCCCCAGTTCTGTTCGATGAAAATCACGCAGGACGTTCGTGATTACGCCGCGCACCTCCAGGTGGCCGAGCAACAGGCCCTGGAAACCGGGCTGCGGGACAAAGCCGCCGAGTTTCGACAAACCGGCGGGGAACTGTATGTGCCATCCCCAAAGCCGTAACCAACGAACAGAGGAATTTCTGCCATGGACAATCTCCAGCCAGCGCCGCTTCGTGAACGGGACGTGACCCGGCACATCGCGCGCGAATTCTATAAAGAGTTTGATCAGCTCATTGAAAGCGACGTGATTATCGTGGGCGGCGGGCCTTCCGGTCTGGTGTGCGCTCATGATCTGGCGACTCACGGCTTTCGCACGCTCTTAATCGAACAGAGTCTCGCGCTCGGCGGAGGATTCTGGTCCGGCGGGTACCTCATGAATAAGGCCACCTTGTGCGAACCGGCCCACGCCATCCTCGAGGATCTGGGCGTCCCGTGCAAACCCGTCAAGGATTGCGCGGGGATGCGGATCGTGGATCCTCCGCATGCCACCGCCCGCCTCATTGCCTCGGCGTACGAAGCCGGGGCCAAAGTGCTGAACCTGACCAGGGTCGTGGACCTGATCCTTCGGGGCGAGGGCGCGCTCGAAGGCGTCGTGGTCAATAACACGACCGCGGAGATGGCGGGACACGATATCATTCACGTCGATCCCATCGCCCTCGAGTCGAAAGTCGTGGTCGATGCCACCGGACATGACGCGGTCGTTGTGGGTTTGCTCAACCGGCGCGGCCTCTATGAGACGGTCCCGGGCAACGGCGCCATGTGGGTTGCGCGCTCCGAGGCCATGGTTGTAGAAAATACCCGCGAAGTGTTCCCGAACTGTTTCATCACGGGGTTGGCCGTGGCTGCCGTGGATGGCTCCCCCCGTATGGGCCCGGCGTTCGGAGCGATGCTGTTGTCGGGAAGACGCGCCGCCGATCTCGTTCGACAGAAACTGAAAGGCGAGTAGCCGGCGTTGCGGCAGCGCAGGAATCGATGAACCAGCAGGATTTCATTCAACAGGGCGACGGGCGGGAAGAGGACAAGGTGGCCGCGTGGGATTTATTCCGGCAGGCCTACGAATGTCAGATGGACGGCAAGCTGGATGACGCCGCCAAACTCTACCAAAGCTCCATTGATCGTTTTCCGACGGCCGAAGCCTATACCTTCCTCGGATGGACCTACAGCTTCATGGGGAAATTGGAGGAAGCCATCGAAGAATGTCATCGGGCTATCCGGACGGACCCGGACTTTGGGAATCCGTATAACGACATCGGGGCCTATCTCATACAACTGAACCGGTTGGATGAAGCCATCCCCTGGCTTGAACGCGCCATCGAAGCCAAACGGTATGAAAATCCGGCCTTTCCGCATGTGAACCTGGGCCGCATCTATGAACGAAAAACCGACTGGACGCGCGCCATCGAATCGTACAAGACCGCCGTGACGCTCGATGCCAATTATAGGCCGGCGAAGCGCGCGCTGATGCGGCTCATTACCTTGATGAACTGATGGATTGCGCTATCGGGCGCATGGCTGCGTTGTGTCCTCGCTCAACCCTCGACTATCTGGTTTGATATGTCTCGGGTTTCGCTGTGGGACGCCTTGCCCTGCATCCCGCTATCGCAATCCATCGGATGTGCCATGGAAAACCTTTGATGCATTGCACGATCGGGCGCACGGCGGCACGGTTCGCTGACCCGTATTCAGACGAAAGGTGGGACTCGTGGAACATGAAAAAATCATTCTCGTGGGTGTAACCGATATTTTTTTCTATACGAAGATTCGCGACGCCTTTAAGCCCGCCGGGTATGGGCTCAAGCGCGTCACGTCCCCCGACGACATCCTCGCCAAAGCCAAGGCCCATGCCCCGACCGCCATCGTGCTGAATATGAACGACCCCGGACTCGATGCCCCCACCCTGCTGAAAACCGCCAAGAGCGAGACGGCTCTGAATCGCGTGCCGGTCCTGGCGTTTGCCAACCATGAGGAAATCGACACGTGGCGGCAGGCCAAGGAACTCGGCATCGATAAAATTGTTTCCCGCAATGAATTTTCCTCCAGGACCCTGGCTCTCCTCCAGGAAGTGACCCGTCAGGCATGAAACAATCCGCCCTGCATGCCACCCATCAACGACTCGCGGCCCATTTCGGCCCTGCCGGGGAATGGGAAATGCCGGTCCACTACGGCGACCCCGTTGCCGAACATCACGCGGTCAGAAAAGGAGCGGGGATTGCCGACCTTTCTCATCGCGGAACTCTGCGCGTCACGGGGGAGGATCGCGTGACCTGGCTGCAAAGCATTATCAGCAACGACATTCTGCCGCTCCGGTCCGGCGACTGGTTGTATTCGAGCTTCATGTCGCACAAAGGCAGGATCCTGAGCTGCTTTCGGGTCTATCGGCTTGAGGACTCTCTGCTCGTGGAAGACGCGGGTGAATCCGGGGGCGTTACCTACGACGCCTTTCGCAAATTTCTGCTCTACGGCACCAAAGCCAAAATGCAGAACGGCGCGGACACCTGGGGCCTTCTCCTGGTCAGCGGCCCCAAGGCCCCCCTCCTTCTCCAACAATCGCTGGGTGTCAACGTCGCCGACTTGCAACCGGGGTCTTTTCTGACCCACGACCTGAACGGACACACGGCCCTGATTGCCGCCACCGAGGAAACCGGCGAACGCGACTTTGAACTGCTGATGCCGAATGACGCCCTGGACCTGGCCTGGAGCCGCTTGTGGGAGAACGGGGACGGCGTGGCCCTGCGCGCCGTCGGCACGGAGGCGCGGGAATCCCTGCGGATCGAAGCGGGCATCCCCAAACTGGGACCGGAGTTGAATGACCGGATCGTGCCGCCCGAAGCCAACCTCGAAGGGAAAGCCTTCAGCCTGAGCAAGGGATGCTATCCCGGACAGGAAGTCGTCGCGCGCATGGACACGTACGGCACGGTCAAGCGGCGACTGGTGGGCCTGGTGCTTGATTCCCCGGAGGCGCGGGTGCCCCCACCCGAGGCCAAAGTGTTCAGCAACGATCGCGAGGTCGGATGGGTCAGCAGCGCGGTCCACTCCCCGACCCTGAACAAAACCCTGGCCCTGGCTTTTCCGTTGCGGGACTTTACCGCTCCGGGCACCGCCTTGCAGGTGGAGATGGACGGACACCGCCATCCCTCCGTCGTGCAGACCCTTCCGTTTTATTCTTCACGTTAAGCGCGTCAGCGTCCCGTGCCCTCCCGTGGAGCAGGGTCCATGGAAAGGCGACACGTGTCCTGAATCAAAACACCCGCTCCCACGCTTTCAGCGGAAACCCGCGTACCCGTGGTTATTCCGGATGGCGGGCTAACGCAAGTTTTTCGCCAATGGCCAGGACGCCGGCGCGCTGGTCGTCGTTCAATCCCAACAAAATATGCGCTTCGTCCCCATGCTGGAGTCGCAGACTCAAAAAGGAAATTTCTTCCCGTTTTTCTTCGTCCTTATAGATGCCGTCGATGGCCTGAAACTTGGTGAGATCGGCGGCGGAAAACATATCATAGCGAAAATATTGATCGCCGATGACCATGTCATACACCACGTTCCCCTCCGTCACGGCGATCGCATTGAAGTGCCCCTGGTCTTCATAGCCTTCCGGTAAATATTGGTTGATGTGCAAACTGGCGACGGTCCGGGACCCCAGGGCCGCGGCCATTTTGTTTTCCAGGTCGTTATAATCGATCTGCAAGGCGCGTTCATCCGGTCCGGTCGCCGCCAGGGCCGCCGCTTTCACTTGTTCAAAGACGTCTTTCGCTGTTGCCACAAGTCACTCTCCTTTCACAATCCGTTCAGAATGGCTGTCCAAATCAAACTGGCGGCTACGATAGCCAGACCGTCGGCGAGAATGCAAGTAGGGAACACCGATCGTTGCTCCCTCCAGCGACACATCGTTGCGCGGCTGCGTGACGGTTGGGCATACTGACGCGCAGGGGCGGGGTTCGCCCCATTCACGAAGGAGCCAACGGGATGAATGTTCAATCTTGTATGATCGAAGGATGCGCGAACCTGGGCTATGCCCCGGCCGGAACGGCGACCGTGTGCAAAGACCATTTTTCCGACTTTGTGACCTGGCGGCGCAAAAAAGGCGGCAAGGGGATGTTCAGAAAATATAACGGCATGACGATGGTGGAACGGGATACGATCGTCGAAGAATGGCGATCCACCCTCGCCTTGCCGCACTAAGACACCCCTGGGGCGGTGTTCCGGCCTATTCCATTAACGGGGAGCCGTGATGGTGGATGATCTTCCAGCCGTCATCCATACGCTCGTACAGGTTGGTTGCCACGACTCGACTGTTATGGGAATTATCCGCGTGACGGCTGGTAATATTTTCGGTGCAAATGACCCACGCCATGTCGCCGGCGACCTGGACCTGTAATTCCGTGAGAGAAAATCCCATGGAAAAGACGTTATTGAAAATGACGACCCACGAATCTCGAACCATCGGCCAGCCGACCCTGATGCTCCAGCCCGGATGGATGCACGTCACGTATTCCTGGTGCGCCCAGATCTTATCCATTTCCCCGATGTCCAGACTTTCAAAGGCCCGATAAAACGACTCGTTGGCCGACGTCACTTCTTCGATTCGCTCTTTCAGCATTCGGCTCCACCTTTCTTCGCCGTTCCCCACGCCGCCGCAGGCAGGCGGCGCACGGTCCCCGTCCCATCACGACCATCATCATCTCATCCGAGCGACGTTTGAGCAACCATTCGTCGCTGAAAACCCTCAGGTCTCCGAGGAACGGTTGACCAACCAGACGCCGCCCAACACGAATCCGATGCCGAGCACTTTGATCAGATCCAGGGATTCGCCCAGGACGACAAACGACAGCAACAGGGCGGAGACGGGAATCAAATTGGTAAACACCCCGGCCCGTGAAGGTCCGATACCGGAGACCCCATAAAGCCAGGCTTGCTGGCCGAGCGCGGTGGCAAACACAATGACGTACACCAACGCCGTCCACCCGGAGAGGGGAATACTGCCGACACCGGCCTCCAGCGCCAGGGGGTCCATCCACAGCAACGGCACCTGAAACACGATGGAGATCAACAGCGTTGTCCAATTCACGGTCAGCGGCGACAGGCCCTCCATCATCCAGCGGCTCCCGATGGTGTACAAGGCCCAGCTTATCAAAGCCAGCACAACCAGCCCGCCGCCCAGCACGGGATTCGCCCCGCCATCCGCCGTCGCATCGCCACCCGAGACCAACGCCACGCCGATGAACGAGACCGCGCACCCGGTCCAGACCCGGCGAAACGGGAGATCCCGCAGCATCAACGAAGAAAGAAAGGCCGTAATGGCCGGGCTGGCTCCGATAATCACGCCGGCCGCGCCAGCCCCGATGTACTGAAGCCCATACAACACCAGGAGGTGATTCCCGAGCACGGCGAGGCCCAAGGCCGTGAGCACACCGAGATCCCGCACAGTCAAACGCGTCCCGGCCTGTTCCTGCCACCACCACAATGGAACGAGAATAACCAATGCGCCGAGTCCTCGAAACACCGACACTTCCACCGCGGAGAAAGCCCCCAACGCCACCTTCTGCGCCACCACCGACCCGCCCCACACGATCGAGGCCGTGATTAAGGCGGTATAGGCCGCCGACCTGGAAGGACGACTCAACGAGTGGCTATCCAAGGCTCGCCTCATCCATGCGTTTCTCTGTACAATACGGATCAGCCGGGCCTACCGGTCGAGCAGACAGGCAGACACGGTGTCCCGTGATCTTCCCTGGAATCAGGCATGAGTCACGATCGTTCGCCGATCTCATCGTTTTCCCCATCTTCTCTGTTTGGGCACGTTCCCGAGGGCGGGCCTGTTCTTCCGGCGGGTCATATTCACGTGTGGCGCGCGATTGTAGACGTACCCGTCGCCGGTCTTCAAGTGTATCAGGAGGCCTTGAGCCCGGACGAACGAAACCGCGCGCAACGGTTGACGCTGCCCCGGCATCAACAACGCTTTACCGCGGCGCGCGGCATCCTGCGACATATTCTCGCCCGCTACCTCCGGACACCTCCCCAGGACATCCGTTTTCAATCCGGACCCTTTGGAAAACCGTTGTTGCAACACCGCGCCGGGCACCCCCTTCATTTTAACGTCTCTCATTCCCAACAGTCGGCGGTGTATGCCGTCTCCCGCAATTTGGAAGTCGGCATTGATCTTGAAGAGGACCGGGATTCCCTGGACTTTACAGGACTGGCCGAACGCATTTGCAGCCCTGAAGAGTTCATGGTGTTTCAGAAGCTCCGCCAAGCCGAACGACAGGCGGCATTTTTTCGTTGTTGGACCCGGAAAGAGGCCTTTGTCAAAGCGATTGGAAAAGGATTGTCCTGCCCGCTGAACACCGTGACGGTTTCCTTCACTCCGGACGAACCGCCCCGAATCCTCGACGTCGATGGCCAATCCCCGGATGAGTGGTCTCTTTTCGACCTTCCCCTGGCGCCGGGATTCTGGGGCGCCTTGGCCGTCGCAGGAAAGCCATCCCATCTGCAAGGCTGGGACTATCTGCCTGAAGATTGACGGGTCATGGGAACGGGGCAGTCCAAAGGGCTTAGGGCTCTAGGGCTTCTGTACCGTTGACTACGCTATTCATGGGTGCCTAGAATGTTCTTTCGACGTTATTGAGGAATCCAGGACTCTTGCCTGTCTGATAAAGGAGGAACGTATGTCGTTATTGATAACCGAAGAATGTATCAATTGCGGAGCCTGTTTGCCGGAATGCCCAAATGAGGCCATCTTCGAAACCCGGAGTGCCGCGGAAGAAAAAGGGTATGCGGTGGGTGAAGGACAGGGAGAGGGTGATACGGTGTACGTGATCACCCACGAACGCTGCACCGAGTGCGTCGGGCATTTTGATGAACCGCAATGCGCGGCCGTCTGCCCGGTCGACGACTGTTGCATTTCTGACCCGGAAGTCCCCGAAACCACCGACGTCTTGCTTGAGAAAGCGAGAACGTTGAACCCTGACAAGGAAATCGATCCCGAGAAGGTGTGGAGCGGCGTCCGAAACTGATTGACCCTGCCCCGTCTTCGGGTGAAGACGGGGCGCTGCGGGTGTCCCCTCGCACTTCCCCCCGTGCTTTACACTTTCTCGAAATCCGCGATTCGCACGGAAACAAACTTCGAGACGCCCGGCTCTTCCATCGTCACGCCAAACAGGGAATCGGCGACTTCCATCGTGCGCTTGTTGTGCGTGATCACGAGAAACTGCGACAGCGGAGTTAGCTGAGGCAGGAATCGGGCGAACCGGACCACGTTCGGTTCATCCAATGGGGCGTCGATCTCGTCCAAAATACAAAACGGCGACGGCTTCGTCAGAAAACTGGCAAACAGCAAGGCCAACACGGTCAGGGCTTTTTCCCCGCCGGATAACATCGTCAGGTTTTTAAGACGTTTCCCGGGAGGCTGGGCGACAATATCGACGCCGGGCTCCATCCCCATCGCCTCCTCTTCCGAATCCGGCTGCACCAGCACCAACTCCGCCCGCCCCCCGGCAAAAAAGGCCGAAAAGACTTCCCCGAATTTTTCCTGGAGAGCCTCGAACGTCTGTTGAAACATTCGATTCGTCGTTCGCTTGAGGCGTTCGATGATTTCCTGCAGTGAGCGGATCGATTCCGACAGATCCTCTTCCTGTTCATGAAGAAACCGATAGCGCTCCTCCAATTCCCGGTGTTCGTCGACCGCGGCCAGGTTCAACGCCCCCATGCGCTCCATCCTGGTTCGAATGGTCTGCAACCGTTCCTTCCAGGTTTCAGGCCCTTCCTTCTCAGCCGCTTGCTCAACCGCCTGCGAACTACCTGTCTGCGGCGTTCCGTCTCCGCTTTGGTCTACGGGTTCTCCATAGGTGCCGGTTAAGGTTTCCTCGATGGTTTGCATCCGCGTCCGGATTTCAGCGAGCTGGACGTCGGATTGCCGCCGTGTTTCCCTGATCGAGGAACACTGTTTTCGATTTTCGCTGAGACCGTGTTCCTGTTCGCGAGTCCGCTCAAGACCGTTTGCGTGTCGCTCTTCGACCTCACGAAGCTCATCCTGCAGGCTCGTCTTCCTGGCATCCAGTTCCTGAAACACCGACTCCGCCCGCCGGCGTTCCTCCCGGCTTTGCCCGGCTTGCGTCTGAAGAGACTCGATTTGCTCGGTCAGATTCTGCGCCCGCGCCCGGCTGATTCGATCCTCCTCCTGTAGCCGGTCCAGGTCGGCCCGTGCCCGTTCATGACGTTCCCGATACGTGGTCAGGGTCAGTCGCGTTTCCGTCAATCGGTCATAGAGCACCCGTATCGCTTCGTCCGCTTCCTGGAGTTGTGTGGTCAACTCCTCCAAACGTTGCGCCTCACGGCCGTGCTGTTGCACGGTCGCTTCGAGACGCGGCCGAGCCAGGTTTTCGTGCTCTCGAACCCGAGTGAGTTCCTCCTCACACGAATCACGTTCGGCCTGATTTGCGTTCAACCGTTGCTCCGCGTCCCGCACGCGGGTTGCAAGGGCAGATCTCTCCTGCTCAACCACAAGTTGCCGCATTTCGGACTCTTTCAGGGACGCGTCAAGGGTTTGCAGGTGGTGTTTGTTCGTCTCGAATTGATCCTGCGCCGTCCGGCGTTGATGGTCGAATCCGGCAATGCGCCGGCCCATCGAGGACAGTTCCTGCGCCAACGAATGCACCTCGCGCCGTCGTTGAAGCAATCCGCTTGCCTCACCGGAGGACCCGCCGGTCACGATGCCACGAGGATCAATGACGTCGCCGGCCCGCGTCACCAACAGCACGGACCCCAGATCGGATTGCGAGACGTGTCGGATCGCCGACAGACCGTCTTCCAGCGTATCCACCAGCACCACCCGTCCCAAAAGACAATGCAACACGCCCCGGAGATCTTCGGGCACGGCAACCAGGTCAACCGCCCGGCCCAACACCCCCTTCACCTTTTCCAGGGCCGGCCATGACTCAAGAAACGGCCCGGCGGCAGAAACAGGGGGTTGAACGGTGACAAAGGTCCCACGCCCCCAACCCTGTTCCGTGACAAACGCCAGCGCTTGCCGAACGTCCTCCACCCCGCCCACCACCCAGGCGCGAATGTGTTCTCCCAATACCGCCTCGATGGCGACTTCATACTCCTGGGGAACCTTCAACCGTTCGGCGAAGACTTCCCGGACGCCCTGATACACCCGTCGTACAGAGGGATTGTTCCCATCCCGGTCCGGGTGATACCCCAATTCTTCCTGAAGCACGGCTTGCAGCGCCCGCAGCCGCGATTCGGCTGCCGCAAGGTCGGTTTGTTCCTGAATCCGTTGTTGATCGACCTCCCGAAGCCGTTCTTCGAGTTCCCTGGTCTCGGCCGACAGGGTTTCGCGCTTTTCACGGTCGGCCGCCAGGTGTTCGGTCACGTGCTGCAAGAGCGTGGTTTGCTCGGCCAGGGCTACCTCGGCGTTCGAGCGTTCCTGCCGGCAATGGGCCTGATCGTCCTGCATGTCCCGGAGGCGGCTCACCAGTTCGCGTTGCTTGGCATCGAGATTGGTCAATTGCGCCTCGGTTTGCGAACGCTCGAGGGCGAGGTCGAACAGGCGCTGACGGCTTTGCCCGGTCCCGGTCTGTAACGACGTCCGGTGTTCGACTCGTTGTTTCTCCTGCATCTCCAATTCCGTCAATTGCCCGGTCACCTGAGACGTGTCTTCCTCAGAGCGGCGGACCTGCGCCTTCAATGCTTCGATGCTCGTTTCGGCTTGCTCGGAAACCGAGACGAGACGAGTCTGTTCTTCCAACGCTTGCGTGCGTTGCCGGTCAAACAAATCGGCGCGATTCCGCTCAACTTCCATGGTCGTGAGCGCCTGTCCGATGCCGTGCTCCAACTGTCGAAGTTCTTCCCGCATCTGCCCGACGAGTTCCCCATCATGGAGAAGCGCCGCCTTGGCTTGTTCATACGACGCCGTCAGGCGGGCTTCTTCAGCCATGAGTTCCGCTTCGCGCGACTCCAACCGGGCCAGCTCGGATTCAACCTCCGTCCGCTGCTGACGCAGACCTCCCAAATCGTGCTTCAGAATCCGGATTTCGAGGGCACGCGCTTCATCCTTCAACGTCCGGTAGTGCTCGGCCTGTTGCGCCTGACGCGTTAAGGTCCGCAGTTGTTTTTGGACTTCGGCAATAATATCCCGAACGCGAGTCAGGTTCTGTTGCGTGGTTTTGAGTTTGTTCAGCGCTTCCGTCTTTTGTTTTTTGAAGCGACCGATTCCCGCGGTTTCCTCTATAAGCGTCCGGCGGTCCTGGGGAGACCCGGAGAGGATTTGATCGATATTGCCCTGTTCGATCACCGTATGCCCCCTGAGGCCGGCCCTGGCTTCCAGGAACAGACCGCGAATGTCCTTCAGCCGGCAGGGGATTTTATTGATGGAATATTCACTTTCCCCGTCACGGTACAACCGGCGCGTGACCATTAATTCGCTGTTTCCCGGCAAGGTCTCCATCACACCGGCCACGGATTCGAGTTCCTGACTCGTCACGTCACTGACGACCAGCGAGACTTCCGCCATGCTCAACGGCTTACGGGATTCCGTCCCATTGAAGATGACGTCTTCCATGCGTTCACTGCGCAAAGCCTTGGTGCTTTGCTCACCCAAGACCCATAAAATGGCATCCACGATGTTGCTTTTCCCTGCTCCGTTAGGCCCCACCACCGCGGTAATACCTTGGGGAAAATCGAGTCGAGCTTCAGGGAAGGATTTGAATCCGGACACCAGGAGGGATTTCAACTTCATGCGAAACTCTCAGCGGGAAGTGGGTGATGGGGCAAACGGACTCGTGGCGCCACTGTACCACAGAAGACAGAAAAATCAAGGATTTTACACTAAATAATGTGGTGCTGTTGGAAGTGCTGTGTATATGTTGTGGGTTTCAGGGTATGGATTGTGGGTTTCCTGTCGATACGGGAAACGGCTGGAATCCGGACTAAGAATCCGGACTAAACGAGAGCCTTTTGGTTACGCCTTTCTTCGGGCATCATCAATTCCCTGGGAAGCAGAAATTCGATGTCTTCCTCAACGACCGTCAGTTCTTCGACCTCTTGAGCCCCAACACCTTTGAGGTAGGCGACCACTTCGCTGACGAGAATCTCCGGCGCGGAGGCTCCCGCCGTCACCCCAATGGCGTCCACGTCCTTGATCCACTCAGGCCGGATGTCTTCATAGGAATCAATGAGATAGGCGGGGACTGAGCATCGTTCGGCCAATTCACGCAGTCTGTTGGAGTTTGAACTGTTTGGAGACCCGATGACCAGAATCAACTCGACGAATTTGGACAGTTCTTTCACGGCATTTTGCCGATTTTGCGTGGCATAACAAATGTCCTCCTGATGCGGACCCTTGATGCCCGGAAACCGCCGGTTGAGCGCCTCGACGATTTCACGGCATTCATCCACGCTCAACGTCGTTTGTGTGACGTAGGACAGGTGGCCTGTATTTTCAACCGCAAGCGTTTCCACGTCTTCGACCGAAGAGACCAGATGAAATTTATCCGGAACCTGTCCCAGTGTGCCCACCACCTCGGGATGGTCGGCATGGCCGATGAGAATGAGTTCGTAATCATTGTTGTAATCGCGATTGACTTCATTGTGAACCTTGATCACCAAGGGGCACGTCGCATCGATGACTTTCAGGTTGCGCCGTCGCGCCTCTTCCCACACCCGTTGGGCCACCCCATGAGCGCTGAAAATCACCTGAGCGCCGTCCGGGACTTCATCCAATTCCTCGACGAACACCGCTCCCCGTTTGCGAAGAGAATTGACGACGTGCCGGCTGTGCACGATTTCGTGGCGCACGTAAATCGGGGCGCCGTACCGTTTCAGCGACAATTCGACGATCTCAATGGCCCGATCAACGCCGGCGCAAAACCCCCGTGGATTGGCCAGATAAATTTTCCTCACTTCGCTCCCCTATGGTCCGTGGCCCGGCGCGTTCGCGAGGTTCCCTGTTCCCTCCAAACGGCGCGTCCGGGAAAAATCCGGAGACATTATGCCACAAATTGAAGATTCGTCAACTCGGGAATGGCCGTGCCCGCAGGGACGCCCTACCATCGAATCAAGGCGGTGCCCCACGTCAACCCTCCGCCAAACGCGCCAAGCAGAATAAGATCCCCATCCCGAAATTTCCCCTGCCGGTACGCCCAATCCAGGGCCATGGGCAACGAGGCCGACGACGTGTTGCCGACCTGATCGACGATGGAGACCATCTGATCCCGGCGCACGCCCAACCGTTTCGCAATCGTGTGCAGCATGCGGCCGTTGGCCTGATGCGTAATCACCTGCTTCACCTCGGACAGGCTCGTGTGGGTCTCACGAAGGATCGCCTCGATCGCCTCCGTCAACCGTTTGACGGCCACGCGATAGACCGCCCCCCCCTGCAACCGGATACTGTGTTGATGATTTCGAATCGTTTCCTGACTCACGGGCTGCCTCGATCCTCCCGCCGGAATCGTGATCAGATCGTGGCAGGCTCCCTCCGAATAGAGTCGAACGGCCATAATCCCCGCACCCGGACGGCCATTCGACGAGTCTTCCCGGGTCACCACCGCGGCGCCGGCGCCATCGCCGAAGAGAATCCCGCTGGCAGGCTGGGAAACGTGGAGATAGCGGGATTTGATCTCGGCCGCCACCACCAAACAGCTTCGAAACTGCCCCGACCTGATAAAGGCATCGGCCATGGAGAGGCCGTACAGAAAGCCGCTGCACGATGCGGCAAGATCAAAGGCCGCAACGCGACGCAGGCCCAGCCGTTCCTGAAGCGCGCAGGCCGTGGAGGGAAACGGGGTATCCGGAGAAGTGGTCGATACCAGGATCGCATCCATCGCTTCACTCGACAGACCCGAGGATTCCAGGGCTTGCCGGGCCGCACGCTCGGCCAGGTGCGAACAGGTTTCGCCGGCCTGGCTCCAATATCGGGCCCGTATTCCCGTGACCCGAAAGACGTCCTGATCGCGGGAGGCAAATTGCGCGGCCACCTCCTCATTGGTCACTCGCCGTTCCGGAACGTACGAACCGGTCCCGCGGATTCGACTGATATAGGAATGCGCCATCGACCGTTACTCACACCCCTTAACAAGAGGATCGACCGTTACTCACACCCCCTGACAAGGGGGGCGAATTCCCGAAGAGGGAATGAGCGAGGGGGGTTCGGATTCGACTCGTACAGGAATGGGACAATGACTATGATCGACCCCTGATTTTCAGGTCCGAGACTGTAGAACCCCGGTGTTCAGATCAGCACAAGAAGACCATGCGCCTTTGCTTCCGACGCCGTCAATCTGTCAACGCAATTTTGGATGGTGCGTGGCATCCGTAGAGGCGACAACGACGGAAAGGCCGGGTTGCCACATAACCGCATCCGTAGAGGCGACGCACGCCTCGCCCCTACACGTCATTCCTGTAGGAACACCCACACCAGAATGGTCATTCCGAACGAAGTGAGGAATCTGCCTTTGCCTTTCTCCTGTCATCCTGTAGGGACAACCCCCTGTGGTTGTCCGGTATGGGCAGGGCAGGCACCCTTCGACTTTGCTCAGGGCAGGCTCCGGCCTGCCCCTACAATCGTCATTCCCGACCCCACTCCGTCATCCTCGACATTTTTAATCGAGGATCCAGCGTCTTTTCCTTTTCCTTTGTTCGTGAAGAGCAAGACACTGGGTTCCTGCTTTCGCAAGAACGACGGAGAGGGGAATGGAAAACCAGCGTCTTTGCCTCTTGCCTTTGTAGCCGCGCCATCCCGGGTCAAAGCCCGGGACATTTCTGCTTTGGGCTAACACCGACGCCGTCAATCTTGTCTCAATGGACGGATCTCTGCTATGCTCCGATGATGAATCGCCTGTGCCAAGGACTGTCCCGCCGATGCTGACTTCCCCGTTTCGACATACGATCACGACGCTGCTGCTGTCCGTGACCGGTTGTCTCGCCCTGGGCTGTTCAATGTTCTCGAAGGACGAGGCGCCCGCCCCGACCGCGGGGGCCGGGAGAACCGATGCCCAGATTTTTGTCGGGGACACCCTCGAAATGAACTATGACCCCAACGTCATCCTGAAACGCGCGGAATCGTTTCATGAAAAAGAGGGATACGCGGAAGCAATCGTCGAATACCAACACTTCTTGGACATGCACCGCAATCACATCCTGGCGCCATACGCGCAATACCGATTGGCCCTCAGCCATTTCAAGCTGATTCAAACGATTGACCGGGACATGACTCCCGTCAAAAAGGCGCAGGAAGAATTTTGGGAACTCATCAACAACTTCCCCGCGAGCCAATACGAAGCGGAGGCGCGGGTCAAAATCAGAGAATGCCAACGCCTCCTGGCCAAATATGATTTGTTCGTCGGCACCTTTTACTATCGAAGAGAACAGTACCTGGCCGCGGCCAAACGGTTCGAGAAAATTATCGACGGCTATCCCTCCATGGAGGAGGCCGTCGAGGCCAAATTGCAATTGGCAAAAACGTACCGGGAGTTGGGCGCCCTGGAATGGGCGCGCGCCTGGGCGGCGGCCCTGGTTCAACAACATCCCCGCCATGCCTTGCGGGAGGACGGACTCAAGTTGCTGGCCGCGATTGAAAAGGAACAACCCAACGTCATGATGGCGGCCCGGCCTCGTGCGTCTTTCCGGCCTCGCGCATCCCTCAACCAACGCGGGCCGAGCCCCGCGTATTTTCCCGCGACGACCCCAATCAATGGAGCCTCTGCGCTGGTCCCGCAAGCCCCTTCAACGGTGACCAATTGTCAGGTGGGATCCTGGTGTGGGGAAACAGGCGCGTCCCTCTCCGGCGCCATCACGTCAACTCCCCGTGTTCCCCCAACGGTGACCTGTCGTCCCGGCACCTGGTGCCAATAACCCGTTTATCGCGCGATCGGGCGCAGGGCGGTGTCCCTCCAGCCTTGCGCGGGCTACTGTCCGATATACCATCCAATTCCGTTGCGTTCGAGAAAACTGGTGAGGTATGCCAGGGAATCGATGTACACCATCACCCCGACCAGGATCAGGCAGGCGCCACTGGCCAGGGAAACTCCATGGAGATAGAGCCGGGCCTTTTGAAAATAGTTGAGAAAGCGATCGACGCTGAAGGCCGTCACGAGAAACGGCAGCCCCAACCCCAAGGAATAGGATGCCAGGAGCAGGATGCCCAACCGCGTTGATTCCGTGGTACTGGCATACGCCAGGATCGCGCCAAGAATAGGCCCGACGCAAGGTGTCCACGCGGCGGCGAAGGCCGTCCCGATCAGGAACGACCCGACGTACCCCACGGGCCGGCTGCCGAACGAGAACAGCCGTCGCTCGGTCATCATCACGTTCCACTTGATCAACCCCAACAGGTACAGCCCGAAGACAATGATCAACACCGCGCCGACTTTTCGAATAATATCCTGATATTCATACAGGACTTGCCCCACGAAACTGGCGGAAGCGCCGAACGCAATGAAGACGGAAGAAAATCCCGTCACGAACAGGAGCGAATTCAGGAGAATGGCGCTGCGAAACCGCTGCCGCTCCGACGCATCGACCAACTGCTCCAGGGAAAGCCCCGTAATATAAGAGACATAGGAAGGCACCAGCGGGAGCACGCACGGCGAGATGAAGGAGAGGAAGCCCGCGCTGAAGGCCGCAAACAGGGAGACGTGACTGATGGCGTCGATCATCGCGTTACGGACTCCTGCAACAGGCCGTCAATCATGGCGCGAGCCTCCGGGCTGTTCCAGTCCCGCGCCCCGAACACCCGATGGGTCAACGTGCCGTTTCGATCGATCAAAAAACTCATGGGCAGCGTTCGGACGCCGTACCTCCCGCTGACCCGGTAATCCGAATCATGTAAGATCGGGAAGGTCAACCCTTGGGACGCGACAAACGGTCGGGTCACGATACTCCCTTGCGGGTCGGAAGAGATCGCCAGGATGGCCAGCCCCTCGTCCTTGAGATCCTGATACACACTTTCCATGCTGGGCATTTCAACGCGACACGGGCCACACCACGTCGCCCAAAAGTTCAGGAGCACCACCTTGCCGTGATAATCCGGAAGCGCCTGCCGGTTCCCCTGCAAATCAATGAGTTGAAAATCAGGAGCCGGACTCCCCATGGCCGGCGGGGCCCGGCGAACGGCCACGGGTTGCGCCGGGGATTTTTCCTGAAGTCCGTCTGAATACCCCGAATCACAGGCCGCGCCCAATACAACACACACCCCTCCCAGGAAGACGACCTGTTTCCAGGAAAGCATTCCCCATTCATCCGCATGATGGATCCAGGCAATCACTGTTCCTCAACTATTATACACGGCCGTTTCATGCACGGGCACATCGATCCGCCCGGATTTCATCTTATTCAGGAGTTCCCGAGACCGTCAACCGGACAGGCCGTTCCGCGCTGCCTTGAGGTTGTGTCGAAGAGAACGAAACGACGGTCGGTATCGAGGGATCCGGTTCGGTTATTCAGGCCCAAAGCTGAGAAAGGGGGAGCGCGCGCAGCTTTTTTCCGAATGGAACGACCGTCGCGCCCGTGTAGAGAAGCACGCCCCGGACGAATCGCCGGCCGGACAGTTCCGCCAGCGTTTCAAGCCCCAGGAAATCCCGCCTCTGCAATGACGCGGCACACTTCACTTCTATTCCGACAAGGCGACCGGCCCGGTCTTCCAGGACCAAGTCCACTTCAGCGCCGGATTCGGTGCGAAAATGGAAGAGCCGGCAACGTCTTGCCGACCATCCAAGCTGCTTAACCAGTTCCATCGCCGCGAAATTCTCAAGTACGTGCCCGAGAAGCGTTCGGTCTCGCCGAAGGCGGTTCGCATTGGCCTCAAGAAGATGGGCTAACAGCCCCGTATCGATAAGGAGCAGTTTCGGCGCCTTCGCCAATCGTTTTCCGATATTGGAGAACCACGCGGGAAGGAGTCTCACGAGAAACGTTGTCTCCATCAGCGCCATGTAACGTTTCAGGGTCGTTTGCGGGATGGCGAGCGTCCTCGCCAAGTCGGCAAAATTGACCGGTTGGGCGACCCGCGAGGCCAACAGCGCAAGCAATTGCGGGATTTCCGACAGTCGTTCTATGTTTGCCAGGTCGCGGACGTCGCGTTGCAAAATGGAATCGATGTAGAAGTCGAACCACGCTTCCCTGCGAGCAGGACTCTTCCGCGCTTGTATCTCGGGATAGCCTCCCTTGCAAATCCGGTCGATGAGAGAGAATTCCGTCTCCGGTGTCGCTTCGGGCGTCAGGAGTTTCTCAGCGAAGACGCGGTCGACGAACGTTTCCCGGGCGGCGGACAGTTCCCCTTGTGAAAACGGCCACAGGGTGTGCAACTCCATTCGCCCGGCGAGCGACTCGGAGAGTTTGGAGAGGGACAGGACACTGGCGGAACCCGTCAGCAGGAACTGTCCGGGCCGGCGATCAGCATCGACGGCGGCCTTGATGGCCAACGCCAGGGCCGGCACCCGTTGCGCTTCATCAATGACCACGGGTCGATCAAGCCCCGCGATGAAATTCTCAGGGTCCTCGACCGCTGCGGCAAAGACCGCTGCCGTATCAAGTGTCAGATACGCAGCCGGACGGCGTTGCTCGGCAAGAGCACGCACGAGCGTACTCTTACCGGTCTGACGAGCACCCTGAAGATAGACGACGGGCGTGTCGCGCAGCCCATCCAAAAGCCGTTGTGTCGCATGTCGGCTGATCATACGGGGAATGGTACTCGGCAGAGTAGTGGAAATCAACCATGAAGTGGACGATTTCCGACCATTCCACGGATGATTTCATGGGGAAGGCCGGCGACGGCCGTTCCGCCGGTTGGGTGGGCGCAGCACGGCTGTGACAGATGACGGCTTAGAGGCCGCCTTGTGAGTGGACACGGGCCTGACCATCCAGTATAGTGCTTTGGTTAGCCAACCCGGGCCTGCGACGGGTGTCCGAGATGGTTACCACTGGCCACGTCCTTTCCCTGATCTTCCACTAACCGGCATCAACGGCGTACTCCCTTTCCATGATTGCTTGTCACGGTATCGGCAAATCCTACGGACATTTCCAGGTGTTGCACGATGTGAACCTGACCATCGCGGCGGGTGAATGTTTCGCCCTGTTCGGACCCAACGGCGCCGGCAAAACCACGTTGTTGAACATCCTGGCCACGCTTCAACGGCCCAGTACGGGATACTATGAAATGCTCGGCCGGCACGGGCTCAAGGACAAAGACGCCATTCGCGCCAATCTCATGTTTTTGGCCCACGGCACACATCTGTACGACGAATTGAACGCCAAGGAAAACCTGGCCTTTGCTCTTGCCATGAGGGGACAACACCCCGCGAACCTCGACGTGAAGCGGGCGTTGGACCGCGTGGCCATCGGAGCCTTTGCCGACATGAAGGTCCGGCACTATTCCGCCGGCATGAAGAAACGGTTGGCGCTGGCCAAAGCCATGTTGGCACAACCCAAAATCCTGTTATTGGATGAGCCTTTTACCGCGCTGGACCAGGCCGGGACCGACATTCTGCGAGAATACGTCCGGGAACGGCTCTCGGCAAACGGCACCGTGCTGCTTTCCACGCATGATCACGACAAAACGCGCCCCATTGCCAGCCGGGCCGGCATCCTGCGGCACGGGGCCTTACGGGAAATTGCCATGGAGGCGCTGAACGCCGATGACCTCGTTTAACGTCATCCGCTGGATGGTGTGGAAGGATTTCGTCACCGAGCTGCGAAGCCGCGAGACGATCTCCTCCATGGTGTTTTTTGCCCTCATCGTCATCCTGATTTTCAGCTTCAGCTTTTCCATGGATCAGCAAGCCGCGCGGGAAGTCATCGCGGGAATCATGTGGGTGGCCTTTGCCTTTACCGGGATCATCGGTTTGGGCAAGTCGTTTTCCACCGAGCTGCAGAATGACTGTCTGGAGGCCTTGCAGATGGTGCCGGAGGCCAAGGGAGCGATCTATCTCGGCAAGGTCGTAGCGAATTTCGCGTTTATGTTCCTGGTGGAAATCCTTTTATTTCCGATGTTTGTGATCCTGTTCAATTTGGAAGTCGTTGAAGAGATTTCGCTCCTTCTGTTAATATTTTTCCTGGCAACCGTGGGACTTTCTGCCATAGGAACGCTGTTTTCGGCTCTGACGGTGCAAATCCGGGCGCGCGAAGTGATGCTCCCGGTCCTCCTCCTTCCCCTGGTGGTCCCCGTCATGATCGCGGCGGTCGAAGCCACAAAAGGCGCGCTCAACGGGGACCCGCTGGCCCTGTACGAACAGTGGCTGGAACTCCTGGCGGTGTACGACGTGGTCTTTACAGTCGTATCGTTTTGGATGTTTGAATTGGTGATGGATTCATAAGGGACCTCTGATCCCCGATGAAGAACGTCGGGGACAGGTTTACATACGTCACGATGGCCATTCATCGGGTAATCCGCAAAGTTCACCGGTTTCAAGGCTGGTTCGGAGGCGGAGCCGCCCTGTGTCTCAGTGTCGGGCTCTACGTGGGGCTGATTGGCTCCCCGCCGGATTACTATCAGGGCGAAGTGGTGCGGATCATGTATATTCACGTGCCCCTCGCCCATACCTCCCTGATCGGCTATGCCGTGTTGGCGTTGGGCAGCCTCTGGTACTTGTGGAAACGGGACCCGGTCGTAGACAACATGTGTCAGGCTGTGGCCGGTCTCAGCGCCGTCTTCACCGCGCTGGCCCTGGGAACCGGGATGATTTGGGGAAAACCCACGTGGGACACCTGGTGGACGTGGGACGCCCGCCTCACCTCCTTTACGGTGTTATTGTTGATTCTGATCGGCTATCTCATGCTGCGCACCTTTGTGGATGATCCGGAAAAGGAGGCGCGCTATGGCGCCATTCTGGCCATTGTCGGGTTCGTCGATCTGCCGATCATTCATTTTTCCGTGGAATGGTGGCGGACGCTGCACCAACCGCAATCCATTTCCATGCGCGGGGTGAGCATTGCGTCGGGCCTTCTGGTGCCCCTGGCGTTCATGAGCATCGGCATGTCTCTGCTGTTCTCGTATATGGTGATGGTCCGCACACAGATGCTCTACCTCGATCGCCTGCTCCACGCGAAACAAGGGCGCCTCCTGAGCCAGTTTCATCTGTCGAAAACCGATTCATGACGAATTTCTACATCCGATGGGGGGGCGTACTGGTGCTCGCGATCGTGTTCATCGTGCTCGCCTGGAACCACTATCAGGACACCATCGCCAGCCTTGTTCCCCGGCAGATCAGACAGGACGCGCCCGCCGGCGAAATCCGGGTCCTGGGCATGGTGCAAGGCGGCACGCTCAAGCCGCGTGCAGCCGGCGAAGCCACGTTCACCCTGCTGGGGGAACAGGCCACGCTTCCCGTCCACTATCAGGGCCCGCCTCCCGATAACCTCAGGGAATTGAAAATTCTGGTCCTGATCGGGACGTGGAACACGGCCACGCAGGTTTTCGAGGCCCGCGAGATCGGGATCATCCCGAACTATGGATTTATCGCCGGCGCCTATCTCCTGGGCCTCTTGCCGTTGGCGCTGTTTCTGTTTGCCATGACCCGGCGGGTCCACTTCCTGTATGACGAAATCAAGGCCTCCAAACTGTATGAGGAAGAGTGACGAGAGAATGGGCAGAAAAAAAACCGGCATAATGGTCAGTCTTCTTCTGGTGGGCGGCGCCCTGGCCTACCTCGCCCTGGGGAATTTCGGGGAGAACGTGGTATACTTTTTTACCCCCTCTGAAGTGAAAGCCTTTTCCTCCGACTACTACCGGAAGAAGGTGCGCGTGGGCGGCATGGTCGTCGAGGGGAGCATGGAAACGTATCCCGACCGACTGGGCCTGACCTTTCAGTTGACCGATGGGGCGGCCACGATTCCCGTGACCTTCGAGGGCATTCCCCCGGACCTGTTTAAAGAAGGCCAGGGCGCCGTGGTCGAAGGGTATTGGACCGGCGAACATCGATTCGAATCCAACCTGATCATGGCCAAACATTCCGAAGACTACATGCCCATTGAATTGAAACGCGCGGGCGTGGAACTGCCCCGCAAGGATTTCATGAAATCGCTGGTGGAATAACGCCGCCGCCGCGCCCGTCAGAGCATCCCATGATTATTGAAATCGGACATTTTTCCGTTGTCATCGCGTTGGTGCTCTCCGTGTTCGGGATTGTGTCGTCCGGTCTGGCACTCCGGACGCGCAATGCGGACTGGGTCCGCGCCGGACGCATGGCCCTGACGCTCATTTTTGTGCTCCTGTTCCTGGGCATGGCGGCCTTGGTCTATTCGTTTCTGGCTCGCGACTTTTCCGTTCACTACGTCGCCGCCAATTCCAATTCACACCTCCCCCTGTTTTATACCATCGCGGCCGTTTGGGGCGGGCATGAAGGCTCGTTGCTGTTGTGGGTCTTTATCCTGTCCGCGTTCAGCACGATTGCCGTGTGGCTCCACTGGCGAACTCAACCGGCCATCATGCCGTACCTCATCGGCATGGAATGCCTGGTCATCCTGGGATTCCTGCTCCTGATCCTTTTTCTCTCGAGCCCCTTCGACCGGCTGATCCCCGCCCCGCCGGACGGCAAGGACTTGAACCCGTTGCTCCAGGACCCGGCCATGGTCATGCACCCGCCGATGCTCTATATGGGCTACGTGGGATTTTCGATTCCGTTTTCCTTTGCCATGGCGGCATTGCTCTCCGGCCGGCTGGGCGAGGAATGGATCAAGGTGACCCAACGATGGACGATCTTCGCGTGGGTGTGCCTGACCACGGGAATTCTGCTGGGCGGCTACTGGGCCTATTATGAATTGGGCTGGGGCGGCTACTGGGGATGGGACCCGGTGGAGAATGCCTCGTTCATGCCATGGCTGGTTGGGACCGCCTTCCTGCATTCCGTGATGGTTCAGGAGAAGCGGAAGATGTTCAAGGTCTGGAACCTGTTTCTTATTATCGTCACGTTTTCGCTGTCGCTGATCGGCACGTTCCTGGTGCGAAGCGGCGTCCTCACGTCGGTCCATACGTTTGCCACCGATCCTGAACGGGGATTGTACATCCTGATTTTCGTGACCGCGATCATCGGCATGGCCTTTGGCGCCCTGATGCTGAGAGCCAACAAGCTGAAGAGTCAGATCGAAATGGATTCCATGGTTTCGCGGGAGTCGGTGTTTCTCTTCAATAATCTCTTCTTCCTGGTGGCCGCGGCCACCGTCTTTCTCGGCACCCTGTACCCGCTCATGATCGAAACCTGGCAGGGCGCGAAGGTCACCGTCGGACCGCCGTATTACAACACGGTGTTCATGCCGATTGCGCTCGGGCTCCTGTTTCTCATGGGAGTCGGGCCCTCGATTCCGTGGCGCAAGGCGTCCCGCGCCAGTTTACGGAAGCACTTTCTGGTTCCCGTCGTGGTGGGCGTGATCTCCACCGTCGCGTTGTTTGCCCTGGGCATCAGAAGTCTCTTTGCCTTGACCGGCACGTTCGTCGTGGGATTTTCCGGCGCCGCCATCTTCATCGACGTCGGCAACATTTCCCTGTTGTACGCCCGCAGGGAGTCCATCAACCTGCTGAAGGGGTTTCTCTCGGCGTTTACCTCCAATCAGCGACGCTACTCGGGTCTCGTGACCCACGTGGGCGTGCTGGTCCTGGTCATCGGCATTATTGCCTCGACCGTGTATCAAACGGAAAAGGTGGTGTCGTTGCGCGTGGGAGATGAGTTCGTCATCGACGACTATCGGGTGAAACTCGAACGGATTCACGACATCAGGGGAAAAAACTGGAGCGCGCAGGAAGGCGTGTTTGAACTGTATGAAGGCGACACCCTGCTGACGAAATTGCGCCCGCAGAAGCGCGTCTATGACGCGTCGCAAACCCCGACGACCGAATCCGCGATTTACGCAAAAAACATGGGGCATATTTTTCTCACCATGCCCGACGTATCCGCGGACGGCGTGGCGGTCGCCCGGGGCGTGATCAATCCCCTGATCCTGTGGGTGTGGGGCGGCGGCGGGATCATGGGCCTCGGGGTCCTACTCAACATTTTCCGGCCGCGAAAACGGGATGAATAGGACCCCCGTGTTCCGGTTCTCGTAGCGGCATCATGACGCGTCCCACGCAGATCACCATCCTCGTCGTGCTTCTGGCCCTGCTTTCGTTGTTTTACCAGGGGCTGTGGGGCGACCCCCGGCATATTCCGCCGGTCCTGGTGGACACCCGCGCCCCGGTGTTCGAAGGTCCGGACGTGGAATCCGGCGAGCCGTTGTCTTCGGAACACTACAAAGGCAAGGTCATCGTCGTGAACTTTTGGGCGTCCTGGTGTCAGGAATGCAAGGTCGAGCACGAGAACCTGCTGAGACTGTACGACGAATTCAAAGATCACCCCGGGTTTGTGATGCTGGGGATCAACTACCAGGACGAGATTCCCAAGGCGCGCGCGTATTTACAACGCTACGGGTCGAGTTTCCCGCACATGCAGGACGTCAAGGGCGCGTTGGCCATTGATTTCGGCGTCTACGGAGTGCCGGAAACGTTCGTCATCGACAAACAGGGCATGATCCGCCATAAATGGATCGGCCCGATCGTGGACAACGTGTATACCAACCTGACGCAAAACGTGCTGACCCCGTTATTGTCCGATCCGACGCCCCCTCAACAGAGTTCCCTTCGACCAGGCTCAGGACAGGCGACCTGAATGTTTCGTCTCTTCTCCATTCCGATCCTTCTGTGTCTCGTCTTCCCCGCCGCGGGCTTGGCCAAAGTCGTGGATGAAACGGAGATCGATCAAACCGTGCGCGATATTGCCAAAACGCTGCGATGCACCGTGTGTCAGACCGAAAACATCTGGGAATCGGGCGCGCCCTTGGCCCATCAGATGCGGGAAGCCATTCGAGAACGCGTGGAACAAGGCCACTCCGCCGAGGAAATCCGTGCGTATTTTCACAGCCGCTACGGCGATTACATCATGATGGAACCACCGAAACAGGGGATCAATTGGCTGATCTGGTTGGCGCCGTTTCTGTTGCTGATCGGCGGCGGAGTCCTGCTCTGGAGAGAAGTCAAAGGATGGGTGATGAAGACCCCCGCGCCTCAGCCGCCCCCTACGCTCGACGAAGCTTCCAGACGCCGAATCGAGCGGGAATTACAGCGGGATACATGACGACACCCAACGACGTCTGTGTAACCTTATCCGCCCATTTGCGCAATGCGTCGCGTCATCCATTCCACGTAGGCCGTCCGGGTCATGCCACGCCTTTGCGCTTCGCTGGCGATGAAGGCGGCCACGCCCTCATCCAGCAACATGTTGGCGCGCACGCTCCGGCCCGAGAGACGGAGCAACGGAACGGAAACCAGCAGACACCCGTCGGGGGGGGCAACCTGTTCAAACGCGCTGGGCGGCGTGACCGTCTCCCCGTCCTTCTCCGACTCTACCACGTAATCGCGCAAAGCTTCTTCGGCGTTCACCAGCACTTCATCAAGCGTTTTCCCCATGGCGACGATACCGGGCAGGTCGGGAAACGTCACACCATAGGCGCCTTTTTTACCATCGACCACTGCGGGATACCTCATGATGCTTTTCTCCTTTCAGGGTGGTTATTCAGGCCACCCCGCTTTCCTGGCGATGGATCGGGCGACGCCCGGCGATACCGTTTTGTGTCTGGGCAGGGTGATAATGCCCTTGATGTGGGAATGCCGGTAAATATCATGACCGGAGCCGTGGCGCGTCAAAGACCACCCGTCCTGTTCAAGCCTATGTTTGATCCTCTCGGTTTTCGTTTCCACGTGCATATATATACACAATTCAGAAAAAGATTCAATGTGTTCGAGGATCGGCCTTTCACCACGATGATCTCCTGTTAGCCGTTCCACACGCCACGCCGCTCCGGGAAACACTTCATGTCGACCATTTTCTTTTTTGTCTGTCTCACGATCCTCGTCGGGGTCATTGCCACGATTTCTTCTCCCTTTTGGCGAAAGGACCCTGCGGCGTCCGCGGGGAACACCGATCGGTGGTCCCTGCTCGGGGACGCCGAGGAAGACCAGGAGCGGGCCGATCTCTCCGTCGAGCGCGAGGTCCTCCTCCGATCGCTCCAGGAACTCGACGTCGAATTGGCGCAAGGCCGGTTGGAACCGGAGGATTATGAACGCTTGAAAGCCACGGACGAGCAACGCCTGCTTGGCGTCATGGATCGACTCGAAACCCTTGCCGCCACCGCCCGGCCTCCCTCGTCCTCCGAGCAAACCGGGCAACCGGGGAATACCTGGGGCTCGGCGGTCGCGGTCAGCCTGGTGGTGGCCATCCTGTCGGTCGGGACCTACGGGTTTCTGCAATGGCGTACCATCAACCGGCTCGTGGGCATCCAAACCGAACGGGCCGGCCAAATGCCCGACCCTCGGGAAATGGTCGCGCGGTTGGAAGCCAGACTCAAAGCAAATCCCGATGACGTGCAGGGCCAGATGATGGCCGGTCGCTCGTACATGGTCCTGGAACGCATGGATGACGCGAAAAAGGCGTACGGGAAAGTCCTGGAACTGGACCCGCGCAACCATGAAGCGCATTACAACCTGGGCGTCATCATGATCGAAGAACGAAAATTCGACGACCCCAAACTCTTCCAGACCGCGCTCACGCATTTCGACCGTGTCCTGGTCGATCGTCCCAACGAACCCGGTGTGAATTGGTACAAAGGGTTGGCCCTCTGGTATTTGAAGCGGCATCGGGAAACCGAAGAATGTTGGGCCACCGCGTACAAGAACCTGGACCCCGGCAGCCAGGACGCCGAATTCGTCAAGCAGGCCCTCGCCAAATTGCGCAACGGAGAGACGCCGTTTTAGCCCGCCCGAGGGGTTCTCAACCCGCGAGAGCGATGCGCGAGCCTCGCTCACCATCCAACGGGGCTGATTGTTTCCATGAACCTTGATCAACGGATCGACGCGGCGATCTCGCCCATTGCGGGCGTCATCTCCGACGTCATCTTTTTTTCGGTCACGATCGCCGGTCTCGACGTTCCGGTGATCGCCTTTTGGCTGATCACGGCGGGATTCATTTTCTCGCTGTATTTCCGCTTTCCGAATATCCGCTATGTCGGGTTGGCGCTGAACATTGTTCGCGGGAAGTACACGCGCGCCGACGAGCCCGGCGACCTCACGCATTTCCAGGCGTTGAGCGCGGCTCTGTCCGGAACGGTCGGCCTCGGAAATATCGCGGGAGTCGCCGTGGCCATTTCGATCGGCGGTCCCGGCGCCATGTTCTGGATGATCCTGGCCGGCCTCCTCGGCATGGCGACCAAGATGGTGGAATGCACGCTCGGCGTCGCCTACCGCCGGATCAATGCCGACGGCACCGTATCAGGAGGCCCCATGTATTACATTCACAAAGGGCTCGCGGAGCGCGGGTTTGCGCGACTGGGGGTCTTCCTGGCCTCCCTCTTTGCCGTTTTCGGCATCGGGGCCAGTGTCACGCTCTTTCAGGTCAACCAGGCGTTCACCCAATTTTCCGAAGCGACCGGCGTTCAGAATGGCCTTGCGTTCGGGATGGTCATCGCATCCGCAGTCGGACTTGTGATCATCGCCGGCGTTCGCGTGGTCGGAATCGTTGCCCAGGCGCTCGTGCCCCTGATGGCCTTCATCTATATGACGGCCGGGGTCGTCATTCTCGGGGTGCACGTCGAACAGGTGCCGGCGGCGTTCGTCAGCATCGTTGTCGGGGCCTTCGCTCCGGAAGGGGTGAGCGGCGGCGTCATTGGGGTCATGATCATCGGCCTCCAACGAGCCGTCTATTCCAACGAGGCCGGCATCGGCTCCGCCGCCATTGCGCATTCCGCCGTGAAGACGAGAGAACCCTCGAGCGAAGGACTCGTGGCCTTGCTTGAGCCGTTTATCGACACGATTGTCGTCAGCACGATGACCGCGCTCATCGTGATCGTCACCGGGGCTTACAAGATCCCGGGGCTTTCGGGGATTGAGATTACGTCCGCGGCGTATGCCTCCGTCTTTCCGTGGTTTCCGAACGTTCTGGCAGTGGCCGTCATCCTCTTTGCCTATACGACCATACTCACCTGGTCCTATTACAGCGTCAAATGTTGGACCTATCTCGCCGGTGAATCGTATTGGACCAATCTCGGCTACAAACTGGTCTATTGCCTGCTCCTGTCCACGGGCGCGGTCGTCTCCATGAAGGCGACACTCGAATTCGCCGATGCGATGTTTTTTGCCATGGCTATCCCGAACGTGATCGCCCTGTATATTCTGGGGCCTCAAGTCAAACGCGAGATCGAAGGGTACGTCGCCCGCATCAGGAGCGGCGAAATTCGCCGCGTCGGGAACGCCGCCGGGAATGGGACAAGTATAAACCGAACTAGATCTTCGCCAGATACGACGCCACGAGCAGGACGGCCAGGGTCATCACAATGACGGCTTTTTGCAGGGTATCGGCGCGGGCCTGGACAGGTGGTGAAGAGGCCGGCGGCAACGCATCACGGGACGACGGGGCATACGGGTCGATAATGAAATCATGAATGAGAAGCAGCCCGGCGGCGATGGCGAACAGGAACAGCTTCAGCATCAGGATCACGCCCCAGGCGGTTTCAATCCGGGCGGACCCGCTTTCGTTCAACATCTGATATGCGCCGGTCAGAATCAGGATAATCAGACTGACCCACGCGACGGTTCGAAAGCGACGACCCGACAGGCGGACGACTTCCCGGGATTGTGAATCGGATGCCGTGTGCCGCGCCGCCGGCGCGAGCGCGAATTGGGAATACAGCAACCCGCCAATGAGAGCGATGGCCGCGGCGAGATGCAACCAGGTAATCAGGTAATCAGGCATAATCGCGCCGGAGAACAACGTTCGGAATGTTTCTAAAATTCCACCTTGGGCGCGGCTCGGGCTTCCTCTCCTATTTCGAAGTACTCGGCTTGTTCCACTCCGGCCAGTCCCGCATAGAGCCGCCCCAGCAATTGCCGGATAAAGGTGTTCAGGCCACGAACGCTGTCGTTATACCGTTTGCGCTCAACCGCCAGTCGATTCTCCGTTCCTTCCAGTTGGTCCTGGAGCTTGAGAAACGATTGATCGGATTTGAGTTGAGGATAGGTTTCCCGCAGAACCAACAGCCGCGAGAGGGCCGACTCGAACCCGCTCGCCGCGCGGGCTTTTTCATTGACCGATTGCGCCTGGAAATAGGCTTTGCGCGCGTCGGCGACTCCCAGATAAATCTTCTGTTCCTGACTCGCCACGCCCTTGACAGTATTGACCAGATTGGGGATCAATTCAAACCGCCGCTGCAATTGATTTTCGACCTGCGCCCATTGGCTCTTCACCGCCTCATCCATTTCAATGACCCGGTTATATCCGGAATAGACGCAGCCACCCAGCATCAGAATCAGGATGAGCAATCCGCCGAAAACCATGAGTAAGATGCGTCCAGCGCTCATAATCCTTTCCCTCCGTTACATATGCCGTCTGTGATGCGGGCAACCGCCTCGCTACCAGCTCGCGCCGCCCCCGCCACCCCCGAAGCCGCCCCCGCCCCCGAATGATCCGCCGAAGCCGCCTCCGAATCCGCCGCCAAACCCGCCGGGCGACACACCCCACGGGCTTCTTCCCGCCACGCCGCCCAAGGCGCCGCCCAGCAACATGCCGCCGGCAAAGCCGCCCCCGCCCCACGTGGAATAATACCGGCGACGGCGCCGCATGCCGGAAAACAACATGAAGAGGAAAAACAGCGGGATGAGCAACGATCCCAGAACCGAACCGCCGCCACCTCCACCCCGGCCTGGCCGATACCGGTATTGGGGGATCCCGGTGAGCGTGACCCGTTGAGAGTCCGCAATCTGATTGGCCGTAACAACCGCCAATTGGAAAAGCCCCCGGGAATAGTGCCCCTGTCTGAAGAATTGGGAGGCCACCGCACGGGAAGCCGAGCCTGCCCATGCATCGGGCAACGCCCCCTCCAAGCCATACCCCGTATGGATCCGGACTTCGCGCTCCTTCAGGGCCAACGCGATCAACGCGCCGTTATCTTTCCCTTCCCGGCCAAGTTTCCAGGCTTCGGCGTGCCGTTGGACAAAATTGAAAAACGGTTCGCCTTGGGTCGACTCCACGGTCAGCACTTTCACCTGCGCCGTGGTCTTCTGTTCGAGTTCGCGAAGCCACCCCTCCAACTGCCGCTCGGTGCCGGGGTCGATGATCCCGGCGTTGTCCGCGACGTACGTGCCGGGGTCCGGCACGGAGACCTCGCCCCAACTCAACGCGGGCAGGACCAGCAGAACGGCAACGGCGAACCCGCACTTTCCGTTCATGATCGTTACCAGCGATCCGCCACGATTTTTAAGCCGTCGATTTCATCATAGAGCCGTGTAAAGTCGTTCCAGTCGTGCCGGCGACCCTCTTGCAGCGCCGCGCGAATGCCGGAAAGGGATCGATCCGTTTCCTGCTCGATCCGACCGACGATTTCAATCGCCGACAGATAGTCGGATTGTCCGTGAAGCCACAGTAACCCGCGGAGCGTGCGAATCAACCGCTCGGCAATGTCGCCTTCCATGGCCCCAAAGAGTTTTTCACGACCCGCCGCCGCCAGGAGGCCCTGACGCATGCCGATCAGGATGGTTTTCAACTCACGCTCACATTGCAGTCGAACGTGCCGTTCCTCAAACGAAAGGTCCGCAAAATAGTCGGCGCCGACGAAACACACGTGGCATTGCTGAATCTCCAAAAACTCCAACGGAAAGGTATCCAGAGATCCGGCAATGTACACGGGCGTCATGATCAGGGGAGCGGCGATTTTGGCTTTTCCGAGTTTGGCCCCGTCCTTGGCCAGTTCCCGGAGCATGGCCAGATCCACCGTTTCCAGGACCAGGACGCTGCGCGCGGTATGCCGCGCCGGATCAAAGCCGGACGTGGCAATAGCGCCGACCCCGATCACCGCCAGACAATTGTCTCCGCCGAGCGTCTGCACGCGATCAAGAAACCGCTTCATCGGCTCCTGCATGCCACTGACGACGCGGTCGAGATTCATCACGGGTTGGGTCATGGAGCGGGCCTCCAAAATTCTTTCGGAGAAGAGAACGCGCGCGGGCGGATTCCCCGCCGTGCTGCCAACCATCAGGCTAACGCACCCGGCGAACCCTTGCAAGCGAGAAAACCGACGGAGAGTGAGCGAAATGCCGCCATTCATTGTCAGACAATATGAAAGGGCATATACTGCGGAACTGAAAAAATTGGACTCAACTGGTTTGGCCGGACAAAATTCGTGCCATGTCCTGTACGTGACGCAGAGAACCTCCACGATTCAGGATCCATCCATCACGAAAGTGCCATGGCAACAAGAGCCGCCTTGAATTATGATCGCTATCTGCCTGGTTCGGTCGCCGACCTGAAAGACCCGCAAACCGATATTCCCCGTATCGCAAAGGACAAACGGCTCCTCAAACAGATAGAAGCAGCCGTCCAGCAAATCCCGACATCACACCGCCTGGTCCAAGGAGATGCGCGCGAACTGACGTTTCTCGAAGATGAATCAATTCATTTGGTGGTGACTTCCCCACCGTACTGGATTTTAAAAAAATACAAGGACCACCCTGGCCAGCTTGGGGACATTAAAGATTATGAAAAATTTCTCCGTGAGCTCGATAAAGTCTGGGCGCATTGTCATCGGGTGCTGGTTCCAGGAGGGCGCTTGATTTGTGTGGTCGGCGACGTCTGTCTGGCACGAAAAAAGAACGACGGAAGACACACGGTCGTTCCACTTCATGCCTCCATTCAGGCCCACTGCAGAAAATTTGGATACGACAACCTGGCACCAATCATCTGGCACAAGATTGCCAATGCCGCGTTTGAGGTATCGGGTAATGGTGCCGGGTTCTTAGGGAAACCGTATGAACCCAATGCCGTCATCAAGAACGACATTGAGTTCGTCCTGATGCAACGCAAACCCGGTGGCTACCGGAATCCGACAGTCGCAATGCGGATACTGTCCGTCATATCTGATCAAAACCACAAACAATGGTTTCAGCCCATTTGGTCCGGTCTTACCGGCGCATCAACCAGACTGCATCCCGCTCCCTACCCCGAAGAATTAGCGTCACGGTTGATCCGGATGTTTTCCTTCGTAGGAGATACGGTGTTGGATCCGTTCATGGGAACGGGAACCACTACGGTTGCCGCGGCCAAGTGGGGACGCAACTCCATTGGCGTGGAGATCAACCACTCTTATTGTGACATCGCGGAAAAACGGATTCGTCACGCAACGGGTTCATTGTTCTCTTGCGCCGACGTAAAAACGGAAACAACAAAGAAATAGATTATGGAAGACCGGCTGGCAAAAGCCATTCAATATTTTTGGGAGGCAAGAATTCGTCAACACAAAAAGCAAGGGGGACCCACGGGGAAAAAGGATGCCGGCAACCGGAGTGCCGTTACTGGCGGCAAACATCTTGACGGATTCATTTGGCTTTTGACTGAGTTGTTGTCAGAAGCTGGGATGCCGGATGCCACAATCCATACCAGAACGACGACCCTGCCCGGCTATTTCAGACCGACTAAAAATTGGGATTTACTGGTGGTCACAGACGATCGGCTCTTCGCATCGATTGAATTCAAAGCCCATATCGGACCATCTTTTGGCAACAACTTCAACAATCGTGTAGAAGAAGCGCTGGGCAACTCAACGGATCTGCTCACCGCGTACCGGGAAGGCAAATTCAAGCCGTCGCAAAAACCATGGCTCGGGTGGTTCATGCTTCTGGAAGATACACCGAAATCGACGGCACCCGTTAAAGTAGATGAGCCGCATTTCGAGGTATTCCCGGAATTCAAGATAACGTCATACGCCAAACGCTACGAACTGTTTTGTGAGCGCCTGATGCGGGAGCGCCTGTATGACGGAACCTGTCTGATTTTGTCTGACAGAAAGGGCGGCCTGAAAGGAACATTCACCGAGCCGAATCAGGAATTCAGTTTTGCGACATTCGCAGCCTCACTGACCGCTCACGCAACAGCATACGCCAAAATACGGAAGCAATAAAACGCCGACAAAGCTATTCACCGTCGGCGATTCAATTTGGAATGGCTTAGTCAGGAGATGCCGATCTGAGCCGCCCCACGATGTCTTTGCCAGGAAGTCCAAACACAGTGAGCGGATCACCCCCAAGACTACTCCCCGAGCCATACGAGAGTTCCATTCGTTCATTGCCCCGCTGAACGGGACACAGCAACTCTTAGGACTTCGGTCTTGTGGCAGCATAACATCCCACCGGCTTTAGCAACTCACGCAGGTCGTGTCAATTTAATGATGCGATCATCAATAAAGCACGATTTGAGCGATCGTCCAGTGCGGTGTCGGGTGACGCCTTTTGTTCACTCGACCTGCGAGCGACAGGGACACAGGCCTGTCCCTACGGGTGGGCTTATCCCGTTTCTTGCATGTCCTGCCGGTTTTTCCTAGAATGAGGCTCCATCATGTTTTTGCCCCATATCGTCCTCATGCGTGAAGAGGAATACGATGGCCACCATCGGACAACTGATGAACCGGGAACTGAGCGTCGTCACCGAGGACACGACGGTCAGACAGGCAGCCGGACAAATGCATGACCAGCGCATCGGATCGCTGTTGGTCAAAAAAGGAGCCGATTTCTCCGGAATCATTACGGAAACCGACGTGGTGCGGGCCGTGGCTGAACGGGACGACGTGGCGACGACGTCAGTGGTTCACGTCATGTCCAGCCCCATTCTGACCGTCGAGAAAAAGCTGTCGCCCCACTATGCCAGAGATCTCATGGCGAACAAACGCATCCGCCACCTGGCCGTGACCGATGAGGGAAAGATCGTCGGGATTCTTTCGGCGCGCGACCTCCTGGCCTATTTCAAAACCGTCTCCAAAGAAGTTTCATAATCGCCCACCGGCCTGCTCTACGCCACCCTGAGTTTCTCCAGCACCGATTGCGTGGACACCAGATTGCGGTTCAGACCGAGCGCCCGCGGTTCCAGCCCCATGGCCAATCCCAGCAACTGCGGCACATGCAGAATCGGGAGATCGATTTCCTTGCGGTCGCGTTGGGCGGCCTTCGTTTGAAGCCCGTCGAGATTGAGGTGGCACAACGGACAGGGCGTCACCATGACGTCCGCTCCATGCGCTTTGGCATCCGACGTATGATGGGCAATCATTTTCAGCGAGCCGGGTTCGTTAATGGTGAGAAGCGGCATGCCGCAACACCGGCTCTTCCCTGGGAAATCCACCACCTCGGCGCCCAGCAGGGCCATCACCGTTTCCAATGATCGGGCCCGAGCCGGCTGCTGGTCGAATCCCAGCGCCGCGCCGGGCCGCTGGAGATAGCAGCCATAAAACGGCGCCGCGCGCAACCCGGTCAACGGCCTCTTCACGGACTGCCGAAGCCTGTGCTCTCCGACGTCTTCCAGGAGAATCCAGACAAAATGTTTTACCGTCGTGGTCCCGCGATAGGTCAGCCCCTCTTCAGCCAGGATCCGGTTGATGTCGTCCAGATAGGCGGGGTCCGTCGCCATCCGGTGATTCGCCTGACTCATCACCCCTTGACACGTACTGCAAATCGTCATGATAGGGAGCCCCTGCTGTTCGGCCAGGGCCAGGGTATGGGCGTTCAGGATATCCCCCAGGCGTAAATCCTTTTCCTGCACCACCCCCGCGCCCGTACAGGACGCCGTGGTCATTTCTTCCAGGTCTATCCCCAATCGGGGATAGACCTGTTTCACGGATTGATAGAGTTCGGGACAGCCTCCCTTTGACACGCACCCCGGGAAAAACGCGTATTTCATGGTTGCTCCTTCGCTCGTCGAAACAGCCGGCGGATTCGAGCAATCCCCGGAATCGGCCGATGGAACGGACCGGATTTGGGAAGTTTGCCTCGGACCAGGGCTCGCCCAACCATCGGCAGAAAGGAGATCATCTGTCTGAGATTGGCGAGCCCGAACGTGCGCACGGCCAACATCGGTTCATCCAGACGGCCTTTACGTTCGATGATGTCCGCAAACGCTTCGGTATGCCGGGAGCCGGGGGTGGACGGCACGCCCTGTTCGATCCCCTTGGCGCGAAGCGTCATGATGCGATCCATGGCCCCCACCTCTTTGGGACATACCTCAAGACATTCCAGGCACCGCGTGCAATCCCACATCCCGCCGGGATCATTGAGCGCCGTCAACCGTGACGAATGGTTCCCGTCCCTCGGGTCCGCCACGAACCGGTAAGCCTTGGCCAACGCCGCCGGGCCGACAAAATCCGGGTTCACTTCCAGGGCCGCGCAATCCGACACGCAAGCCCCGCACATGATGCACCCCATGACCCCCGTCAAATGATTCATGGCCTCCGGAGACGCAAGATACTCGCCTTCGGGTTCCGGGCCGGCCGGCTGAAGCCAGGGCCGCACGTGGCGGATCTTCTCCCAAAACCCGGTCATGTCCGTGACCAGGTCTTTGATCACCGGCATATTGTTCATGGGTTCCACGCGGATCGTCTCGCCCGACGAAGCCAGGGAGGCCACTTTGGTTCGGCACGCCAAGGCGGCATGGCCATTGATGCGCATCCCGCAGGACCCGCAGATGGCCCCCCGGCACGAACAGCGCAGGGTGAGCGACTCATCCACGGTCTCACGAATCCTGATCAGCGCGTCGAGAACCGTGTCCGACCGTTCCGTCGCCAACCGGTAATCTTCGAAATAGGGGTGTGGCGATTCCGATTCCGGATTAAAACGGCGAATGCGAAACGTGGTCAGCATGGCATCATTCACGACAATCTCAACGCGCGGCTCAAGACCTTCACGAGCCGGCATGGCAGGTCTTTGCTCATTCGTTGACGAGTCCCCCGGTCTCCTCTCATGCAGCCCAGTCCCCCCACCGCATCAGCCGGCGCCTGACGGCTTGGCTTGTGCGACTCCCCCTCAAGGGTGGAGTGATCCCATCAATACACGCGCACTTGCGGTTCCCATCGGGTAATCCGAACGGGCAGAAAATCGAGACGGGGCGACCCGCCGGGACGATGAGACAGCAGAATATGCTTCAACCAATGGTCGTCGTCACGATCGAGGCAATCCGTTCGAAAATGCGCGCCGCGACTTTCCGTTCGGGTCAGGGCGCCCAGCGCGATGGTCTCGGCACAGTCCAGCATAAAGTCGAGTTCCAGCGCCCGCACGAGGCCCGTATTGAACACCTGTCCTTTATCATGAACAGCCACGCGATTCCACCGCTCCCGAAGCGCGGCCAGCGTCCGTTGAGCCAGGGCCATCCCGTCCTGATCGCGAAACACGCCCAAGCCCTCCGTCATGGCGGACCCCATTTCGTGCCGGATACGGGCGACGGTATCGTCGGTCCCGGGCCGGGCCAGAATCCTCTTGAGGCTGGTTTCTCCATCCTGCGCCACACGCTCGGTGACGCCGGGGGAAGGACGGGTTTTCGCGTACTGCCCGGCGCAACGACCCGCGCGACGGCCGAACACCACGGTATCCAGCAGGGAATTGGCTCCGAGTCGATTCCCGCCGTGGAGGCTCAGGCACGCGGCCTCTCCGGCCGCGAACAGGCCGGGCACCCCTTGCCAGCCGCCCGCCGGATCCCAACAGCGGCCCTCAACGTCCGTCTTGATTCCGCCCATGATATAGTGCATGCCCGGACACACGGGAATCGGCTCTTCGGTCAAATCGATATTGGCAAACGACTTCGCCTCCTCAAAAATCTGGCTGAGGCGCTCCCGGATGACGGCTTTGTCCAGGTGCCGGCAATCGAGCAGCACGCAGCCGTTGATCCCCCGGCCTTCATTGATCTCGATTTGCTCGGCGCGGGACACCACGTCACGCGAGGCCAACTCCATCATGTTCGGGGCGTACTGTTCCATGAAACGCTCGCCGTCGGCATTCAGCAAATAGGCGCCTTCCCCGCGAGCGGCCTCGCTCAGCAGCAACCCCTTTCCCTGCAAGGTCGTGGGATGATATTGCACCATCTCCATGTCCATCAGCGGGGCTCCGCCCCGATACGCAATCGCGATGCCGTCGCCCGTACAGATCAGAGCATTGGTGCTCGGCTCGAACACGCGTCCCAACCCACCGGCGGCAATGATCACGGCCTTGGCCTTGAACAACGCCACACGCCCGCTTCGGATTTCAAACGCCACGACCCCTCCGCAATGTCCGCGCTCGTCCTTGACCAACGAGGTCACGAACCATTCCTCGAAGACCGGCAGGCGCGCCTTCATCGCCTGCTCATACAGGACGTGCAACAGCGCCTGTCCGGTAAAGTCTGAGACGAAAAAGGTGCGGGCGCGCTGCTGCCCGCCGAAGCGACGGGTGCCCAACCGTCCGTCTTCGGTCCGGTTAAAGATCACGCCCATGTGTTCCAACGCCAGAATATCCTGCCCGGCTTCCTGCGCCAGGATTTCCACGGCGTCCTGATCCCCCAAATAATCGCTGCCCTTGACCGTCTCAAACGCGTGCTCTTCCCACTTGTCTCCACGGTCGGTCAGGGCCGCATTAATACCGCCCTGCGCGGCATTGGAATGGCTCCGAACGGGATGGACCTTGGTGATCACCGCGACGGTCGCCCCGGTCTGATGCGCGGCCAGCGCCGCGCGCAACCCGGCCAATCCGGCCCCCATCACCAGCACGTCAAATTCGTACGAAGTCACCATGGTTCAAACAGATTGCTGAATAAAAAAGTGCGTCTTCATTCTATCATAGGTGCTGTGACACCCTTCTCTCATTCCGGCTGTCCCCTATCCGCAACTCCCTCGCCCCTTGAGGGTGTACAACCCGGGACAGGGTTGACACTGAGAAGCCTCACCGCGAAGGACAGCCCGCAAACGTCGCCGTAGCGGCTGCCTTGCGACGCGCCGGGAGCATCGTGTAAGCTGGATTCCCGTTATCGTGTGATGATAGGAAAATCGCTTTTCCCGGTGCGCGCTGCATGAGCCCCGTTCAAGCCACCCCCTCCAACCTTGAATCGCTTGTCCTGGAACTTCAGGCACACCCGGTCAATACCAACGAATTTTTCCGAACGTTCAAATCCCGAAAACTCCAAACCGGACAGCTCCGGGCTTTTGTCAGACAGTACCATTTTTTTTGCTTCCATTTCGTCAAAGTCCTGGAAGGCCTGTTATACCACACCCCGATTCACGAGATGGAAATGCGAACCGAATTGGCCAAAACCCTGTACTCGGAGTTGGGCAGCGGGTCCCCGGACCGCGTGCATATCCGGCAACTCGAACGGTTTGCGGCGTCCATCGGGCTCCGGCCTTGCGATCTCCTGGACACGGTCCCGATCCCCGAAGTGGCGACCTACCTCGATACGCTGCGGCGCCTGTTCCTGCACTCCGGACATCTGACCGCACTGGGCGCGGCCCTGGCCGTCGAAACCACCGCAGCCTCCGAATTCAGATATTTCGTGCCGGGGCTCGAACATTATGCGCCCTTTCATCCCGGAGAGGTGGAATTTTTCACGTCACACCTGGCTGAAGAACAACTCCACGGCACGTGGTTGATCGAGGCCGTGCGCCGGACGGCCCGGTCCGATGATGACTTCCAGCGAGTGGCCGAGGGGGCGCGGGAAACCGCCGATGCCTGGTCGGCGTTCTGGACGGGCATCTATCGGATGGTCTTTGATGCCAACCCCGCCGATTCGCGTGGGTAATTCGCCCTCACCCCCAGCCGTCCCGAAGGGAGCGGGGAAAGACGCATGACCTCCTCCCCTGTCCCGTCTCTTCAACCCCTTGCCCTGGAGGGCGAGATTCTCCAACAACGGGCCTGGCGCATGCCGGACCTCGTGGTCTACCAGCATGGGGCGCATGAATGGTGGGTCACGCCCCTGGATGAAGATCTGCCCCTGGTCCGGCTGAACCGGATGGGCGCCTCTCTCCTTGGAGCCATGGACGGCCGACTGTCGATCGGCGCGCTCCTCGATCAGTTCGGCAAATGGGTCTGCGGCGCCAATCAGGAAACCGGCCGGTGGTTTCTCGAACGGTGGTCCCTGCCTCGCTATTCATTGTGTTATTTCGGGACGGAGCCGCCAAGCGGGCACAGCGTCAACGCGAAGTGGGATCTCCTTCTCCAAAAAGTGCGCGAGCACTGGCATGAAAACGTGGCGGTCGAAAGCGAGGCCCATCTCACGGAGTTCCATCATAAAGGCATCCAAAGCCACCATGGCCATTTCGAAATCGTGGAAACCACGGTTTCGCATCTCCTGCGGGAACCCTGCGAAGCGCTGCATGGCGCCTCCTATGGCCAATTACTCGCCAAAATCCTCCGGCAGTTGGGCTGGTGGAGTCCGAAACCGGAGCGCGTCGTGGAGGTGGGCGCGGGGCTGGGCTATCTGTCTCAGGAAATGGCGAAAGAATTTTCGCCGATTGAACGACGCGGCGTGGAATACATCTTTTTGGATCTCACCCGGGCGTTTCTGCAATCCCAACTCGCGTTAGCCGGCAAAGCCGGATGGAACGCCAGGGCGCTGAACGCCAACGCGGAGCAGTGGCCCCTGACCGAGGCCAGCGTGGATTTGGTCATCGACAATGAAAACCTGGCGGACATGACCCCCGTCCACCTGTCCAGGGAAGAACTGGAGACGCGCAAGGGCGCCACGCCTGAACACCAGCAAAGCCTGGACCTCATCCAACAACTCCGCTTGAACCTGGATACCCCCTATCCGGATGAGGCGATCTTCAACTACGGCGCCATTCAATTTCTGCACGAACTCTGGCGCGTGCTCAAGCCCGGCGGGCGCGCGTTGCTCATTGAATTCGGAATCGATTCAGGCTGGCCCGATCCCGTGCGCCTCCCCGGCCATACGGAATACGAAGTGCAATTTACCTATCTCCGCCACGCGGCCAGGTGGCTCGGATTTCGCGAACAATATTGCGCGCTGCCCCAATTTCTCTCGATCCGACGGGATACGCAAGTATTGTGCACCGGCGCCGCCTATGCCATACGACGCTTCCAGGAAGCCGACGGGAAGACGTTCGCCGTACGGGCCTATACTCAATCGGAATTACAGGACGTGCTGGGTGACACGCTGAACAACCTGACCGGCCTGCACTACCACAACGTCCTTGATCCGGCCTGGTTCGGGTTGTGGGACTTTAAAGCCCTGATCCTGGAGAAGCCCGGAGGATTCCAGCGTCCCGCCTATAAAGAATCCCACGGATTCCGGTGGTATAGCCAGCGGTAACTCACGACGAAGCGTTCTCGCCTTCCAGGATCGTCTTCCCCATCACCAGGTTGTACCCGACCGTGTAACAGTATTCGCTGGCCGGCACAAATTCAAAGTTGACATCATCGATGGCCTTGAGGCCTTTCTCTTTGACAGAGGTGATGATCATGTCTTTGAGATCGTTGACGTGACAAAACCGCAACCGGCGCTTCAGTTGAGCCGAATCCTGAAGAAACTGCTGCGCCCACGTGGTTTCCAGCGCCCATTGAATGTTCTGCTTCGGCCCTCTGGAGACCAGATCGACTTCGCCTCCCGGCCACCTGGCATAATAAAACATCGAAATATCCGCATGAAACCACTGCGAGAAGACGGCCGTTTCCACCAAGGAGCCCGTCGCCTGGCTGTGGAACTTGAGCGGCGCAAACAGCGCGCAATAAATCGACGGATTCGTCAAATAGACTTTGAAAAAATTTGCCCGTCGGAACGGTCGTCCTTTCCGGTCAACCCGGTGCAGCACGCGAATCAAAAACGCCGCCTCAAGATATTCAATGTAGCGTTTAATGGTATTTTTCGCCACGCCGGAATTTTGGGAAAGATCTTCCAGGGACATTTCGTTGGCCGTATTAAACGCCAGCGTGGTGAATAATGAGTTCAACTCCTGAATGTCCTGGATGCCATATAAACTCGGCAAATCCCGCAAGAGCACCTTATCGACGATGTCGGTTTTGACGAATCGGCTCGGATCTTTTCGAATATCGGCTGAAAAAACGACTTCCGGATACCCTCCATAGTTGAGGTAATCCAGAAACGCTTCATTGAGACGATCGAGGTTGTTGGCACGGAAAAAGTTTCGACCCTTCCGCGCCTTCTGATGCGTCAATTTGGGCATGGGATTGTCGGAACGGTCCAATATGGAAAGATATTCATGGAACGTGAGGGGGGGCAGGAGAAACTCCGTAAACCGTCCGGCGCCCGATTCAACGCTCTTCAGCCGCAAGGCGACGGCTGCGGACCCCGACACAATCGGTTTCACAAAAGGAAAGGCATCCATCAGGACCTTCAGATGGACTTCCCAATTCCTCAGATACTGAATTTCATCAAAAAAGACATACACCGGCTTTGTGCGATAATTCGTTCCACTGACCTCGCCAAAAAATTCCAGCAGTTGTTCAAGGCCGAGACTGTTGTACAACGGGTGATCAATGGAAAAATAGACGATTTGCCTTGGGGAAACGGTTTGCAGAAGCCGGTCAATGGCATGATGCAGCAGGACGGTTTTCCCGACCCGTCTGGGCCCCATAAGAAGAACGGCTCTCCGAATGCTGAGATTTTCTGCCAGGGGGAAAAACAATTCCAAATAGGGCCGTGGCTTCCACTGCGTATAGTTCTTCGGCACCCGGTGTGGTTTATCCCACCATGGATTTTCAAATCCGATTCGTTTGAGTATTTGGGTTTTGGGGACTTCTCTCATCGGGAATCCTGGGTGAAGGGGATTGATAGGAATTGAGAAGGAATGATACGGATTTCATAACAAAATGTCGAATTAAGAGCAACGCTCTGATCTTATCCGAACAGAAAATCCATCGTTGTCTTGGCAGGATCACGCCTGATCCCAGGCCCGCGACTCGCATCGGCGTTATCCGATCGTTCCCAGGTCCAATCTGGCCTGCCACTTGCGCAACACCGCGGCTTTGAGCCGTTGATGGTCCGCACGCGACAACTCCGGGTCCTGTTCCATCAGGGCAACGGCCTCCTGCCGGGCCTGCTCCAACACCATGGCATCCCGAACCAGGTTCATCACTCGAAATTCGGGGAGCCCCGATTGCCGGGTTCCCAACATTTCACCCGGTCCACGAATGCGGAGATCCTGTTCGGCGATCGCAAATCCATCGGAGTAATGCACCATGGCTTTCAGCCGCTGCTCGGCGATTTGCGTCGGCCCGGATGGCATGCGCCTGCGCTCCGCGGCCGGCTCCCCGGACAACGCCTCCCCTCCCTGTCGCACGGGCACGTCCGGCTCCCGGTCCTGACGCCCGCCCGCCGGGCGAACACGCGAGTCCGCCCCAACAATCAGAAAACAGAAGGACCGCTGCGCGCCGCGCCCGACCCGCCCGCGAAGCTGATGAAGCTGCGCCAAACCGAACCGGTCGGCATGCTCGATCACCATCACCGTGGCGTTGGGCACGTCCAGTCCCACTTCTATCACGGTCGTGGCCACCAGAATGTGCACGGCTCCTGCGCGAAACGCCTTCATGATCCCGGCCCTCTCATCGGACTTCATGCGTCCGTGAAGAATCTCCACGGTCATCCCGGGAAATTCCGTCTCCCGTAATCGCGCCGCGGCCTGTATCACGGCATCGAGGTCGAGCTTTTCGGATTCTTCCACCAACGGATACACGATGTAGGCCTGCCGCCCCGCGTTGACTTCCTTCCGCACCAGCTCGTAGGCCCTCGGGCGCGCGTGGTGGCGAAAAACGCGCGTCCGGACGGGTTCTCGACCGGCGGGCAACTCGTCGATGACGGAGACGTTGAGGTCTCCGTAGATGGTCATGGCCAGGGTTCGCGGGATCGGGGTGGCCGTCATCACCAGGACGTCCGGATGCAGGGCTTTCCCTCGAAGTTTCCCCCGCTGCAGCACGCCGAATTTGTGTTGTTCATCCACAACCACAATCCCCAACCTGGAGAATTGCACGTCCTGTTCCAACAACGCGTGCGTTCCCACGACGAGTTGCACGGCTCCTGCGGCGATGCGGTCCAACGCAACGGCCCGCTCTTTCTGCGACGTCCCGCCGGTCAAAAAGGCCACGGACACATCCAGCGCTTCGAGGTAGGGCCGGATGGTCAACACGTGTTGTTCCGCCAGGATCTCGGTCGGAGCCATCAAGGCAGCCTGATACCCGTCCCCGCAGGCCGCCAACATGGCATGCAGGGCCACGATGGTTTTCCCCGACCCCACGTCTCCCTGGAGCAGCCGGTTCATGGGGTGCGGGGCTCGCATGTCGGCTTCGATCTCCGCAATGACCCGTTGTTGAGCGTCCGTGAGTCGAAACGGCAGTTGCTGCCGCAAGGGGACCGTGAACGTGCCGGTGAGCTGAAAGGCCACGCCGGGCACGGTTGCTTGATTCGTCCGTTGCCGGAGCGCCAACGCCAGTTGCAGGAGAAAGCCCTCTTCAAAGGCCAACCGGTGATGCGCCGGCGTTGTCCAATCGTTGAGCAAGGACAAGTCCGACCCCTTGCCGGGAAAATGAAGAGACCTCAGGGCCGCATCCAGCGAGGGCCACTGGTATTGCTCCAGGAGAGGCACGGGCAGCGGGTCGTTCAACTCGGAGACGTACGTTTCGAGCAGGCCCCACAGAATCCGGCGAAGATGCCGGGAACTCAGCCCGCGCGTTTCATGATACACCGGGACAATACGCCCCACGTGAAGCAGCAGGTCTTCATCCTCATCCACCACCTCATACTGCGGGGTCCGCATTTGGAGCCCGCCCCCCCGACGGGACGTGACCACCGGACCGCTGAGGACGACGCGCAACCCGTTCTGAAGCACGTCGTCGAGATACGGCTGGTTGAAGAACACGACTTCCACGGCGCCCGTTTCATCCTGAACCGACATCGTAAACAGGGTCATGTTCCGTCGTCGCGTTCGCCGGAGCCCGGCCTGACGGATGGTGCCGGCAATCGTGGCCTTCTCGCCGGAGACCAGTTGGGAAATGGAGACGATGCGGGAACGGTCTTCATACCGCCAGGGTAAAAACCACAAGGCGTCCTCAACCGTACAAATGCCCAGTTTCTCCAACAGCAGCGCCCGTTTGGGGCCGACCCCTTTGGCAAACCGGATGTCCGTCTCGTGCAACGGACGGGTCGAAGCCTCACGGCTCTTCGCCCCCGGCAAAGCACCGTGAGCAGGCGAAGCCCTCCTCTCCGTGTCGGGGTCCGAGTCCGGCGAGGAATCGAAAGGCTGCTGAAGCGCCATGGCGGACAAACGATCCAGGACCCGGCCGGCCGTCTCCAATCGATCCGTGAGTCGATCGCCCCGCTCCTGAAACAGGAATCGCAGGACCAATAATTCCGCTTCGACGCGCGCAGGAAACACCGTATTCCGCAACGCCTCGACAATTTGCCTTGAAACGAACGTCTCAAGTTGGGTCGTGGATGAGCCCGGGACACCCCGGTTCTCACGGACTGATTGAATCGAGCGAATCAACCGGTCCAAAAGAGCCTGCAACGTTTGCGGGACCTGCGCGTCCGCCGGTGCGTTCCTCTCCATCCCAGGGCAAATAGTACAGGAACATCTGATTTAATGCACTATCGGGCGTATGGCTGCGTTGTGTCCTCGCTCAACCCTCACCTATCTCTCCGGACAAAGGCCCTTCGCCTGATTTCCTTCGACTTCAGGCGCGTGGCGCCTTACGCTCATGACCGACGGCCTCTCCCCCCGTTCGTCCTGAGAGGCCTTCGACAAGCTCAGGACAGGCGTAGCGAAGCGAAGTCGAAGGACGCTCAGAACGGGGTTGTCAGAAGAATCGACGGTATGGTATCAGGAAGACGCTGCTTGACATTCCTGCTTGAAAAAAAGGAGTCACCGAGATGGCTTTTGCCTGTGTGGTGTGTGGGAAAAAACGCATGAGCGGACATCACGTCAGTCATGCCAATAATAAAACGAAGCGGGTCTTTCGCCCCAACCTGCAAACCGTTCGTGCGTTACTCGACGGCGCGGCTCAACGCATTCGGGTCTGCACCCGGTGCCTGCGGTCAGGCCGCATTCAAAAAGCGTAAGACCGCCTTTCGACCGGACAGCCGCAGGGAGTCGTCCCGATGGTTGTTCCCCTCCTCAGCCCGCCCGAAACTGAAGAGCCGCGGAATTGATGCAATACCGCAAGCCGGTCGGCGGCGGACCATCTTCGAAAATATGGCCGAGGTGGCCGTCACAGCGGGCGCAGTGCACCTCGGTTCTGGGATAGATTAATTTCCAATCGGTTTTGGTCCCCACGACCCGATCCGAAATCGGCTGCCAGAAACTCGGCCAGCCGGTTTTGCTGTCATACTTGACCGCCGAGGAGAACAGCGGCAGGTCGCAGCCCGCACAACAGTACATCCCCTTTTCCTTGCTGGCGTGATAGGCGTTGGCAAACGGCCGCTCCGTCCCTTCCCGACGAAGCACGTAATATTGTTGCGGAGTCAGGATGGCTTTCCACTCTTCGTCGGTCCTGACGACTTTGGCGATGGCGTCCGGATTCTCATTCGTCGTGGCCAACACGGGTGAGAAACCCATGGCCTTCACCAGGAGTCCCATCCCCGCCAGGGCCCCTATCTGCAAGACAGTTCGCCTTCCGATCTCCATAGGCCTCTCTCCTTTCCGTGACCCGCCGCCGTCGACGCGTCTGACCCGGCATGCCCCTGCTGATCCAGTCTACTCCCCAGCAAGCCATGATGCCAGATGATGACAGAAAGGAAAAAAAGAACCCCTACCCGAACAGGAACGACAGCAGGTCGGCCGGTTTTTCACAGTAGTAGTCCGGATTGAGAGCCGACACTTTGTCCCGGTTGCCGTACCCGTAGCCGACTGCGCAGGCCGACATTCCGGCAGCCTGGGCGGCCCGCACGTCGTTCGTGCTGTCGCCCACGAGCACGGCTTCTTCCGGTCGAACCGAGAGGCGCTCCAGGATTCGCAACACCATGCCCGGATCCGGTTTCAGATCAGACTGGTCGAGGGGGCCTTCGATCGCGGCAAACCGGTCCCTGACCTTCAACCCTTCGATGATGCGCAGGGTATACTCCAACGATTTATTCGTGGCCAGCGCCTTCATGCGCGGGTCCCGCCCGTCAAACAACCGGTCCAGGCCGGGATAGAATTGCGTGGTATCCAGACAATGCGCGAGATAATGCCCGCGGAAGATCCGTAGCGCTTCTTCATAGCGCGCCTCGTTTCCCTCTCCGACGGACAAGCGCAGCAGCCGTTTGACCCCATCGCCCACAAAGGTAAAAATTTGTTCGGGAGGCAGCGCGGGTAAATCCAGATCCCCGAGCGTGAGATTCACCGACGCGGCAATATCGTACTTGGAATCAATGAGGGTCCCGTCAAAATCAAAAATAACCAACCGGACGGAATCCGCTATCGGGCCGCGGTTCATGATCGGCCGGCGTTGACGAGATCGTCCCGGAGCCGGCGCAACGTCCGGGCCCGGTCGTCATCGGGTTCACGCAGCATGGCGTCCTTCACGAAATCCGCCAACCGGCTCCGGCCTACGTGCGGAGGAAACACCGGTGACACCATTTTCCAGTGATTGTCCACGGCCCGGATGCGAATGGACAACACTTCCTCACGGGGCGCGCGGATAAACGTCGCCGTTTCCATGTGGACGATGCCGAGGACCTGAAAGGTGACGGGAATGCGGGCTTCCGTGCTGCTCACGATGTCCCATTGCGTCACGTCGTCGCTGACCGAATAGTCGCGGATCACCACGAACCGCTCCCAGACCGGCTCTTCCTGTTCCCACGCCACATAGGGCTTCACCGCCTCGTAGGGGTGCGCGGTCAACCGGACCCCGCGTTTATCCAACGACAGATATTTTTTGACCACCTTGGCCGGGTCGTTGGTCAGGTCGCCCGTGAGACTCGCCACGGGCAGGGGGAAAAGCCACGCGCCCGCGGCCAGACCGACGAGGCACAGCAGAATGCCCTTGCAGCCGTTCATTGTCTTTATCACCACGTTACCTTTCACTCGACGATCGGGACCCGTGACTGCATGAGCCGGGAGCTGATCGCCGGGCATCCTTTGCAGGGTCTCCTTCCGTCCTACTCGCGATCGCCAACCCCATCCCCAACCGGATTCCCGCCAATAACGGCTGCCAGGGAGAAGATGACAGAAATGGAAGATAAGGTGCCGTAGCGATGAATGCAAGGGGTGTGAGGATGCGGCCTTTTGCCAGCGACGTCGGTTCGGGACCGTCAATCGAGACGTACGAGTTTCTCAAGAGACGTGTAGGGAGACACAGGCGAGGATAAGAATGCGGCGGTCATTTGCCATTTGGTTGCGACCAACCGGTTTTGGTATTACATTTCCATCAACCGTTCCGAACAATGGAGCCGCACCAAAAATATGACGGGTGGATTGCCCCTGTTCTAATCTCTGAAAGATGCCTTCATCGATGTCCTGGTTCCTTGTCTCACGACGTCGCGTCGTGTTGCTGACCGCTGGTTTGCTGCTCTTATTCGATGTGGGTCGTTCCATCAACGCCCGTATTGGATTTGCCGAACCCGCGGAGGTCTGGCAACCCGATCCGGCCGTCTATGCCGACCTGACCTGGCCTCCGGGTTCCGGTCTTGCGTCCGATACGCCCATGGGCCGTCGTGTGTTCGTTGAACGCTGTGCAGTCTGTCACGGACCGGACGGCCGCGGCAATGGTCCGGCTGCGCCGTCGCTCATTCCTCATCCCCGTAACTTCGTCGAGGGCACGTTCAAATACAAGTCCACGCCTGCCGGGCAGACTCCGCTTGAAAGTGATCTCATTCGGACGGTCTCACACGGCCTCCACGCGAGTGCGATGCCCTACTTTCATGATCTCCTGAGTGAGACTGAGATTCGTGCGGTGGTTCGCTACATTCAGGGCCTGTCTCCTGACTTTGCCGGGCCTCCACCTCAGGCCGTCACAATTCCTGCACGGGTTCCACCGGACGCGGAAAGCCTGGCCCGCGGGAAGGCCTTGTACACACAATACGGCTGTGTGGCATGTCATGGCCCCGAAGCGCGCGGCGGGCTTCCCTTTCAGGAAGCCACAGGGTATCCCGTGTTCTCCCGGGATCTGACGGCCCCATGGACCTTTCGAGGGGGGAGCGAACCTGAACAAATCTGGTTGCGGGTCACGACCGGCCTGTCTCCCGGGCCTATGCCGGCTTTTGCGGAGGTGATGACCCCTGACCAACGATGGGACGTCGTGAACTACGTCTTGTCGCTCGCCCGGGTGCCACCGTGGGAGCCGGGTGGCCAACTCGCGGGCCCCGGCCACGACCCGGATTTACTGAAACGTGGACGGTATCTGGCCCACGCACAAATGTGTGGGATCTGTCATACCCAGACGAACCCCATCGGCATTTATCGCGGTGATGACTTTTATTTAGCGGGTGGGATGCGGGTTGGGGTCTATCCGCACGGCATCTATATTTCTCGAAATTTGACCCCAGACAATGAAACCGGGCTGGGGAACTGGACCGAAGACCAGATTGCGACGGCGCTTCGTACGGGCCGGGCCCCGGATCGGCTGTTGAATTCCTGGGCCATGATTTGGGCCTTCTTTCATAGTATGACCGAGAACGATGCTCTCGCCGTTGCCCGGTATCTGAAGTCGCGGACGGCCGTGCGCAATCATATTCCTCCGCCGTTGCATTACGGCGTGCTGGAAACGCTTGTGGTCAAGCTTGCCGGTCCCCTTCCGGAAGGCAGGCCGCGGGTGCTGACCTATGCCGCCGGCAATTACGGCCAACCCCGGTTAAGCGCGTTTCCTGACCTTCCTCAACAACTGTTAGTCGGCGGACAAGGGGGCATCCTTCTGGTGGGTTTCATTGCGTTCATTTTTGCCGGGCCACCGGAACGGCGATTTCCACGGAGCGCAAAGGGATGGTTCCTGACCGGACTCGCTCTGCTGGGGGTCGGGACCGGTGCGTTGTTGGGGACTTTTCTCTACTTTACGCCCACAGTGGGCCTTATTCCTCCGGAGCAGATTGCGTCGGGGGTCACAAGGGATATGCCGCAGCTCAACCCGGCAACCATGAACAATCCTGAACAGGTCGCGTTGGTGGAACGCGGTCAGTATCTGTATAAAATCATCTCGTGCAACAACTGTCACGGTCCGGACGGCAGCGGTGGGCAGAAAATCAGTTGGCTTCCTGCAGGGTCGCATTGGACTCGTAATCTTACGTCGGATCCCAAGGCCGGCATCGGGGCCTGGAGCGACAAAGAAATTGGACGCGCTCTTCGTAGCGGCGTGGCGAGAGACGGCCGGCCCTTACACTGGCAAGGAATGATCTGGGACCATGCCTCGAATCTGGATGAGGAAGACATACGCGCACTCATTGCGTATCTCCGGGCGTTGCCGCCCATGGCACGAGCCGTACCGCCGTTCCGCCCTCCGGACGGACACGACTGCGAACGGGCGACTATCTATTTGGTTGAAGACAGGACACCGGGCTGCGGGTAGAACGGGCGGACTTGCGCAAGCATCATGCGCCTTCACGGGAAAAGGCGGAGAGGACAGAAGAGGCAGAGGGAGTCGTCAGGAGACGACGCAATCAGTTTTTCGGGAGAAAATCTTCGACGATCACCACCCCTTCAGGCGGATCCAGGATCAGCACCGCGTCATCCAATCCTTCGTTGACCTTGAAACCGGAAAACCGGAACGTGGAGACGTTCCCGTTGTTCTCGTGCAAGGCGAGGGATTGAATCAAATATGTGCGGGGTTGGATCTCCGACACGATCTTGACGAGCGACGGCGACGGCGAACCCGACACAGGCCTGGGGATCAGCGTCAATAACGGTAACCCGCCTGCCCCCGTCTCTCCAGTGCCGGTGGGTTCCACGGAAAAATGTTCGGCCAGTTTCCCGACCCCTTGGAGCAACCGGAGCGGGGCCTTGGTCGAGACCATCATCGTGAGACTGCCTTTTAACACCTGATTGTGGGCGGGCACGTACATCGCCAACTGATCCTGCTGCACGTAAATGTGTTCAACCGAGGGTTCCAGGTAATCCCAGCGGAGCCGCCCGGGTTTTTTCAGATACACGCGCCCCGAGGACCGGATCGGCGTGTCGAAGCCTTGAATGCGCGTTTCCTGGACAAAATCCGCCTGGAAATCCCTGATTTGCGCATACCGCGCGTCAACGCGCTTGACCAGCGCCGCAAGATCGTCGCCGGCCTCGGCCTGCGCGACCGCCGGCAGGCCGCCACCCTTTCCCGGAAGGAGAGGGAACGCGAGCCACACACAACCGATCACGAGCACTCCCAAAATCTTCATCCCGCCTCCTCTTCGAGCGCCATGCGACGACCCAACACTTCACGACGGCCATCGCGTCCGGGCGCGCTCACGATCCCTTCCTCCTCCATCTGCTCGATCATGCGGGCCGCCCGGGGATACCCCAGCCGCAATCGACGTTGAATGAGCGACGCGGACGCCTGGCCGGAGGTCAACACCACTTCCCTGGCCTGCTCATAGACTTCATCGCGTTCCCGGTCCTCTTCGACCTCGGGCTCCTCCCGGAACGCCGGTTCGTTGGAAAAATCCGGACCGGCCTGGGTCTTCACGTACTCGACCACCCGGCGGACTTCATCGTCCGAGACATAGGAGCCGTGCAGCCGCGTCAGGCGGCCGGTGCCCGGCGGCAAATACAGCATGTCGCCCAATCCGAGAAGCGCCTCGGCGCCGTTCGCGTCGAGGATGGTCCGGGAGTCCGTTTTGGAGGAGACCTGGTAGGCGATCCGGGTCGGAAAATTCGCCTTGATGAGTCCGGTCACCACGTCCACTGACGGACGTTGCGTGGCCAGGATCAGATGGATGCCCGACGCCCGGGCCATTTGAGCCAGCCGGGCGATTTTTTCTTCCACTTCCTTGGGCGCCGTCATCATCAGATCGGCGAATTCATCGACCACCACCACGATGTACGGGAGCGGTTGCGGCTCCGCCCTGTTTTGAGACTCATCGGCTTCCTCGGGCCCGGTCCCCGATCCAGGCCGGTTCGACCGAGGCGTCTTCTGCGGGACGCCATGCAGGTCGTCCCCGATTTTCTGGTTATAGGCATGGATATTGCGAACCCCGTATTCCGCCAGGAGACGATAGCGGCGCTCCATTTCCTGCAACACCCAGGTCAGCCCGCGAGCCGCGGCTTTCGGAGACGTCAACACCGGATGCAACAGGTGCGGGATGCCGTCATAGACCTGGAGTTCCAGGACCTTGGGATCGATGAGCAACAGCTTGACTTCGTCCGGATGGGCGGAAAACAGGAGACTCAACAACATGCTGTTCAACCCCACGCTTTTCCCTGCCCCGGTTGCTCCGGCCACCAACAGGTGAGGCATGGTTTTCAGATCCCCAACGCACGGCCGGCCGAAAATATCTTTCCCCAGGGCCAGTGATAATTTGGACCGGGACCTGACATAGGCCTCATGGGTCAGGATTTCCCGCAAGGCCACGGTTTCTCGTACCGGGTTGGGAACCTCGATGCCCACCGTGGATTTTCCGGGCAGCGGAACCACGATGCGCACGCTGGGGGCTTTCAGGGCCATGGCCAAATCGTGGGCAAGCGTCACGATTCGCGCGACTTTGATGCCCGGCCCCGGAGCGAATTCATACATGGTGATGACCGGCCCCGGGTGCGCTTCCGTCACTTTTCCGGCAATGCCGAAGTTTTGCAACGTGTTCGTGAGAATTTGAGATTGCGACTCCAAAATCTCATCCGTCTGCCGCGCGTTTGAAACAGGAGGCGCTTCGAGCAGGGCCACGGGGTCAGGCAACTGATAGCCCTTTGCCACCTTGCGAACCGCCTCGCGCCGCGGGACGGCACCGGAGTCCTCCTCTACGGGCTGCGGCAGCGTGGGGGCAGAATCGGTCTCAGCCGGCCCCGGGTCTGCCGGGTCAAGGGCGGGCTCCGGCGAAGGGGCATCCCGTTTCAGAAACGAAAAGGCCGCCCGTCGCGCGCCCAACATCCGGTTGATCTTGAGTGGTTTATTGGCCTTGGGTTGCGAGCGGTTCTTCCACCGGGACAGCCACGGCAAAGCGAACGGCCACGACAAAACCGGACGCCGGACCAAAGCCCCCATCTTTCCCGCGCCTTTGGGAATGCGTTCGATTCCGGCCGACAGGGAAAGAGACGTGACAAGCAAAAGGGAGACCAGCAACAGGGAGCCCAACAGCACCGTACTGCCCCACTGGCCGAAGAGGGGCTTCAACGCACCAGCCAGCCAGACGCCCGCCTGCCCGGCATACAATCCCGATGTGATCCCGTCCTGCAACACCAGCGCGGAAAGGGGATGATGCAACCACACGAGCGTACTCATACACAGGACCAGCAGCACGGAGCCCAGAACACTCTTGATGGGTTTGCGTTCTTTTTGAAAGACCCGAATGCCGTGCAAGAGAATCAGAAACGGGATCACCAATGACGCGGACCCTGCGATCCAGACCAAACTCGCGGCAATATAGGCGCCCACCAGTCCGGTCTGATTGTGCAGGCTGCCCGGCTCTCCGGCCGTTTCGCTCTCGGGGAGCGCAAACCAGCCGACGTCCCGAAGCGAAAAGGACCACAAACTGAGAAAAACCAACACGGCCAGGGTGATGAAAAAAATGCCGGCAATTTCCCTGTTCAGGGAAAAGGCGGGAACTGACGCTTCCGATTTAGTGGATTTCCCGGCGGGCCTGGAAAAGAGGCGCATGGAATGAATCTACCACAGAAAGGCCCTGTTTATCAAGCAAAATACCTAGTGAAGAATATGTGAGTAACCTTTCGTAGATATTTCCCTCCCCTTTGTCAGTGGGTGCATTTCCGAAGAGGGAAACTCTAACTCGCTTCAGGTTATTCCTGACGGATGGACTCGGCCAGGGCGACAAATTCGCGGACGGTGAGCGTTTCGGCGCGGCGGCGCGGGTCGATCTGCGCCTGATCCAAGGCCCGCCGGATCACGGATTCGTCCCATCCTTCCTCCCGGCACGAGTTGATCAGGGTTTTGCGCCGGTGCGCAAACGCGCCCCGGACGACTTTCAGGAACACGTCATCAAACCGGGCGTCGGTGGGGTCCTGACCGGCCCGGCCCGTCAGACACACCACCGCCGAGTCCACTTGCGGGACCGGCCGGAAACAGCTCGCCGGCACGACGAACGCCTTGCGCGGCGTCATCCGGTATTGGGTGAGCACGGACAGGAGGCCGTAGTCCCGTGAGCCGGGGTCCGCGATCATGCGTTCGGCCACTTCGCGTTGCAGCATCAGGACCATGCGGTCGATCCGCTCGCGTTCCTCCAGCAACCGGAACAACACGGGCGTGGACACGTAGTACGGCAAATTGGCAATGACGACCGTTCCTGCGGGCAGCGTGTCATAGGGAAACGCCAAGGCATCGCCCTGATGCAATTCCAGGGCGTCGTGTTGCGCGCAGGTTTGGGTGAGATACTCGACCAGGTGCCGGTCGATCTCCACGGCGATCACCCGGGCGACGCGTTCGCACAGCGCCTGCGTGAGGGCGCCCCGTCCGGGTCCGATTTCAAAGACGACCTCATCCGGCTGCAACGACGCCACCTTGAGGATTTTTCTGACGATATTGGGATCGATGAGAAAATGCTGGCCCAGGCGTTTTCGCGGGCGGGGCGGGGCGGACATCGGTTCAGGTTAGAGGCGGCGCCGTCTCATCGGGGCCTTGCAGCCCATGGGTTTCAATCTCATGGGAGAGTTGGTACAGATGACGGAGGCACATTTCAATGTCGTCGCTCAATTCATCGTACATATCCGCTCCGGCAAAGGCCGTTTCCAGCCAATCCTTGGACAATCGTTTCCGGTAGCCGGCGCCGAGTTGCTCGCCCACCAGCGTCACCACCTGTTTTTTCCATTTGTAGAACTGCTCTTTGGCCAGCACCGCGTTCACGGCCCCGACCAGATGCGGTTGAATGACCTTGAGTTCGCGGATCTGCTTGGCGATAAATTCCACGGCCTGTCTGGTTTGGTCACTCATGTCGTCCTCGATTCCTGCGTCCGTTCTCACCGCGCTTCCGGCGTCAGGAAACGCGCGACTCCGGCTGCGGAGCAAGCGTCTCGCGGACCCGGAGCGCATATCCCTGAAGAAACTGTTCCACGGACATGCGTTGTTTATTGGCGGGTTGGACTTCCAGCACTTCGATGCGGCCCTCACCCGTCTGCACCCAAAAGGACCTCGGCCCCACGGCCAGAATGGTTCCCGGCCGTTGCCCATCGCTCCCGCCCTGACCGGCCTGAGGATCGAGCCGGCCTTTCCGGATGATCAGGCGATGCGCATGATGGAACGTGTAGGAGCCGGGCCACGGCGACAGCCCCCGGATCCTGTTGGCAATCTTCGCGGCCGGTTGCGTCCAATCGATCACCCCGTCTTCTTTTGTCAATAACGGAGCCACCGTCGCCTTGCTATGATCCTGCGCGCGGGGAACCACCGAACGCTCGGCCAACCGCGTCAGCGTCTCCACCAGCAGCGCGCCGCCGGCCTGGGCCAACCGGGCGCCCAATTCCAGGGCGGTATCCTCGGGTTCGATCGGAACCGGCTGCTGAAGCAGCACGGCCCCCGTATCCATGCCTTCATCCATCACCATCGTGGTAATCCCCGTTTCCGCATCTCCGTGAATGAGCGCCCACTGGATCGGCGCGGCGCCCCGGTAGGCGGGCAACAGGGAACCATGGACGTTGACGCACCCCAGGGGCGGCAGATCCAGGATCGCCGCGGGAAGGAACCGGCCGAACGCCGTCACGGCTATGACATCCGGTTTCCAATCGGACAGTTGCCGCAGAAATTCCGGGCTTTTGACCTTCTCCGGCTGACTCACGGGCAACCCCTCGGCCAACGCCAGTTCTTTCACCGGGCACGGCGTCACGGATTGGCCCCTGCCCTTGGGACGGTCGGGCCGGGTGACCACGCCGACGACCTCATGGTCCGAGGCGTTCAAGGCTTCGAGTGACGGCACCGCAAAGGCGGGCGTTCCCATAAACACGACACGCATGGCGTTTCCTTACCATCCTCCCCGGCTTCACGCAACTGCTCTTCGTGACTTGGCCCACATGAACCGGCGCTCTGTGTTTTTCGCGAGCGGACAACCACACGGCGGTTCAATTGACACGGTCGGAGACCCTATCCTATGATGCAAGCCAAGCGACGGTTTCCCGGAAACAACGGGATGGATCGGAAACATTTCGCGCGTGTGGCATAAGGAAAGGACGGCATGGGCGGTCATAGTCATTGGTCCACGATCAAACGCCATAAAGCAGGGGTCGACGCCAAACGCGGAAAAGTGTTTACCAAACTGATCCGCGACCTGACCATCGCGGCCCGCAATGGCGGAGATCCCGATGCGAACCCGGCCCTGCGCACCAGCATTGCCAAGGCCAAGGAAGCCAACATGCCGGCCGATACGATCAAACGCGCTATCCAGCGCGGCACGGGGGAACTGCCCGGCGTTCAGTACGAGGAATTCACCCTCGAAGGCTACGGACCCGGCGGCACCGCGATGCTTCTCGAAGTCATGACGGATAACCGGAACCGCACGGTATCGGAAATTCGCAGCATGCTGGGGAAAAATCACGGAACCATGGCCGAAGCGGGGGCGGTCGCGTGGCAGTTCCACAAGAAAGGGCTCCTGGTCGCAGACGGGCCGTCGATTGATGAAGATCAGTTGTTGAACATCGTCCTGGAAGCCGGGGCGGAGGACTTCAAAAAGTCCGGCGCCGGCTTTGAAATCACCACGGAAATCTCCGAGTTCGAAGCCGTCAAGGAGGCCCTGCATCAGGCCGGCGTGGACACGTCGGTGGCTGAGATCACCTATCTGTCCGTCAATCAGGTCCGTCTCGAAGAAAAACCGGCCGAGCAACTGTTAAAATTGATGGAAATTCTGGACGACCATGACGACGTCCAAAAAGTGCATGCCAACTTCGACATTCCGGATGAGGTCATGGAAAAAGTCGCGGCAGCCGGCTAAGGTCCGTCAACCACTCTCGCGTGACACCGCTTCATGATCGCCAACCTGACGGGAATCCTGGCGGCCAAAGACCCCTCTCGACTCGTGCTCGACGTCAACGGAGTGGGCTATGAAGTCTTCATCCCGCTCAGCACGTATTTCGCGCTTCCCGACCTGCGCGCGCGCCTGACGCTGCACGTGTTCACCCACCTGCGGGAAGATTCCATTCAACTATTCGGGTTTCTGACGCCGGACGAAAAAACGGCCTTTACCCTGCTGACCAAAATTTCCGGCGTGGGAGGGAAACTGGCACTGAGCGTGTTGTCCGCGTTGAAGGTCGCCGACCTGCGGGAGGCCGTGCTGGCCAACGACGTGGACACACTCGCGTCGGTGCCGGGCATCGGGAAAAAATCCGCGGGCCGGATCGCCCTGGAACTCAAGGATACCATCGCGTGTCTGGGGGAAGGACCGCCGGAGGCAAGCGAGACACCGGCGTCGAGTGACGCGCCCCGGAACGACGCCCTGTCGGCGCTGGTCAACCTGGGATACCGGCAGCGCGACGTCAACAACGCCCTCGACAAAGTGAGCCGCATGAGCCCGCCTCCCACGTCACTCGACGAACTGATCCGGGAAGGCTTGAAAATTCTCTCGAAACATCCGGCCGGGACTTGAAGTGGAATGTGGCGGCCTCTCCGACACGGGAGAGCGGTCGTCCGCGCGCTTACAGCGTTTCCCGGATTTTGGCTCCGCGATAGCCGTTTTGCACGACGCGATAAAAGAACCGGAGCACGTCCACCAGGTCAAACCAGAATCCGCAATTGAGGCACTTGGCGTAGAGGTGTCGGGTCATCGTGGTGTAATGTCGTTCCACCATCATCAGCCCCTGACACTTGAGACATTCCATGATCCGTGTCCTTCGTCCTCTTCCCCTGCTCCGCGGTTCAGATAGGGGCCGGGGCGTTGCCTCCCCGCTTTCGCGGGGGCACGCCTAGCCCTGCTGCCTGAATTTTAACCCATGATGCAGGAAGATCGATACACTATTTTCGGCGTTGTTGACAACCGCCAAGCCGGGTTCTTCGTCCCGGTCCCGGGCCACGGCCAGCGAGGTCAGGGCAAATGGGCCACGGGGCGTGCGATAGTGCCGCGGGGGATAATGAAAGGTGCCGTCGCCTTTCCCGAACAGAACGGAAATACTTCCCGATTGAATGTTCACAACCGCGGCGTCCGAAATGTCGTCCCCGTCAAAATCCCGGGCCAGGCCGTGATTGGGACCGGCATCGCCGCCTGAATCGATGCCGTCCTGAAACGTGCCGTCGCCGTTTCCCAAAAAGACGGTGATGGTGTTCATTTGCCCGTTCACCACCAGGAGGTCCCACGCGCCGTCGTTGTTGAAGTCGGCGCAGGAGACGGACAAGGGCCGCTTGCCCGTCCGGTAATCGGTGGGCAGAAGAAAGGTGCCGTCTCCCTGACCCAACCAGATCGAGACGGCGTTGCTCATCGGCCCGCCGTTCGTGACCGCCAGATCCAGGTTTCCGTCCTGATTGAAATCCTCGGTGGTCACCGAGGTGGGGGTATCCCCGTATTCGTACAACGGCCCGATTCGAAATTTGCCCTTCCCGTTTCCGAATAACAGTTGGAGTTTGTCGTTGCGCAGGGCCACGACCAAATCCAGGTGCTGGTCGCTGTTAAAATCTCCGCTGGCAATGGAGACCGGCGTCCGGTGGACGGGATACAGGGCATCTTTCTCGAAAGTCGCGCCCTCCTGTCCTTTGAAAATGGCGACCTGATTGCTCCCGGAACACGCGATGGCCAAATCCTCACGCCCGTCGCCGCTGAAATCCCGCACCGTCAGATTCCGGGGTTCCCGGCACGCCCGAATGGAAATCTGCGCCTGGAAACTCCCATCCCCGTTTCCCAGCAGAAGGGACAGCGTATTCGCCGAAATGTTGCTGGTGATCAGATCCGAAAAGCCGTCCTGGTTGAAGTCCCCGGCTTGCACCGCGGTCGGGTTTTTTCCCACTTCATAGGTGGCGAAGAGATAGAGCAAATCCGGGGGGACATAGGGATCCTTGGGCGAGCACCCGGGCAAAAGCAGTAGTCCGCACAGCGTGAGGAAACGGAGTACGTCGCCTGCCACATAGCGGTCCCAAGACATTTCGGCATCCCCGTGAGAGAACCTGGTTCCCGGGCTCATGGCCCCAAGGACATCAGCAGATCGGCATAAAGAAGAGAAGTATACGGGCTTTTGATTAAGCGATACAACGAATTATTGAGGGACCGCCGGGATTCTTCCGGACATTTTGCCGGCCTTCCCGCCCGTTGCGCCGGAGATTTCAACGGGATTTCGGGTAAATCCTGCAATTTCCCGAGGAAACGACTGGAAGAGTTTCAGGAAAATATGCTATAGGTTTCCTCTTTGGAAAGAGGAGGGTGCTCATGTCGGAAACAACTTCGAATAAAGTGAAAGTCGAACTCACCATGTACGGGGTCGCCGAGATTCTGAAATGGTGCGTGGATAAAAATAACGGCCGGATCCCGAACGTGGATACCGAAGGCTTCAAACAAATGCAGGCCGCCATCGCTGAAAAACCGGACAAAGGGGATTATTTTACCTTTGATAAATTCTGGAAGATGTCGAAGGTCTTCGAGTTTACGAAGGACGAAGTCGCGACCATCGATCGGTGCCTGTACGACATTCCCAACTTCGAGGGCAAACAACTGCCTCAAATCCGCTACAAGTTCTGGCCCGCCCAAGCCGACTGAGCCGCGTCCCTGCTCGATTGACGTGAAATCGACCTGAAGACAAGTCGCTTGGGCTTGTCTTCGTCGCTCATTGCTATTCAAAATCATGGTCAGTCGTTCATCGCAAGCCAGAAGACGAAAGCCTTAACCTGTCCACCGGATCGGGATCACGTCACCCTTGTCCCAACTCGAACACATCGAACCATTGAACGGCATCTCTGGAGTGCGGCCGACACCCTGCGCGCCAACTCCAACTACGCCAGCAACGAGTACTTGCTCACGACGCCACAGGCCGACGTCTTCAGGGAACCTGATTCGTCCCCTGTCCTTGAGCATCGCTATTTCCCAGAACGAGATCGCAGAGACGCCGACTTGACCTGACTGCCATGCCCGGTCGATCTCGCGTCGAGCCCTGGTTCCCAATCGCGCCTCACCCCCTCTAAGCCACAGCATGACGTGCGTGTCGAGAAAAGCATTACGGAACAAGGCAGCGGCCCCTTGGCTGATTCAGCGTTGACATAAATATGTATATTTTATATGTTTTTATGCATGCGAACAACGATACATATTGATGACCATCTCTTCAGCGAGCTAAAGGGAATTGCTGCGGACACAGGGAAGACACTGACTGCCGTCATTCATGACGCTCTTCGCGAGTCGCTGTCCCGACGGCGCACCATAAAGCAACCTGCTGTTGACCTGCCGCTGTTCCATGGGACAGGAGTCATGCCCGGCGTGGACCTGAGCGACTCGGCCGCGCTGCTCGATCTCATCGAAAGGGATCATGGTCCTGCCTGACGTGAACGTCCTCGTCGCGGCGTATCGCGACGACGCTCCGGAACACGGATCTTGCCGACCTTGGCTTGAGACCGTGCTTGGCGGGGATGAAGCATTCGCTGTATCCGATCTGGTGTTGAGCGGATTCCTCCGCATCGTCACCCATCCTCGCGTGTTCATCCACCCGAGTCCGCCGGACGAGGCCTTGCAATTCGTGAACGTGATCAGGAGTCAGCCCCAATGTATTCCAGTCAACCCCGGCCCCAGGCATTGGGAGATCTTTACACGACTGTATCGGGACGCCGAAACTGTGGGGAACCTGATACCGGACGCGTATTTCGCCGCGTTGGCGATCGAGTCCGGCTGTGAATGGATTACGCTCGACCGTGATTTCGCACGCTTCGAAGGTCTCCGATGGAGCCGCCCCGCGCGCGATACGTCATGAAGAAGGGTAGCGATTGATCGCCTGGCCGCAAGGCCATTGTGACTGCATAAGGAGACATCTCCGCGAACCGTGAGAAACACGATTGTCCCAACTCGAACACATCGAAGCCATTGAACGGCGCCTCTGGAGTGCGGCCGATACCCTGCGCGCCAACTCCAACTACGCCAGCAACGAGTATTTTCTGCCGGTGATGGGGCTGGTCTTCCTGCGTCACGCCTACAGTCGCTACCTGACAGTCAAAGACAAGGTTGAAGCAAACCTGCCTATCCGTGAAGGCAAGAGGCTGGCACCCACCAAAGAAGATTTCTCCCAGCAGAGCGCCATCTTCCTCAAGCCTGAGGCACAGTTCGATCACCTGGTGGCCCTGCCCGACGGCGTCGATCGCGCCAAGGCCATCATCGCGGCGATGGAGTCAATTGAAAACGATTACGACGGCCTGCGCGGCATCCTGCCCAAGAGCGAATACCAGGAACTGGACAACAACGTCCTCGGCCAGCTCTTACGCACGCTCAACCCCGACGAGTTGAAGAAGGTCTCCGGCGACGTCTTCGGTCGCATCTACGAATACTTCCTCACACAGTTCGCGGACCAGAAGGCCCACGACGGCGGCGAGTTCTTCACGCCCGTCTCGCTGGTCTCGTTGATCGCCCACGTGCTCGACCCCGACCGCGGCACACTACTCGATCCGGCCTGCGGCTCCGGCGGCATGTTCATCCAGAGTGCGCGCATCGTGGAGCAGCACGGACAAAACCCAACGGACCGGCTTACCTTCCGCGGTCTGGAGAAAAACGCCAACACCATCCGCCTGGCCAAGATGAACCTGGCAGTCCACGGCCTCGAAGGCGACGTCCGGCAGGCGATCACCTATTACGAAGACCCCCACAAATTGCTCGGTAAAGCCGACTACGTCATGGCCAATCCGCCTTTCAACGTGGACGAGATCGACGCCGACAAGGTCAAAATCGACCCGCGTCTCCCCTTCGGCCTGCCCGGCGTCAACAAAAAAGACAAAGTCAGCAACGGCAACTACGTCTGGATCAGCTATTTCTACAGCTACCTGAGCGAGAACGGCCGCGCCGGCTTCGTCATGTCGTCACAGGCGTCCAGCGCCGGTGGGGCCGAAGCCAAGGTGCGACAGAAGCTGGTGGAAACCGGTGACGTGGACGTGATGATCGCCATCCGCTCCAACTTCTTTTACACCCGTACCGTGCCCTGCGAGTTATGGTTCCTTAACCGCAACAAGCCTAAAGAACACTGCAACAAGGTGTTAATGATCGACGCGCGGAACGTCTACCGCAAGGTCACGAGAAAAATCTACGACTTCAGCCCCGAGCAGCAGCAGAACCTGCTGGCCATCGTCTGGCTCTACCGGGGCGAGACCGAACGCTATCTCGGCTTGGTGGCCAACTACTGTACACGTACGCTCGACGAAGGCAACGCCTGCTTCAACACCAAAAATGAACGGGACGAAGAAATCAAGCCGCTTCCGGATTTCCGCGACTCGCTCAACGCCCTGCGGGACGTACTGGCTCCCTTTCTTCACACACTCGGCTCGGACGACGTTCACACTCAAACCCATAAGGAACTCGACGCGGCCTTGCGCACCTTCAACTCCGGCATTGCTGCCTTCAAGAAAGCATTGCGATCTGAATTACCGGTATCCACTCGCGAATATCTGCAAGTTGCCGAACCCGCTGCCAAGTATGGAGACAATTCGGCCACGAAGCTACGGCAGACGGTTGACCGCCTCGCACCATTGGCTGAAAGCAGTCACGATCTCGTCCAGCAAATCGACCTCCTCTATAAGCTCGCCGGCCGCTTGATCGAAATCTGCGAGAAGGAGTGCGACGCCAGGTCCAGCGACGCCTGGAACGTCCGCGACGTCACCCACGCGCGCAAGGCAGCGGACGAGACCCGCCGTCAGGCAGCGGATCAACTCAAACAGGCACGCTACTTCTGGCGACAGGCCCATTGGCTCACCGAACGCTTCCCCAAGGGAAAGCTGCGCGACGTGGAAGGACTGGTCAAGCTGGTGAATCATGCCGAGATCGAAGCCAACGACTGGAGCCTGACTCCTGGCCGCTACGTGGGCGTGGCACCTGAGGCAGAAGACGAAGACTTCGACTTCGAGGAAGCCCTGCGCGAGATCCACGTCGAACTGGAAGATCTTAACGCCGAGTCGGTGAAATTGGCTGCGACGATCAAGAAGAACTTCGAAGAGTTGGGGATATGAAATGACCAACCCCAAAACCATGGTCATCGCCGGACCCAACGGCACCGGGAAGACGACATTCGCTATTGACATAACCATGGAGAGCCTGCATGTTTTTGCCTGACGAGAACGTCCCCATTCGATCAGAATTTCTCACGTTTCGAGGGGTTACAATGGAACCGCCCTGCCCGTCATACGTCAAAAGGATGACAGTGATTGACCGCAAAGTCGGCACACATGCGCTCGCTGATCATAGAAGGAGACCTCAAACATGAAATTGATCGAGAAAGAAATCGTTATCGCCGCAGACGGCAAACTCCCGCCGGATTTTCGCGAGGCATTCGGTCGAAAAGCCCGCGTAACGGTGCACCTGCAAGAAGAGAAGCAAGGCGAAACACAGCGGGCGAATCACCCAATGGATCTTGCCGGCAAAATTCAGGCGTTCCGAAACGTCGACGATCCGGTTGCCTTGCAACGTGACCTTCGGAATTCATGGAAGCGTGGCTGGGACCAATGAACACCAACCGTTTCCTGGTTGACACCAACGTTTTCATACTGTTGTTCAACGACCGTCTGGCGGAACCACTCCCCACAGGCGAACTCACGTGCTCGGTAATCACTGAAATGGAATTGCTGTCTTTTCCCACCATTGCCCCGTCGGAGGAGGCGTTGATTCGCGAGATGCTTGCCGGGGTCACTGTCTACGCCATCGATCAGGAGATCAAGGAAGAGGCTATTCGGTTGCGACGTGAATTGAGACTCAAGTTGCCGGACGCGATTATCGTCTCGACCGCGATATGCCGTCATGCCATCCTGGTCACGAATGACGCCGAATTGCGAAAGATTCCGGGTCCCCAGAGCCGTATGCTGGCACTGAGACAGTAGATGATGTGACGCGAAGCGGGGCAAACCCTGTGTGCCTGCCTACTTGGATTTGATGAACTGGAAAACCCCAATGCCGAGTCGGTGAAATTGGCCGCGACAATCAAGAAAAACTTTCGAGAAGTTGGGGCTATGAAGGTCAGGCAACTACCCCTTAAAGAAATTAGCATCCGCATTACAAAGGGTACTACGCCTACAACTATGGGGCGGCCCTTCGTTGAGGAGGGCATAAATTTTATCAAAGCAGAGGCACTCAATGGTGATACAAATCTTGACGAAAGTGGTTTTGCGTTCATAGATGAAGAGACACACCAGCTACTACAAAGGTCAATTCTTGAAGAGAACGATGTATTGGTTACTATCGCAGGGGCCAATACCGGCAAGTGTGGATTCGTTAGAGAATCGGACCTGCCGGCGAACACAAATCAAGCTGTGGGAATTGTCCGAATCAACCATGAACTTGCGAAACCACGCTTTATCTACTACTTCTTTAAACAAAAGAAAACGTTCGACTACATTCAGACGATGAGCGCGCAAGCAGCTCAGCCGAATTTGAATCTGACCAACCTCGGCAAAATCCGAATCGCCTTGCCACCGAGAAATGTTCAAATCCGCATCGCCTCCATCCTCTCCGCCTACGATGACCTGATCGAGAACAACCGACGACGGATTCAGTTGCTGGAGCAGTCAGCCCGGCTACTCTACAAGGAATGGTTTGTCCGCCTCCGCTTCCCCGGCCACGAGCACGTCAAAATCAAAGACGGCGTACCCGAGGGATGGGAGAGGAAAAAGATCGGTGACATCTGCGAGACTGTCGGTGGAGGCACACCCTCGACTAGGGTCTCGGAATACTGGGACGGTGATATTACATGGGTTGTGCCTTCTGACATCACCAAAAGCGACTCCTTAGTGTTACTGCACACAGAGCGTAAAATTACTGAAAAGGGGCTTCGTGAGTCGTCGGCGAAGATGGTCCCCTCCGAGACTATCCTGATGACGAGCCGTGCATCAGTGGGTTTCTTTGCGCTGATGGACTTTGAAGTGTGTACAAATCAGGGGTTCATCAACATCCTTCCTTACAAAGATGAACTCAGGATGTATCTTCTGTTTAACTTCATGAGCCGAGTCGCCGAGATTCGGAGTAATGCAAAAGGCACAACTTATCCCGAGATAAGCAAAGGAAGATTTCGAGAGATGGATATTGTCGTTCCCTCAAAGACTCTCCTCGGTAGATTTTCGAAGGTATCGACTGACGTCATTCGACAAATGCGTTATCTGAAGCGATCAATACTGCAACTTGAAGCGGCCCGAGATCTCCTGCTACCCCGTCTGATGAACGGGGAGACAACAGTATGAATACCACCTTGTTGTTGCCACGGGAAGTGTCGGCCTTGGTCCACCATGTTGAACTGAATCGCGCGGGATGGTCGGACAAAACACTCAACAGGCTGGTGCTCGCTACTATGTGGCTTGCTGGCGAAAACCTAAATGAGACGCAGATTTACAGGAATATGCAGGATACTTTCAGCCTAACAGTGGGCAAGGAAAAACTTGCATCAGTCATCAGATCACTTAAGTCCGAAGATTCTCTGATTGAAATATCGAACGGTGTATATCGGATACCGGAAGGAGCAAGAAGCGAATTCGAGCGAGAGATAGGCGAAGCGGAAGAAGTCGAGGCTAAAGCTCGCGATCACTTCCACTTCTTGGTGGCACAGTCCTGCCCCGACTTGGATGCTTCAAATGTCTGGAACGTCTTTGAACGCAAATTCCTGGTTCCGATGATGCGTGACGTCGGCGCAAACACATATCGATTGATCGCGGGCGAAGAACAAATAGTAGACGGGAAACATGTTGAGAAAATTTTTACTGAATTTGGCCAAGAACACCGGCGTGCTCTCAAGACTGTCATCACCAGATTCCTTGATCCAAAGAAAAAGGAAGTTCGCGATTACATCACGAGAACGTTGCACGCTTACTTCTGCGTAGAGGCAAGCGGCATATCTGAATCCGTGGTGGAGAAATTGAAGACCGCCACAGCGCAACCACTTCGTTTTCGTCTTTTCGTGGATACTAATTTCCTATTTTCCCTACTTGGGTTGCATGAAAATCCTTCGAATGCCTCGGCGGATGAGCTAAAAGACCTGCTTGCAACGCTGAGAAGCAATCCCCAGGTTGATCTCTACGTGATGCCAAAAACTATCGAGGAGGCCAAACGCACGATTGCGGCAGTTAAGGACCAAGCATCTGGTATTGCCAAGAGTAGAAATTTTACTGAAGCGGCTCTCCGCACTGGCATGTCGTCAGGACTGATTGGACGGTTTTTCGCTGAACGTCAACAACAGAGTGGTTTACTCACGACAGATGACTGGTTTGATCCATATCTTAACAACTTTGTTCCGCTCGCTCAGGCAGCAGGCGTGAAGCTTTACAATGAAAATCTTGACCACTACGGCACTCGTCAGGATGTCATTGATGATATTCTTAATGTGATGGAGCACGAAAAGGGGAAAATCCCGGAAGAACGGCGGAAGTCCTATGAGAAAGTAGCTCATGACATTATCCTCTGGCACTGGGTTAAAGACAAGCGCCCAGCCTTTGTCGAATCGCCAACAGATGCAAAGGAGTGGATACTTACACTTGATTTCAGACTGATGGGTTTTGATGCATTTAAGCTCAAACAAAGCGAATTGCATGTACCGTTATGCCTGCATCCCGCATCACTTATTCAGTTGCTGCAATTTTGGGTCCCGCGGACACAAAAGTTTGAGGAAGCAATCCTTGGCGGCCTGAGGCTTCCGTTCTTATTTCAGGAGTTTGATGCAAGAGCAGAACGTCTGAGTCTAGCGATTATCAGTCGTCTCGGGCGTTTTCAAGGTAGCGATAATATCCCAGAAGAGACAATCATTAACGTGGTCATGAATGACGGTCTGCGATCTCGGATTAGTGAAAGACGGCCAGAAGAAGAGAAAATCCAGTTGGTGCACGATGCTCTCGTGGAAGAAATGCGATTGCAAGTTGAGACCGAGAAGGCAAAAGCCGAAGAATTGACGGCGATTGTGGGAAATAAGGATCTTGACCTTGCAGAAGCGAGGAAGGAAACGAAATCAAAAGACGCCAAAATCAGAGAACTGCATAAGCAACTTAGCGAAGAGGCGGAGAAGTCGCGTACTACAGACAATAGCTTGGCTCATCTTACCAATGAGCGGTCCAAGCTGCAGTCAAAAGTGGACCAAATGGAAGAGGAAAAATTGCAGCGTAAAGGCTTACTCACATATCTCGGTCTTCTTGTCTTCGTGGTTGGTCTTTCTGTGATCACCGGATGGTTGGCAGACCAGGCTCTCCCCTTCCCGAGCAACAACCTTATTTCTGGTATGGTATATGTCGCGTCTGGAGTTTGCATCTTTGTTATCGCACACTTGTTACTCGAGTTGTCTTTAAGGCGCCATGAACGATTCAAACGATTGTGGCCTTTCAGGCAAGTGATGCGATTCCGGAAATGGTTGTGGGGACTTGTAATCACATTGTTGGTTGGAGTAGCAGCGAGCTTGATCGCGGGAAATATTCAGAATGGTAAAGTCACGCTACCCTCGAATGAGACGTCCAAGAATTCTAGACTTTCTGATGGTCCTGAATCGTCGATTGCGATAGGCGATGAACCATAATCTCCTAAACGCGGAGACACATTCGCCCAGCAGACCACCGCCGCGTGCCGATCGAACCGACCTCGTGTTGCTTTATCATATGGCGTTCCGTAGAATGTACATCTTAATGTACATTATGAGGCAACCATGACTGAACGATACTCCATCGCCGAAGCCCGCCGTAATCTCCCGCGACTGGTTCATGAGGCAGAACGCGGCAAGGCCGTGGAGTTGACACGGCGTGGGGAGTCGGTTGCGATGCTTATCAGCCGCCGTCGCTTTGAACAACTTGCGTCCAACTATTCCGGTTTTGCGGAAGCGTATCGAACGTTTGCGGAAAGCGTCGACCTGGCGAAGCTCGATCTCGATCCCGACCGGATTTTCTCAGGAATTCGCGCGGATACGCCGGGACGTGACGTTACGTTGTGACCGTCAAGTACCTGCTTGATACGAACGTCATCTCGGAACCGCTCCGACCGCATCCGGCTCCCGGCATTCTGCGCCGGTTGCGCGAACACGACGGCGAGATGGCCATTCCAGCCCCGGTTTGGCACGAGTTGCGATTCGGATGCGCCCGTCTTACGCAGTCGCGGCGTAGGGAGGCCATTGAACGCTATATCCAGGACGTGGTCCTGGCGAGTTTTCCCGTACTGGACTACAACCGGGAGGCTGCAGATTGGCACGCGCTGGAACGCGCGCGGTTGGAGGCCGTCGGGAAGACACCGCCGTTCATCGACGGGCAAATCGCGGCAATTGCCTATGTCAATGAGCTGATTCTTGTCACGTCGAACCCGGCTGACTTCCGAGCGTTCAAGGGATTGCAAGTACGAAGCTGGTCATGATTCCTGGTTGTCTCCTGAGCATCAGATATCAAAACGACCGCTAAGAAGTCGTGTCTCCATCCCCCTACACCGAAGACACTCTCGTCCAACGGACCACGGCCGAATACCTGGAACGACACCTCGGCTGGGAGTCGGTCTACGCTTACAACAATGAGGATTTCGGGCCGGAGAGCCTGCTCGGGCGTTCGTCCGAGCGCGAGGCGGTGCTGACACGCGCGCTGCGCGGGAAATTGACCGAACTGAACCCGGGCTTGCCTGACGACGCTTACGATGACGCGGTGCGACAGATCACGGCTACCGTTGCCTCGCAGACCATTGTTACCGCCAACCGCGAAAAGTACAACCTGATCCGCGACGGCGCGTCGGTCACCTTCCACAACGACAAAGGCGAGCCGGTACATGAACGGCTGCGAGTTTTCGATTTCGAGACACCGGAGAACAACCATTTCCTCTGTGTCCGCGAGTTGTGGATCAAAGGCGACCTCTACCGACGGCGAGCGGATATCATTGGCTTCGTCAACGGTCTGCCGTTGCTCTTCATCGAGTGCAAGAACATCCACCGGGATCTCAGAGCCGCCTTTGAGGAAAACTATTCTGACTACCGCGACACCGTTCCCCACGTCTTCCACCACAACGCGGTGGTGCTGTTCGGCAACGGCGAGAAGGCGAAGATCGGGAGCATTACCAGCAAGTGGGAGCATTTTCATGAATGGAAACGGTTGGCCGAAGAAGAGCCGGGCGTCGTGGACATGGAGACGTTGCTCAAGGGCGTCTGCGACAAGCGCCACTTCATGGACCTCGTGGAGAACTTCATTCTCTTCGACGAGTCGTCGGGCGAACCGAAGAAAATCATCGCCCGCAATCACCAGTTCCTCGGTGTGAACCGCGCCATCGATGCGGTGCGGGACCGCAAGGCTCGTCAGGGCAAGCTGGGCGTTTTCTGGCATACCCAGGGAGCCGGCAAGAGCTACTCGATGGTGACGTTCACTCGCAAAGTGCATCGGAAGCTGGGCGGCAACTTTACGTTCCTCATTCTCACCGACCGAGACGACCTCGACACCCAGATTTACAAGACGTTTGCCGGCTGCGGCGTCGTGGACCATGACCGCGACCCATGCCGGGCTTCGAGCGGCGAACACCTGAGCCGCTTGCTGGCCGAACACAAAGCCCACGTCTTCTCATTGATCCAGAAGTTCAACAAGCAAGTGGCCGAAGGCGAAAGTTACACGCATCGGGACGACGTCATCGTCATCAGCGACGAGGCACACCGTACGCAGTATGGCACGTTGGCGCTCAACATGCGGAATGCCCTGCCAAACGCGAGCTACATCGGCTTCACCGGCACGCCGCTGTTCACGGGAGACAAGATCACGCGGCGGATGTTCGGCGAGTACGTTTCGACCTACGACTTCCAGCGGGCGGTGGAGGATCAGGCCACCGTGCCGCTCTACTACGACGCCCGAGGCGATAAGCTCGGGGTGGCCATCGGCGACCTGAATGAACGTATCGCCGGGAAACTGGAGGAATGGGAGACCGACGACGTCGACGTGGAACAACGTCTGGAGCAGGAACTCAAGCGCGACTACCACGTCGTCACCGCGGGCAGGCGACTCGATCAGATTGCGCGGGACTTTGTCCGGCATTACTCCACGGCCTGGGAAACCGGCAAGGCGATGCTGGTCTGTATCGACAAGTTGACCTGCGTACGGATGCACAAGCTGATCGAGTTCTACTGGAACGAGCGTATCAAGGCTTTGGAAACGGCAACGTCGCGGACAACCGACGAGCAGGAGTCGATTTACCTGAAGCGGCAGATCGACTGGATGCGTGAAACCCGCTTGGCGGTAGTGGTAAGCGAAGAGCAGGGCGAATTAGAGAAGTTCCGCAAATGGGATCTGGACGTTACCCCGCACCGAAAGCTCATCAAGGAAGGCATGGACCTGCCCGAGGCAATGCGGAGCAACCCGCGCTTCCGCAACATGCAGCGGATGGAGTTGGATGAGGCTTTCAAGGAGAAAGAGCACCCCTTCCGCATCGCCATTGTGTGTGCCATGTGGTTGACCGGCTTTGACGTGCCCAGCCTTTCCACGCTCTATCTCGACAAGCCGCTCAAGGCCCACACGCTGATGCAGGCCATCGCCCGCGCGAATCGAGTAAACGAGGGCAAGAACAACGGCATGATCGTGGATTACTGCGGCATTCTCAAACACCTGCGCCAGGCGCTGGCAACCTTTGCCGGAACGCAGCTTGGACAAGTCGACGAAACCGATCCGGCCAAGCCGGATGAAGAACTGCTGGCCGACTTGGCCGAGGCTATTACGTTCGTGCGAGCCTTCCTCAATGAGCGAGGAGCATCGCTGGACGACGTCATCCGAAAGACCGGCTTCGAACGCAACGCTGCCATCATGACGTGCAAGGAAGCTGCCAACGAGAATGATGAAACGCGCAAACGTTTCGAGGTGTTGTGTCGTGAAGTGTTCAAAAAATTCAGAGCCTGTATCAACGTGAAGAACGTCAACGTCCATCGGGCAGACCGGGACGCCATCGACATTGTGTACAAGAGCCTGGAGCGGGATCGCGAGCAGGCCGACATCAGAGACATTATCCGCAAACTGCACGAGGTGGTGGACGAGGCGATAGAGGTGCAGCCTGAACTCGCGTCGGACACGTTGAAAGCTTATGACATCAGTCACATCGACTTTGAACGCCTCAAACGAGAATTTCAGCGTTACCCGAGCAAACATTCGCTGGTGCAAGACTTGCGACACGTTCTGGAGAAGCGAATACACCGCCTGCTGGCGCAGAACCCCCTGCGCGCCGATTTTCAGAAGCACTACGAAGAGACCGTCGCAAAATACAATCGCGAAAAGGATCGGGTGACCATCGAACAGACGTTCGAGGCGCTGCTCAGGCTGGCACAGGAACTGGGTGAAGAAGAGGCTCGGGCGATGCGGGAAAATCTCGACGAGGAATCATTGGCTATTTTCGACTTGCTGAAGAAACCGGACCTGAATGCCGCCGAAATCAAGCAGATCAAGGGCATTGCCGTCGAACTGCTACGGATATTGAAGGTCGAGAAACTCCGCGTGGATCAATGGCGAGAAAAAGAGACGACTCGGGATGCGGTGGTGATCACTATCCGGGATTTCCTGTATAACGAAACGACCGGCTTGCCTACCGGCGTTTACTCTGACGACGAAGTGGCGACCAAGTCCGATGACGTTTACCGTCACGTGTTTCGCGTCTACCCGACGGTCCCGTCGCCATACTATCAAAGCGGGGCAATGACATGACGGGAGAGGCCACAAGCGATGCCTTCACTTTAGACTCGTCGCCCTCCAAAATCTTGCCGGTGTTGGCTTCTCACTCGACGTCCAGAGGTTCAATAATGTCGCCAAGTATCTTGAATCGTCCCTTGTCAATGCCAAACAGACTTTTCGGCTTCTCGCTGGAGTCTGCACCCATACGGGACCCCACACTTGTTATAAGGGCAACCGGCTTATTGAACTTTGCTATATTCTCCATCGATGGGACTACACATTCTTGAGCAATCTCGTCGAGCCCCGGTAGCAATTCTGAAATTAGGTCTTTGTCTTTTTCGGAATTGTGTATAGATAATAGGGTGCTCCCTGTATGGGGGAAGGAACTAATAAAAGAGTACCATGAATAATAGTATGAGGCCATTGGGGACATGGGGTCGATGGGGTTCCAAACATCTTCTACTAATTGTTTGAAGGGCTTTTCATATTCTTTCCCATTACTTCTTTGATAAAAATTTTCTATGACTCCATCGGAAGCACAATTCCATAGCCATACTCCTTTCATATAGGCTTCGGAGAAGACGCGAACCAGTGCAAAGGCTGAGCCATAATGCCCGTGTTCAACAAGTAGAACTATAGATCGGTATCGGTTATAGGCAATGTCCAAACACCGCATGGCAAGATTGCGTCTGCTTAACGTTCCGTCATCATTGAATCCGAGTCGAGCAATGCGGGCATTAAGCTGTTGAATCAATTCTTTACTATTTACGATTTCTTCTTTGAGTCCCATGCTTTTCTCTTTTCTGCATTGCCCTCACTCGTAGAGTGGACGCAGTGTCCCTAACCTCCTATAACCGAAACTGCACTCTTCGAGCAAAGTCACGTACTTGGAACACCAACTTAGCTGGAGCCAGTCTATGTCTACAAACATGAAGACTTCGAGTCTGCTTGGCCGACGCGTACGTGGTCTTGACACAACTCCGTGACCGTTTTAGCCTCAATTGGACTTAGCTTTGCGGAGATACCATGAAAGTAAACATGCACGAGGCCAAATCGCAGCTTTCAAAGCTGGGCAAACTCGCGTGGGAAGGGGAAGAGATCGTCATTGCCAAGGCCGGGGAACCGTACCTGCGGCTGGAGCCGTATCGCAAGCCGGAGACCAAGCGCAAGCTTGGAGCGCTGAAGGGACAGATCTGGATCGCTCCCGACTTTGACGAGACGCCCCAGGAAGTGATCGATTCGTTCTGGAACTCGAAAATCTTCCCGGATGAAGACGAAGACGCATCTCCATAAAAAAGAGGCACTCCCTTGCTTTCAGAAGTTGGACCGTCAAGGCTGACCGTGACAAAGACCATTGATCCAAAGAAAAAGTCTCAATATGGGCAGTTTTTCACACCTGCGGAAATTGCACGATTTATGGCAGGGCTGTTTACTCGAAGCGCCGGGGGCACCTGTCGTCTGCTCGATGCCGGGGCCGGGATCGGTTCTCTTTCCATGGCCTTTTTGGAAAAGTGGACTGCAGGTGGCGTTGATTTCCAGCATGTTGAAATCGATGCCTTTGAAATAGATGAGTCTCTGCACCCTTATTTAGTCCAATCGCTGGAGAAATACGGATGGCATCAAAATGTCGTGTCAAACATCCGAGGTGACGACTTCATACATGCTGCGGTCGATTCGCTCACCGGGAATCTCTTTGTCGAGACCCTCCCGAGATACACCCACGCCATCCTCAACCCGCCATACAAGAAAATGCGCAGCAATTCTCTTTACCGTTCGGCATTGAGGCGAGTCGGCATTGAAACCGTCAATCTGTATTCAGCGTTTGTGGCCTTGTCTTTAGCCCTACTGGAAGATCACGGGCAACTCGTTGCAATCGTACCGCGGAGTTTCTGTAATGGACCATATTACCGTCCCTTCCGCGAATACGTTCTGGAACGTGCGGCCATCCTGCAGATACACCTGTTCACCTCAAGAAATAAGGCTTTTAAAGATGATGAAGTGTTGCAGGAAAACGTCATCATCGCGTTGAAGCGCGGGGCGGGCCAAGGCACCGTGACGGTGACAACCTCGACCGATGCCAGCTTCGCCGACATGGAGACGAACAGGTACTCCTTCGATCGCATCGTGTTTCCCGGAGACCCCGAATGTTTCATACATGTACCGACCTCACCGGAATTTAGCGCCATTGAACAGTCAAAAGCGATCCGCTCCACTCTGGACGATATAGGCGTCAAGGTATCAACCGGTCCCGTGGTCGATTTCCGATTGAAGGAACACCTGCGTGACATGCCGGACGCGGACACGGTCCCCTTGCTCTATCCCGGCCACTTTAGAGATCAAAGTACGGATTGGCCGAATCCGGAATTGAACAAACCCAATGCGATATGCCGCAATGCCGCGACGGAAAAGTGGCTTTATCCGAATGGGTTTTATTGCGTCGTGCGCCGCTTTTCATCAAAGGAAGAAAAACGCCGTATCGTAGCGAGCGTCGTAACGCCCGACAGCTTCCCCAATGCCGAAGCGTTGGGGTTTGAAAACCACCTGAACGTGTTTCATGAAGGGAAGCATGGGTTGACCGCAGCGCTGGCATACGGATTGGCTGCCTTCCTCAACACGACTGCAGTTGATGAAAACTTCCGGCGTTTTAACGGCCATACTCAAGTCAACGCAACCGACCTCAGGCTCATAAAGTATCCAAACAAGGAGAGCCTCATTGCCTTAGGCGAGAGAGCTATGCGCCGCCGTGAGCCGATTCAAGCCTTGACCGCTGAACATCTGGAGAGTCTGGGCGCATGACGAATGTGCCTCATAAACACATCACCGAAGCCAACCAAATTCTCATTGCACTTGGGTTGCCCCGTGCCCAACAGAATACGCGTTCAGCCCTATGCTTGCTTGCATTGCTGAACTTGACGCCTCGCAAGCAATGGGACCGAGTGGAAGATCCCCTAATGGGCATCACACCCATCATGGATTGGGCGAGGAAACACTACCAAAAAGAATATGCCCCGAACACGCGAGAAACTTTTCGCCGGCAGACCATGCATCAGTTTGTCGATGCCGGAATCGCCGTCTATAACCCAGACGCACCGCTGCTCGCTGATCTCGGCGTCAACCTGTATTCACACGGAAAGATGCCGGACGTTGTTCTCTACTATGCTGATCGTCACTGGCTTGTGCTTGTGGAGGCAGTGACCAGTCACGGCCCCGTTGACGGCAAGAGACACACTGAATTGACCCGATTATTTATAGGGGCAAAAGCCGGGCTGGTCTACGTGACTGCTTTCCCGAATCGTGCCGTTATGGCGCGGTACCTTGGCGAAATTGCATGGGAAACCGAAGTATGGGTTGCCGATGCACCGTCACACTTGATCCACTTCGACGGCGAGCGTTTTCTGGGGCCGTACGATGTTCTCTGATCTATTCCCACTCTCTCAACGACCGAGGCAAGCGAGCATGGATTCTTGACACAACTCCAACACCGTTTTAGACTTAGCCAGACTTAGCTTAAGAACTTCGTTGATGAGGATACCATGAAAGTAAACATGCACGAGGCCAAATCGCAGCTTTCGAAGCTGGGCAAACTCGCGTGGGAAGGGGAAGAGATCGTCATTGCCAAGGCCGGGGAACCGTACCTGCGACTGGAGCCGTATCGCAAGCCGGAGACCAAGCGCAAATCAGGTGTCTTGAAAGGGCAGATCTGGATCGCTCCCGACTTTGACGAGACGCCCCAGGAAGTGATCGATTCGTTCTGGAACTCGAAAATCTTCCCGGATGAAGACGAGTAGTGGCACGCTTCCTTCTCGACACTCATGCTCTTCTGTGGTGGATGGCGGAACCGCAGAGGTTGGACGGACGGGCCTATGAAGCCATAGCCGATACGTCCAACGAGGTCTTCGTCAGCTCTATCAGCGGCTGGGAGATCGCCGTCAAGCACGCGCTGGGGAAACTGCAAGCCCCGGACAACCTGGAAGCGGGCATCAAAAAACAGGGATTCACGCCACTCGTTCTCACGTTTCGTCACGCGGAACAGGCGGGCACCCTTCCGCCACACCACGGCGACCCGTTCGACCGGATGCTGGTCGCCCAAGCCCAAATCGAGGGACTCATCGTGCTCACCAGAGACCGCCATATTTCGCGCTACGACGTGCCCACGATGGCGGCGTAAACCGCGCGGACAATACGCCCCTCCACCGAAGACACCCATCGACGAGATGAAACCGTACAAAAGCATTGATTTCGCCATCAATTGATGTAAAAATCTGAGATAGACGACTCTATCGTCCATCTGATGAATCATGGAGGGTCGAAGATGAGAACAACCCTGAATATAGATGATGCCTTACTGGCGCGGGCTCAGGAAGTTACCAACCTCACGACAAAACCGGCCCTGATTCGGGAAGCACTGAAGGCGTTGGTGGAGCGGGAAAGCGCGAGACGACTTGCCAAGTTGGGTGGCAGTCAACCCGGGCTCCAATTCGTTCCACGGCGCCGCATGAGCGATGATTCTGATTGACACCTCGGTGTGGATTGAGCATCTGCGCAAGGGGAACCGTGCTTTGGCGCGCTTGCTCAATAACAACCAAGTGCTTATCCATCCTTTTGTTATTGGGGAGATAGCCTGCGGGACGCTTGCCGACCGCGATGAAGTCCTGGCATGGCTGAAAGATTTGCCCGCTCTTCCCAAGGCAGATGAATCCGAAGCGTTGTATTGTATCGAACATCATCAACTAACGGGACTGGGCCTTGGTTATATTGACATCCATCTGCTGGCTGCAACGCTTTTAGCCCCACCGACTCGACTATGGACACAAGACAACCGGCTCAAAGCAGCGGCGAAGAAAATGAATTTCGCTTATCAGGTGCAAGCATGATTGACACCGAAGACACCCGCGTCCGGCAAGGGCTACGGCCGAATATCCGGAACGGCAACTCGGCCGGGAGCCGGTCTATGCCTCCAACAAAAATCTTCCCGGATGAAGAGAAACCGCCTACCCGCTCCCCTGCAGGATATCGAACGGGGAGAAATCATCGGTCAGGATGAGACCGGGATTCCAGTCCGGGGCTTTGGCGGTATTCAGGAAGGGCAACACTTCGGGCGGCATTTTGTCCTGATTCAGCAGGATCACCGTCGCCAGGGAAAATTCGTCGGAGTCCATGTGCAACGGACGGGGGCCGGCGAAGAAGATCAGGTTCACCGAACCCGGTTTGGTGCGAAGCCATGTCGGCGCGGGAATGCTGTACGTCTCCACGTGAGGGAACGAGGTTTTCATCGTGGACACCACGGCTTCGGCCCTGATCCGGTCCAGATCCGAATCCGAGGCGGCCAGGTTCACCGCCACCACCCCGCCCTCACGCAGGTGTTCCCGCAATTGGGCATAAAATTCCGTGGTGGTCAGATGAAACGGGATCTGATGCCGGGCGAAGACGTCCACCCAGATGACGTCATACCGGGTGGCCTGCCGCGCCAGAAACACGCGCGCGTCCCGGACGTACACGTGATGGTTGGGAGGCGCGTCATAGTCAAAATACCGTTCGGCCGCCTCGACGACCGACGGGTCCATCTCGACCACGTCCAGTTCCAGTTCCGGCCAATGCCGTTCCAGCCATTTGGCAAGAGACCCGCCGCCCTGCCCCAGGATCAGCCCCCGTTGCGGCTGGGGAGGCAACGCCAGGGCCGCCATCATCATTTGACTGTACGGCAGCGCCAAGCGCACGGGGTCGGGCTGCCACATGATCGCGTGGAAGGTATTGTCGAGGATCAGAAAGCGCAGGCCTTTTTCGTCGCGGACCTGCACCTGCTGATACGGGCTGTCTTCCTGATGGATCACAGGCGGATAGATGAGAATCGGGTGGAACCCCAGCCAGACCAGCCCGCCCAGCACCCCGATGAGCGGCACCAGCGCCATGGCCTTGACCCGGTGGCTCCACCACAACCAGCCTAATCCCAGAAGCACCAGCACGACGCCCAGCACCGCGACCAGGGTCAGACTCCCCAACCACGTCAGCAGGAAAAACGAGGTCCCCCAGGTCCCGACCAGGCTGCCGATGGTGGAGACGGCGATCATGGCCCCGGTGTGCCGGCCCAGGTGTCCCATGTCGGCGATCGCCAACCGTAAGAGCACGGGAAGCACCCCGCTTAATCCGAAAGCCGGAACCGCCAATAGCACGCTGGCCGCCAGACAGGGCCCCCACCGCGGGTCCACGGTCCATTGCGAGACCGTGAACACGATCGACTGCCCAACCCCGGCCAGCAGGAGAGTCCAGGCGCCCGAGCCCAGCAGGAGCCAGGGCAACACCACGCCGGGCGCGCGCCGGTCAGCCAGCCAGCCGCCGGTGGAATAGCCGCTGCTCATGGCCGCGAGGACGACCCCGATCAGCGCGCCCCAGACGAACAATGAGGTCCCGAACACCGAGGCCAACAGGCGACTGCCCAGAATTTCCAGGGCCATGACCACGGCGCCCGTGGTAAAGGCCGTGCCGAAAAACCACAGCCGGCCCCACGGGTACGGCGATGCCGGAGTGACGTGCGCGTCCATTTATGGCGTCGGGGCGACGTCCGCCCTCCCGGGCGCGGCGTCATCCATCCTTCCTCGTTCAACGGTCTTTTCCGAAGACAAAAACATCGAAAGATGCTATAGAAAGGGGCGTTTGAGTGTCAATGAATCAAACCGCGCGCGGGCAATGGAGGACGCATGGCCACCAGAGATTTTATTCTGGATCTGGGGAAATTGCTGATCGGCATCGCCTGGATCGACGGCCGGCTCGAGCAGGAAGAACGCAACGCCTTGAAGGAACTCCTGTTCCTGCTCCCGGACATTTCCGGCGAAGAGTGGATGCAACTGGAACTCTACATGACCCATGCGGTCACCGACGCCGAACGCCAGGACCTGCTGGACCGCGTCCTGTCCGGCATTCGATCGTCCCGGGACAAACAGCTTGTCCTCGAAACCCTGCAGAAACTGGTCGCCGGCGACGGGACCGGCCAGGAGGCTGTCGGGGACGCTCCCGGCGGCGTCCGGGAATCGGCGTTTCTGGAGCGCATTCGTCAGGATATTGAAGGCCGCAGTACCGGTCTGTTGGGGCACCTCGCCGCTCCCTTTCGCCACGCCCTGAAGCGCAAGGCCGGTCAAGGATCGCGCGAGGATCGAATCGAGGATTTCATCAAAAACACGATTTACTTCCAGGTGACGTTGGCGTTGGAGCAGCAGGGGCGCGCCCTGTCGATCCCCGAGACGGAGGCCCGGAAAATCTGTCTGGCCGCGGGCCTGATGGCCCACGTGGCCTGGGTGGACCACGAGGTGTGCCACCGCGAACGCGAAGCCATGAGCCTGGGGCTCCGGCAACTCTGGAACGTGCCCGAAGACGAAGCCCGCCTGATCACCGAGATGAGTCGCGCCCGGATCATGCACGGCCTGGATCTCGTCCGGCTCACCAAAGGATTTTGTCAGTACACCACCATCGAGGAACGAAAAGCGTTTCTGCGGTGCCTGTTCGCCATTGCCAACGCCGCGGAGAATACCGCCCATGCCGAGATCGAAGCAATCCGCCACGTCGCCAAAGCGTTCGAGTTGCCGCACCAGCAATTCATCGAGGCGAAATTAACCATCCCGCGCCGGGAGCGGGGCGGCTTATAGGGCATGCCTCCGGAACCTCCATCGCCGAACACCGACGAACATCGCTCCATCGCGGGAGCCGCGGGGCTGATCAGCGCCGCCACGTTTTCCAGCCGCATCCTGGGATTGGCGCGCGATATCCTGCTCGCGCGGTTGCTCGGGGCAACCATGGCGGCCGATGCGTTTTTCGTCGCCTATCGGATCCCCAGCCTGCTGCGCGAACTCCTGGCCGAAGGGTCCATGTCCTCCGCCTTTATCCCCGTCTTCACCGAATACCACGCTAGGCGCAGTCACAAGGAAACCTGGGAACTGGCCAGCGCCGCGTTTACCACGCTCCTGTCTATCGTCACGCTGCTCACCCTGCTCGGCCTGATCGCCGCGCCGGCGCTCGTGTGGGTCCTGACGCCCGGATTTCACGACGACGCCGAACGCCTGCACCTCACGACCATCCTGACCCGGATCATGTTCCCCTACCTGATCTTCATCAGCCTGGCCGCTCTCACGATGGGCATCCTCAATTCTCTCAGAGCCTTTGCCGCGCCGGCCCTGGGCCCGGTGTTTTTCAATATCTGCATTATCCTCTCGGCGCTGGTGCTGGCCCCGGCTTTGGAAGAGCCGGTCCTGGGCATCGCCTTCGGAGTCGTGGCCGGCGGGCTGGCGCAGTTCGTCATTCAACTGCCCGGCATTCAGAAGCGCGGCCTGCTCTTCCGATGGCGATTCAACCCCGGGCATCCCGGGGTGCGGAAGATCGGGACGTTGATCGCGCCGTCGTTGTTGGGGCTGTCCGTGGTGCAAATCAACCTGACCGTGAGCACGATCCTGGCGTCGTATTTTCCGGGCGGGCCCACGTACCTGTTTTACGGCATGCGATTGATCCAGTTTCCCTTGGGCATATTCAGCGTGGCCCTGGCCACGGCGATTCTGCCCACGCTGTCGGACCAGGCGGCACGCGGGGCCATGGATGAATTGCGGGACACGTTGGGCTTCGGCCTGCGCATGATCGGCTTCATCATCCTGCCCGCCATGATCGGCCTCATCTTTCTGCGAGGCCCCATCGTGCATCTGTTGTTTGAACACGGCGCCTTTTCCGCCGCGGACACCCAAGCCACCGCGGCCACCGTGCTGGCCTATGCCGTGGGGCTGTGGGCCTTCGCGGGCCTTCGCATCGTGGTGACGACCTTTTATGCGCTCCAGGATACGAAGACCCCGGCGTTCGCGGCAGTGGCGGCCATGCTCATCAATATCGTGCTGGCGGTTCTCCTGATGCAGCCATTGCAACACGCGGGCCTGGCCCTGGCCACGGCGCTGTCGGCCATGGCGAATATCGGCCTGTTGATCGGCATTCTCACGCATCGACTGGGCGGCATCGATTGGCGAAGCGTGCGTCACTCACTCAGCCGGGCCGGACTCGCAACCATCCCCGTGCTGCTGAGTTGTCTGTGGATTGCGGATCTGGCCGTCTGGCAGCGCGCGGACGAATGGATTGCCAAGGGCATCATGCTGACCGTCGGCATCGGATTGAGCGTGACCGGCTACGTCGGCATGCAGGCCTTGTTTCGCTCACGGGAACTGGAGATGCTGTGGACGCTCGTTCAACGCAACGTTTCGTTTCTGCGGTGACACGGCGCGGCAACTCTATGAATCGTGGCGCGCGCCATTCGAGAGCGCGGCGTTCCCGTGCAAACAGGCAAGTTCGGTGCCAACGTGGTCGTGACGTTGGAAAATGACGGCCCGGCGACGTTTATTCTTGACAGCCACCGGAGGAAATCGGAGAAAATAGCCCAGGTGGCGAAAGGACCCGGACGCGAACGGGTCAAAGGAGGGGAAGATGGCGGTCGTGGTGTCTCAACATCATCCACTCAGGCGACTATTCGGGGCACTGACGGAACGCAGCTTTACCGAATCGCTGGGCTGGCCCGATTTCAACATCACCGCGTATCTCTCCAATCTGCTCGTCGAATTTTCCCACGTCGACCAACTCCGGCACATCAAGAACCAGCGTGGTCAAGCCGTCGAAACGGTGGCCGAACTCTTATACGAATCCGAACTCGCGCCGGACTCCCCCGACCCGGACCGGGAACGGAACATTCACCGGCACATCGGAGATTTGACGCTGTTCATCGCGGGACTGTTTCCGGAATATCTGCGCTACCTCAAAACCGGCGGGCTGGTGTACCACAAAGATCATTTCGTGAATTACGTGAAAGCCGGGAAACGCTCGTACCGGATTGTTGCCGGCTTTCAACACGGTCAGCGAAACGAACCCCCGGTGTTGTTTCAAAAGCTCTCGTCGAATTTCGAACTGTGCGTGACCGGACTGGGCCTCGTCCGCCAGGACCTGGACCGCATGCAGAATCCTCCGCACCAACGAGCCAAAGACATTCTCCTGCATTAATCAACGGGCGAATCGAGTGAGGATGGGATGGGGTCCGTCATTTTTCATTTGGCCTTTCCCGTACACGATCTGGAAGAAGCCAGGCAATTTTACGTCGATGGGCTGGGCTGCACGCTGGGGCGCCGCTCGTCGCACGCCATGGTGATGGAATTCAACCGTCATCAAATTGTGGCGCAATTGACCACGGAACCGCTTTCCCGGCAGAAAGGCATCTATCCCCGACATTTCGGATTGGTGTTTACGGACGAGGAGGAGTGGAAAGAACTGGTTGAACGGGCCAGGACCCGCGGACTGACGTTTTACCAACAGCCCCGCCGTCGATTCCCCGGCACCCGGCTGGAACATCAGACGTTTTTTCTCGAAGACCCGTCACACAACCTGTTGGAGTTCAAACATTACACACATGAGACCGCGATTTTCGGTGAGCGCGACGCATCCGTGATCGGCGACGAAACCGAGAGCCGGTAACACGGCCGGACGTGAGAAGCTTCCTCACTCCAGCCACGGCAAATGCACCTTTCAGCCTTTTCCCGCGACGACGGGCCAACCCTGCCGTCTTGCCAGGCTAGGGCATGACGTCGAGTTCTGCCAGGACTTCTTCCAAATGGCCGTCCACCTTGACCTTCTGGAAGATATCATCGAGTCTGCCCTGTTCATCGATAATGAACGTCGTGCGCTCGATGCCCATGAATTTCCGGCCGTACAATGATTTTTCTTTCCACACGCCGTACGCCTGCAACACGGTTTTCTTTTCATCGCTGAGCAAGGGAAAATTGAGATTGAATTTTTTCGCAAACTTTTTGTGCGAGTCCACGGAATCTCCGCTGACCCCCAACACCACGGCTCCGCTGCCCTGAATTTCATCCAGGCCGTCGCGAAAGGCGCAGGATTCTTTGGTGCACCCGGGCGTATCGTCTTTGGGATAAAAATACAGCACGACCTTCTTCCCCTTGAAATCGGAGAGCCGCATCATTTTGCCGTCCTGATTCGGCAAGGCAAAGGCCGGCGCCTTTTGTCCGACTTTCAACTGTAGGGGCGACTGCCCGGATTGCTCGGCCTTCGTCGTTTTCGCTTTGGTCGGCGTCGCTGCCTTTCCTGTGACGGTCTTCTTCTTTGCTCCGGCTGCCGTTGGTTGTTTCGTCGCCTTGCGTTTCTGGGCCATTACTTCTCCCCCTCCTCGTCACTTCATGAATATGTACCCGCCACCGGATATTTCACCGGCGCCTTGCTTTCACCAACCAATACTGAAATTTTATGATATACCAAGACAAAAAGAAAAGTGGCAATTCTTTCACGATGAGAAAACCATGCGACTCGTGATCGATCAGGACATTCCATTTGTACGGGAAGCGTTTTCGCATCTCGGCTCCGTGGCCCCGCTGCCGGGACGCGCCATGACCCGCGCGGCAATTCAGGACGCGGACGCGCTTATCGTCCGGTCCATTACCCGGGTCGATGCCGCGTTGTTGGCTGGCACGAACGTGCGATTCGTGGGAACGGCGACCACGGGCGTCGAGCATATCGACCGGGAGTATCTGGCCGCCCGGGACATCGAATTTGCCGCGGCCCTCGGGTGCAATGCGAACGCCGTCGCAGAATACGTGCTGACGGCCCTGCTCGTGACGGCCCGGACCAAGGGCCTCGGGCTCGACGGAAAAACGCTGGGGATCATCGGCGCCGGCCGGATCGGCAGCCGCGTGGCAGCCAAAGCCCCCGCGTTGGGCCTGCGGACGCTCCTGCATGATCCGCCATTGGCGCGGGCAACCGGCGATCGACGATACCGGCCGATTGCTGAAATCCTCCGGGCTGATTTTCTCACCCTGCACGTCCCCTTGACCCTCGATGGCCCCGATACGACGTTTCATTTGATCGGAACCGATGAACTGGCCCGCATGACGCCGTCGTCCATCCTGATCAATACCGCGCGCGGAGAAGTCGTGGATAATGCCGCCCTGCTCGAGGCCCTGACCGCAGGGACGATAGGAGGCGCGGTCATGGACGTATGGGAAGGTGAACCGTCCATCGACTCGAACCTGCTGAACCGCGTGACGCTCGGCACACCACACATTGCCGGCTACTCTTCCGACGGAAAGATTACGGCAACGGTGATGTTGTACCGCGCCTGCTGCCGCTTTTGGGGAATCGAGCCGGTCTGGACACCGCCCCCGGACCCGGCCGCCACCCTCGCACCCGGGACCGTGCCCCACGTCGCGTTCGACGCCGCCGGAAAGGATTTCCAAACGCTGGCGCACGACGTGGCCACAACCCTGTACGACCTCCCGGGAGACCATGCGCGGATGCAGGGCATACTCGCCGTTCCCGAACCACTGCGTTCCCAGGCCTTCGACCAACTCCGGAGAGACTATCCGCATCGACGGGAATTCGCCCGCTCGCCAATCTCCATCACGGGTGGCAACCCCACGCTCTTTGCCCGGCTGCAAACGTTGGGAATCCGCGCTCACGAACCCTAACAAAAGTAGGTTGGGTTAGCCGAAAGCGTAACCCGACATTTTCCGTCCCCATCGAACGGCACTGCATTTGACAACATACGCCATTGGCGTATAATTATCACTCATGGTCATTATTGAAACCCGTATTTTTACCCGGCGCATCAAAGAACTAATGAGCGACGATGAGTACAGAGCGCTTCAAGAAACCTTGGTGAATCGCCCCGATATGGGTGACGTCGTTCAAGGCACTGGAGGGCTGAGAAAAGTTCGCTGGAAGCAGGAAGGCCACGGCAAAAGCGGTGGTATCAGAGTGATTTACTACTGGATGACGGAAAACGCACAACTGTACATGCTGTATGTTTACCCGAAAAGCAAGCAAGAGAACCTGACGGCAGAGCAAAAGAAAGCTCTGCAATCGATAGCCGAGAGGTGGTCTAGATGAAAAATGAACTGTTCAACGAGTTGCTGGCCAGCGTGCAGGAAATGGACGACATTGTCCAAGGAAAGAAAGCCGCTGCCAAAGTCACGCAGTTCCCGAACCCGGAAGTCAGGTTGATCCGTGAAAAGGTGGGCCTGAGCCAGAGCCGCTTTGCCAGGTTGATCGGTGTCAGCAAGCGGACACTGGAAAACTGGGAGCAAGGACGCCGACATCCAACCGGCCCGGCCAAGACGTTGTTGAGAATCCTGGACGCCGACCCGGAGCACGCCGTTCGCGCGTTGCACGGGTAAGCAGAAAAGTTCGCGGCGGATTTGTAGCTGCGCGATCTTATCGCGCTTCTTCTTCAAGCCGCATTGTTGGCGGCATAAGATTCCGCCGCTACAACTGCGGAGAGGCCGCCGGGCTTACTTTTGAAAGGTTGCAGGGACGGCAACGATGCACTACCGTTTATAGTCTCCTTCACCGCAAACAAAAAGGAGGCCGTACCATGAAAGCCATGGAGTCGAAAATCGTTCTCTTGTGTCTGGTAGTGATGGGATACATGCCATCAATAGGGCATGCAGATACATTGCAAAAGGCGATTGACGAATCCCTGATTGTTTCCTTGACTGCTCTTGAAGCGCACGCCGAAGCCGAAGCTCAAGCCATCCTCGCCCCATTCGACCCTATCTGGCACGACAAGATAAAAAGCGGGTTGGAATATCAGATCGCTCTCGCTAAGGCCAAAGCTTTCGCCAAGGCCAAAGCACGTGCTAAAGCCAAAGCCCAGCAAGGGAAGCAGCGGGCCAGGCATTGCCGGGCCACCTTGAAGCCGGTGGACGATCACTTGGAAATTATCGAGATTATTAATTGTGTACAAACCATGGAAGCCATCGCGGATAGTTGCACTATCGCAACCAACCAAATCAGACTAGGCAACAAATTGATCCCGAGTATCGCCACCGTAATGGATAGACTCAGGGAATATGTCACACAATGCGTCACGAAGAACATCACCGGCTTTTCAGCCTTGATGGTCTACGAAGTAAAGCGAGAGACTAAAGACCAGTATGCCGGGCTCATTGAGAAATGCCGCCAGGAAGAAACCAATACGTTAGGCGTCTTGGGGTATGAATTTATATGGCCGTGTTTCAAGGGATACCTTGACATGATTGATGAACCGCTGGAACCTGACCCGACGGAAATATCCCCGAAACCGACGGAAGATTCAAAACCCCTTCCAAAAGTGAAAGCCTGAACGGAAAAATCTGCCTATTTCAGACACTGTCCGCATTCATCCAACAGACCTCGGCCAATTCTATTATCGCACTCACGATCGAATTATTATGAAGATATTCCTGTTATCCGCCCTCTTTCTCGCATGCTGGATGGCAACGGCCCTTTCGGCGGCCGAGCTTGAAACCATCAGGAACGCCACGCTGATCGAGGCCGGACTGAACGACGGCGACAGTTTCAAGGTCAAGGCCAACGGCAAGGAACTGCTCTTTCGGCTCTATTACGTGGATTGCATGGAAACCGCCGCCGGCACTGACGCCGAATTGGAAAGAATCCGGGAGCAACAATACCATTTCGGCCTCGAAGATCCCGCTGCCGTGGTGCGCTTCGGCAAACAGGCGACCACGTACGTCAAACAAATCCTGTCCCGGCCATTCACCATTCATACCAGTTACGCCTTTGCACCGGGACGTTCAGCCACGGGTCGCTACTACGCCTTTATTGAAACCCACGACGGTCACGATCTTGGACATCTCCTCGTGGAGCAAGGCTTGGCGAGAATACACGGCAAAACCCGCCCGGACTCTCGCGGCACGCCGAGCGAAATTGTGATCCAGGAACTTCAGGACATGCGCTCGATCGCCATGTTGAACCGCGCGGGGATATGGGGGGAAACCGACCCGCGTCTCCTCTCCGAGATGCACAAACGCCAGCGGGAAAAAGACCGGGAACGGAAGGCACTCAGGAAAAAGTTGAAAACAAAACGAACCTCCTGCGACACCCCCATCAACCTGAACACCGCATCGCAAGAAGAGTTCCAACAACTTCAGGGTATTGGTCCGGTGACAGCGGCAAAAATCATCGCGGGGAAGCCCTACCGGTCGGTCGATGACCTGTTGAAGATTCCGGGCATCGGGAAGGAAACATTGAAAAAGATCAGGCCTTGCGTGACGGTGAAAAACTGAACGGGCCGTCCGGCGCACAGCAGGCGCCATGAGACATGTCCCGGGCTTTGATCCGGAATGCCGCGGGCACAAAGACACTGGATTCTCGCAGATTGCTCAGGTCCCCGATCAAGCCTGTCCTCGACGCTTGTCCCTGACATTTTTAATCAGGGATCTAATCGGGGATCGGGGATGACGCAAAGACGGGCGGCGCTAGGATAAAGGGACCAGGAACCAAGGGCTTGAAATCCGCGTTGTTCATGGGTTTATGCGCCTCCCAACAGCCCCTCATTTCGATCAATACGCGCTGTTTCGAAGGGGCGGGTTGAGGATTTACCCGAACGACATGCGCTGCATATCGTGGGGATTCGGTCATCGCCTTCACCAAATCCGTCACGAGATAACGAGGCGCCCACCCGATCATATGGTAGTCCGTTGTCTGAATTTGCACAGCTAATGCCGTCGCCGGATTGGTCAACTCCAGCGTGACATACAGTTTTTCGTCCTTGGTCAGGTGGTCAATCCGCTTTTGCGCCGACTGATTAACGTGCCGGCAGCCGTGCAGAAAGAAACGGCAAGTGAAACTTCCATCGGCGCGCTTCACGAGTTTCGGGAAGACCTCGTACGCATCAGTGACCCGAGAGCCGCCGTTCACGGAGAGAATCTCCACAGGGTCTGCGTGCTCAGGAAGGTCCAGGTTGGTCAGGTAATCCACACGATCCGACCTTCCCGGAGCAATGACACGGTTTCTGAATAGTGGGAAAAGCTCCGAGGATCGATAATCTTTCGATAGGCTGGGGAAATCCAACAGCGGCTCGAATCCTGCATCTTTTTCTGCCCGTTTCGCTCCGCCGATGTAGCGAAAGCGATAAAGCGAACCTTTGACATCCGCATCCAATCGGCCAACCGGAAACCATTGCCTCTTTTCTTTCTCTTGCCAGGCCAGGAACAACGTTTTAGTTTTAGTGCTCATCATAGAAACTCCTGCAATCGTTCTCGATTAGAGCACATCAAGACAATCGCAAATTCGCGGGCCAAAGGAGTCATCCAATCAGCGGGCACGCGGTTTACCAGATCGCTTATTGAACTTCTATCCAGTCGTCTGAGTTTCGTCAGTGCCGGACGGAAAAGATCCGGGTAGCGGAGAGTGGCTCTCTGCACCAGTTCTCGCGGGTTGAGACCGTGCCTATCATCTTCCGACTAGTAAATCGCCCCACGGCCCTTTTCAGCATAGTCGCCTACGCGATCCTCTGCAAGTAGACTATTTCGACGCTCATCCAAAAGTTCCCGTCCCAATGAGGAGGCATGATCGAATGACGGTGCAACGAAATCTTGCCAGCCTTCACCCACACGCTTCCGCTGTATGCCCCAATTCTCGTGATGACGATCCGTGGTGCATCCAGAACCAGGTACTCCGCAATACGAAGCTTCGCCCGTTTTGCGGATTCACGCCCTTCAAACACACGGTCCATGACCTTCCAGATATTCTCCAGGGTATGACTCGATTGATGAAATTCCTTTGCAGGATCATACCCATAGACGACACCCTCCAGTAACTGATTGCCGTGGTAGAGAGACCGCCCTCCTCGCGCGAAAGATTCTGTCACTGACCCGCGTTGTTCTCGGAACGTTGCTAGTTCCACCTTCGCATGGAGAATTTGCAATAACTCCGCAACCTCGGCCGCAATTTTTTCCGCCCAGTGCTGCCCTGTGTTTGGTTGGGGATACTTGAACAACCAATTACCGTCTTCCTCCGGTTGTTTGTACCAGAATTTGTCCTTACTCCCCATTGTCTCCGGTTCAAGAACCCATTCCGGCTCCACTTCAAGGATGGGATATGTATCAGGCATAGCGTCAATGTCTTGCGGTTGTATTCAAACTTCCGTCTCTGTTTTCATCAGGCATAATCCTGCAGGCTCCCTGGCCCGAACTCTTCTTGCCCTAAGCCTTGCCCTTCGGCTCAGTTGAGATTCAGGACGCACATGAGAGATTGGTGGAATTATAGTCGCCGCGTTGGCTTGTGGGAAAGTCCGTTGGGCCGGCACACAGGCCGGCCCCTACAGCAGAGAGAGGTATTGACACGGCAGGGATGAATTCCTATAATTCTATAATTCCTATCGGAAATGTATGAATTGAGATGTTGAAAATTCCGCTGAAAGTGACGTATGCCATTTTTGCGACGCTGGATCTTGCCTTGCGATATGGAGAGGGTCCGGTGCAGGCCAGGACGATTGCCCGGAGGCAAACCATTCCTCCGCGATTTATCGAGCAGGTGCTGCACGCCTTGAAGCAAGGCGGCATTGTTGACAGCATCAGGGGGCCGCAGGGAGGATACGTGCTCCGGCAGCCCCCGGCGGAAGTGTCCCTGGCCGCCATCGTCGAAACCATGAACGGCCAGACCGAGCCGGACACGCGAGACGTCGGGACGAACGGGCAGGCCGTGCGGCCTCCCCATCGCGAGGCGTTATTATCGAGACTCTGGGATCGCGTGTACCAGGCCGAGCGGGAGATTCTGAGCGCGGTGACACTGCAATCCCTGATCGAACAATATACGGAGATCGAACAACAACGAGCGCCGATGTACCACATTTAACGGTGCTGGCGTCGGGAGCACATTCCCCATATCATCCGGAGGCACATCATGAACACGGGCCGTTCCATCACGTTTCCTGAAATTCAGACCATGCCCATTCCGCAGGAGATTCAGGAAGAAATCGAAACGTTTGAAGATGAGGTCAAACGGTTACAGGCCGGCGACGTTACCGGAGACCTGTTCAAACCGTTCCGGTTGCAATACGGCATCTACGGACAACGCCAGCCGGACGTCCAAATGGTGCGCATCAAAATTCCGTTCGGCGGGCTTACCGCCAACCAGATGCGCCGCGTGGCCGAACTGGCCGAGATCTACGGGACGGGCGTCGGGCACGTCACAACCCGGCAGGATATTCAACTGCACTTCGTACCCTTGCCGCAGATCAGCACGGTCATGCGCAAACTCGAAGAAGTGGGGCTCACCACGCGGGAAGCCTGCGCCAACACGGTCCGCAACGTCACGGCCTGCCACCTGGCCGGTGTCTGTCAGGGCGAAGTCTTTGACGTGACCCCCTACGCGAACACCGTGGCGCAGCACCTGCTGCGCAATCCGCTCAACCAGAGCCTGCCGCGCAAATTCAAGATTGCGTTTTCCGGCTGCAATCATGACTGCGCCCTGACGCCCATCCACGACGTCGGCCTGCTGGCGAAGAAAACCTGGGACGGCACGATCGGATTTCGCATGACAGTCGGCGGGGGATTGGGCGCGGCCCCGCGCGTCGCGCATCTGCTCCGGGAATTCGTGCCCATGGATGACCTGATTCCGTCCATCGAAGCCGTGATCAAGGTCTTCGACAATCTCGGCAATCGCAAGAACCGCAGCAAGGCCCGCATGAAGTTCGTAATCGAGAAACTGGGCTTCGACGAATTTAAACGCCGGTGGGAAACCGCCTATAAGGAGATGTTCGGCGTCACGCCTGATTATCAGACAATAGAGGGGCCGGAGATATTGGACTGCCGCGGAACCCACCTCCCCTATGGAGAGACGTCCGAAGCCAAGCCGGCGCATCCGCCGTTGAAGCTCATCCCGCATGCCGACCCGGCTCCCCTGATCATGCCCACGAAAAATGGGGGCACCGGCAATGGCGGCCACCCGAATGGAGACTCGAACTCTTCGTTTGCAACGTGGCGCCGCACCAACGTGGTGAAGCAACGGCAGGACGGGTTTTCCGCAGCCGTGTTGAGACTGCCGACCGGCGATATCACCGCCGGGCAAATGCTGCTGGTGGCGGATCTGGCCGAACGCTATTCCAATGGCAACGTGCGCACCACGATCGGACAGAACCTGATTATCCGCTGGGTGTCCGATGACCAATTGGAAGCCTTCTATGAGGAATTGAACGCCCACGGGTTGGGTCAGCCCGGCGCGAACAAAACCGAAGACATCGTGGCCTGCCCGGGGACCGATACCTGCGGTCTGGGGATCACCTCCTCCAAGGGCGTGGCCCGGGCCCTGGCCGAAGTCTTTCCGCCCGGACAGGTTCCCGAGGATTTGAAAGGAACCACAATCCACATCAGCGGGTGTCATAATTCGTGCGCCCAACATCATATCTCGACCATCGGGCTGCACGGGGTGGGCAAGCGCGTCGGCGACCACATCGCCCCGGTGTACGAACTGCATCTCGGCGGGCGGATCAACGGGACCGCGGAAGTCGGACAAATGACGATTAAGCTCCCGGCCAAGAACGTCCCGGCCGCCATCTCGCACCTGCTCGACGTGTATCGACGGGACCGTCAGCAAGCCGACAGCCTGCATGCCTTCACCGAAAGCCTGCACTCCTTTCTCAAGCGAACGGGCAAGGCCGCGCTCAAGGAGGAACTGATCGGGCATTCCATTCTGCCGTCCTATGCCGAAGATCCCTCGTACTACTTCGACTGGGAAGCGGAAGAGGAATTCACGCTGGAAGACCTCGGGCCCGGTGAATGCGCCGGCGGCGCCATCGAGATGATCGACAACCGCATCCTGGAGGCTGAACAGGAACTGTACCAGGCCCGCATTCTGGCTGAGAAACATCAATATGCCATGGCCATCAACAAGTCCTATCGCGCGGTGGTGGCCGGAGCCAAGGCCCTGCTTGTAACCGAGGGCATCGATCCGAACACCGACGCCGACACGCTGGCGGAATTCGATCAGTTCGCCGACCGCCAAAACGGACTCATTCCGCAAATGTATCGCGGCATGGCCCGGACCATCAGCGACCTGGGCACCAAGGAGAATTCCGCTGAGTTCACCAACGACAAAATGGACTTTGCCAAAGGGTTCGTCGAACACTGCCGGAAACTGACCGAAGCCATGGATCAGGACCTCAAGCTCAACGTCCCCGAAGAGGATCAGGCCGCGACAGAACCGGACCCAGCAACGACCGCCGCGCACAGCGAACCCGCGCAGGACGTGACCGTGCTCGATCTTCGAGGAGTCATGTGCCCGCTGAATTACGTCAAAACCAAGTTGAAACTCGAAACCATGGATGACGGTGAACGCCTGGAAGTCTGGCTGGATGCCGGAGAGCCCATTAAAAACGTGCCCATGAGTCTTCGCAACGACGGGCACAAGGTCCTCGGCGAGAACCCGTTGGAAGAGGATGAGCAGCACTTCAAGGTTCTCGTGGAAAAAGTCGAAGGTTAAGCAGGATGGTGAAAAAACCCGCCAGCTTTGTTCTCGCGACGCTCGGAGGCTCAACGTACTCAAACGTACGCCTCGCCACCTCGCTTGCTGCGGCCGCGCTGGACGGCCTTTTTGACCATCCTGCGGACTGTTCTGATATTGCAACGAATTACCGCTCGGTCAGGAGCCGCCCATGACGGAAAGCGCGCAAGAAGAATTTTCAGCCAAGGCCCTTGAGGACCTGAACCAACGTTTTGCAGGCCGCACGCCTCAAGAGGTCCTGGCCTATGCGTTGGAACGGTTTTTCCCGCGGGTGGTGTTGGCATGCAGTTTCGGCGCGGAGGACATGGCGCTCTGGGACATGATGCACCGCATCAATCCTCACGCCTCGCTCTTTTATCTGGATACGGATTTCCTCTTTCCGGAAACCTACGCCGTGCGTGACCGCCTGCTCGCCCGATATCAGGTCTCGACCGAGCAGGTGATTCGGGTCGCGCCGGGGCTGACGCCCGAGGAGCAAACGAAGCAGTTCGGCGATCTGTTGTGGGTCCGGCAACCGGATGAATGCTGCCGGATTCGGAAAGTCGAGCCGTTGACCGGAATCCTGAAAAACTACGCCGCATGGGTGACTGGCATTCGTCGCGACCAGTCGCCGACGCGCGCCACCGCGGGGCTGGTGGAATGGGACGCCCGATTCGGGCTGGTCAAGTTCAATCCCCTGGCGGCGTGGACCAACGAGGACGTCTGGACCTATATCAGAACGCATGACGTGCCCTACAACGCGCTTCACGACCAACATTATCCCAGCATCGGGTGCACGCACTGCACGGCGCCCGTTCAGCCGGGCACCGATCCACGGTCCGGACGATGGCAGAGTTCTGAAAAAACCGAATGTGGGCTTCATCAGTAACCATCCCCCCGAACGAGCGCCGCAGACCGTCACGACACCATTGGAAGACAACCCTGAGTTGCACCGACCATCGAGACCGCTGATGCACCACCTCATCACCAAAATCGGCAAAGGACAACGCGGGGTCAAAGACCTGTCGTGGGGCGAAGCCAAACAGGCCGCCCGGGATCTGATCGAGGGGAACGCCACGCCCTATCAGACCGGGGCCTTTTTGATGGCCATGCGGATCAAACTGGAAGCCGTCACGGAACTGGCCTCGTTCACCGCGGCCACGCGCAGCTACGTGGCCCCACTCGACATCGGCCTCAACGTGATCGACGTGCCGGTCTATGCGGAAAAGCACGCCACGTATCACGTCTGCCTGCCCGCGGCCATCGTCGCCGCCTCCGCCGGGGCCGCCATCCTGTTTCACGGTATCGACAATCCCACGGTCTCCTCTGACCTGCCCCGGGTATTGGCGCAACTGGGCATTCCCGCGACATTGCGGGGGCAGGACCTTGCCGGAGCCCTGCAACGGAACGGACTCGCGTATCTGGACCTCGCGTTGTATCACCCCCCCCTGGCAAAGCTGCTGGCGTTGCGCGAGCAACTGGGAGCCCAAAACCTGTTTCATCAGGTCGCCCGGCTGCTCAATCCCGCGCGCGCGCATTCGCAGGTGGTGGGCGTGGCCCATCCGCCGTATCTGGAAAAGATCCCGGAAGCGGTGACCATGCTCGGCGGGCGGCGGCTCCTGGTCTTTCAGGGGATGGAAGGATTTCCCGAATTGTCGATGGCGACCTCAACGAACATGCGGGAGCTGCGCGACAACCGCGTGACCCCCTTCACGCTCAAGCCCACGGACGTCCGGCTTCCCTTGGGCTCATTCCAACACATGGCCCTGGCTGCGCAGTCCTCTCGACAGGAATCAGGATCGACGGCTTCTCCCTCCGTTCGTCCTGAGCGTAGCGTAAGCGAAGTCGAAGGGCGACAGGGCTCAGGACAGGTCCCTCCGGGCTCGGAACACGCCTCGCCCAACGGCATCCCGGTCCAGGAAGCGGACAGGATTCGGCGCGTCCTGCGCAACGAGGTCCGGGACCGGTTCCGCGACTGGGTCGTGTACAACGCCGCCATGTTTCTGTATGCCGCGGGGCTGGCCCACTCCATCGCCGAGGGCATACCCCTGGCGCAACGAAGTCTGGAATCCGGCGCGGCCGCGCAAAAACTGGCGGACCTCGCCTCACCCCCGGCGCCCCTTGAAAGCGCAGGGCAAGCAACAGCCACACCGGAGCACAAGGTCGTGCACGCATGAGACATCTTCGACAACTGGAAGACCAAAGCGTTTATATCTTTCGCGAGGCCTATAAACACTTCGACAACCTGGGCATGCTCTGGTCCATGGGAAAGGATTCCACGGTGCTTTTGTGGCTGGCCCGCAAGGCCTTCTTTGGACACGTCCCGTTTCCGCTCCTGCACGTGGATACCAGTTACAAAATCCCCGCGATGATCGAATACCGGGACCGGCTGGCCCGCGAATGGCGACTCAACCTGGTGGTCGGGCAGAACAAGAAAGCCCTGGCCGAAGGGATGAATCATGAACGGGGCCGGGTCGAATGCTGCACCGCGCTCAAAACCAACGGGCTCAAACTGTTGCTGGAGGAGAAAGGGTACACGGGCATCATCCTGGGCGTCCGCGCGGACGAAGAAAGCACGCGCGCCAAAGAACGGTATTTCTCCCCGCGCGACAAAAACAATGATTGGGATTTCCGGGACCAGCCCCCGGAACTGTGGGATCAATTCAAAACCTCGTTCCCGCCGAACACCCACATCCGGATTCATCCCCTGCTGGACTGGACGGAGCTCAACATCTGGGAATACATCAAGCTCGAAAACATCCCGTTTATGGACCTGTACCTCAACCGGGGCGACGGCACGCGATACCGGAGCCTGGGATGCGCGCCCTGCACCTTCCCTATCAAATCCACCGCGTCCACGGTCGATGAAATCATCGAAGAACTGCGGGCCACCAACGTGGCCGAACGCGCCGGTCGCGCGCAGGACGAAGGCCGGGGCATGGAGTTACTCCGCAAAGATGGCTACATGTAAAACCGACACACCCGTCGACGTGCGTGACCGCATGAATATCGTCATCGTCGGCAGCGTGGATCACGGCAAATCGACCCTGTTGGGCCGCCTGTACGCGGACACGGGCACCTTGCCTGAAGGCAAAGTCGAAAAAATCCAGGCCATCTGCAAACAGCAGGGCAAGGAGTTCGAATACGCCTTCCTGTTCGACGCCTTTCTGGAAGAGCAGCAGCAGGGCGTGACCATCGACACCGCCCGCACCTTTTTCCAATGGGCGGGCCGGCAATACATCATCATCGACGCGCCCGGGCACAAGGAATTTCTGAAGAACATGGTCTCCGGCGCGGCGCGCGCCGAAGCCGCCCTCCTGTTGATCGACGCGCTGGAAGGAGTCAGGGATCAATCCAAGCGGCACGGCCTCTTGCTTTCGATGCTGGGCGTGAAACAGGTCACCGTGGTCGTAAACAAAATGGACCTCGTGGACTACCGGCAGGAGACGTTCGCGCGCATTGAACAGGAGTATCGCGCGTTCCTGTCCCAACTCGACGTGACGCCCCAATTCGTAATCCCCGCCAGCGCCAAGCGCGGGGACAACATCGCGACGCCCAGCCCGCATATGCCGTGGCACACCGGCCCCACGGTCCTGGAATCGCTCGCACAATTTTCCTCGGAATCCGAAAAAACCGAACAACCCCTGCGGTTTCCCCTGCAGGACGTCTACAAATTCGACGCCCGCCGGATCCTGACGGGACGCATCACGTCCGGCAGCCTCACGGTGGGCGACCAGGTGATTTTTTCGCCGTCGAACAAGAGCGCGGTCGTGCAAACGCTCGAAGCGTTCAACGTCGATCCGCCGCCCACGCAGGCCCAGGCCGGGCAATCCGTGGGGATCACCCTGGACGAACAGATTTTTGTCGAGCGCGGGGAGATCATCAGTCGCGAGGGAACGCTGCCGCTCGTGTCCACGACCTTTCGCGCCAACCTGTTCTGGCTCGGGCGCCGGCCCCTGGACATGGAACAATCCTACCTGGTGCGGTTGGCCACGCACGAAGTCGAATGCCGTGTGGCCGAGATTCACCGCATCGTGGACGCCGACAACCTCTCGCTGGACCAGCAACAGACCAACGCGGTTGTGAAGCGCAACGAAGTGGCGGACGTCACCATCCAGGCCAAGGCCCCGCTCGCCTTCGACCTGTATTCCGATTTCGAGACCACGGGTCGCTTTGTGCTGGTCGACGATTACGACGTATCCGGGGGCGGCATCATTACCGAGATGGTGCCGGATCGTGAAGAGACCCTGCGGATCGAGGCCCGGCAACGGGACTTTGCCTGGGTCAAGGGCGACGTGACCCTGGCGGACCGCGCCAAGCACTACGGCCACCGCGCGGCGCTGGTCCTCCTCATCGGCCCGGATACCACGGGCAAAACCTTCCTGGCCAAAAAAATGGAGTCCCTGCTCGTGGCTGAAGGCCGGCACGTGTACATGCTGGATCCGGAAAATCTGCGCCGCGGGCTCGATGCGGACTTGGAGGAAGGGGACGCGCGGGAAACGATCCGTCGCTACGGCGAGGTGGCGCGGCTGCTCATCGATACCGGGGTTCTGCTGATCTCAACCACGAACTCGTTCAACCCTTCGACGGAGCTTCCTTCGACTTCGCTCAGGACAGGCAGGGCAGGCCTGCCGGCGGATCAAACAGTCGAAGCGATCCGCACGCTGGTGCATCCCGCGCCGGTGTTGACGGTGTACATGAGCCAGGAGACGGCGGCCTCCTCCCTCGACCAGGCTCAGGACAGGCCCATCGAAGCGGACCTCTCCTTCACCGGACCCGAAGACTTCACGCGCACGGCCCACGACGTGCTCGCCGCGCTGAAACAAAAAGGCATCCTCGCGGAAACCATCGGCACCCAACCCGTGTTTCAATACTCGATTTAGTCTTATCTCCTCTCCCTTGACGGGAGAGGATTAAGGTGAGGGTGGGGAAATAGCAGGTTGCAACGCAGCCTTTTCCACAGCCAAGTCTGCCTACACGGACAAGCCGTCGAACCATTCCCGTTTCAAGACGATGAACGTATCGACCAAACTGTTGAGTTCGTTTCCCCGCTTTGGCCCGGCGGCGAAAACCTTCTTGCCGGCACGTTTCACCGCCTCCACAGCCGGCACGAAATCCCCATCGGCAGAAAGCAGGTACGCGATGTCGTACTTGTCGCCATGAGCCATTTCAATCATGTCCACGGTGATTGCAACATCCACCCGCTTTTCGACGAATTGAGGGAATGGCTGTTCGCAAAGCTCCAGCAATGCGCCACGCGTGGCGGCATCGAAGGCCGCACGTTGATCATTGATGATTGCTCGAAGCCTCGCTACTAAAGGGTTTTGGTCCGGATCAAGCATCTTGCGCTCCACACGGCCGAGTATGACATGAACACCCTGCTTGCGAATGCGTTCGAGAAATTGTCGCTGCTGTCGTGAACGGGAGAGATTGTTACGTACCTCACCAACGTAATACCGGATGCCAACGAGGTGCCTGCCGAGTACCAGCTTGCGCCCGAACTCCGGATAGTTCAGGTTGGTCGAGAGCCCGATGCTTTTGAGGGCATGGTAAAAATTGCTCCCGTCGATGAACAGGAGCGCGCGTTGATTGGTCATAAAAAAGAAAAACCCCCGGGGGGTCGTTGCCGACGCAGTCCCGGGGGGGGTTAGATCATAGTCCGCTTGCGCAGACCAGCCTTTTCTCACACAGTAGGCGACGTCATTCTGACGAAATCCGTATTGCCTTATAGCACTTTGCACGGAACCTTTCAACGTGTTTTCGCCGAGAGATCGCTCAGGCTACGCAGGCGCAGACAGTTTCAACCCCACCACGCCCGACACAATCAACGCGATAAACAACAAACGCACAGCGTCGCGCGGCTCATTGAACAGAATCATGCCCATGATCGCCGCGCCCGCCGCACCGATGCCGGTCCAGACGGCATACGCCGTCCCGATCGGAATGGCGCGCACGGCCAACGACAGACACACCATGCTCACGCTCATCGCCACCACCGTCCCCACACTCGGCCACAGCCGCGTAAACCCGTCCGCATATTTGATCCCGGTGATCCAGACAATCTCAAAAATACCGGCGACCAACACATACACCCACGCCATACACTCCTCCTATTCGTGACAGGACTCCCGAAGGCCTCTCTTGTAACACGCCCCGGCTTTGCCTGACTACTCCTATCAACCGCGCTGCTTGTCATTCTGAAGCCTGCCCTGAACGAAGTGACGGCCCTGGCGAAGAATCTGCTTTTCTCCTTCCGTCATCCCCGGCTTGATCGGGGATCCAGTGTCTTTGGGTTTGGGTTTCGTAACCTTCTCCCTCTGGGGGAGGGCAGGATGAGGGGGCATGCAGTGCCATTGCCTTTTGCAGTCGTCTTCCTCCATCATCCCCGATCTTCGATCGAGTCAAGGACAGGCCTGATCGGGGATCCAGCGTCTTTGTCTTTGTAGTTGTAGCCGCGCGACCTTATCGCGCTCTCCGTTCTCTTTTTTGTCTTCGTCGCCGCGCCATCCCTGTTCGGAGACAGGGACATACCTCATGACGCTTTCTTCTCAGAAGTGGTCATTCCGAGCGAAGCGAGGAATCTCTCGCTCAACATCGAACGCATAGAAAGCGGGCAGGCAAGAAATCTAGTCTAGCGCATACAGCGCGGGTTAGGTATAGTAGCGACAAACGGAGAGGAACCGGACACTCACGCAATAAATCGCCGCATTCTTCCAAAACGACGAGACTCATCATGCACGAACGAATCATCATTGATCCGGAAATCCAACACGGCAAACCAGTGATTCGCGGCACACGTGTGCCGGTGACCCGCATCCTCGGCGGGCTGGCGGGCAAAATGACTTTCGACGAGATATGCCGAGAGTACGAGGTGACCATTGAAGACGTACAGGCCGCCATCAACTACGCCGAAGAACTGGTCGAACAGGAAACCCACCACCCGCTCCCTATTGGCTGACTTCCCTCGCGCGCTTTCTTGCCGGGTTCATTTTGAGCTTAATTGAAGAGATGTTACTTCAATGAGTGCGCTCATATGCTCAAAATCTTGAACCTTTTCTGGCGGACCACTACGATAAGCACTAAGCGATGATCTATCTCGATCACAATGCAACAACTCCAGTGCTGGAGGAAGTCGTGGAAGCGATGATGCCTTACCTTACTTCCGAGTGGGGCAATCCATCGAGTTCATACAAATTCGGATCAAAGCTAAAAAGAGTAATCGAAACCGCGCGCGAACAAGTGGCAGGGCTGATTGTTGCAGAACCACGTGAGGTTATCTTTACGTCCTGTGGTACAGAAAGTAACAACACAGCCATTCATGCAGCGCTGCAGGTCAACCCCGGCAAGAAGCACATCGTTACATCGGCAGTGGAACATTCATCAGTGCTCAACTACTGTATGGCGTTGCAGAAGCAAGGCTACCGAGCAACGTATCTGCCTGTTGATTGTATGGGGATGTTGAAACTAGACGAATTCAAAAACGCCATCACTGATGAAACTGCTGTGGTTTCGCTAATGTGGGCGAATAATGAGACGGGTGTTTTGTTTCCAGTTTTGGAAATTGCTGAACTTTGTCGTACACGAGGCGTACTGTTTCACTGCGATGCCGTACAAGCGGCCGGCAAAGTCCCGATAGACGTTCGAAATCTACCTGTGGATTACTTATCTCTAACGGGTCACAAGTTGCATGCCCCTAAAGGAATCGGTGCGCTCTATGTCCGGCGCCGATCGCCCTTTATGCCTTTTATGTACGGTGGGCACCAGGAGCACAATCTGCGAGGTGGCACGGAAAATGTTGCACTCATTGCTGGCATGGGCAAAGCCGCGGAACTGGCTTCGAAATATTTGGTCAACTATGAACAGAAAGTTCGCCCGCTACGAGATTCGTTGGAAGAGGGTATATTGAAAACAACCCCAAACACGGAGTTGAACGGTCACAAGGCTCTTCGTCTAGCTAACACCACCAATATTTCCTTTCAAGGCATCGAATCTGAAGCACTCTTGTTGTTGCTAGACAAAGAGGGAATTTGCGCATCATCGGGTTCAGCATGTCTGGCAGACTCTGACGAACCCTCCCACGTCATTAAGGCGATGAAGCCCGCAAGTCCAGCGTCACGACAAATGATCCGCTTTTCTCTTTCCCCGAAGACAGACAAGAAAGACATAAGCACGACAGTGAAGGCTATCCAAACGGCCGTCAGCACCTTAAGCGGCTAGTATCGGATGAATGTTCGCTCGCGGCATAGACTTCGGAAGCTTATTGGCCTTACGAGAAGAGAAAGTCGTCTGTGCAAAATTTTCACTAACAACTTCAATTGAGTCAAAACGATGACGGCGAGACAAGAGAGAGTTAGGCCGTTGAGCCTAACAAGGGGACGAATTTCAGCAAATAGCACGTACTTGTATTAGGGAAAACCTCATTCAAGAAGTCCTGCCACTTTTGTTTCATTTTTGTCCATTCATTTTGCAAGACAACGCTAGCTCCAAGGATGGGAGACAGAATATCAGCAGCCAGAGCAATCTTAAGCAATACTCGAGCAAAATACATACAGTCTGGGTCTGTTGCATAACCTCTAAGATCAGCAAGAAATTCTTCCAATGATGCTTTCGTTTCAAGGTTGGATGCATAACTCGCAAAGATGCTTGAGAATTCCCTGAGTCGCATCAAATCACGAACCTCTTTGAATCCTTCAAAGGGTCTGTAATTGAGTGCATTTCTTTCTATGGATTCGTCCGTGGGTTCGGTGATGTAAGCCATCCGTGAAACAAGTTCGTATGCAGGATGGGATACAGCATACCTATCATAAATTTCGTAAAACCGCTTCCACGGGGTATCGTGATGAGGATTCTTGCCGAGATGCCTTGTCGTGATACCAAAGATATGGTTGCGAAAATCAAGCGGGACGATTTGGACGTTCAATTCCTTATTGAGATTCAGCCTAGTGATTGTCCTTCCTTGTATGCATAACAGACTATGAATGGAGAAGAAGCTTGCGTAGTAGTTTGTGATCCGAGCCCACGTTTCCATTCCCTGCTGTGCAAGAATGTAGTGGGCCACTGAATTGCAGAACGCCCTTTCTAGGAATTCAAGCGCTTGATTCATGAGGCAAACTGTTATCTGATCATCCTGAAGAGATATTCCATTTCTGACTTGCGCTGCATCATAACCATTTTGCGATAGCCACGGGCTGAGATAATCGGAAACAGATTGCATCGCGGGGACAAAGGGAGATGTTGAAAATGCAGCCTTTTGGTCTTCCGCGAGCCAGGAATGACGCAACATGTCTTCAATTTTGACAGGAGCAGGATCAATAACTGTCGGCATACTATCCACCAAACACGCACCCAATTACTCGTTTAGTTAGTTCATTTATTCCGCCTTCTCCTACGTACGCAATCCCTTCTTCTTTCTGTTCGGCTGTGCTAAAAGAAAACGTTCGCAACCTAGAAATGTAGGGTGCGAAATCGTTTTGTTGGACTGTCAAACCATCTTTGTCACTGACCTTGATGTTTTTCTTCCTGAGATCAGCAATAATCCTTTCAAGCAAATTCACGATTGCGGATACCCCAACGTACTTACAGAGGAAGAATGCCTTGTTGTCCCACTCAACCGAATATTCTTGTTGTACGGCCTTGAAGTATTCGAGCAGGATTTCGTGTTGCAACCGTTCCTCGAAGAAATCAGGATCAGTGCTTGAAAAGAGATGGTCTTTCCTAAGAAGTTTTTTCAGCGCCGTAATGAAGGAAGATTGACTGATAATACGGTCACTTTTCCCCACCATGCCAATTTTGTCTTTCCATGGAGAATCAGAAGCCTCCTCATTAAGAAACACAACCAAATCCTGGCATCTTTTGTCTTCAAATGCGACCGTTTCCGTGTCACGCAACATTGGTATAAGGTCGTAAACTAGTGAGGGATTTATCTTTCGCTGATTTGCATTGATTGAACTGAAAATATGAGCTTTTCCGGCATCATCAAGGTCGATGAAGGCAGTGACAACAACGTTGAGGTCTGTCGTTCCAGAGTATTTTTCACCGAAGGCCCAGAGACGATGTTGGCCATCAATGACGAAAGCTTCCCCAGCCGGCTCGTCGCAGATATACATGCACCCATTCTCATAGTAGCTGTTGTTGCTGAGACTAATAATTATGGTGTTGGGGAGAAGTGGAGGAGTCGTCGATCCGTTCGCTTTTAGAAATCTGCCAATTTCGCGAAGTCTATCAGGGCGAAGGCCTCTCTGTATGCCTGTCCTATTGTATTGTGTGCGTTCTGACGTGTACGCAATTTTAAGCAATGTCTTTCCGGGAATTGCAAACAAGTAAAAAGTTTCGTTGCCTTGCTCGACGGTCATAGCTGGTACCGGATCAAGATAGGTCACTTTTTTTTGTACGCTTGGCATTGCTTACTTTCCTCCATCCTTCCAAAATTGCCGTGCCATACCTATCAGCGGCCTACCTTGTCGGCGCAAAACAGCTTCAGCTCTATTGAGGGTCTGGTTAACGACGCCACCAAGGATATGCCTTTGATCAGTAGAGCTCAGTGTTTGAGGAGAGAAGTGGACCCCGCATTCGGCTAATTCAGCGAAATTGGTCTCGTTGGTGCCAGTGGTGAGGAACTTGTCGGCATCCTGTGAGGCAAGCCAGACAGGGAACCCCCATGACCGCCCTTGACGGGCTAGCTGGCTTAAAAGCCCAGCCTTGCTTTCTTTCGGTAGTAGTAAATGAGCTTCATCCACAAATAACACCATCTTGATAGGCTGTACATCATTTGTTATAGCCAACTGCTGACCAAGCTTCTTAATGAGAAAGTTAAGGATTAGCGCAGCGGCAAGTGCCTTGGTATCACTATCTGTCCCAAATTCCTTGAAGTCGACAACAACCGATCCTTTCAACCATTCTTCAGGGCTGATGGCAGTTTGTGCGCTGGCGAAAAGACTAAAATCCACAATCTTCTCCGCTATAGCCAAGTCCACTCCAGTCGCCCCGTTTTCTGCCAACCCATTCGCCAAGGACGCAAAATCCGGCCTAGGAAGATCCTTATAAACCTCTGTAATATTGTGTGCTTGTTTCGCACCAAGTTGGGGCGCAAATGTCCGAATCAGGTTGACCATCTCATATGCAATCTGGGCATTGATAGTTCGATTCGAATCATGCAGCAGCGGATTGATAGGCAGACCTTCTCGAATGAGACGTACATAACGTGCTCCCGTCTGTTCCAAAAACCGAGATCTATTCCTCTGCTGTTGAGGATTGTTCGGGTCTTCCTCAAGCTCACCCTTCATATCGAAGAACACAAAGCGAACACCGTGGTTGGAAAGTTGAGCTAATAGGTCGAGCGCAAGCTGGCTCTTGCCAGAACCTGGTTGGCCTGAAATCACAAGCAAGCCATTGGACGTGCCTGGACCATTCAAAGACCAGGGTGAGGAATCAGGATCTGCTAGCACCCTCAGTTTCACTTCGGTGTCAACTATCTGCATAGTTGGCACTGTTGGTCTCGACGCTGTGCCGAAATCAAGATCGCCCGAAAGCTTCAGTAACGCCGAAATAAACTTGGCTTGGTCATTTTCTGTTTCCTCCCACAGTTGCTTGAGTCGCTGGCAGCCATATTCAAAGTGCTGGCGAAATGCCTTCCGATAGCCACTTTCATCAAGCGATCGACCTGCACGGTAGTTCAGCGCAGCACGGACAACGTCACGCAAGTCCTCCCCAACCACTTGTTCATCGTTAAGCGTCACGCCCTTGGTATCTTTGGGTTTAAATTCAGATGGGACACCCTCGCCCAGCGCGAGAAATAAAGCTGCCCGTCCGAGCACTGCCTGATTGCGCGCACCTACGCGAGGATGAACCGTATCAATGAAATTATGAGCTTCGGCACTGGTGTCGAATTTCATAGTGGCTCTTCGTCTATAACTCGTGCCCGAAATAATTGTCCGTGACCTTCACTTCATAGTTTATGCTGTCTGGACTGTTGTGTGGGTGCAAGGTATAGAGACGCGCGAGATGCCTACGGTGTCGGTCAAACAGCGGGCTTTCGGGATCGATCTCCGAATTAGTGGCCAGAATGATGGATTGATGGCCGCTGAGGTACAGCTTATTAAGAACATTAGCCCTGACTTCTTTGTCAAGGCGGGCCAAGGGCGTATCCACCACGAGTGGCGGGACGAGTTTTGCCAGCCGGCGTAATGCCTCGTAAAATGCCAGCATACGAACCTGCCGTTGTCCAGCCGATGTGTTTGTTTCATCCCAGCCAACTTTTTTGCCGTCTCGCCGAACTAGCTGGCATTGCCAATGGTTGTCAAACTCCATACCTATAAACTCTCGGTGACGTTCGGTGATTTCAACCCACAACTCACCTACGTGTTCGGAAATTTGTCTCCGCAATTGAATCGCCGCTTGGTTTCGGATTTCGGTGGCCGCCTCCCGATAACAGGAAGCCATTGCCGCCAAGCTCTCTCCCTTCTTCGCTTTTTCCACAATCTCACGCTGATTCGTCTCTTCGCGCTTGAGCTCCACCAGTTGCGTGTCTAAACGGGTAATGTCAGCACCAACTTCTTCGAGCCGTCTATTGACTTGGTTTCGTCTTGTGATAAGTTCTCCACGCTTCTGATGTAACTCGGCACCAAGTTTGAATGCGGCCGTATTTTGCTGCATCTGTCTGAGGTTTTGGTCGAGTTCCCTGAGTTCAGCATCCATTCGTTCGATTTTCTCACACAACGTGGCTAAATCACCCATAGAACTGGCAGGTGTTTCAAGCCATTGTCGTACTTGCGCGCTCGTATCGTTCCGGTCGGTTACGAAAGTGTGACTAGGAATGCCCTCTGGGGGAGGATGAAATAACCGGTGCAATGCGCCCACAAGTCTTTCCATATAAAACGCCTCGACTTTAGGCTGCAGTTTGTATGCGTCGGGAACGTCCTCAAATACATCGCCCTTGACTTGAGGAATTTTGGGCTCAACGGTTGACTTGGCACTCTCCCATTCACGACGTTGTTCTTCCGCGAGCAGATATTCGTATAACTCACGACGGCAGCCACCAAGCAAAGAGAGCGGTAATGCCGCCTCCCATGCACCACGTAGAGTTGACTCGAGCTCAGCTTTTTGCTTGGTCAGGCTGTTGCGCTTCTCTTGTGCCTGTTGGAGTTCTTCAGGGTCTACGGCGCCCAGTGTCGTAAGGGAGTCTTCGACCTCAAACAACTCAGCCTCAATTTCGTGCAACTCACGTTCAAGTGAATTGTGTTCATGGTGGCGTGCCTTCAAGTGCCCGTCTACACGCAATACGTCGGCTGCCAAATCAGCCAGTTTTGTCTCTGGGTCAGGCCCCGTAGCCGCACTAAAAACACGAGGGATCTTCTGTTGGATAAGCAAGCGGAGGTCCGTTTCTAACTCGGCATACGTCCACAATCCCAAGATTCGTGTGACTCCTTGCACAATATCCTGGTGTCCTAAGTTGATGCCCTGACTCCGTTCGGCATCAAAGAAGAAGAAACGTGCTAGATGCCTGGGAAGGAATGCGTCACGCAGCCTTTGAATCACTTGCTCATCTTCGATTACCCCCTTTGTATCTGACCGTTCCGCATATGAGCGCCAAACAGGGGGCGAATTTGGACGATGTCGAATTTCCCGAATGAACTCAACCGTGCGGCTCCCGCCATTCTTTTCATCACGTTGCGAAATAGTTGCCCTCAGAGAAACCGTATCTTGTCCTTCAGCCGATGCGCGGCGGTTAAGAGATTGGTCAAAAGCGAATCGGGTTGCGTCTGATCCGGTTTCAACCTGCTTCAGATCACCAACTCCGCTTTCTCCGACAACCGCAAGATAGAGCGCGCGCAGGAGGTGTGTTTTCCCCGCGCCGTTCTTTCCACCAACCAAAATGCCACAACGGCCATCAAGGTTACTAAACTTGAAGTTATGTTCATTGTAAAAAGGGCCGAAATTCTTGATAGTCAAAGAATCGACATAAACTTCCGGCATTGTCAGTCCTTAGCTCCTGTCGTCTGCGTTTCCAAGTCATCCCTCAAAATATTAAGTAAATCGTCTGGCAAGCCAACGGCGCGGTGACTCTCGCTGTATTCTTCGACTTTAGCGAGCAGCCGGCGTAGCGTGTCGACTCGTAGGCCGTACTGCTGCGCAATTTTTTCCTCTAATTGGCGTGTGCGGTTCAATTCATTAAGGTTCGTGTTCATCAAAAGACCTCGTTGTCTGTTAACGATACGGGCTACTCCACTTCCATCATCCGGGTCACGCGCAGCCTTCCAAAGCTGCTGAATCAATAGCAGTTCTTCCGGAGAAATGAGCATGAGACCAGTATGTTCCTGCAGCCTCAGTAGACGTTTGAGGAGTTCCCGACGACCTTCGATAGTAAGTGGACCCGGTCCTTCGTTGCCGTTCATTCGGCGATTGTCGCGCCTTCCATTGACGGGGTCTCGAAATTCGAGAAGTGTTTCACGAAAACCGAGCAGGTGTTCCATGCGTTCGTCACCCGCGGCCAGCAAGCCTTCGCTTGCCTTGTCGCGATCAACAACTGTGCAGGTCCAGCAACCAAAGCGAGAATTGCCGCAACTCGGGGTACTGGTATCAATCTGGATAGGGCACTCACCGCCGGAGGCATTAGCGTAAAGCTTGTAAAGTGTGCGGTTGTCCCCACCCCAGGGATTGGGGTGTTGAAGCAAGTAGGCCCAAACTTCTTCAGTGGTCAGAAATTCTATGGGATTGGACACCCAAACACGCGGCAGGTCCGGGTGGCGACGCAATCCATTTCGGGTCTGGCGACCAGCCATGGTTTGCGCACGGGTCGAGCTTTCCTCTCTACGTGCTCCCAGATGCAAAATCGCTTCACCCCAATGCCCGAGGCGCTGATTGACGAATACGGTCACGGGGTCAATTTTCATACGTTGCGTACACCAACGAAAGTTGCGCCTGGGCGGCGGATAGCCACGACCGATAATGTTAACCCAGAATGACTGCTCAGGAGGTGGTTTGAGAAGACGAACTTCGACATTTAAGTGATTTTGCTTAGAAAACTTGTTCATCCCCGCCAAGGCACTTTCTACCATTTCGACGATTGCGGGAATTTCCACACGAGTGTCCGTACAGAGAACGGCGACCGGCTTCTTTCGCTGCTCAGGCGACACAGACACAATTGCGTCAAACAATAAAGACGCTAACATCGTACTGTCCTTGCCGCCGCTGAAGCCGACCAGCCATGGGCGATGGTCTTCCAAATACAGTGCGCGGAGATTGGTCTTTATGTCTTGGTAGACCGAAGTGCCCATAGAGGCAAGTATGGCTCTATGAAAGCCGTTTTTCAAGAAGAGCCTGTCATTGGTTTCTGGATTTTCGAGTACGTAGGGTAAGTTTTTCTGCCTTTTCTCCAAATCCCTCACCTAGCAATCGATTCACGGTTACGCTATAGTAAGGGACACACGTGAGCAATGGGCCAACTCAACACAAAGGGGGTGACTGGCTTCGACGGGGATCAGGAGGTCAACGGTGCGTGTCGAGCTCTCGGAGTCTCGTTAAACCTTCGGGAAACCTATAATTGCCAACCAAGAATTGGCTCTCGCAGCGTAAACGCGACTGCGACGTCTCCCCATTCTTTGTCTGCGGGCATGGATGAGGCGCTACTTCAGCAGGCTGGTCCAATGTTGGTGCTCAGCAACGGCGGATGAGACTTTTCTGGGCTAGCGAACGCTCTAAGCCGGTCAGTGGGCGTGGGCGGTTGCGAATCTTAAAACATTGACTACGCACGTAGGACCGTTGTGCTGAATATCTTCGGACAGGGGTTCGATCAAGAAATGGTCGCCCCGGGGAGCAATCCCCGGGTGCATAACGGGGCTCATTCGGTGAACCCTACCGCCCATAAAAATGGGCCATGGCAACGCCGAGGGGTCTGAGGAGGCCAACCCTTCAGGCCCTGTAGAGACTCAGAGACTCGCTGGTCGCAAGATGAGCGGGCACTCGGAGCATCCGCAGATGCTAACACGCCCCGCATCCCACGTGGATGAAGGCATAGTCCGGACCACGCTGAAAAGCATGGAACATCCGTCCCCTCACCTCCACCATAAAGGCCTCTGGACTCGTTGATCCAGAGGCCTTTTTCGTTGAAAGAATGACAGCAGGGAACCGGGAGTTTTGCCATGACTGCCGACGAGGCTGGCCTGCGCAAGGGCATTCGCTACCAGCCGGATGAAGCACCGCCGGTGCCGCTGGCCTTCGGGCTTGGGCTGCAACTGGTGGTGCTCTGCGTCGCGGGCATTGTCCTGACCCCGGCGATCGTGATTCGCGCGGCGGGCGGGAGCGAGGCCTTTCTGTCATGGGCCGTGTTTGCCGCAATCCTGGTCAGCGGGGTCACCACGACGATCCAGGCGGTCCGGTTCGGCCGGGTCGGCGCGGGGTACGTCCTGCTGATGGGCACCTCCGGGGCCTTCATCGCGGTCTGCGTCGCGGCGGTCGCCGAGGGTGGGCCGGCGATGCTCGCCACCCTGGTCGTCATCTCCGCGCTCTTCCAGTTCGTGTTTTCCACGTGGCTCTCGCTGTTCAGGCGGATTCTCACCCCGGCGGTGGCCGGCACGGTCATCATGCTGGTGGCGGTCACGGTGATGCCGATCATCTTCGGCATGCTGACAGAAGTCCCGGACGGCGTCTCCGCGCAGGCCGCGCCGATCAGCGCCCTTACCACGATGCTCGTGATTGTCGGGATCGCGCTGAAAGCAACAGGAACCTTGCGCCTCTGGGCGCCGGTTATCGGCGTGGGCGCCGGGTCGGTCGTGGCGGCGGGCTTTGGTCTCTACGACGTGGACCGCGTGGCCGCGGCGTCATGGATCGGTCTCCCGGACGGCGCATGGCCGGGTTTTGATCTGGCGTTCGGGCCGGTGTTCTGGGGGCTGCTGCCGGCGTTCGTGTTCGTGACGCTGGTGGGCGCGATTGAAACGGTGGGCGATTGCATCGCCATTCAGCGCGTATCCTGGCGCCGTCCCCGTGCCGTGGATTTCCGCGCGGTGCAGGGCGCCGTGGCCGCGGACGGCGTGGGCAACCTGTTGTCCGGTCTCGCGGGGACCGTACCGAATACGACCTATTCCACGAGCGTGTCCGTGGCCGAACTCACCGGCGTCGGCGCCCGTCGCGTGGGCGTTGCCGTGGGGATCACGTTCATTGCACTGGCGTTCTTTCCCAAGGCGCTCGCCGTGGTCCTGGCCATCCCGGGTCCGGTGGCCGCGGCCTATCTCACCGTGTTGCTGTCGATGCTCTTCGTCGTCGGCATGCAGGTGGTCTTCCAGGACGGGATCGACTATCGAAAGGGGCTGGTCACCGGCGTCTCGTTCTGGGTCGGCGTCGGCTTCCAGAACGGCGTGATCTTCCCCGAATACTTTTCCGAGTTCGCCGGCGGGCTGCTCCAGAACGGCATGACGGCCGGCGGGCTCACGGCGATGCTGATGACCCTGTTCGTGGAACTGACGGGGTCTCGCCGCAGCCGGATTCAGGTGGCGTTCGACCTGTCGGCTCTGCCGCAGATCAGCGAGTTTCTGCGCGCCTTCGCCGCCCGCAGGGGGTGGGACGCAGCAATGGCCGACCGCCTCGACGCCGTGGGCGAGGAGGGATTGCTGACGCTGCTCCAGGATAAGGACGAAGCCGAGCGCGCGCAACGGCGCCTGTTGCTGGTCGCGTACGAGGAAGACGGCGTGGCGCACATCGAGTTCATGGCCGCTCCCGGCGAGGACAATCTTCAGGACCGGCTCGCGCTGCTCAGCACGCGCGCCACGAGGGAGTTGATCGAGATCGAGCGGGAAGTGTCGCTCCGGCTCCTGCGGCACCTCGCGTCCTCGGTCCGGCACCAACAATACTATGACACGGACATCGTAACCGTCCGCGTGGACAAACCTTCCAATTAACACTGTCGGCGGGTTCGCTTCATCAGGGACAACCACGGGGGGTTGTCCCTACTAGCCACAGGCTGGCAGGCCCGTTGACGCGCTTATCGTCCGTGCGCTTGAGAGTTTCACGACCGTCTTTTATTCCCATTCTTCGCGACGGCTCTGCTCGTATCCTTAAATGGATTTGTGACGGTTAGGCCTTCAATCTGTTGGCCATGCTTCAGGTCTTCACTGTAGAGGGTGTGACAGCCCGCTTCAAGCGCGGCGGCGACGATGAGAGAATCATAGAAGCTGAAACGGTAACGGGACCGGATGTCCAGTGACGCTTGATAGAGGCGAATACTGGATTGAACACTGTACAGTGGCACAAGCACATCGTCCACGTATTTTCGCATCTCATCTTCGGTCAATGGTACTTCAGCCTTGCGGATCGCCGTATTGAGGCACTCTTGGACGACCTGAAAGCTGATACACGCCGTTTGAGTGGCAAGCCCGTGTTTAATCAATTCATCTGCAATCCCGGCTTTACGAGCATCAAGGCGCTCAAGCTGATACACAAAGATGTTTGTGTCGATGAAACTTTCAGCGCTCATTCATCTCTTCACGTGTCAACTTGCGGCCGACGCGCAATTTGCCTTGCAGTTCACGGATGGTTCGCATGGCCCGAGCCACCTGCTGTTCCCGCCCGACGTAGTGCTTGAGCCACAACCGAAATTGTTCGTTCAAGGTCGTGCGTTCTTCCATGGCACGGCGACGTGCCGCTTGAATCAGGTTCTCATCGGCGCTTAGGGTAATGTTTTTCATGATCTCCTCCCTCACTCAGACTAACAGGATTACACTTTGTCAGTGTACACTATTTCAGTGCTCGTGTCAGCTATTTCAGCGAAAAACCTCGGGGCGTGCTGCTTGGGCACGAATCCTGAGTAGTGCAGGAAGAAAGCCACGGTCTCTGGAGACACGAATGCCCCTAACTCTCCATCATTTCCAGGCGGGTGTCGAATTCGTGGCCGCAGGTCACGCAGCGGATGCAATCGGATTCGACCATGGGCTCATCATCGCGAATCCCCATCCCGCCACAATCCGGGCAGCGCGCCAGGTGCAGGACTTCATCCTTGAGGTTTTCGTACCGCGTCCCCCGCAAGCAATAGACGGGGTCACCGTCGAGCAACCAGGGTTGGCACTCTTTGTTCACAACCGGGAGGGCAATGTAATGGTGATCGACGTAGTCCCGAATCGCTTCATGGGTCGTGAGCCCATCCTTGATCAACTTCCCGGTCCTGGCATCATAGAGGGCTCCATCCTTCATAATGGCTTTGGTCGGTCCCATGTGACACCTCCTTGGAGTAAAGGAACGATCAGGGTTTTATGAGTACGGCTTTGCCATCCTTCCAAACACAGATCGGGGTGTTATGCATACGCGCGGTTTTCCGGGCAACTTTCGCGGCCCGACGCAAGGCACGGCCCACACTACGGGACAACGCTTGAGTCTCTTTTTGGGCCTTCTTCGATTTCATGGACCCTCCTCTAAGAGCCGAGGGATTTCCCCGGAATTGTCATACACTGTCCACGTATCGGCTAATGGGCGATAGGCGACGTGAAAATTTTTCCAGCCTCGATCAAAACGCCGTAACACCTCATGGCGGGGAACATCATGACCACCCTGTCGCACACGCATTGCAATCCTTCGGAGAGCAACGTGCGGTGAAGGAAGCCAAAGAAAAATTATTTCGATGCGATAGCCTGCCAATTTCAAATTCTTGAGCCGTTGCATGTAAGTCAGCCCACTCAACGTGCTTTCAAAGGCAAAGTCCTTCCGTCCATGCGCGAGACGATCCAGTTCTTGTAGCACGAGTCGACCCGCCATTCGTCCGGCCAAGCCGGGATCGAGCGGCGAAAGGCCACTTGCAATGAGGTCAACGTTTACGAAGTGAACCACACCTGCTTCCTTAGGGAGAAATTCTTTTGCAAAGGTGGTCTTGCCCGCACCATTGGGTCCCGCGATCACAATGCAACGCGGAGATTTAGCCGTTTGCTTTCTCACGTCAGCATTACCAAGACCCGGATTCCCTCCTCTTGGCACTCAAAGTCCCTGAGATTATCCGTCTTTGGCGCCCAAAAACCAAGAGAATCTTTGAAGCAACTCCATTTGTGCCCTGCCATTTTGGAGTCTATAATTCTTTGTGATGTTCACCCTCACCTTAATCCTCTCCCATCGAGGGAGAGGAAACTAGGGAGAACGAGACAGGAGGAGGACTCTCATGAGTTTGGCTGATAAGCAATGCGTGCCGTGTCGCGGGGGGGTGCCGTCGCTGGAACCGGCGAAGGCGCAGGAGTTGTTGGGCCAGTTGGATCAGGGATGGGCGTTGAATGCCGACGGGCATATCGAGCGCCTGTACGAATTCAAGGATTTTGCCGAAGCCCTGGACTTTGTGAACAAGGTTGGCGCGATCGCCGAGACGGAAGGGCACCATCCCGACCTGTACCTGGCGTGGGGCCGGTGCAAAGTGGAAATCTGGACGCACAAAATTCACGGGCTCACGGAAAGCGATTTTTATCTGGCGGCCAAGGCCGACCGGGTCTTCGCGAGTCATGGCTGACTCCCTCATCACGATTGAGCCGTCCGCTCAAGCCGGCCCTGCGGTCGCGGAAGAACCCTGGGTCGATCCGGACGGCCTCCCGCAGGTGGCCCTGGTCACCATGCCGTTCGGGTATTCCAAATTCCCGTCCATTCAACTCGGCACGCTGTCCCGGGTGTTGCAGAACCACGGTATCGGGTCCAGGAGTCATCATTTCAATCTGCTGTTTGCCCACCGCATCGGTATCCCGCTCTACGACGTGTTGTGTGAAAAACGCGGCATGATCGGCGAGTGGTTGTTCTCGTCGATTCTCTTCCGGGACAACCCGAAGCATGCCCGGTATCCCGACGTGTTCAAGCCGGTGTTCGAAAGCACGGCTCGGGAGGCCGGATGTTCCACGGGGTATCTGGAAGAGATCTGCCGCACCATCGCCCCGCAATTTCTCACCGAACTGCTGACCTCTTACGACTGGGCGCAATTCAAGGTCGTGGGGTTCACGTCCACCTTCGATCAGAACGTGGCGAGCCTGACCCTGGCCAAATTGATTAAGGATCTGTATCCCGCGGTGCGCATCGTCTTCGGCGGGGCCAACTTCGACGGGGAGATGGGCCTGGAACAGTTCCGGGCGTTTCCGTGGATCGATTACGTGGTGGTCGGCGAGGGCGAAGCCGTGTTTCCCGCGTTGGTAAAAAACGTGCTTCGCGGGCAGGAAGACGCCTTCCCCGCCGGGGTGGCCTATCGCAAAAACGGAGCGATTCAGTTCCAACCCAACACGGCCCTCTTCTCCCATTTTTCCGAGATCGGCCCGCCGGATTACGATGACTACTTTGCCATGGTGCGCGAACTGGAGGGGCAGGGATCGACCGGGCTCAACCGGATTCTGCTCTACGAAGGGTCACGCGGGTGCTGGTGGGGCGAAAAACATCATTGCACGTTTTGCGGACTGAACGCGCAGGCCATGACGTTTCGCGCCAAATCTTCCGATCAGGTGGCCCGGGAAATGGACGGGCTTTCCAATCGCTACAACACCACGCGCTTCCGGCTGGTCGACAACATCATCGACCTGAAATACATCGACGCCCTGTTCGGTCGATTCGCCGCCGGCCACTATGACCTGGACGTGTTCATGGAAACCAAGGCCAACCTGACCAAGCAACAGATTCAGACCCTGGCCCAGGGCGGGGTGAAGTGCATGCAACCGGGCATTGAAAGCCTGAGCGCCGCGCAACTCAAGGAAATGGATAAAGGCGTCAGTCCACTTCAGAACATCCAATGCCTGAAATGGAGCCGGTATTACAACCTGGACATCAACTGGAACATCCTGCTGGGCTTTCCCCAGGAAACCAACGCGGACTACAAGCGCCAGATTGCGCTCATTCCCTCACTGTTTCATCTCCAGCCCCCGGAAAGCACCGGCAAACTGTGGCTGGAACGATTCAGCCCGTATTTCACGCGCCCCGAAGCCTACGGCGTGCGTATTACCGGACCGGGCGCGGCGTATGAATACGTGTACGACGCCAGCAAGGTGGACCTGAATCGGATTGCGTATGATTTCGAATACGAGATCGACTGGCAGGTGGACCCGGCCCTCTACGAACAGTTGTGCGCCCTCGTGCAGGAATGGCGCGCCCGGTATTTCTCGCAGGATCGCCCGTTTCTGTTCTATGCCAAGGCCATGAGTTACGTGACGGTCTACGATGGCCGAACCGATCAGCCCACGAGCGAACGGTTTGATTGGCCGCTGTCGCTGGTCATCGAGTCCTGCAATGAGACCCCGAAAACGCTCGAGCAGATCCGGCGGGCGGGAGCCGGTGATCCCGCGGCCTCAACCCTGACGGGTTCCATCGAAGACGCGGTTTCCACGCTCACGGCCAAACGCATTCTGATGGAGGACAAGGGCCGCTACTTCACCCTGGCCTTGCCGGTCAATCCGCATTTGTAGGGGGTGACGCCCATGCCGGGCCAGAGGACCCGCGCGCGCTTACGCGGTGCCGCCGGTTTCCGTCGGCCCTTGCGCCAGGATTTCCGAAAACCGTTTTCCCACGATGTCGGTGACTTTTCCCATAATGTCCGTCACCTCTTTCCATTCCTCGGGAGTCAATTCCTCTTTCAATCTCGGATTCAGCCCCCATTTGGCACTGACCTGCCGGCCTTCACGCTCAACGTGAACCGTCAGGATTTCGGTTTCGAGAGGACCTTTTGATCTGGAGGACGGTTTCCGTGGTGAGGCTTCGTCTGCCACAACGTACGCCTTTCTGTGTCGTCTCTCAGGTTGCGTTCTTCTTTTGTCATCATCGACGACGGACTATTCCCTTTTACGAGTTCTTCCATCGAGTGTCAAATTGACGCGAGAAGCCGGCAAGCGAGACTTTTCCTCCCCGCGAAGCCTTGTCTCAAGCCCTTCTCTCCGGTTAGAGTCAGCACAGTGAGCGATGAATCCGGAGGCAGGCCCCATGAGTTCTGATTGGAAAGCAATGCTCAAGTCCCTCAAAGATGAGGCCATTCCCAAGCGCTGGGACATGCAGGAATTGGCGCGAAATTTTCTGGAAGGCCTGTTTCTCGTGGTCCCGGTGGCCGTCACCATCTACGTCGTCTTCCTCGTGTTCAATTTCATCGACGGCTGGCTGAATATCCCCATTCCGGGGATCGGGTTCATTCTCACCATCGGCATGCTGGTGCTGATCGGCCGTCTGGCCTCGAACGTCTTCTTCCGCGGGGCCCTGGGGTCCCTGGAAAAAATCCTGACCCGCACGCCCTTTGTCAAATTGGTCTACACGTCGCTCAAAGATCTCATCGAAGCGTTCATGGGCGAAAAAAAGCGTTTCGATCAACCCGTCCTCGTCACGCTGACCCCGGGCGGGCACGCGGAAGCGATCGGGTTCGTCACGCGCCGGAACCTGGACCTGTTGGGGTTGGAAGACCGGGTCGCCGTGTACTTTCCGCAATCCTACAACTTTGCGGGCAACCTGCTGATCGTGCCGCGCAGTCAAATCCGTCCACTCCACGCCGACAGCGCGGATATCATGGCCTTTATCGTCTCAGGCGGGGTTTCAGGTGGCGGCGCCAACGGAAAAACCGGCAACGCGCCCCCCGACGGCACCCAGACACTCCCATCTCCGGCCGGGTCGCAAACCCCTCCCGATCCATTGCCATAACCAGTGTCGTTGAATGTTCCTTTGCAGGTGAGTAACCCGGTTGATGGCGCCTCCTGACCACACCTCCCCGCGTTCCGGACCCATCGCATGGATGGCCCACCACACGGTGGCGGCCAATCTCGTCATGCTGATTTTCATTATCGGAGGGTTGGTCATCTCGACGAACCTCAAGCAGGAAGTCTTTCCGGAGTTCACAGTCGATCTGATTCACGTCACCGTGGCCTATCCCGGCGCCAGCCCGGAAGAAGTCGAGCAAGGGATTATCCTGTCTATTGAAGACACCGTGCGAGGGCTGGACGAGGTGAAGCAAGTCACCTCCACGGCTTCCGAAGGCCGGGCCAAGGTGAAGATCGAGTTGCTCGACGGGGTCAACGCCGACAACGTCCTGCAGGACGTCTCGAACGAGATCGACGGCATTCAGTCGTTTCCGGAATTGGCGGAAAAACCCATTATCAATCTGATGGAAGTCCGGAATCAGGTCGTGACCATCATGGTGCACGGCGACCAGGAAGAGCAGGTCTTGCGTGACGTGGCCGAACGCGTGCGCGACGACTTGTTGCAACGACCGGGGATCACGCTTGTGGAATTGGGGTTGGCCCGTCCCCGGGAAATTTCCATTGAAGTGCCCCAACGGCATCTGCGGGCCTACGGCCTGACCCTCAACCGGATTGCCGGGGAGATCGGGAAAGCCGCCATTGAACTGCCGGGGGGCGGGGTGAAGACTCCCAGCGGCGAAGTGCTGTTGCGGACACAGGAGCGGCGTGATTTCGGCCGGGAATACGCGGAAATTCCCGTTACCTCGACGCCGGATGGGGCCACCATCACCGTGGGCGATCTGGCGACAATCCACGACGGATTTGAGGAGGTTGACCAGGAAACCTACTTTAACGGTCAGCGGGCGATCCAGGTCGAAGTGTTCCGGGTCGGCATGGAAACACCCCAGTCCGTTGCCGCGAATGTGTATGCGTATTTGGAGGAACTGCGAACGGAATTGCCTGACGGCATCGGCTTGGCAGCGTGGAACGACCGGTCCGAGATTTACCGGGACCGGCTGAACCTGTTGTTGAAGAATGCCTTCCTGGGCTTGGCTCTGGTCCTGTTGCTCCTGGGCTTGTTCCTGGATCTCAAGCTCGCGTTTTGGGTGACGGTCGGCCTCCCCACCGCGGTCATCGGATCGTTTCTCTTCATTCCGTTCACCGGCGCCTCCATCAACATGATTTCCCTGTTTGCGTTCATCATCACGCTGGGCATCATCGTGGACGACGCGGTGGTGGCGGGCGAAATCATTTATCAGAAACGGGAACAGGGGCTGCCGTTTCTCCAGGCGTCGGTTGCCGGGGCCCGGGAAATCGCCGGTCCCATCATGTTTGCCGTGCTGACCAATATTGCCGCGTTCCTGCCTTTGTTTTTCGTGCCGGGCGATCTTGGCAATTTTTTGCGGCAGATACCCTCGGTGGTGGTCGCGGTGTTTGTGGTGTCGCTGATTGAGTCCCTGTTCGTGTTGCCCGCGCACCTGGCCCATACGCGGGAACCGTCGGGGATCTGGAAGACGCTCGATCGCCCGCGCTTGTGGTTCAGCGGGGCCTTGCACACCTTCATCCGGGAACGCTATCAACCGTTTCTCCGCACGGCGATCGCCCATCGCTGGTTGACGCTGGCGGTGGGGTTGGCCTTGTTGATCGTGACGGCGGGCATCGCAGCCGGCGGGCATATCCCGTTCAGCTTTCTTCCGGCGATCGATTCTGAAATTGTCACGGCCCAAGCCATCCTTCCGTATGGAACGCCGATGGAACAATCCCGGAAAGTGTTGCGTCGCTTGGTGGATTCCGCCAATACCGCGATTGGCCAACTCAAGGGCGAGGCCGCGTTGCGAGGCATCTACGCCCAAATCGGCGCAGCGTTGATGCAACGGGGACCGCAGGCTGCTTCGGGGCCGACCGGCAGCCACTCGATCGGGGCGCAGGTCTTCCTCGCGCCTGCGGATCAACGGGATTTCAGCGGAGCAGATTTTGCCAGGACCTGGCGGGCCGCCATCGGGACGATCCCGGGCCTGGAATCCCTGGGCTTTAAAGCGGAAATAGGGCCGACCGGTGAGCTTCCGATTGATATCCAACTGGCCCATCGTTCCCGGACGATTCTCGAAACCGCCGCCCAGGAATTGGCCGGGGCGCTGTCAGGGTACGCGGGGGTGACGGATATCGACGACGGCGTCTCATTGGGCAAACCGCAATGGAACTTTCGAATCAAGCCCGAGGCTCTCAGTCTGGACCTCAATGCGACGGACGTGGCCCGGCAGGTGCGCGGAGCCTTTTATGGCGTGGAAGCCCTGCGTCAACAGCGCGGCCGCGATGAAGTCAAGGTCATGGTGCGGCTGCCCGAAGACGAACGCCGGTCCGCGTTCACGGTCGAACACCTGATCCTGCTCACCGAGCAAGGAGGCGAAATTCCCCTGGCCGAGGCCGCGGAGATTGAATCGGGCCGCGCCTATACGGAAATCAAGCGACGCGAAGGGCGTCGCATCGCCGCGGTGACGGCCGACATCGATGATCAGATCGCCAATGCCAACAGCGTCATGGCGGAAGTGACCGCTAATGAGTTGGAAGCGCTGATGAGGAAATACCCGGGCCTCACGTATTCCGTGGAAGGCCAATTGGCGGAACAACAGGCCTCGCTGTCTGCCTTGGGCACCGGGTTTGCCTTGGGGCTGTTGCTGATTTATGCGTTACTGGCCATTCCCTTCAGGAGTTACGTGCAACCGCTGATCGTGATGCTCTGTATTCCCTTCAGTATCATCGGCGCAGTGGGCGGCCACCTGCTTTTGGGGTATGGACTGAGTTTGATCAGTCTGTTCGGCATCGTGGCCCTGGCCGGCGTGGTGGTGAATGATTCATTGGTCCTGATCGCCGCCACGAATCGGCTTCGCGACGAGCAGCAGGGTTCCCTCCATGACGCGGTGATTCAAGGAGCGATGAACCGGTTTCGCCCCATTGTCCTGACCTCGTTGACCACCTTCTTCGGGTTGGCCCCGATGATTTTTGAGACCGCGTTGCAGGCCCGGTTTCTCATTCCCATGGCCATCTCGCTGGGCTTCGGTATCCTGTTCGGGACGGTGATTATTCTCGTCATCGTGCCATGCGTCTATCTCATCGTGGAAACCCTGGCACGCAGGGACCGCCCGGCTTTGGACGCCCGCGCGGCTTCATAGGAACGCCCCCTCCGCGCGGCGGGCTGAACGGGCCGTTCCGCATCAACGATGCGTAAGCGCCCGTTCATTTGTGTAAACAGATTCACGTATATTAGAATATGTTCATCCATTCATGATCTTTATCCATGACTGATATGATGACTCTATGTCACCTTGGCTCCAACGAACATCCAGCGGGTATGCAGTCCTCGAACGGGACCGGCCGGCCTCCGGCGCTCGCCGGCTTCATTGACGGTTGTCGTTATGACGATCCTGCATTCATGTCCGCAATGGTTTCGCACGGCCCGCCGGCTTCTTCTCGTATTCCCGTGCGTGATCGCACTCCAGGCCTGTAACGAACAACAAGCCGCCCCTCCTCCCCAGAGTCCGCCGCCGTCGCCGGTGCGCGTCGCCCCGGTTCTTCAACGGGAAGTGATGCAAGCCGTCACCCTGGTCGGCACCGTCGAACCGTGGAAACGGAGCGTCGTGGCCAGTGAAGTCGAAGGATTGGTCCGGGCCTTTCCCGCGGAAGAAGGCATGAAGGTCGCGCGAGGGCAACTTCTGGCGCGGTTGCGCACGGAGACGTTGCAGATCCGGCTCGATTCGGCCTTGGCCACGTATCGGGAGTCCACGGCTCGCTATCAACGGGCCAACCGGGACCTGAAACGGGTTCGCGTCCTCTTCAAGCAGGAACTCGTCACACAGAAAGATTTCGATGACGCCGTGGCCGAAGAAGCGGCGCTGAAAGAACACCAGTCTCAGTTGAAGGCCGACATCCGGCAGGTCCGGGACTCCCTGAACAAGTCCCGCATCGTCGCGCCGTTCGACGGATGGATCACGCAGGAGTTTACCGAGATCGGACAGTGGGTGGAAGAAGGCGGAGCAATTGTCGAAATGGTCGATCTGTCGCGCGTGCAAGTCGAAGTTCCTCTTCCGGAACGCTACGTGAGCCATATTCGCGTCCGTGACCCCGTCACCGCGACCTTCGACGGGCTGCCGGAGTTCGAGGCACAGGGCAGCGTGCTCTCGCTGATCGCTCAAGCCGATCGGGTCGCGAGAACGTTTCCGGTCAAGGTGGAGATTCCGAATCCCGCTTTGGCGATCAAGAGCGGGATGGTGTCGCGCGTCACGTTCCGGGTCGACCGGCCCCACCAGGGGATCGTGGTGCCGAAGGACGCCCTGGTCCTCCGGGGGGGCAAGCAATTCGTGTTCCGGGTGAACGAGGGGGTCGTCGAGCAGATCCCGGTGACCGCCATCCTGCACGTCGAAGATCTTGTTGAAGTCGAAGGGCCGGTCCGGGAAGGCATGACCGTCGTGGTGGAGGGCAACGAACGCCTGTTCCCCGGCCAACCCGTGCGTGTGTTGGACCCTCCTGCAGAGGCTCCCGGCAACAACCCATGAACGTCATTCAATTCGCCATCCGATACCCGGTTACCACGGCCGTGGTCGTGATTCTCATGGTCCTCTTCGGGCTCGTCTCGCTCATGAAGCTTCCCATTCAGCTCACGCCCGACGTATCCAAACCCGAGATCACGATTGCGACGCGGTGGCAGGGGGCCAGCCCCAAGGAAGTCGAACGCGAAATCGTGGACAAACAGGAGGAGCAACTGAAGGGAGTGGAGGGGCTGGAGAAAATGTTCGGCGAGAGTGCCTACGACTCCGGTGAAATCATTCTTCGGTTTCCCGCCGGAACCAATACCGACACGGCGCTCCTTCGCGTCTCCAACCGGCTCAACCAGGTCAAGGAATATCCCGACGAAGTCGATGAACCCGTGATCAGCAGCGCCAATTCAAACGGCCGGGCCATGGGGTGGTTTATTTTCGAGCCGTTGGAAGGGAACCCCGTCGAAATCGACACCCTGCGGGATTTTGCGGAAGACGTCATCAAGGCGCGGTTCGAGCGCATTCCGGGCGTGGCCGCGTCAAACGTGTACGGGGGCCGCAAACGGGAACTGCGCGTGCTCGTGGACCCCTTGAAACTGGCCATCCGTTCCCTGACGGTCCTGGATCTGGCGCAGGCGCTGGACCGGGAAAATCGTGATTACAGCGCGGGTGATTTCGATGAAGGCAAACGGGCGTACGTCGTTAGAACCACCGGCGAATATCAAAGCCCGGACGACGTGGCGAACGTCATTATTGCCAGACGGGACGGCGCGCCGGTGTACGTGCGGGACGTGGCCGCCGTCAGCGTCGCGTATCAGGAGCCGCAACACGTGGTGCGGGAAATGGGGCGCAATTCGATTGCCGTGAATGCCATCCGCGAGACCGGGGCCAATACCCTGGACACGATGCAGCACCTGCGGGACGCTGTTGAGGAATTGAACGACGAGATTCTCCAACGACGGGGCTTTCAACTGTTTCAGGTCTACGACGAAACGGACTACATCTACAGCTCCATCAACCTGGTTCAAAAAAACCTGGTTATCGGCGGCATCCTCGCCGTGACGATTCTCTTCCTGTTCCTCCGCACGGCCAGCACGACCTTCGTGGTCGGCTTGGCCATTCCCGTCAGCATCATGGGCACCTTCATCGCCTTGTGGGTGCTGGACCGGAACGTGAACGTGATCAGTCTGGCCGGCATGACGCTGGCCGGGGGCATGCTGGTCGACAATTCCATCGTCGTCCTGGAAAACATCTATCGACACCGGGAGGCTGGCAAATCGCTGTGGCAGGCCGCCTATGACGGCACCTCGGAAGTCTGGGGCGCGGTGCTGGCCAGCACCCTGACGACCATTGCGGTCTTCGTGCCCATCGTGTTCATCGAGGAACAGGCGGGACAACTCTTTCGGGACATCGCCATTGCCATCAGCGCCGGAGTCGGGCTGAGCCTCCTGGTTTCCATTACCGTGATCCCTTGCCTGTCCGCGCGCATTCTGACGACCACGAACCGTGGCCGGCGCCGCGCCTCCTTGCGCTCGCCGGTCCCCGAGGATGACGCGAGCGAGTCCGGGCGCCATAAGGCCGTCCGGAAAAGGAAGACCGCCGACCGAATCGGCGATTTCGTGTATTGGATGTGCGGGAGTGTCGGCTGGCGCGTGGCTATCGTCTGCGGACTCACGGCGTTCGCCATCGGCGTCATCACGCTGTTCCTGCCGAAAGCCGAATACCTGCCCAGCGGGAATCGCAATCTGATCTTCGGCATTGTCCTGCCCCCGCCCGGCTACAACACGGAGAAGTACGTTCGGTTGGGAGAGTCCATCGAACACGTCCTTACTCCCCATTGGGACGCCGAGCCCGGATCCCCGGAGGAAGCCGCGCTGGATGGCCCCAGCATCCGCAATTTCTTCTACGTGGCGCGTGGGCGCGGCGTATTCATGGGCGGCCGCACCAACGACGACGCGGAAATCCGCGACCTGATCCCGGTGTTTCGCCGGGCCATGGCCGATCTCCCCGGAATCATTGGGATCGTCACCCAAAGCAGTCTGTTTCAACAGGGGTTGGGCGATGGGCGGAACATCGACATCGAAATTACCGGACCGGACCTCGGCAAGCTCCTGGCCCTGGGCGGACGGATCTTCGGACAGATTCAACAAATCCTGCCGGGCTCACAGGTTCGTCCGAAGCCGAGCCTGGACCTGGGCAGCCCCGAAGTGCAGATCCATCTGAAGCGGGACCGGGCCGCCGACGTGCAAATGACCAATCAGGAACTCGGCTTCACGATCGACGCCCTGGTGGACGGGGCCAAGGCGAGCGACTATCAGTTTGAAGGAGACGAAATCGATCTCACGATCCGGGGCATCGACCGATACGCCGGCCGAACGCAAGACCTGGGGAACCTGCCCATCTTTACCCCGGGCGGCCGGCTCACCACGGTGGGCGACATTGCCGATATCACGCTCGTGGCGGGACCCGAACAGATCAACCACATCGAACGGGAGCGGGCCATCACCATCCAGGTCATTCCGCCGAGCCGGATCCCGTTGGAGACGGCCATGAACATGATCCAGCAGCAGGTCGTCCGTCCGATCGAAGAAGAGGGGAGCCTCGGGCGGCTGTACGGCATTCACCTGGCAGGCACGGCGGACGACCTCACGAAAACCTATGACGCCCTGAAATACAATTTGCTCATGGCCCTGCTCATTACCTATTTGCTCATGGCCGCGTTGTTTGAAAGTTTCCTGTATCCGTTTGTTATTATCTTCAGCGTGCCGTTGGCCGCGGCCGGTGGTCTGCTCGGGCTGTCCGTCGTCGACCGCCTGATCGCCCATCAACCCATGGACGTCCTGACCATGTTGGGGTTTATCATCCTGATCGGCGTGGTGGTCAACAACGCCATTCTGGTGGTCCACCAGGCCCTGAACTTTATGGACCCGCAACGGCTCAACTTGTGGGCGTCCGCCGAAGACCGGGTGGAGAGCGGCATGCCGGCCCGTCAAGCCATCGCCGAATCCGTGCGATCCCGGGTCAGGCCCATCATGATGAGCATGCTGACCACGACCTTCGGCCTCCTGCCGCTGGTCCTGGCCTCGGGCGCCGGATCGGAATTGTACCGGGGCATCGGCAGCGTGGTGCTCGGCGGACTGATGCTCTCGACCATGTTTACGCTCCTCCTGGTCCCCGCGATCTTCAGCCTTATGATGGGCCGGACACTCAAAAGACGGAGCGCGTCGCCGGAAACATTCGTGGGTCCGGAAGTCCGCGAGACGTGATCGAGAAGAGCATGATGTTTCACCTGGTTTTTTGCACAGCAACACATTACAAGAGGCCGTCATGATCGTCACCATCTTCACCGGCATCGTCTGTTTCTTGGGAACGGCGAGCTTCACCTGGGCTCAGGATGCTCGCGATGATACTGTTTTCCGTGGACACCTGCCCGAACTCCGGTTGAGTATGCGCGACGCCATGCAGGCGTCCGTCGATAACAATCCCACGGTGCGGATCTTTCAAGAGCGCGTGACGCAGGCGGAAGAGCAAGCCTTCACCCAGCGTGGCGCCTTGCTGCCGAACCTGTCCGCCCGGGTCAGCGGAGCGAGAAGGCGGTTGTTCCTGGGCTCCTTTGGCGGAAGGGGAGGCACTGTTCCCCGCGACTTCTACGAAGGCCGCGTCACGCTGAACCAGAATCTCTTCAGCCTGAGTCTGATCCAGAGATGGCGTGCGGCCCGCGCGAACGTCGAAGTGGCCGGTCTGGACTCGGAAACCCAAAAACTGGACACCATGGCCACGGTCGCATTGGCGTATCTGGAAGCCTTACGGGTCCAAAAATCCGTCCTGGCCCGCATGGCCGACGTCAAGCTGAACCATCAATTGTTGCGCCTGGCCGCGGAGCGCAAATCCGTCGGCATGGCCACCCAGTTGGACGTCACCCGCGCGAAGGTGCAACTCGAAAATGAAAAACAACGCCTGCTCGTCGCTCGCAACAACTTCGGCAGCGCCAAACTCAACCTGAGCCGCGGCATTGGGCTCGCCTTCGACGTGAAGTTGATCCTCACCGATGACCTGAAACTCGTCCCGGTTACTCATCAGACCGTGGACGAAGCCCTGCAGGTCGCCAGGGAACACCGGGTCGAACTCAAGGCCCAAAAGAAGCGGGAGCGTTTGGCTGAACTCACGTTGAGTTCGGTGGTCATGGAACGCGTGCCTTCGCTCACGGGCAGCGGAGACGTGGGAATGATCGGCAATCAACCCGGCGACGCGGTCACCACCGATAACGTCCAGGTCCTGCTCTCCGTTCCCCTGTTCGACGGAGGCCAGCGTGAAGGCCGCATTTCCGAACAGCGCAGCCTGGTTCGCCTGGAGGCCCTCAGGACGCGAGACGTCGAAAAGCAAGTCGGCTTGGAAGTCCGGGACGCGCTGTTGACCCTGGCCTCGACCCAACAGCAGGTCGCCGTGGCCAAGGAAGGGCTGCGCTTGTCGTTTCAGGAACTCCATCTCGCCAAGCGCCGCTTCGCCGTCGGCTTGGCAACCAATATCGAAGTCACGGACGCCCAAACGCGGGTGGCCCAAGCCCGGGACAACCTCATTGAAGCGCTGTTCAATTTCAACGCGTCCCGCGTGGACCTCGCCAGAGCCCAGGGGCGACTCGAAGAACTCTAGCCCGCCGCCACCCATGGTCACGTCCGACCCGCAAATGCTCAACGACGTTCGGGGCCAGGCCCAAAAGCGCCGGACCTTTGCCATTATCAGTCATCCCGACGCCGGGAAAACCACCGTCACGGAAAAACTCCTGCTCTATTCGGGGATGGTCCGCGCGGCGGGCATGGTGGGAAGCCGCAAAAGCGCCAAAACCGCGGCGTCCGACTGGATGGAAATGGAACAGGAACGCGGAATTTCGATCACCGCTTCGGCCATGCAGTTCCAGTACAAACAGGCCGTCATCAACGTCCTCGATACGCCGGGCCACCAGGATTTCTGCGAAGATACCTACCGGACGCTGACCGCCGCGGACAGCGCCGTGATGGTCATCGACGCGGCGAAGGGCGTCGAAGCCCAAACCCGGAAATTATTCGAGGTATGCCGGTTGCGCAAGATCCCGGTGCTGACGTTGATCAACAAAATGGATCTGCCGGGACGCCCGCCGCTCGACCTCATGGCCGAAGTGGAAGACGTCCTCCGCATTCATGCCAATCCGATCAATTGGCCCGTGGGGTCCGGACAACAGTTCGTGGGGGTCGTGGACCGCGCCACCCGGCAGGTCTCGCTGTTCAGGAAAATGGCGGCGCAGGGTTCCGCGAAAGCCGACCGCACGGAAATTCCTTTTGACGGCCCTGAAGCCAGGGCCCTGATCGGCGAAGACGTCCGGCAGGAAGTCACCCACGATTTGGAATTGTTGGACGTGGCCGGAAATCCGTATTCGCAGGAAGCCTTTCTCAACGGCGAGGTGACGCCGGTGTTTTTTGCCTCCGCGCTCACGAACTTCGGCATTGAAAACTTCTTTGACGCCTTTGTGGACATGGCGCCCGCGGCCATGCCGCGCACGGCTGACCGGCATGACGGGACGCCCATCGTCGTGGACCCGGTGGAGCGACCGTTCAGCGCGTATATCTTCAAAATCCAGGCAAACATGAATCCCCGGCATCGCGACAGCACGGCGTTCCTGCGGGTCTGCTCCGGCCGATTCGAGCGCGACATGGTGGTCAAACATCACCGCCTCGGGAACGACGTGCGCCTGTCCCGGCCGCACAGCCTCGTCGCCAAAGGCCGTCACACCGTGGACGTGGCGTATCCCGGGGACATCATCGGCGTGATCAACCCCGGACAGTTTGCCATCGGCGATACCATCTCCCTGAGTGACGGGTTCAATTATCGCCCCCTGCCCCAGTTTCAACCGGAGGTCTTCGCCAGGATTCAGCCCACGGACGTGGGCAAACGCAAAGCCTTTGACAAAGGCATGGAGCAGATGGCCGCCGAAGGCACGGTGCAGATTCTCCGGAGCCTCGACGACCTGGACTTCCTCGTAGCCGCGGTGGGCCGGCTCCAATTCGACGTCCTGGAATTTCGCCTGCGCCATGAATACCGGGTGGAGACCCGGCTCGAACCACTGAGCTTTGCGTGCAGCGCCTGGGTGGTCGGAGACCTGACCACCTTTCGCACCCCGAGCGACGCCATGATCGTCAAAGATCACCGGGACCGGCCCATCGCGCTCTTCCGCTCTCCCTGGTCCAAAACCTTCGCGAAAGACCACAACCCCGACCACGAACTTCTGGAGATGGGATAGCCGCATTTTTTCTCTTCGCCGGCCTCGACATATTAGCCGTTCTTATGTATTTATAGAGCAATTACCCACATCACTCCCGGTAAGTACCATGAGAACCAAAATTGTCGCTATCGGAAATTCCCGTGGCATTCGGATCCCTCAACCCTTTTTACAACAATGTCAATTGAAAGACACCGTCGAACTGGAAGAAAAAAACGGAGAATTGGTCATTCGTTCCCTGACAAACCCCGAGGGGGCTGGAAACAGGCATTCAGGGTCATGACGTCGAGAGGAGAAGACCGGCTCCTTGATCCCACTCTCTCGTCAGGCTCCGAGTGGGATAGAATAGATGGACGTGGTAGTTTCCCGATTCGAAGTTTACCTGGTCAATTAAGAATCTCCCCTTCCACCGCGCAAAAGGTTTTGGAGGTTTTGTCTGAAACCTTTGCCCCTTAACCCGGATTTCTCACATTTCACTTTGTTGCCGCACTTGCGAGCACCTCGTTTTTCTTTGCTGTTTTCGGGATTCGATCCCTACAGATGAGTTCTCGTAATCTGTTATGATGAAGATATCGAAGACGCTGTTTAGCAATCATGAAAAAGGAGATGCAAGAATGGCCGTTCAAGTTTATGGAAGCAACCACGTCGTCATGAAGTGGACGACGCGCAGAAAGCCGTGGAGTTTTACTCAGACGTGTTCAACCTGGAAATGCTGCGGGGAGGAGAAGGGGCCGCCTGGTGCAAACTGGGAGAGCATCAGTTCCTGGCCATCTTCGAAGTCGAAACCCTGCAACCCGATCGCATGAAACACTTCGGTATCATGGTCCGGGATGAAGAACAGGTCAATGAAGTGCGGGATAAACTCATCAACAAATACGGCCTGACATTGGAGCCGCCTTTCCGCTGCGACTTCCGCGACCCCTGGGGAAACCGTATCCAGGTCGTCGATATCCACGATGAGTCGCTCGTGTGGCTGCTGCCGTACCGCGAAGTGCAGGATACGGGGGTCACGTTTTCAAAATGACTTTGGAATTGCTGGCAGAAGATGCTTATTGGGGGGCGATTTTCTACGTTTGGCATGATTAGTCATGCAACATGAACTTCCACCTGCGTAAATTCACAATGGGGTTTTGGTATGGCTTCTCCATCTTCTTTTAATCCCGCCACATGAAAATCTATGGCTTCCTGAATTAATGCAAGGACTTCTTCCCTGGTTTCCGCCACTGCCACGCAACCCGGAAGGTCAGGCACAAAAGCGCCATAACTTGTCGCACCTTCTTCAACAATGACCGTGTATTTCATGGCTGCACCTCGCTATTTGAGACCGGCCTGTTTTAACGCACTGCTCAGGGTCCCAGGCGGTATATCTACATTTGGTTTCCCGGAAACGGTTACCGTGCCTGCTTTGGTCGGGTGTTTAAACTGTCTGTGACTCCCTCGCATTCTAACCTGAAACCATCCATCTGATTCAATGAGACTGATAAGTTCTTTGACTTTCATCTATTCCTGTATTTGCCCAATCATTTTGCTCATCTCTAATTCACGTATCAAGTCTCGTCTTTTCATGAGACTTGTAATTCAGCAATTCTTCGGACACAGGGAATGGTGCCACTCGTCGGGTCGTTGTAAATATCCATTAGGTTTTCTTCTAATTCTTCTCTCGTTTCGCCTTGTGTCCAGTAGTCGGGATATTCTGCAAAGAATCCGATCCACATGTTCCCATCTTGCCAATAGATGTACTGTTGCGTTTGGATTGTTTTATCCATTTTTTTGCCGATAATCATCCCAAGCCGCGTCGGTCCACACTAATGTCCTACTCATCCAGCATCTCGACGTATGATGACCGCACAGTAAGCATCATTCACAACCCCATCAAGCACTGATTTCAGACGATTCCTCGCTTCGGTAAATGAGACAACGCGCACCTTAAACCTCCACTTCCTTTGAAAATGCACAAAAGCTGACCCATGCAGGAAAAGATTACTCGCCGAAGAATCCTCGCAACAATTCCTTCCCCATCTTGCCGACGGATTTGCCGAGTTGCTCGATACTCTGGGGGAGGAGCATGCCTGATTGCATGACGGCCTTGAGAATGGCGCCATAGATCTCCTCGAAAATGACAGCCGACGCTTGCGAGAACGTGGTGCCTCCGGACGGGTTGCCGATGTCTCGCAATTCGAGATCGGGTAACGGCAGCCGCGTGACTTCGTCCTGGCCACCGGTGAAGCTCACGTTGATGATCGCGTCTTTGACCGTCACTTTTTTAATGTGAACGGTTTTCTTGAATTTTTCCGCTTCCTCGTGCCGGCTATCCTCTTCCCGGCCATCGTCGTCGGAACCGGATCGTGTGTTGCGCGTGAGGGTCTCTTGAATCGTGGCGAGGTTGCTGCCCCGTACCGACCACTCGAAGGTGACGGCCGGTGCGACGACCAGCACTTCTTCGACGATGACGGTATCCGTCAACAGGGAATTCCAATCGACGCGCACTCGAATCTCCGGCAAGGACACGGCATACGCCGTCTCATATCCTGCGGGGTTCCTGATGACGAGTTGGGTTAAACCGGCTTGCACGCTGGCGCCGGACAGCGGCGCAATATCCACGTCCTCCAGCATGACGGGCACACCCAGGATTTGGGGACCCATGGTCTCGATCCCGCCTTTGACCAGGGCATTCAACGACAGGCCGACCAACACCACGGCGATGATCCCGAGTCCCCCTATGAGCACGAGGAATCTCACGAACACGTTCATGGGACTGTGGCCTTTGCGGCTCATGATTCAACCGGCGCCTGTCAGGACGGCCAACATAGTCGTGATCCGACTCTTGTACGGTGAGAGGAGGCTTTACCCGCTACAGTTCTCGACGGCCTTCGATGGATTTGGTCAGTGTCACGTCGTCGGCGTATTCGATATCCATGCCGACGGGAATGCCGTACGCAATGCGTGAGACCGTGACGCCATAGGGCTTCAGAAGTTTCGTGAGGTAAATCGCCGTGGCTTCACCTTCGATGGTGGGATTCGTCGCCACGATGACTTCCTTGACGTCACCGTCACGGACGCGCAGCTCCAACTCCTTCACGCGAATGTCTGACGGTCCCACTCCGTCCAGCGGAGAGAGCGAGCCCATCAGAACGTGATACAAGCCCTTGTACCCGCGACTCTGATCGATCGCGTGGAGGGTGCTTGGTTCTTCCACGACCAGGATTTTCGTCCGGTCGCGTTCCGGGTCCTGACAGATGTCGCACAACTCGCTTTCCGCAATATTGCGACATTGCGAGCAAAACACCACGTATTCCTTGACGTCCCGAATGGCGTCGGCCAAGCGCAGGGCCTCGTCCTTGTCGGCTTTCATCAGATGAAAGGCCAGTCGTTGCGAGGTTTTTTGCCCGATACCGGGCAACCGCACAAACTCCTTGGCCAGCTTGGCCAATAATCCCTGCCGCTGTTGCACGCTCATGATGGCATTGTCGGTTCGTGATTGTGGATTTTAGATTATCAAGTCCACAATCCTCGATTCGTTACAATCCGGGGATGCCCAGCCCGCCGGTCAGCCCCTTCACTTCTTCGGCCATGAGGTCCTTGGCTTTGCGCAACGCTTCGTTGGCGGCAGCCACCAGGAGATCCTGCAACATGTCGGGATCCTCAGACTTCAACACTTCCGGCTCGATCGTCACGTTGGTGATTTGCATCCCTCCGTTGGCCGTGACCGTGACCATGCCGCCTCCGGCCGACGCCTGGACGGTTTTTGCGGCGGCTTCTTCCTGAATTTTCCCCAGTTTCTCCTGCATGGCTTGGGCCTGTTTCAGCAAATTTCCCATGTTGCCGAACGGATTCTTGGACATGCTTACGCCTCCTTCTTCCCTTCCGCGCTCCCCTCCGCGCGAGTCGCCTTCACCACTTCTCCTCCAAACAATTCCAGGGCCTGTTTCACCATGGGATTCGTCCGGGCCTCTTCCAGTAAGGCCTCGTCATCCTGTTTTTGCTGTTTGACTCGCATCTGCTTGATGGTGAGCCCATCGCCCGGCTCTCCGGTCAACTCGACCACGCGCAGGCGAAGACGCACGCCCACGACGTCCTCACAGACCTTTGAGATCAGCGCGCGGGTTTCCTCTTTCTGGATTCTTGAACAGGCCACCGATGCGGCTTTGGCAAATCCGACGATGACCTGGTTGCCTTCGATTTTCACCAACGTCCCCATTTCCAAAAACGTTCCGACGTTGGGGAAATCCTGAATCACGGCGTCGACGACCCGCTGCCAGTCTTCCTGACGAAGCGCGGCAGGCGCGAGGCCCTCACCTCCCGGCCCGGGTTCGGCAACCGGCTGACTGTCTTCCTGCCGACGCGCCGGCGGGCTGCCCGGGGCTGCCGGTCCCGATGATGGAGCAGATTTCGGCTTGACCTCCGGCCGCGCGGTACGAGGCGCGCTCACCGCCTTTTTCGGCGGGAGGGGTTCTCCCGGCACAGGAGAAGGTGGGCGCCTTCCCTGAGCGGGAGCCGGGGGAGCTGTCCCGCCTGTCCTGCCTGTCCTGAGCGAAGTCGAAGGAAGCGAAGTCGAAGGAAGCGCAGTCGAAGGAGCCGGTTGTGGCCGCCTTGACGTTTCGACGGACTGAGGAACCTGCGCACCGGCTTGCAGCAACCGCGCCGCGCGGACGGCAGCCACTTCAAAGACAAACCGGGGATGCGCCGTCGACCGAAGGCGATCTTCGGCTTGGGCAAAGAGATGAAAAATCTCCTGCAACTGCTCAACCGAAAACGACGTGGCTTCCACCAACAACTGTTTGACGTCTTCATCGGGCAAGTCCATCAGGCCTTTCGCTTGCTCAAGCCCGGGCACCACGGCCGCAATCATCAGGTGACGCATTCGTTCCACCACCGCCCCGCAATAGGCTCGCAGGTCGTACCCGTGATCAACCACCTCACCGACAAGAGCCACGGCCGCGGCCGGATCCTGGGCCACGACCGTCTGCACGATTCGCCCGACCAGTTCGTCGGGAACCGCCCCGAGCATCTCGTCCACGTCATGCTCGGTAATCGTTTTGCCGCCGAACGCCACGGCCTGATCCAACAGACTGAGGGCATCGCGCATACTGCCTTCACTCGCCCTGGCCATCGCCCCCAGACTCCGTTCGCCGATCTCGACGTCAACGTGTTGCACGACTTCCCGAAGACGAGCGATGATCTCCAGCCGGGAAATCCGTCGAAAGTTGAAGTGTTGGCAGCGCGACGCAATGGTGGACGGGATTTTATGGACTTCCGTCGTCGCAAAGATGAACACCGCATGCGGCGGAGGCTCCTCCAACGTCTTCAAGAGCGCGTTAAACGCCGACGTGGAGAGCATATGCACTTCATCGATGATGTAGATTCGATAGGTGCCCCGGAAAGGGGAAAATTTGACGTTCTCGCGAAGTTCCCGGACGTCGTCCACCCCGGTATTGGACGCGCCGTCGATCTCAATGACGTCAACCGAGTTGCCGCGCGCAATTTCCAGACAACTCTCGCACCGCCCGCACGGTTCCGGCGCCGGCCCCTGTTCGCAGTTCAGCGCCTTGGCCAGAATACGCGCGGCCGTGGTCTTTCCCACTCCGCGCATGCCGGAAAAGAGATAGGCATGGGCCACCTGTTGCCGCAGGATGGCGTTCCGCAACGTTTGAATCACGTGCGGCTGCCCGATCAACTCTTCGAACGTGCCCGGGCGAAATTTTCTGGCGGAAACCTGATATTCCATTACCCGTTCCTTCGACTCCGCTCAGAGCTACGCTCAGGACTCTGCCTTCGGCTCCACCCGGCGTCAGGCGCTCCATCCCTGGCTGTCCCGTCGCGTGCCAGGGCGGACACGCAGGTTCGCCCCTCCTCATGAGGATCGTCAAAACCGGGGCCGGGTGATCCTGTAGCACACAGACTCGCCTGCTTACCGTTGCTTCCTTCCGGATCTGGCGGGGTTCACAGGATTCTGCTGCACAGGGCCCAGCCCCTTTCCGTTGTCAATGAGGATCTACAAACACTGTTCCAGGCCCATCGGCTCCACGTTGTCGATGGATGCAAATCACAGATGGAGACGAAGAACGCTCCGCGGATTTTGCTCCCCTGGCATGCGCTCAAATCGAGGGGTCAGCATGGGTCCTGCTCATTCATCTCCATCATCTGAGAAACACGGATCGTCCCGCCATGTTCCAAAAACGGATCGGATTGCGCGATGGCCACGGCGGCTGCCATGCTTTCCGCCTGAACAACGGCAAATCCTTTCATCGCATTCGGATCATTGTCATCGTCAACGCGACCTGACGTGACAAGTGTTGAAACGGGTAACGGTGTTCCCGGATTCACGATCGACTCACCAAGCCCTGCAATCCAAGCCTTCCATTTTCCCATTTGAGCCATGCCCTCTTCCTGTGAACCCGGCTCATTTCCTCCGTGATAGGCAAGCATAAATTTCGGCATGTTTTCACCTCGCCGCTCCGGCCCCTGACGTTATGGCGGAGAGGGTGGGCATTCGAGGTCGCGGGGCCTCCCCGCTCCCGCTAGGGGGCCCTGCCCCCTCGCGCCTCCGCGTCGCTCCGGTCACCCCATGAAGGGGGAATACCCCCTTCAGAACCCCCGTTCGAACCCCACCCTCTTCTACACCCCTTGGATGAAAATATGGCTCCATTCTCTATCTTATTGCTCTCGACGTTGTGGCGGAGAGGGTGGGCATTCGAGGTCGCGGGGCTTCCCCGCTCCCGCTAGGGGGCCCTGCCCCCTCGCGCCTCCGCGTTGCTCCGGTCACCCCATGAAGGGGGAATACCCCCTTCAGAACCCCCGTTCGAACCCCACCCTCTTCTACACCCCTTGGATGAAAATATGGCTCCATTCTCTATCTTATTGCTCTCGACGTTGTGGCGGAGAGGGTGGGATTCGAACCCACGGTGCCGTTGCCAGCACACGTGCTCTCCAGGCACGCCGATTCGGCCACTCTCGCACCTCTCCGCATTGCAGGGATTCCGATCCAGGTCCGTCATCTTAGCATGGGGCTTTCAGAGCAACAAGAAGCCTCGTTGGAGGCTCAATTCTGTTCAGTTTCGCCGTTGAGTGAAAGAAACAAATTCTCTCACAAGAAACGACCTGCAAGGAAGAAGTCGTTGAAGCCGCCTGTCCTGCACGTTGTAAGGTGACAGGCGACACGATATACTCCCGTTGTGATCGCCTCGTTCAAACACCGAGGGCTGAAAGCCCTCTACGAGGGTCGGACGGCGAGGCGCGCCAGAGCACATCGGGAAACTTCGGGATATCTTGGCCGCGCTGGATCGAAGCCGCGAACCCAATGGCATGGATTTGCCGGGATTTGGGCTTCACGCACTGAAAGGCGCGATAAAAGGCTACTTTGCCGTGACGGTGTCGGGGAACTGGCGCGTGATCTTTCGCTTTAAGGACGGAGCGGCGATCGACGTCGATTACGTTGACTATCACTGAGGAGGGACAGAACCATGGCCATGCACAATCCCCCCCATCCGGGAGGTATCATAAAACGACAGTGCCTCGAACCGCTCAGCTTATCCGTCACACGGGCTGCAGAGGGTCTCGGCGTCACGCGTCAAACCCTCTCAGATCTTGTCAATGAGAACGCCGGAGTGTCCATCGACATGGCGATTCGTCTGTCCAAGGCGTTCGGTTCCACCCCGGAAACGTGGCTTGGCATGCAAATGGCCTATGATCTCTGGCAGGCCCGGGACCGCGTCGATCAGATCACGGTCAAGCAGTTCGAAGTGGCTTGAAGGACACCACCCGACAGAGGAAGCCACGTCCCACACGAGACGAACCATGACCTACCTCCTGGTGATATATTCCATCGTGGTCCAGGGCCTGACCATGGAAAAACTCGTGAAATACCTGATTCCCTGTTGAGTGACAGGCGTCCATTGATCAAAAATTCAGATCCGCGAACAGCCGGTTCCCGTAGATAGTTAAAGCCGAGATGGTTGCGGCGGTTTCCGGCTAGAGAGGGTTGCGCCAGCGGAGTCCGGGAAACCGGCTGAAGTCCACGTCGTTGGAATGCACTTCTGCCTGATATTCCATGGCCAGCGTCGCGATGTGGGCGTCGGTCACGAGGTTCGCGGCGGCACCGGCCGCGTCAAGATTTCGCCGAAGATGCCTCAGGTGCTCGGCCCCGGGATTGATCGGGGTCACGTGGGCGTATTGAAACCACTCCATGACACAATCAACGGCTTTCGAGGGTAACAGGGGAACCGTCAAGGCGCGGGGATGGGTCATCAACCGCACGAATCCGGTCGAGACGATCCATGGCACGCCAACCCGTTCTCTGCCGTTGATCAATCCTTCCCACCAGTGTCTTGCCGCCGTGTGGTATGGCGCACCATCGTTATAGGCATAGACCAGCAGGTTGATGTCCGGCACGATCATGTTGAGATTTCGCGAACAACGTCCTCGACTTCAAGCTGGTCGTTGAGCTGATTCAGTTTCCCCGGGTCCACACCGGGAAACAGGGTGCTGCGATTCGGCACAATCCGGAACCTGGGTGAGGGAGATTTTATGACGCCGGGCGCCATGCCGCGACGAAGCACCTCGTTGACAACCTGCTTGAACGGCTTGTTGTGCAGCCGACTGTGTTCTTTCAGGAAATCCGCAACGTCATCGTCCAGTGTCAGCGTCGTTCTCATGAAGGCATCATAGTGCTCATATTTTTTGATGTCAAGATGCCTGCCTGCATTTATAAAAATATGGCAGGGCGGTCGAACCGTGGTGTATACTCTTGAGAGGAAGCAGATGTTCTTCGGGGCAATGTCGCGTCGAAAACTCGAAACCATCAAATGCGGAAAAGACGTGAAGTCATGAAACGATCCATCCCGGGCATGCTTGTGGGGTTGGCGATCCTGATTGCCTCAGGAGTCTTTGCCGCCTCTGCCTCATTCAGGATTCAGATGGAATCCTGGTCTCCGTATTTCGCCCCGGTCGCCGCCACCGTGACGGCCGGCAGCACGATTCGGTGGGAGAATCCCACCGGCTCGCATCACACCATCACCCATGACGAATGCCGGGGGACCGGCGCATGCGCCTTTGATTCCGGCGCCATCGGGCCCGATGGGGTGTTTGAGCTGGCGGGACTGCCTCCGGGTCTCTATCCGTATCATTGCACACTGCATCCGATCATGCGGGGGACGCTGGTCGTCGTGGATGCGGCGCCCGCCTCGAAAATTTAACGCCACGTGCCCTTCACATACCCGCGGAAGGGGTCGGGATCATGCAAAAGTGCGTGAATCACGAGCGGGTCTGTGAAAAATCCGGTGGCGTCCCCTTGACTCCGGCACGGGTGATTATATTATGAAACGGGATGAGGAAACGCCCGGAGTGAATGGAACGAACAATGTTGGTTGAACTGCGACGGCTTCGAAAAACGTTCGGGCCGATCGTGGCGGTGGACGAGGTGTCGTTTACGGTCGACCGCGGCGAGGTCCTGGGGTTTTTGGGACCCAACGGCGCGGGAAAATCCACGACCATGAAAATGATTACAGGGTTTCTGACCCCGACCGCGGGCGCCGTCACGGTCAACGGCTTCGACATGCGGGAGCAGCCGCTCGAAGCCAAACGGAGCCTGGGGTATCTGCCGGAAGGCGCCCCGGCCTACGGGGAGATGACGCCGCTGAATTTCCTGATGTTCGTCGGCGAAATGCGCGGGTTTCGGGGCGTGGAGTTGCATCGCCGGGTGTCGGAAACCATGGCAACCGTGAATCTCGAGGGGGTGGCGCACCAGCCCATTGAGACCCTCTCCAAGGGATTCAAACGGCGGGTGGGCCTGGCCCAGGCCATTCTGCATGATCCGTCCGTGTTGATTCTCGACGAACCGACCGACGGGCTCGACCCCAACCAGAAGCATGAAGTGCGCGGGCTCATCAAAACCATGGCCCGGGAAAAGGCCATTATTCTCTCCACGCACGTGTTGGAAGAGGTCCACGCGGTCTGTACGCGCGCGATGATCATCGCCAAGGGCAAGGTGATCACCGACGGCACGCCGGCCGAGTTGGAGGCCCGTTCCCGCCGGCATAATGCGGTGATCCTGCGATTGCGGGTGCCGCTCCCCGATGACGTGCAAGCGATGCTGAAAGGAGTGCCGGGCGTCAGGAAGGTTGAAGTCGTCGGCAAGAGTCCGACGGAGCACGAATATCGGATTCTGCCGGCAGAGGGGCAACCGATTCTCAGCGCGGTCAGCCAATGCGCGCACCGGCAGAACTGGGACGTGGTCGAGTTGTCCGTGGACCGGGGACACCTTGACGAAGTGTTTCGCTCGTTGACCATGCCCGCTCAGGCGCTCACGTAGGACAGGCACGGCAGGATCGCATTCCATGAGCAGAATCGGCGTGATAGTGAAACGTGAGTTGATCGGGTATTTCGCGACGCCGATTGCCGCCGTGTTCATCATCATCTTTCTGATGCTGGCCGGGGCCTTTACCTTCTACCTGGGCGACTTTTTTTCCCGCGGCCAGGCGGACCTCATTCCATTTTTCGACTTTCACCCGTGGCTCTATCTGGTGCTGGTCCCGGCCCTGGCCATGCGGCTCTGGGCGGAGGAGCGGCGAGAGGGCACCATCGAATTGCTGTTCACGCTGCCCGTGACCCTGTGGGAAGCCGTGGCGGGCAAATTTCTGGCGGCCTGGTGCTTTACGGGTCTTGCGCTCGCGCTGACGTTTCCCATGTGGGTAACCGTGAACATCCTGGGCGAGCCGGATAACGGGGTGATTCTCGCAAGCTACATCGGCAGCTTTCTGATGGCGGGCGGCTTTATGGCGATCGGCTCGTGCGTGTCGGCCCTGACCAAAAACCAGGTGATCGCCTTTGTCATCAGCGTGGTGGTCGGGTTGGGGTTCGTCCTCAGCGGCTACCCCATGGTGCTCGACGTGTTCAGCGGGTGGGCGCCGCAGGTCCTGTTGGAACTGATCAGTTCGTTCAGCTTCCTGACGCACTTCAACGCCCTGAGTCGCGGGGTCATCGACCTGCGCGACCTGGTGTATTTTCTCTCGCTCATCGGCTTCTGGCTGTTTGCCACGGCGCTGATGCTGGAATGGAAGAAAGCCGGGTAACGGCCCCATGAACACGCGGCTCCTGACAGGAAGCGGATTGGCCGTCGCGGCGGTGTTGTTTATCGCGGTGAACGTCCTGAGTCACGTGGCGTTGCGGTCGGCCCGGGTCGATCTCACCGAACAACGGCTCTACACGCTTTCCGAGGGCACCGAAAACATTCTGCAAAGCCTTGACGAGCCCGTGACCCTGCGGTTCTACCTGTCGAGGAAGCTCGCCGTGGAACTGCCCGGCATTCAGGGCTACGCCAACCGGGTGCTGGAACTGTTGCAGGAATACGAGCAGGCTGCCGGGGGCAACGTGGTGTTGCGCGTCATCGACCCGGAACCCTTTTCGGAAGACGAGGACCGGGCCGTCGGGTACGGACTCCAGGGCGTGCCGCTGGACCGGGGAAACGTGCAATTCTATTTCGGACTGGTGGGCACCAATGCCACGGACGACCGGGAACTCATTCCGTTTTTTCAGCAGAGCCGGGAAGAGTTTCTCGAATACGACCTCGCCAAACTCATCCATCGGTTGGCCAATCCCAAACAGAAAATCGTGGGCCTGTTGAGCACCCTTCCCATTGACGGCGGCCCGAACATGACGTTTCCGCAGGCTCAGGGCCGGGCCCCCTGGATGATCATGGACGGCATTCGGGAGGTGATGGACGTCAAGGTGCTGGACCAGACCATCAATGAGGTTCCCGAGGACGTGGACGTGCTCATGGTGGTGCACCCCAAGCAGTTGAGCGACCCGACCCTGTATGCCATCGATCAATTCGTGCTGCGCGGCGGCCATGCCGTGGTGTTTGTGGACCCCCATAGTGAAGCCGACCGCGTGCCGCCCAATCCTCAAAACCCCATGGGCATGCAAGGGCCGCGCAATTCCGATCTCGGCCGGGTCTTCGACGCCTGGGGCATCGAGTTGGTCGAGGGAAAAGTGGTCGCCGATCTTCCCCTGGCCAAACGGGTCAATTTCCAAAAGCAATCGCGTATGGCGGTGGCGGATTATCCCGTGTGGATCGACCTGACGCCCCGGCAACTGAACGCCGAGGACGTCGTGACCGCCAAGCTCCCGAATCTCACCATGGCCTCGGCGGGGATCCTGCGCAAGAAAGAAGACAGCGCCATAGAGATGACACCCCTGGTGGAAACCGATGACCAGGCCATGCAAATGGACGCCGCCCGCCTGCAGTTCATGCCCGACGTCGAAGGCATCCTGCGAACCTACCAGCCGGGCGGCGACTCCCTCGTCCTGGCCGCGCGCCTGACCGGCACAGTGAAAACCGCGTTTCCCGACGGCAAGCCGGACGCGGCGACTTCCGACCAGGACGAACCGGGCGCGCCGGGGGACGACAAAGAGCCCAACCCCTCCCCGCACCTGGCCGAATCCGCAGAGCCCATTAACGTCATCGTCGTGGCGGATACCGACATGCTCCAGGATCGATTTTGGGTGCAGGTGCAAAACTTCCTGGGACAGCGGATCGGTATTCCCACTTCCGCGAACAACGATTTCGTGACCAACGCCCTGGACAACCTGACCGGCAGCCATGACCTGATCAGCGTCAGGAACCGGGGAAGCTTCTCCAGGCCCTTCACCCTGGTCAGGGCCATTCAACAGGAAGCCGAGGCGCGGTTCCGTCAAAAAGAACAGGCTCTGCAACAGCGCCTCAAGGAGACCGAACGCAAGATCCAGGACCTGCAAAGCCGGAAAGAAGACCAGACCACGATTATTTTGAGTGCCGAACAACAGGCTGCGCTGGAAGGCTTCCGGCAGGAGCTGGTGGCGACCAGAAAAGAACTGCGGAGCGTGCAACATGAATTGCGGAAAAATATCGAAAGTCTCGAAAACATCGTGAAGTTTCTCAACATCGGGTTCATGCCCCTGGTGATCGCCGCTGCCGGCGTGGCATTCAGCGCCTACACCATGCGCCGCCGCGTCCGCGGTAACGAGCCTTCTCCCTCTCCCTCGGGAGAAGGCCGGAGCGAGGGAAGAACCAACCCAAAACCATGAGACTCAAAACCCTCGGCATCCTGGCCGGCATCGCCGCCATGCTGATTCTGGTGACGGTGTTCCTGGCCAAACGGGAAAACCCCACGCCCCCGCCGACCGGCCGGCTGGTTTTCCCGGAATTGACGGCGACCATCAACGACGTGTCGGAATTGCGCGTGGCGACACAACGCGGCGCCATGACGCTGCACCGGCAGGAAGACGCATGGCGCGTCAGGGAAAAACACGACTACCCGGCCGATCTGGGAAAAATTCGTGAAACCCTCATCGGCCTTGCGGAACTCACCATCCTCGAACCGAAAACCCGGAAACCGGAACTCTACGAGAAGCTGGGGTTGCAGGACGTGGAAGCGGAAGGCTCGTTGTCCACGGGCATGACACTCAAGGATGCCGCGGGCAACACGCTGGGCGACGTCATCATCGGTCATGATCGACCGGCCCAGGGGAACGACGGTCAAAAGGAACTGTTCATCCGCAAGCCCGGCAATCCGGAAACCTGGCTGGTTCTGGGGAAACTCCCGATCGAAAAGAATCCCGGCGAGTGGTTGGACAAAGAACTCGTCCGGATCGAAACACAACGGGTAAGGCGTCTCACCATAACCCACCCGGACAGGACCAGGCTGGTCGTGGAGAAAGCCCATCCTGCTGACCCCGACTATCAGCTAGCCGGTCTGCCGGAGGGTCTGGAAATTGAATCGCAATTTACCGTGAACAACATGGTATCCACGGTCACGTCCCTCTCGTTGGACGACGTCACCCCGCGGAGCGAAATCCCGTTTGACGAACAACCGGTCGTGACCGCGGTATTCGAGACCTTTGACGGCCTCGAAGGGACGGCGCGGCTGCTTCAAAAAGACGAAAAAACGTATCTGACGGTCTCGGCGGCCTTCAATCCCGACCTGGTCTGGAACCCTGAACCGGAAAACGAAGCGGAACAAGCTTCAGAACCCCAAGCCGGCGGGGAAGCGGAACACGAGGCTCAGGAGCAGGAAGCCGCCGCCAGGCCCGAGCCGCCTGCCATCAAACCCGAAGCGGAAGTCAAAGCCGAAATCGAAACCCTGAACAACCGCGTCGCGGACTGGGTGTACGTCATCCCCGCATTCCGTGCCGAGACTCTCCTCAAAAAACCCCAGGACCTCATCAAAACATCCGGCAGCTAGCGCCGGTCGTCTATTTGGACGAGGAGCCGGCCGGCGAAACATCGGCGGACGGTTGCTGCGGGTTGAGCCATACGTCCTGGAGTTCTCCATAGACCTGCATCAATCGGGAATCTTCCAGCCGGTAGGCCAGGGAGATCAGGATCAATCCGAAGAGCAGGACCAGGATGCCGAGCCCCCCCACGCCCAGAGCCAGAGCCCAGCCGCTTGCCGAACCGAATCCCCCGTCGATCCCGAACGTGACCAGAAAGATCACGGTCCCGATGGCCACGAGTCCCAACCAGATCAGGGTGAGCAGGCCCGAGGACCAGGGCACGCGTTTGGTCAGGCGCAGTTCCACGCCGGCTCCGGTGGAATGGAGCGTGATCGTGCCTTTCAGCGGCCACGCCGTGCGGAAGCGCATGGAAAATAATTGGTACGAGGGCCGCAGCGCAATCACCTCTTGCGCACCGAACCAGCGAGCCACGCCGTGGGGCAGGGCAATGGTTTCGCGTTGGCTGAGTTGCCGGAGCAGGGATTGCCGGGTCAGGTTGTCGAGGCGATCACGCCGGCTGGCGATGCCGAATCCGTATTGTGCGGCAAACGGGCGAAGGCTGGTGAACTGATACCAATCCCCGATGAGCAGCAACACAAACAGAATGCCTCCGAAGATTCCGGCCAGGATCATGGTTCGTGCACCATAGCACAACCGCCCTCGATCCTGTGAGACCGTCTTTCCGTTTTTGCCGATGCCGGTCATTGACAGGAGACTCAGGGCCAGCCGTAACAGCCGGTCATTTGACTTTGTTCGTGACGCTTCGTTACCATGGTTCTGCGGGGTGGAGCAGTCTGGTAGCTCGTTGGGCTCAAGGCTGTGGGGAGTGAACCGCTGGTTGCTTGAGAAAAGAGCAATCCCCCCACAAATCAATGGGCTGCGCAGAAGGAAACTTCTGTGCGATCACCTGTCAAATTCGGGGAAGCCGGTAGCGGGGTAACCCCGAGCCAAGCTTACGGAGCCGGGACGCTCTGTAAGAAGGTGTAGAGACTTGACGGCAGGCATCCTAACGGCGGCGCGGCCGGTCCGAGGATGAAGAGAAAGTCCGGACCACAAACTGGATTCACCAGGCAGCGAAAGCTGTAGTGGCGCGCATAACCCAAAGGTCGAGGGTTCAAATCCCTCCCCCGCAACCAACGCGCTCATCCATCTGACGGGATCGTCCTTGTGGGACGGTCCCATTTTTTTTGCCGTGCCCCCGGCCATGAGGGGTTCGTGCGTCAGGGGATTCCGCCGGAGTCGCGCCGGGGAGCAGTTTTTTATAGAATATCCCGGACCGGGTTCCGGGATCATTGTCGAAGTGAAAGGGAGGCAGGAGTGGTCAACGTCCGCTGGTTGTGGGTGCCCCTGGTCGGGGCGAGCGTGTTTCTGGCCCTGCCGGGCAACGAGACTATCGAAGGGGTGCTGGGCGACGTGGTGGGGCATTTTTTCTCGGCGGCCCTCGTGGCCGTCGTGCCGGTGGTGGGGTATCGCCTGATGTACAAGGACATCGGGGAAAAGGAAATCACCTACATTTTTGCCGCGGCCTGGGCCTGGCTCGTGATCTCGCAGCTATTCAAGTTGTAGCGCCTCCGACCGTCGCGCCTCATGCACCGCTGGTGCCTTTCCCTCTAGTGCACGCCTCGCTATTGACATAACATCCCTTATAGCCTATGATACCTTTCAAGGGATTGCAAGGATCTAAGATCTTGCCAGGATTATTCAGAAAAACCATCAAGCACCTTTAGGTCCGTTTTGTCAGTGTAAACTTCTGGTTCAGTTTCTCGATCGTCTGGTCTCGGAAAATACCTAGGACGGGTAGCAGCCCGCCCTAGGCCGATTCCGATGATTGCCCACCACAAAAATCGAGAAAGGAGATTTTCATGGAATCATCAGAACCGTTTTCTATCCCCATCGACATTCTGGATGACCAATACCTTCTGTACGAACCAGAACCGCCGTTCGATGACGAATTGGCCCGCAACCTACAAGGCGAAATTGATGGGCTTACCCTCGACCTCATCGAACGCGACAAACGCATCCAGGAATTACGCGAGGCAGCCCCAGCCCACAATCAGCCATGGTGGACAAATTAGCTTGCGGATTTTGATACATAATTCCCATCAGAAGGAGGTACCAGTAATGATCGAATCATATGCCGGCTTTCCCTTTGGCCAGTCCGTTGCCAAGGATTTGCTGGATAATCACCACGTCTTGAAGCATGGTAAGCTATACGAGCGTCGTGAAATCGCCAAGCTATTAGAAGACGGATTCGTGGATCGGGGCGGCACCCGAGAAGAGATCCCGCATGACTCGGCCCGGGTGATTAAGCAGCTCCTATCCGAGAAGAAGAGGAGCAACAAGCGTTTTGAGCGTATTAGTCACGGGAGGTACAAGTACATCGGTCAGGGCAGCGACAACGCAACTGGCCCGACAGCAGCCTCGTCCCACGGCACCAATGCCGATTCGCTGACGCCTGACCATGAGCGAGGCAAGGGCGCTTATGAAGTGTATGCGTGGTGTCTTCCGCAGGACGAGGGCACCGGTGACTACTGGCCAATCAAAATTGGCTACGCTGGCGAGGGTGGGTTTCGCCGACGATGGCAGCAGGACTTCGCGACACATCTGCCGGTGTTGCCACGATACCTGCGATCATTCCGTCATGAGACTGAGGCCAAGGCAAGGAATACGGAGCGTTACCTGCACGACATGCTGGGCGACGATGGCCGTCGACGCCGAGTTCAAGGTGTTCCGGGTACAGAGTGGTTCCACACATCCCCAGACGAAATAGATGAGCTAATGATGCTCCGAGCTCCGCATTTGTATGTGAGCAGCTAGTCTGGGCGGTCCCGCATCGTCGTCGGCAGTGCGGCCCGAGTGAGTGACCCTGGTGGTGCACAAGTCTTCGCGCATTGATCTGTTACCTCGTGCTTCCTATAGTGTCGTTCGGAAGCCGCGCGGCAGATCGGTGACTGCTTCCGCAAGTGCGCGGCGGGCACTGCCGCTCAAGCGCCGCTCGGGCTAAAGGCCGCTGATACAACGGCTTTCGTTGCCCGATGGTTTGAGCGGTCAGGAAACGGATAGGCAACGCCCTTCGGCGTGTGGTTCTCACACTCGACGCAGGGAACAATGATCATGGTTCCCTGCGGCTTCTTTTTACATGGTTATCAAGCCGTCTTAACACCACCGACATCCGAAGCCCGTATCCTTCCCGGCATGCACGCGAGCCCGGAGCGTCATGGAATGGTGAAATCATGGTATTATCAAATATGAACGCGTACCGGATATGTTCACAATGCCGGGGAGTGATGGTCCTCGAAGATCAGGGGGAATTTCTCGAAGCCCTTGACGTCATGAGTCTCTTCGAGTATCGGTGCCGGTCCTGTGGCCATCTCGAACGATCCGAGAGCGCGGAGACAAAGGATCGACTCGACGACTCGGGTGACGGTCCCCTGCCGCTGGTCGGGATGGGATCTCTGCCTTACGCGTAGACCCGTCCAAAGCGGTTCGAGAGAACCGCTTCAAGCGGAAACGTCTCTTGCTGAATGAACCCCTGGTAGTGCGTTGGGTCGGCGAGGACCAGATCCACCACGCTGCACACCCCGGCGGCCGTGGTCACCTGGATGGCCGACCATAGGTTCCCCGCAAGGGGTTGCGGATAGATCTTTTTGACGTAATTTTCCTCCAGTAACGTTCCGCTTTTTCTCCCCACCACGGAGACGTAAATCAGGACCACGTCCTGACCGGTTTTGGGAATGGCGTTCTCAAGCAGGCGTTTGAGCGTGTCCCGCTGCTGATTCAGTTTCAGGTCGTTCATCAGAAACTGCATTTTGTCGCAATGCCCGGGATACCGGAGCGTTTTGTAATTCATCGTCTGGACTTTTCCCGCATAGGTATCCGCCAGCGTTCCCAGCCCTCCCGAGGTATTGAAGGCTTCATAGAGCAGGCCGTCGACTTCAATGGTCTCATATCCTTCGAGCGGCCTCAGCGCGGTTTTGACGCCGTTTTCAATGCCGTAACACACGTTGCCGTATTCGTTGATCAGGCCGTCCGTGGACCAGGTCAGGGAATATTTCAACGCGTTGCTGGGATGGACCGGCAGCGCTCCGACCCGCATTTTGACCGTCTCCAGGGTGTCGAAGCGTTGCATGACTTCATTGGTCACGATGCTGATAAACCCGGGGGCCAACCCGCATTGGGGCACAAAGGCGTTTCGGCTTCTGCGGCTGATGCGTTCAATACGTTCGGTCACTTCGACGTCTTCCGTCAGGTCGAAATAATGGAGCCCGTGCTTTCCGGCCACCGCGGCGACGGTGGGATTGGAGAAATACGGCAAACTGGAAATGACGGCCTCGGGCTGATGCGTGAGCACGTAGCGTTCCAGGCCGCGAACGTCATGGGCGTCCAGAGCCACGGGAACGATTTCCGGCCTGTCCTGAGCGGTCGCGGCTTGAAGATCGACGTCGGCCAGATGAACCGTGTAGTCGCTGGTCTCCGCCAGAAACGTGGCAATGAGCGAACCGATTTTCCCGGCGCCTAACAGAAGGATCGTTGACATGGGATACCCGCTGGTTAATGGTTCACCGTGGATTGCATCAGGGCGTCGGCCTGGGGCGGGGAGAAGCCCTGATAGCCGGCGTGCCGTTCAATCAATTCCAGCACGGAGAACGACGTTCCCCGGACCCGCTCGGGCACGCTGAAAATTTGCCGGAGGCCCTCCTCTTTTTCGCCGATCACGGCCCCGGCAAAGGTCACGCCTTGGCGCTGCAACCGGCTCATGGCCGCCTCGACGTCTTCCACCAACAGAGCGATATGATGAAGGTTCCGGTCCCCGAATGCGTTCACCCAATCCGGGATGACGCTGGTCCTGCCCCGGTCATCCTCGTACGCCTGATCGACGAACAAAGCCGGAAATCCCGGCGCCCGGTACACCTTGGCATACCAGTCCCGGTACTCCAGTGTCTCGGAATAGACATACCCGAGCCTGATGAATTCCCGGACACGCCGGTCGATGTTGTCGGTTCGGAAGGTGAGATGATCGACCAGGGGTTTGAGCCCGATTCCCGAGGCCTCCAGCACGCGTTTGGCAATCTGAGCCGCGCGGTTTTGCGACACGTATTGGCGAATGTCGGCGTCGAGCGCGCGGTCAAGTCGGACGTTGTTCATCATACACCTCACACGGGATTCACGCCTCTCCTGCAGGCATGTCGATCTGCGCGCGTTGTAACCGGCCGCTGTAATCGACGTAAATGGACTTCCATTCACTGAAGGTCTCCAGGGCCGCCTGCCCGGCTTCCCGGTGGCCGTTGCCCGTGGCCTTCACGCCTCCGAACGGCAAGTGGACTTCACTGCCGATGGTCCCGGCATTGATGTACACGATCCCCGAACGGAGTTCACGCATGGCGTAGTGGGCCCGGTTGACGTCTTGCGTGTACAGTGCGCTTGACAGTCCGTATTCCACGGAGTTGTTCAGGTCGATGGCTTCCTCGAGGGTTTGGACCTCCAGGATGGCCAGAACCGGGCCAAAGATTTCTTCGTTGGCAATTCGCATCGACGGCGTGACTTCGTCGAACAGGGTCGGGGCGAAAAAGAACCCATCGGCATACTCGCCTTCGGTGAGCGGACGTCCGCCCGCGAGCAGGCGCGCGCCTTCTTCCTGACCGGCCTTGACGAGATCATGGACGCGGTCGAGTTGGCGTCGATTGATCAAGGGACCCACATCGGTCCCGGGATTGAGGCCGTTTCCCACACGAAGGGTCCGCATGCGATCCAACAACCGCGTCACTAACCGGTCTTTCACCGCCCGGTGAACGATCAGCCGGCTACAGGCCGTACAACGTTGGCCGCTGGTGCCGAAGGCGCTCCACACGATGCCTTCCACGGCCAACTCCAGATTCGCATCCTCCATGACCAGGATGGCGTTCTTGCCGCCCATTTCCAGGGCGACCCTTTTGCGGGAAGTGGCGGCATCCAGAGCGACGGTTCCGCCGGTGGCTGTTGATCCCGTGAAGGAGATGAGCGCAACGTCGGGATGCTTCACCAGGGCTTCCCCGATGCGCGGGGCGCGACCCAGCACCAGGTTGACCACTCCGGGCGGAATGCCGGACTCTTCCAGGATTTTCACGAAGCGCGTCGCCGCCAAGGGGGTATCCGGAGAAGGCTTGAGCACCACCGTGTTGCCCATGATCAGGGCCGGAAAACTCTTCCACGCGGGAATGGCCGTGGGAAAATTCCAGGGGGTGATCAGGCCGACCACCCCGAGCGGTTCCCGGATCGAACAGGCGGATTTATTCGGCAACTCGGCCGGGGCGATGTGCCCGAACTGGCGGCGGCCTTCGCCTCCCATGTAATAGGCCATATCTATGGCTTCCTGGACATCGCCTCGCGCCTCGACCAGGACTTTGCCCATTTCACTCGTAACCGTTCGGGCCAAAGACTCTTTCTCATGCCCCAGCCGTTCGGCGACGCGGTATAACAATTCACCGCGTCGGGGCGCAGGCAGACGACGCCAGGCTGGAAACGCCTCCCGGGCGGCCGCGACGGCGCGCCGGACGTCCTCGGCACCGGAATCGGCACAGTGCGCCAGGATTTGGCCGGTGGCCGGATTTCGGCTTTCAAAGGTCCCGCCTGATTGGGCGGGAACCCATTTTCCTCCGATAAAATTACAGGCTTCCATGGCTTTCCCTCATCCACGTCCTATTAACAAGGTACTCCTGGAAAGGGGCGAGAACAAGGAAGTCGGGAGGCAAGCAGGATCAACGATCGTTGATCCCTACGGGGAAACGTGATGGTCAGGAGAACCGGCGCAGAGAACTGGCGAGTCCCATGCGGGAGAGGCTATAGATGAGCCATTTTGAGGGATCGAAATTGTACCACTTGGGGCCGTTGCGATAATCACTTTGGTACATGTGGTGATAGTTGTGGTATCCCTCTCCGAAGGTGATGAGTGAGACCCACCAACTGTCACGACTGGAATCGGATGATCCGTGCGGTTGGGCGCCCCACAGGTGGCAGATGGAATTGATGCAAAACGTGGAATTCAGGACGAAAAAGGTTCGCCCGACTCCGGCGAGCAGGAAACAGCCCAGTCCCTCAATCCAGCCGCCGTACACAAATCCCACCACAAAGGGCAACACCAACCCGGAAAGGACAATGGGGATATAATACCGATTCTGCCACATCACCACGGGGTCCTGCTTCAGCTTGGTGGCATATTTGTCGTCTTTATGGGGATCCTTCCAGAACAACCACCCGCAATGACTGTACCAGAAGCCCAGTTGAGCATTGTACGGGTCCTCTTCCTGATCGCACCGGGCGTGATGGCGGATATGATCCGCGGCCCATTTGAGACCTGAATTCTGGAGAGCCCATCCCCCGGCGACCAGAAACACGCCTTTTACCCAATCGGGGCACGTAAAACTGCGATGGGCCAGTAAACGATGATACCCCACCGTAATGCCCAGTCCCGTGATGATATAGAGCAGCACAAACATCGTCCAGGCGAGCCAGGAATAATCATACAGATACGCGTAGGTGGGCAGCCCGATGATGGCCCCGGCCGAGACGGCGCAAAACATCGACAGGGTCAAGTGATCAGTGGCGCGCGGGATGGGCGCGGCTGTTGTTGTATCGGTCAGAGGCATCATGGCGTTATGCTCAACTGTGCAAACAGTAGAATTGTCTCAAGCTGGTGAAGCAGCATTCCAAAAGGCAGGCTATCCAAGAATACCTTTCCACGGACGGATTGTAAAGCCCCTGCGCTTCGCTGAAATCGTTCGGCTCACTCGCGACGAATCGCACGGGACTCTGTACGAGGGGCTTGGGCGACCCGGTAACGGCAAAGAATCGATGGAACTCGCGGTCAGGGGTTACGGTCGTGAGGGGAAAGATTTTTCTTTGGGCCGCGCTTCGTTCACGACGAGATTTCTGCCTTGGAAATCTGTTCCATTCAGCGCCTCAATGGCTTGCCTGGCTTCATCCCCGTTTCCCATTTCCACAAATCCGAACCCCCTGGACCGTCCGGTATACCGGTCGGTCACCACGTTGGCGGATTGCACGGTTCCATATTGGGCAAACAGATCCTGTAATTCCTGGTCCGTTGTGGAATAGGACAGGTTCCCAACGTAGAGCTTTTGATTCACTCACGCCTCCATCCGATAAAAGTGCGACAAGGGAATACACGCACCCGCGCGATCAGGAATTTCCTTTTGCAGGATACGGTGCGCGATGCTCCTTCGCCAATCTTTTTTTGGCCACCGGCAGACTTCGAATGAGCGTCATAGCACCCCGTCCGTGATCGTGTCAAGAAGAGCGCGGATCAGGAAGACGCGCCAAGGGCGTTGCCGAAGCGGAAGGCTGCCCGCATGCAGGAATTCCGGTCATCGTTCCGGAGGCGCCGTGCCGATGCGACCCCGGGACGACTCACGTTTCCTGGAGTTTGGGGGTTTTGTGCAGATTGGGCCGGTCGCGAAATTTTTTGATCTCCGTCGTCGCGGCCCTGAACACGGAGCGAATCGCTTCCTCGAAACTCTTGGCTTCTTTCCGCGCGGTCACGGTATGGCGTGGCGGGAGATTCAACACGATCAGCACTTCGGCGTTATCGTCTCCCTTTTTATGATGGGGGTTTTTGGTCAGGGTGATACGGGCATGGGTGATGTTGTCGTACTCCTGGAGTGTGGCAATACGGTCCCGGATCTCCTGTTTCCATCGCGGCGTCATGCCGACGTTTCGACTGTCAATTTTCAAATCCATCGTCTTCCTCCTCCGCTTGAGTTGATTCGCAAACATGAGGGTTGAACGACAGCACCCAATGTCATTATCGCATAAACGGCCGTCCGTTGTCATGAAGGGGGCCATCACCGTTGGCACTCCATTGCCGTATCGAGGCATCACAAGCTGTGTGGTATATCAAGGTCATTTCAGTCTTGTGTGGCCCGAGCCGCCTGCGGTACCATCAACTTTTATCGCGTGAAGGAGGCGTCATGGATAAAACCAAAGGGGCCGCGAAAGAGAAAAGCGGCGCGATTGATAAGAATATCGACCGGTTTCGTCAACAACTCGCGAGCCTGAAGACCTTTATTATCGGAGGCTCGGCAACGCATTCATCCATCGAAGAATTTGACCTGGCCACGGAAGAACTTATCGCCGAGGTGTTGGGAAGCTCCTCCAGTATGTTGGAAGCGTATGAATATGCTCAGTTGGGGGAAGCGGGAGGACTCGTCAATCTTTCGGATGAAGCTCCGGAAGGGGCGGGCCTGGATAACGAACGGGAAACCTTGCGACAACGACAGCGGGTGTTGGAAAGTTGTGTCGCGGATTTGGAGGCCCGCCGGGCTCAGGCCGGTTTCAGAGAACATGTTCAGGCATTGAGCGGCCCCACCGTGAGTGACTTTATGTCCAGGGCGATTCGATCCGTCCCGCATGACGCCACGCTTCGGGAAGCCGGAGAATTATTGCAGACGTGGAAAGTCGGCTCGCTGTTGGTTGAGGGCAGCGATGAATTCATCGGAATCATCACGGAAACCGAATTGAGTCGGGAAGTGGTGGCCAACGGAGTCGATCACGCGACAACGACGGTCAAAACCTGCATGCGCGAGCCTCTCCTGACGATCGAAACCAGTGAGCCGATGGTCGCGGCCGTGCGAGTCATGAAAGAAAAAGCGACTCGCCACCTGTGCGTGACTGAAAGCGGGAAGATCGTCGGCTTGATTTCCGTGTCGGACATTCTGCGCTATTATTCCGGGGTGACGTAACGGCAGCCTCACACCGGGGCGTGTTACTTCACCGCCTCGCGTGTTAAGGAACCTCTGATTTGATGTGATAGCGGGATGCAGGGCAAGGCGTCCCGGAGCGAAACCCGAGGCTTATCAGAGAGATAGGTGAGGGTTGAGCGAGGACACAACGCAGCCATGCGCCCGATAGTGCATGAAATCAGCGGTTCCTTGATTCGAGCATACCGACGACCGCAGCAGGGTCAAAGGGCACACCTGCGTGAAGCGTCACGCTCGCGGCGCGTTCGACCGGCCCGAGCGGTTCCCGTGCCTGCTCCTGTTGTTCGAGGACGGCCAGGTCGGCTTCCGAAACATCGTCCGGCTCGACGGCTCGTGCCGTGACTCGCCGGCGCAGGGTGGCCGACGGCGCCTGCATATCCAGTATCAGGAAGGGGACGTTCAGGGAAGCGGCCAGCTTTCTGAAGGCATCCCGCTGTCGCCGTTTCAAAAAGGTCGCATCCACGATGACCGGATAGCCGACGCGCAGGAGTTGTCGGGTCACGGCTTGCAGGCGGTCATACGTCTTTCGCGTCGTCTCCGTTCCATACAGGACGGGCTTGAATGCCCGGGCAGTCTGATCCAAAGGCGATAATCCGAACAGGCGTTTGCGTTCGACGTCCGAACGGAGACGGATGGCTCCGGCATGTTCCAACAGGGTTTCCGAGACGGTCGATTTTCCCGTGCCCGAGACCCCGTGCGTGATGACAAGCCAGGGCGCGGTGGATTCGGTCAACGATCGGGCGGCCGAGAGATACCGAACAAAATCGTCCGCGTGGGACGAATGCCCAGGGTCCCGGCCGCGGGCTTGGCCGAACGCCAGGCCCGCGACTTTCACCCGGACGAGGGCCCGGTAGACCGCGTAAAACGGCAGAAGCGCCAGCCCGTCGTAGTCTCCCGTGCATTCGAGATAGTGATTCAGGAATCGCCTGGCCAATGCCGGCTGCCCCCTCACCTGGAAATCCATCACCGTAAACGCCACGTCGTTGATGACGTCGATCCAGCGCAGGCGTTCACTGAATTCGATGCCGTCGAATGCGACAAGCCGGTCGGACAGGAGCACAAGATTGCCCAGGTGCAGATCACCATGGCACTCCCGCACAAACCCCCTCGCTTTTCGTTGCTCGAAATCACCGGCATGGGCCGCGAGGAAGCGAGTAAGCCAGTGCCGAAGGTTCTCCATGGACGGACGGTGTTTGGAAAAAGGGCCATGAGACGGGATCTGGTCAAAGACCTCTGCGAGAACCCGGGCAATCACCCCGGGGGCTCCAAAGATCGTGTCCGGGTCAGCCCCGGCACTGTTGTGGTGAAACGCCGCGATATCCCGGGCCAATTGATCGACCTGCTCCGGTCGAATCCGGGCCAGCGCGTGATCCAGGGTGGCATCAGCCGGGAACTGTCGCATTTTCACGGCAAATTCAAAAGGTTCGCCGTGTCCATCCAGCCGCGGGTGCTCGGGAGTTCCGGAAATCCGAAGCACGTCCACGTAGATGTCCGGAGCCGACCGTTGGTTCAGGCGAATCTCCTCATGACAAAACATCCGGCGTTGGGCAAGGGAAGAAAAATCCACGAACCCGAAATTGACAGGTTTTTTGATCTTGTAGGCAAACGGTCCGGTCAGCAGGACCCAGGAAATGTGCGTTTCCCGAAGGTCGAAATGCGTGACCGGATGAGGGTACAGACGGGGATCCTGCAAGGATCGAAGCAGCGTGAGTGAATCGTCGGGTGTCATGGTTCACAATGAGCCAAATATTCTTTCCCCAGAATCTGGGGATAACATGGTGAAAACCGTTTTGTACTCATCATTTCACATTTGAATGATGGTATGGCGAACAGATTGCACACTTTTTGTGCATTGTGGCAAATGATGTTTTGCTACCAGATATAGTAGGTTTGAAATGTCTACGTGTATTTGGAGTTATATTTCAAGGTGTTATGAAAATATCCGTGGAGTGGCAAAGGCTTTTTCCCATGATCGGCTCAGGCTGATCAGGAGAATGGTGATTATCCACAAAGGGTGTTGACAAGTGTCCGGGGCACACGGAACGCCCTCGAACCCTCCACGTGTCACTCCGGTCCGATTTCCAATTCCGCTTCTGCCGGCGCGCCCGGGTTGTTCGGGGCATCGTGACTGCGCAGCGAATTTCTGGTTGCGATGATTCGTTCAAGCGGTGTCCAGTCGATCGACGGACAGTCGGATTGGAAAAACTGGTTCAGGGTCAATTGCAGAAATCTCGGCAAAAACGGATCCGGGATGGTCGAGTCATGCAACACGTCGCTCCCGTCTTCGATCCGGAAATGATTTTCAAAAGGCCGGCCGGTGAACCGCGTCTCGTCACGAGGCTCCAATTGCAGCCTGAACCGGAGCCCGCCGGCGTTGACCTCGATGTACCGATGGCAGATCAGTTGGTCATACGGCATGAATGAGGCGAATTCGTACCGGCCCAGCATCGACGACCTGAGCACGAGCGTCGTGCCCGAAGGCAAGACCGCCCGTTCTTCAAGTTCGGAGACGAATTGAACGGGATCGAAGGTCGCCCGCAGCTCCGAGGGCGCGCCCCTGTACGCCGCCCACTCGTCGTTGCCGAGGAGTTGTTGAACGATCGTCAGGATATGCGACCATTCGTATCCAAGGACGCCGAAGTGCGAGTCAACGAATCGGCCCGCCTCAATGTCGGGACGGCGGTCCTTGCTGAACTCGATGCGAATCAGGTCCGCGCGCTCCACGTCGTACCGTTTGAGGGCATTCACCAGTTCCCTGACGGCGCGGGAATCGACGTACTGTCTGTTGATCAGGACGCGCGCCTCGCGGTATTTCTTGAGAAGCGCCCGGAAGGAGCTGAGTTCAAAACTCAGGCAAGCGGGTTTCTCCACAATGACCCGCGCGCGCGGATTCCTCGACAGCACCGTCTCAAGGCTCCGGAAGTGGCTTTCCGTGGGCGTACAGATGCACCAGACCTGCACGCGATGGAAGAGGTCTCCGGGCACGTCATGCAACGTCGCGTAGGGAGGAGAGTCCCGGTCATCGGTCGCCCGAGGGTCAACAATCACGAAACGGTCGCATAACGGATCGAAGACCTGACGATAGATGCGACCCATCTTGCCGCACCCGATGATGCCGATGAGGTCAAAGTCCATCTTCACCGCGTCCCGCCCGTCGACTCATTGCCGAACGTGCTGACGCCCAACCGGGCGCGGCTGACCACGGCGGCGTTCTCATGACGTTCTCGCAGGCTCCGGAAGGCGACGGTCGATCTCGTCGATCCTGTACCCGAACCCGTGACCGCGGATCGTTCGGAGGTCGAGGACCCCGCCCGTTCGTTGATACACCCCCGGATGCACCCTGGCCTCTTCCGTGGAAGCGTCAGGATAAAACTGCATGGAGTTGGTCTCGATGCCAACGTCGGGAGACGCGTGGGCTCCGAGTTGGACGTGTGCGATTTGCGCAAGCATGGGATTGGTCAGGTCCTGGGTGAACACCCCCATCCCATGGCGCCTGGCCCAGCTCATCGCCAACAGCGCTTCCGTCTGGGTTTTACACGTTTTCAGCACCACTCCCGAATATCCGAGTTGCCTCGCCTTTCCGAGGGCCCGCCAATCATGCGCGCTTTCATCCAGGACGCACGGCGCCCACTGCGCGACGCCGGACACGTCCGTGCCGCGATCCAGCAGTTCCGGGGGGAAGGGCTCTTCAATGTAGCAAAGCGCGTCCAGAACGCGGGGTCGCTCCCGGCGGATGCGCGTGAACAGGTCTTTCAGGTACGCGGGGTCCGCCACCATGCCGTTGAAATCCACACCGAACATCGTGACCCCGCGCGGCAGGGCCACGTCGGCCACGTTCACCATCCGCTCGCAGTCCCAATCGAAATCGGTTCCGCGCAACTTGATTTTCAGCCGGCTCAACCGGTCTTTGTCCAGCCACTCTTCCAACGTCGCGGGAAACCAGGGTCCCGGCTCCCCGGGAACCCGCGCGCTTCCGGACAACGCATCCAATCCCCCCACGGTATGCCACGCGGGAATCCTGCCCTGGCCATGCGAGAAAAAGTCGCTCGGGTAACGGCCCCTGAACCCGGTGTCTCCGTTGTCGATGTAGGCCGTCAGATCGTCCTGCATGTCGCGAGAGGAGTAGCAGTCGTAAATCGGCCGGCCCGCGGCGTGGCCATACGCATCGTGGAGCGCGATATCGAAGGGCGCGCAGCACATCAGGGCCGCCAGATACGGTAACCGGCTGTCAGCCCTCCGCCGGGCATTGAACGAAGCCAGCAGTTCCGGCAACGTTTCGCGGAGGAAGACATGGCCCAGCGTGAGCGGGTGTCCGCGGGTGTCGCGCGCCGACCACGCATCAAGCACCGCGCAGCAGAATTGTCGCAACGCCGTCTCGCGTTCCGACAAGGGAACGTCGCTCGGCCACGCCCATTGAGCGGAGAGCGGCGACTCGCCCCAACCCTGAAAAGAACCGCGAGAGACCTCCTCCACTTCAACCATCACCCGGGCGCACGTGACCCGCTCGAGCGTTTCCTTTCCGAATCGAAACGGGGCCTGTGCCCGGACGTCAATGAAGTAGAGCGCCGCTCTGCTCGGACGAATCAAAACCATTATGCTGATCCGTTGACCGTCATCATCGGGATGGGAGCGCGCAGGCATGCCGCTTGAGGACGCGCCATGGTATCCGGGCTGCTTTGACCCGTCAATATGGCTTTGATATTTTGCCGGTCACGCCGTGTCTCGGGGCGAGGCCGTGTCTCCTTTCCCATTGCGATCGTCACGAGCGCATTCGTTCGCCTCGCGGCGTGAGGCCGGGGAAACCGTCATCATGCACAACGTGGATAACTGGAACCGGTTATACCGAACGCAGGGACATGACCTGCCCTGGTGCGTCGAAACGATGCCGTCCTGGTTTACGGAAGTCGTGAATTCCGGTTGGACGCACCCATGCAAGGCGCTGGACGTGGGATGCGGGGTTGGCAATTATGCGTTTCACCTGGCGGAACAGGGATATGAGGTGTTGTGTGTGGATCATTCCGAGACGGCCATCGCGCTCGCAAAAGCGAAAAACAGCCATCCGTCGTTACGATTCATGATTGAAAGCACGGAGCACCTGGATTCCCTCGGGGAAACGTTTGATTTCATCTACGACATCTCGTTGCTCCATCATCTGAAACCTCACCGCAGGGATGCGTACGCTGCTCAATTGGCGTCGCTTCTCAATGCCGGCGGGAAGTTCATGCTTTGCGTATTCAGCGACGATGAAGAGCGTTTCGGCAGGACGAACGAGTTTTTGAATCCGGTCACCGGCACGATCACGTCCCTGTTGTCAAAAGAGGAAATCCTGAACACGTTTACCCCCTTGTTCACGATTGACAGGCTGGACAAAATTCCCTTCGACAATTACCTGCGCTATCTCTGTCTGATGAGAAAAAAATAGGTTTCCCCTGCGGGTGACCACGATCGTGATTCCCTGCAACGCGATCAGGATTCAGGCTCTTTTCGCGTCATGGACGGGGAAATTTGCGGGCAAATGCAGTATACTTCATCAGGCTGTCGCTCCGTGGGCGGGAGAAGGCGAGGATCAGGGTGACGATTTCGCGTCGGACAATCTGGAGGCTGGGTGCGCTGTCGGCTCTGTTACTGGCCTCACCGGCCGCGGCTTCGGAAACGGCGCCTCCGAGCCAGTTTCTGCACCAGTCGATTCCCGTGCTTGGGATGACCCTGGACCGGGCCCGGCAACCCGTGGGAATTGTGACGTACGTCGTGATTCACTTTCACCAACGCCCGGACCATGACGGGCTGAAGGTCCACTTTCGAAAAATTCCCGGCCGGTTCGGTCCCCTTGCGCGAAAAGCCGTGGCGACCGCTATTGACCGCGTCGCGCGATCCGCGAATCTTCAGGATGACTCGTGGACCGTGGTCCTGACGTTTCCCTATTCAGGATTGACCATGTATGGCGACAGCCTGTCGGCGATGGTGGCATTAAGTGTCCTGGCCCTGGCCAAAAACGAGGCGATTGTCTATGGCCGAACGCTGACCGGAAGGATTACGGAGGACGGCCACATCGGGAGAGTCGCCGGCATCCCGTATAAAATTTATGCCGCCTATTCCGAACGCCTGGACCGGGTGCTTGTTCCCGAAGAACAGCATCCCAGCGACGGCGATTGGCGAACCCCTTTCCTCATGCACGTCTCGCACGTGGGGACCCTGGAACAGGCGTATCAGGGGTTGACCGATCGTTCCCTGTTTTCTGAAAAACTGTTGCACTAAGTTCCCGTGGGGCCTCCGGACACCCGGGGATTGAAGACCCCTTGGCTGAAACGGCAACCGCAACAACTCGTGTTCGATAACCCGGGTGACCATGGAGGGGTTCTGGTGGCAGTCCTGACGGTGTGTCTTCTCACCCTGCTCGGCCTCCCGTTTGTGCCGCCGGTGATCGGAATGAGTATGGAATTCAAGCCCCTCGCGCCTCCCTATCCCCGACAGGATGAACGGGATCGCATGGTGAGGGACCAGATCCTTTCGCGTGGGATCAGCGACCAAGCCGTTATCCGAGCCATGCGAGCGGTGCCTCGTCATGAATTCGTGCCGGCCGAGGATGCGGCCGAAGCCTATGATGACCATCCGCTGCCCATCGGATATGGACAAACCATTTCGCAACCCTACATCGTGGCCTATATGACCGAAGCGCTACGCCTCAACGAACGTGAACGCGTGCTGGAAATCGGAACGGGGTCGGGCTATCAGGCCGCGGTGCTGGCACAGTTGGGCGTACGGGTGTTCACCATTGAGATCGTCGAGGAGTTGGCGGAACGCGCGCGCCACACGTTTGACCGGTTGGATGTTTCCCAAATCACCGGCCGGGCCGGCGACGGATATCAGGGGTGGCCGGAGGCCGCGCCTTTCGACGCCATCATTCTCACGGCGGCTCCGGAGCATATTCCTCAACCTTTGCTGGATCAGCTTGCCCCCGGCGGACGCATGATTCTGCCCCTGGGGAAAACGCTGCAAAAACTGATTATGCTCACCAACACGCCGGCGGGAATCCGGCGCCGGGAGTTGCTGCCGGTCGCGTTCGTCCCGATGACGGGAGAGGCGCAGACGAACCCGTCGGGCCGATAGGGTCGCAGGGCCGCCGCTCCAAACGAAAGGAAACACGTCAATGAATAAGAGGAAGGTCTCGCACAGAACGTCCGGCCTCAAACTGCATCTGATAGGGGTCATGATTGTCGGTGTGGCAACGGCAGGGCTTGCTCACGCCGAGCCAATGTCCAGAGAAGCGATTGAATCGCTGTTGGACCTCGGCAACATTCTCCGGGGAGATGCGCAAGAATCCCGACCGTTACCGAGAGAAGGGGTGCTGCCCTTGGCGTTGGCCGAGAGAGCCGCGGCGGCAGGCTTGGCCAAATGCGAAGAAGGCGGGTACAACGTGAGCGTTGCCATCGCCGACCGGGGAGGAAATCTGAAGGTCCTGTTGCGCGACGATGGAGCGGGACCGCACACCACGGACAGCAGCTTTCGGAAAGCCTATACCGCGGCGAGTTTGCGACGTTCCACGTTGGAGCTGGCCGAACTCATTGCCAAGGTTCCCGGTCTCCAGGCCTTGCGCGATATGAACGACAGGATTCTGATCCTTGGCGGAGGGTTGCCGATTGAGCTCGGAGGCGAAGTCGTGGGTGGGATCGGTGTGGGCGGCGCCCCCGGAGCGCATCTGGATGAAGCCTGCGCCGCGGCCGGTCTCGCCAGCCTCGGAACATTCCAGGCGCCAACACCCGCCAATGGCGGGCGGGACTGAGGCCGGAGGCCGAGGTAGCCCTTCGACTACGTTTCCTTCGACTTCGCTTCGCTACGCTCAGGACGAACGGGTGTCTCTCCGGTCACCCTGAGCGTAAGGCGCCACGCGCCTGGAGTCGAAGGGCGCTCAGAACAGGCAGGACAGGCGTAGCGAACCCGACGTGTGATTGGGCTGTCATCCCAAAATCTGGGTAGTGTCTCAGTTTGAAAATGTTTTTAGACGTTACTTAAACAGGCTGGCAATCAGCCCAACAAGTAACCAGAAAATCAGTCCGCCCACATACAGCATGAGCCCCATTATAAGAAACGGGATGAGGCAACCAACTAGGGAGGCAATCTCCAAAACGATTACTCCGATTACTCGAAGTATCACACAGAATGTTTCAATGAAGCGACGCATAATCACTTCCTTGTGCAGTCGGGCTGACATAAAATCACGAGCGCTATCATGTCAAGCAGGGCTGCGAGGAATCAAATGACAGGTCTATGAAGCGCTGGTTGCGCATAGGGGCTCACTCCGTTTCTTGTACGGACCCAGCTTCTTCAGTGGCGGTTTCCTGACATCCGTCAGATTCAGTACGTCATCCCATACCCACAGGTCGCCGGCTTCTTCGGGTGCGGCCTTGGCGGCCCTCAAGTTCTTTTGCTTGGCGTAGCAGAGACTCCAGATCTCATCGCATTGCACTTTGGAAGCGTGGACGTTCCGAACGTGTTCATCATGGTAGGCTTCGCAAGCATGGCCCGCTTTCACCAATAATTTCGTCACCGTGTTGGTGCTGACACCCACAATACGCGCAATTGTCCGCATGCTGGAGCCCTCGACCAGCAGAGAAAGAATCTGAATCCGCTTTCTGTTTGGCAATATGTTCATATTCATGAGAACATGAAATATATGCTTTTGTTTCAAATATTATTTTCATTTTTAAATGGTCTACCAATGACTTGTAAGTTTTTCTGGCATAGTGTATTATCAGAAATATATGATAATTAGCGTCTGGGCTTTTTTTGAATATCGTAGTCCGAGGGGGACATTTCCCGTGTCAGAATGGTATGGAGATCTGTCACCAAGGAACCAAGCGAAGGCTAGTAGGTTCATGGTCATAGCCCGAAAGCTGGATCGACTTGCCATGCCGCATTTTCGATCATTTCATGATCTGCTTGAAGCGCGGTGGGTAGGTGAAAACAGCGTACCGCATCGTATATTTTGTTGCGTCCCGCATGAGAGGTGCGTGATTTTCCTCTGTGGCTTTACGCATAAAGGCGATCAATACAAACCGAAAGATGCTTACAAGACGGCTATAAGACGACGTGACGAAATAAAAAAAGGAAAGGCAGGAACACGTGAACTCGATTTCTAAACTATGGAAGAAATTGCAGACTAAAGAATATCGGGACGGCTACGCAGAGGCGCAACTCTCGATTGAAATACCATTCCAAATCCGGGCACTTCGCAAGGCGCGCGGCTGGACACAGGCCCAACTCGCTGAGCGTAGTGGTATTCCGCAAGCTCGTATATCCCATATCGAGCAGGCTGGCCGAGATCCGCTCTCCTTACGGACACTGTATCGACTGTCCTCAGCCTTCGATGTTGGTTTACTGGTGCAGTTCGTGTCATTCAGCGAGTTGATAAACCGTGAAGCCCTATTCAATCCTGAGACTTTCAGTGTATCCAGCTTCGAAGATGACCAATTGGAGACAGATATATATAGCACTCATAATACAATGCTCTTCGTGAAAATCGGCATTGAAGCTACACTGCTGACTGCGGTTGTTTCCGAAACGCTGAAATATCAAGCCGAGCAGGCATCGGTCAAAGGGATGGAAAAGACTGGGAAGGTTCCTCGTCAGATAGAGAAAAAGAAGACCTCATACATAAGCCGGAATCTCTTTGCTTCATCAGGTGAATTTACCTATCCTTGGATCACAAACAAGAAGGACACGACATGCCCACAAGACGCAACCAGCAGAATAAACTAACTGGTGTAAATATAGATAAACTGCCACAACGACATGCAGCAGATTATCTATCAACCTACTCAAATTATGTTGAAGTAGGAAGCTCCCCGTGGGACTTTCGTCTTCTGTTTTTTGAGATTGTGGAAGATGAAAAAGGCGATCCTGTGCGAGAAAAGAGGGTGCGCGTGGCCATGTCCCCTCAGCATGCGATAGCGTATTCTCGGGTGCTAAACGAACATATTCAGCGTTGGTTGGCGACACATGCTCCTGACGCGGTTCACAAGTTAAAGTTAGAACAAAAGTAACTGCTGAGATGATGCTGAAACTGAATATGGCACCGGCAGGCGTGTTGATCGGGTTCGAATCAGAAGATGAATGGTTCGATTATCGGCTGGAGCACGATCCTCGCTTTCTCCAACGCGTTGAGAAGGCCAGACGAAGTCTACGAGCCGGACATGGGGTAACGCTGGAAGATAGCGAGAAGTAACTTCCCTCCCTGATTTTTGCAATCAAGCGCATTGCGTTGTTGTCCCGGCAACGTCAGCCGATGGTCAGAATCCCCGCCCCGTTGATCGTTCCCGCTTTGAGGGCCTGAAGCGCCCGGTTCGCTTCCTCCAGCCTGAAGGCCTGGGTGTGCGTGCGGATGGGAATTTCCGCGGCAACCCGAAACAGGTCCAATCCGTCCTGCTTCGTATTGGCTGTGACGCTTTGGAGCGATCGTTCGTAAAACAGATCGCGGTCGTACACGAGCGGCGGAACGTCGGACGAATAAATCCCGGCCATGGCGACCGTGCCGCCCCGGTCAAGGGCTTGCAGCGCATGAGGCACGAGGTGCCCGACCGGGGCAAAGACGATCGAGGCATGGAGCTTGACCGGTGGCGAATCGGTCGAATGCCCGACCCACGTGGCTCCGAGTTGTTCGGCGAGACGTTGATGCGCCGCCCGGTGTGAAAACACGTACACCGGGCAGCCCCAGTGCCGCGCGATCTGGATCGTGATGTGCGCGGATGCGCCGAACCCGTACAGGCCCAGGCGTTGGCCGGGCTTGAGCTGACTCCGGCGTAACGCCCGGTACCCGATGATTCCCGCGCACAGAAGCGGCGCGGCTTCCGCATCGGAAAAAATCTCAGGAATGGGGTACGCAAATCGCGCGGGCACCAGCGCATATTCCGCAAACCCGCCGTGTACGTGATAGCCGGAAAACGTGGCGTGCCCGCACAGGTTTTCACGCCCCGCGGCGCAAAACTCGCAGGTCCGGCACGTATCCTGGAGCCAGGCGATGCCCACGCGGTCGCCGGGGTTGAGGGTAGTGACGCCGGCCCCAAGCCGGTCGACGACCCCGACCGTTTGATGGCCGGGGATGATGGGTCTCGTGGAAGGGGGCAATTCGGCTTCCACCACGTGCACGTCCGTTCGGCACACGCCGCACACGCGCACGTTCACGCGCACCTGGCCGGGTCCGGGTTCCGGCACGGGGACGTCCCGGAGTCGCAGGGGAGCCGTGCTCACGTCGCCGTCATGATCGAGAATCATCGCTTTCATACAACCACCGTTTGAAAAATGTGCCATTGAAGGGGTTTCGCCCTTCAAATTACTATTGACTCCACAGCGGAAGAGGCATAGGATTTTCTCCTGAAATTATTGATCTCAACAAGAGGGGTCAACCATGAATGACCTCAGCCCACCGAAAGCGTAAGGCCCGTAGCGAACGAAGGTCCCACCTTCTCCGGAATACGGGCTCCATGGTCGCCGCGAGGCAAATTCCCGGACCGTGCTTAGCAGCACACGGTCGGAAAGACCGACGAACAGCCGGGAAAAGCAGAATTCCAAAAGGAAATTCTCCCTCGGACCGCGGCTCATCCGGAAGAACACAGGCCGCGCCGCCAGCGGGTCCATTACAACAGAGAATAGAACGCGCACAACTGACATGAGCCTGCTTTCTTTGGAAAGCGGGCTCATCGTCGTTTTGGGGAGCGTTCAGAACCGATTCACGCCGGCCGCACGCAACGAAATCTCCCCCTCAAGCGCCACGCCCTCCGGGTGAAGGGCTCAATCACATTGGGCATGCGACCCCGCGGTTCCAGGGAAGAGACGGCTGTTTCCTTTGACCGGGGGACGGAATTCCGTGTACATTTTTGTCGCCAATCATCCCGGAACGGACAATGATCAATTCCTTTTTTAAAGGTCACGGGTTAGGCAATGATTACATTGCCCTTGATCCCGGGCAGTTGACGTTTAAACTGACCGGCAAGACCATTCGCGCGATTTGCGATCGACATTGGGGCGTGGGGAGTGATGGAATCCTGGCGCTCGTGCCCTCGAAAAAAGCCGACTTCGGGTTGCGCATTTTCAACCCGGATGGGAGTGAAGCGGAAAAGTCCGGAAACGGGTTGCGCATTTTCGGCTGTTTCCTCTATGCCACGAAACGGACGAAGCGCCGATCTTTTTCCGTTGAAACCAAGGGAGGGCTGGTGCACGTCGAGTTGGCCCTGGACCGGCACGGGCAGGTCAACGGCGCGACCGTGGATATGGGGCGGGCCTCGTTCAGGCCGAGAGATTTGCCCTGCACCATCAAGGCTCCGGAGTTGATCATGCAACCGATCAAAGCCGTTGGGCAATCCCTGCGCTTCACGGGGGTGAGCGTCGGCAACCCGCATTGCGTGGTGTTCAGGGACCGGGGCGGACCATGGACGCGCGAAGATTTATTGCGCATGGGACCGGAATTGGAAACCCATCCCACCTTTCCCAGGCGCACAAACGTTCAACTGGCGTTTCCCGTCGGCCCTCACGCCGTGTCCATTTTGATCTGGGAGCGGGGCGCCGGAGAGACGCAGGCGTCCGGCTCCTCCGCCTGCGCCGCGGCCAGCGCGGGCGTTCGTTTGGGGTTGGTGAAAAGCCCGGTCAAGGTGCTGGCTCCGGGCGGCCGACTGGACATCACGGTGGATGCCCAGTACAGCCTGACCCTGAAAGGTCCCGTCGCCGAAGTGTATCAGGGACGGTTCAGCGGAGCCCCTTTCCCCGGCGGGCGATAACCCGTCTTCAGGACTTACCGGGGGAATTGGGTTGGAGGCGTGACGTTCCAGCCTTCCCCGTTCAGTGATTTCATAAACTCGACCAGGTCTTCCTTTTCCTGTTCAGTCAATTTCAGGGGCTTGATCACGGGATCAAGCTGCGGATTCGCGATTCCGCCCCGATCGTAAAAATCGACCACCTCGCGCAGGGTCGCCAGGCTGCCGTCGTGCATATAGGGCGCCGTGTTGGCGACTTCACGAAGAGTCGGCGTTTTGAATGCGCCCACGTCCCCGGGCTTGTTCGTCACGTCATGGCGGCCCGCGTCGGCAAACGATTTCGACTGCCGGTCCCACCCCGCGCCGAGATTATGATATTGCTCGTCGGTAAAATTGAATCCGAAGTGACAGCGAAGGCACTGTCCTTTCCCCAGGAATACGCGAAGCCCGTTTTGGGCGCCGGCGGATAACGCCTGTTCCTCGTTCCCCATGGTGAAGCGGTCGTAGTCGCTGTTCCCGGAGAGGAGGGTGCGCTGAAAACTGGCAATGGCTTTGCCGATCAGGTCAGTCGTGATGGCGGGGGATCCGAAGGCTCTTTCAAATAAAGGGCCGTAGCCGGCGATGCTCGTCACTTTGGCCGCCAGTTCGTCGTGATTCTTGAATCCGTGCTCGATGGGGTTGGCGAACGGGCCGACGGATTGCTCCTCGAGCGTGGCCGCCCGCCCGTCCCAAAATTGAGCCGAACTGAAGACCCGGTTGATGGCCGTCGGAGCGCTTCGCCCCCCCTTTTGCCCATGAATGCCCGTAGAAACCGGCTGTCCGTCTGTAAAGGCCAGGGACGGCATGTGACAGCTTGCACAGGCGATCGTCTCATTCGCGGACAGTCGCTTGTCAAAGAACAACAGTTTTCCCAGTTCGATTTTTTCTTTGGTGAGGGGGTTCTCCTCCGGGATCATGAGGCTGTCTTTTTCCAATCCCAACGGGAGAGTCAGGTGAAAGGACGCCTGTCCTGAGCCCGGCGATGGAGCCTGTCCTGAGCCTGTCGAAGGATCGGCCAGGGTCAGGCCGGTCTGAACGGTGACGAAGAGCAGCAGGACCCCGATGATGAGAGCCCATCGCGGTCGAGGATCCGCGACAACGCGGGAAATTCCCTTCGGTTCTTTGGTGACGGTCATTTCGTGCCTCCTGTTTTGTAAATCATCCATGACAATGAGCCGGCGCATGTTCTCCTGTTATCATACAGGGCCGTTGTTGTTCCGAACGATGCGTTCCCGTGAGCGAGACGCGCGTTTCGATAATCCGGTATTTTCGTTTGAGTTGAGCAGAGAGTCAAAGGGACGCGCGTGATGACTTTTTGCCCGCCCATCAGGGGACCTCTATTTTGCTTCATGAAAAATAATGCCCAGGACATCGCGCCGACCGCCTCTGAGCGGGCTGACCCCGTGCCGCATCGACGCCCGGATATAGCCGCGCGTCCCCGGAACGGGCCGTTCATGCACGGGGAAAATGAGCAGGTCTCCCAAATCGGGAGTGAACGCGAGCACTCGGGCCTGTTGACGCGGCCGGTTTTCAACGAGCACGAATTCACCGCCGTCAAATTCCCGTCCGTGCCGGCTGAGCATGACCATGGCTTGCAGGGGAAAGTGCGTCGGGCCATAGAGATCCCGATGCAAACAATTGAAATCTCCGCTGTGATACCGAAGCAGCAAGGGGGTTGGTTGGGTTTGTCCCTGACGGCGACATTCTTTTTGAAAAGCCGCCAAAGTCGGGGGATACCGTTGTGGGCGGTTCAGCCGGTCCATCATGCGGTTGGCAATGGGTGCCAGATGCGTATACAAGTGGGTGCGCAAATGAGAAACCAGCGTCGGCAATGGATACGCAAAATAGGAGTACTCGCCTTGGCCGAAGCGATAGCGGGCCATGACGATCCTGGATCGAAAATAGCGATCGTGGTCGTAGAGCGTTCTGACGGATCGACAGGCGGAGGGGCGCACAATCCGGGGAACATGGGCATGCCCGTTCGTGAGGATCGAGTGTTCGACGGCGTTCCAATCCAACGCATGAAGATTCGGGAGGCCTGACGAGGGGTTTCGGACCATGGCGATCAAACGTTCAATGCCCCTCCGGGGCAAAGCGGTCTGGTGGTTGGGGATCCCGGCGTCGTTCGTCCTCGGGCTCGTTCTGCTTCTTCCCAGGGTCGTGTCCCTTGTTGTGGAACGTCAATTTGAAGCCTTCGGCTGCACGCATGTCAACGTGGCGGTCGAATACCCCGGATTGCGACGAACCGTCATTCCATTGGTTGCGTTTCAAAAAGACGTGGGGCCGGAAACGGCTCGCCTGACCATCAAGGGAGTGACCCTCGACTATCGGCTTCCTCAATTCATCGAGGGGTTTGTCGATGAAGTGCGTATCGAGGAATTGCGTCTGGACCTGACAAAGAGACCGGCTTCCCCAGCTCCGCCGCTCCCTGACGAACCGGCCATCGCGGCGGTTGCCGCGGCCCTGGACTCGGTATCGGCATTTCTGCTCGATCCCCGGATCGGGCGCCTCACGTTGACGAACGCGATCGTCTTTCGAGAGCAGGCGACCGGCCCGTTCCGGCAGGTGCGGGTCTTTGGAACGCTTCGCAGTGAAAACGGAACACTGACCGGCACGATCACGTTTCAGGGGATGCAGGGAGCGCCGTATGCCCTGGCTCTGACGATGAATCCCCGCGGGAACATGAAAGTTCTGCTGCACGCCGGCAAGAACCCTGCCGAAGCCCTGCTCGTTGTGGAGTCTGTCGTACAGGTCTCCAAGGCCCTTCACTGGCATGGCTCCCTGCATGCGAATCTGAAGCGAGCGACTCCCTTTTTGGCCTTGCTGCTGCCGCTCGGAGCTGATCTCGAACGCATCGATGGGACCGTGGCATTTCAAGGGAAAGGCTCCACCAGGCAGATCGCCTCGTTCCACCGCATGCTCCGGGACGCCTCAACCCGCCTGCATGGCGCGTTTCACGCCTCCGTGGAACTTCCGGTCTGGGGAGAGACCGGCGAAGAGCTGGCCATGACCCTTTCCGGCGCAGTGGACGCGGATTCGACCGGCGTGGACGTGACGCTCTCCCCGTCCTCTTTCATGAAAGGCCTGGTTCATCCCCCGGAGCATCTTATAAAAGGGGCTGCCTTCCTCAGCCGATTCAACGAGAGAGAGCCGATTCATCTGCAATTGCAGGATGAAGTCAGCGCCCGGTTTTCTCCGGGTGACGATCCGCAATGGGGTCTCGATGGCCCCATTCGCGTTCAATACGGCGCGGAGCACTCACCGATCGGATTCGATGCCGTTGTGACCAGGGCCTCCGGTCCGTTCCGGGATCCGTCGTCCGCGAAAGCCGACGCGCGCGGTCGTCTCTGGGGGGCGTTGCCCGTTCTTGAGTCGCCGCCGGTCCGGGCACACGATCTCCGCTGGAACGTGACAGGCAAGCTGACGCTCCAGAACCGGGCCGTGCGCGTGGAAGTGGGAAAAGGCTCCTGGGTCAGGACCGGAGCTCTCCACTTTGGGCAGGGCGCGGCGAAGCTTGCGGAGGTGCGCGTTGGCCGCGCCTTCCCGGTTTCCTTGTCCTCAAACAAATGGGAGGTTGGGCCAGGCACGACACACATCTCGCTTCCCCGGCTTCGCTGGCAGGGCCGCACCATCATCATGGACGGCGTGGGATTGCGCCTTGAGACAGTGCGCGGGACAGGCAATCGCTGGCACGCGAAAGGCACGGCTGACATCATGCAACCCCGGCTTCGCTGGGGCGACCACACCGTCGCCATGGAGAGCATGGGGTTGCGCTTTGATGAAGCGAACGGGGCAGGCACCCAATGGCACGCGAAAGGCACGGCGCTCATCACGCTGCCCCGGCTTCGCCGGGGAGACCGGACCGTGACCATGGAGAGCGTGGGCTTGCGCATTGACGAAGCGAGCGGAGCAGGCAATCAATGGCAGATCAAAGGCAGGGCGAACGTGTCGGGGCTTTCGCCGGTCCTGGACGCATTCATCCCTCCGAAGATCAATCTCGGGGTTGAATTCGAAGCCACGCCTGCTCTGGTCAGGGCCGGTCTCGTGGCGGAAACCGCAGATCAGTCCGTCAAGGCGGCCAGCCGGATCACGCACGATTTGACGACGAACCAGGGGGCTCTGCGAGCGACGCTGGCGCCCCGCCCGTTTTCTCCGTCAGGGACGACCTTGGGTGGATTGATCACGCCCTGGGAATATCCGTTTGATGTCACCGCCGGGCGGCTCGGCCTGTCCATGGCGGTGACCTGGGGAGCTTCGCCCCGGAGCTTGTCGTCGGGGACCGGCGATGGGCGGAAACCGGGAGGACTTGCCGTGAAACAGGGCAAGGTCGCCGTCACGGCCAAGGACCTGGACGGATACTACCGGGACATCGTGGTCGAAGACGTCAATACGACCATCTACCTGAACGTCACGGGCCCGGACGATGCGACAATGGCGGGGCCGGCGCGGGTGCGCATAGGCCGCGTCGATTCCGGGATCGAGTTCAACAACGTTGCGTTTGCCTTGCAACTTGGACCTCTCGGATTCGGTCGCCGCGCGGGACGACCCGTCGTGGATCTCACGGACGTCTCAGGGCACACGTTGGGCGGACGCGTTTCGAGTCCGCGGATTTCCATTGATCCGGATCGTCCTCCCTCCCGGTTTACCTTGAAAGTTGACGGCCTTCAGCTTGATCGACTGTTGCAGTTGGAACAGCAACAGGGGTTGGAAGGGACGGGCGTACTTGACGGCAGTGTCCCGATCACGTTGAATGGTGAGACGATCACGATTCGGGACGGCCGGGTGGCGGTTCGGCCTCCGGGCGGGGTGATTCGTTTCGCGCCGCTCGAAGAAACCAGGCAGATGCTGGTTCAGGCGAAACCGGAGATGGCGCTGATTTTGCGAGCCCTGGAGAATTTTCGGTATGATGTATTGCGAGCCACGGTGAATTACCGGGAAGACGGAGCGCTGTTGTTGGAGACCCGGCTGGAAGGGAAAAATCCGGACATGAAGGAATCCCCGCCCGTTCATTTCAATTTGAACGTGGAAGAAAACATCCCCGCGCTGCTTCAAAGCGTGCAAGTGGTCAAAGACATTGAACAGCGGCTGGAGCAGGCGTTCGGGCAACAGTCATTTTGAGAAAGAGCCGGGTCGCCGGCGCGGTCGTGTCACTCGAACGGGAGCTGCGTCAACGACCCAAAGACGCAAAGGATACAACGAGGATGAGTCGTGATCAGATTGTTGGAACGTGGTTGCTCGTGGGATTGGGATACCTGGTGTCGGGTTGTACGACGCATACCGTGCAAGTGGAAGCCCCGGATAAACCCATTACCATCAATTTGAACGTCAAGATCGACCATGAAATACAGGTGAAGGTGGAGAAGGAGTTGAATGAAGTCTTTGCCGAAAACAGTGAACTGTTCTGACAATGGGGGAGTGCCGGTTATGCGGATGAACATGCGACCCACGCGACGTCTCGCTTTCATGATCCTGCTGGTGTTCCTGCTCGGAGGACCGAACAGCCTCTGGGCGTTGACCTTGGGGGAAGCCAAGGCCAAGGGGTTGGTTGGAGAGACCCCGACGGGCTACCTGGGCGTCGTCTCGGGAAAAGGCTCGCGCGAAGTCCAGGCCCTGACCAGAGACGTGAACCAGAAACGCAAACAGAAATATCGAGGCGTTGCCAAACATAACGGGACCAGTCTTCAAACCGTGGAAGTCCTGGCGGGGAAGAACCTCATCAAGAGAACCAAGCCGGGGCACTTCATTCAGCTTCCATCCGGACAATGGACCAAAAAATAACGCGCGGTCGCCGGTTTTCTTCTTCTCTGTTGTCACAAAAGGTTCACGATGACGGCATTCGGCAACCACGTGGCTGAAGCGTGGCAAACCGTCGTGTTCGGGGTCAGCGTGGGCGCCGTCGTGACGGCGACGCTCGTGCTGTTGGCCTTTCTGGCCCTGCGCCACGTCTTTTTCCGGTTCGTGGTGTCCTCGCTGCGGACCGTCACCAAAAAGACCGAATCGGAACTCGATGACCTGCTGCTCCACGCCGTGGAGAAACCCCTGGAATTCGGATTTGTGGTCGTGGGGTTCTACATGGCCGGTCAGATCATCCCCCTGTCCGAGTCCGCCGCCGCGACGCTCGACACGTTCACTCGCTCCCTGATCGCGCTGACGTTGTTCTGGGTGCTGTTTCGATCAATCGATCCCCTTTCTTCGTTCATGGACCGTGGCATCGCCATACTGGGCAGCTCGAGCATGCGGGACACCATGAAGGGGTTCTTCGTGAAACTCGCCAAGTTTATCGTGATCTGTCTGGGGATCGCGGCCGTGTTTCAGGAATGGGGATTCAACGTGGCGGCGCTGCTGGGAAGTTTGGGCCTGATAGGCATGGCCGTCGCGTTGGGCGCGCGCGAGTTCATTGCGAATCTGTTCGCGGGCCTGACCATCTTTCTGGACCGTATGTTCGAAAAAGGCAATTGGATTCGCACGCCGGACGTGGACGGGATCGTCGAAGACATCGGCTTTCGCGCCACCAAAGTGCGGCAGTTCGACAAAGCGTTGGTGAACATTCCCAACTCGCGGTTGGCGGGAGAAGCGCTGATCAATTTTTCCCGCATGACGAATCGCAGAATTTATTGGATCATCGGCGTCGAATACCGGACGACTCAGGACCAACTGCGGATGATCGTTCGCGATATTCTGGACTATCTGAAATCTCACCAGGACTTTGAAACGGACCCCGCGCGCACCAAGACGTTTGTCTTCGTGGATGCCTTTGACGCGTCCAGCATCAATATCATGCTCTACTGTTTTACCAAGACCACGAATTGGGGAGAATGGCTGGCCTGTAAGGAGCGCCTGGCCTACAGGGTCAAAGACATTGTCGAAGGCCACGGCGCGGCGTTTGCCTTCCCTTCGACCTCGCTCTACGTCGAAACGCTTCCCTTGGGGAAACCCGAGACGTTCCCGCTTCCCGCCAAGCCCCGGCCGGAACACGTTCCCTCTGTCTAAGGAGACCCATTGCCACGGAAGCCCGGGATGAGGTCCGTCGGGAACGGCAACGTTCTGAAAGAAGAATGCGTGTGCCACACGGCGGAGCGCACAGGCGGACGCGACCAGGCTGGTTGTGCGCGAAGGGCCGGGACGTTGATGCGGCAGAATAGACGGAAACGCGTTGTTGTTCAATTCAGCGTGATCGCTTCCGATGGATCCCACGGCTATCCCATGCAAAACGATTCTCAATCCCACGGGTGGATTCCTGGGTCAGGGGTTCACCCATACCATCAACCTGTACCGGGGCTGTGCGCTCGGCAACACATTGTGCGGGGTGTACTGCTATGCGCAGTGGAATCCCTATCACGTGCGGGGGCGAACGTGGGGACGGTTTTTGGACGTCAAGGACGGAGCGGTGCAAGCCTATTGCGCGCAATATGACCGGCTGAAAACTCCCGGCAAGGCCACGCCCATCAGGATTTTCATGTCCAGCGTCACCGAGCCCTATCCGCCGCAGGAACGGAGCCTGCGGCGCACGCGGAAGTTGCTCGAAGCCATGATCGAGCGCCCGCCGGATCTTCTGGCCATTCAGTCGCATACGCCGTTGGTGGTGGAGGATCTTTCTCTTCTGCAACAACTTCGGCAGCAGTGCCGCGTGCGCATTCATATTACGGTGGAAACGGATCAACCCACACTGCCGCCGCCGTTTCCCAATCAGGCCTATTCGCCCCAAGCCCGGATTCAGGCCCTGCGCGCCCTGCGCGCCGCCGGGTTGGACGCGGTGGCCACGGTGAGTCCGTTGTTGCCGTTGAACGATCCCCGGCGATTCGCCGGTGAGTTGGAGCGGGCCTGTACACGGGTCATCCTGGACCATTACCTGCTGGGCGATGGGAGCAACGAGGGGCAACGCACGAAACGGACGGCGCTCCCGCGGCTGTTACGGGAAGCGGGCTATGCCGAATGGACGACGTTAAAGAAGTTTTACGAAATCGTGGACGTGTTCCGCAGCGTGTTTGGGGGCCATGAGCGGGTGGGGGTGAGCCGGGAGGGGTTTAATGCCTGATCCGCGGCTCACAAAAATCCATGACGGGAAAAAGGGCATGGTCTCGCGCGCGACGGGGAAAGAAGGATGCATTGAACGCCGGGATGCGGTATGATGTGGAACGTCTTTCCAACCGGGTTTTGAGCCTTCAACAAAGGAGGTATCAGGATGTTCATGCAAGCGTACACGAACCAGACGTATGCCTTGTTGAGAATCTTCACGGGTCTCACGTTCCTGTTTCACGGCACACAAAAACTCTTTGCCTTTCCCGCGCCCATGCAACATGAAGTGCCGGCGTTTGTCATCTATATCGCCGGTCCCATTGAATTGATCGGCGGCCTGCTGGTCGCGGCCGGGTTGTTCACCAGATGGGCGGCGTTCCTGTGCAGCGGACTCATGGCCGCGGGGTATTGGATGGTGCATGGGTCCCAGGCGTTTTTCCCGATCATGAACCAGGGAGACCTGGCCATCATGTATTGCTTTGCCTTCCTGTTCATCTCGGCGCACGGATCGGGAACGTGGAGTGCGGATGAGGCCCGCGGGGCCGCGTAACGGGCGCAAGGATTGGAATCGGCTTACTGGGGCCTGGAGGGGCCGTGGCGCCCCTCCGTCCCTTTTGAGCCGGACCGGGCCTCAGTCGGCGCGCGTATACGTGATCTCCATCATACGAAATTCGCTGCCGTTCTGATCCTCAACGTACAGTTCATACCCGTAGTGGTCATCGTCGATAAACGTGATCACGCCGCGATAGGTCCGTTGCCCGACCATGGGATCCGTGAAGCGGCCTCGGTCCGTTAACGTTTTCGTGTTCGGATCATAGGCGCCCTCGCCGAGCATCATGCCCGTCCCCATATTATCCATCCAGATCGTCTGATAGATTTGCCGCCCGTTGTCAAATCCCGTCAAACTCATCCCCTCGAAAGGCTGGCCCATGGACGTGCCGTTGACCGATTGCCGAAGGTAGCGGCCGCCCATCACCCAGTGCGTTTCAGACGTCCCCTTTGACGTCTCGGGTTGACTGTCCGGGGTCATCCACCATTTCACCACGTGACTCCACGTCCCGACCAACGGGTGTAATACGGCATGGTTGTCGCCGGGCGACGCATAAGCTTGCCACGCCGCCATCATGGCTTGGGTCGCCGCATCCATCGACTGCCCGTGTGCGCCTGCCTGGTCATGATTGCCTGCCGCATACCCGACACTCGCGAGACCGAGATGCACAATGCCGACTGTCACGATAATCCGTCTGTAAAAATTGCGTCGATTCATGAGGGGACTCTCCTTTTTTTTATGGAACAATATGGCCCGATCCAAATTCTAAGTCGCACCGTGGATAATCTCAAATGCCACGGACTCAGTGATATTCAAAATCAAGTGGGCATTTGAAATACGAAGTAGATCCGAGTAAAGTTAGATGCTTATGCGAAAAAACACTCAGATAAGCTTCATTGACGCGGCGTCCGGCGGGAGACCTGCTCGATCATGATGCGCTGGTTTCTCGTGATAAGCCTCTGGGCGTTCACGCTGGGTGGATGCGCAATGGGGCCGGATTATGAGCGGCCGCCGGTCTCGGAACCGGACCGCTTCCGGATGCAGCAGGATGCGTTGCTGCAAGAGGCGTCCGTGGCCGATCTGGGCTGGTGGGAGCTCTTTCAGGATGAGAACTTGCAGGCCATCATCCGCAAGGCCCTGGTGGAGAATAAGGACATGCAACTGGCCGTCGCCCAGGTGCGGGAAGCTCGCGCCGCTCTCGCAGCCACGGGCGCGGATCAATTCCCGCGGATTGACGGCAAGGGCAAGATTGAACGCAATCAACCGTCCAATGCCGTGGCTCGCCAATTCGGCATTCCCGGGAACATCCGGACCATTCCCGCGACGAATCAATTCAGGGCCACGATGGATTTGTCCTTTGAACTCGACCTGTGGGGAAAACTTCGCCGGGCGAGGGAGGCGGCCCGAGCCGACCTGCTCGCCGAAGAATCGGCGCGCCGGACGGTTGCCCTGACGCTGGTCAGTGATCTGGCCACGGCGTATTTCGAGCTTCGGGAATTGGATGTCGAACTGGAGGTCGCCAGGAGCACGCTCAAGACCCGGCAGGACACGCATGAGCTGATCCGGTTGCGCAAGCTCGTGGGGCAGGAGTCCGCGTTGGCTATTCGTCGTGCCGAACGGGAGGTGGCTCAGGCTCAATCCGTGATTCCCGACCTTGAGCGCCGGATTGGACAAAAGGAACATCAACTCAGCCTTCTCATGGGACGCAACCCCTCCCCCATCATTCGCGGGACGTCGTTGCGCGAGCCCCCTCCGCCTCCCGAGGTGCCGGCCGGGTTGCCGTCGGCGTTACTTGAGCGGCGTCCGGATATTGTGAAAGCCGAACAACAGTTGGTGTCAGCCAATGCCAGGATCGGCGAGGCCAAAGCGGCGTTTTTTCCGCAGATCAGTTTAACGGGAACGTTCGGCGCGCAGAGCCTGCAATTTGCCGATCTCTTTCTCGGCTCCTCACGGGTCTGGACGTTTGGGCCCTCGGTGACCATGCCTCTTTTCGACGCGGCGAAAAATCTGGCCAACCTGGAAGTGAGTCGAGCCAAGCAGGAACAGGCGCTCATTTCCTACCAGAAAACCATTCAACAGGCCTTTCGGGAAGTGGAAGACGCCCTCATTGCCCATCAGAAAATCGGAGAAGTCCGGACGGAACGGGAACGGCAGATCGATCTCGCCCGTGAAGCCCTGGAGTTGGCCAAGCTTGAATACCTGAACGGGAAAGCCTCGTACCTGGACGTCCTGGCGACGCAGCGCGACGCGCTGAACGCGGAAACGGCCCTTGCTCAAACGCACCGCGATCACCTGCTCGCCGTTGTTCAATTGTATAAGTCTCTCGGGGGAGGGTGGACTTCTGAACCCGTGTCGCAGGACCTTGCCATGATGGAGGTGGCCGAGTGACGGACGCTCCTGTGTCATCCGACCTGAAATCCAGAATCCTGAAGGTCGTCCTTCCCCTGCTCATCATCGGGCTGGCCATCCTGGCGGCATGGGCGTTGCTGATCTTGAGGCCGGCCGTTCCCAGGGTGCCGAAAGACGTGAAACCGACCTTTGTCGAAGTCCTCACCGCGCAGGTCCGGGATGAGCAAACGTCCATCGTGGCGTACGGAACCGTGCAGGGGCATCGGCAGTTGACCCTGCAACCGGAAATCAGCGGCCGGGTGGTGAAGCTCAATCGCCGTCTCGTAATCGGGGAAACCCTGGACAAAGGCACCGTCCTGTTGCAGATCGACCCGCGCGATTACCGGGCGGCCGTGGACGAGCAACGGGCCTCCTTGGCGAAAGCGGAATTTGATCTGAAGGTGGAACTCGGCAATCAGGCCGTGGCCAAGCGCGAATGGAGCCTGTTGGACCCCTCCGCCGGCGAAGTCAATCCGTTGAGCCGGCAACTCGCCCTTCGCCGTCCGCATCTCAAGGAAAAACGCATTGCGCTCGCCTCGGCACAGAGTCAATTACGCAAGGCGCGGTGGAACTTGCAGCGGACGGTCCTGCGAGTGCCCTTTAACGCATTGGTGCTCGAGGAATCCGTCGAGATCGGTCAGCTCATCAATTCGCAGAGTACCGTGGCGACGCTGGTCGGGACGGACGAGTTTCGGGTGCAGGTGAGTGTGCCCATCCAACAGTTGGATTGGATCACGTTTCCCGAAGCCGGCCGGCCGTCGGCCGTTCGGGTGATGCGTGAACGTGGCGGCGAGGAACCGGTGGTGCGGCAGGGAACGGTCGTCGAATTGTTGGGCGACGTGACGGAGAACGGCCGGATGGCCCAGGTTCTGGTTGCGATTGCCGATCCCCTGGATTTGTCAAAGCCCGTCCGGACTCGTCGGCCCCTCCTCTTGAGCGAATACGTCAGCGTTGAAATTGAAGGCCCCGAGTTACACGACGTGGTGGTCCTGCCTCGGGAGGTGATTCGGGAAGGCTCTCGCGTCTGGGTCAAAAATTCCGACAATCAGTTGGAGATTCGCGAAGTTGACGTCGTCCTGTTCCGAAAGGAGACGGTGCTGATCAGCCGGGGCCTCCGGGACGGAGAGGAGGTCATCACGAGTCAGGTCCCTGCGGCGATTCCCGGGCTCCTGTTGCAAGCCATCGAAGAACCGTCCTCCCCCGATGAACCCGCGTCCCCCGCGGGCGTTTCTTCGGAATCCGACGCTCCCGGACGTCCCTCAACAGCCGAGTAGCCCGGCCCATGGCCTCTCCCGACGAACACTCCCCGCGTTCCGGCCCCATCGCCTGGATGACCCACCATACGGTGGCCGCCAACCTGGTCATGATGATTTTTCTTCTGGGCGGCTTCCTCGTCAGCCTCAATCTCAAACAGGAAATTTTTCCGGAGTTCTCCGTCGATCGGATTCGCATCGTCATGGCCTATCCCGGCGCCAGCCCGGAAGAAATCGAGCAAGGCATTGTCCTGGCCATTGAGTCGGTCGTCCGGGGAATGGACGGGGTGAAAAAAGTCACCTCCACGGCCTCCGAGGGCCGGGGAACGGTGGCCATCGAGCTGGTTCACGGGGTCAACGCCAATAACCTCCTGCAGGACGTCTCGAACGAGATCGACGGCATTCGGTCGTTCCCGGAACTGGCGGAAAAACCCATTATCAATCTGATGGAAGTCCGGAATCAGGTCATGACCATCATGGTGCACGGGGACCTCGAAGAGCAGGTCTTGCGTGACGTGGCCGAACGCGTGCGCGATGACCTGTTGCAACGACCGGGGATTACGCTTGTGCAATTGGGCGCGGCCCGTCCACGGGAGATTGCCATTGAAGTGCCCCAACGGCATCTGCGGGCCTACGGCCTGACCCTCAACCGGATTGCCGGGGAGATCGGCGAGGCCGCGGTTGAACTGCCGGGGGGCGGGGTCAAAACTCCGGGCGGCGAAGTGCTGTTGCGGACGCAGGAGCGGCGTGACTTCGGCCGGGAATATGCGGAAATTCCCATCGCCTCAACACGGGATGGCGACACCATCACCGTGAGCGACATTGCGACGATCAAAGACGGGTTCACGGAGACCGACCATGAAGCCTTCTACAATGGTCAACGGGCGGTCTCGCTCAACGTCTACCGGGTCGGCCTGGAAACGCCTCAGTCCGTCTCCGACAGCGTCCACGCGTATTTGGAAGAATTGCGACCGGAATTACCGGAGAGCATCGGGGTGGCCATCTGGCGTGACAAATCCGAACTGTTTCGGGATCGGATGTCCCTGTTGTTGAAAAATGCGTTTCTTGGGTTGATCCTGGTCTTATTGCTCCTGGGATTGTTTTTGGACCTCAAGCTTGCGTTTTGGGTCACGGTCGGCCTGCCCGTCTCCATCATCGGGTCTTTTCTGTTCATCCCGATGATCGGCGCCTCCATCAACATGATTTCCCTGTTTGCCTTTATTGTCACGCTGGGCATCATCGTGGACGACGCCGTGGTGGCGGGCGAAATCATCTATCAAAAACGGGAACAGGGGCTGTCCCCTCTCCAGGCGGCCGTGGTCGGAGCCAGGGAAATCGCCAGTCCCATCACGTTTGCCGTACTGACCAATATTGCCGCGTTCCTGCCCATGTTTTTCGTGGCCGGCGACCTGGCCAAATTTATGCGGGAGGTGCCCACGGTGGTGGTCGCGGTGCTGGTGGTGTCGCTGATCGAATCCTTGTTCGTGTTGCCGTCCCATCTGGCCCACACGCGAGACCCGTCGTGGATCTGGAAAGAGCTCGATCGTCCTCGACTGTGGTTCAGCAGGATCATGCACACGTTCATTCAGGAACGTTATCAACCGTTTCTCCGGGCCGCCATTGCCTATCGCTGGGTCACGGTGGCGGCGGGGGTGGCTTTATTGATCCTGGCGATTGGGGTTGTGGCCGGCGGTCATATCGCCTTTACCTTTCTTCCGGCCATTGATTCTGAAGTGATCAAGGCACAAGTCATGCTCCCGTATGGGGTATCCATGGAGCAGTCCAGGGACGTGTTGCGTCATCTGGTGGATTCCGCAAAGGCCGCGCTGGCGCAACACGGAGGGGAGGAGGGCGTGTTGCGGGGCATCTTTGCCAAAATCGGTTCGAGGGTCCTGGTTGACCAGGGGGCGACGTCGAGCGCGAACGGCAGCCACGTCGTCGGGGCGAAGGTGTTTTTGGTGGCGGCGGATCGACGGGATTTCAGCGGAGAGGAGTTTTCCAATACCTGGCGGTCGCACATCGGGACGATCCCCGGAATCGAATCGCTGGCCTTTAAGGCCGCGACCGGTCCGTCCGGTGGCGCTCCGATCGAGGTCCAACTCTCTCATCGTTCCAGGGAGATTCTGGAAACCGCCGCCGGGGAATTGGCGGAGATACTGTCGCAGTATGCGGGGGTGGTGGATATCGATGACGGCGTCTCATTGGGCAAATCGCAAATGAGCTTTCACCTGAAACCGGAGGCCCGCAGTTTGGGTCTCAATGCCACGGATTTGGCCCAACAGGTGCGAGGGGCCTTTTATGGGGCGGAAGCATTGCGTCAACAGCGAGGACGCGATGAAGTCAGGGTCATGGTGCGGCTGCCCGAAGCCGAACGCCGATCCGCCCTCGCGGTCGAACAATTGATCCTGCTCACCGGGGAAGGCGGGGAGATCCCTCTGGCCGAGGCGGCGGAGATTGAATCGGGTCGCGCCTATACGGAAATCAATCGGCGCGAGGGGCGTCGCATCGTGTCGGTCAAGGCGAAAGTCGATAAGAAGATCGCCAATGCCACCAAAATCATGGGCGAAGTGACGGCCAATGAGTTGAAAACGTTGATGAACAAGTATCCGGGTCTCACGTATTCCCTCGAAGGCGAGCAATCGGCGCAACAGGAATTAGTCTCCAGCCTGGGTCAGGGGTTTATCCTGGCGCTCCTGCTGATCTATGCGTTACTGGCCATTCCCTTCAGGAGTTACGTGCAGCCGCTGATCGTGATGCTCTGTATTCCCTTCAGCATCATCGGCGCGCTGATCGGGCACCTGCTCCTGGGGTACGGGCTGAGTATGGTCAGTATGTTCGGCATCGTGGCCTTGGCCGGCGTGGTGGTCAATGATTCATTGGTCCTGATTGCCGCCACGAATCGGATTCGCGGCGAAAAACAGATTGCTCTCCACGATGCGGTCATCCAGGGCGCCATGAACCGGTTTCGGCCCATTGTCCTGACCTCGTTGACCACGTTCTTCGGGTTGGCCCCGATGATTTTTGAGACCGCGTTGCAGGCCCGGTTTCTCATTCCCATGGCCATCTCGCTGGGTTTTGGCATCCTGTTCGGAACGGTGATTATTCTCGTCCTTGTGCCGACGGTCTACTTCATTGTGGAAACCCTGTTACGCAGGGACGAACCGGCGCAACCCGACCCCGTGGTTTCACCGGAACCTCAAGAAGTCGAACCGGTGTAAATCGACTCGCCGGACGGTCATCTCTTATGTGTTCTGTCATGTGTTGATGGACTCCTTGCATCGCCCCCGGGCCACGCCGTGCGCGTTTCTGCAATTGAACTATGCCGGCAAGCACGATATAATGCGATGAATTGCACTGAAATCGAATACAGGTTTCGTGGTCAGGATGACGCGAAAGCGGGGATCGGCGGTCAAGGCATTCGCCACCCGCGGGTTCTGCAAGCCAGGAGAGAGGAGGAGGGTCTTAAGATGCAATTGACACCGGAGCAAACGACTGAGCAACACTTCACAGATTCATCCGGATGGTATCAGAAATGGCACCGCGATCATATTCATTTGGGAGTGTTCGAGCCCGGAGAATGTCCCGACCCAGGAGAACTTCCGGCTGAGTCGGCCGGATTCCGTCGAGCCCTGGAACGCATGCTTGACATCACGGTCGCCCCGGCCGGGATCGAAGCGCACCATCACGTGGTGGACGCGGGCTGCGGCGTTGGGGGGACGGCCATCTATCTCGCGCAAACGCGAGGGTGCCGGGTGACCGGCGTCAACCTGCACAGAATGCAACTTGAGGTGGCCGGGAAAAAGGCCGCGAACAGGGGCGTGGCCGACCGGGTCCGCTTCGAGTACGCGAACTGCTCGGAACACCTGCCGTTCGACGACAATTCCATCGACGTCGTGACCAACATCGAAAGCGCGTGCCACTACGGAGACCGCAGCCAATTTCTTCGCGAGGTGAAGAGGATCCTCAAGCCGGGGGGAAGGATCGTGGCAACGGACTGGATGACATGCGATGGGCTATCGGCCGATCAGTACGAAACCTATATTCGTCCGATGCTCGAGCCCTGGGCGCTGGCCGGTATGGAATCCCGGTCCACGTACACGGATTTGTTGCGCGACGTCGGCTTGCAACTCATAGAGTTCGAGGGATTCGACAGACGGGATTCGGGCAACCTGCACCTGTTCAATCGTCATCGCCTGATCGTGAAGGGGCTGTACATTTTCGGCATGATGCCAATCATAATCGTCCATAGAATGGAGAGTGTCTGCAGAGCATGGGAAATCGGGTATTTCTGTGTCGAGCGGTACTGTGCCGAGAAGCCCCCGGAAGCCTGATCGAAGTGCCTGTCCCTACAATCGTCATCCTCGATCCCCTCTTCCGTCATCCCTGACTTGATCAGGGATCCAGCGTCTTTGTTTTTTCCTTCGTTCGTGAAGAGAAAGACACTGGATTCCTGCTTTCGCAGGAACGACGGAGAAAGCAATCGGGGATCCGGGGGGGGGGGGGGTTGTCAGGCGGGGGCTACCCCCCCCCGCCTGACGAGGGCCTGTTTTCAGACCGAAGATCAAAAGAACCACTGTGCGCGGAAGAACACGGAGCGCGGCATGTTGGCATGGGACACGCCGAGCCCGACACTCCGTTCGCCGGTGTTCAAGAATTCGTGCTGGTCGAAGAGATTGACCACGTCCACGGCCAGCAACAGCTTCTGCTTCTTGGCAAAGGGGAACACCTGATTCAGGGAGAGATTGTAGGTGGTATTCGAATCCTCAGTCCCCGAATTCGTTTTTTGTCCCTCTACCGCGCTGCGCAGACCCGACCCGAAGAGCATCTGCGCGGTGATCGTGGTGTTGGTGAAGGGACGATACGTGACGACCGCGGAGCTGGTGATGGTTTGTGAGTGATCGGTAAAGATGCCATCCGTTGTCGCGAGATCCTCCAACTCATGCCCGTGCAGCAAAAAGTGCCCCGATTGAAGGTCCCACGCCTTGGATTGCCCCCACGCCACATTGGCGCGAGCCGTGAGCGTGCGCGTGAACTTTGTTTTCAGGGAGAAGTCGATCCCCCGTGACCAGCCCCGGTCATACGCAAAATACCCCAGCATCGGCGTCGTATTGAACTGATGGGCATCGGTCATGTTGCGGTTGACTTTGTAGTAGCCCGTCACCTGAAACACGGTGCTTCTCCCAATCGCATGGGTCGAGCCGACTTCCATGTAATGCGACCGTTCAGGCTTGGTCCTGACATTGGTCGAGTCCTCGGGCTCCGCGGTGGTGCCCTCAAGACCGAGGACCTGGAAGGGCAGAGCCTCCAGACTGGGCGGGGTAAACAGGCGACCGTAAAACGCGTGGAACGCATGCCGTTTGTTCGGCGCATAGGTCACCCCGACGCGAGGACTGACCTGGAAGGCGTCCACGTACCCGTGGATGTTGTCCATTCGCAGGCCGAGGTTGATGGTCCATTGGTCATTGGGCGTGTATTGATCCTGGATCCAGAATTCTTCCCGGTACCCGATAACCCGCCGGGGGGCGCGACGCTCGATGACTCCACCCACGGGCTCACCGTCATGGTGGTCTTCATGATCATCATGCATATCATGGCCATCGTCATGATCCATGTCGTGGTCGTCGTCATGATCCATGTCGTGATCGTCGTCATGGGCCATGCCGTGATCGTCGTCATGATCCATGTCGTGATCGTCGTCATGGTCCATGTCATGGTCGTCGTCATGATCGTCATGCATGTCGTGGTCATCATCATGGTCGTCATGCATATCGAGCTCGCCTGCTTCTCCACGACGGAACGCGAAAATGCGAGTCTTGTTCCTCGTCGTGGTCCGGTCAAACTGGAACCCGGCTTTGATCATATGCCGGGAATTGAACGCATGTGTGTAATCCAGCCGAATGCCCCCGGCATAGGCCCACCGGTCCTGATCGGCCGCTGAAGCTGAAAGCGGCTCCTCTTCCTGGTGTCCATGCTCGTCTTCGTCTCCATGGTCATGCCCACTCGTATAGGCGAGGACATTATAGGGATCGGTGGTGAACGTCGCCCGGCTGTGCCGGAAGTAACCGGCGACGCTCACGAACTGATTGGCACTCATGTCGTGTCGCCACACCAGGTGCGAATACTGGTTGTTCTCCACCTGGTTTTCATCAATCTGTTCCGAAGGCGACGGCGTAAAATTCGCATCGGTGTGGTCCTGGATCAGATCGACAAGTTCATCATTCTGTTCCTGGCCCGCTTGCGTGGGAATCTGCGAGTCCGCCACGCTGTTCAGGAGCAGTAAGGTGAGGTTATTGCGGTTGTCGATCTGGTAATCGCCGCGCAGGAAGGTCTGATTGGATTCGCCATCCCCATGATAGATCGACTGGCCCAACGTGGGCGGATCGATCGCCCGGTTGGTCCTCCGATAGTTGTTCATCACGTAATAGCGGAACTTGTCTCCGGCCGTCCCTCCGTATTCAAACGACGGCAGCACGGTCTCATTCGAGCCGCCGAATACGCCGATTGACCCGAAGCCCGGTTTGGTGCCGCTTTTACTGGTGATGTCGATCACCGCGGTCGTCCTGACCCCGTATTGGGCCTCCAAGCCGCCCAGCATAATGTCCGCCCGCTCCCAGGCACGGGGGGAGAGCAGGTCAGAAAACTGGCTGGTGACGGTCTCCGGAATCGGCACGCCGTCGATCCGGAATTGGAGATTCGCATGCTCCTGCCGGATGTGGACCTGTTTGAGGCTGCCGGAGATTGCGCTGGGGATCGTCAGCAGGACGTCGTGCAGGTCCACATTGTTCCCCCGAGGCAGGGCTTCGATGTCTTTCCGGCTGACGGAATAGGTCTCACCTGACGAGTTGGGCTTGACGGGATCGAGGGGCGCCACGATTTCCAGGGCCACTTCCTTGGTTTCCGTCAGTGTCAACACGACGGGGGCGGAGATTTTCTGACCGGCCGTAATCACCACGTGTTCGCTCCGATAGGTATCCTGAACGGCCTGCACGGAAAACACGCCGTCCTGCGGGGCGACCAGCGTATACGCGCCGGCGTCGGTCGTGGTGGCCGACGTGATCAGCGTTCCTTCCTGATCCCGCAGTTCCACGGTAGCCTGTGCCACACGCCGCAAGTCCGCATTCTGTACGTATCCGGTCACGGTCTGATTGACCGGATCGGCAGCGCCGCCCTGCGGCACGCCCCAAGGCAGCGCCAGAATGATCACGAGGATGAGCCATGCCCGCCTGACGGACTGAAATGTAAGCGTTATCATCGACCTTCTCTCCTCTCTTTCAATGATGCAGAAATCGGTCCCCTCCCCCGAAGGATCTGTCCGGTGCTTATACACGGCTGACTCGCGTTCCTTGAGTTGTTTTCAACGAACGGGTCAAAATCATGCATGAACCGCCTTCAGGAGAGGAGTGAATGGAAGGGGACGAGGGTTGAGCCGGCGTCAGGGCTTGCGGTTGAGCCTCCCGCCGGCGTGCTGACTGGCTTCTTTCACCAGGATTCCCATCCTGGCGTGGGAGGGTTCGAAATCAACGGGCAGATGATGGTCCCGGAGCCGTTGGCTGGTGATCGGACCGATCGAGGCGACCATGGTGTTCCCCAGGGCATCGCGAAAGGCTGCGAGTTCACCGGCGGCATCGAGCAGTTTCACGATCTGATCGACTTGGGCGGCGCTCGTGAACAACACGACGGACACGTGTCCCTCCACAATACTGCGGAGCGTTCGTTTGAGGGGTTCCACGTCATCCGGCAGGGCCCAGCGATACACCGCCACGCTCCTGACCACGGCGCCCCGCTTGGTCAATCCCTGCGCCAGGTCCGGGTGTGCCGTGCCGTATTCCTGTATGGCAATGCGGAATCCGGTGAGCCCCTCCGGTCTCCAATTATCCAGGGTGCGGAGAATATCACGCCAGGTGTTGGGCTCCGGCACGGTGAGATGAGGTTTCAACCCCAATTCCTTTAAGGCGGCAATGGGTTTGGGCCCGCGACAGAGCAGCGTGGTCCGTGTCAGGGCTTGCCGAATCGCTTCGAGAGGAAACTGCGTTTGCCAGACGTCCACCAACGTCCGTGTGCCCACGCCCGTCAGGAGAATCAGCAGGTCAACGGTTCCGGCCATGAGGCGCTTCGCGAAATCCAGGGCCTCCGTATTATGTTCCAGGGGAATCTCCTGGAGCGAGCGGGCCACCAGGGGATTCCCGCCGTGCCGGGCAATCAGCGCGGCCATGTGATCGGCCATCCGGCTCTCGAAGGCGGCGACGGTCATGCCGGCGAATCCGCGGGTGGCGTCCGGTTCGGTGTTCATGGGGATGATGGTAACACGCGGCTCATGCGGTCGTGAACCACGATGCGGGGGCCAGCGATCGTTGTTCCCTACTTGGAAATCGCAATGGGCAACGAGGGAAGGTTGGAAATATCCGTCACGGTGAGGTGATACAGTTGATACAACAGGTCGAAGGCTTCGTGATTCCACCGGTCGAACGCTTCTCCTTCCGCCGATTCCTGGTCGATATAATATGACAACCCGCGTTTCTGAACGGAGATGATGGCTTCTTCCGGTTGGGTGCGCGATTCCCGGATCGTCAGCGTCCTGGCCGGATTGATGGGCACCGGCCTCGTGCGCGGGTCCGGGTCCACGTGAAATTCCTGTTCCTCGGCAATGCCGCGTCCGACAAATTCCAGGATGGCCTTGAAGCTGCGCAACCTGATGTGGCCGAACATGGGGAAGTCCCCGCCCGGATGGTCCGGTCGAATATCGACCAACAGATGATGCGGGGTAAATCGCTCCGCTTGGCGGTGTAACGTCAGGCGTTCCTCGTTGGACAGCGTATTCGGGTCATAGTTGGTGATCACGACCCGTCCGGTCTTCCGGCGCCCCCCGTCGGTGAATGGAAGCGGCGCAACAAACAGCTTTCGCTCGGACTGGAGCCATGACAGATGCAACACCCGTTGCCGGAATTCCCGGTATTCTTCGCGCCGGCGCGGCTGGTTCGACAAGACGCCTGATTCGAGAATGATCTCCCGGGACACCAGACGAAAGAGGATGGCGGGATTGATCCCCTGTTGCGCCAGGAAGAAAATGGTCTCTTCGCTGAGCGGGGTCAGCAGGCGCGTGGCGAATTCCTTCCCTTGAATCGGGATGATCGTCACGGTCGGGTTTTCCGCGGCGGAACTGCCCAACGTCAAGGACAAGGAGTCGGCGCCGGGCGGTTGAGCCAACAATCCCGTGAGGCCGCTGTTGACGCGAAAATCAAAGGTGGCGGCGATGTTGGAGATGGCCGTGAAATGAATCGGCTCATGATAGCGGGTGCGGGCAATATTGAGCAGGAGAAGCTCGGTTTCGATCCGATTGATCGTCCAATCGTATTCCAGCACCGCGCGGTGCATGGCCACCGGAGAAACGCATCCGCTCCAGAGCAGGCTCATCCACCCCAGGGCGCAGAACAGCGTCACGGCGCGGCGCGTCTTCCGGAGACGCCTGAATCCGCGTGGGGCGGGCCGGCGGACAGCCATGCCGCGTGTTGTGCGCGGTTCGGTGTTCATGCGTCCGATGGTACCACACGGCCCGCTCCGTAGGGAACAACGAACGTGCTTCACTCGACGGCAGGGTGTGAGCCCAATGGTGTCATCGGGGATCCAGTGTCTTTTCCTTTTCCTTCTTTCTCCGTCATCCTCGCCCCCTCTCCGTCATCCCTGACTTGATCAGGGATCCAGCGTCTTTGCCTTTTCGTTGGGGCCGTGCAATTCCCCCCACCGGCGCGGCTGCGGGCTGCGCCCTTGCCTTGCCGACTCCCCCTCAAGGGTGGAGTGATTGAATCGAGGATCCAGCGTCTTTGTTTTTGCCTTTGTAGCCGCGTCATCTCATGACGCTTCTTCACTTGGCCGCATTGGAGGCCGCATGAGATGCGGCCGCTACAACGGCGTTACAATGCGGCCAAGGTGACCGTCAAGTAGGTTGGGTTAGCCCTGAGCCTGTCGAAGGGTCGAAGGGCTCATCCGACCTACCCTATTCCAGGAAATGAACGCAAGCAGCGCTATGACGGTGGATGGGAAATGCGTATCCGTCTGCCGCGAATCGTGACGACCGCCCGGGTTTCCAATGCCTGGCGATGCCGTTCAAGCACCTCGGCCAGCAGGGCAACCCGTTGCGCTGCTGGTACGTCTGGGAGGCGCACCGATCGACAAGAAATCTCACGATTGCGCGACTGAGACGGCAGACAGGGTATCTTTGGCGATCACCGCGTGTGCGTAGGCGGTACACGCACGAATGTCGTCCGGTTCCAACTCGGGGTAGTCGGTTAGAATGGCTTCTGGCGTCACGCCCTGCGTCAACAGACTCAGGATGAGTTCCACCGAAATGCGCATTTCACGAACAATGGGTTTGCCGCCAAAGACATCCGGGCGCGCGGTAATTCGTGACAACAGTTCGGAATATTTCATGCGCTCCCTCTGGTTAGCGTCTGTTCTTCACGGAAGCAGCAGACGTTTTGTGCTCCATGGCGGGTGGGGCGCCGCAAACAGACGACGGTCAGGATGCGGTATCTGTCCGCCATGAGCCGTTTTTTCTGGACATTGTGAGGGTAACAGGCAAAAAGCACGTTCGCAAGCCGCCGCCGCGCGGCAGTGAGTCCTGTAGGTTGGGTTAGCCCTGAGCCTGTCGAAGGAAGTAACGCGAAGGACCTGGCGAGGAATCTGCATTTGCCTTTCTCCTGTCCTCCTGTAGGGACAACCCCCTGTGGTTGTCCTGTATGGGGCGGGCAGGCACGGGGGCCTGCCCCTACAATCCGTCAACCACTCCCGTCATCCCTGACTTGATCAGGGATCCAGCGTCTTTGCCTTCTTTTGCCCCACTCCGTCATCCTCGACATTTGTAATCGAGGATCCAGTGTCTTTGCCTTTTCGTTGGGGCCGTGCAATTCCCCCCACCGGCGCGGCTGCGGGCTGCGCCCTTGCCTTGCCGACTCCCCCTCAAGGGTGGAGTGATTGAATCAGGGATCCAGCGTCTTTGTTTTGGCATTTGTAGCCGCGTCATCTCATGACGCTTCTTTCGCTTGGCCGCATTGTAGGCCGCATAAGATGCGGCCGCTACAACTGCGTTACAATGCGGCCAAGGTGACAGCGAGAACGACGAGATCCTTCGCCTATGGCTCAGGATGACGGAGAGGTCGCTCTCGGGACACCCACACCAGAATGGTCATTCCGAACGAAGTGAGGAATCTGCATTTGCTTCCTTCGCAGTGAGCCCCTTGTTTTTCGCCGGGCGGATGGTTCATACTCAATGTTTATTTGTGGAGGCCGCACCTGGCACCGGCTCGTCAATGTTAATGATAATGACGAATAATCGAACAGGAGACGCCATACCCCGCACCATGCGCCGACGATCAAAAATCATAAGTAATTCTACCCCCCCCCCCCGAATTTTCTGAGGCCGCGAAACCGCTTTCTTGCACCCGTTGTCTAGCGCCGTCTGACCGCTCCTGTTCTCTCTTCCGAACTAGAGATTCCCGCCGCGCCCGATCCGGGCGTTCCCTGTTCCTGTCGGCTGTCTTCGTACTCGCCACGCTGGCGGGCTTCATTGCCGCCGACGCACAGGCCGCCCTCGATACCATCACGCTAACCCGGACCGGGGCCAACACGTACTCCTTCAGCGTGTCCAACAACTCTGTTGGGACCGACAGGTACTATGAAGGGATGTTTTACGCTCTCGTGGACTCGTCAGCAGATATGTGCGATGACCCCAGCCTCACATACCCGGGAGCCAATTTCCAAACTTTTCTACATGCGGACCTTACCTTCACGAGCACCATTACAGGAAACTCCGGGAAGTACATTTGCATAACCGGGTACCATGTGTCCCCATTCACGCAGGTCTACAGCACCCCCCAAGGCCCGCTGAGCTACGCCGGCCCAACCCTCACCCTGAACAGCGCGGGCGCGGACAACAAGTACGAGACCGGCGACCACATCGACGTCACGGCGGCGTTCGGCTACAGTGTGGACGTGAGCGGCACGCCGCGCATCGCCCTCACCATCGGCAGCGCCACCCGCTACGCGACCTACCACAGCGGCACCGGCACCGGGAATCTCGTGTTCCGCTACACCGTGGTCGCAGCCGACGTGGATAGCGACGGCATCAACATCGCGGCCAACGCGCTGGCGCTCAACTCCGGCACCATCCAGGACAGCGGCGATACCGATGCCGTCATTACCCACTCGGCGCTCGCCGCGAGTGCGAACCACAAGGTCAACCCGCCCGCGGACACCGCGCCGTCCTTCGGCAGCAGCACCATCGCCAACCAGAGCCTGACCCAGAACAGCGCGATGACGTCGCTGACGCTACCCGCCGCCACGGGTGGCAACGGCACGCTCAGCTATTCCCTCTCGCCCAGCCTCCCGGCTGGGTTGACCTTCACCGCCAGCACCCGCGTGCTCTCGGGCACCCCGACCGGCACCTCGGCGAGCGCGACCTACACCTACACGGTGTCCGACGGCGACAACAACACCGCCTCCACCGATAAGGACACCCTCACCTTCACCATCGTGGTCGCGGCGGAAGACACCGCGCCGTCCTTCGCGGACAACGCCTCCATCGCCAACCAGAGCCTGACCCAGAACAGCGCGATGACATCGCTGACCCTGCCTGCGGCCACCGGCGGCAACGGCACGCTCAGCTATTCCCTCTCGCCCTCCCTACCGGCGGGGCTGACCTTCACTGCCAGCACGCGCGTGCTCTCGGGCACCCCGACGGGCACCTCGGCGAGCGCCACCTACACCTATACGGTGACCGACGCGGACAACAACACCGCCTCCACCGACAAGGACACCATCACCTTCACCATCGTCGTGGCCGCGGAGGCCGATACCGCGCCGTCGTTTGCGGACAACGCCTCCATCGCCAACCAGAGCCTGACGCAGAACACGGCGATGACCGACCTGACCCTGCCCGCGGCCACCGGCGGCAACGGCACCTTGAGCTATTCGCTCTCGCCCGCGCTGCCTGCGGGGCTGACCTTCACTGCCAGCACGCGCGTGCTCTCGGGCACCCCGAGCGCCAGCGCGGCCAGCGCGACCTACACCTATACGGTATCGGACGGCGACAACAACACCGCCTCCACCGACAAGGACACATTGACCTTCACCATCGTCGTGGCGGCGGACTCGAACGTGGGCGCGCCGGGCAAGCCCACGGGCTTCACGGTGGCGCCGGTCAAGCAGGCGGTGGAGCTGAAGGCCTCGGTGACCGGCTCGAACATCAGCAAGTGGCAGTACCGCCATAAGCGCAGCGGCCAGGACGACAGCCGGTACAGCTCGTGGAAGGACTTCCCGTCGAGCGCCAGCAACACGCTCGACAAGCAGGTCGCCACCGGCAGCGGGGTGCAGGACCTGCGCACCACCCGCACCTACGTCTTCCAGGTGCGCGCGGTCAACAGCAGCGGCGACGGCCAGACCTCGGACTCGTCCACGGCGGTCTCCCCGCTCTCCAACGACCACATCTACGTTCTCGGCATGACCACCGTGAGCATAACGGCGGGCGGCAACATCTCGCGCAAGCAGGTCCAGTTGGGCGAGCCGCTGACGGGCACGGAGACGGTGACGCTGGTGTTTTCGGTGGCGAACAATTCCACGCTGGTGTCGGTGGACGCCGACCCGGACACTTCGGGCGTCCGGGTGGGCCAAAAGGGCCACCAGAACGAGATGACCTTCACCGCGTCGAACTGGAACAGGAATCAAGCCTTCGATTTGATCTCGAAGAACAGCCTCAACACCGCGGGGACGGCAACGGTCAACATTACGGTGAAGACCGGGAGCAAGTCGAGCTACACCGGCAAGACCGCGTCGCTGACGGTGAACGTTGCGGCGGGGAGCGGGACGGACACCGTGCCGCGGTTTTCGAGCAACGCCTCCATCGCCAACCAGAGCCTGACCCAGAACACGGCGATGACCGACCTGACGCTGCCCTCGGCGCTCGCCGGCAACGGCTCGACCGGCTACGGCATCACGCCGACGCTGCCGTTGGGGCTGAGCTTCAATGCCTTGACGCGCGTGCTGTCGGGCACCCCGACCGGGACGAAGGCGAGCACGACCTACACCTACACGGCGTGGGACGGCGACGACAACACCGCCGACTCCGACGAGGACACGCTGACCTTCACCATCGAGGTGGCGGCATTCGGGAGCAACACCGCGCCGACGGTGGCCACGGCGATTGCGGATCAGACGGTGACGGTGGGCGGGACGACCCTGGTGAATATCGGCTCGACGTTCAGCGATGCGGACAATGACACGCTGACCTATACGCAATCGTCGAGCGATACCGCCAAGGCGACGGTAGCGCGCAGCGGCACGACGCTGACCATTTCCGGCGTTGCCGCGGGCACGGCGACGATTACGGTGACCGCGTCCGACGGGACGGATTCCGTGAGCGACACGTTCACGGTCACGGTCACAGTCACCGACAACAACGAGCCACCCCCCACGCCGGTCACCCCACCAGCCGACACCCCGCCGGCGTTCGGGGCTGGTGCATCAATTACGGATCTGAGCCTGACCCAGGGCGAAGCCATGACCGCGGTGGTCCTGCCCGCGGCCGCCGTTGGCACCGGCACGCTCAGCTACGCCATCACGCCCACGCTGCCCCCTGGCCTGACCTTCAATCCAGCCACACGCACGCTGTCGGGCACGCCCACCGGGACGCTGACCGCCACGACCTACACCTATACCGTGACAGGCACCGCCAGTGACACCGCCACCCTGCGTTTCACGATTATGGTAGAGGCGGCCGACACCCCGCCGGCGTTCGGGTCCGGCGTCTCGATTGCAGACCTGCGCCTGACTCAGGGCCAGGCCCTCACCGCGAGGGTCCTGCCCGCGGCCACGGGCGGGGACGGCGCCCTGCGGTACTCGTTCTCTCCGACGCTGCCCCCTGGGCTGAGTTTCGACCCGGCCACGCGCACGCTGTCGGGCACCCCCACCGGGACGCAATCCGCCACCACCTACACCTATACCGTGGCGGATGCGGACGCCAACACCGGGGCCAGCGACACCGCCACCCTGCGCTTCCGCATCGCCGTACAGTCGGCGCATTCCGCGGCCATCAGGGCCGCGACGCAGGCCTGGGCCTCGCGGTTCGGGCGGACCATCGGGACGCATATCACCGACGCGGTGAACACGCGGCTGCGGGAGGACGGGGCATGGGACTCCCACCTGACCGTGGCCGGCTGGCGCATACCCCTGGACTCCCGCGAGCCGCAGGCGGACACCAGTAGGCAGGCCTCGGGCACCAGCAGGCAGGCCTCGGCCTCGGCAACCAGGCCGGCCACCCCCACAGCGCCGAATCAAGGGGAACCCGACTCGCGGTTGACACCGACCCGGACCAAACCGGCCACGGCCACCGACTCGGATCAAGGGACCCGCTTGCTGACCGGCCTGGCCGGTCTCCTGGGCTTGAATGGCCCCACCGGCGGGACCCAGGAGGAGGCGCCATGGCTCAACGGCCCGCCCCGGCAACAGAACACCGGCCAAGCCCTCAACCTGCCGGATCTCCGGCAGGCGCTCATCGGCAGTGCCTTCCGGCTCAATCTGAACCAGGACGCAGACGGGACCATCCCACGCCTGACCGCGTGGGGCCGGGTGGCCCACACGCAATTTAACGGCCAGCAGGGTCGAGTCGCCCTGGATGGCGACGTCCTGACCGGCACCGTGGGCGTGGACACTCAGGGCGATCGCTGGCTGGCCGGGATTGCCGTGTCCCACAGCCGGGGCGACGGCGGCTACACCGACCCTGCTCAGAATGGGCTGGGGAACCTCGACACCACCCTGACCAGTCTCCAGCCCTATCTGCGATATGCCCTCACCGACCGGCTGACGGTCTGGGGCCTGATGGGCTATGGCTGGGGCAACCTCAGCCTGACCCCGCCGGGGGAAACCGCCATTGACACGGACACGGATTTTCTCATGGGCGCGGTGGGCAGTCGCGGGCTGCTGTTGGACCCGGCCACCACTGGCGGGTTCCAATTAGCCACCCGTCTGGATGCCATGTTCACCCGCACCAGTACGGACGACCTTCCGATCCTGGATGGCACGGACGCGGATGCGCACCGGCTGCGCCTGGTGCTGGAAGGATCACGGCGCATGGCCTGGGCCGAAGGCCGGGTCCTGACCCCGACCGTGGAAGTAGGGGTGCGGCATGACTGGGGCGATGCCGAGACCGGCTTGGGCATCGAAGTCGGCGGGCGCGTGCAATATGCCGATCCCACGTTGGGCTTGACCGTGGAAGGCGCGGTGCGAGGGTTGGTGGCGCATGAAGCCGAGGCATATGACGAATGGGGAGCGAGCGGCACGGTCCGGCTGGCGCCGGGAGTGGGCGGTCAGGGCCTGGCCCTGACGCTGCAACCGGCCTGGGGAGCGGCCACGGCCAGTGGGGTGGAGGCCTTATGGGGCCGGCAGAGCACCGCGGGGCTGGCGCCCCGGGCTAATCAGGTTGCCACGAGCAGCCTTGCCGCGGAGGTGGGCTATGGCATGGCGCTGTATGAGACGGGATTGGTGACGCCCTATGCGGGCACGATGCTGGCGGAGGGCGCGGGCCGGACGTACCGGGTGGGTACGCGGCTGCTGGTGCCGGGTCAAGGCGCCACGGGACTGACCATGACCCTGGAAGGTCTGCGGCAGGAGCCCACCGGGCTGCAACCGCTCAATCAGGGCCTCCGCCTCCAGGCCACCTGGGGGTTTGTATAGACCGGGGACATCATTAACGGGTGTTCGGGGACATGGTTGACACATTGTGATTTATTCCAAGGGATGCTGCAAATCAAGCTCGGTTATATATTGGTGACAAAAATAGACCCGCCAGCGGTCTTCCTGGGTGGTGGGCCGGAGGGCCACGGGGTAGCCCCGTAAGGCTTTGGTCACATGGAAGGGGCGGCCGCGAAAAGAGATTTCGCCTTTGCCCTGGACGCGGCGCACGTGCGCGTCGGGGCCATAATCAATCGGCGGGAGGGTTTCGGGAAACGGGCGGGGACTGGGCGTATAGTGGGTGGCCGGGACCGCGAGGGCTAACGCGTCATGCGGGCGGTCCAAATTATAGTGGTCACGCCAGCGGTCAAAGTGCTGTTGGCAGTGAGGCAGATCGCGAAAGGTCCGGTGGTGGAGGAGTTCGGTTTTGAGGGTCCGATGGAAGCGTTCGTCTTTGCCCAAGGTTTGGGGGTGGGCGGGCCGGGCATGAGTCAGCCCAATGCCCAAACGGATGAGCCAGAGGGTCAACGGGGTGAAGGGACTGCGGGTGAGGGGGACGCCCCAAGGCGGGCCATTATCCATCAACATGCGGGCCGGCAAGCCATAGCGGCGGAAGGTCTGGGTCAAGTGCCTTTGGACGGTCTGGCCCTGTTCATTGGGACAGGCGTGCAGACAGAGCGCGAAGCGGGAGCAGTCATCCAGCACGGTCAAGGGGTGGCAGCGGCCGTGGAGCAAGGCGAAATGGCCTTTAAAATCCATCTGCCACAGGGCATTGGGCGTGGCGTGGGCGAAGCGCTGCCAGGCCCGCTGGGGCGGCGAGTCCACGGCCGTGAGCCCGGGGGTACGACGCAGAATGGCCGTGATCGTGCTGGGTGCGGGGACCCGGGGATAGCCGAGCGCGCGCAGGCGGGCGTGCAGTTTACGGCCGCCCCAGGTGGGGTGCTGGAGGCGTAACGCCACGACCGCGGCTTCCACGGCTGACGGCGTGCGGTGCGGCGTCTGATGCGGGCGCCGGGACCGCTCGACGAGCCCCGCGGCGCCGGCGATGGCATACCGGGTCAGCCATTTATACGCCGTGGGGGGACTGATCCCGAATCGCCGACAGAGGGCGCGCAAGGAGAGGCCGGGTTGGTGGGCTAACTGAATGAATTCGTGGCGTTGAGACATCGTCGACACCTCTTTCCAAGGCATGGCGTTCCTCCTGTCGTAGGGGTGAAGCCATGTAGGTTAAAGTGTTAACCATGTCTCCGAACAGGTGTAAACCATGTCCCCGGTCTATACAGGGGTTTTGAGGGGGGGGGGAGAGAAGGTAGGTCGGGTTAGCCCTGAGCCTGTCGAAGGGCGTAACCCGACAAGCCACTCCGCCAACGATTGCTGCCCTTCCTGTCGGATTACGCTGCGCTAATCCGACCTACAGATTCGCCTCCTTCCGTCATCCCTGACTTGATCAGGGATCCAGTGTCTTTGCCTTTTCGTTGGGGCCGTGCAATTCCCCCCACCGGCGCGGCTGCGGGCTGCGCCCTTGCCTTGCCGACTCCCCCTCAAGGGTGGAGTGATTGAATCAGGGATCCAGGGTCTTTGTCTTTCTTTTGTTCGTGAAGAGCAAGACACTGGGTTCCTGCTTTCGCAGGAACGACGCAGAGGGGAATCGGGAAGCCAGCATCTTTCCTTTTATCTTTGTAGCCGCGCCATCCCGGGTCAAAGCCCGGGACATGCCTCATGACGCTTCTTTTGCTTGGCCGCATTGTCGGCCGCATAAGGCATGTCCCTGTCCCCGAGCAGGGATGCGGCCGCCACAACAGCGGAGAGGCCGTCCTCGGAACACCCACACCAGAACGGTCATTCCGAGCTTGCCCTGCCTGTCCTGAGCGTAAGGCGCTACGCGCCTGAAGTCGAAGGAAGCGAAGCGAAGGGTCTGGCGAGGAATCTGCATGTGCCCTTCTCCGTCTTCCTAAGAGCCCACGCCGAAGAGGACATTTCCACATTGCGTTGACGTCACTCGACGGCGGGGTTGCTCCACCAAGTACGCCCCGTTAAGATGACCCTCAGAAACCTCTGATTTATCGCACTATCGGGCGCATGGCGGCGTTGTGTCCTCACTCAACCCTCGCCTATCTGGTCTCTGATAAGCCTCGGGTCTCGCTCCCTGCATCCCGCTATCGCAAAAATCAGCGGTCTCTTACCTTACTTGGGAAGTGTGAGTAGCATGTCCGAACAACAACATATCCCGCAGGGGCAAGGCTTGCGCCACGTGGCCTTGAACGTCATGGATTTGGCAACCTCGAAGACGTTTTATCAGACCTGGTTCGGGATGACGATCGTTTGGGAGCCTGATGCCGAGAACGTGTATATGAGTTCGGGTATCGACAACCTGGCCCTGCACCAGATTCCCAAGGAACACCTGCCGGCATACCGGGAGCGTCATGGGCAATGCCTCGACCATATGGGGTTTGTCATGGATTCGCCGGAAAGCGTGGACCGACTGTATGAACGGGCGGTCCGCGCGGGCGTGGAGATTGTCCGCCACCCGAAACATCATCGGGACGGCAGTTATTCGTTTTATCTGGCGGACCCCGATCGCATCGTCATTCAGATTCTCTACGAACCCACCATCAGCCGGATTCGTTTTTCAACGCAGACGTAAAGGATTCTTCTCACTCGGTCACGTCGTGGCTTGAAGGCGTCCCCTCGCGCGCGGAAAGGGTATATGGCTCTCTGGGATCGCGTTGGCCTTAATCAGTTTGTCGGGCTTCAGCCGTGGGTATGGGTGCAACTCGAAAGCGCCGAGCCGCCCGGCCCGTTCCCGTTCATGGGAGGCGCGGACCCGGCGGTCGTGGCGAGTCTCCACGAAGTCCACGGCATTCTCATGAGCGCGGTGGAAACGGCCATCAGCGACGTGTTTGCCCACCGGACGCCGGTTGATGATCCCGCGGCCGGTCGCCGTTTGGAGGATGCCTATGCGGAAGTGGTGCAGTCGCGCCCCCGGCTCCGGCAACATATCCGGTGCGGGCGGAATGCCGACGGCACGTTTGTCTGGGACTTTCCCCGGGATCGTCAGAAGTCGGCGGTCATGAATTACGCCGGTCTGCGGATCTTCAACGCCGTGACCCGACAAGCCCTGCCGATGGGCCTGTCCGGTCCGTCCTCAGGGGTGGGAACGCTGTTGGGCTATTTGAACGGCACCCGGACCGCCTCGGAAATTCGCACCATTGTCACGACCGCCGGTCGTGAGGCGGCGTCGCAGTTTCTGCATCTGCTGGAGCAACTCGATTCGCACGAGTGTTTGGCCGTGACGGACCGTTCGTCCATTCGACCCCGGTGGCTCGATGCGACCCGGGATCAGGACATGGTGCATCTTGGTCATGCGGCCCTGATGTACCGGCAACGGGACCGGTTCCTCTGGTTTGATCCGTGGCTGATGCCCTGGTTTGCGGAATCCCCGGTCCCCTCTTTGTGGACGTCATTGTTGCCGCCGCCGGCGGCCGTGTTTCTGACGCACGACCATGACGACCACGTCGATCCCCGCACGTTGCTGCACCTGCCCAAGGACGTGCCCGTGATTGTGCCCAGCCGGAAAAACCGGAAGACGTGGTATTTCGATTATCTGTCTCTGATGCGGGAGTTGGGTTTTACAAACGTCATTGAACTGGCGCATGGAGAGGCCTGGACCTTTGAAGGCGGGCGCGTGGTGTCGGTTCCGTTTTTCGGCGAGGATCCTTGTGACCTGGCGCTGCCGCGCAATTGCTATTTAATCAGCGATCGGGGACGCAATACCCTGGTTCACGCGGACAGCGGTCCGACGAACGACGGGCATTCGGCGATCGAGGATGGCGTCATCGCCCGGCTCGTGGCGGAGTATGGTCCGATTGCCACCGTCTATGCGTCGCAGCAACAGTTGAAAGAAATTCGTTCCTACGCGGCGCACGCGAGTTTGTCCCCTCCCGGCACGTGGTTGGAGGTGGGAGAAAACGGATTCCTCACCAACCGGTATCTGTCGGAATTGATGCGAGACGCCCAAGCCACCCTGTTCGTGTCGTACGCCACGGGTGGCGCCGATTGGTATCCGGACCATTTGTCGTTCATGTTCAGCGATCGCAATCCGGCCCGGACGGCGTTACTCACCGCCCACTGGGATCCCCCGGAATCCCTGCGCGACGTGCTGGCGGCATCCGGCAGGCAGTACCATTACGGGCAAGCCCTGGACATCGTTCGAGTGTCTGCGCCGGGGCAGGTGCAGATCATCCGGAAGAACGACGTGGTCGCGCCGCGCGCGCTGTATCAACTCGATCATGACATGCCTGCGTTCCTCAAGAACGCCCCCCGGTAAACCCTTCTTGCCTCCGGCCATTCAATATGATAGGACTAGGTGCTTTTAACGAGGGGAGGATCCGTGGCGGCCGATCAATCAATGCCCATATCCGGGATCGAGGAGGAGGAATCATTTCCTGAATGGGTCACGGTGGTGGGGGTGAAAATCCGCGACCATGGTGAGGTGAAAATCGCCCGGACGACCGATACCGCCTTGAAGGTCGGCGACCACGTGCTCCTGGAATTGGAGAACGATACCACCTACGGCACGGTCTTTTCCCCGCCGCATCCCCAACCATTTCTTCCACCCATGCGGGTGATGCGGGGCATCCTGAGGAAAGCGACACCGGAAGACGAAACCGCCATTGCCCAGCAGAAACAGTTATCCTGCTCCGGCATCGCGTTCTGTCGGGAGCGGGCCGAAGCGTTGGGGTTGCACATGAAGTTGGTCGAAGTCTACGGGTCGCTTCGGCGGCGGGCCCTGACGTTCAGCTACACCGCGGAATCCCGTGTTGATTTTCGGCAACTCGTCAAGGATTTGGCGCGGGAGTTCAATTGCTGGATTGAAATGCGGCAAATTTCCAGCCGGGATGAAGCTCGTCGCCTGAGCGGGGTCGATACTTGTGGGCTTGTTCTCTGTTGTGCGCAGTTTCTCACGGACTTTAAACCGGTGAACCTCAAGTTGTCCCGTCGGGAATCGGCCTGGTCACATGATACGCATCGCATTGGGGTCTGTGGACGGTTGAAGTGTTGTCTGATGTTCGAAAACGAAGATTGGCCCACCTCCAAAGCGCCCCCCCAACAACTCATTCAACCCACGCGATCGTAATGGCGGTCCTGCCCCACGGTTGAACCGCCGTCTCAACAGGTGTTTCAGATGAGTGTCCCGCCTCGTTTTATCATCTACGCTCATAACGCCACCTATGACAAATTGCACCAGGTGGCGACCCTGGCTCTCACGGCCGCGGCCATGGGCAAAGACGTGGTGGTCGTGCTGTTGTTCTGGACCATCAGAAAGCTCGCCGACGGGAAGCTCGATGACATTGATTTTCCGCCGGAGTATCACCACTATCATGATGACGTGGCGCGATTGCTTGCCGAGCGCAAGGTTCCCCTGATTTCGGAAATGTTTGACGAGGCGAAGAAGGTGGGGTCGTTTCGGCTCATCGCGTGCAGCGCCGGGTTGGAATACATGGGCGTCGACGCGGATGCCGTGGCCGAACAGGTGGATGAGGTGATGGGGCTTCCGGCTATTCTCGCGCTGGCGGCCGGCGCAGAGACGACGCTGTTTGTGTAGCAGGGCTCGGTCGCGGCGCGAAATCCCGGCCTTCGGTTCCTGCGGTTGAACTATGTCGCAAAACACGATATAATGCGATCAACTGCACTGAAATCGAATGCTGATTTCGTGGTCATGATGACGAGAAGAGCGGGGATCGACGGTCGAGGCATTCGCCACCCGCGGGTTCTGCGAACCGAGAGAGAGGAGGAGATCCTTAAAAGATGAAGCAGACACAGGAGCAAGTCGTTGGGCGACACTACGATACGTTGCACGAGTGGTATCAGGGATGGCACCGCGAGCATTTTCATTTCGGACTGTTCGAGCCCGAAAACTTTCCGACGGATTCGGCCGGGTTTCTTCAAGCCCTGGAACGCATGATCGACGTCGCTGTCGCCCCGGCTGGGATCGAAGCGCACCATCACGTGGTGGACGCGGGGTGCGGCGTTGGCGGGACGGCCATCTATCTCGCGAAAACGCGAGGGTGCCGGGTGACCGGCGTCAACCTGAACCGGATGCAACTCGAGGTGGCCGGGCAGAAGGCCGTGGAGCAGGGCGTGGCCGACCGGGTCCGCTTCGAGTACGCGAACTGCTCGGAGCGCCTGCCGTTCGCCGACGATTCCATCGACGTCGTGACCAACTTCGAAAGCGCGTGCCACTACAGGGACCGGGGCCAATTTCTTCGCGAGGTGAAGAGGATCCTCAAGCCGGGGGGAAAAATCGCGTCAACGGACCCGTTCGTCAACGATGATCTCACGGCCGATCAGTACGAAAAATATATTCTTCCGATGCACGAACCCTGGGCGCTGCCCGGGTCCGGGTTGGAATCCCAGGCCAGCCACACGGATTTGTTGCGCGCCGCGGGCCTGCACGTCGTGGAGTTCGAGGGATTCAACGGATGGGATTCAGGCAACCTGCGGATCCTCGATGACTATCGCCATCGCGCGAAGTGGATCTCCCTGTTCGGCGGGTGTTCGCCCATAGCCCTCCAAAGAATCGAGAGTGTCTGCACGGCATGGCGAGGCGGGTATTTCCGTCTCAAGCGCTACTGTGCCATGAAGCCCCCACAAGCCTGAAGGGGGCCATGCCGCATTGAAGCTGACGTGACGTGAAGAGCGGGGATCGACGGTCACGGCATTCGCCACCCGTTGGTTCTGTGAACTGATAAACAGAAGAGAGGACCTTACAATGAATCAGACACACGAGGAAAAGGTTCAGGAACACTACAAGAATTTTGGGGGCTGGTATCGGACATGGAACCCCGATCATATTCATTTCGGCGTGTTCGAGCCCGGAGAATTCCCCGCCCCGGACGTCAAGCCGACTGATTCGCCCGGGTTCATACGAGGCTTGAACCGCATCATTGACGTCATCGTCGACCCGGCTGAAATCGAAGCGCACCATCACGTGGTGGACGCGGGCTGCGGCGTTGGCGGGACGGCCGTCACCCTCGCTCAAACGCGAGGATGCCGGGTGACCGGTGTCAACCTGAGCACGATCCAACTCGAGGCGGCCAGGCAGAGAGCGCTGGATGAGGGCGAGAGCGACCGGGTCCGCTTTGAGTACGCGAACTGCTCGGAGCACCTGCCGTTCGCCGACGAGTCCATCGACGTCGTTGTCAACATCGAAAGCGCGTGCCATTACAGGGACCGGGGGCAATTTCTTCGCGAGGTATCCAGGATTCTCAAGCCGGGGGGAAAGATTGTGGCAATGGACTGGATCGTCCCCGATGATCTCACGGCCGATCTGTACGAAGAATATATTCGTCCCATATGCGAAGCCTGGGCGCTGGTCAGCCTGGAATCCCAGGCCAGCTACACGGACCTGTTGCACGCCGCAGGCTTGCAGATCATGGAGTTCGAGGGATTCCATGGACGGGAAATGGACAACCTGCGGATGTTCCAGCGCCATTACCGGCTCCTGAAGGGGGTGTCCATTTTTGGCGGTGGTCCGCCCCAGATACTCGAATTCATGAAAAAAATACACGCGATATGCGCCTCATGGGAAAAGGGACACTTCGGTATCAAGCGGTACTATGCCGTGAAGCCCCCCAAAACGTGACGATACATGACGATACATTCATACTTCCGGGAGCCTTGCGATGATACTGCCTGGCGTCAAATCTTTACGGAAAATCGCGGTCATCGGGCGAGGAACGGCAGGTTCCCTTGCCGCCGCCAACGTGGCTCGACTTCACCCTGACGCGGACCACGAGCTGCACCACATCTATGACTCGCGCATCCCCGTCATCGGCGTCGGCGAAGGCAGTTGGCCTAGCCTCGTGCAGGATTTGCACAAACTGACCCGTTTGTCCCATGAAATCGTCCAGCGGCGCCTGAACGGAACGCGCAAGTACGGCATTGCCTACGAGGGATGGGGTCACGGCAACCAGGACTTCATCCATTACTTCACGCCGCAACAGGTGGCCTACGCCTACCATCTGTCCGCCGACTATCTGGTGGATTTGTTGCACGAAGGTACGCGCGCGCAGCATATCGACGCCAAAGTGCTCAGCATCACGAGGGTGGAGGATGGTGCGCGAGTGGAATTCGAGGGGCGAGCCGCGGAACACTACGACCTGGTCTTCGATGCTCGCGGGTTCCCCCGGGAGCTCCATCCCGAACAGCATATCGATGTCCCCTGCATCCCCACCAATACCGCGATCATCCGTCGCTGTCCGGCAATCATCGAGGCGGAGCGGAATGGGCCGGTTGTGCAGCCGACCTATACCCGCGCGGTGGCCCGTCCCCACGGTTGGGTATTCGTGATCCCGCTCACGGCGCACACGTCGTACGGCTACATTTTCAATCGTGACGTCTCAAGCCAGGCCGAAGTCGAAGCCGACTTCGACGTGCTGCTTGCAGCCGATGGGGTGACGGAATTCGAGCAACGCGCCGTCATTTCGTTCCCCAATTTCGTCCACCGTCAGATCTATGATGGGGCGGTGGCGCGCATAGGCAACGCGGCCGGCTTCTTTGAGCCCCTGGAGGCGACGGCGATCGTGATCGCCCAGTTGCAGGTCGGGATGGTGCTGCAGATGCGTCTCAACCGGCCGGTAGAGCACCACGAACGCGACGCGCCGGTGGTGAATCGATTTCTCATCAACTACATGCTCTGCAGCGGCCTGTTCGTGGGCTGGCATTACTGCTGCGGCTCACGGTACGACAGCGAATTCTGGCGGTACGCTCGCGACCACGCCTGGCCGACATACCGGGCGGCAGCGGACCCCGAGGCGGTGGATTGCGACGCGCTGCGCAAGTTCGAGGAGATGATCGGACTGATCAACCAGAAGGTCATCGACAAAGAGGACTGGATGCGGAAGTGCGCGGTGTTCCCTCTCAGCAGTTATGCCCAGATCGCCCAGGGTCTCGGATATTACCCGGGCATGACGAATGGCCGGTGAGAGGTATTCGCAATGGGAAAAGCCTCAATGAAGAAGCCCTGGGACGTCGTGGATTTTCTTGTCTCGCGGGCCGGCGAGGATGACGACTTTCGGGAACGTTTTCTCGCCAGACCCAAGGAGACCCTCGAAGGGGAATTTGGCGTGACGATGGCCGAAGACCATGAGATTCACGTGCACGAAGAAACGTATGCCGCGACGCACGTCGTCCTTCCGCCGCGCAGCAAATTCACCGAGGCGGAACGGGAGGAGGCGAGAACCGGCGCCGCATCCCTCGAGTTTCTTCGCAAAACAATGTACGACCCCGCGCCGCCCCTTCGACCTCCCGCCGTCGATCGGGCGCGTGCCCCGCGGAACGCGACGACCGCCGAGGCGCTTGTCAAAACGGGCAGGGAAAGCATCCGCCGCGGTCTCGTTTTCCTGGAATCCGCCATAGACGAAAATGGCGCTTGGCGCTGCGTCCGTTTCAACACGGCCGATCCGGAGGTGCCGCGACATTACGAAAGACCTCCCTTTATCTCGGCGTTCTGCGCGCTGGCCCTGGAATGTTGCGGGGACGCGCGGGCCAGGTCCATCTGCGCCGCGACCAGGGCGTATCTCATCAACACCATCGAATATCCCGGATTCTGGCGCTATTATCGCCATCTGCCCCAGGATCTCGACAGCACCGCGCTCTGTTCACTGGTGATTGACACGCACCCCTGGATATTCCTGGGGAGGAACGTTCCGAGGATATTGGCGAATCGCGACGAGGAAGGCCGCTTTATGACCTGGGTTCTGGAGGGCGACGAGCCCGACGTCGTGTCGCGCTTTCGTATCGAAGCCGATCCGGTGGTCAATGCGAACGTCATTGCCTGTCTCGGCGACTGCCCGGAAACCAGGGATGCCCAACGATGGTTGGAAGCCTTGATCACCGATGCCAAGCTCAAGGGCTCGTCCAAATGGTATCCCGACGAGGTTGCGATCTACTATGCAACCGCCCGTGCCATGTTGCGCGCCCGGCCCGCCCTCGACCGACTGCGCCCGATACTGGCGGATCGCATCCTGGGCCTGCGGGACGACAAGGGAGCGTTCGGCAACGTCCTTCAAGCGGCGCAGGCCGTGTCGGCGCTCTCCTCTGTTGGAGGTCTCGAAAGGATCGACGCGAAACGCGAGGTGGAACGGTTCACGAGTTCGCAGCATGAAGACGGTAGCTGGCCGGAACTTCTCGCGTTCGGCGACCAAACGGTCAAGTGGGGCACGTTCGGGCAGATTGGGCATGGCTCCGAAGCCGTGACCACTGCGTTTTGTATCGAAGCGCTTGAGCGTCTTGTCGCAGGACTGCAAGCCTGAAAGTTCTTGTCGGTCAAGACATTCGGGGATATAATCATTCAGCCAAAGGGATCCCCAATCCCTGCCATCGAGGAACTGATATGCCGCAAAGCCAGGCTGCAAGTGGTGTCTCCGGCCCAGGCAACGCTGACGCGACTCAGCGTATCGAAGCGTCTATTCTGACGGCTCTTCCGCATTATCTGCCATTGGGCATTTTCCCGTTGATTCTTGCCGCGGCGGTCAATGGAGGCTGGTGGTTGTTGCCGCCATTTGCCTTTATCAGCCTTTCGTGGTCGCTTGATCGAGTGATGGGTCGCGACGGACGCACGATGAATCCGTCGAACACGTCGGAACGCCGCCTGTTCTGGCACAATCTGCCGGTCTGGTCCTGGATGGTTCTGTGGCCGGCGACGCTCATTTTCGGTCTCTGGCAAATTCTGGTCGTGAATCAATTCTCAATCTGGGAAGCAGCGCTCCTGGCGATCATCCTGACGATGGAAGCGCAAGCGGTCTTCGTCGTCGGTCACGAACTGATTCATCGGCGCTCAACCCTGGAACGCCGGATCGGCGAATTTCTGCTTGCCTCTGCCTCCTATCCGCAATATGCCACGGAGCACGTCTATATTCACCATGCCATGGTCGGCACGCCCTATGACGTGGGGTCCGCTCCAAAGGGGGAGAGTTTCTGGAGCTATTTCCCCAAGGAAATTGCCAGTAACCTCGTCCATGCCTGGCGGGTTGCCGGAGAACGCCTGACGCGGCGCGGTCTGTCCCGGTGGCATTACAGCAATCCGTTCTGGCGCTACGGCCTGGCTGTCGCGTTCTGGTACGGACTGGTGTTCTGGATGGGCGGGATTTGGGCCGTTCCGGTCTTTGCCTTGCTCGGTCTGTCCTGCGTCTTTTCGATGAAAATCAGCAACTACTTTCAACACTACGGCCTGCGGCGGGTCCGTTTGCCGGACGGTCGCTGGGAAAAAGCGATGCCGCGCCATTCCTGGGACGCCGATTGGAAGTTCACCAATTGGATGCTTTTCAATATGCAGCGTCATGCGGACCATCATGCGGTGGCATCCCGCCAGTACCCTCTGCTCCAGGTCAAGAACCCGGGCGAATCGCCGGAATTGCCCGGAACCTACGCTGATATGATGAACATCGTGCTGAAGCCCAAGCGCTGGTTCGAGAAGATGGACCCGCTTGTCGATCAATGGCGCAAGCATTTCTATCCGGAAATTGACGACTGGAGCGTGTACGACAGCCCGGTGCCCGCGGCGAGACCCGACGCCTTTGACGCGATCGTCGAAATCTTCGGCGTGGCCCCCCGGCTTGCCAAGTGGATCGAACGCCATCCGGAATTGCTCGATAACCTGCAGAACCGGGAATTCACCGATCTCGACCTGCCGAAAGGATTCGGGCCGGACCAGCAATCCGAATCCATCGCGCGGCGCGGCCTGACGCGACTCTATTGGACGCGCGAAATGGACGTGGAGGCGATGAAAGAGCTGGCTGCGGACATTCCGGCGGTCAATGCGAAAGAGACCGCTGAAGTCGTGCGCAATTGGTCGAACGACAAGGCATTTCAGATCGGAATGCACGTGGTGCGCGGCAATCTGTCGCCGGCTGAGGCAACACACGCGCTGTCCAATCTCGCGGAAGCGTCAATCTCGACCGTCCTGACCGCGGTCGTCGGTGACTTCGTTGATCGGCACGGGCCGTTGCGCAACGGCGGCGTCGCGGCGATAGCCTTGAGCGATCTCGCCAGCCGCGAAGCGCATCCCGGCGTGGCCATCGAGATCCTGTTCGTCCACGATGGCCCTCTGGCAGGCGGATACGAGCGGTTGTGCAAGCGCTTCCGCGAGACCCTGACCCGCCTCGCGGAGGATAGCCTGCTGTTTTCGCCGATCCCGCGCGAGTCGAATGCCTGTCTCGCCCTGCCGCTCTCCGGCTTGGCCGATGCGTGCGGGACAGGGGCGGGGAATGGGGTTCCCAGCCTGACCAGGGCGCGTTGCGTGTTCGAAGCCGGCGATGCCGGGATCGGAACCCGGTTTACCGAGGTGCGGCGCGCAGTGCTGTCCGAATGCGCGGCGAACACGTCGTGGACCGGGAATGTGCGCAAACCATCGTCAAATGAGGCCGGAACAGGCGTGTCTGCCTATGTGGGCATGCGTGGCGGACTCGAGGATATCGAGAGAGCAGCGCGATTCTTGCATCTGACCAAGGGGGAAGCCGGTCTCGAAGATTCGGCTCCGACTGCGGCGACGATCCTCCGTGAGTGCGAACCGCTGGCGCAAGCCGCGGCCCTGTGGCGCGATTTGCAGGGGGTCCTGCGGCTCATCGGGGAAGAGGAATTCGACGCGGCAACGGCACGACCGAAAATCAAGGCGTTTATCGCCGGTGCGTGCGGGCATGAAGATTTCGATGCGTTGACCGCGGCGGTTGACGAAACCGCGTCTCGCGCTGCCGCCGAAATCAAGACCCTTCTTGCGCGCGCGTGACGATGCCGGCTGATCCAGCACAGAAACGCCAGGCGGGAGACCGGCCGGCCGCACAGTCCCGGCGCGGGCTTTTGTTGAGAACCACCCCTGACGACGAGGGCCTTGTTGAACTTCCCGGGCTGACCCCGCACCTGCGATTCCACGTCATCAGCGACCAGCAGACGCTCCTGGTTTCCGAAACGTTCAATACGCTGCTGCACGGTGGCCTGTATTGCGATCTGCTGCCGCTTCTCGACGGCTGGCGCGGGCGGGCCGAGATCGTCGCCGCCCTTGAGGGACGCCATGCTGCGGCTGATCTGCGCGCGGCTGTGGTGTCGCTCTCCGCGAAGGGCTATATCGTTTCCGCCGGGCACGGCATGGACCAAAGCAGAGCGGCCTACTGGTCCTCTCTCGGCGCCTCGCCGCGCTGGGTCGAACAACTGCCTGGCGGCATCGCGCGTCGCGGTTGCCGGTGACGACGGCCGGCTGGTTCGACACCTGGAAGAGGTCGGGGGTCTCCGTGGGAACTGACGATCCCACGCTCACCGTGATCGTGTGCGATGACTACCTTGAAGAACGCCTTGCCGACGTGAATCGACGCCAGCTTGACGCGGGAGCGCCCTGGATGCTGGCGCGGCCCCGTGGCGTCGAGCCGCTCTTCGGCCCGGTCTTTCGTGGAGATCGGGAAGGACCCTGCTGGACCTGCCTCACCAGCCGCCTGCGCAACCATCAGGAGGTCCACGGGTTCCTGCGCAACGTGGCCGGCGAGGAGGGCGCCTTCAAGGCGTTCGCGTCGGAGCCGTCGGTGCTCGAAGCGCTATACGGACTGATCGCGGCGGAGATCGTCAAATGGCTGGTCCTGGATGCGGCGACCCCCGTTCACGAGCACGTGATCACGATGAACGTCGGCACATGTGTGAGTTCTCATCATCGCGTCATGCGCCGGCCCCAGTGTCAGGCTTGTGGCGACGAAGCGCTGTACCGGCCGGATCGACCGCCGGTTCCGGTGCATCTCCAGCCAAGTCCCAAGACCCACTCCAGCAGCGGCGGGGTGCGTACGGTCGCCCCGGAAGTCACGATGGCGCGGTATCGCCACCTGGTCAGCCCGATCAGCGGTGTCGTCACCTGGCTCCGGCGCACGACTGATGAGGCCGACTCCTGGCTGCACGTCTATTGGGCGGGCAGCAATATGGGAATGCGGAGCCGGAGCCTGAGCTCGCTCAGGCGGAGTCTGCGCAGCAAGAGCGCCGGCAAGGGCAGCACTCGGCAGCAATCCGAGGCCAGCGCGCTCTGCGAGGCCCTCGAACGCTATTCCGGCGCTTTGCAAGGCGACGAGATCCGCGTGCGCAAGCGGCTGGTCGATTTTGCCGAGGGTGGCGAGGCGATCCATCCCAACGACGTGCAACTGTTCAGCGACAATCAGCTTGACAACGCCAACCGCATCAACGCCAAAGGCCATCCGTACAACGTCGTTCCCCCGCGCCTGGAACCCGACGCCGAAATCGACTGGACGCCGGTATGGTCGCTCACACAGCAGCGCCATCGGTATCTGCCGACGTCGATGCTCTACGGCATGTCCGCCGAACAGCGCGGCGACGCCGACCTGATTGCCGACTCCAACGGCTGCGCCGCGGGGAACACCCTGGAGGAGGCCATCCTGCAGGGCTTCTTTGAATTGGTCGAGCGCGATGCCTTTGCCATCTGGTGGTACAACGGGTTTCAAGTGTCCGGGGTCGATCTGGCCAGCTTCGACGACGAATTCCTTGCGTCGGCCGCAGCCTATTACGCCCGCTTCGAGCGGGACCTGTGGATGCTCGACGTCACCTCTGATCTGGGCATTCCTTCGTTCGTCGCGCTTTCGCGCAGGCCGGACGCGGAAACCGAGGACATTATCTACGGCGCCGGCGCCCACGCCGACGCGCGCATCGCGGCCCTGCGCACGCTCTGCGAGTTGAACCAGTGCCTGACCTGGTTGCCGCGCCCCGGAGCGGGCGACGGCCGGCCCATGATCGACGATCCGTTGGCGCTCACGTGGTGGAAGACGGCTCGACTGGCCGACTGTTCGTGGTTGGCGCCGGCGCCGAACGCGCCGCTCAAACGAGCCTCGCAGTATCCGGTGATGGAATCCACGGACACACGCGACGACGTCGAACACTTCCGCGCATTGGTGGAAGCCAGGGGCTTGGAGTTCCTGGTGCTGGATCAGACACGGCCGGACATTGGCATGCCGGTTGTCCGGGTCATCGTGCCCGGCATGCGCCACTTTTGGGAACGATTCGCGCCGGGACGCCTGTACGACGTGCCGGTCCGCATGGGCTACCGTCTGCGACCGATCGCCGAAGCCGATTTGAATCCCTCGCCTGTCATTGCTTGAGGAGGCGGCATGGATATTTTCGAGGCCATAGCGCTGACCCAGGATCGTCTCGTTGAAGAAGGCAGCACCATGGGAGATTTGCTGGGGCGCCTGAGAAGCGGAATTTCGCCGGCTCTCATCGGAGAGCGGGAATGGGATCAAATCATGGAATGCGCGCGGCACCTTCCAATAACGATGGGCGCCCAGCCATTCGGCTTTGAACTGCCCCTGCACGAAACCCGGCCACGGGCGGATTTCGGCGTGTCGCTCGCAAGCGGAAACCGCTCGGGTGATTTTTTCGAAGAACGAGCGCGACAGGACGAGACGGATGCGACCGCGAGGGCGGTCACGCGGCTGTTCAGGGAAATGGAAGCTCAGAACTCGCCGCTGCGCGAGATTGTCGGGCGCAAGATGATGCTGGAACATGACATCGGTTCGGCGCGGGAGAGCGAAGATTCCCGGCCGGGAATCTTCCTGCGACCCAACGAGCGCACGTTGATCGCCGGCGGCGGGTTCCGGAACGACGTCGGCGCCGTGGTTGACGCACTCGTTTCCTGCGTCGGGTGGGAACCGATCGCCGCCGAGCGGCAAAACGTCGAACGGGTGTACCTGGCCCAGCCGGGAGATACGCGCTTGGATTCGTTCGGGGTCTTCCCGTCTCGCGGCCGCACCATCCGGCTGGCGGTCATGGGCTTCGAGACGCAACGGGACATCTGTTCTTTTCTGAAAGATTTGGGCTGGCCGGGCCGGATCTCGGCCGTGGAAGCCGTGATTTCACGCTTCAAGGAACGCGCGAACATCGAGAGAACCGGGGCGAATGTCGACGTGCACGTGGACGGGCTCGGTCCGAAGCTCGGCCTGACTCCCATCGTCAAGCAGCGCTATACCAACGATTCCCGGGTGTGGATCGATGGCCTGACCGATTGGCAACCGATGCTGGAGGCCCTGCGCCATGAGGACATTGTCGTACCGGAGAAGGTGGAGGCGCTTGCCGGCTGGGTTTCGAAACCGACGACGCTTTTTGCGAAATCCGGGCCATTTTTACTGCTGCGGGGCATTCACCACATCAAGCTGGTCATTTCCGGAGATCGACTGGAAAAGGTCAAGGCGTATGTCTACATGGTGCTGTCCGGAGCGCCCTTCTCATGAACTCCACTCCAACGGGGCAAAAAATACTCCCCCGCTCACGGTGAACGGGGGAGCTCTTTTGCCTGTGGGATGATGCGGATACGAGGCATCCGCATGCCAATCGGCTGTTCCGGATTACCAGCAGCAACAAAGGCCGGCGGAGACGGCTTCGAGTTGCTCCTCGCTGATGTTCGGGTCCGGTGGCAACGCGAGATGCACCGTCTGCATGCTGCTTTCATGGACCTTAACGTTCATCGAGTCAGGCATTGTAATCCCCAATTCCTGACAGATGGTCGTCTTGGGGTCAGCAAGAAGCTGTTGCCTGAAGTCCGCATTCAACGCAGACTTGTCAACGATCTGTTGAAGCATTTCCTGTCCACTTCTCACGGCTTTCCTCCTAAACAAGTAGGTGAATAATTTTTGCAATCTTATGAAATTTTATGCACTATTACATTTTTTGTCAAGTAGCGTGTGAAGGCTGCTCCGGACTCCTGTGATCCAGGCAGCGTACCGGTGACAGCCACCCAGTAGTGCCTTCCATGGAGCCTCCAGACCAAACCGCCTCCGGGCCGATTGCGTGGATGACCCACCACACGGTGGCCGCCAACCTCGTCATGCTGATTTTTATTATCGGCGGACTGATCATCGGCACGGACCTCAAGCAGGAAGTCTTTCCGGAGTTCACGTCCGATCGCATTCGTGTCACCGTGGCCTATCCCGGCGCCAGCCCGGAAGAGGTCGAGCAGGGGATTCTCCTGTCTATTGAAGACGTCGTGCGCGGGCTGGACGGGGTGAAAGACGTCACCTCCACGGCCGCCGAGGGCGTGGCCTTCACGACAATCGAGTTGGTCACGGGGGTCAACGCCGATCACGTCCTGCAGGACGTCGTGAACGAGGTTGACGGTATTCAGTCGTTTCCGGAACTGGCGGAGGAACCCATTATCAGTCGGGAGGAAGCGCGGCATCAGGTCGTGACCGTCATGGTGCACGGTGACCAGGAAGAACAGGTCCTGCGGGACGTGGCCGACCGCGTGCGGGATGATTTGTTGCAACGAGCCGGTGTCACGCTCGTGGAACTGGGCTCGGCCCGGCCTCGGGAAATTGCCATTGAAGTGCCCCAAGAGCGTCTTCGGGCCTACGGGCTGACCCTCGACCGGATTGCCCGGGAGATCGGGGAGGCTGCCATTGAACTGCCTGGAGGCGGGGTGAAGACCACCAGCGGCGAAGTGCTGTTGCGGACGCAGGAGCGTCGGGATTTCGGTCGGGAATACGCGGAGATTCCCCTGATCTCGACCCAGGACGGCACCGTCGTCACGGTCGGCGATCTGGCGACGATCAGCGATGGGTTCGAGGACACCGATGAAGAAGCCTATTTCAACGGTCAACGGGCGATCCAGGTCAAGGTGTTCCGGGTTGGCGAGGAAACGCCCCTGACCGTTTCCGATAGCGTGCATGCGTATTTGGAGGAATTGCGTCCGGAATTGCCTGATGGCATCGGCTTGGCGGTCTGGGAGGATTGGGCCGTGATCTATCGTGACCGGATGTCCTTGTTGTTGAAAAACGCGTTTCTGGGATTGATCCTGGTCCTGTTGTTTCTGGGATTGTTCCTGGACCTCAAACTCGCGTTTTGGGTGACGGTCGGCCTCTCCACCGCGATCATCGGATCGTTTCTCTTCATTCCGTTCACCGGCGCTTCCATCAACATGATTTCCCTGTTTGCGTTCATCATCACGCTGGGCATCATCGTGGACGACGCCGTGGTGGCGGGCGAAATCATTTATCAGAAACGGGAGCAGGGGCTACCCTTTCTCCAGGCGTCGGTTGCCGGGGCCCGGGAGATTGCCAGTCCCGTCATCTTTGCCGTGTTGACCAATATTGCCGCGTTCCTGCCCCTGTTTTTCGTGCCCGGCGAGGCTGGGATTATCATACGACAGGTGCCCTCGATTGTGGTGGCGGTGTTGGTGGTGTCGCTGATTGAATCGTTATTCGTGTTGCCCGCGCATTTGGCCCATGCGCGAGAACCGTCGGGGGTCTGGAAGACATTCGATCGGCCTCGACGGTGGTTCGGCCAAGCCTTGCACACCTTCATCCGGGAACGCTATCAACCGTTTCTCCGCATGGCGATCGCCAATCGCTGGTTGACGGTGGCGGTGGGAGTGGCCCTGTTGATTCTGGCTGTTGGCATGGTGGCCAGCGGGCTTATTTCGTTCAGTTTTCTGCCGGCCATTGATTCTGAAAACGTCATCGTGCAAGCCATCCTTCCGTATGGCGTGCCCATGGAACAGTCCCGAAGAGTCCTAAACCGCCTGATCGAGTCGGCAAACGCCGCGCTCGCGCAACACGGAGGCAAAGCCGTGCAGCGCGGCATGTACGCCCAGATCGGCGCGCCTTTGGCGCAACGGGAACTGGTGCAATCGTCGGGTTCGGTCGGGAGCCACATGGTCGGGGCGCAGATTTTTTTGGCGCCGGCGGATCAACGGGATTTCAGCGGAGCGGAGTTTGCCAACTTCTGGCGGTCAGCCATCGGGTCGATTCCGGGGGTGGAGGCGCTGATCTTTCAGTCCGAAGTAGGGCTGAGCAATGAGACGCCGATCGACATCCAACTCTCTCATCGTTCCCGGGACATTCTGGAAACGGCCGCTCAGGAATTGGCGGAGAAGCTGTCCCGGTATGCGGGGGTGCTGGATATCGACGACGGGGTGTCGTTGGGCAAACCGCAACTGAATTTTCGGATCAAGCCGGAGGCCGCCAGCCTGGGCCTCAATGCCACGGACCTGGCCCAACAGATACGCGGGGCTTTTTACGGCGTGGAAGCCCTGCGTCAACAGCGAGGACGCGATGAAGTGAAGGTCATGGTGCGGCTGTCTGAATCCGAACGCCTGTCCGCGTTCACGGTCGAACACCTGATCCTGCTCACCGCGGAAGGCGGAGAGGTTCCCCTGGCGGAGGCGGCGGACATCCAACCGGGACGCGCCTATACGGAAATCAAACGACGCGCGGGGCGTCGAATCGTGGCGGTCACGGCTGAGGTCGACGAGCAAATCGCCAATGCCAACAGCATCATAGGGGCCGTGTCCGCCAATGAACTGGAAGCGTTGCAGAAGAAATATCCGGGCCTGCGGTATTCCCTGGAAGGCGAGCAAGAGTTACAACGCGAATCACTTGGAGTCCTGGCCGCCGGGTTTACCCTGACTCTGTTGCTCATCTATGCGTTGCTGGCCATTCCTTTCAGAAGTTACGTGCAACCGCTGATTGTAATGCTGGGGATTCCGTTCAGTTTTATCGGCGCGTTGATTGGTCATCTGCTCCTGGGCTATGGGCTCAGCCTCATCAGTTTGTTCGGCCTCGTGGCGTTAGCCGGCGTGGTGGTGAACGATTCGTTGGTCCTGATCGTGGCGACGAATCGCATCTATGACGAGCAGGACGTTCCCTTCTCCGAAGCCATCGTTCAAGGGGCGACGAGCCGATTTCGCGCCATCGTGCTGACGTCGTTGACCACGTTCTTCGGGTTGGCCCCGATGATGTTTGAGACGGCGTTGCAGGCCCGGTTTCTCATTCCCATGGCCATCTCGCTGGGATTCGGCATCCTGTTCGGGACGGCGGTCATTTTGGTCATTGTGCCCTGCGTGTATCTCATGGTGGCGCCTCTGTTACGCAGAGACCGCCCGGACCTGGCCGAACCGTTGGCTCAACCGGAACACCCGGAAGCCGGACCGGTGTAAACCATGTCCCCGAACACCCGTTCCTGTCGTCCCCGGTCCGTACACACTGGCGGCGGGGACGGAGACGACCCTGTTCGTGTGGCCTGAACGCGATTGAGTGTGTGACGCGCTCGAACTGAGCAGGAATCGGAACGTTGTTGATGTCTCAACCCGGTCAAGCCATTTGGCGGCTGACAAGGTCCCGGAAGACGCCTTCGGTCTTCACCAGTGCCTGGAACGTCCCTTTCTGAACCACCTTGCCGGCCTGAAGCACGTAGATGCGATCCGCTTGGCGCAGCGTCGACAGGCGGTGGGCGATGATGATCCGCGTCGAGGTCAGTCCCGCGAGATTGGTCATGATTTTGGCCTGGCGTTCGTTGTCGAGCCAGTTTGTGGCTTCGTCGAGCAGCAGAATCCGGGGATTGCGGATCAGTGCGTGGGCGATCGTGATGCGCTGGCTTTCGCCTCCGGACGTGACGCTGGCGCTGTCGCCCACGTTCGTGAACATCCCCATCGGCATTGCCGCGATGTCGGTGTCAACGGCCGCGAGCTTGGCTGCATGCCACGCGTCCTTGGCGGTCGCTCCTTCGTGATCTCCAATGATGTTGTCCCACAGGTCCTGCGGTTGGAGTTGCACCGCCTGCGGAACCACGCCGATCTGCCGGCGCACCTGCTTGACGTTGAGGCGCTTGAGATCGCGCCCGTCATAGTACACGGCTCCGCCTGACGGCTGGTCCAACCCGAGCGCAAGCCGGAAGAGCGTGCTCTTGCCGGCTCCCGACTCACCGGCAATGGCGATAAACTCGCCGGGACGGGCCTGAATAGAGACGTCGTCCAGGATCAACGGACCACCGTCATCGTAGCTGAAGCTGACGTGGTCGAAGACGATTTCGCCGCCCAGAGTCTCCACGGGCTCTCCTTCGACGCTGATCTCCGGGGGTTCCGCGAGAAACGGCCGGACCTGCTCCAGGGCCGGCATGATGGCGGCAACGGCGCTGAACGATGCGCCCAGGCGAGTCACCCCCGTCAGGAACAACATGAACAAGAGGTAGACAACGAGAAAGTCTCCCACCGTGATGGTCACGTGTCCGGGAAGCGTAACGGCCAGGATCAGGACTGCTCCGGCAAGAAGCGGGAGTGCCGTTCCGAATGCCCGCAAATGCGTCTCGAAGGTCACCCGTTGCAACTCCGCGCGTTTCTGTTCACGGTAGTCCCGTGCCCAGACCGCAAATGCCGATCCTTCCGCGCCGTCGACGCGTAGCTTGGAAATGCCATTGATGAGTTGGAACAGCCGGCCCGCGAGATGATGCATCGCGCGGGTCGCCCGGTTCTGAGGCGATATCTGGCCGAGGCCAAGGATGACGGTGACAATGATGGACAGGAGACCGAAGGCGGCGGTGACGGCGCCCAGCCGGGCGTCATAGACGCTTATGATCACGAACGCGGGCGACAGGAAAACGATCAGAAGCATGGCGTTGGCGACCACGCCCTGTACGGTGTCGCGAAGAGTCTGGAACGTCATCCCCCGCATGGCGAGGTCACCGGCCGAGTAGCGATGAAGGAAACTGAGAGGGAGCCGGAGCAAACGATCCCAAAACGCGGCTTCGACTCGGGACGTGGCGCGTCCTTCGAGACGCATCAGGGCCGTTCCCTGGAAGACGTGCAGCAGTCCCCGGATCACGGCCAATGCCACCAGGGCCACGGTTGCCGTGAACAACGGGCTGATTGCGCCGGAGGGAATCGCCTCGTTCAGGATGAAGCCGGCCACCACGGCCGGCAGCAACATGATCAGCCCCCCCATCAGCCCGGTCACGACGAAGCGTACGAAGTCGGCGGTCAACCTCTTTCCGGCGAGCCGGAACACGTCGAGCGGCCCGGTGACGCCGGACGGCAGTGGTTGATAAAACAGCCATGCTTCGGGTTTGAGCGATTGGGCGCGTTCCGGCGTGACCCTGGTCTTGCCGCCGAAAGAATCCACTTCCCGGTAGCGTCCCAGCAAGCCGGGCACCAATGCCACCGGCCGTTCATCGTCTTTCCGAAACGCCAACATCGCGCCGTTGTCGCCGATCCACCATCTGTCCATTGGGTCGAGCCACACCTGGCGGCCGCGTACAGCGGACGCATCCAGCACGTCGCTGAGCGACGCAGCGGCACCGGCCGAATCCGTCCTGGCGGGCCGTTTGAAGTCAATGCCCTCATGGCGACCGATAATCCGCAGGACATCGAGCAATGCGGAATCGCTCCCGCCGGCCTCTTCCGGTTCCAACAAGCCGTACAGGTTGAACAGCCGACGCCGGGCGTCTTCCTCATCGGCGCGGCGGGTGGTCGCCCGTTCCCGATCCAGGTTTGCCTGGTCCACGACTGCCAGGCGGCGGTTGAGCCGCTCCAGGGAGAACGCCACGGAGTGGAAGTGTGCCAGGGCGGGCAGCAGAAGATTTTCCTGGGCGAGCGTTTCTGAGGACCGGGCACACAGCGGCGCCGGTTCAATCAGGGTAAGCCAGCTCACGGCGGTGAGCGGTATCATGTTCGCGTCTCCCCCTTGACGCTCCGAGGGGTCGATCAGGCTCATGAACAATCCCGCTCCCGGCGGCAATTCCGATATCCACACCACGTCCCGATGCGCTGAAAACGTGCCGCTTCTTTCTTCCGGCGTATGCGCGGGTTCAACGAGGACGTCCGGTAGCGGCCGGGGCATGTCCAGTGACAGCATGGCGGACACGTCCAGGGTCCACGTGTCGACGTGCTCAGCCAATTCTGCGGACCGGACCGCTGCCAGACTGGTGATGGGGAGACGCCGCAGCAAAGTGCCCGGCAACCCCTTGGCGATCAGACTGAGGGTCGTGTGTCCCGTCCGGGGCGCGACACCGAACAGGAGGCGACCTGCATCGGCTCGCATCATGTGCTCCGGCGCCGCCTGTTCCTCCCCATCCCGGTGCTCGATCAGAAACAGGTCGACGACGCCCTTCTCGATGAACCAAACAACTTGAGGCTCATCCATCGCCAGCGGCAGATTGCCGGCGCAGGGCACGGGCTCTCCCAATTCAACGGCGAGATCGGCAAGCGAGCGGCGTTCCGGATTCGACATCAGACTACTCCTCCTGGACGAGCCGGTAGTACACCCCGGTTTCGTCCTTCATCAGTTCGTCATGGGTGCCGCGCTGCGCTTCGGCTCCCTTGTCGAGAACAATGATCTCGTCGCAATCCCGGACCGTGCTCAGCCGATGCGCGATGATCAGGCAACTGCACCCGCGACGCCGCAAGGCTTCGTCGATGTACTGTTCCGTCGTGGCGTCGAGAGCGCTCGTCGCTTCATCCAGCACGAGCACCGTCGGTTTGCCGACCAACGCCCGCGCGATCTCCAGCCGTTGCTGCTGGCCTCCGCTGAAATTGCTTCCGCCTTCCACAACCCGCGTCGTATACCCGTGGGGCCGGCTGAGAATTTCATCATGGATGCGGGCATCCCGGGCCGCGTCCACCACGTGATTATCCGGAAAGGAGGGGTTCCATAGCGTGATGTTTTCCCGTACGGTAGCGGAGAAGAGCATGCAATGCTGGTCCACGAGCGACAGGGAGCGGGAGAGCACTTCTTCGGGAATCTCGTGTGTCGGACGGCCATCGAACAGGACTTCGCCCGACCAGGGCTGATAGAGGCCGGAGACCAGGCGCGACAGTGTCGATTTTCCGGAACCGCTGGGACCGACCACTGCGACCCGCTGTCCCGGTTTGATGGTCAAGCTGAACCCCTTGATCAGCGGCGGCCGTCCTCGATTGTACCCGAAGGTCACATCGCGCAGCTCCACGTGGCCGGTCAGCCGCAGCCGCCCGTCGAACGTCGAGATTCCATTGGTTGCTTCATGTTGACGCGTCGCCCTGGGGTCTTCGGGGATTTCCAGGATATCGTCCAAGCGCTGCATATTCGTCTCGAGCGCTTGACGCTTGTCCGCAAGCTCGACGAACCGACCGACAGGCTCCAGGAACATGGCGGCCACGAGATAGAACGCCACCAGCCCGCCCAGCGTCAATTCCCCGGCCATGACCTGGGTTGCCCCGAAGGCCAATACGGCGGCGTTGCCCAAAATCAGGAAGAAGTTCGGCATGGCCTCGTTGAAATGGCTGAGTTCGGAGAATCGCTGGCGTGCCGTCAGTTCCCTGGCTTGATGACCGCTCCAGCGGGAGAAAAAGCCGCCCTCCGAGGCATTCATCCGCAGACGGTCCATCTGATTCAGCATGAGCATGCCGACACCAACCAGCAACCCTTGCTCGCGCCGCCATGCATAGCTCTCGTCGGCCTGGACGCGGGTGACCACGCGCGTCAGCAGCCCGTTCAGGATTGCCAGGCCCAGGATGATCAGCGCCAGCGTCGGATTGTATGCCACCATGACCGCCAGAAATACCACGCTCATCGTGATTTCGATGAACACGCCGAGAAAATGCTCCGACAGGCCCTTGGCGATCTTGTCGATGGACAACACCCGGTCAGTCAATTCGCCGACAAGCCGGTGGTTGAAATATTCCACCGGCAGCCAGAGCAATTTCGACAGGCAACGATTGCCGGCGATAATTGAAATCCTGATGGACAGGCGATGGAGACACCACTGCTTCAGCCAGGTCAGTCCGTAAGCCAGGATAGCGGCTGCAGCCAGCACCCCGGCCAGGAGCTTCCCATCAAGCTCATTCTCCCCCAGCACCCGATCCACGAATATGCCCATGATGGCCGGCGTGACGAGAGCCAGCACGGCCAGCAGCAGACCGCATCCGAACGCATACGCCAGTGTTCCCCTTGAGTCACGAAGCCAGAGCAGGACACGTTCCAGAAGCTTGGGGGGAGCGCCCCCCTTCCGGAACTCCGGCCCGGGGTTGAATTGCAGGACAATGCCGGAAAAGCCCTCGCTAAACTCTTCCGTGGAGAGCTTGCGGCGCCCCGTGGCCGGGTCGTTGAGATAGAAGAATTTTCGATCGTAGCCTTCCAGGACGACAAAGTGGCTGAACTCCCAGAACACAATAAGCGGAAGCGACAGATCCTTGATCTGGCGGATGTGCACGTTCAGGCCTTTGCACTCGAGGCCATAGGACCTGGCGGCCCGTACAAGGCCCGCGGCGGTGGACCCGTCCCGGCTGACCTCGCACTTGCCGCGCAGTTCGATGAGCGGCACCCAGCGCCCAAAATAGGCGAGCACGCTGCCCAGGGACGCGGCGCCGCACTCGGTGGCATGCGTCTGTAGCAGAAGTGGAGTGGTGACGCGTTGCTTGGCCTGTTCCCTCATGGAGTGCGTGTTTGATTAGCCTGATTTCAGTTTCAAGGCGGATGAAGACATTCGGGGCCGTCAGAAGCCGAAGAGGGCTGTTATCGGTTGTTGGCCAAGCACGATTCGAACACGACACGGCGTGACGTCCGGCAGGGAAAGATCTGATTCGTGATGGAGGACAACGTCGACTCGATGAGTGGCGTTCGGGACCGCGGGCCGTCGCGTCGCCAGCCAGTTGGGTAACGATCCGGGGATCACGGAGGAGACCTTGCCGTCGAACCGCCGCTGCGCATCGTCGGGCATCATGATCTCGACCGACGCCTGCATGCCGGGTTGGATGCGGTTCGCCATGTGCGGGGCAACCTGCGCCACCGCTTGAAGCGCCTGGTCTCCGGTTTCGCGGAGTTGCGCGACGGCGGCGCCGGCCGGCAGGTATTCGCCGGGGGCGGACTGCAAGGCGGTGACCGTGCCGGCCACCGGGCTGACGATCAATTCCCTCGCGGAGCGCCGGGCTTCCATTTGCAACAATGCCACTTGGGCCGCGGTCAACAGCGAAGGCAAGCCGCTCCCCGCTCCGTCAACCTGTCGGAGTTCCGACTTGAGCATGTCGACCCGGTCGCGCAGAGCCGCGATCTCGCCGTCCAGTTCCGGTACGCTTTGCCGGGCGATCGGATCTCCGACTTCGACGCGGTCTCCGGGACCGACCAGAAATGCCTCGAGATATCCGGGTTCGCTGGATACCAGTTTGTGGCGAACTCCGGTCTCGAACAGGATGCCGTCGACCGTCACGCTACGGACGATGCTGCCGAACAGCGCCCATACCAGGATTGCCAACATGACCAAGCCGATGCCGGTCAGGATCATGCGTTCGTGAGGCGCCGTGACCCTTAGAAGATGGTCGAGTTGCTGGTACTTGTTCCTGTTTCCGGATTCCTGGAGAAAGGGATTGCCAAACATTCGTTGCCGTTTCCAAATAGAGAAGAGAATCGGGACCCGAACCCGACGGCAGGTCTTGCCGAATACTGAATCCACCGTTCAGGTACGGCCTTAAGGTTTAGCTGTACAGGGTTTTTGTCAAAGGTGTCGATGCTTCTACGACGGGACTATAATGCTAAAATTGTAGATTTTGTCAAGGGTTCCGGAGTGGTCGATTGGCGCTTCAAGCACGGCGCCGGGCGCAGCCATGACTCACGACGCCTACCGGCAGGTTCGCACGCCGACCCGCTTGCAGTATCGGCTGACCGGACATTGGCTGCAGAATGGCGAAATGGGGCGACAGAGGTGCTGCCCAAAGGGGACCAACCAGTCATTGAACGTGATCCAATATTTCGCGGGAAGTTTTTCCCGAAGCGCGCGTTCGGTTTCCTCGGGGGTCCTGGTTTGCACGTAGCCCCACCGGTTGCTGATCCGGTGCACGTGGGTATCCACGCAAATTCCGGGTTTTCGATAGCCGACGGTCACCACCAGATTGGCCGTCTTGCGGCCGACGCCCTTCAACGTCAGGAGGTCTTCGATGGTATCCGGCACCCGTCCCTCGAAGTCCCGCAGCAGGCTTTGGCAAATCGACCGAATCTGTTTGGCTTTGTTCTTGTAGAATCCCACCGGATAAATGGCCTTCTCGATCGTTCTGAGAGAGAGCGCCTTCATGGACTCCGGCGTGTCGGCTAATTGGAAGAGCCGTTGACTGGCTTCGGCCGTGGTGTGATCCTTGGTGCGGAGACTCAGAAGACAGGCAATCAACACACGGAACGGGTCGCGGGTTTCCCGGGCCACGACGCCAAGCACGGGTTCTTTCCAGCGGCGAATGGTTTTTTTGACTTCGGAGACGGTCGCGTGAATATGGGCATCACGCATTGGGGATGGCGGGGCGTTGAACGAGAAATGGCGTGGAGGTGACGGAACGGTGTGAACTAACGAAACGCACGCTTGGCCAACCATTTTTGACGTCGCCGGGCGGCTTCCCGCTCTTTCGCTTTCCGCTTGACGCTCGGCTTTTCGTAAAAACGTCGCCGCTTCAACTCACGAAACAGCCCGTCGGCTGCGAGTTTTTTCTTCGCAACGCGAAGCGCTTTCTCGACATTGTTGTTCACAACCTTGATTTCCATTGTACCTCGTGACGGATAAAAGTTCTTTGTCTCCCACTTCAGGGCCGTGCGTTACCGTAGCATACTCCTTTTGCGAGAAACAAGGTTGTCGGTCAGAGACGGGATTATGGTAAAAAATCCTGTAAATTCAAATGGTTATAAATTGACTTTTTTGAAAACGGCCGCGGCGTTCACGAAGAAAAAAGGTAATTTTTACTAAATGTCAATACGCAAATACCGTCAATGAAATTCTGAAGGCCGTCTAGGCCTCTTTGAGCGCGGCGATAATGTCCAGCACCATTTTTTTCCCGTCGCCGAACAGCATGAGGGAATTATCCAACGCAAACAGCGGGTTCGGGATCCCGGCAAAGCCGGGGCTCAGACTCCGTTTGATAATCACCACGGTCTTCGCCTTATCCACGTCGATGATCGGCATCCCGGCAATGGCACTCGTGGGGTCGGTTCTGGCCAGAGGGTTGACCACGTCGTTTGCGCCGATGATCAGGGCCACGTCGATTTGATCGATGTAGGGATTGACGTCATCCATATCCTTGAGGGCCTCATATGGCACGTCGGCTTCGGCCAACAGGACGTTCATGTGGCCCGGCATTCGACCGGCGACGGGATGCACGGCGTATTCCACCTCAATACCGCGTTCGTTGAGGAGTGAGGCGAGGTTGGCCACGGGATGCTGGGCCTGCGAGACCGCCATGCCGTATCCCGGAACGATGACCACCCGTCGAGCCGCGTCGAAGAGGAGCGCGACTTCTTCCGGCGACGCGGCCTTGACCCGGCCCGCATAGACTTCGTCCGCAGTCGCTCCTCCACCCGTGGGCGCCAGCACCCCGAAGAGGACGTTGGTCAGGGACCGGTTCATGCCCCTGCACATGATTTCCGTCAGGATCAATCCTGACGCGCCCACCAGGGATCCGGTAATGATCAGCACGTTGTTGGACAGGACGAATCCCGTTGCCGCCGCCGCCAATCCCGAGTAGGAATTCAGGAGCGCGACCACGACCGGCATGTCGGCCCCGCCGATCGGAATCACGAGCAGGACTCCAAGGAGGGAAGCCACGGCCACCAATGCCCAGTACAGGATGAGGTTGGCGGGGTCCATGATCACCCCCGCGCTTAACGCAAGGGCCATAATCGCCAACACCGCATTAATGACCTGTTGGCCTGAAAACAGGACGGCATTTTCATTGATGAGGCCCTTGAGTTTTCCAAAAGCCACCAGGCTGCCCCAGAACGTGACGGCTCCGATCAGCCCGGAGGCCGCAATGGCCACAGTGACCTGCGCGAGAGGGCTGCCGCCGCCGAGGGTGCCTTCTATCAGGGCGGCACCTGCCACCAGGACCGAGGCAATGCCGCCAAACCCGTTGAACAACGCCACAAGCTCCGGCATCGCCGTCATTTCGATTTTGATGGCCAGGACGGCTCCTATCGCGGCGCCGATGACGATCCCGATGAGGATGACCTCAAAGCTGACGATGTTGCGGTCCGTGAGCGTAATGACAATGGCGAGCAGCATGCCGCACGCGCCCAGCAGATTGCCCCGGACCGCGGTGCGGGGATGCGTCAGCCCTTTCAGGCCGAAAATGAAGAGGACGGCGGCGACGAGGTATCCTGCGTTAATGAGGAAAGCGGTCATGGTCTAGGATTTCTTTTTGAACATTTCCAGCATGCGGTTGGTCACCATGAAGCCGCCCACGACGTTAATGGTCGCAAAGACGACCGCCAGCCCCCCCAGGACGGTCGTCACCATCGTCTGTTGGGTGCCTGCCGACAGAATGGCGCCCACGAGCGTGATGCCTGAGATGGCGTTGGCCCCGGACATGAGCGGCGTATGCAGCGTGGGCGGAATTTTGGTGATGATTTCGAAGCCCACGAAGATGGCCAGGACGAAAATCGTAATGCTGGAAATCAGGATCTCCATGGCTTAGGGCTCCTCTCCCCCGCCCGCGGGCGCGCCCAACAGTTCACGGATCTGAGGATGAACCACGTCGCCGTCACTGGTCAACAGGGTTCCTTTGGTGATTTCGTCTTCCCGGTCAATCGTGAGTTCGCCTTTTTTCACCAAATGCAGCAGGAAGGTGGCAATGTTTTTGCTGTACATCTGGCTGGCGTGATAGGGAACCAGCGAAGGCAAATTTTCCGTTCCGATAATGGTGACCCCATGGACCACCACCGTTTGATTGGCTTGGGTCAATTCACAATTGCCGCCTCGTTCGGCTGCCAGGTCGATAATGACCGATCCGGGAGTCATGCCGGCCACCATGTCGGCCGTAATCAGAATCGGCGATTTTTTCCCGGGCACCAGCGCGGTGGTAATCACCACGTCGCTCGAGGCAACCACTTTGGTCAGCAGCTCCCGCTGGCGTCGATAAAACGTTTCATCCTGCGCTTTGGCGTAGCCCCCCGTGTCTTCGGATTCCTGCGTGTCCAACGGGAGGTCCACAAACTTGGCCCCCAGGCTCAACACCTGTTCTTTGACCGCGGGTCGCACGTCATACGCTTCGACCGCGGCGCCAAGCCGGCGCGCCATGGAAATCGCCTGCAATCCGGCCACGCCGGCCCCGATGATAAACACCTTGGCCGGGGTCACGGTGCCGGCTGCCGTCATGAGCATCGGCACCATCCTGGGCAGCGCATCGGCGGCCATGAGCACGGCTTTGTATCCGGACACGGTTCCCATGGACGAAAGGACGTCCATGCTTTGGGCGCGGGTGATGCGCGGCATCAGTTCCATGGCAAAGGCTCGGACTCGCTGCGTCGTCAATTCCCGGATGCTCTGGGGGTTGGACAGCGCATCGGCCACGCCGACGATGATCTGATCGGGTTGCATCAGGGGCAGGTCGGTTTTGCCCTGTTCGGGATTGGCCCCCAACAGTCTGACCTGGGCAATGATTTGCGCGGCCTCAAAGAGTTGCGCGCGCGAGGAGACGATGGCGCCCCCTTTTTCCGTATAGGCGTCATCAGGATATCCGGATGCGACCCCCGCCCCCGCTTCAATCTGCACCTCCATCCCTTCCTTTTTCAAAGCAGGGAGGGTGGCGGGGATCAGGGCGACCCGCTGTTCTCCGGGATAGGTCTCTTTGGGAACGCCGATAATCATGATCTCATGGCTCGCTTCATGCCCGGCGACCTCCGGTCGCCTGCTGGGGCAAACTGGAAACGAATAGCATAAATATTTTATGAGAATCAAAGGGTTTTTTCGGAAGGCCGGGCCGGAGGGGAACCGATCGGGAGAGCGCTTCAGGCGCCATAGAGCGTTTTTACGACGTGACTGGTTTGGAAGAGCAGCGTGTGAAGCCGCGTGTAGCAGGCATGGCCGAAGAGATGTTCATCGGGAGAGGACCCCGTCGCGTCCTTGTAGTCAATGAGCAGGCATTCCCCGTCGTTGGGACAGCGGGTCACGCGCCGGGCGCATTCCAGCCACCGTTCAAATCCGTCATATGGCTCCAAATTCTCGCGCAGGGCCTGGTCCAGTTCCACTTCCCATGGCGAAGCGGGGACGGCGTCGGTGCCGGCGACGGCAAGCTGGTGCACGTAGTCGCCGCCGGACGCCATGGGCATTTCCATCACGATCTGGGGCAACTCCATTTTGGCCAGCCACTGTTTTCCATCCTGCCGGATGGGCCGATGGTTCACGACGTGGAGCAGTTTCCCAAGGCTGTCCGTGTCCCACCCGTACCGGATGGGCGTGCCGAGCGTCACCACGTCCAGGGAGGGCCAGGCCGCAAATTGATTCTCGGCCAGCCACCGGTCCAACTCCTGTAAATGGTGAATCGCCGCGGATGGGGTCTCGAGTTGCTCATAAAAATGGGCCAGGGTCTCAAACACGGTGTCCCGCACCGATGATTCTCCCGGAGCCATCAGATTGGAAAGCAGGGCCGGCAACTGCCCGGCGTGGCCATGGGCCACAATCAACAGCCGATCATCGGCCTGTAAGTTTTTTTCTGTTTTGAGGCGGCTGAGTTCATGAAGGAGCGCCAGGGCCCCTTCCATTCGGCCGGGGTGGTGGTGCCTGGACGACCACAGATGCCGGTGGATCGTGAACGGCATCGCGTGGGTTTGGGAGAGACCCGTCCGGAGGCCCTTGACATACGCTTCGGGAAAGTTTCCCTTGTCGTTGAGAAGGGTGTCCAGCCTGGTTTTGGTGTCGTCGTCATTGGCAAAAGGGGGTTGGCAGGAGGGATCTTGCGGCGCCCGTTGATCGTCGTTGGGGCGCAGGGTCGCCAGGAGCGACTCCAGGCCCGGAATGCCTCGGGAGTACCCCCGCTTGAGACCGCCCACTTCATCCAGACGCCCCGATCCAAAGAGATCGGCTCCCAAATAAGAGCCATACACCAGGACGATCGCGCGGACTCCCGCGTCCCACAGGCTTGTGCCCAGGGGCCTGAGGGCCTCATGCCAGTCAGGAGACAACGGCGCAGCTCCCGGTTCAAACGACAGGTACCTGACCCGACCCCCGGGGTCCGAACGGGAATACCTGGAATGCAGAAAATTATTGGCCTGTGGCATGAGCCGGAATCCGGGTTGACTCCTCAACTCCGTTTTGCCTGGGTGTCTTACCCCGATAGGGTATGCCCGTGCAAATCGGCAATTTCAGCGAAGACGGTTCGAGAGTCCTTTGTCGCGTAGTTGACCGTGGAAAATCCAGCGTGGTAAGTTGCCTTCATCACCCGTAACAATGAGGCTTTTTGAGGGAATAAGCACAGCGACGGGGCGTGCCCGGTTCCCTATTGCACATACACCATGCCCCCAATAACGCTCGAAACATGTTGATACAAATAACGATTTCTCTGCTTGCGATGTGCGCGCTCGGTTTTCCGGCCAAGAGCCCGGTTTTTGCGTCTTCACCCCCCACCCAGGCTGATCACGTTCTGCTGTTTGTTCTGGAGGGAGTGGGCAATGGCGTGATTCAGGACGGGACCATGCCGGTGCTTCACAAACTCACGCAGGAAGGCGCGGTCACCTGGAATGCGCAATCGGTGTCGCCGCCGCTCACGGTGCCGGCCATGGCCAGTCTCCTGACCGGCCTGCCCGTCAAGAAGCACCGCGTGAATCAGGAATGGGAAACCTATGATTTTTCCCGGTCGTTTCTTCGTTCTCCCACCGTGTTCGATTATCTGGATCTCGCCGGCGGGGTTGATACGTCTCTGTTCATCATGGACGAGCGGTTTTATCAATTGGCCAGGCCGGAAATCTACGTGGATACGCAAACGTGCGGGAAGGCCAAACCCCACTGCAATCCCGCCACGCTGGTGGAATATATTAGAGATTACCTGAAAAAAGTAACCAGCCCGGGCGGCTATAATTTTCGCATCTTCAAGATTCCCGGGCTCCTGGTGGCTCACCTTCCTGAAGCCGCGGACGTCGCCCGTAAACGCGGGTGGGATTCGCGGCAGTATCAACAGGCTCTCCAGTCGGTTGATACGGCCGTCGCGGACGTGATGGCGATCTATCAGGACTACGGCGTCCTGGACAAAACCATGGTGATGGTGGCGGGCTTGCAGGGACCGGATGCCCCTCAAGCGTCCAACGCGAAGATGGGCGCTTCCCGGCCGGCGTCGGTGCCGTGGCTGGCCTGGGGCGTCAACGTGAAGCCGGGGTATGCCATTCCCGGTCAGGTGAGCATCATGGATGTCGGGGCCACCGTACTGGAAGCGCTGGGCTTGGAAACCTATACCGAATGGGAGAGTCGCGCCCTGACGGAGATTTTTCAAAAGCGACCGGAACGAAGGACCACGGGCAATGAGACGTTCGAGCTTCGATCTTCCACGTTCTTTAACAAGTAACGCCTTCTTCACGGGTCGCGCCCTCATTTTGGCGGGCACGCTCGTCGGAAGCATGCTGGCCGGCGACGTCGGCGCGGCGCGGGAAGCCGTGAATCCGTTGACGCGGGAGCATGCCATTACCATTGATCCCACGGCGCTGGATCCTCCGACGTGGTGGCACGTGCCGGGCGTCACTCCGTTGATCTGGACCAACGACCCGATTACGTATGAATCCTATAAGACGACCGACGTGCGGGAAATCAAATTGAAACCGGGCGAATATCGTTTCGGGACCTTCACGTTCGACTTTGCGTTTCAGGTCACGTTGGAGGGCAAGTTGAAATTCCACGAATCCTTGACGCAATGCGTGGAAGGACTCGGAACGGCCAAACTCGTGATTCGGTGCAGCCACACGCAACCGTACAAGCAGGAACGCGATTACGAGTATCCTTCCGTTCCGTAAGACCATTCCTTCGATCTCCGAAACCATGTCACAGACCGTCGAACACTGGGTCGAAGCGTTAGAGGACGTTGACGACGCCACGCGGGAAGAAGCCGCGAAGGCGCTCGCGGAGTTGGGCGCCCCGGACACCCTCGAAGCGCTGTCCATGGCCCTGGAGGATGATTATTGGGCCGTTCGGGTTCACGTGGGGCGGGCGTTTGCGAAGATCGGCGGGGACGCGGCCGTTCAGGCTCTCATCACGTTGTTCAACGACAATATGATGGAAGTGCAGGATGAAGCCGTGTCCGCCATGGCTTCCATGGGGAAAGGCCCCGTTCCGAAACTCATTGTCTGTTTGAAGGACGACCGATGGCGTGTTCGGCAACAGGCCGGGAAGACCCTGGGGTTGCTCAAGGAGCCCGATGCGGTTCAACCGTTGATGATTGCCTGCCGGGACCGTGACGGCGCCGTGAAGAGCGCGGCGGCTGAAGCGCTGGGGCGCATCGGTGATCCCCGAGCCGTTCCCGCTTTGATCAAGCTGTTCAAGGATACCTCGAAAATTGTCCGGGAGACCGCGGGCACCGCGCTCGTGTATATCGGCGAGGCCTCCATCCCGGCTCTCCTGGAAACGCTGAAGGATCCGCACTTTGTGGTCCGTTGCCACGGCGTGCGCGCGTTGGGCGGCATGACGACCGACTATCAGATGGGGCGGGCGTGGACCGGCGACGACCGCGTGGTTGAGGCGTTGATTCAGGCGTTAAAGGATGAAGACCGCGCAGTGCGCGAAGATGCCACGATTGCCTTGGGGATTATCGGAGACCCCCGGGCCGTTGACGGGCTCATTGAGGCCATGAGGGATGGCGCCGTGAAACGTCACGCCATTGCCTCCCTTGGCATGATCGGAGACGCCCGGGCCTTGCCACCCGTGCTGGATGCCCTCAAAGGCAAGGGCATCGCTCAACAGGGGAGACCGACTCCCGGATGTATCATCAGCGAAGAGCAACTGATCAAAGAAGCCGCGGCAACGGCGCTGGGCCATTTTCGGGATCCCAAGGTGATTCCGGATCTCATCCTGCTGTTAAAGGATATCGTGCTGCGGGAGTACGCCGCCTCTTCGTTGGTGCTGATCGGGGATGCGGCCATTGAGCCGTTGGTGGCCTTTCTCCATGACCCGGATGCCTCCAAGGTGGAAAAAGAAAGCGAACGGGTGCTGGCGTTTGCGTCAACCCGGCTGACGGCATCGAGCGCTTTAAAGAAAACCGTGGTGGAAACCCTGGAGAAACTTGGCTGGGAGCCGCCCAAAGACGACGCGCTCGTGAGCGTGAAGGATATCGAATATACCGACCCGGATAAGGTGCTTGGCGAAGAAGGCCGGTTCGGTCCCTCGGGAGACTTTGCCAAGCCGGCCAAACCCTACCGTATCGAACGCTGACCCTCTTGCCGCGCAAAACGCGCGGCCCCCCTCACGCCAACCCTCTCCCGGTAGGAGCGGGAGTTCAGGATGACGGAAGTTGGAAGTGGAGAATCCCCCAGGTGAGATGTCCGCCCGCGCCGCCGTCAATCCAGTGCTGTAAGCCGGCCTTCATCCGTTCGATGTAGTCCTCGCTGCAGACTCGCACCAAACTCCATTGATGGGCCAGAACTTCTTCCAGGACGCGCTTGTAATGCGTGCTCAGATGTTCGGAGAGGGCCACAATTTCAAGCTCTTTGAACCCGAGGCCCAACAGGACGCCCCGGTAGTCCGGAATTGACCCCAGGGAGTCGAGGTGAATGCGATCGAGAATGGGTTGCAGGACCTCCTGCGGGCACTGTTCACTCTGCATCGGGTCGGTAAAAATGAACTGTCCGCCGGCGGTCAGCACCCGCTTGACCTCTTCAAAAACCTTCTCCCGATTCCCGCTGTGCAAAATGGCATCCTGTGACCACACCACGTCAATACTGTTATCCGGCAAGGGAATGTCCTCGAAACTTCCGTCAACCACGTTAATCGCCAGGGAGCATTTCTCAAGGGCGTTGAGTTCGCGGTTTCGGGCATTTTGGGTTTCGCTCAAATTCAGACAGCCGACCTGGCATCCATAGTGCTTGACCAGGTATCTGGCCGACCCGCCGTATCCTGAGCCGATGTCCAACACCCGGGTCGCCGGCCCGAGATCCCTGACCATGGCGGCCATTTTCTGGACCGTCTTGCGACTCGCGTCGAAAATGGTATCCGTGTCGTGTTCATAGAGGCCGACGTGAATGTCCTCGCCACCCCACACGGTGGCATAAAACCGGTCGGCATCATGGCTGTTGTAGTAGCTTCTGGCGGTTTCGACGGGCTGAGAATACTCCACGGAAACTCGTATGGACCGTTCCTCGTTTTTATACAGTTTTTCAGCCACGTGGATGAAGAAATCAGGGTCCTCGACGCGGTGGGTCTCTTGAAAATCCGCAAAGGTTTTGACTTGTTGAAACCCGACCTCTGCCATGAGTTTTCGGACGTAATCCTTGCGGAGGGGGAACATGTTGAGATGGTATTCCGAGTCGTCCGGGAACCGGTACCGGAACCGGGCCAGGCCTTCATCCACGTATTCGGGCTCGGCGCTCACGTTGTCCCCGCAATAATAATAGACGTGTTTGGAGGTGAATCCGTTATCGAGGATGCCGTCATAATTCCGTTGATCCAGAACCAGGACCCCGTCGTGGTGCAGCACCGAATAGAATTCGGCCAGGGCTTTCCGGCGGTCCTGTTCTGAAAACAGATGAGTCAGGGAGTTTCCCAGGCAAATGACCGCATCATATTGGTTATGAACGTCCCGGCTCAGCCACCGCCAGTCGGCATGAAGGGTCTTCATGATGAAGCCTGCGCGTTTGGCATTCTCAAACGCCTGCGCCAGCATCTCGGGGCTGCCGTCCCCGCTGGTCACGTCGAACCCGGCCTTCAAGAGCCGGATGGAGTGAAATCCGGTTCCCGTGGCCACGTCCAGGACCCGTTTAACCCCACGTTCTTTCAGGATATTGATGAAAAAATCCCCTTCACTTTTGGCTCGGGCCTCCCAGTCGATGAGGTCATCCCATTTTCTGACAAAGCCATGGACGTATTCACGTTTGTATTGGTCGGTTTTTCGTTGGGCGATGGGATTATCACCGTACTGTTGTTCTTTGCCCATGGTCCACCTCCTCAATGCTCAGATTCGCAAGCCCCTTTTCCATCGAGCAGGCTCGATCGTGACCGGACGAAACAGCGAAAAAGGGTCAGGGGGAACCCTTACCTTAACGAGTTATGCGTTCCGGGGCAACCCTTCCTGAATGGGGCTTGAGTTCTCCGGACGTTCCCGGCAAACTATCGGGGCCATGCCTTGTCGTCACGGGAAGACAGGGCGAGTTTCCTAACTGTTTCATTCTAAAGGGTTTTTATGAACAATCCGGCTCCCGTTGACGGCAACGCCGGGATCATTTCTCACGCGCCTTTCCCATGAAAACCACGACTCCTGTCTTTAAGGTCTCCTTTTCGCTGGCCGCGGCATTTTTGATATGGGGGAGCGTGGCTCCCACCCGGTTGGACGCGGTTGCCACCGCTCTCCAGCGGTGGCTGCTGGATGCGTTCGGGTGGTTCTATCTCCTCTGCGCGGCCGGGCTTTTGGTCACGGCGGCCACGCTGATTTTTTCGCGGTACGGAGATATCCCCTTGGGGAAGGATGGGGAAAAGCCGGAATTTCCCTTGGTGACGTGGTTTGCCATGTTGTTTTGTGCCGGGATGGGCATCGGGCTGGTGTTTTGGGGGGTGGCGGAGCCCACCGCGCATTATTACGACCCGCCCAGGGGCCAGGGTGAGACACCGGAAGCCGCCAGCCTGGCCCTTCAGTATGCGTTCTTTCATTGGGGGCTGCACCCGTGGGGGATTTACACCATGGTGGCGATGTGCCTGGCCTATTTTCAATTTCGGAAGGGCAAACCGGGGTTGTTCAGTGCGAGTTGTGAGCCGCTTTTCGGAGAACGCATGAAAGGGCCTATCGGGCAAGCCATTGATATTATTGCTGTTTTTGCTACGGTGTTCGGGGTGGCCACGTCATTGGGCTTTGGAGCCATTCAAATCAGCGGGGGGTTCTCTCACCTGTTTACGCTGCCCAATACCGTCATGCTTCAATTGACGATGATTGCCGTGGTCACGGTGTTGTACATCCTGTCCGCGCAGACCGGTCTCCACCGCGGGATCAGATACTTGAGCAACCTGAACATGGTGCTGGCCGTCTCGCTGATGGGCTTTCTGCTGTTCCTGGGCCCGACGAAATTCATTATGGAGGTCTTTACCTCGGCTCTCGGGGCGTATCTTCAGAATTTGCCGACCATGAGTCTGTACCTGGCGCCGTTCGACGACTCCCGGTGGATCCAGGACTGGACCCTGTTTTACTGGGCCTGGTGGATTGCCTGGGCGCCGTTCGTGGGGACCTTTATCGCCAGAATTTCCCGTGGTCGCACCGTCAGGGAGTTTGTCCTGGGCGTGTTGTTGGTCCCGACGCTCTTTTGCGCGTTCTGGTTTTCGGTTTTCGGAGGCACGGCCATTTCATTGGACATGTTTGAGCACGCGGGCATGAAACAGGTCATTGAGTCGCAAGGGAAAGAAGTCGCCCTGTTTACGCTGTTGGAGCATTTTCCCTTCGGAGGGGTGATGTCACTCATCGCCATTTTGTTGATCGCCACGTTTTTCATCACGTCCGCGGATTCCGCCACGTTTGTGTTGGGCACGTTGACGTCGAATGGCAATCTGAACCCTCCGAATGCCATCAAATTTACGTGGGGCATTATCCAATCCGTCGTCGCGGCCGTGTTGCTGTGGTCCGGTGGGCTGAAAGGCCTTCAAACGGGCTCGATCCTTGCCGCGTTTCCTTTTGCCGTGATCATCCTGTTCTTGATGCTGTCCCTCTTCCGGTCGTTCAGGGAAGAGTTGCGCGAACGGGCACCCGCCCGCCCCTCCAGGTAGAGCCGTTGTCTTCTGCCTCTCTATGTGCGCGATTTTATTGACCCTCAAAAAATCGCTGTGATAAGTTGCCGGGATGAGGGTTCTCGGCTGTTCCCGGATCGACAAAGGGGAACCGGCTTCGGCCCGCCCCTCCAATGGAATGACCATGGCCGATAGCGTGGCGGAGCACATTGCCGCTTTAAAAGATGAGGATTGGGGGATTCGTGAAGACGCGGCCATGGCCCTTGGCGAAGCCCGGGACCCCAGAGGAGTGGGACCGTTGATCGAGGCCTTACGGGATTCCGACCGGGCCGTAAAAACCGCTGCCACCGGGGCGTTGACGGCCATCGGCACTCCGGCTGTCGTGGACTTGAGTTACTGTCTGCAGGATCCGGATTTGTCCGTGCAGGAGGCTGCGGCGTCCATTTTGTCTGAGATTGCCGATGAGCGGGTGCTCGCATCCCTCCATTCTGCTCTCTTGAGCCGGGATTGGGTCGTTCGCATGCATGCCGCCCGTGCGGTCGGGCGCCTGCGGAACCCCGGGTCCGTTGAAACCCTGGTGCTGCTGCTTCAGGATACGGTGCCGGCCGTGCGCGATGAAGCCATTGCGGCCCTGGTGTCCATTGGCGAGTCCGCGGTCGAGCCGTTGGTGACGGCGCTGGGCGATCAGGATTGGCGGGTCCGCCTGCGTGCCACGGAAGCCTTGTGTGTCCTGAAATCCCGGACGGCCGTCGAGCCGCTGGTGAGTCTTGTGCGGGGCGACCCCGATACGGCCGTGCGCCAGGAGGCTGCCCGGGCGCTCGGACAGATCGGCGACGCGACCGCCGTGGAGGCGCTTCTGGAGGTGGTTGAGGAACCCCGGCTTCAGGCTCGCGTCATCGAAGCCCTTGGGAGAATCGGCGATCGACGGGTCCTCCCGTTGTTGTTTCGGTTGATCGGCGCGCTGAAGACGAGTGACTATGAAGACCGAACCCCGGCCTGTGAGGATCATCGGTACGAACAGGATCTGGCCGGCGTGGAGGAGGCCATTCGCGCGCTTGCGCGCATCCGGGATGAGGAGGCCATTCCCGTGTTGGTGGCGGCGCTGCAAAGCACCTTGATCCGGAATGAAGCGAGTGAAGCCCTGGTCCGGTTCGGCCAGAAGGCCATTGCCCCCTTGGTGAGCCGGTTGCAACAGGAACGTGATGAAAACATTCGCTACCATATCAGGGAAACCCTGACTCAATTGGGATGGAATCCCAAACGGGTGCGATTGTAGCCCCGGCTGCGAATGAGGGAATGAGGTCACGCTGCCATGCCGAAAGAAACCGTTGAAGTTATTGTAACCGAACTGGATCATGAAGAAGATTGGCGCCGTATGCGCGCCACCGCCACGTGTCTGAAGGGAGGCCCCACGGTTGTGGCGCTGGTCATCGAAGCCATGAAAACCGGGTCGCCGGCGTATCAGATTGAAGCGGCCCGCATGCTGGCGCGGATCCGGGATCCTCAGGCAGGGGTGCCGCTGGTCCGGTTGATGCAGGGCGAAGAGGAAAGCGTTCGGGAGGCCGTGGCGGCCTCTCTGGAACAGATGGCGGGAGTGGTGAATGAAGAGACCGCGACGGCCCTGGTCGAGCTGTTGAAGAATGACGCGCTACAGCCCTCCGTCACCAAACTGTTGGGGGTTATTCCCACGTCGATCGGCCCTCTGACCGCCATGCTGAAGGACCCGGATGAGGGGGCCCGGGTCAATGCCGCGCAGATCCTCGATCAGCTCCTGGACCCGCGCGCCGCCGATGCGCTGGTTGACGCGATGGGAGATCCCGCGCTGTGCGACCTGGCGATTCAGACCCTGAAAAAACTCGGCGCCGTTCGGGAGCGCATCGACGAGATTATGGATGAATTGCGGGACGTGGAAGAATCCGAACTCCGGGAAGGGGCGCGGCAGGAAGCGGTGCAAAAACTGCACCCGATCGGCCGTCCGAGTGTCGAGATCCTGATTGAATACCTCGAAGACGATGATTGGGTGGTGCGCGAAGCCGCGGCGGACGTCCTGGGAAAAATCGGAGACGTCCGGGCGGTGGAACCGTTGATCGATCGCCTCAAGCGGGATAAGGATACGGGCGTCAAAGAACTGGCGACCAAGGGACTGGGCCTGATCGGAGACGCCAGACCCGTGGATCTGCTGATTGACATGATTCCCATCAAACCGTTACGGGTATTGGCCGTGGAAGCGTTGGAAAAAATCAAGGACGTGGAAGCCTTGCGCCCCCATGCGGAGGTGTTCAAGAAAATGAAGAATGACCGTGACGGGTTGGTCTCGTACAACTCCGGGGTGATCATCGATAAATTGGAAGCCGCGGCCGCGCAGATGGATGAAGCGCAGTGGGCGGAAAAGGAGCAGGTGAATGGCTGAGAGTCAGCGCATCGAACAATTGTTGTCCGCGCTTCGCGACGAAAACGAAGGGCTGCAAAATTATGCGGCGGCCGGACTCGGGCAAATGGGTGACTCGGCCATCCCTCGCCTGATCGAGATGTTTGAGGACGACGATCTCGTGATTCGTGAAGCCGCGGTCACTGCCATCGTGCAAATAGGAGAAGCGGCGATTGATCCCCTGATCGAAGCCCTGGGAGAAGATGAATGGACCGTGCGGGAGCAGGCGGCGTCCGCGCTCGGAAAACTGAAAAGCGCCCGGGCGGTGTCGCCCCTGGTGAAGGCGTTGCAAGACAAAGACGGGGGGGTCCGCACCGCCGCGGTCTGGGCCCTGGAACGGATCGGAGACCCCGAAGCCGTGCCGGCCCTGGTCGAATGCCTGATGGATGCGATGTTGCGGGAAGACGTCGCGCGCGTCTTGAAAAAGATCGGGGACGCCAGAGCCACGGATGCCTTGATCGACGGGCTCAAAGGGTCCAATTGGATCGTCCGCCGTCACGCGGCCGAAGCCCTTGGAAAAATCGGCGATCCCAAGGGATTCTCGCCGTTGGTGGAGGCCTTGACGGACGAGGATTGGCTGGTTCGTCGAAACGCGGCCGAATCATTGGCCCGGTTGGGCGATCCCCGCGCCATCCAGCCGGTGGTCGCGTTGCTGGAAGATGAAAACGAAATGGTGCGCGATACCGCCGAAGGCGTGTTGGCGAGTTTAGGATGGAAACCCGAGTCATGAAGGAGACATAAAGATGGCAGATCCAGCTCCAACCCCTCTTGTGCAAATCACTCCCAAGAGTGCCAAGAAAGACGGCTTCAATCTGGTGACTGAAAACGTCATCGCCGTCAACCCGGAGGCCAGGCAACTCGAAGTCGAATTGCTGGCCTATGACGGGAAAACCGTGTTGTTGGACGTGGCCGAGGACGCCCTGGAGGATCTGCAAAAGATCAAGCCGGGTGACGGGGCGACGCTCCGAATCGTGGAAGAAGACGGCAAGCGGCTGGTCAAGCAGTTTCGGATTCGGGCGAAAGATCCCAACGTCGTCAAAGTCGATGCCGCGTTGATGGATTTGAAAGATTCACACTGGCTCAATCGCAAATACGCCGTGGAGATATTGGGGGAGATCAAAGCCGCCAACGCCGTGGATGACCTCGTCGAATGTTTGGAAGACGATGTGGGGGACATCCGGCATCGCGCCTATGAGGCGCTGATTAAAATCGGGGCGCCCTCCGTTTCCAAGGTGATTCCGCTGCTGGTGTCGGAAGAAGATGAATTGCGTCAATCCGCCACCGAGATTCTTCGGAAAATCGGGAAGCCGGCCGTGGAGCCCCTGGCGACGGCCTTGGCCGACGCCGAAGGTCCGCTGAAAAAACGGATCACCAAGGTGTTGGACCGGATGGGGTACAAACCCAAAGAGGCGTAAGCCTGCGCCGGCCCGGCGGCGCCGCGCTCAGGACGCGGCGTAGGGATTCACGCCGACGGCCGGGCGGCCGACCGACACGTAATGAAATCCGCATTCGGCGACCCGGTCCGGGTCGTAGACGTTTCGGAGGTCGATAAACACCGGGACGCGCAGCAACGATTTCACGTGCTCCAGATCCAGGTTTCGGAATTGATTCCATTCGGTGGCCAACACCAGGGCATCCGCTCCCTTCATCGTCTCATACGCATCCCGACAGCCGATCAGGTCGGGTAACGCGTCGAGTGCCCCTGCCAGGCCCTCCGGGTCATACGCCCGGATGGCACAGCCTTCCTTCATCAGGTGTTCCGCGATCATCAACGCGGGCGAATCCCGCAGGTCGTCGGTATTGGGTTTGAACGACAATCCCAAAAGCGCGAGGGTTTTCCCCTGAACGCCGTTCAGGACGTCACGGATCTTATCGACCATGCGCGCCCGCTGCTGTTCATTGATCCGTTTGGTCGTGGCTGCCAATTTCATGTCGTAACCGGCTGTTTCTCCGATATGGGCCAGCGCCGCCGTGTCCTTCCCGAAACAGGACCCCCCGTACCCGGGCCCGGCGTGCAGGAACTTGGCCCCGATCCGTTTATCCAGCCCCATGGCTTTGGCCACGGTTTGCACGTTGGCATTGACCAATTCGCACAGATTGGCGACTTCGTTGATAAAGGAAATCTTGGTGGCCAGGAACACGTTCGACGCGTATTTGATCATTTCCGCCGTCTGAAGGTCCGTCACCACGAACGGCGTTTCAATCAGATACAACGGCCGGTAGAGATCCTTCAGGATGGCCGCGGCGTGCTCGCTCTCGACGCCGATGACCACGCGGTCCGGGCGCATGAAGTCTTCAATGGCCGATCCTTCGCGTAAAAACTCCGGGTTGGACGCCACGTCGAAGTTGATGGGTTTCGATTGATGGGCCTTGATGATGTCCCGCACGCGTGTTGCGGTCCCCACGGGCACCGTCGATTTGGTGGCCACCACCTTGTATCCCGTTATGCGGCTCCCGATGTTCCGAGCCACTTCGTCCACGTAGGACAGATCCGCCGAACCATCCAGATTTGAGGGCGTGCCGACCGCGATAAAAATCACCAGCGCCGTATCCACGGCCCGGTGCAAGTCGGTGGTGAAGCTGAGCCGTCCGGATTGGAGACCGTTGGTCACCAGCGTGGCCAGCCCGGGTTCATAAAACGGCACGTCGCCCCGTTCCAATTGTTGAATGCGCGAGGCGTCCACGTCCATGCACGTGACGTTGAGTCCGAACTCCGCAAAACACGCGCCCGTGACGAGTCCCACGTATCCCGTTCCGAGAACACTGATATGCATCGCAACCTCGTGGATGAGAAACAAGAACCTCTGTGTGCGGATGAACGACCATCCGTCAACGGTCCGGTACAGCGTAACACAACTTGAGGAAAAATGAATGGCGCCGGGTCATTGGAGGGGGCGGCCGGTTTTCTTGACAGGGTGGCAGAGGCGAACTAGAATCAAAATCGAACGTCCTTCCCGAGAGCGGGAATAGCTCAGTGGTAGAGCATCGCCTTGCCAAGGCGAGGGTCGGGGGTTCAAATCCCCTTTCCCGCTCCAACTTCCCCACAACACAGCCGATGGATTTGACCCCCGACCGGGGATTCCGAAAGGGGTGTGCCCCTCCCTTTCCCCTCTTCAATTTTTCAGCCAATAGCCGGGGACTGTCACATGTCCGGCACCCGTTCCGGGACGAGCACGAGATGCCACGGGGGCGCCTCTTCGCTCATGTGACGGAATTGTCGGGCGGTACTTCCAGCGGGCATGCCGGGAAAGACGGCGCCCCGGCGGATTTCCACAAACCGGAAGCGGCAGAGACCATGGTTCCGTTCCTGTGGAGTCGCGCCCGCGGGGATGGTCTGTCGAAGCGGAATCACATCCGACAAGGAACAGCGCTCTCCGACTCTTAACGAAGACAGGGCCTGGTGAACGTGCCCGAAGATCTCCGGCAGGACGTCCGGGATGAAGACGACGTCCGGCGGTCGCATGCCGGGATCATCGACCAGTTGAGCGAGTATTTCCCAAAACACTTCGTCATCAACGGCGGCGAAGACACAGAGCGCTCCCCGACGGGCCGCAAGGTTCAAAAGCGCCAGCGGACCTTGAATCGTGAATTTCCAGCGCGGAAAGGTCAGACGCTTTCCCCGATGCATGACTTCCAGGGCCTCTTCCCCATGGACGCGAACGGTCCGGTAGGCGCCTTTGGTTCCGGTGAGGTGTGCGTGGATGGTGGCCGGCGATAACCGCGTGGGCTCATAGGCAAAGGTCGGCGTGGCCGGCGCGTGACAGGTCACCATGGTGTACTGAGCAAGCAGACGGCGGTGCATTGAAAGATCCATCATATCCACCCCGCCCCAAAACCGGAATTGCAGCGTGTCCGGAGGATAGCCGGCAAATCGGCGAAGACGTTCCGGGCTGGCGTGGTACGCGCCGCCCAATTGCGATCCGGATTGGAGGCGGTCCAGCGCATGCAGCGTGAGCGCGTTCCCATTGTGTCGCAGCCGGGGGAGATAGTGATCCAGCAATTCTTCCTCAAACGACAAATCTCCCGCGCCCAAATCGAGTACAGACGGCGCCTCCGCCTGAAGAAGAAAATCATAGGGCGATTCGTGACGCTGCACGAAGGATTCAACATCGTGAGGAGCCGTCTCGCGCGACGAGGGCGCTTCTTCCGGGACGAGCGCAAAGTACACACACAATGATCGAATCGCCTTGGTGGGAGGGAGGCCCGTTATTTCTTTGAGCCGGGCAGGGTCGATCCCGCCGCCCGCTGAAGCAGGGCTCGTCCCCAGGCCGGCAATCAGCTTTTCCCGAAGCATGTCCGGCAAGGGACTGTGTCGGATGCATTCCACGAGCCGGTCCAGGGTGTGCGAAAGCCTGGAGCGATGAACCAGTTTCCGGGCAGACTCCCAGGCAACGGGGTCTGCGTATTTGCTTTCCTTCAGGAGCCGGCGAAGGTGCTCGGGAGTTTGCGGCGGGGCCGGCATGGAAGGTGGGCTCGACACGGGGAAAGCGTAGCCGTCGGTTTGATCAAGCGTCAAGATTGAGCGGGGACATCAGGGGTTCCACAGAGTCACAGGTTGCGGAGGGCTAGCCCCTGTGCTACACCATGGGCATGCCGCAATCCGTCACATGCCGTCCGGTCAACACGTTGGCGTTCGTGGGACTTGCCTGGGGGATCCTGGGAGCCACGATGGCCTCTGCCACGGTCCCTTCCTCCGGCCACTATCGGGTCGGCCAAATCATCGAGCCGACAGCAAACGCCACCCTGTCGGAGCCGGAATTTCGCTCGCTTCTCCAATCGGCCGATATTATCTATATCGGCGAAGCCCATTACACGCCTTCTCACATCGACGCCGCGTTGCAGGTGCTGGAAAGCGTGATCGGAGCGGGACGGAAGCCGGTCCTGGGCATGGAAATGTTCAGTTGGGACGGACAAGCCGGGCTTGATCGTTACCTTGAGGGAACGGTGACGTCCACGGAGGATTTTTTAGTCGAATCCCAATGGAAGAAGAATTGGGGCGGGAAATACGAGGAGTACTCGCCCCTCGTCAACTTCGCGAAAACCCATGGCCTCACGTTGCTGGGCCTCAATCCGCCTCGTCCGCTTGTCAGGAACGTGGCGAAACAAGGGCTATCGGCCGTCGGCAATGATCCACAGGCACCCTCGGCCCTGACCGGGAGATGGACTATGCCCGTGCCGTTCCCTGCCGACGATCCTGAGTATCGACGAGTCATTTATGAACAAATTGAACAGTGTCATGCGGGATTGTCACAAGAGGTCTATCAGAAAATCTATGAAGCGTCCGTCTTTCGGGATGAGGGCATGGCATCCGTCATTACGGCGACGGTCAGGTCGGAGACGCCTGAACCAACGACCTTTGTCAGTTACACCGGTGCCGGGCATATCCAATACGGGCTTCCCGTTCCCAAACGGGTCAACCGGCGATTGGGCGTTCCGGTCAAAACCCTGACGGTCTATCTCCACGCGCTGGACCCCGAACACCCGGAGGACGTCGATCATCTGATCGACGAGCGCATTGCGGATTACGTGTGGCTCACGGCATTAGGCCCTCAAGGCCGGCAACCCCGGTGCGGGGAATAGGGGCCTGTCCTGCCCGGAAACGGCACGGTCCTGAAACAGAAAACGTCTTAACACACACAAGGAGGACAAGCATGGCAGATCCGGTACTGATTGCCCAACGAATGCCTTACGTGCTGGAGATGGAGCCCGGCAAGTATTATTGGTGTCGATGCGGCCGGTCCCAAACGCAACCGTTTTGCGACGGCTCACACACGGGCACGGAACATTCTCCGGTGGAAGTCGAACTGACGGAGAAAAAACGGGTGGCCTGGTGCGGATGCAAGCATACGAACAAACAGCCGTTTTGTGACGGAACCCACTCCGATCTCGAGGCATAGCCCGGGAACATTCCTCGCTTGCCTCTTGGAGGAGAGTTTTTATATAATTTTGGCTTTGCCGGCGTTGAATGACATCGCCGTCTGATAAGGAGGATGAGCCATGAAGAACACGTTGCAAGGAATGGCGGGGGCCGCGTTCACGATTTTGGGGGCTTCGCCCGCTTTTGCCAATGAACCGAGTGCCGACTATGCGGGAATCAGCTTTTTCTACTATGCGCTGATCGGCATTGTGCTGGCGTACGGGGCTTGGGATATTTTCTTCAAAAAAGACTGAGGATAAATCAGCGATTCCTTGAGGGGTCTCCCTTCTCGAGTAACGGTTCGATCACGTCGAACACCGTCCGGGCGACAATCCGGTATCCTTCCGCGGTGGGATGGATGCCGTCGGCCTGATTCAACTCTTTCCGCGCCGCCACCCCTTCAAGCAAAAAGGGAATGAGGGTCACGCCCTGATCCCGGGCCACACGCTCAAACACGGAGGCAAAGCCCCTGGTATAGGCCAACCCGTAATTCGGCGGAATCTTCATCCCCGCCAACACGACCTCGACGCCGGCTTGCCGCAACCCTTCAATCATTTCCGTTAAATTCGAAGCCATGAGGGACAAGGACTGTCCCCGCAAGCCGTCGTTCGCGCCCAATTCCAGAATCACCATCGACGGCCGGCTCTTGAGAATCCAGGAGAGTCGTCTCACCCCGCCCGCCGTGGTTTCACCGCTGACGCCTGCATTCACCACTTCATAGTGATACCCTGCTTCGAGCAGGCGCCGTTGCAGTTGCGCGGGATACGACTGGTCGGGAGGGACCCCGAGACCCGCGGTGAGGCTGTTCCCGAACGCGACGATTCGAGGGACGGCTTCGACCGCGCGACCCGGAGCACGCGACACGGTGGAGGATGAAACGTCGGGTTGCGTTTCAGCCGGCGGGAGCGCAGGCTCTTTGGGCTCACATCCAAAGGCTCCCGAGCCGAACAGGAGAACGCAGACGGCGATGCGGACCCATCGTCCCGATGGGACGCGTCGGGTTGCGAAACGGCAGAGCGCGTCAGGGGTGACCGGAGCCATACGGTATAATAGACTGCTTTGAGGAAAGTTTTCCAATGGAGGAGAAAGGCTTCAGGCGATGATCCGCGTTGAGAATCTGACCATGCAACTTCGGGGCGGAGGCCACGTGGTGTCCATCCTCAAGGGATTGAGTTTTGAGGTGCCGCGCAAACAAATGGTCTCCATTGTCGGTCCATCGGGGAGCGGGAAATCCACCCTGCTGGGTCTGTTGGCCGGATTGGACAAACCCACCGCCGGCTCCATCCGGTTGAACGACCGGGAGATCACGACGTGGACGGAGTCTCAACTGGCTCACTTTCGACGACAAAACATCGGGTATCTTTTCCAATCGTTTCACCTGATCCCCACCCTGACGACCCTGGAAAACGTCATGCTTCCCCTGGAACTGAGCGGCGACGGAGCGGCGACGGGCCGCGCACGGGACTTGCTGGACGCCGTGGGGCTGGAAGACCGTGAGGGCCACTATCCCTCGCAACTTTCCGGAGGCGAGCAGCAGCGCGTGGCGGTGGCGCGCGCTTTTTCCTGCCGCCCTCCCATTCTGCTGGCGGACGAACCGACCGGGAATTTGGACAGTGCGACCGGGCAACTCGTGATTGATTTATTGCTCAGGCTTCATCGCGATCAGGGGAGCACGTTGATCCTCGTCACGCACGATCCCTCCCTCGCCGAACAAACGGAAAGAATCATCACGCTGCGCGACGGCACGATCGTATCGGACGAGCGGATTCGTTCTTAGCGCATGCAACCCCAACGATTGCCAGTGACCCTCCTGATGGCGTGCCGGGAAATCCGGGGCGGGTGGCGCCGGTTTGTCTTTTTCCTGGCGTGTTTGGCCGTCGGGGTCGGCGCCGTGGTGGGCATTGAACTGTTTGCGACGAACGTGGAAACCCTTATCCTCCGTGACGCGAGAAGTCTTTTGGGCGGCGATTTGGAGGTCCGCGCGGCCCATCAATTGAGTGAATCCGGCCGGAAGACGTTGGAGGCGCTCCGGGAGCGCCACGTCGAGGTCACGCACGTGAAGGAACTCGTGGCCATGGCGGCCGTTCCTTCGGTGGAACCGTCTCAAACGCCCGATGCCCAAGCCACGTCCAATCCCCAAGCCACGCAGTTGGTTGAGCTCAAAGCCGTTGAAGACCTGTACCCGTTGTATGGAAACGTGGAACTGACCCCCCGGCAGCCTCTCCATGCCTCCCTGGCCCCCATGGACTGTCCGGCACACCCCTGCTTCGGGGCCGTGGCGCAGGAATCCCTGTTGATCAGCCTCGGGATTCAGCTCCACGATCACGTCCAAATCGGGCAGGCCTGGTTTACCGTGACGGGCATGCTCGTCAAAGAGCCGGACCGTGTGGCGACGGCATTCAGCCTGGGGCCGCGAGTCATGATCTCCCGTCAGGCGTTACACGCGACGGATCTGGTGAAGCCGGGAAGCCGCGTGCGTGAGCGCTACCTGCTGCGCGTTCCGGAATCGCTGTCCCTCGACGCGCTCAGGGGCGAACTGCAAGGACGACTGAGCGCTGAGGGGGCCGGCGTCTCATCGTATCGTGACGCCCAACCGCGGATTCGGAGATTTCTGGATCAGCTCACCGTCTATTTGGGACTGATCGGCCTGACCGCGCTGTTTGTGGGCGGGATCGGTATTGCCTGCACCATTCATGGCTTCATGCGACACAAACTCACGACCGTGGCGATTCTGAAGACCCTGGGAGCCGACGCCGGCCTGCTGATCAGGGTGTATCTCCTGCAGAGTCTGTTCATGGGGTGCCTGGGCAGTCTGGGCGGCGTCGGGTTGGGGATTGGAGTGCAACGGCTGTTGCCCGCGTTTTTGGGTGAACTCATTCCACTTGCCGTCAGCAGTCAGATCACCTGGCTGCCTCTTGCCAAAGGGCTGCTCGTGGGGCTGCTGACGACGTTCTGTTTTACGATTTGGCCGTTACTCTCGATCAGGGAGATCCCGCCGGCATTGGTCTTTCGGCGCGAAGTGGAGCAGCATCAGATTCCGATCACAGGTTCACGATTCAGGTGGATGTGGAACGCGGTGCGGGAGATCGCGCGGGACCGCCATCGGCTCGGCACAGCCGTCCTGATGGGGTGCGGCCTGATCGTTCCGGCTGCGTGGCAAGCGCGGTCACTCACGTTGGGGGCGCTCTTTATCGTGGCGTTCGGCGCCGCGGTGATTCTGCTTCAGGGTGGCGCGTGGGCGTTGCTGCAGGGCCTGCGTCAACTGCCCCGTCCCCGGTCATTTGTGATCAGGCAGGCCCTGGGCAACGTGCACCGTCCGGGCAACTATACACGGGGCATGGCGCTGGCGATCGGAGTCGGGGTCATGGTCATCGTAACGGTTGCGCTGGTGAAAACGTCGTTGCTCGTCGCTCTTGGAGAACGCATTCCTAAGGATGCCCCGACGTTTTTCTTCATCGACATTCAACCGGATCAGCGGGAGGCGTTTGAAGCGATCGTGCAACGGGAAGCCCATCAGGCTCCGTACCGGCTGACTCCCGTGGTTCGGGCGCGGCTGCGGGCGATTGACGGGCGCGTGATTGATCCGGAAGCGCATAAGGGCAAACAGAATGGCTGGTACTTCACCCGGGAGTACGTACTCACGGCTCTATCCGCGCTCCCCCGGGACAATGTCGTGGTGAAGGGGACATGGTGGGCGACTGATTCCGCGGACACGAAGACACAAGAGCGCCGGCGCGAGGACGTCTCCGTTCGCGTGTCGATTGAGGACGAGGCTGCCCGCAATCTTGGCGTGGACGTCGGGTCCGCGATCGAGTTCACTGTTCAAGGGACTCCCGTGTCCGCCGTCATCCAAAGTACGAGAAAGGTTGATTGGGGAAGTTTCTCCATGAACTTTTTCATGATTCTTTCGCCGGGCGCGCTGGACGGGGCGCCGATGACCTACATTGCCACGGCGAAGGTCGACGCGGAAGAAGAACTGCCGCTCCAACACGCGCTCGTTCGAGCCCTTCCCAACGTCACGGCGATCAGGATCGGTGACGTGCTGGCCAACGTGGCGCGGTTATTGGAGCAGTTGGCCTGGGCCATTCAGGGCATTGCGCTGTTGAGCATGGTGAGTGGGGCGGTCGTCATGACCGCGGCCGTCTCTTCGACGCGGTACCGTCGTCTGTATGAGTCGGCCATTCTCAAGGCCATTGGCGGGACGCGCCGAATTGTCGCGGCGTCGTTGGCCGTGGAATTTGCCCTGATTGGCGGGCTCGCGGGTCTGATCGGCGTGGGGTTGGCCTGTGCGCTTTCCTGGGCCATTCTCCATTTTTTCCTGGACCTCTCCTGGACCGTTCAACCCGTGGTGCTGGGCTGGGGGTTGCTGGCAACCGTGGGACTGGCCGTGGCCGTGGGGTTGCTGAGCACCTTCAAAATTCTCGGCGAACCGCCGCTGGCCGTGTTAAGGCAGGAATAGGTCAAGGAGGTGTGACCAAAGCCCACGCCAAAACGCGAATTGACACAAAAGAGAAATTCCAACAAAATAGATAAGAAAGTAAGAACTCAGGAGTAAGAAAATGCGCGTCACTGAAAAAGGACAAATTACCATACCCATTTCACTGCGAAAACGTTATGGACTTCACCCTAACGTTCAAGTGGAATTTCTCGCTGAGGCTGAAGGTATTCGAGTCCGGAAACAGGGAACCGGGTCATCGAATCCTTTTCGTGCGTTGAGGGGGGTCGTGAAAAAACGACTGCCGGTTGACCGGTATATCGAAGAAATTCGAGGGCGATGATTACGGCGGTGGATACGAGCCTCCTCCTCGATGTCCTTGTTGATGCTGATGACGCCGATCAATCAGAAGCACTGCTTATCCAAGCCTACGAACAAGGCAGTCTAATCATTTCTCCTGCGGTCTATGCCGAACTCGTGCCTCAGACTCAAAGCCAGGATGAACTTGATCGTTGGCTGAATCTTGGCGGAATCGACGTCGTCCCTTTCACAAGAGAACATGCGTACACCGCAGGCTTGGCTCATGCGGCCTATCGAAAAGCCGGCGGGAAGCGCACTCGTATTCTGGCGGACTTTTTCATCGGCGCGCATGCCCTCCATGAAGCCCACGCGTTGCTCACGCGGGATCGCGGCTTCTATCGAAAGTATTTTTCCGGCCTGTCAATCGTTTCGAGTCGAGGAAAGCGGTGATTGTCCAAGCGGAGGGGGCTGGTTGCGCAATTATTAGGTACTCTAGATTTGTTCATAAAAACCTACTTGGAGGTGTGTTATGAAAGTTTGTGTGAAAGAAATGGACGTAAAGATGGAACTGAAGAACAACGGCATTGAGTTTAAAGTCAGAAATACCGATGATACGTTTCTGGGGGATTGCATCGTGAACAAGAAAGGTTTGATCTGGTGTCCAGGCAGAACGGCTAGGGCAAACGGGAAGAAAGTGTCTTGGGATAAATTTATCCAATGGATGAGTAACGATTAAGAAGAGTTTGAAATTGCACGCCGCGTTTCAGCCGTCATTTCTTTGTCAAGACATGGCTACGCTCCCGACCAAATGAAGATGGCGTTCTCGATTATGTAATCCCCCTCTAGGCACCTTAATTGAACCAAGTCATGCGGCCGTTTGACGTGGGTCTATTCAAGAGCCTGCGCAATGGTTCGTAGGACTGCCTCCCTTCCTCGAACAGGCGTTCTATTGTATAAGGTTCGACAGATCGCATCCTTTCCTCTAGCATTTCTTGTGTACTCGGAGCCAAGCCATTAAATAATTTTAGCAAGTCATGAGTGCGGGGAGGAGCCTTCTTCTGTTCTCGACACTGCCATGCCTTCAGTGCAATCTCTATAGCAAACGTCGATAAAATGGGACTCGCTAAGAACACTCCCGAGAAAAGTAATTGGTCCGACTGTGGAGAAATGGACCCGTTCCGCTCCAATTCCTTCACACCGCGCTGCAACGACTCTGCATTCGAAATCATGACATCCGTGTCCCAGTTGGCAGCACTACTTTTGTCCTTAGGCATTAGCATTTCTCCGGTGCTTGTGGGTCTGTGTCGTTTGAAATCCGGCCTCAATATTTACCGTCCCCGCCCACTTCCCCACAACCACCGCGACGGCTATAATTCCTCTATGTCCTCCCGCTCGAATTGGCCCACGGTCCTTTCTCTACGGAGGGGAAAAACGGAACAAGTCGCGACCAGGAGTAAGGGGTGACCGTGATTCAGAAGGGAAGCAAGAAAAAGCGCGTTTCGGCGTCGAGGCATACCCCCAAAGACAACAAAGACCAGTCTGCCCCGCCTGAACGTCCGGCGTATTTGTACAAATACAAATCTATCGATGACAAGAATGAAGACTATTCCAGTTGTATTTTCACGCACAATGAGTTGTATTTCTGTTCAGTCAAAGATTTTAACGATCCACTGGATTGCATGTATAGAGTTGAATGGCGTGGCTCTCCAGAGGAGGAACGGAACTATTTGCTACGCTTACTAGATAAATTTGAACCTTCTCGTAACAGACAGGAGGATGAGGCCCTACTTAGCAAAGGCAAAGAGCTATTTGCCGATCCTGCTCTTAAGGAGAGGGCTAGAGTCCTCAACAGGCAAGATGTAGAAAGCTGGGGGGTATGCTGTTTATCCGCAGTCCCACCACATGAAATTCTTATGTGGTCGCACTATGCAGATCGCCACCGCGGATTTTGTTTGAAGTTTTCTAATGAATTGTCCAAGCATTTCTTTGTTAAAAGGAAACCAGGGGATTATGACAAAGGGCCTGCGATTCTAGCCCCGTCTGAGGTCAAGTACAATAATAAATACCCAGTTCTCAATTGTATAAGGGACCAACCTGCGGCAATGGCGAAAAAGGCCATCTTTAGAAAAGCAAGACCGTGGGAATATGAGCAGGAATGGCGAATGGTGGAAATAAATGGGCAAGGGTCACTTCGGTTCCCATCTCAATACCTGACGGGTGTCATCTTCGGCTGCCGGATGTCGGACGCTCACAAGAGGAAGATTCGTGAGTGGTGTAAAGATCGACAACCAGCCATCACATATTATCAAGCGAGGGAGAGTCTAAATAGCTATCGCTTGCAAATTGATGAAATACCGTGAAAGTCATCTCCTTCAAGTAGCACACGCCTCAACACGGTCTCCCTTTTGGGGATTTATATACTAAAATTGTCAAGCCTCTTTTCTTCTACCCTTGACTTCTGCCCAGCGTCTGATTACCTCAAATTTGGCGATTCCTCCGAACGGATAAAGATCGCATTCTCGATTCTTTCGAAGGCGTTTGTATAAATCCTGACGTCCAGAATGGGGGTATCTCTTCGGCTGGTTTGGCCATGGACTGAGGACACCTGCCTTGTTGTCACAAAATTCAGGCGCACCCGCGTCATGTCCCTGATTTCTTCGATGAACGCCGTGGCGACGGTCTGCTCCATCGCGACGTTCACCCCCTCGCCCCCCAACACCCCCAGGACATTGATGAAAATTTCCGCCTCCTCGCCACCCGTCGAGTTTTGCGTTGCACTTTCCGCATTAATGAATCCGGTGTGCAGGTCGGCGCCTTTGATCGTGTACCCCAAATCCTGAAAGACCGAGACGGTGCTGGCAAAGACAACCTTTCGGGGAGCCTCAAATTCTCGCGTCTGGATGCTTTGAATTTCCAGCGGGGTCTTGGGCGGTTTCTCTTGTGGGACGGCGCAGCCGGTCAGGGCGAGGGCGGTCAGCATGAGCCATCCGTTTGTCCAGTTCACGTCATCCTCCTGCAGGGAGTGCCGGCTCGTCGATGGAGATGGATTTGGAACGGGGCCACTTAGAACTTGGACGTGCGGCTTCGAAAATCATCCACCATGTCGCGTTGATCAAATTTGATGATCAGGGTCATCATGCTCGAACTGGTTTCCAACCCGGATGACCGTGAACTTTGGCCGGCGAGAACAATCGTCCAATAGCCCGATTTCCCCGATGCTTGAGAGATTTGCGCCGCTCGCTGGTACGTCCAGACTTCGCGCCCCGTTCCGTCACGGGTGGTGATGTTCGGCGCTCCGAAGGTTTCCAGGACCTGGGCTTTCGTCGTCTGGCCGACGATCAGGTTCATCTGGACGTTTCCCTGGGTGAGCTGGGAATTGCGCCGGGTCAACGGTTGAGGAGGTTCGACGCACGCGCCCAGGGTCATGACGAGACTGAGAAGTATCAGCAACTGGTGAATGGGCAGCATCGTTTTTCCCGGCCCCCCTGTTCGAGTCCCGCCTTTACGCCTATTGTCGATGGTGTTGCTTCTGGTGGGTAATACCGCTTATCGCTTGTCAAGCTTATGGTGCCGAAGCCGGGACTCGAACCCGGATGGGTTGCCCCACACGCCCCTCAAACGTGCGTGTCTACCAGTTCCACCACTTCGGCATGAGAGGATTATAGGTAGGGGTCCAAATGGTTGTCAATCAACGGAACCTTCGGTAAAATTAGCGGATTGTCCCGGTGTGAGGCCGCACGTTTTCCATGTCTGATTCTTCTTCCCACGCGCCACATTCTTCCCCCGGCAGGATCGCGGCATTTTTCGACGTCGACAATACGTTGATTCCCGGTCAATCCATTGAAATTCATTTTGTCCGATACCTGTGGAAAACCGGCCTGTTATCCAATCGCGTGCTGATCGACAGCGCACTCTATTTGCTTTTCAATATCCTGGAGCTTTCCCTGAGACCGCTGCGGGAACGCAAGATTTACCTGACCAATAAACGACCGGAAGGGGTCGAGCCTCTGGCGAAATGGTTCGTGCGCTCGGAGATCTGTCCCCGACTGTCCATGCAGGGAACCGCGGCCCTGGCTCAGCATCAACAGGCCGGCCATCAGGTGGCCCTGATCAGCGGCACGCCGGAGTTCCTGATCAAACCCCTGGCTCATTATCTGGACGTGCCGAACGTCCTGGCCGCCCAATTGGAAACCGATGAGGACGGCTACACGTGCCGGGTCCTTTCGCCCTATCCATACGGTGAAGGCAAGCGGCGCCTGCTCCAGACGTTTGCGGACAGTCATGGGGTGGACCTTGCTCAAAGCTACGCGTATGGAGACAGCCCCGGCGACATTCAGGCCCTGGAGTCCGTGGGGCATCCACTCGTGGTCAATCCCATTCGCGGGATGGCAAGGATTGCGCGTCGCCACCGGTGGCCCACGACCGTCTGGGCGTAACGACCGACGCGAAGTCATGAAATGCGTGCTGAAGCCATGACGACGTCCGCCCTGCGCGTCACGGAAATTTTTCATAGTATTCAAGGGGAATCCACCCGCGCGGGAGAACCGTGTGTGTTCGTGCGGTTAACGGGCTGTCCTCTCCGGTGCGTCTGGTGTGATACGGCCTATGCGTTTGACGGAGGGACCGGCATGAGTGTGGAGGCCGTGGTGGATCAGGTCAAGGGGTACGGGTGTTCGTTGGTCGAGGTCACGGGCGGGGAGCCGCTGGCCCAGCCGGCGGCGTTTGAGTTGATTGCGCGTCTGTGCGATGAACGCTTTGAGGTGTTGATCGAAACCAGCGGAGCCATCGACATCGCTCCGGTTGATGCACGGGCGAGCGTCATTCTGGACGTCAAGTGTCCCGGCAGTGAAATGGACGACCGCATGCGCTGGGACAATCTCCGCCATCTTCGCCCAAAAGATCAGGTGAAATTCGTCATCGCCGACCGACGGGATTACGAGTGGGCCGTTGACGTGGTTGAGCGGTATCGGCTCACGGAGACGTGTCCCGTGTTGTTCAGTCCGGTTGTCGGAACGGGAGGGAACAACGATCGGGATTCACTCCTCCGACCGTTGGCGGAATGGCTTCTCCGGGACCGCCTTCCCGTGCGCTTGCAGGTTCAATTGCATAAGTTGATCTGGGATCCCGACACACGAGGGGTCTAGCAGGATGTTGAAAAAGCCGCCAGCTTTGTTCTCGCGGCACTCGGAGGCTCAACGTACCCCCAATGTACGCCTCGCCTCCTCGCTTGCTGCGGCCTCGCCGGACGGCCTTTTTGAACATCCTGCCGGTCGTTGTGCGCAATGATCCCCTGAGCCGGAAGCAAGCAGGGAAAGGCACGCCGGACTTCCCGGGATCGAGTTATTGTTATTCAGGAGGGAGAGGAGAGTCGCATGAAATGTCAGGTCAAGGAAGGTCAACTTGCCCGGGAAGCCACGGACGTGCTTGTCGTCGATGTCTATGAAGACGAGAGCCCGTTGTCCAAGGCCCATCAGGCCTTGGATCAGGCGTTGGGCGGGCAACTCCGTGAGTTGCGAAACAATGGAGAGTGTTCAGGCAAACATCAGCAGTCGGTGTTGATTCATACGCGAACGGCCCTTCCGGCCAAGCGCGTGCTGTTGCTGGGCTTGGGAAAGAGGGCGGAGGTGACCGTGGACCGCGTTCGGCAGGCCATGGGCACGGCGTTCAAACAAGTTCGGCAGATCGGGGCGCGCACGTTTTCCACGCCGGTGTTCGGGACCGATACCCTCAAGGCGCCCATCTCCGATATTGCCCAGGCAATGGTGGAAGGCGCGGTCCTGGGAGGGTACCGGTTTACCCACTATCGGTCTGAGAATGAGGAACCGTCGAAAGACGTTCGGACCATGACCCTCCTGGCGAACCGCGCGAATCAGGTGAGCGCGCTGAGAGCGGGCGTCCGGCGGGGAGAAGCCAGTGCCGACGCCACGTGGTTCGCCCGTGACCTGTGCAATCACCCGGCCAACGTCATGACGCCCTCCCGGGTGGTGCGGGAAGCGCAAACCATTGCCAAAGCGTTCAACATCAAATTGACCGTGCTCGAGCGCAAGGACCAGCAGAAATTGGGAATGGGCGGCATGCTGGGCGTTGCACGGGGCAGTCAGGAGCCGCCGAAATTCATCGTGTTGGAGTATTCGGGGGGCAAAAAGAAAGACCGGCCCGTGGTACTGGTCGGGAAAACGATTACCTTCGATTCCGGCGGCATTTCCCTGAAGCCTTCGGAAAACATGGAACAGATGAAGGCGGATATGACGGGCGGGGCGGAAGTGTTGGGAACGGTCCGGGCTGCGGCGCAATTGGGTCTGCCTCTCAACGTCGTGGGCATTCTGCCGTCCACGGAAAACATGCCGGGGGGGAAAGCCACGAAGCCGGGTGACGTCCTGCGCATGCTCAACGGCAAAACCGTGGAAGTGCAAAATACCGATGCCGAGGGCCGGCTGGTGTTGGCGGATGGGCTGGCCTATGCCGCCCGGTTCAACCCCCGGTATCTCGTCGATATCGCCACGTTGACCGGTGCGTGTATCGTGGCCCTGGGGCAGTTTGCGATCGGCATGCTGGGGAATGACGACGCGCTCAAGGCCGACGTGCGAAAAGCCGGCGAGCAGGCCGGCGAACGCGTGTGGGAAATGCCGCTCTGGGAAGAATATTTCGAACAACTCAAGAGTGACGTGGCAGACATGCGCAACATCGGCGGCCGCGGAGGGGGCATGATTACGGCCGGCATGTTCCTGAGCAAGTTTGTCGGCGATTGTCCCTGGGTGCACCTGGACATTGCCAGTACCGATTGGAGTTCATCCGAACGTCCCTATATCAGTAAGGGGCCCACGGCCATTGGAACGCGATTGTTGGTGCAGTGGTTGATCAATTGCTCGGGCAAATAAGGAACCGTTTTCCATGACCATTCGAGACACGGTCGGACAGCTCCTGATGGTGGGGTTTCAGGGTCCCGAACCCTCGCAGACGTTTCTCGATTGGGTGCAAGAGTGTCGGCCGGGCGGCGTCATCCTTTTTTCGCGGAACCTGGCGGCCCCCGAACAGGTGGCGCGACTGACCAATGCCCTGCAAGCGCAGGCGCCCGGCTCTCCCCTGTTGATGGCCATTGATGAAGAGGGTGGCCCGGTGTCCCGCTTGCCTCAGGGCTTTACCACGTTCCCCGCGGCTTCAGGGGTGGCGGCGCGGCACGCTCCGGACGCGGTGTATGAGGCGGCGGCGGTGACGGCTCAAGAACTGCGGGCGGTCGGGATCAACATGAACCTCGCACCAATCCTGGACGTGAACAGCAATCCGGCCAATCCCATTATCGGAGATCGCGCCTATGGGACCGGACCTGAACAGGTCCGGACGTACGGCATGGCCGCGATACGAGGGCTGGAGGACAACGGCGTCATCCCATGCGGGAAACATTTTCCCGGACATGGCGATACCCTGACGGATTCCCACCACGTCCTGCCCATGGTGGAGGCCGATCGCGCTCGACTCGACGCGGTGGAACTGGTACCCTTCCGGGAGGCGATCCGCTGCGGCGTGCCCGCGATCATGACCGCGCACGTACGCTATCCGGCGCTCGATGCGGACGCGCCTGCAACGCTGTCCCGGCCCATCCTCACCGATCTGTTGCGCAACCGGTTGGGGTTTCAAGGCGTCACGCTGACCGACGACATGGAGATGCGCGCCATTCTCGACCATCAGCCCATCGGGGAAGCCTCGGTTCGAGCGTTACAGGCCGGGGCCGATATGGTTCTGATCTGTCATCAGCAGGAACGACAACAGGAGGCTGTGGCCGCCATTGAGCAAGCGCTTGAACGGGGCGCGCTTTCGTGGGAGAACGTGACGACCAGCGCGGCTCGCATCCGGGCCTTGAAAGAGAAACGTCTCGTGCCGTTTCAACCCGTGGATCCGTCGCGGGTTGCGCAAACCGTGGGTCATCCGCGGCATAGGGCCGTGTTGGCGAGCATTCAAAGCCGGGTTCACAACGTTGAACCGGTGCCGGTATCGTGTAGAGACGGAGGAAAGCATGGGGTTGAAGAAAGGCGACATTCTTGACGAACACAAACATCACCCGGAAAGTTGCGGGTTGATGATCAAAGTCATGGCCGGGGGCGAGGGATTTGAAAAAGTCGTGTGCTGCGGGCATGACTTGACGGAAGCCGACGTGATTCCGGCATTTGCGCGCGGTCGAGGCCGGAAACGCGGGACGCTCCCGGCGGCCGTGCTGCTGGATGAGAAAAAACTGTATCCGGATTCCTGCGGACTCCGCGTCATGATTATGGACGGGGGAGAAGGATTTCAGGAAATCAGGTGTTGCGGCCATTCGCTCAGACTCAATTCGATGAAGGAATTCAAATACGGCGAAGAACAGCGAGGCGCCTTGCCCGAAACAGGGCCGGCAGGGAACGCCTGAAGGTTGTTGCGAAACCTTCCAGGACCAGGACTTTTTGTCCTGTAGATGCAAGGGAATAAAGTCCATAATACTATTCCCCTGCGGTAAAACAATTCCATATACCGCTTTGAACGCTTTTCGGTTCGCACGGAAGATTAAGTGGAAGTGGAAACAAAAAGAGACCTCTGACAAAGATTTCCTGTGGAAGGAAGAGCAATGGCAATCGACACTCAATTCGAGCGGAAAGAGGAAATCCTGCTAGGGAAGCTCGGTGGTCGTGTCGACACGACCAATGCCGATGAACTTCAAAATACATTGGACGCTGAAATTACGGCGGAGGACCATGCCTTAATCCTCGACTTCGAGCACGTGTCCTATATCAGCAGTTCAGGCCTTCGAGTGGTTCTGAGAATGGCAAAGAGATTCTACGACCCGGGCAAGCGATTTGCCATTTGCTCACTCTCCGAGTCGGTCCACGAGATTCTCACAATGAGCGGCTTTGACCAGCTTATTTCGATTCATGAATCTCAGTCCGCGGCAATCAGCGACATCAAGAACCGTTAAGGTCTGTGTTTATCGTCGGGGTTTTTCCATCAACGAAATCACATCACAAGGGAGTAAAAAAGAAAGGAGTCAACAATGGCTATCAGTGACGAAGAAAAACTGGGGTCGGTCAAAAGCGCGGTGGATTTGGCGATCGTAGGGGATAACATCAGCGATATTGCGGCGTTCACCCTGGAGAAATATGAATTCAAGAATGATACGCCACTTTCTGCCGAGTTGCGTGAGGCAGGGGACGCCAGGATCAAGGATGTTCTCTGGAAGCGGATGGAAGAATTGAAGAAGCGGCGCATGCAGATTCTGGCCGAGATGTTCACCCTGGCGGAAACGGTGCTTGATGACGTTATCAGTAAAGAGAAATAAACCAGTCTTCCAAGCCACTCTTCCAGACCTTCTTTTACACTCAGAAGATGCGCGGTCGGCCGGTTCCGAAGAAGCGTTCCTGCATTGCGACAGTGCGGGGCTACCCACTCATGGTCCGGCGGGCATGAAAGGCTTCTTGGGAACCGGCGAGCGTACTCCGTGATTCCCTCACTGTCAGCCACTTGACCGGCTGTCTCAATCCCAGCCACAGATCTTTCCCTTCGAGAAACCGGTTGTTTTTCTCCATCCTCTATAATATTATGCGCTGTATTATTTTGATGTCTGGGCGGACCATGACGGATAAGTCGCGAACTCCGGGGCTCCGAGCGCGGACCGCACTGGAGTTGAGCGTGAACGTCAGACTGTCGTAAACGACGCCAGGGACCGTGAAGCGTTGCCCCTGGATGACTATCTCGTACAAATCAAAAAAAAGGAGCAGAAAGACTATGAGAGACGAAGAAAAAATCGGGTCGGTGAGAAGCGCGTTGGATTTGGCGATCGTAGGGGATAACATCAGCGATATTGCCACGTTTACCTTGGAGAAACATGAATTCAAGAATGATACGACCCTTTCTGCCGAGTTACGTGAGGCAGGGGACGTGAAGATCAAGGAAGTTTTGTGGAAGCGGGTGGAGGAATTGAAAAAGCGGCGCATGCAGATTCTGGCGGAAATGTTCACTTTGGCAGAAACGACCCTTCAAGAAGTGATTGACAAAGGGAAATGAAAGCATCTTTGACGTGATGAGACTCCGGCTTTCGGCTTGCCGAGTACGCTGGAGACAAACGTGAAACAGTCACACAACCGCGTTGCCATCGTTGGATACAGTTACCGCATGCCGGGTGGAATCCGGACCGATTCCGACTTTTGGCGTCTGCTCAGCGAACGCGAGATCGTACAGGAGTCCGTCACTGACCGCTATGGCAGAGGCTACCGGCCGATCGGCGGTTTCTCCGGCCCGAGTCGCTTCGCCAGTCCCTACGAGGGCCTGATAAGCGAGGATGGAGAAAAGTTCTTCGATCGCAGTCTCTTCGGTTTATCTCATAAGGAAATGACGTTAGCGGACCCGCAGGTGAGGATGTTGTTGACCTGCGCCTGGGAAACCTTCGAGCGGGTCGGCTGGGATTTGCATGCCTTGCGCAACAGTCCGACGGGCGTCTTTATCGGTGCGCAGGTTCCGTCGGTGGCCAGTTGGCGTCCGATGCATGGGGCCTCCGAGTTCGACGTGACCAGCATCAGCCTGGCCATGCTGTCTAACAGGATCTCCTACCACTTCAACCTGATGGGGCCGTCTGCCACCTATTGCACGGCGTGTTCCGCCGGCCTGACCGCGTTGCACGTAGCGATGAATGCGCTCAGGTGCGGCGATTGCGAACAGGCCCTCGTCGGGGCCGTCAACTACCTGGGAACCGCCAGGCTGAGTGCGTCCTTCAATGCGTTGGGGGTCATCAGCTCGGACGGGCGGTGCCATTCCTTCGATGCGGAAGCCAATGGGTACATGCGCTCGGAAGGGGCGTTCGTCTATGCTATCAAGCCCCTGGCGGCGGCCGAAAGAGACGGAGACCCCATCTACGCCGTGATCGAAGCCACCGCGGTCAATGCGGCCGGTGCCGCCGACGGCACCCAAGGCTTGGCTCAAGGGCGCTACATCACCGCGCCCACCCGTCATTCACAGGTGGAGTTGATGCGCATCGCCTGCGCCCGGGCCAACCGTGCGCCGCAGGACTTCGATTACATCGAAGCCCATGCGACCGGCACCGTAGTGGGTGATCGCATCGAAGGAAATGCCATTACGGAGGCGTTCAGCGGTGTCGACCGCCAGGCTCCGTTGCGGGTTTCCAGCGTCAAGAGCAACGTGGGGCACATGGAAGCCGCCGCGTTCCATTGCGCCTTGCTCAAGGTCATCCTGATGATGCAGCGCCGCACGTTCGCGCCGATCTCCAAGAATTTCCTGGTGCCGAATCCGGAGATCGACTTCGACCGGTGTCCCATGCAGGTGCAGACGACCTGCGAACCCTTTCCCGAACGTCCGGTCCTGGTCGGCATCAATTCGTTCGGCTTCGGCGGGGCCAACGGGCACTGCGTGGTGCGCGAGTACCGCCCGGCGCAACCGCGGATCTGGTCGGTGGCCTTGGCGCCGGAGGCGGGGTTCATGATTCCCCTGTCGGCGCGAACGTCCGGGATGCTGGTTCAAAGCGCGCGACAGTTGCGGGAGGCTCTCGACACGCAACCGATGGACCTCTACACGCTGGCCGGCAATCTCAGCCGCCGCCGAACCCATTTCGCCACGCGGACGGCTTTTGCGGTGCATACCCGGGAAGAGTTGATCGAGGCGCTGGATGTCTTTGAGAACGACCCGGCGCCGGTCGCCACGGTCGGTGATGGGAAGCCACGGCTGGCCATGGTGTTCTCCGGACAGGGGACCCAGTGGGCCGGCTGCGGTCGCGGGCTCTATGATACCGACCCCGTGTTCCGCCGGGTCATTGATACGATCGAGGAGCACTGGCGTGAGCACTCGGACGTCTCGTTGCGCGAGGCCTGTTTCTCAGCCAGTCAATCAGAACTTAATGAGTGCGAGTTGGCGCAACCCGTTACGTTCATGATCCAATGCGCCTTGACTGAATTGTTCAAGACGTGGGGTGTCTATCCTGACTGCGTGGTGGGCCACAGTTCCGGCGAGGCCGCCGCTGCATACGCCTGCGGGGCGCTCTCTCTGGCGGAAGCCACGCGCCTGATTTTCCATCGCGCCACGTTACAACAGCGTGTAGCTGGTTCCGGTCGCATGCTGGCGATTGGTCTCGATCGACCGGGCGTGGAACAACTGCTCGAGACGCTACGCGTTCCCTTTCGAGCCGGGGAAAACCGGCAGGTTGAGATCGCCTGCGAGAATGCACCGGCCAGCACCGTCATCTGCGGACAGGAGGTTGCCTTGCGGCCCGTCATGGAGGAATTGGACAGACGCAACCTGCAGAATCGGCTGCTGCAGGGCAATATCGCCTTCCATTCCACTGCCATGGACCCGCTCAAGGACGACGCATATGCGGCCCTGTCCTTTCTGAACGAATGTACATTCGATGCCGAAGTGCCGCTCGTTTCTTCGGTGACGGGCCTGAGAACCGAGCGGCTGGACAACGCCTATTGGTGGAAAAACATCCGTCAGACCGTCCTGTTTGCCGCGGCAGTGGAAACCGTCAAGCGGGAGTATCGGCCCGATGTCTACTTGGAACTCGCACCGCACAGCGCCCTGCAATCCACGCTTGCACAGTGCCTGGAAGACTGCGCCCCGGTCCCCGCCTGCATTCCGACGATGATAAGAGACACGGACGTCTGCCTCAGTTTCAAACAGGCGTTAGGCGCCCTGTTCAGGGCCGGTGTGACCTTGGATTTCGCCGCCCAATATCCGCGGCCGGAACCCATTGTCCATCTACTGCCCGGTCATCCGAAAGAAGAGCAGGTCACGATGGATATCATGTGTGACAACGAGATGTTCGTTCGACAAGGCGAGTATTCCCATGGCCCGTTGGTCGGCCACAAGGTTCCTGCTGACCACCTGTTGTTCGAATCGCGGCTTTCCGAGAAAGACTTTCCCTGGCTGGCGGACCACCGCGTGCATCACGCACCCATCATGCCCGGGGCCGGATACATCGAGTTGATCCTGGAGGCCCTTGAAGGCGTTCCCGTTCATTTTGACGTGCTCGAATTCCTTCAGCCCTGTCCCATCCCCAAGACGCCGGTCCGCTTGCAGACAACCTTGCACCCGGTCGCCAATGCTCCGGACGAATTCACCTTCACCATCTCTTCCCGGCCGTACGACGTCGAGGCGCAGAGCGAGTTGCATGGCCGTGGCAAGGTGCGGCGGGTGAGCGGCGACGATCCGATGGGCGTGCCGCCCCGATTGAGCGACGTAGACACCGGCGGTTTCGGACGTTCGTTTCTGGCCGACGACAAGGATTTTTACGAACGTCTGGAAGCCGTCTTGAGCGAGACCTTCCAGTACGGTCCGTTCTTCAGGACGATCAGGCGGGTCCGCCTGAATGCCGAAAGGGCTTTTCTGGTGGACGTCGAGATGGATGAGGGGTTGTGGGCGACGGGTCGAGAGGAAGGCTACGTGTCCTGTCCCCCCCTGTTCGACGGGGGCTTGCAGGTCTTTCTGTATCATCTGCTGACCGCCGCCGATCTCTTCGCCATCCCGCAGCGGGCCGAAGGCATCACGTTCGTTCGCCCGCCGACCGGCCCGAGAATCACGTGTCACGTGACCAAACCCCGTGAAAATTGGATGAATGCCAATGAAAGGGGGCAGTTTTCCGTTCGTCGTGGCGAGAGATCCGGGGGCAGCATCAGCTTCTACGACAGCGCCACCGGGGAACTCATCGCCCACATCCGTGAGTACACGTACTTCACGTCCAATCCGAAATGGAACGACTTGCTGAACAGCAAGCACAAGGTGTCCTGGCAACCGAAATTCATCCCCATCGGCCAATCCCTTGTTGACAGATTGCCAGGCGGGGAGATCGAGCCCGTCGCGTTGATTGCCGCCCTTGAGCAGCCGCAACAGGGCGAACCCTATGCCTGCCACGTGGTCGAGTTCGCGGGCAATCGAGAGCCCGATCAGACTATCCTCAAACAATGCATGGACTATCTCGCGCGTGGCGAGGCCCAGACCGAGTTCTGGCTCGTCAGCGACAACGAAGAGAGCACCCAGGCCCACTACGACGCCTTTCATCAACATGATGCTGCGCTACGTTTCGAAAGCCTCGATCCGGCTGTTCAGCCAGAATTGGACGTGGGTTTGCTGCGTCCGCAGGCCGCCGAGATCATCTTTCTGCATGGGGGCGATACGCATGGACCGGAGGCATGGCAGTTTTTGCAGCGGGTGGCAGTACACGGTGGCCTGACGCTGGTCTCGCATGGGGAGGGCGAGGTCATCGAACCGGGTGCCGGCTGGACCACGGTTCGCGCCGGACGGCGCACGACCCTGCTGCAGGCGCCGCAGAGCTATGTCGATTCCGCGGACACGACGAAATCTTCAGGCCCCCGATGGGTGCTGGGCGAGCCGGGAAGCTGGGCTGAGGACTGGGTGGCGCAGTTGAATCAACCCGATGTGCATCCGATTTCCGCTGAAACCCTTGCCGCTGATTTCCTCTCGCTCGACACGTGGCCGCAGACAGCCGACGTGCGGGACATCGATTTCTTTTGCGGCGCGGATCCCGAGGATCCAACGGGCGAAAAGGTCGTGTCGCGTTTTATCGCCTTTGTCCAGTCCCTGGTTTCCTACAGGATCGAACACGCGAATCACCAGTGCCGCTTGACCGTGGTGACGCGCGGGGCCGCCTTCGAGGTGGAAGAGCCGCGCGGGAGTGTACTGTGGGGAGCGGTGCGGAGTATGGCCATGGAAATCGGTGAAGAAGCCGGGATCGATTTCCGTTTGGTGGACCTGGGTGCCCCTGACGATCTGGAAACGCTGGCCGGGCTTGCCCGGGTCGATTTGCGCGAGCGCGAATTGGCAGTGCGACAGAACTGCTTATGGGTCCCGCGGATGGTCAGCATTCGGGAACGATATTCGCGGGTGTCTCCCGGTGAGGATGCCGCCTACCGGCTCTGCCTGGACAATCCTGGGCAGATGACAGGTCTCGAGATGAAGGCGTACGAGCCCCTGGCGATGGGGCCGAGCGACGTGGAAATCGAAGTGGCCGCGTCCGCGCTCAACTTCCGTGACGTCATGGTCACGCTGGGGCTATTGCCGGCCTTGGCCTACGAACGCTCGGCGTTGGGCCATGAAGTCGGCATGGAGGCCAGCGGGATCGTCCGTCGCGTCGGATCAGACGTGCGGCATTGTGGCGTCGGCGATGAAGTGGCCTTCATCAAGGGCGGGTGTATCGGCAACCGCGTGGTGGTTAACCAATACCTCGTGTTCGTCAAACCAAGCCGCCTGAACATGGAGGAGGCTGCGTCATCATTGTCGGTCTACGTCACCGCGTACTATGCCCTGATGCATCTGGCCCGCCTGCGGAAAGGCCAGCGCGTGCTCATTCACTCGGCCATGGGTGGGGTTGGACAGGCAGCCATTGCCTTGGCCAAGCACGTGGGAGCAGAGATCTACGCCACGGCGGGTAGCGAGAACAAGCGTGACCAATTGCTGGAATTAGGTGCCCGGGCGGTTTTTGATTCGCACAGCTACGATTGGTACGACGAGTTGATGGAGGCGACCGGTGATGAAGGCGTCGACGTCGTGTTGAATTCCCTGGCCGGCCGCCACATTGAATTGTGCCTACAGGCCCTGCGTCCGGCCGGCTGGCACTGTGAGATCGGCAAGGTCGACATCTACGCCGACAACGAACTCAACCTGCGGATTTTCCGGAAGAACCTGCGTTTCGCAGCCATCGACGTGGACCGCCTGATGGTCGACGACCCGATGCTTTCACGCGAACTCTCCCAAAACTGCCTGGACCTGCTCGATCAGGGTGCCTTGACGCCGCTCCCGGTTACCGTCTTTCCGTACAAGGAGTACGCCAAGGCCCTGCGCTTGATGACGACCGGTCAGCACCAGGGGAAACTGGTCCTGCAGGCTCCGCCGGCTTCCGTGGCTCCCGAATTCCCGATTGCCGACGTGCGGCCGCTATTCGATCCCGATGCGACCTACTTGGTGACCGGTGGTCTTGGCGGTTTCGGCCTGCGTTTGATGCCTTATTTGGTGGCCTCGGGTGCCCGCCATCTCACCTTGATGGACCGGGATCCTGAGCGCCGCCGGGATGCCGAGTGGATCCGTCAGTCGAGCGCTCTCGCCTACATGGATGAGGACGTCGAATTCGACATCGTATCGGGTGACGTGGCAGTTGAAGAGGACGTCCGGCGCTGCGTCGCGCAGTTGCAAAAGCCGCTGAAGGGCGTCTTTCATCTCGCGGGGACGCTGGATGATCGTTTGCTGGCCGACATTTCAGACGAGTCGCTGGCCAAGGTGTTCGCACCCAAGGTGCGGGGCGCCCTCAATCTTCAACGGGCCACCGAAAGCTTCGCCCTCGATCATTTCGTGTTGTTTTCCTCAACGGCCTCGATGTTAGGCAATCCCGGGCAGATCAACTACAGTGCGGCGAATGCTTTCCTGGACGGGTTGGTGTCGAATCGTCGCCGGCAGGGCCTGCCGGGTTTGTCGTACAACATGGCTGCCGTGGCCGACGCCGGCATGGCCGCGCGCAGCCTCCCTGTGTTGCGCATGATGAGGACCGCAGGCCTGCCGCCGGTCAGCAGCGATTTCGCCATTGCCAATCTTGACTATGCCCTGCGCTCGATGTCCGACCGGGATCATCTGATTACCGTCCTATTCGAACGCCCAACGTGGACGGTTGACTTCCCGGATTACATGCGCATCGGACGTGTGATGCACAATCAGGATGCCTTCAATGTCGGCGTGGCGGGCGAACTGACGCTCGACAGCGTGGTGGCGCAGATCGCCGCCAAGGTCGCCGAACTGTGCGGTCATGATGAGGGCGGTGTGGAGGAACCGTTGTCCAGTTTCGGACTCACGTCGATCTCGGTCGCCGAACTGGGGACGTTCATCCAGACGCAGTTCAACTACCGCGTGAGCGCGCTCGAACTGATGACCACGGCCTCTGCCCTGTCGTTGGCGCAGGGTATCATTCATGGGAAGAAGGACGTTGAAGAGGAACAGGCTGAGACGGATACGGCTGGTCCCGAAGATGCGCTCCTTGAGGACCAGCGGCACGTCCGTCGCACGCCTTCGGCTTTCGCCAGTGCGCAGGAAGATCACTTTCCGCCCGGGGCGGAGCTTGAATCAAGCGCTGTGGAGGAACACGCTATCCGCTGACTCAGCGGGCCGGAGGAGACCGTTGCCATGCCGCATGCGCTTCTGATTTATCCCGAATATCCTCCATCCTACTGGGGACTGCAATTCTCTCTGGAGGTGTTTGGCATCAAGGCGGCTTTTCCTCCCCTGGGTCTGCTCACCATCGCCGCGATGTTTCCGCCGGAATACGACCTCCGCGTCGTGGATATGAACGTGACTTCCTTGGAGGATTCGGATCTGGAGTGGGCCGATCTGGTCTGTACCTCAACCATGTTCATTCAGCGACACTCCCTGCAAACCGTGATCGAACGCTGCAACCGGGCCGGCGTCCCCGTAGTGGCCGGAGGGCCCCATCCCACCACGTTTCATGACGAGATCCCCGGCGTGACGCATTTTGTGCTGGATGAGGCCGAGGAAATCTTTCCCGAGTTTCTGCACGACCTGCAGAACGGCGCGGCCAAGGCCATCTACCGGGAACCGCGCAAACCGGATGTGAGCCTGACGCCGGTTCCCCGTTTCGACCTCATTGATCTGAAAGCCTACTACTCGATGAGCGTCCAGTTTTCCCGGGGCTGCCCGTTCGACTGTGAATTCTGTGACATCATCAAGCTCTACGGACGGATCCCGCGAACCAAGTCGCCGGAGCAGATGGTGCAGGAGTTTGAAGCCTTGTATCGCCTGGGCTGGAGAGGCCAGTTGTTCCTGGTGGACGACAACTTCATCAGCAACAAGCGAGACGCCTTGAAGCTGCTGCCGGTGCTCGCGGAGTGGCAGAAGGCGCGGGGTTATCCGTTTACCCTGTTCACGGAAGCGACGGTGAATCTGGCCCGCATGGACGTCCTGATGGACGTGATGATTGAGGCCGGGTTCAATTCGGTGTTTTTGGGCATTGAAACACCCAATCCCGAGGCCTTGATCAAGATGAAGAAGGCCCAGAACACCAGCAAGCAGGACGAGGATTATCTGCTCCAATCCGTGCGGAAGATCCAACAGAAAGGGATGCGCGTCGATGGGGGCTTCATCCTGGGTGCGGACGGGGATGACGAGAGCGCGTTTGACGCCCAGATCGAGTTTATTCAGGAGGCCGGCATTCCGATGGCCTCAGTAGGTTTGTTGCATGCTATAAAGGGAACGGATCTGTATGAACGCCTGAAGAGAGAGAACCGGCTGTTGGATCAGTCCGTCATGGGCCGCGTCGACGCCGTCATCGACTTAGTGAGTGTCAATGTCGCCATCAACTTCAAGCCGGAGATGGACCTTGAGACCTTGTTTGAAGGATATCGACGGGTGATTACGACCCTCTACGACCCGACGCTTGAGAATTACTTCAAGCGCTGCCTGACGTTATTTGATTACCTCAAGCCCATCTCCCACTCGCAAGAAACAATAAGCAAGAACAAGCTTTTTGTCGCCATGATGATTGTGCGCCGCAGGCTTTCCGCCGAGCAAATTCCGGCTTACGGGAGGTTCATCGCCAAAATCTCCAAGGACCATCCTCGCATGCTCCCGGAGGCAATCCGCTTGGCCTCCATGGGTTACCACTTCGAAAAGATCATCCGTCAGCAGGTTGCGCTTCGCGACTTCAAGGAATTTCTGTCGGCCGAGTTGAAGGGGTTCAAGGAAGCGGTGACGCACGCTGGCCAGGACATGGAAGCCATCAGGGATCAGCGGCAAGAGGTGTTCACGCGTGTCGAAGCTCGCTATAAGTCGATCCCCGAGGACTTTCGTTACCATGGAGACGGCATCGCGCCTGCGTTGGGAAGTTTCCAATTCGCCGTAAATGATCAGGTCGAGCAGCTCACACATGCGGTGAGGTAAAGAACAACTCTGAATCTACACGAGTAAAGGAAAGAAAACATGACTCAAAGTTCCTCCGGCGACACAACGGTGGCCCCGCTCGCTGGTTCCCTGCCGCCGCATTGCCAGAAAGACGTCGAGACCCTGCGTCGATTTATCCATGAGACCGTCAGCCAGGAAGCTCCGGCCGCGCCCGTCTCTCCGAGTGATTTCCGGGCGGTTCTGCTGACCGGGGCGACCGGTTTCATCGGTCGTTTTTTTCTATGCGATCTCTTACGGCAGAACGCCGATCTTGTCGTGCACTGCCTTGTCCGGGCCGATAGCGCCGAGCATGGGCACACGCGCATCCGCGCCGCCTTGGAACATGCTGAAATCTGGGACGAATCCTTCGCGTCACGTATACAAGTGGTGATCGGCGATATCGGTCAGGCTCGCTTCGGTCTTTCCGCAGGACAATTCGACTCTTTGTGTGAGCGAATCGACGCCGTCTATCATCTTGCTGCCGATATCGATCTCGCCTCGTCGTATCTCGACATACGCAAGATCAATACGTTCAGCATTCGCAACGTGCTCGAATTGTGTTTGCGCACACGCTTCAAGCATTTGTTTTACGCTTCAACCATGGGTGTGTTTCCTCAGTATTTTTTTACCTTCGCACATGAATTCAAGCACAGCCGCATCGACCACCAGATGCAACCGGACCTTGGAAGCATGAAGAGAATGTTCCCGATCGGTCTACTGGGTTACCCATGGAGCAAGCTGACTTCCGAACAGGTCCTGCTGTTTGCCCAACAGGCCGGTATGCCGTTGGCGATTTTTCGGCTGCCCCAAACCAGCCTGTCCAGTACGGGGTATACCCCGGCGCACGATCCTACTGTGCGGACGTTTGCTGCGGTGCTTGACAGCAAAACGATGCCTGAAGAATTCTCGTTTCGAGCCAGCAACGAAGCAGTCGACACACTGAGCGAAGCCTGTACAGCCATTTCCTTGAATCCCGAAAGGCGTTTCACGATCTACCATTGCTGCAACCCGCAGTTGGATCATTACGACCTCGAACCCGCTGATTTCGGGTTCTATTGGCCCGAGGTTTCCTACGAGTCGTTCAAGCGCGCGTGCCAGGAACGCGGCAATAACTCGCCTCTCCATGGATACTGGGCCGTGTTTGATCATTTTGGGAAATACTGGTTCAGCAACAATAAGCCGAAAGATAGGTTGCCCATTTGTGACCGTGCCCTCCGTGAGGATTGTCCGCTACCGATTACGTGGCCGGGCACGTGGGCCAAGCTTAAACGCTCCAAAGAATGGATTATGGCTCATCGGGAGGAATGGCCTTATCCCATAGCGCAAAGCCGCCTGGACTTCGACCACTTACTCGTCCGGGCTAAGCGCTACGCTGAAGATCGGGGCGTCCCCTTCGACTCGGCGTATCCTGAGTGGATGCGTCAGAGCCTGCAGCAATTGGTTCGGGCCATGACAGCGCCCGATGCCAAATTGTTGAAGGACAAACTTAGTGACATCGTCTTCGAATTAAATCGCTTCTTACGAAACAACGCCGAGTTGGCCAACGAACGCCGGCAGCACCCGGAGATCGAACGCGAGGAGATCACGCGGCCGGTCTTCATCGTCGGAATCAACCGTACCGGCACAACCTACCTGCACCGCCTGATGTCCCGCGGCAAACGGTTTTGGTCGTTACGGCTGTATGAGCTCGCCGAGCCGGTCCTCTGGACGGGCGAATATGCCACGGTAGCGGGCACACCCGACGACCCCCGCCGGGCGCGGATGCAGGGAATGCTCGATGCATCCGACATCCTCAAAGTTGTGGAGGGCGTGCACCACTTCGACGTCGACGAACCGGAGGAGGATTTCCCGATCTTCAGGATGACCTTCTCGGCGTGGGTGTCTATCGCTCGATTTCACCTGCCGGAATTCGGCCGTTGGCTGGCTGCCAGCGGTTCCTGGAATGCCTACGCCTTTCACCGTCGCACTATGCAGCACTTTACTTGGCATCGCCGCCAGCGTCAGCCCGAAAGCCAGGGACAGTGGCTATTGAAAATGCCCTTTCATCTCATGGAATTGGAGGCCTTGTTCAAGACCTATCCGGACGCCCTGTTCATTCAGACGCACCGAGAACCCTCGCAGTTCATGGGCTCCTGGAACAGCTTGGTGGAGCGGGTGCGTTCCCTTTCCAGCGAGCCGCGCCCGCCGCATGAGTTCGGCGCCGAGCAACTCGACTTCATGAGCGGCATGCTGGACAGAGCCGTGGACTTCCGGCTGGCCCATCCCGAGTTGGAGCACCGCTGGATGGACGTGAACTACTTCGATCTGGTCGAGGATCCGCTTGCAGTCGTTCGCAACATCTATAAACACTTCGGTTGGCCCCTTGAACAAGCGACCGTCGACGCCATGGAGGACTGGCAGTCCCGGCAGGCAGAGAAACGACGAGGGGAAAAGCGGCATCGCTACGCCCTGGAGGACTATGGCCTCACGCCGGAGGCGGTCAACGCCGCTTTCAAACGGTATCGGGACTTTCTCACCACTCGCGGCATTCGGACATCCCGTGCATGATTCGGATTTACGCGCTGCCTTCCACCGGAAGCCTGCCGACTGGCCGGCAATATCGATCTTGCCCAACCCAACCCGGACCACCGAGATCATTCCTGCTCGACGGGGAGTGATGCCCCCTGCGTGGACATTCAGGCCGGAAGAAACTAGGATAGTTGCCGCATGGAGAATCAGAGAAGCCCCAGCCGTCTCGATGCGCTTGAAGCGGAGTCAAGCAATGCCCGGGAGAACGTCCTGCGCTTCATCATCTGCGGCGGTGCGGGCGACGGCAAGTCCGCGCTGATCGGCCGTCTGCTCGACAATCTCCAGGCGGAACGCGAACAGGGCGTTGCGACGGACGTTGCCGACCGCACGTTCTCGACCGGCAAGCGCTCTTTCCTCGTCGTTGACACACCGGGTCACAAGCAGGACACGCGCAACATGGTAACCGGCGCCTCGACCGCCGATCTCGCGATTGTCCTTATCGACGCCCGTAAGGGCGTGATGCCGCAGACCCGCCGCCACACCACGATCCTCGCGCTTCTCGGCATCCGTCACGTGATTCTGGCCATCAACAAGATGGACCTCGCGTCGTGGTCCCGAACCCTCTACGACGGGATCACGGGAGTCTACTGTGACTTTGCGAAACAACTCGGTGTTCCGGACGTCACGTGCATTCCGGTCTCGGCACTGACCGGCGACAACGTGATTGAGCCATCCACCCCGATGGGCTGGTATCACGGGCCGACGCTCCTCCAGGCCCTCGAATCGGCCGACGTTGCGACCGACCGTGAGCGTGCGCCTTTTCGTATGCCCGTGCAGCGGGTCAACCGCTCCGATGCCGGATTTCGCGGGCTCGCGGGGACCCTCGCGTCGGGTCTCGTGCGTCCCGGCGATCCCGTCCTGATCTGTCCCGCGCAGAAGCCCTCGACCGTGAGTCGCATCGTGACCGCGGACGGCGATCTCACGTGCGCCAGACCCGGCCAGGCCGTCACGCTCACGCTCGCCGACGAGATCGACGTGAGCCCTGGTGACGTCATCGCATCGACTGACCGGCCTCCGGGCTCTAGCGCCCAGTTCGCCTGTCACCTGATCTGGATGCACGAAACTGCGCTGCTGCCCAAGCGCCCCTATCTGTTGAAGATCGGCACACACGTCGCGGGGGCCCAGATCACGGCCCTCAAACACAAGCTCAATGTCGAGAGCCTGGAACGCGTGGCCGCCAAAACGCTTGCACTCAACGACATCGCCTACTGCAACATCAGTCTCGACCGGCAGATCGCCTTCGATCCTTACCGGGAACTCAGGGAAACGGGCGGCTTCACCCTGATCGATCGCTACACCCACGCGACGGTGGGCGCCGGCATGATCGATTTCGCCCTGCGGCGGGCGTCCAACCTGACCCGCCACGAACTTGCGGTCGACAAACCGGCACGCTCGGCGCAGAAGAACCAGAAGGCCTGCGTCCTGTGGCTCACCGGATTGTCGGGCTCCGGTAAGTCCACGACGGCCAATGCCGTGGAGCAGCGCCTGCACGCCCTGGGCCGGCACAGCTACGTCCTGGACGGCGACAACCTGCGCCACGGTCTGACCAAGGACCTGGGCTTCACCCCGGCCGACCGCGTCGAGAACGTGCGGCGCATCGCCGAGGTCGCCAAGTTGTTCGTCGACGCCGGCTTGATCGTGCTGGTCTCGATCATCTCCCCCTTCCGGGACGAACGCGAGATGGCCCGCCGGATGATGGAGGAAGGCGAGTTCGTGGAAGTCTTCGTGGATGCACCCCTGGAGGTCTGCGAGAAGCGAGATTCTAAGGGGCTCTACAGGAAGGCCCGTGCCGGCGAGATCAAGAACTTCACCGGCATTGACAGCCCGTATGAACCGCCCGAGAGTCCCGATATCGTGTTGAAGACCGCCGAGCGAAGCGTGGACGAACTCGCGGATGACATCATCGCTTATCTGCGATCCAAGGTCGAGCAGACGGAGTGAAAGGCACGACGACTCCCGCACACGCTCCTGCTCCATCATGGCCTCGGCCTGCCGTCTCCGACACACTTTCTTAACACCTCCAATCCCAAAGGGTGCGTGCAGATTCTGGCGGAGATGTTCGCCCTGGCGGAAACAACGCTTGAAGAGGTTGTCAGGAAAAGGGAATAAACCACGCATCTATTCGCTCTGAAACTGCTCTCGGAGCTTTTCGATGCGCCGCCGGTTCACGCAGAAGTCCCAGATGCCTTCCCGCGATGCCGAACGGACGTGGATCACGCGGCCCGTGGGACAGAGACGGCACTCCAGGTCATCAATGTACCCGGTCGGGGTGCGGCAGATCGCGTGGAGGTAGTCGTCCGTTGCGGTGACGATGGCGGTGCGGGCTGTCTTTGAAACAAGATCTTTCAGCCGGGCAAAAGCCGCGCGGGGGTCTCCGGACACGGCGAACGGCTCGACTCGATGAAGACTCCACTCGTCATTCAAACTGCTGACGCACCCGAACGGAAACGAAGGGCAGGGTGACAGTTGTTCAGACACGACGTCGTTCTCCCGGCATGGTCAATATTCCGTCATTGGCATGAAAAGAGTCAACGACACCTGAATTCGTCATTCCTGCCGGATTCCCGATTACAGACGTCGAGAACAGGCTCTCCGATCAGGGGGCTGGGACGAGTCTCGCAGACAGACGCCCCATCCGCGATCTTGCGTCACGACTCCCGGTATGGCACTATACGCACCTTGGCCTGCCATGCGTTCACTTCCTGAATTTGTCGGTACGATCCACATTTTTTTCGGGCCCTATCGGGGCAACCCCATCGGGTTGTATCTTCGAAAAGAGGGCGGCTCCTGCTCTATTTCTCCGACCATCTATCCGTGGAACCGGGTGGTGGGCGTGGGTGAAACCGCGAACAAAGCAGCGGCGGATTTTGATGCCAAATGGAAAGAAGGCGATTTAGCCGAGGAGATGTACTCCGGTCCGCATTGGGAAGGCGGGATCAAACCGGAAAAACCCAAACCTCCTCCGAAACCCGCGACTCCCAAGCCGGAGGCGGCACCCCCTCCTGACACCGCGACTGCTCCGAAGCCGGATGTCGGGACATCCCCGGCCTCCCCCACACCGGCCGGCAGTGCAGACCCCCCAAGCGCCATGCCAAGCCCGGATCCAACGCCTCCTCCGCCCACTTCGACCGAACCGGACCATTCAGCGTCGTAAGGCACTGCTGTCGGTCGGGTCAGCCAAGCGGACCCTGACGTTCTCGCTTCCGCCCGTCGGCAAACGTTTTGGCCGCTTGGATCAATGCGGAAAAGAGACGCCGTTGGATGGGGTCCCGATCGCAGAGATATTCCGGATGCCATTGGACCCCTAAACAAAACGAACGGTCCGGCGCTTCAATGGCTTCGATGACCCCGTCAGGGGCGACGGCGGTTTGGAGAAGGTTCGGGGCCACCTTCTTGACCGATTGATGGTGGGAGCTGTTCACCTCCATGCGAACTTTTCGGGCAATGCGGCGCAACAGGGACCCCGGAGCGGTCCGGACAGCATGCGAGGTCCTGGTCGCCGAATGCGCGGGAAGATGGTCGATGGGGGTATCGAGTTGCGCCGCAATGTCCTGATACAACGTGCCGCCCAGAGCCACGTTGATGGACTGCATCCCGCCGCAAATGCCCAACATGGGCACGTCGGCCCGGTATGCCGTTTTGGCGATTCCCAGTTCCATGGTCGCCCGCTCTCGACTCATGCGCGCAAACTTGTGTCGTTGGCGTTCCCCGTATAATTCGGGCGCCAGATCGGACCCGCTTCCCGTCACGAGAAGTCCGTGCACGTGGGCCACCACCTGACGCCAGGCGGCCCTGTTCGACAACAGGGGCAAGACCACGGGAATGCCCCCGGCCTTTTCGATGGCCCTCATGTAGCGGGCTCGCAGAAAGTAGGTGGGCTCCTTGCCGCCCATGTCCTTGCGATCGCCGGCATTAAAATCCGGCGTGACGCCAATGATCGGTTTGTTCATGGCGCCTCCTCCATGGAAGGGACGTCCAATTCGGCAAACAGGGTTTCTTTGAGCGCCTGACCGTTTTGCCGCACGGCCTCCTCCAGTTCCCGGGAAAGCACGTCGTGAGATAACAGGGTGGTTTCCTGACGGAGCCCGCCTTCGATGGCGAGCTGCAATTTTGCCTGGCACAGGTATTGGAGAAACAGGTCCTGGCCTCGTTGAAAATAGTCGTCGTAGTCCTTGTGCGGAAGATGCCCCAGGACGTTCCGCAACCACGTCTCCCATTCCAGGATCCGTTTGAACCGGGAAGCAAGGGGTTGCGCAATCTCCACGACGAGCTGAATGCCGCCCTTCCAACTTCGCTTTTTGACGTTGAACACGCAATAGACAATATCGGGATTCGTTTCATGCACCTCAGGTCCGAAGAACAACGTGGTTCGATATGAAGGAATTTGGGGAGAGGAGGATGGCGGCATCACGGACGATTTTACCACGTGTGGCACGCAATACAAGCCTGTCCTGAGCGTAGCGAAGCGAAGTCGAAGGGCCTGTCCTGAGCCTGTCGAAGGAGGACGTCTCCCGCCTGCCGTGTGGGGCCGGGTTGACACGTCCCATCCCGGTCTTTACAGTAAACTCAAGGAGTTGGCAGGCATTGAGCCGCTGAAGGAATTGCGATGTTCGGGACCCTCGGTTTTTCAGAACTGATCATTATCCTGGTCATTGTTCTGATCATTTTTGGAGCGGGTCGGCTTCCTCAAATCGGCGAGGGAGTCGGGAAAGCCCTGAAGGGGTTTAAAAAGGAAGTCAATGAAGTGCCTCCTCCCCCCGCGGAAGAGCAGGGGGCCCAGCCCGCGCTTCCTGAGCCTGCGCCTGAGGCGACGGCCCAACCCGGCCCGGCTCCGGCGGCGCAAGCCGCGGAGCCCGTGACTCAGGAACCCCACCAGCCCGGTCCCGAAAGGACCCCGGGGACGTTGGCGGCCCAGGTGTATGGCGGATTCAGTCCGGAAACGGTTCAGCCGGCTCCGCAACCCGCTGCCGACACGGCGCCGGCAACGTCCTATCAGGAACAGTTTGAACCGGTGACCATGGAACAGCGTGCCGCGGCGGCCGTGCCTCGACCAATGGCGCAGTATCCCCCTGTTCCGGCATCGGCCGCGACCACGCAAACCGGAAAACGACCGGCGGCCATTGTGAATAAGAAGGCCGTCGAGCGTGTGCAGGCGCAGCGCGCCGCCATGCAGGCCAAAACCGCCAAGCAGGCGGCTCCGGCCGGTGACGACCTGCAATCTCTGGGAGAAGGGTTGGGGAGCACTCTCCGAACCTTCCGTGAAGCCACGGCGGACGTGCGGAACGCGATTGATCCGGAGATGCGCACCATTCAAGCGGAGTTGGAATCGGCACAAAAAGAAGTCGAACAGTCCATTGAAGCGGCGAAACAACCTCCGGTTCCCAAAGATCCACCACCCGTCGCCTAACGGGACGCTAAACAAGCAGGTCCTGAATCGGGTCGAACGCCCTCTCCTGCGCACAATTCTTCTCCTGCTTGTTCTCCCGCTCCTTGGCGTCGCCGTGAGTACGGGGTGTCAGGTGGAGGCCCCCGTTGGGGACCCGCAAAACGTCACTGCTCGTCTCGTCATCCTGCTCCAGGATCCGTCCCGGGACGTTCGACGAACCGCCGCGCTTTCTCTCGGGAAAATTGCGCATCCCGCCGCCACCGCGGCCCTGGTTGAGGCGTTATCCGATCCCGACCCGCACGTTCGTGAATACAGTGCCTGGGCCATGGGGCAACTGGGGGAAGACGTGCCCGACGAGGCAGCCGTCAGCCTGGCAGAAGCATTAGGCGATCAGCGCCATGCCGTCAAACGGGCCGCCGCGCAGGCGTTGGGGAAAATCGGCCTGCGCCAACCGGTCATGGCCGTTCTCACCCAAGTGTTGGCCGCCGGACAGCGCGGGAGTCGTCGTGCCGCGGTTGAGGCTCTCGCGCAGCTTGACGCCGACGGCGCCTATCCGGCCTTGCGGAACGCCTTGACCGACCCGGACTCGACCGTGCGACAGGGCGCCCTGGCTGCGTTGGGCGAGTTGGGCGATCGTCGCGTCCTGGCTGATTTTCGTGAACGGCTCCTGTTTGATCCCGACCCGGGTGTGCGGACCGAGGCAGCCTATCGATTGGGAAAATTGGGAACGCCCGGTGATCACGCGGAGTTGCAAGCCCTGGATGAAGCCGCCCGGAACGATGCGTCCCCTATGGTTCGTTTGTGGGCCGAACGGGCAAGAGCTTATATCGGTCCCGCGATGACGGAGGAAGACGAAGCGTGACGCGGTCGCTCGCCGTCAACTATTCGACTTTCGTATCCACGAGAAGCTCGGTGGCTCGACGCATGGCATCCCGGGCGCCCATCAGGACCACGATGTCCCCGGCTTCGAGCACGGTTTTGTCCGGCGGGTTGGATTCCGTGACCCCGTCGCGCATGAAGGCGATCACGGAGGCGCCGGTTCGCGGCCGGATGGCCAGATCATGCAGTGATCGACCCCGTGCGGGCGAATCATCATCGATGCGGAAGGTGGCCACTTCCACGTCCTCGAGCGTGCCGGATCGAAGGTGGTGGGTCAGTTCGGGCAATTCTCCCCGGCGGAGCAAGGCATAGTTTTCCCGCCGGATTTGTTCCGCCTTCCCGAGGATGACGTGGTTGGGAATTTGAAACGACTGGAGAACAAGGGTTGAGATTTCAATCGACGTTTCAAATTCCTCGGGAATAATTTCACCGGCTCCGAGTTTGTGCAGTTCGTCGAGTTCCTTGAGATAGCGGGTTCGGACGATGACGTGAATCGACGGGTTCAAATGCTTGGCAAGTTGGACGATTCGCCGCGCCCCGAAGGGGTCGGAAATCGCGACCACGAGAACCTTGGCGTTTTCAATCTGGACCTGGTGCAGGACCGTCGGATTGGTGGCGTCGCCATATTGAATGGGAACCCCCGTCCCGATTTCCAACTGCACGACTTCCCCCCGGATATCCAGGACGACGTACGGAATCTCAAATTCCCGAAGGACCCGTGAAAGATTGCGGCCGTTCAAGCCGTATCCCACGATGATGACGTGATCCCTGAGTTTGAATTGGGCCGTTTCCGCGCGTAGCGAGACGCGCCCCGGCAACCATTGGTGCAGCCGTTGCACGGCTTCCGTGCGGCGCGCGATTTTGGGGGACCATTGGATCAGAAACGGGGTGATGATCATGGTCAGGACCGAGACGGCGAGAAACATGTTATAGGTTTCGTGGGATAGAATATCCGCGGTGAGGCCTTCCTGGGCCAGGATAAAGGCAAACTCTCCGACTTGCGCCAGGGCCACCCCGGCCATGATCGCCGAACGAAGCGGCGCGCCGACCGCTAACGCCGCCGCCGCGCCCGTCACGAATTTGCCGATGACCACGGCCCCGACCATGCCCATGATGAGAAGGGGATATTCCAGGATCACCCGCGTATCCATGAGCATGCCGATCGAGACAAAAAACAGGCTGTTGAAACTGTCACGAAACGGGAGCACCTCGGCCAGTGCCTGGTGACTGTATTCCGATTCGGAAATGATGAGGCCGGCGATAAAGGCGCCGAGGGCGATGGACAACCCGAACAGTGAGGTCATCCACGCCGTCCCCATGCAGAGGACCACGATGGTCAGCAGAAAGAGTTCCCGGCTTTTCGTCCGCACGATGTGCTCGAGCAGCTTGGGCACGAAGACCCTGGCCGCCAGCACGATGAGGAAGACCAGCGCGAGCGATTGTCCGAGGGTGAACAGGATGCGGCCCAGGTCTTCCGATCCCTGGTTCCCCAAAAAGGGCGTCATGAGCATCATGGGCACGATGGCCAGGTCCTGAAAGATCAGGATACCGATCGTGGATCGTCCGTGCAGGCTGTCGCTTTCTCCGCGCTCGGCCAGTGCTTTCAGCACGATGGCGGTACTGCTCAGGGTCACCAGGAATCCCCAGAAGATGGCGGCGTTCATGTCGATGCCCAACAGGAACCCGCCGGCGATGAAAAAGAACAGGACACTGAACATCTGAGCCGGCCCTCCCACGAAAAACAGGGCCTTGGAGGACTTCAGTTTCGCCAGGGAAAATTCCAGGCCGATGGTGAACAGCAGCAGCATCACCCCGATCTCGGCCAGCACGTGCACGTGTTCCCGATCGGAAATGAGGTTGAGCCCATAGGGACCCACGAGCGTCCCCACGACCAGGAACCCCGCAATCGAGGGCAGGTGGAGCTTTTGAAACAGAAAGACCACCACGATGGACACGGAGAAAATAACGATCACGTCCCTGAGTGCGATGAATTCAGCCATCGTGGTGGTTCCGGGAAACGGAGGAATGGACCGACGCTGCGTTCAGCGGGCGTTGACCGGTTTCCCTCCCTCTCCTCTTGTGTGTGTTCAGAGCGGGGGGAGAGGAAGACTCGCTTCGCTCAGGTTGATGACCTGGTCCGGGACAACGGGCTGACGAGCGTCAATCCTGAAAGAGCCAGGGCGCTTCCCGCGTTCTTCGTCCTTCGTAGTCCGCAATAGCCTGTTCGCGTTGGAGGGTCAAGCCGATCGCGTCCAACCCTTGCAGGAGGCACTGTTTTCGAAACGGATCAATGGAAAATCGGAACGTGGATTGCTGCGGCGTCGTGATCGTTTGCGCAGCCAGGTCGATCGTCAGTTCAAACCGGTCATCCTCGCACACGCGGTCAAAGAGCCGTTGAACGTCTTGGGTTTCCAGTACGATCGGCAGCATGCCGTTTTGAAAGCAGTTGTTGTAAAAAATCTCGGCGAAGCTCGGCGCCAGGATGGCGCGAATACCGTAATCCAACAGGGCCCAGGGCGCATGTTCCCTTGAGGACCCACATCCGAAATTGTCGCGCGTCAGCAGAATGGTGGCCGCGGCGTATCGCGGTTGATTCATGAAAAAATCCGGGTCCGGGGACCCGTCGGAGAGATGGCGCCAATCGGCGAAAAGCCCTTCTTTCAACCCCGTTCGATGAATCGTTTTCAAATACTGCTTGGGAATGATCTGATCGGTATCGACGTCCACGCGATCCAGAGGAGCGACGCGTCCGGTATGGGTGGTGAAGGAGTCCATGGCAACGCTCCCGGGTCAGGCCCAATGACGAATATCCACAAAGTGCCCGGTGATCGCCGCCGCCGCGGCCATGGCCGGGGAAACCAGGTGGGTTCGTCCGCCCTTTCCCTGACGGCCTTCGAAGTTTCGGTTGCTGGTCGACGCGCACCGCTCACCGGGTTGGAGCACGTCGGCGTTCATGGCCAGGCACATGCTGCAACCGGATTCCCGCCATTCGGCGCCGGCTGCGCGGAAGACGGCATCCAAGCCTTCTTCTTCCGCTTGTTTCTTGACCAGGCCCGAGCCCGGCACGATCATCGCCTGCACGCCGGGCGCCACGTTCCTCCCCTTGAAATAGGAGGCGGCCAAGCGCAGGTCTTCGATCCGCGAATTTGTGCACGATCCGATGAATACCCGGTCGACGGGAATCTCCACAATGGGGGTTCCGGGAGCAAGGGCCATGTAATCGAGCGCGCGGGCCGTGGCATCCCGCGTTTCCACGTCGGAAAATGACCGCGGGTCCGGGACCACGCCGTCCACTCCGGTCACCATGCCCGGATTCGTGCCCCACGTGACTTGAGGAGCCACGTCTTCCCCCTGAAGCGTGACGACTCGATCATAGGCGGCTCCCGGATCCGTGCGCAGCCCTTCCCAATGCTGAACGGCCTGGGGCCAGAGGGAGGCGGGGGGAGCCATGGGACGTCCCTTGATATAGGCAAACGTGGTCTCGTCCGGGGCAATCATGCCGGCGCGGGCTCCGCCTTCTATCGACATGTTGCAGAGGGTCATGCGGCCTTCCATCGACAGGGAACGAACCGCCTCGCCCGTGTATTCCACCACGTACCCATTGCCTCCGGCAGTCCCGATGTTTCCGATGATGGCCAGGATCAGATCTTTGGCCGAACAATGGGGAGAGACGCGGCCGTCGACGCGGATTTCCATGGTCCGCGGCCGTTTTTGGATCAGGCATTGGGTGGCCAGCACGTGTTCGACTTCACTTGTGCCGATGCCGAACGCCAACGCCCCGAACGCGCCGTGGGTCGAGGTATGGGAATCCCCGCAGACAATCGTCATCCCGGGCAGGGTGAAGCCCTGCTCCGGACCAATGACGTGAACGATCCCCTGACGCACGTCGTGCATGGAGAACAGCCTGATGCCGAAATCCACGCAATACTGTTCGAGCGTTTGAATTTGAATGCGACTCAAAGGATCCGCGATGCCCAGGCTCCGGTCGGTGGTCGGCACGTTATGGTCGGGGACCGCAAGCGTCGCCCCCGGCCGGCGCGGGCGGCGCCCGGCAAGCTTGAGCCCTTCAAAGGCTTGCGGGGAGGTCACTTCATGAACCAGGTGGCGGTCGATATACAACAGGGTGGTGCCGTCCGACTCCTCATACACCACGTGGGGACCCCATATTTTGTCGAAAAGCGTGTGTGCCGCCATCATTCGGACCTCTTTTCGTGAGCCGTCACTATGGCGCATTGCAGACGCGGCCTGCAACCTCATAAAGCCTGCGCCGCGGGTCGTCAGCATGGAGGCATGGGAAATCCGGCGCGCTCCTCTGTCGCTTACCATGGACTTGGACGTCCATCTCCGCTACAATTTCACCCCGATTAGCCAAAAGCGGCGAATGCACACCGTGCGAAGCAAAGCTCCGTATACGAGATCAAGAAAGCATGCTTGAAGAAGCGTTACTCTCCATCGGCTTGGTTATCGTCGTCGCCAAATTGGCCGAAGGTCTTCTCCGGCACTTCCGGCTGAACGCCATTGTGGCCTACACGGCCACGGGAATCCTGCTGGGACCGATCACCGGCACTATCGAGCCCACCGGCGATATGCAGGTCCTGCTGGGCATCGGCATCTTCCTCTTCTTCTTCCTCATCGGCCTGGATGAACTCGATGTTACCGGCTTCATCGCCGCCATTCGCGGCAGGTTCTTCGCCGCCGCGATCATATCGGTGCTCCTGTCCCTGCTCGCTGCTCTGGTCGTCACCTCCGATCTGATCTACGACTTCGGGCTGGGTCTGACGTTCACCGGCTCGCTGGCCCTTGCGGGGATTCTGGCTTTAACCAGTCTGGGCGTGGTGGCCAAGGTTCTGGTCGACGAAGGTCGTCTGAAACAGCCCATCGGAATCGAGATCTTCACGACCGCGCTCATTGCCGAATTGCTGACCCTGTTGTTGGTGGGATTCACCATTGGCGAGGACGTGTACCATTTGAACTGGCAAAGCCTGCTGATCCTGCTGGTCAAGATCGCCGTGTTTACGGTGGTGACCTGGGTGTTGGGCAGCCAGGTGCTTCCGCCCCTGATCGTCTGGCTGAAGCGCGTCCTGCACGTGCCGGAACTCTCCTTCGGACTGATTTTGGGCGGGCTGCTTCTGACGGTCGTCGGTGCCGAGCACATGGGGCTCCATGGCTCCCTGGGGGCGCTGCTGTTTGGGGCCGCCTTGTCGGATCTGCCGTATCACGTGCGCCGGGACATCATCCCCGGTATGAGAAGCACCGCCGAGGGACTGTTCGTGCCCCTCTTTTTCGCCTCGGCCGGATTACACCTCAGTTTGGCATTCACGGAGTTGCCGGTGTGGACCATTGCGGCGTTGGTGTTCATTCCTCTGGTTGGAAAATTCACCGCGGCGTTTATCGGCGCGTCCGTGGCCCGTTTGGACAACCCCTTTGTTCTGTCCACCGGCCTGATGGCCAAGGGCGTTGCGGAAATGGCCCTTCTGCTGGTGCTGCTCGAGGTCGACATGATCGGGCCGGACGTGTTCTCGTTGCTTGTGCTCATCATGCTGGCGTATATCCTGCTCACGCCGCTGGCCATCCGCGCCGCGGTCAATCGGGTCAAGCCGTCGGAACAGGTCGCGCCGCCCGAATCGCTCCCGCCGTCGCTGGCTCGCTTTGCCTTGGACGACATCACCGTCGGTGACATCCTCGACCGGACACGCTCCTATCCCGACCCGTCGATGTCGGTACGGGCCTTTGCCGACCAATGGATTCTCCCGCACCAACAGGACTACGCCGTCGTGGAGCACGGCGACCTTGCCGGGATTGTGTCGCTCAGCATGCTGCGATACCTGCCCAAGGAGTCCTGGTCCAATACGCCGCTGCGGAAACTTGCGCGCCCCAGAACGCTGCACGTTTGGCCCGACGATCTCGTGGAAGACGCGCTGCAGCAAATGAGGGAACACTCGCTCACGGCGATACCCGTGAGGGACCGGGAGGCCAAGCAGTTTCTGGGTATGGTCACCATCTGGCAAATTCTGGAACTCATCACCCGAGAAGCCGTCGGCGAATATTAGCGATATCACCGGATCCAAAAACAGTTGACAATTCCGTGGCAATCAGAAACAATGGTAGTATCGATAGAAGAACGGCAACCGTTCATTGCTCTTTTGCTTGCTTTCAGATACGATGGTGCGTCATGAGCGAAAAAAAACGTAAGGAGATTACGCCCGAGCAGCCGGAGATCGAGCCTTTGGATGACGACGAGCTGGAAAAGATTGGCGGGGGTACCGGTCCGGACGTACCGCCTTATGGCTTCGCACCGGATGGGAATATGTTGCCGATCAGCTAACGGGAATGGCCGTCCCGGGCCAGCCGAATTTCCGGGGAAGCTCTCAACCCATCACTCTGTCCAGAATAAAGACACCTGACATCTGAATTCTTTGATTTCGTCATTGGGCTCAAGGCGACTGTTCCGGAACAGGCAGCAAGAGTCCTCTTCGCCAATATTATCCGACAACCTTCTTCGAACATGGGTTCACCATGCAGGCGAATCGTTCGCCTATTGGTTTTCCAGTGCTTTTTTCGGTTCTTCTGTCGAGAGGGAAAAATATGAGAAAACTTGACATGTATCCCGTATTGCTTTCGCTGCTCGCGCCGGGCCTGGTCGTGGTGTCCTGGCTGGGGATGCCGCCCATCGCGCACTCGGCGACTCCCGAGGAAATCGGGCTTAAGATCGCCACCGACGCCAGCGACAGGAATGACGGGTTTGGCAATTTCACGGCCCGCCAGGTCATGGTGCTGCGCAACAAGCAGGGCCAGGAGAGCCGGCGCCAACTCCGCATCAAAGTGCTGGAGGTTGCCGACGACGGCGACAAGAGCCTGATGGTGTTCGACGAGCCGCGCGACGTCAAGGGCACCGCGCTGCTCACCCACGCCCACAAGAAGGAGGCGGACGACCAATGGCTCTATCTCCCGGCGCTGAAACGGGTGAAGCGGATCAGTTCGTCGAACAAGTCGGGCTCCTTCATGGGCAGCGAATTTTCCTATGAAGACCTGAGTACCCCGGAGGTGGAAAAATTCACCTACCGGTATCTTCGGGACGAACCGTGCGGAGACTTGACGTGCACGGTCTGCGAGCGGTTTCCGGTGGATAAGAAAGCCTCGGGCTACAGCCGCCAGGTGGTCTGGCAAGACAAAGACGCGCTGCGCATCTGGAAAGTGGAATACTACGATCGCAAGGACGCGCACCTCAAGACGCTCACCATTGGTACATACAAGCAATATCTGGACAAGTACTGGCGCGCCGGGGAGATGAACATGGTCAATCATCTGACGGGCAAGAGTACTGATTTGACCTGGGCGGATTATCAATTTCGTACCAACCTCAGGGATCGCGACTTCAGCAAGACCGGCTTGAAACGGATACGGTGATGCGAGGCCGTCCCGCTCGTTACCCCTTGACCCTCACGGCGATCTGGCTGGCGGCGTTGATGGCGGCCGCCGACGCCCGTGCGGAATTGGAGTTCGCGGCCTGGGAGTTGTCCGGCCGCATAAGCCTGGAAAGCCGTTATTTTCCGAGAACCGGCATTGACCCCACGCATCAGGGCTCTCAAACGAGCGGCGTTGTGGTGGAGCCCAAACTCTACGTTGAAGACCTCGAGGGGAGAAGTGCCACCGTGGTGCCGTTTTTTCGCTACGACAGCGCGGATTCAGTCCGCACCCACTGGGATCTCAGGGAAGCGTATGTGCTGTTGTTCGGCGATCTCGGGGGAAGCGAATGGGAAGTCCGGTTGGGCGCGGACCGGGTGTTCTGGGGCGTGGCTGAATCGCAACACCTGGTCGATATCGTCAACCAGCTCGACTTCCTCGAACATCCCAACGGCGAGGTGAAGTTGGGGCAACCCATGGTTCACCTGACGTGGACCGCGGATTGGGGCGTCTTTGAACTCTTCGGGTTGCCGTATCATCGCCAGCGTGTCTACCCGGGGCAAGGCGGTCGCCTGCGCTTTGCAGGACTCGTGGACACCGCCCTGGTGGAGTATGAGAGCGGGGCCAGGGAGTGGAATCCGGATTTCGCGGTCCGCTACAGTCAGAGCTTCGGACCCCTGGACATCGGCCTGAGTGCGTTCAATGGCACCAGCCGGGAAGCGAGCCTCGTTTGTATGCCGCCTGTTTGTAACGCGCAGACGGCGTTCACTGACGCTTCCAATATCTTTATTCCGTACTACGCGCAAATTCGTCAGTTTGGGCTGGACGCGCAACTGACGCTCGGCGCCTGGTTATTCAAGTTTGAGGCGCTGCATCGATCGGGCGACCGTAACCTGTCCGGTCGGTTCCTGGAGTACTTCAGGGAGTATAAAGCTGTCCGGGCGGGCGTCAGTGGGTTCGACGATCTTGTCGGCACCCTTCGGGAAGACGAGTACGTGGCCGCCGTGGTGGGGGGCGAATACACGTTCTATTCCATGTTTGGTTCGACGGCCGATCTCGGCCTGCTGGCCGAGTGGAATTACGACGAGCGGGGCCGGGAAGCCCTCCCCAGGCGCCAGCCCATGACGCTGGACAACGATTTCTTCCTGGGCGCGCATCTGATGTTCAACGACGTTCAAAGTACCGAGATCACGGCCGCGTTTATCACGGACGCGAACCGTGCGACCCGCACGCTGGGCGTGGAATTCGATCGGCGGCTGTTTGAACAGTGGTCACTGCATCTGGAGTCGAGCACCATTCTCAGCATGGACCCGGATGATCTTCAATACGTGGGGCGACGCGACAGCTTCTTCGAGTTCCATCTTGAGTATAATTTCTAGCCGGATGCCGGGTGACGCGACGTCAACCAGGCGCAGGGCAGATTCGTTGAAGGCAGGATCTTACTCTGCCTGGGGTTGTTCCATACTACTGCGGACTTCTTCAGAAGGCTCCATCGGTAACAAGACCTGCATCTCGGTGTACTCCCCTATCTGCGTGTCAACTTGGATGGACCCGCCGTGACGAATCAGGATATCGGTGATCAGGGAGAGTCCCAGGCCGGTGCCTTTCCCCGGTTCCTTGGTGGTCACAAACGGTTCAAAGATTTTTTCGCGTAATTCATCCGGGATCCCCGGACCATTGTCCCTGATACAGAACTTCACCTGATTTTCCAACTGCTGGCTGGAGATGCGCAGAACCGGCATGTAGTCGCCGCCCACCTTTTTCTTCTTTTCATCCATGGCCTGAAACGCGTTGGTGACGAGATTGAGGAACACGCGACAGATATCCTGGGGGACGACGATGATTTCCGGCATGTTCGGGTCCAGCTCCTCGTTCATCTCCGCGTTGAATGAGGTATCTTCGGCTCGCAGGGCGTGATAGGACAGGTCCATGTACTGTTTCAAGAGGGCGTTCAGATTCGTCTTCCGCCACTCTCCCTCTTTCGTGCGGGAGTGTTCCAGCATGCTGCGCACGATGTTGTCGGCTCGCTTCCCGTGCTCTTTGATTTTCCTGAGGCTCGTCCGCAGATCATCCAGCATCGACCGGATCTCTTCATGGTCGAGGTCGCCTTCCTGTTGCATCAGTTCATCGATTTCATCTGCCATCTCGATCGAGACGTTGGCGAAGTTGCTGACGAAGTTGAGCGGATTCTTGATTTCGTGTGCCACCCCGGCGGTGAGTTGCCCTAAAGAGGCAAGTTTCTGCTCGGCAACAACCTGATCCTGGGCGGCCTTCAGATTCTCCAGCGCGTTCTCCAGGTTTTCATTCTTGGCATCCAGTTCTTTCGCCAATTTTTCCACAAGATTCAGTCGTTGGACCTCATGGGCGTAACGCCGGAACACTTCCAGTGCCCTGGCCATGTCCGTGACTTCGTCATTCCAGATGATATGCCGCATGTTTTGCCTGAAGTAGTCGGCAGATCCCTTGACGGGCTTGGCGATGTCATGCCCCTCGACCCGTACCGGGACCTTCAGGTTGCCACTGGCCATCTCGCGCATCGCGCTGGACAGTCGCACCAAACGGCGTACCAGATAGCGCCTCACAAACACTGAGCCTAAGACAAACGCGCCTAAGGTTCCGAGCACGTTGAGCAGAGTCAGCAAAAGGATCCCCGTCTGGGCGGCGCCGCGGGCCGCCGCGCTGGATTGCATGGCTTCCTCGTTGATTTGCGCGACCAGATTGTTCACCTCTGCGACCAGCGATTCCGAGGTCGTTCGCGCCTTTGCCAGGGTATCCTGTTCCTGTTCCAGCCTGAGCAGGGCTTCCTGGCGCAAGACAATGACCCCCTCCTGGCTTCCCCCGATTTCACCCAGACGGATCAGGTTTTCTTCAAGGCGGTCATTTTGCATAAAATCCGGCACTTTCGAATAGGCATGCAGAAAAGTCCGGACGGCACTCTGGAATCGTTCCTCCAGGGGGGGCAGAAACTGGCGGTCTGAGAGGACCAGGACCTCGTCCAGCAGCAACACCGCCAGATTGGCGGATTGGTTCACGGTAAGCAGGTTGCGGTAGGCGGTCAATTCGTTTTCCGAAGCCCGTTTCCGGATAGAAGCGACCCGGTCATCCAACCGCCGTAATCCTGAAACCAGGTAAAAGGCCTGGTCATCAATGGCTTGGACCAATAACCGTTCCACGCGCCTGGAGGTGTCGCTCAATTCGTCAATGAAGACGTTGAGGGCTTGGGTAATGTCCAGACGCCGGGAGGAGGATTGTTTGATCATATTCAGATGCGTCTCGAGTTTCTCCAGGTTCGACCTGATCAACCGGGTTTGTTCGCCGAAGGCGGAGCGAGCTTCCAGCTCCAGGATGGTGCTTTCGAGGGACACGATTTCTCGAGCCGTGGCTTCCACCACGGCCGCATGTTCCTCTTTCGAGGACGCCGATACCAGGCGAAAGGCGCCGTTGACCACGATGGCGCTTTTCCGGGCCACGTCTACCGAGTTGATCAGGTTGGGCATGCTGTATTCGGATAACTGGATTTCATGGCTCAGGGTTTCGTTGAAGGAATAATAGGATAGCACCGTGGCGCCCCCCATGAGGGCCACGGCGCCAAACAGCAGGAAATACAGCCTTGAGCCGATTCCCACCCGGAACGTTCGTTCGTTTTCCGGATTTTCATCGGCAAACAGGGTGACCTGCTTTGCGGGTTCGCCGGATTCGGTCGGGTCCTGGGACTCAGTGGAAGGGGATTCGTTCATGGTGCCGTCATTTTGCCTACGGACTGGAAGCGCCCTCTTGCATCGATGCGGGTGAGGTAGACCCGGTCCGAGCCCTGGTTGTCATCGACCCCGTAGCGCAGGTGAAACCCGCCCAGATCAATGTCTCCCGCCCGTGTCAGCGCCTGCAGGAAGCTTTCTCTGGTCGGTGACGGTCCGGCCAGCCGCAGACCTTCTATGGCGATACGGCCCGCGAGATAGCCTTCCAGCGAGACGAAACTCGGTTTGCTGTTGGCATCGACGGCCTTCAGCGCTTTCTGGTATTGCGCCACGATCGGCAGGGTCCGATCCCGTGGAAACGGCACAACCTGGGTCACGTAGACGCCGGTCCCGTCCTGGTCCAATGCTTTCGCCAGCGCGGCGCTGCCGATAAATGAAATGTTGATGAAGTACGGATTGAAGTTGAGTCGTCTGGCCCACCGGATCATGGTCGCCACCGGCTTATAGGCCCCTACGATGACAACGGCCTCGGCGTTGGCGCGGCGCAAATCCAGGAGAGCGATTTTGACGGCCTCGGTGTTGCGGGTATACGTCACTTCTTCGATCAGGCTCAGGCCACGGCCATTGACCGCGCGGCGCAGCCCGTTCAGCCCGGCCTGTCCAAAGGAGTCGTTCTGGTAGAAAATGCTGATTCGGTCTATGCCCAGATCCTCGTGAAGTCGCGCCACCATTTCTTCGGTTTCCTGGTAGTAGGAGGCCCGCACGTTTACCACGTTGGGATGCTGTTGTGCGTTCCGCAGAAATTCGGCGCCCGTGAATGGGGCAATATAAGGAACTCCCGCCTCCGTGGCGACGGGCGCAGCCGATTTTGACGTTGGCGTTCCAACGGCGCCGATCAGCGCAAACACCTTGTACCGTTCAATCAGGGTCAGGGTATTGGCAATGGCGGCTTCCGGTTCGTATCGGTCGTCCAGCGATTCGAGGCGCAGGAGGGAATCGTGAATGCCTCCCTCGCGATTGACCTCGGCAAACGCCGAGAGAAGTCCAAGGCGCATACCGACCCCCAGCTCCCGGGCCGGGCCCGTGAGCGCTGCGGACTGACCGAACATAATCGTCTGTTGCTCAGACTCCGCGCGAACCAGGCCCCACGGTGTTGCCGCGACCATCAACAGGAGCAGGAGCGACCGTATTGTCATAGTCACCGGGCAGGGTTATGCGGAATCCGGAAGGGCTGTCAGAAAACGCGCCGACACGCAGGTGATGTCATCCGATTGTGGGGCATCATCGACAAATTCCTGCACGGCGTCCACGATGTCCGTTATGATCCGTTCAGAACTCGAACCGGCAAGTTCGGCCAGCCGCTCGTCGAGTCGTGACTCCGTGAATTCCGCATGCTGGTCGTCTTCGGCTTCCGTGATGCCGTCCGTATACAGAAACAAGGTCTCACCAGGCATCAGCTGAATCTGCTTGTTACGATATGGGTGTTCCGGTTGGATCCCCAGCACGAGATTGCCGGTTTTCGGCACCACCTCGATCGAGGAATCGGTTCTCAGCACTCTGGGAGGATTGTGCCCGGCATTGGAATAGTTCATCTCGCCGGTCCGCAGGTCAAGCACTCCCAAAAACAGCGTGACAAAGATGCAGGACGGGTTGCTCGCACAGAGCAGGTCGTTGACCATTGTCAGGCACTCGCCCGGCGAGGTGTAGTCCTTTAAGGTCACCGCTCGCAGGAGCGCCCGGGTCACGGTTGTGAACAGGGCTGCTGGCACCCCTTTGCCGGATACGTCCGCAATCACCAGCGCCAGGCGCGATTCGTCAATGAAAAAGAAGTCGTACAGATCCCCGCCGACTTCCCGGGCCGGAATGATGACCGCCTTGACGTCGTGATGCTCTGAGGACGGCAACGGATCAGGTTGAAACGCCATTTGGACGTCCCGGGCCATCCCAAGTTCCTGCTTGACGGCGACCAGCCGATCACGGGTTTCCAGGGCCGTTTGCAGGGCTTGAACGTGGTTGATGCCTTTTTCGATGGTGGCTTCAAGATCGTTGAAATCAATCGGTTTGGTCAGAAAGTCAAACGCCCCGCGGTTCATGGCGGTGCGAATGTTCTTCATGTCCCCGTAGGCGGAGACGATCACCGCCTGGACGTCCTGGTCTGAGTCAGCCAGGTTGCCCAGCAGGGTGAGACCGTCCATCACCGGCATGTTGATGTCGGAGAGGACCAAGTGGACATCAGCGTGTTCGTTGAGTGTCTCAAGGGCCTCTTTGCCATTGTGGGCAAACAGGAAATGGAGCTCCCCCTCGCGGATCCGTCGGCGGAATTTCTGTCGTACGAGTAACTCAAGGTCTTCTTCATCGTCGACGACCAGCACCTGCGTTGGCGATTTACTCATGTCCCGGATATCCGATCAGTATGTTTGAGATGTGCGTTTTGATCGACCATGCATGGACAAATCGTCGATCACAGAGCCCCGAGCGCATCCGCCCGGGTGGCGTGAATGGTCAGAATTTCATTAAACCCGCTGATCTCGAATATTTCAGCAATGTGATCGGCAAGGGCGCAGAACAGCGCTTGGCCGCCTTCTTTCTGAGTCAGGCGAGCGGCGATCAGCAGCGCACGCAAGCCGGCACTGCTGATATAACTCAGATCCTTAAAATCAAAGACCAGAGTTTTGTGCCCGGCATCAATCTGTTCCTGTACGGCACTCTCCAGAATTCCCACGGTGGAACCGTCCACCCGTCCGTTCACGACCAGGATCAGAGCTTTGTCATCTTGCTCGGTTTCCACGGTCAGTTTGGAATTTTCCATCGCCTGTTCCCTCCATCGGTCTTACTTGAAAGTCATCAACGTTTCATATGTCGTGCTGTGTTCAGTCGGTTCAGTCGGACTTCAGCAACGCCCATGCCCCACCGCCCATCCATCTTTTCGGGCAATGACAGGAAGAATAGCATTCCCCCCTCTTTTGCTTCAATAGCCGCCTCCATCCCCGTGCCCTATCAGGGTGTATTCGTGGGGACAGCCGTTCGTACCCGGCGATCGGTCTCTCTTGGAGAACGTGAGGCCAACAGCATTCCCCTTCTGCCGCAGCCTGGCCGGTTGCGCGTGTTTTTCCCCATTTGAAACGGGCACGGTGATTCAGCGTAACACAACATAGCATGTTGCTGTCACTTTTTGCTATGCTAATGTCCGTGATTTTTGTATAATTCAGACAGATCAGGATTGCCATGAAACAAATTTCTCTTACCCCGGACTTGTCCTCGATTACGGAATTGGAGCAGTCTCTTGAAGACTTCGTCAATACCCACGAACTGGGTATGTCCATGCAGAATCGCCTGAATCTGATGCTGGAAGAACTGATCACCAATAGCGTGAACTACTCCCTCAAAGCCGTGTCCGCGCCGGAACTGGAGTTGGGGCTTGCGGTGGAAGAACAGGTGGTCGTGGCCCGGATTGAAGATAACGGACCCGCGTTCAACCCCTTCATCGAAGCACCGGAGGCGGATATCACCTCGTCTTTGGAAGATCGGCCCATTGGCGGGCTGGGCATCTTTCTGACGAAAAAATTTTCGGATGAATACACCTACGAGCGGGTTGGCGACCGCAACCGCGTGACCCTGCGGTGCAAAATCAAGAAAAAGTCCTAGGCTCCCTCGCAAACGGGTAGCCCCCACATCCATTCATGTGCGACCTGTTGAGCCGTTGTGGGTCGACTATGGGGCTTCCACCCGGATGGTCACGATATCCGTTCCATGATATTGCTGGTGGCGAACCGACGACGCCAGGTGCCGCAACAACCGCAATGACGCTTCCTGTTCGACCAGGGCTTCATTGATTCGCGCGCCCAGCAGCGCGAGCCGGTTCTGAAGGTTTTCCTCACCGGTCGAGGCAATAAACTCAAGGACCGCCTCGCCGTCGTCCTTGTAGGCAACCAGGACCAGGCGTCGTTCGTGTCCCGGTCCGGTCTCGTCCCGTTGCATGAGCGTCAGCAGCGTCTCCTCGCCGGCGGCGTCGAGTCGGTTTGCCATCTCCGCGTCCCAACCGCTTTGGGACGCGAACCCGAGAAGAAACTCCCTGATCTTCGGCAGGGCCGAGACCGTGAGCTCCACTTCCAGCCGGTGACGGGGTTTTGTCAGATCCGCGAAAAGGGTCATGAGAATGGCTGCAAACCCGCCGGCCGTCATCCCGTTTTGAAGAAGCCCTCCGGCGAATTCCGCCACCGATTCGGGGAAGATCAGGTCGTTTTGGAAGCCGACTCCCACCCAGAACGCGACGCCACAGACGAGTCCCTTGCGATAGTCTATCCCGTCCTGGACAACCAGGTTCATGCCGATAACAAAAAGCATCGCCAGAAAGACGGCAAGGTAGGCTGCAACGACGGGGCCCGGTATGGCCAGGACCACGGCCAGGACCTTGGGGAGGAAGGCCAGGCCGATGAGCACGGACCCAAGAGCGACGCCGACGCTGCGGGCGCCGACTCCGGTAAGTTCGGTCACCGACACAGTCGTGGAGTAGGTGGTGTTCGGCACCGTTCCCGAAAGGCCGGCCAGCAGCTTGGCGACTCCGGCGGCAGCCACCGCGCCCTCCACCGCCCGGAAATCCACTGCGCGAGGCTGGCGCCAGGACACCTGCTGAATGGCGACCGACGCGCTGATCGTTTGCATCATGTCGATCAGGGCCACGAACACGAAGGCCGGAAGAAGCGTCCAGAAAGCGGGGCCGAAGTCGAGATCAAAGCCCGGCCATGCGACCTGCGGAATCCCGACCCAGGACGCTTCGGCGATGCGACCCGTGTCGTAGAGCCCGAATGCCCCGGCGACGGCCGACCCGGCGACGACGCCGATGACCGGCGCCCAGAGGCGCAACGCCGCCGTCCCCTTCAGGATGATTCCGGTGATGACGAGCACGGTCGCGAAGGCGCTCAGCGGGGCGGCCAGGTCCGTCACCCGTTCCGGGACGTCCTTCAACAGGTCGAACACGTACGGCATCACCGTGACCGGGATCAGCATGATAACCGTTCCCGTGACGGTCGGCGTCAGGATTCGCCGGAGCAGTGAGAGTCGCGTGGAAAGCACGAGCGGGACGAGCGAGGAGACGACGACCAGGGTGGCGAGCATCGCCGCTCCTCCCTGGGCAAGCGCTGAGATGCTGACCGCAATGGAGGCCCCGGAAATGCTTATCAGGAGAACGTGGCCTGAACCGACGTGGCCGAACCGGACCGCCTGCAGGATCGTGGTGGCCCCGCAGACCGCGACCGCGGCGAACACCGCCCATGACAGGTAGGATTCGGTCCCCCCCGTGGCCCGGATGATAATAGCCGGCACCAACACGGTGGCGGCGACACTGAGAATGGCGAGTTGCAGACCCAGACCGAAGGTCAGTACCATCGGCGGTTGTTCGTCGGGCTGGTAGCGGATGCCCGGGCGACGCGCGGAAGACTCGGAATTCATGCCGTAACCTGGATGTTCCGGAGAAAACGTCCGGCACCGCGTCAAGAGACGGAGGCATCCATTTCATGGGGTGCCGGTGATCCATTGTTCCCTCTCCTTGAAGGCATGTCAATGACGAGACCGTTCCCGCCTTCACCCGTCGCCGGACGGACCGCCGCCGGGGACCTGCCTCCCGCCCCGACGGGTTTCGGCGGGAATCCGGTATTTTGAGGTTGGACGGACGGTCTGCTATACTACCGCCCCGTGTGCAGGTAATGTCCGTGGAGGGGGTGAACGGAGAGCAAGCCGTGTTCGCCCTGTCCGTTTCTCCGGAAAGCCCGCGTCCCGTTGTGGACGGACGTGCGTCATCGTCTTGCTTGAGCCTGTTCTGAATCGTCATCCCCATTCGTGAAAGGATTATGGGATTGTTCAGTCGATTTTTGAGCCTTTTCTCGAATGATATGGCCATTGACCTGGGGACGGCCCATACCCTGGTGTATGTCCAGGGGAAGGGCATTGTGTTGAATGAGCCGTCCGTCGTGGCCATTGAACAGCAAACGAATAGGATTTTAGCCGTGGGGAGTGAGGCCAAACGAATGGTCGGACGGACCCCCGGAAACATTTCAGCCATTCGTCCAATGAAAGAGGGGGTCATCGCGGATTTTGACGTGGCCGAGCGGATGCTCCGCTACTTTATTACCAAGGTTCACAATCGGACGGCGTTTGTCCGGCCCCGGATCATCATTGGCGTGCCTTCGAGAATCACGCACGTTGAACGGCGAGCCGTGAAGGAATCGGCGGAGTTGGCCGGCGCGCGCGAAGTGTATTTGATAGAAGAGCCCCTCGCGGCGGCTATTGGCGCAGGACTGCCCATCACCGAGCCGTCAGGGAGTATGGTGGTCGATATCGGGGGAGGGACGACCGATATTGCCGTCATGTCCTTGGGCGGCATTGTCTACAGTGAATCGGTGAAAGTGGCCGGTGATCAAATCGACCTGGCTATTATGAATCACGTGAAGCGTGACCATAATTTGTTGATCGGCGAACATATGGCTGAACGCGTGAAAATGAGCATTGGCTCAGCCTACCCGTTGGAAGAGAACACCCAAATGATGGTCAAAGGACGTGATTTGGTTTCCGGCATTCCCCGGACGATTGCGCTGGAAGACAGCGAAGTCAGGGAGGCCTTGCAGGAATGCATTACGGGGATTGTCTCGGCCATCAAGCTGGCGTTTGAACATACGCCCCCTGAATTGGCGGGAGATATCGTTGATCGCGGAATTGTGTTGACGGGAGGTGGGGCGCTGTTGCACGGGTTCGATGCCCGGTTGCGGGAAGAAACCGGCCTTCCCATTATCACCGTCGAGGATCCACTCACGTCCGTCGTCCTGGGAGTCGGGAAAACGCTCGAAGAGCTCACCCTTCTGCGGAATGTCTCCTCTATGTCCACGATCAGTCCGTAAAGGAACAACGTCTGATGAGTGGCCGGTTTCGGCCCGGGGTGTTTTGGGGAGGCGGCGTGAAACGGGTCAGCGTGGCCCTGTTGGCTGTCGCCGTTGTCGTGGTTGCCCTCCTGCCTCGGCAGTCTGAATTGCTTCTCCACAAGATAGGCCAACCCGTTGCCGATCTTGTCGCCGTTCCTCTTGAGGGCATGGCCACGCTGGGCCGGGATATGGGGGAGTGGTGGATGCACTATATTGCCCTTCAGGGCCTTTCCGAACAAAACCGTGCGCTTCGGGACAAAGTCGAGCGACTCACGGGTGAAGTGAACCAATTGCGAGCGCAGGCCTTGACGGCCCAACGGTTGGCCGCGTTATTGGAATTTCAGGAGGACGAATCGCTCCGGACGGTGGCGGCAAAGGTCATCGGCCGCAGTCCGTCGAATTGGTATCAGGGCGTGATCCTGAACAAAGGCGAAGAGGCCGGGATTGAAGAGCAAATGGGGGTCATCACGCCGGCCGGCGTGGTGGGGCGAATCGTCAGAACCTCGGGGGCCACAAGCATTGCTTTGTTGGCGATCGATCCGAACGTGGCCATTGCGGGCATGGTTCAACGAACGAGAGATGAAGGGATTGTTCAGGGAACGTCGCGGGGGCTGGTGCGCATGAGATATATCCCTCCGCTGTCCTCGGTCAAAACAGGGGACGCCGTGGTCACGTCAGGGCTCACGGGCGGGTTCCCCCGGGAGGTGTTGATCGGGGAAGTCGCGCGCGTTGAAGAAAGCGGAGACAGTTTGTTCAAAACCGCCGAAATCACGCCCGCGGTGTCGTTTCGACAATTGGAGGAAGTGCTGATCGTCGTGGCCCCTCGATCCCCGCAAGCCATGGTTCCCCTCGATCAGGCGCGGGTTTCCCCGGAGCCCCAGAATCCAACTCCATGAAAATCAGTGTGTATGCGGTTTGCATCCTGCTCGTGTTTCCCGTTCAAGCCGCCCTGCTCTCGTCGCTGAGTCCGTTTGTGATTCAGCCGGATCTCTGTCTCGTCGTTGCCTGTTTGGCAGGATTTCGGGCGGGACAGGTTCCGGGAGCGCTGGTGGGAGTCTGCCTGGGGCTGTTCCAGGATTTATTCTCCGCGGGTCCGTTTGGGCTCAATACGTTCACCAAAGCCGGGGGGGGATTCCTGGCCGGGGTCTTCGCCGAAAATTTGGCCAATAGGACGTCCCTTGCCGCTGTTGTGCCGATCATGGTGTGTTCCGTTCTTTCGGCGGTCGTCTTTCTCCTGTGGTCCCGCATGGGAACGGGGCTGGGAGAGATGTCCTATGCGTTTTTCTCTATCTTACTTCCTCAAGTCGCCCTGGATGGACTCGTGGCCGTCGTCGCCAGTTGGGTCATTGTGCGATGGGCGGTCAAAGCGCCAAGTGTGTGAAGCACGTCCTGAGATTCATCGAGGTGACGGGTGCCGGTGACACAGGCGATGAGTGAGCCCGGTCTTCCATCAGCCGGATTGGCGGATATCCAGGGACGAGTCCTGCTCATCAAAATTGTCGTGTTGCTCATCGTGGGCCTGTTGGTCGTGCGGTTATGGCAGCTTCAGGTGCGTGACGGGGCGTACTATCGAAGTCTTGCTCAGGATAATCGGACCCGGTCGGTTTTGTTACATCCGGTGCGTGGATTGATTTATGATCGAAACGGGATCCCGTTGGCGAATAACATCCCGAGTTTCAACCTGTACGTGCAACTCAGCGACGTGCCGGATCGTGACGCGCTGATCGGGAAACTGACGGAATTGTTGCCGCTGGACGCGAATGAGCTGAACAACACGATTCAGGCCCAAGGCGGGGGAGCGCCGGTCCTTCTTGAGAGAAGCGTCAGTCTGAAAGAAGCGGCCATTGTCGAATCGCATCGGTTGGATCTGCCGGGCGTGGTCATTCGTCCGGAATTTCAGCGAAACAATCCGCAGGGCGCCTATGCCGCCCACGTGCTCGGATACGTTGGCGTCGCCTCGGAGGCGCAACTCGCACGAGAAGCGTTTCAAGGGCTTCCTTCGGGCAGCGTCATCGGCGAATATGGCGTGGAACAGATCTATGAGCGAGCGTTACAGGGCCGGGTCGGGCGAAAACTCATCGAGGTCGATGCCCTGGGTCACGAGAAGCGCATGATCTCCGTGGACAAGCCGCACGTGGGCAACGACGTGCATCTGACGATCGACTTCCGTTTACAGAAATTGGCGGAAGATTTATTGGGAGAAGAAGCCGGCGCGATTGTCGCCTTGGTCCCGCAGACGGGGGAACTGCTGGCCCTGGCCAGTCGACCGAGTTTTGACCCCAATGCCTTATCCCGCGGGTTACGTTCCGGGGAATGGAACGCCATTCTTCAGGACGCCCGCCATCCTCTGACGAATCGAGCGATTCAAGGGCAGTATCCTCCGGGTTCCACGTTCAAAATCATTATGGCCGCGGCGGCCCTTGCGACTCATACGGTTGACGTCACGGAGACGCTGCATTGCGGGGGACGGTTTCGATTGGGCAACCGCACCTTTCGGGATTGGAAAAAATATGGTCACGGCAACGTCGATCTCCATCATGCCCTGGCCGACTCGTGTGACGTGTATTTTTATCGGGTCGGCCATCGCATGGGGATCGAGACCATTGCGGCCTATGCGAAACAATTCGGGTTGGGCGCGAGAACGGGCATTGACCTCCCCGCCGAAGGGACGGGACTCGTCCCGTCCCGGGAATGGAAACGACGAGCGCGAGGGAAACCATGGTACCCGGGGGAAACCCTTTCCGTCTCGATTGGACAGGGGGCCGTCACGGTCACGCCGCTTCAAATGGCGAACGTGATCGCCATGATTGGGAATAAGGGGATTCCGGTTCACCCGCACGTCGTTCGCGGCGTGCGGGAACGCGAGGGCGAATGGATTGAGACGTGGACTCCGAGGCCGGCCCCGGCCCTTGCGCTGCCCCCGCGTCAACTGGAAGCGATTCAGGCGGCGCTGGCCGCGGTGGTCACCGAAGGGACCGCGCGACAGGCTCGCTCTTCGATGGTGAGAATTGCGGGAAAAACCGGAACCGCGCAGGTGGTGTCATTGCGTCCGGAATCAGAAGAAGAGACGCCCAAGCAATTTCGAGACCATGCCTGGTTTGTCGCCTATGCGCCGTTTGAACGTCCCCGTATCGCCGTGGTCGTGTTGCTTGAGCATATGGGGCACGGCGGGTCTGCGGCAGCCCCCCTGGCCAAAGACCTGATTGAGGCCTACTTGTCATATGAGGGCTTTGAGCAGGACAACGCACAGGCGTCGCCTGCCACGGGATGATGAACACCATGATGCCGTTTGATGGGGCGCATTGGAGTCGCAGGCGAGGGTTCGACACGTTTGATTGGTGCTTGTGCGGCGTCATCCTGGCATTGTCGTCACTCGGAATCCTGACCATTTACAGCGTGACGGCCGGGGGGGGCGGGAATCCGGTTCCCATTTATTGGAAACAGGCGATGTGGGTCGGGGTGGGCACGGTGGCCTTTCTGGTGGTGTCGCAAATGGATTACCATGCCCTCGCGCGATGGTCGTATCTGCTGTACGGATTCGCGTTGCTTCTCCTGGTGACCGTGCTGTTCAGCGGGAAAAGCAGTCACGGGGCCCAGCGATGGATTGCCCTGGGTCCCCTGGCGTTTCAACCTTCAGAATTTGTGAAGATTCCGATTCTCCTGGTGTTGGCCACCTATTATTCCACCCAACCCCGGCGGGGGTGGTGGTATCGGGTGATCGTGCCGGCGTTGATCGCGTTGCCGGGCTTTTTCCTGATTCTGAAACAACCGGATTTGGGGAGCAGTCTCAGCTTTCTGTCGATCTACGTCACCGTGCTGTTCGCCGTGGGCGTGAAGTCAAAAACGCTGGGGGTCGTGCTGTTGTCGGCATTGATGCTGTTCCCCTTTGCCTGGAGTGAACTTTGGGGGTCCCTGCATGACTATCAAAAGGAACGGCTCTTGAGCTTTGTGAATCCCGACTATGATCCGGCCGGAAAGGGCTACCAGGGATTGCAATCGCGCATTGCCGTGGGTTCGGGCGAATTAATCGGGAAAGGGTTTCATGGCGGGACGCAAACGCAATTCAAATTTCTTCCGGAAGGCCACACCGATTTTGTCTTCGCGGTCCTGGCCGAAGAGTGGGGATTTTTGGGTGGGGTGCTGTGCATCGGCCTGTTCCTCGCGTTGTTGGTATTGGGGCTGGAGGTTGCGGCAAAGGCCCAGGACACGTTGGGCGTCCTGTTGGCCGTTGGGTTCGTGGGCATGCTGACGTTTAACATGGTGGTCAACGTGGGGATGACCATGGGTCTGGCCCCCATTGTCGGCATTCCTTTGCCGTTACTCAGTTATGGGGGGAGCGCGACCATCATGACGATGACGGGGTTGGGTCTGCTGCTCAGCGTGAAACGGTCACGACGGACGGTATAGCGGCGTGAGCCTTCCACCCGAGGATGGCCCGGCCGCGACCCGGAGTTTGATAATTTGACGAAACACAGAATCCATGTCACGCTTTGAGGCGGAGAGGCTTGGACCGGCATGGCCGGGTTTCCCTCGTTCCGTCGCAGGGGTGTCACGGGTGAGGGAATAAAGGAGTCGAGGTATGGGTGTTGAAATTGCCATCAACATCACCCCGCAGGAAACGCGCGTGGCGGTGTTGGAAAATAAGGTGGTCACGGAATTATACGTAGACCGGGCCCAAAAAAAGGATTTTGTGGGCAACGTCTACAAGGGCAAAGTCCTGAAGGTGTTGCCCGGCATGCAAGCGGCGTTTGTGGACATTGGGCTGGAACGCGCCGCGTTTATGCACGTGTCGGATCTGTCGGCGGGGACTGAACCCGGCGATATCCTGGTGGAAAGCGATGAAGATGAGAAGGGGCCGGATTTCCCGCGTCCTCGCCGGCAAACGGTGCGGCCCATTCAGGAGTTGTTGGAAAAAGACCAGGAACTCGTTGTGCAGATTTCGAAGGGGCCGATCGGCACCAAGGGCCCCCGGGTGACGACCTATTGTTCATTGCCGGGACGGTTCCTGGTGCTGATGCCGAATGTCGATCATATCGGGATTTCACGGCGCATTGCCGAGGAAGATGAGCGCAGTCGTCTGAAAGATATCATGAAACGCATTCGTGAGCCGGGCTATGGCTACATTGTCCGGACGGTCAGCGAGGGGATCAGCGAAGAGGATCTCAAATCCGACGTCGGGTTCCTGACCGCGATGTGGCAGGATATTGTCAAGAAGCAGGACGTCCATCCGGCTCCTGCCGCGTTGCATACGGATTTGGACCTGACGCTTCGGGTGGTGCGGGATTTATTTACCAAGAACGTCAAACGGCTGCTCATCGATTCGAAAGAGGAATGCGAAGCGGTCAAAGAGTTCGTCCGGCGGTATCTTCCCGACCAAACGTCGCGCATTTTTCATTATGACAAGGATGAGAGTTTGTTCGATCATTTGGGGATTGAGATGGAAATCTCCCGGGCGTTGGGCCGAAAAGTCTGGCTCAAGTCCGGAGGCCATATTGTGATTGATCATACGGAAGCCATGACGGTCGTCGACGTGAACACGGGGCGGTACGTTGGAAAGCGCGATCAGGAGGAAACGATCTTGAGAAATAACCTGGAGGCGGCTCGCGAGATCGCCTACCAGATTAAACTCCGCGGGATCGGAGGGATTATTATCATTGATTTTATCGATATGGAACGCGGACGGAATCGTGACAAAGTCTATCAGGCCCTCGTGGACGCGATGGCCAATGATAAAGCGCGCACGCGGATTTCCCGTATCAGCGATCTGGGATTGGTCGAGATTTCCCGGGAACGCGTCCGGGAAGACCTGCTCAGAACTCTCTCGGACGTCTGCTCCGATTGTGAGGGACGCGGCTATACCAGATCCGCGCTCACGGTGGCGTACGATATGCTTCGCGATATCCGGCGCATCGGACGAGCCGCCGGACGGCAAACCGTGGTGCTCGGCGCGCATCCCCATATCGTGAACATGCTGCAAGAGACCGAGCCCGAAACGCTTGAACAACTCCAACGGGAATTGAATTGCCGGATTCTTGTGAATGCCGATCCCCTGCTCCCTCTCGAGCAGTACGATCTTGTGGTGGTGGGAGAAGGGGCGGGCTAACCGACCGGCGCCCATCCACCCCACAGCCGGGCGCCGTTTTTCTGAACCATGGAATTGCTGGAAGCGTGGCTGATCTTGCGGGCAGTGCGAGGAGTCAGTGACGGCACGCTCTGCGCGCTCGTTCGGCATTTTGGCGGGCCGAAGGAAGTGCTGGCGGCTTCTTCGGTCGAGTTGCGGCGCGTGGCCGGGCTGCGGGCTTCCGTGGTCGCCGCCTTGCGAAAAGCCCCCGATCCGGACGTCGTGGCGCACGTTCGCAAAGAAATGCAACTGATCGAAAAAGGCGCGAGCTCGATTGTCACGGTGTTGGATGCCGCCTATCCTCGCCGGCTGGCGATGATCCCGGATCCCCCGCCCGTGTTGTACGTTCGCGGCACGTTGCCTGCGCCCGACGATCACGCCGTCGCGATCGTGGGATCGAGAAAAGCGACGCCCTCGGGGGCGCTCATGACGCAGGAACTCAGTCAACGGTTGGCCGAGATGGGGTTTACGATCGTGAGCGGATTGGCCAGGGGAATCGACGCGGCAGCCCATCGGGGCGCCCTGGCGGCCGGGGCCAGGACGGTTGCCGTCGTCGGGTGTGGAGTCGATCGAACCTATCCACCCGAACATCAGCGCCTGCGGCGGGACATTGAAGTCAAGGGCGCCGTGGTGTCGGAATTGCCGCTCGGGTCCCCGCCGCTGCCGGGCCATTTTCCCCGCCGAAACCGGATTGTCAGCGGATTGTCGCTGGGCGTGATCGTCTCGGAAGCCGATCAGAAAAGCGGCGCGCTGATCACGGCGCGATTTGCGCTCGAGCAGAATCGAGAGGTTTTTGCCATCCCGGGAGCCGTCAAGCATGGCAGACATCGAGGAGCGCATGGACTCATCAAACAAGGAGCCACGCTCGTTGAGGAGGCGCAGGACGTCGTTGATGAACTGCTCCCGCAGCTTGACGGCCCCTTTCGCGATCGAGTAAAGAATGCCGGTTTTCAGGAGACGACCCCTCCGGTCTTAAGCGCCAAAGAGCGGCAGGTGCTGTCTCTGTTTCATGACGATCCCTTGTCGATTGACGAGGTGCTGACCGAGGCGCCGTTTGACCGTGCCGAGGTGATGAGTCTCCTGCTGAATCTGGAATTGCGAGGGTGCATTCAACAGGCGCCCGGTTCCTGCTACGTCAGGAGTGCGGGTCCGGGCTAGAGGGACTCCCGGCGGAACCGCGGCCGGGCACGCGTCCCGGAAGTCCCTGACGGGTGCCGGATGAGGAGACAACCGGCCCTGATCGCGCGAGTGAAGAAGGTGTAGAATGGGGTGGGATTTGCGTTTCAGGATCAACGACAGGATGGTGTGAGATGCCTTCCCGAACGTCTGCCACGTCCAGGAAAAAAGCTCGCCCGAGTCTCGCCCAGGGCACGAGCAAGGCCCTGGTCATTGCCGAGAAGCCCTCAGTGGCCCGGGATATCACAAGGGCGCTTGGCGGGTTTCACAGCGAGAAAAACTTCTTCGAGGGGCCGGACCACGTCGTGACGTCGGCGGTCGGTCACATGCTGGAGCTGGCGGCGCCGCAAGGGGTCGAAGTCGAACGCGGCAAGTGGGCGCTCGCCAACCTCCCGGTGATTCCCGATCACTTTGATCTGAAACCGATCCAGAAGAATGAATCGCAACTCAAACTGATCCGGAAACTCTACGCGCGGAAGGACGTTGACAGAGTCATCAATGCCTGCGACGCCGGCCGCGAAGGCGAACTGATCTTCCATTACCTCATCCGGCATTTCAAGGGCTCAAAGCCGGTGCAGCGCCTGTGGCTGCAATCCATGACCCCGCAGGCGATTCGCGACGGCTTTGAACGTCTTCGCGAGGGCGAAAAGTTATTGCCGCTCCAGCGCGCCGCCGTGTGTCGCTCGGAGTCCGACTGGCTCATCGGGATTAACGCCACCCGGGCCATGACCGCGCTGAATTCGAGCGACGGCGGGTTTTCCCTGACCACGGTCGGGCGCGTGCAAACCCCGACGCTCGCCCTGCTGGTCGACCGCGAGAAAGAAATCCAGAACTTTGAGCCGCGTGAGTATTGGGAGGTCAAGGCCGCCTTCGCGATTGCCTCCGGCCGGTACGAAGGGGTGTGGGTTGATCCGCAGGCGCAAGCCCGGGCGAAGCAGAAGGCGGCGGCGGGGACGACCAGGGATCAGCACGGCACCGCGAAGCCGGAACGCATCTGGGACAAGCCCCGGGCCGAGGCGATTGTCGCGACGTGCGCGAATCGGGAAGGCAGGGTTTCCGAAACCACGAAGCCGTCGAGCCAGCAGCCTCCGATGCTGTTTGACCTGACGTCGCTCCAGCGTGAAGCGAACCGGCGGTTTGGATTCTCGGCCAGGTCCACGCTCAGCATCGCACAGGCGCTGTATGAACGCCACAAGGTCCTGACCTACCCGCGTACCGATTCCCGGACGTTACCCGAAGATTACCCGGCGACGGCCCAAACCATTATGCAGTCGCTGGTCTCGTCCGGCACCGGCCAGGGCGCCGCGCCGCCGGACGGAGAGCCAGCCGACCAACCCATCAGCCACTGGGCCGCACACGCGCTTCAACACCACTACATCAACGGCAACAATAAGCGCATCTTCAACAACGCTCAGGTGTCCGATCACTTTGCCATCATTCCGACCGGGGAGGCGCCGGGCAAACTGAAAGAACAGGAACGTCGCATCTATGAACTGGTGACACGCTGTTTCATCGCGGCGTTTTATCCGCCGGCCCGCTTTGAAAACACGGTGCGCCACACCGTCGTCGAAGACCAGACCTTTGAGACCCGGGGACGGGTGCTGATCGAGAGCGGCTGGTTGCAGGTGATGGGGCGCAAGGAAAGCAACGAGACGCTGCCTCCGCTGACCGTCGCCGCCACGGACGGCTTCGAAAAGGCCAGGACGGTCGAAATCGAATTGGAGGGCAAGCAGACCAAGGCTCCGCCGCGCTACAACGAGGCAACCCTGTTGTCCGCGATGGAGGGCGCGGGCAAATTGATGGAGGATGATGAGTTGCGCGAAGCCATGCGGGGTCGCGGTCTCGGCACGCCCGCGACGCGCGCGGCGATTATCGAGGAATTGATCCGCAACCGGTACATCCTGCGCGACACCCGTGAATTGCTTCCGACGGCCAAGGCCACGACGCTGCTCAGGCTGTTGCGCGCCCTCAAGATCGACGAATTGACCACGGCCGAATTGACCGGCGAATGGGAAAAGAAGCTGAAACAGATCGAAAGCGACCAATTCTCTTCCGAGGAGTTCATGCAACACATTCGCAGGATGACTGCGGATATTGTCGAGGCCGCCCGGCAGTGCGACGTTGACCGGATCGACGACGAATACGTGGTGCTCGACGTCTCCTGTCCCAAGTGCGGCACGGGCACGGTGAGAGAGAATTATCGCAAGTTTGTGTGCGGGACGTGTGATTTCTCGATTTGGAAGACGATCGCCGGGCGTGAGTTGTCAGCCAACGAGGCGGCCACGCTGCTGCGTGACCGGCACGTCGGCCCGCTGAACGGGTTCCGCAGCCGGCTGGGGCGTGAATTTGCCGCGGAGTTGACGCTCAAGGACGATTTCACCGCGGCCTTTGATTTTGGCGAGAGCGCCAAGGACAACGACGTGGATCCGGAGAATTGCGACCAGGTCGGTTCTTGTCCCAAGTGTGGCGCGCCGGTGCTGGATACGCCGAGACGGTACATCTGCCGGAACGGGCTGAAGGACGAAGGCCCCTGTGATTTTAAAATTAGCCGGCAGATTCTGAATCGCCCGATCGAGGCCGGCGACGTGCGGCAATTGCTGGGCCGTGGCAAAACCGACCTTTTGCAGGGCTTCGTGTCGAAGAAGAACCACCGCAGGTTCGCGGCCCATCTCACGATGGACCATGGTTCCGGCAAAGTCGGCTTCGAATTTGCGCCGCGCAAGAACGACGTGGACGGCGGCGTCAAGAAGAAGACGGCGACGAGCAGGAACGCCTCGTGACGTCCCGGCGTCTGAAGAATGACGCGGCGCCGGCGGGATGACCGGGCGCGTCGACCGGCCCGTTACGAGCCGACCGCGGGTTTCATGCTTGTTGACGATTCGAAAAATTTAAACGGTTCGCCCGTCTTCACAATCACGTCTTCGGTAATCACCACTTCCTTGATCTCGGTCTGAGAGGGGACCTCGTACATAATATCCAGCATCACCTCTTCCATAATCGCCCGAAGACCCCGTGCTCCGGTTTTTTGCGCGTGGGCTTTGCGGGCAATCGCCGTCAGGGCCCCGTCCGTAAATTTCAGTTTCACTTTGTCGAAGGACAGCAGTTTCTGATACTGCTTCGTCAAGGCGTTTTTGGGTTCGGTCAGAATTCGCACCAACGCTTTTTCATCCAACTCTTCCAGCGTGGTCACGACCGGCAATCGCCCGATGAATTCGGGAATCAACCCGTATTGCAGCAAGTCTTCCGGTTGGAGATGAGCCAACAGAGAAGGGGCGCGTTCCTGTGGCGCGACGGACCTGTTCGATTTGAAGCCCATGCGGTTTCGATTCAGGCGCCGTTCGACAATGGGTTCAAGCCCGACAAACGCCCCGCCACAGATGACCAGGATATTTTTGGTGTCGACCTGAATGAACTCCTGGTGCGGATGTTTCCGGCCGCCTTGCGGCGGCACGTTGGCGACGGTGCCTTCGATGAGTTTGAGCAGGGCCTGTTGGACGCCTTCCCCTGACACGTCGCGGGTAATGGAGGGGCTGTCGGCCTTCCGCGTGATCTTGTCGATCTCGTCGATATAAATGATACCGCGCTCCGCGCGTTCCACTTCATAGTCCGCGGCTTGCAGCAATTTCAAAATAATATTCTCGACGTCCTCTCCGACGTATCCCGCCTCGGTTAACGTCGTGGCATCGGCCAGGGTAAACGGCACGTCGAGATAGTCGGCGAGCGTTTGGGCCAACAAGGTTTTCCCGGTTCCCGTCGGTCCGATCATCAGAATGTTGCCCTTTTGGAGCTCGACGTCTTCGGTTTCGTTGGCGGCGATGCGTTTATAGTGATTGTGCACGGCAACCGAGAGAATTTTTTTGGCGCGGGTCTGGTCGATGATGTATTGATCCAGGTGGCAATTGATCTCGGCGGGTTTGCGAAGTTTTGAGGAAAGTTCTGATTTGGTCTCCTGCCACTCTTCGGCCATGATTTCATTGCACAGGCCCACGCATTCGTCGCAAATGTACACGGTGGGGCCCGCGATCAGTTTGCGCACCTGGTCGCGGGTTTTCCCGCAGAATGAACAGCGGAGATGCTCGTCTGATTTGAGCGGGTTCGACATGGTGGCGGACGTTCAGCGGCTAGGCGCCGTTCGAGCCGGCGTGTTCCTTTTCCGTTGCCCTGATAATGACCTCGTCGATGAGGCCGTACTCTTTGGCTTCCGTTCCCGACATGAAATAATCGCGCTCGGTATCCTGGCTGATTTTCTCCAACGGTTGACCCGTATGTTCCGAAACGATCTGGTTCAGGCGCTCGCGAATTTTCAGAATCTCGCGCGCGTGAATGTCGATCTCCGTGGCCTGCCCCTGAAACCCTCCCATCGGTTGATGAATCATCACCCGGGCGTTGGGAAGGGCGTAGCGCTTGCCCGCGGTGCCGGCGGCCAGGAGCAGGGCCCCCATGCTGGCGGCCTGACCCAGACAAATGGTGGTAATCGGGGGTTTGACGTATTGCATGGTGTCGTAAATCCCGAGGCCCGCGGTGACGCTCCCCCCCGGAGAATTGATATAGAGGTTGATGTCTTTTTCCGGGTCCTCGGCCTCCAGGAAGAGTAATTGCGCAATGATGAGGTTGGAGAAGATGTCGTCAATGGGCGCGCCGAGAAAGATGATGCGATCCTTTAAGAGGCGGGAGTAGATATCATACGCGCGTTCGCCCCGGTTCGTACTCTCAATAACCATTGGAATTAACATATGAGTTGACCCTTTCTCTGCCGCACGGATTGTCGGAACGTCTCAGCCTTGAATCACCGCGTACTGATAGACCAATTGAAGCGCCTTTTCGGCCCTGATGCGATCCTCGAACTCCTGACGGGAACTTTGCCCGCCCGATTCCACCATCTTTTGAATGTCTTCCAGCGGGACTTGAAGTCCACGGGCAAGTTTGCCGATTTCATCCTGAATGTCCTGCTCACTGACGGAAACCCCTTCCTTGTCCGCAATGGCTTCCAGCACCAACCCGAGCTTGACGCGTTTCTGCGCCTCCGGCGCCACCTCCTGTTGGATGCGTTTCGCCTCCTCTTCCATGCGGGTGTTGACCGAAAGGGGGTCGTTCTGTTTCCGTTGCTCTTCCATGAGGCGCTGTCGAACCATGGTGCGCACTTCCCGTTCGATCAGGGCTTCAGGGAGATCAAAATGATGCATGGACAACAGGCGCTCGATGATTTGATCCTTGTAGCCTTCTTCTTTGTCCCGTTGGAGCACCGATTCCAATTCTGAGCGAATTTTGTCTTTGAGCGCGTCGAGGGTGTCATAGGATCCGCAATCCTTGGCAAACTCATCGTCCAACGCCGGGAGAATTTTCTGCTTCACCCCGAGGATTGAAACGCGGAACGTGACGACCTTGCCGGCCAGACGGGCATCCGGATGCGAGGCGGGATAGTCCTGTGGAATCTCCGCGTGGTCCCCTTCCGTTTTCCCCGCCAGCACGTCGTCAATGGTGAGACCCAGCACGGGCTCCCGGTCCCCGACTTTGTGGAGATGCCCTTCCTTCTTTGATCCTTCCACCGGCTCGCCATCCACAAAGCCTTCTATCGTCACGATCGCATACAGGCCGTCAGCCAGCAGGGTGCCGGGAGGGGCGGCCTCGAGCCGGGATTGTTGCTCCCGAAATCGGTCCAGGGCTTTATCCACCTCCTGATCGGTAATGGCCCGGGAATCGGGCTTCAAGGAAATGGGGTTGGGCGGCCGATAATCACGCAAGCCAATGGACGGTTTGATTTCAACGGTGGCCGTGAAAGTGAGTGAGGCGTTGCGGTTGGCTTTCAAGCGCTCCAACGGCGGAATTTCAACCAGCACGGGCGCCACGCCGGCTTCCTGAATCGCTTTCTGGTAGTAGGTGGGAACCAGGCGTTGGATCACGTCCTGTGCCACGGTCTTCGCGTAGCGCTTTTCCAGCATGGCGACCGGCGCCTTGCCCGGTCGAAAGCCCGGAACGCGCACCTGGCGTTTCAGATCGGTATACACCCGGTCGAATTCCTGATTGACGACGTCCTCCGGCACTTCAATTTTAATGGCCCGTTTCACCGGTCCTAATTCTGTGACTTCCACTTTCATGGTGCATCCGTTCTTTGATGAAAGGCGGTTGTGGAGTGGTGCGAGAGGGGGGATTTGAACCCCCACGGTCTCCCACGAGATCCTAAGTCTCGCGCGTCTGCCAGTTCCGCCACTCTCGCTTCTCCGGATCGCTTTCGGTTCTCAGGATAACGGTACGGCTGGAGCCTGCAAGGCAACGGGCTGAGCCCGTTTTCCTATTTACCCCTCCGGTGCGCAGGGTGTCAACGCCCGGCCTTCCCGTCGACAGGCTCTTGCCAGCATTCAATCGAGTAGGCTATGGTGAGCGTCATGGACCTCAAAAAGCTGTACCTGAACATTTACGAGCAGTTTGTCCGGACGCGGGACACGCACCAAGGGTTTGATTTTCAGGAGGAGACACTCAAAAGCGTGGCGCCCCAAACGGTGTCGTTCAAGAATCGCGTGAAATGGTGGACCCTTGACCGGCCCAGCCGGTTAAAGAAGATCGAACGGGAACGGGACCGGCAACAGCAGGCAATTCTCGCCCTCAAGCACAAATCGTCGGATTAATCGTCTTCTCTTGGCCACGACGAACGCATGACGGAGTTCGTCTCTGCAACCCTTCAACTCTATCGTCAAACGTGGCTCGCGACGTGGCGCTCGTTGACCAGAAACTGGTTGCTCGTGCCGGCGGTCGTCATCCTGACCGTTCTCCTGTACGTGGCCACCGGAATGGCCATGGCCTTCGGCATGCTCGGCGGATTGTTACTCGGCGTGGCCAATGCCTTTGCCGTGGGTGCGTTGCTGGGATTACTCGAACAAGCCGTGCTGGGTGCCCGGCCCATGATCTGGCGCGATCTCCGGGACGCGGCGGGCAGGTATTTCTGGGACGTCATCACCGTCGGCTTTATCGTGTGGGTGCCCCTGCAAATACTCGAACTCGGGATGCAAGCCAATCCCTATGGCCCGGCGATTGTCTCGGCCGTCTTGCTGTTGTTGTTTATTTTGCTCAACCCGATCCCCGAGCTGATTTACCAGGGGCGTTCGGGTGCCTCCCTCGAGATCCTCAAAGACAGCTACGACTTTGTCCTGGAAAATTGGGTTGAATGGTTTTTGCCGGTTGCCGTGGTCTTCGCGCCGTTCGGGCTGTCCTTTTTCTTTTCGATTTCGAGCGGAAGCGGACGGCTGCCCGGGTTGGATTTTTTGCAATTGCTGGGCCTGCCGTTTGCCGTGTTGAGTCAGTGGTTCCAATACCTCGGGCTTTCCTCCTCGATCGCCGGGGTCCTGGTTCTTTGTCTGACGCCCGTCGGCGCGGTCCTGATGATGCTGTTTCGCGGCCATCTCTATAAAGCGCTGACGGGGTCGTCTCGACGGCAACGATTATTTCAACGACGCCAGTCCCTGGGTGGCTGATCTGTTGATGAATGGACGCCTGTCATTCAACGGGGAATCAGGTATTTCACAAGTTTTTCCATGGTCAGGCCCTGGACCACGATGGAAAATACCACCACGACGTAGGTCATGGCCAGGATGACGTCGCGCTCCGGGCCGGAAGGCAATGACAGGGCCAGGGCCACGCTGATGCCGCCCCGCAACCCGCCCCACGTCATCAGCCAGACGGCCCCGGGGGTAAACGAGCGCACGCGGCTCAGCAACGCGATCGGCGCCCCGATGGCCAGCAGACGGGACAGGAGAATCAGCGGAATCATGACGAGGCTCGCGAGGAGATAGTCTCGGGTAAACGTGAGCACGAGCACTTCCAGACCGATCAGCACGAACAGGACCGCGTTCAGAATTTCGTCGATCAGCTCCCAAAACGTGTCCAGGTGTTCACGGGTTGCATCCGACATCGCCAGCACGCGGCCCTGGTTGCCCACCATCAGGCCCGCCACCACCACGGCAATGGGACCGGAGAGATGCAACGCGCCCGCCAGGGCATAGCCGCCGGTGACGAGGGCCAGGGTGATCAGCACTTCGACCTGGTACTGGTCAATACTTTTCAGGAGCCCATACGCCAGATAGCCCAGCCCCAGTCCGAAGACGACGCCGCCCACGGCTTCCTGCGCGAACAACCCGGCGACGTCGCCGACGGCGGGCTCATGCGTCCCGGCCGCGACTTCGGCCAGCACGAGAAAGACCACGACCCCCACGCCGTCATTAAAGAGCGACTCTCCGGTAATTTTCACTTCCAGGCTTTTCGGGGCGTTGGCGTTTTTCAGGATACTGAGCACCGCAATGGGATCCGTCGGGGAGATCAGGGCCCCGAACACCAAACAGGTGAGATAGGACAGCGGAATGCCGAGCAGGCTCAGCACCCCATAGGTGAAGGTGCCCACCAGGAACGTGGACAGCAGGATGCCGATGGTGGCCAACGAGCCGATGGCCCATTTCTGGTTGAACAGGTCGTTGAGATTGACGTGCAAGGCCCCGGCAAAGAGCAGAAAACTCAGCATGCCGTGCAGCAGGGTCTTATTGAAGTCGATGGATTCAAGCCACCCGGCGGCCTGGGCTTCCACGTGAAACCCCAGGAGATCGATGCCGTGGAGCAGGAGAGACCCGGCCAGGGCGATCACCATCACGCCGATGGTGACGGGTAATCGAATGAACCGGTTATTGAGATATGAGAATCCGGCCGTCAGGGTGAGGACGATGGCGAGGATGTCGAATAGATCCATGGGAGGCCGGGAAAACGGGGTGCGCCGTGTTGGGGAGGTAAGAGGATCAGAGGGAAAGGGAGACGTCCCGTTTCTTATTCCTGCCAGAGCGGTTTCTGTTTCTTGGGCTTGAGATCATCGGTCTCGTCAGGATCGGGAATCACCAGAAATTCCGGATACGCCTCGATGCCCAGTTCCGCCACGTCCTGACCGAGTTCCTCCACGTGCGGCGAGACCCGCGCCCTGATGGTCGCGTCGATGATCAGCCACAGCACCCATGAGGTGACAAAGACAAACGCGCCAATCGACGCGATCCCCAGCAATTGCACCCCCACGTTGCCGCCGGCCGCAATACACACGGCCAGGGTTCCCCATATCCCGGCCACCAGATGGGCCGGAACCGCCCCGACGACATCGTCGATCTTCACGATCTCCATCAGCCTGATCCCCGCCGTACACAACACCCCGCCGACGGCCCCGATGAGGATCGCCCAGTGATGTTCCACAATATCCGGCCCCGCCGTAATCGAGACCAACCCGGCGATCGCCCCGTTGAGGCCGGCAAACAGATCCTGGCGGCCCAGGATGGGTTTGGACACGGAGATCGCCGCCATCACCCCGGCCGCCGCCGCCAGATTCGTATTCACCAGAATGATGCTGAGGGCCAGGGCGTCGCTCACGCCGGCCAGCGCCAGTTGCGACCCCCCGTTGAACCCGAACCAGCCCATCCAGAGAATGAATATCCCGAGAGTCACCGCGGGCACGTTCGACGGCGGCGTGGGCTTGACCGTGCCGTCCGCCCGGAACTTCCTGAGCCGCGGCCCCACGACGACCGCCCCGGCCAGCGCCGCCCATCCGCCGGTGGAATGCACGATGGTCGATCCCGCAAAATCCTTGAAGCCCATGGCCCCGAGCCACCCGCCACCCCACGTCCACGACCCAACCACGGGATAGATGAACGCGGTGAGGAACAGGATAAACAGGAAGAACGACCAGAGTTTCACCCGCTCGGCCAGCGTGCCCGACACGATGGAGGCCGTGGTCGCCACGAACACCATCTGAAAAAACCAATCCGACATGACGGCGTGGCCGGTCTCGACGACCGCTTGCGCCGCTGACGTCTCGCCCCGGAGCAGGGCAATTTCTGCGGCGGAGGGACCGTAGAAGAAGGTGAAGGAGCCGATCCACGACCCGACGTCCACGTACATCAGATTGTAGCCGATCGTGAAGTAGGCGAGACCCGCAATCGCGTACAGGCCGATGTTTTTCAGGCAGATGACGGAGGCGTTCTTGGTGCGCACGGAGCCGGACTCCAGCATGGTGAAGCCCGCGCACATCCACATGACCAGCACGCCCCAAACCAGGAATGAAAAGGTGTTGAGGACGAAATGCACTGTTTCTCCCTTTGTCTGTGACTGCCGGTATCATAGCAAAAGGGAGCGTATTGTCAATATTCTGAGACCGCTCTCAGAGAGTCGAATCAATGATTGGATCGGCCATGGCTATGCTCCTTTCGTTGAAAAACCGGTTTTTCTGTCTCTTTGCTTGGATCGACACGTTCAATGCTTCGGAAAAAACGGCACGAACACCTGTTCGACGTTCTTTTCATTCATCATCGTTTCATCCACTGCCACATCGAACGCTGCCCTGACATTGTTGCCCGCGACATCCTCAAGATCGGTCGAAATCTCGAGACGATGCGGCCATGATTGCCATTGCGAGGAAGGGATAAATTCCCAGCGCGTTTCATGCTCTACAACCGCAATATTTCCTTTAACCGCTTGGCCGTCTGCATCAAGCACCGCAAGAGACCGAAGGAGCAGCGGCCTATCCATGATGCGTGAAAATTCCAGTATCAGCGGTTCTCGGCTCTTGGCCTTTGGCAAATCCGTTATCCATTTTTCAGGCAACAGTGCCAAGCGAATCGGTGCTTGTATGATAAAAGACTTCGTGAAGGGTCGATCGAGTGTCTTGCCCCGGTAATCTTTCATGTCTTGACTAATCACCAGCGTATAGCGTTTGCCGCGTTGAAGCGGCGCCCCAACCCGCACATTCGGGCCGACACCACGTTTGATCCGCCCCGGATCAAGCAATAGGGTCAGGCGTTTCTCATCACGGTCCCAAAGCTCTATGGCCAGATTAAGAAACGGATTGATGATTTGTTCCCTATTTTCTCCGATCAGCTTGATGGACTCACGAACCTGTCCCCGACGCATCGGCGTTGAAAAATGCACGTACATGCGCAAGAGGTTCTCAGGAAGCACATCGGATGTTGGATAAATGGCGGTGACTTCGTGACGACCATCTGCCTCTCCGCCATCACCATGGACAGGCACGGCAAGACCCATCAGAACCGCTCCGAACGAACAGGCTATTTTGGAGAAGAGGTTCATGATTCCTCTCGCCACATCCTCAGCAACGACGGCTGCTTCCTGGATCCAAATCGATCAGGTGGGTCCCGGCCAATTCATCTCAACGACGTGATCAGCCCGGTCAAAGAACAAGGGCACCGGCAATGTGTGCAAATCAAGGCGGCCCGGGTTTTTAGGGTTTGGCCGAATCACAGCCGCCCAACCGGCATCCAGCAAATCAAGATGCAGCGCACCCGAAAGCGGGATGGGATATTGCGCGACCCCGGCGGGGCCATAATTGTTTGTCACATTCACCGGCATGGCTTGGGCCGAACCAATAGCAGAAAGGGACACTTGTTTCGCGCTACGACTGGTATTCGTTACCAGCACATAATCTTGACCGTCCATCGGATTGTTGTAACTGATCATGTCGATCGGTGTATTGCCAAAACCCAGTTCACCAATCATTTCACCGCGAACCTTTACCCCATCCTGCAGGATGTCCAGCGGAATCCGTACCAACGGTGTGCAGGCATACACGGCGATCAGGGTTGGCGTGCCGTCAATCTTACGAATGTCCTTCGCGATAATCGGCGCGCGGGTTTCAAATTGCGCATGAACCGCATGCCAGATTTCTATGGACGCGGTGGAAACCCTGGAATCAAACGGATAGGCCATGCGGCGCAGCTTCGAGGCAAACTCTTCATTGGATACGCCGGAGACAAAAATCTCACCTTCCCAATAATCAATATCCGTGATCGCCAGCATGTTTTGAGGCTGGCCAAATTCCAACGTTTCATGCACGGGAACCGGTCCGACACTGGTCGAAGAGTGCTTAACCTTCTCAAGGTTCAATCTCTCGAGCCGTCCGTTATTCACTTTTAAGATGACCGGGACGGTATCAGGGCCATGTCCACGATGAACGGAGAGGAACACTTGCTTTGACGGTTTGTGAACCACCATGTCATTGATGCGAATGTCGTCACTATTCACGTTCAACAGTCTTGCGGCTTTTGCACTGATATCGGACAGTAAATCGACCCCTTCAAACGTCTGGGCGTTGCCCAGAGCGACGCCGTCTTGGGAATCGATATCACGGGCACCCAATTCAAACGCATGAACGAGTCCACCTTTTGAATCGCCGACGAATAACACGTTGTTTGGTCCAAAGCTGAGCGCACCTGCTGATTGAAGTTGCGGTTTAACCGGAGCAGGCGCCGCCTTTGTTTCCAAAGCCGTTTGAGCAACCCCGTAAGAAACCGGAAAGGCTTGTACGGTAAGGGCTATTGTAACTGCTAGAAAAACAGGGTTTCGTTTTCTTATTCTCATTTTTGATCTTTCCTTTTTGAGTCGTTCCAGCATCAATCACCGGCACTTGGTTAAAAGTGAACGCGTTTTTCCGTTTCCGAACCCATTTTCTCTGTCTTATTAAAGGTCAGGTCTCTTACCAATTGCATTACTTCTGATATAACGGGTACTCCACCTCAGCCGGGACCTCGATCATGACGAGACGAAGCGGAACGGGTTGATCCGCGCGGATCGCCATCGAGCCGTCCCGCCCGGCATGGACAACCGCAAAATATCGTGGCCGCAGATCATGTTTTTCCGTATCGGTCTCGTCGCTCAGCGTGCCCTCTCCATTGATGACCATCATGGCCACCGTGCGATCGGCGGACAGGTCGCGCCGGTATCCATGGCCCGGTGGAATGAGAAGATCCTGCATGGCCGCCTCCGCCAGAATCGACACCGGCGCGCCGTTCCCAATGACGTGTTTCAGGGTCACCCCGTCGCACACCTCAACGGGAAAATCTTCATGGCGACATTCCGCGTACGTCGGTGGATGGCGGACGGTTTCTTTCAGGTTCGGCTCGAACCAGATTTGAAAAAATTCGTTGTGGTCGCCGACCGTTTCCTCTTCATGAGAGATGCCCGACCCCGTCTGCATCACCTGCGCGCCGCCGGCTTTCACCCGGCTTCGATTGCCCAGGGTATCGTAATGGCCGATCTCCCCTTCGAGGGCATAACTCATGATTTCAAAGGCCCGATGAGGATGGAGACCGATTTTCCCATAGCCCTTGGCCGTGGCCCAGGCCCAGTAAAACAGGGGGCCCGTATGGGGAACATCGGGACCTTCATCGGGAAACCCGATGGGCTTGATTTCGGTGATCCGCCCGCCATCGAACGCTCCGGTCCCCTGAAGTTCGGGAGGATAGATGGCGATATCTATTGATTTTGCCAATTCATTCATCAGTGCTTTCCTTTCGATTTTTCATTTAGACTATCTGGCTTCTCATAAGCATGAACCGTACCAACACAGGATTGTCATCATAACCTACTAATAAAAAATGAGTTTTTTGACTGCCATCATTTCTGAAGTATCTACTCAAATGAGTATATTACTATTTTGAGTAGATATTCTACTCAAATTCGTATAATGTGGTGGATGCGGTCGTCAAGTGGTGGTGCTTCAACGGCCGGGAGATTCACGATGACGAAAAAATTAGATCATGACCAAACGTTTGAACTGGCTGAATTCACGATTCAACATTCCGGGGATGCAATCATTTTTCACGATTGCCAGGGGGTGATTTTAAATGCCAACAACGCTGCGTGCAGACTTCTCGATTATTCGGAACAGGAATTAATCGGCTTGACGATTCAGGACATTAATTCTGATTCCAATCAAGAGACTTGGCAAGCCTTTTGGCGGAAACTCAAACACGCCAACACGCTTACGTTCGAAGCCAGCCATCGTACCAAAGGTGGGACCGTTATTCCTACGGACATCACCGTCAATTATTTGGAATTCGATGCGCGAGAGTACGCCGTGGGTTTTCTCCGGGACATCACGAGCCGAAAGAAAATCGAAGAAGAAAAGGCCGCCGCGTTTGAAGAGATCGATCGATTGCGCAAACAGTTGGAGCTTGAGAACGAATACCTTCATGAAGAAGTCAGAGAACTCCAACCGTTCGGCAACATCATCGGCAACAGTTTACCGCTCCAACATATCCTGAAACAGATCGAAATGGTGTCACCTACCGAAGCCAACGTCCTGATTACCGGAGAATCCGGAACCGGCAAGGAACTCATCGTGCACGAAATTCACAAACGGAGCCCCAGGGCTTCCCGGCCGTTGATTCGAGTCAACTGTGCGTCGATTCCCAGGGAATTATATGAAAGCGAATTCTTCGGTCACGTGAAAGGGGCCTTTACGGGTGCATTCAAGGATCGCGTCGGCCGGTTTGCATTGGCCAATGGCGGCACGCTTTTCCTGGATGAAGTCGGCGAAATCCCTTTGGATCTACAAAGTAAATTACTGCGGGTTCTTCAGGAGGGTACCTTCGAACGGGTAGGGGACGAAAAAACGATACAATCGGACGTTCGCGTGATAGGGGCCACCAATCGTCACTTGAAACATGAGGTGGAACGTGGAAAGTTTCGAGAAGATCTCTATTATCGTCTGAATGTTTTTCCCATCGTCATGCCGCCTTTACGAGAACGAAAGGAAGATATCACTGCATTAGCCAGCCATTTCTTGAACCTTGCGCAAAAAAAATTCAATCGAACGGGAATTAAATTGTCCAAGGCAAATTTAACCACCCTGCAGAATTATGACTGGCCCGGAAATATCAGAGAACTGCAAAATGTGATTGAGCGTGCCGTTATTATTGCAACGGCCAACAGGCTGGTTCTCGACTTGCCTAAAAACCAAAAAAACAGAACCGTTGCCCCCCCCAATCTATTCAGTCCTGCGGCTGGACCGGTTCTCACGTTTGATGACATGAAACAATTCGAACTGCAAAACATTCTCAACGCGCTAAACAGGGCGAACTGGAAAATTTTCGGCAAAAATGGCGCCGCCGAGTTGCTCGGTATTCCCCCAACAACCTTGACGACAAGGATACAACGAATGGGCCTGAAAAAACCGGTAGCTAAATACGAGCCCGACTCCCTGATCCAACATGCCGGCTCCGGAAACAAATGGTCTGTTTCTCCTTCAGCAGACATGAAGGTCTTCTCGCAAGAAGAAGACGGAAGCTAGTGGCATTCGCAGGGATTTCTCTTCTGAGGCACTACGATGAGCTTATCACCGCATGGCGCACCTGGAGCGACTCGCTCCCTCAACGTTTTCACTCCAGTTGCAAGAGGTCGTTGGATTCGGATTCGGGCAGGGCTTCGACGTCACGGAGTTTTTTCTCCATGGCTCTCGTGCGGACGCCGGTCTGCTCAATGGTGCCGGACGCCGTTTCCAATTGCTTCCTGACCTTCTCCAGAACCTCGCCGAATTTGCCGAATTCCGTCTTGACCGCCGCCAGCACCTGCCAGACTTCGCTGGACCGTTTTTCGATGGCCAACGTCCGGAAGCCCATGCGCAAACTGTTCAGGATGGCGGATAAGGTTGTCGGACCGGCGACGACGACCCGATGGGCATCTTGCAGTTTTTCCAGCAACCCCGGCTGCCTGAGGACTTCCGCATACAGGCCTTCCGTGGGTAAAAACAGAATGGCGAAGTCAGTCGTGGCCGGTGGCTCGATGTATTTTTCCGAAATGTCTTTGGCTGAATTCTCGATCGCGCGGGTCAGGGCTTTCAGCGATTGCTCGACGGCAGTCGGGTCGGCGCTTTCGGTTGCGCTGACGAGACGCTGATAATCTTCCTGCGGAAATTTTGCATCGATGGGCAACCAGACGCTCGCGTTTGCCTCACGGCCTGTCCCGGGAAGACGGATGGCAAATTCGACGATTTCACCGGATGAGGGACGGACCTTGACGTTTTTCTCATATTGGTCGGGGGTCAGCAGTTGTTCCAGAAGAGCGCCGAGTTGGACTTCCCCCCACGTGCCCCGGGCCTTGACGTTCGTCAGGACCCGTTTGAGGTCGCCCACGCCGGTCGCAAGCGTTTGCATTTCACCGAGGCCGCGCTGGACCGCTTCCAGCCGCTCGCTGACGATCTTGAACGATTCACCCAAGCGTTTCTCAAGCGTGCTCTGCAATTTTTCATCCACCGTTTGCCGCATCTGATCCAGTTTCCGGTCATTGCTTTCCTGCAGCGCTTTCATTTTCGAGTCCAGCGTGTCACGAAGCCCTCCGAGTCTGGCTTCATTCGTGTCGCTCAGCCCCATGAGCCGCTGCTCGACTTTGGCAAGGGCGTCCCTTTGAGATTGGTTCAGCTCACCGATAACCTGAATGACGGTGTCGTTGGCGTTTTTCTGCGCGGCCGTGACTTCTTCGCGCAGACTGCGCGCACTGTGCGTCGCCTCTTCTCTGGCCACCCGGAATTCTTCGTGTATGAGTTTCCCCACCTCTCCGCGCATTGTTGAGATTTTCACGACGACGACGCCCAACAGTACCACGCCCACGCTCGATAGCAGGATCGGCAGCCAGATCAGCAGGTCATTCATGTCATCTTCCTTTGCGGAGGTCAATGCCCACGGTTTCCCCGCTGCCCCCAAAGACGTGGCGCGCCCGGAGGGAGTCGAACCCCCAACCCTCAGATCCGAAGTCTGATGCTCTATCCATTGAGCTACGGGCGCGTTCGACCGTCTTTTTCACTTATTTTCAATGGCCTGTCAACCCGGAAGGCCACGAACGACGTACTTTGTCGAGAGACAGAAGGGGATACACAAGAATTCGTGGAGCGGGTCAGTAGGTCGGTTCAAGAAAGAACGTCTGCATTTTTCTCTCCTACGGCAACGGAACGCGATCCGTTCTGTTTCGGAAAACTAGAGGTGAATTCGATGGATAGCAAAGAAGTACTCGAACAAGCTTTGGCTCTCGACCAGACGAAAGGTTCTCGGTCGTCGAAGGTATTTTGAGAAGTCTTGACGAGCCGGATACGTCACTTGATGCAATATGGGCCGAGGAAGCGGAAAAGCGGCTGCGTGCCTATCGTGAAGGGAATCTTGAAGGGATACCAATGAAGGAAGTATTCAAGGAACAATGATGAGAGGGTTCTATTTGGAGCGGGTCAGTAGGTCTCGGGCGGAGGAAGATCCACTTCGGGCTTGCTGGCTTCCGGGAGAATCTTTTCCAGGCGCTGTTGAAACTCGCGAATGCGGTTCTGCTCCGCGGCAGTGAACAGGACTTTTTCTTCTTTGTGCAGATCCACCAACCGCTCAATCCCCTGGAGCAGAGGCGGCACGGCATCAAAGATCCGCCCGGCTTCAAAGGCTTCGAGCGACTCCACGAAAAAGCCGTAGAGAACCCGATACGTCGACCCCGCTTGATCCCGAAACCGGTAGACGACCGTTTCATATTTCTCGATGGCTTCTTCGGTGGGGCGGATCCCGCCGGGAATCGCCATGAACGACTTTGCCGGCACCTTCACGGCCAACGCGGCCAAGGCCGCGATCAATTCACCGAAGGCATCCAGGACCTGTGCGGCTTCCAGTTCTTTTTTAGGGGTCATCGCTTTTGACTTTCTTCCCGGTCTGTTGTACCGCGCGCATTCCCGCCCCGCAACCGGTGCATCACCTCTGCCATATCCGCCGGCATCGGCGCCTCAAAATGCATGCATTCCCGGGTTGACGGGTGGAGAAACCCGAGCACCTTTGCGTGAAGCATGACGCGAGGGATGGCGACGTCGCGGACCGCCGCCACCTTCTTTCCCCCATAGGTCGGATCTCCCAGGATCGGACACCCGATCGCGGCCAAATGCACGCGCAGTTGATGCGTCCGACCGGTTTGAGGAAAGAGCTCCACGCGGGCCGCCAGTTTTCCAAACCGTTCCGTCACGCGGTATCGTGTTGCGGACGCCTTGGGCCGGGTCGTGCGCGCGGAAAACTTTTTTCGATCCCTGGTATCCCGCCCGATGGCGACGTCGATGATCCCTTCAGGTTTTTTCGGAACCTCCCAGATCAACGCTTCATAGATCCGGTCAATGGTGTGCCGCTTGAACTGGTTGACCAGAAACGCATGGGCCTGATCCTGCTTGGCCACGACCATGACGCCGGTGGTGTTCTTATCCAACCGGTGCACCATCCCCGGCCGTTCCTTTCCGCCGATGCTGGAGAACGACCCCGTTCCGGTTTGGAAATGGTGCAACAACGCATTGACCAGGGTGCCCGACCAATTGCCGGGAGCCGGATGGACCACCAACCCGGCTTGTTTGTTCAAGACCAACAGTGCGTCATCCTCATGGAGAATTTCAAGGGGAATGGCCTCGGGCTCGATATCGAGCGGCTCGGCCCTGGGGACCGTGAGCACGATGACGTCGCCGGGCCTGATTGTGTGACTGGGCTTGGTGACCTGTCCGCCGACGGTAATATGGCCGTCGAGGATCAATCGCTGGAGGGTCGTCCGAGAGAAATCCGGGTCGCGGTTGGCCAGAAAATGGTCCAGTCGCTTGGGGCCTTCTCCCGGTGAAACGACAATCTCCGTCCGCGTTTCAACATACGGCATGGCCGCAGAGGGAAGGGTGGGTTACGCGTGCCCTTGTTTCTTGAGCCGCTCGGCCACGTTCCGTCGAAGCCGGGCTTTTTCCAGACTCACCCGGGCTTCTTCGACTTCAGACGGAAGCCCGCCGCGCTCAAGACGTGCTTCGGCCTGGGCCACGGCGGCCTCGGCGCGGTCAACGTCGATTTCTTCGGCTTTCTCCGCGATCTCCGCCAGGACCGTGACTTTGTGGGGCGTCACGTCGACGAATCCCCACAACACCGACATGTAATGCTCGGCGTCTCCGATACGATAGCGCAGCTCGCCGATCCGAAGCGTCGTCAGAAAATGACAATGGCCCGGCAACACGCCGAAGTCGCCCTCGGCGCCGGGCGCGGAGATCTGGTCCACGTACTCACTGACCAGCAATTTCTCCGGGGTCACCACTTCCAGCAGGAGCTTGCCTGAGGGCATCGTGTTGCCTGCGTCGGCCATTATCGTGTGTGTCCCAGTTTTTCCGCCTTCTCGATGGCTTCTTCAATCGCCCCGACCATGTAGAACGCCTGCTCCGGCAGGTCGTCATGCTTGCCGTCGACGATTTCCTTGAAGCTGCGAACGGTGTCCTTGAGTTTCACGTATTTGCCCGGCGTGCCCGTAAAGGCTTCGGCCACGTGGAACGGCTGGGACAGGAAACGTTGCAGCTTGCGCGCGCGCGTGACGATCTGTTTGTCCTCTTCGGACAACTCGTCCATGCCGAGAATGGCAATGATGTCCTGCAAGTCCTTGTACCGCTGCAAGGTTCCCTGGACCTGTTGCACGACGTTGTAGTGTTCTTCCCCGAGGACGTGGGGATCCAGAATTCTGGACGTGGAATCGAGCGGGTCCACCGCGGGGTAAATGCCCAGTTCCGCCAACTGGCGGGACAACACGGTCGTGGCATCCAGATGGGCGAACGTGGTGGCGGGCGCCGGGTCCGTCAGGTCGTCGGCCGGCACGTAAATCGCCTGGACCGAGGTGATCGAGCCTTTTTTGGTCGAGGTAATCCGTTCCTGCAATGTGCCCATCTCCGTTCCCAGGGTCGGCTGATACCCCACGGCCGACGGCATGCGGCCCAACAGGGCCGACACTTCCGACCCGGCTTGCGTGAACCGGAAGATGTTGTCGATAAACAGAAGCACGTCCTGGTTTTCTTCATCACGAAAATATTCGGCAATGGTCAGCCCGGTGAGCCCGACCCGAAGCCGCGCGCCCGGCGGTTCGTTCATCTGTCCGTACACCAACGCCGCTTTCGACTTGGTGAAGTCGGAGGGATCGATGACCTTGGATTCCTGCATTTCATGCCACAGGTCATTGCCTTCACGCGTTCGCTCGCCGACGCCCGCAAACACGGAAAACCCGCCGTGATGCAGGGCGATGTTGTTGATAAGCTCCATGATGATCACGGTCTTGCCCACGCCGGCGCCGCCGAACAGGCCCACCTTGCCGCCCTTGGCATAGGGCTCCAGCAGGTCAACCACTTTAATGCCGGTTTCCAGGACTTCCGTTGTGGTTTCCTGCTCGTCGAGGGGCGGGGCCGACCGGTGAATGGAATACGTTTTCTTCGCAGTCACCGGACCAAACCCATCCACCGGATCGCCCAACACGTTGACGACCCGACCGAGCGTTTCCCGACCCACGGGAACCGAGATGGGCTCACCCGTATCCCGGACTTCCAGACCCCGCACCAGCCCGTCCGTGGAGGACATTGCCACGGCGCGCGCCCGGTTCTCTCCCAAATGCTGGGCGACTTCCATGGTCAATTCCACGCCACCGGCCTGACCCTCGCCGTCGCGTGTAATTTTGAGCGCGTTATAAATATTGGGCAGATGCCCGGGAGGAAATTCCACGTCCACCACGGGCCCGATGACCTGAATGACTTTTCCTGTTTCGCTGCTCACCTGATGACTCCCTTCCTGCTGGCTGTTTGGAAAGCCCTGCCCTGAGAAAGCCTCCCGTTGTTGAGCGAGAGATTCTTCGCCGCCGGCTCAGAATGACTATTCCGGTGTGGTCGTCCCTTTATTCTGTCCTGTCACTTTAACGCCTCAGCCCCGCCGACGATGTCCATCAACTCTTTCGTAATCGCGGCCTGCCGGGTTTTATTGTAAAACAACGTGACTTTCTGAATCAGTTCTCCCGCGTTCCGGGTCGCCCCGTCCATCGCGGTCATCCGCGCGGCCTGTTCGGCAGCCGCCGATTCCAGCAACACGCGAAACGCCTGGACTTGAAAATGTTTCGGAAGCAGGGTGGCAAGCAGCTCGTCCTCGTCCGGCTCGAACAGATAGGCGCCGGCCATGGCCGTGCCGTCGCTCTGCTCAAGACCAGCCTCGGAGGAATCTTCATCCAATGATTCGATCGGCAACAGTTTCTCGACCACCACGCGCTGCTGCATCACGGATTTGAATTCGTTGTAGACCGTGTACAGTTGATCGAACGTGCCGTCGTTGTAGTGTTGGATGATATCCTGCCCCATGTCCAGGGAATGTTCGAAACTCAGGCGGTCGAAGATCCCCGGCCATTCCTGCCGGATCGTCCACGCGCGCCGCCGGAAAAAATCACACCCTTTTCGCCCGGCCACGGACACGCTTACCTGCTCGCCCCGTGCCGCGTGTTCCTGCAAAAACTCCACGGCCCGCCGCAGAATATTGGCGTTAAAGGCCCCGCACAGTCCCCGGTCACTCGTGATCACGAGCAATTCGGTTTTGGAACCCTCGCGTTTACGCAACAGGGGATGTGAGATCGGGCTCGCCCGTTCCGCAAGATGCCGCACCACGTCACGAAGCTGATGCGCGTACGGCCGGGCCGAGAGAATGCGGTCCTGGGCCCGTTTGAGCTTGGCCGCCGCGACCATTTTCATGGCTTTGGTGATTTTCTGAGTATTCTTGACGGAAGCGATCTTCCGTCTCAGGCTCTGTAAACTTGGCATGGGGCACTAGTGCGATGAAGGGCTCAGAATTGCTTCGTCTGTTTATATTCGGTCACAACCTGCTTGAGTTGCCCGCCGAACTCGTCGTCGATCTTCTTCCTGGCGACAACCTCTTCCCGCAATTGAGGATGCCGTTCCTTGATGTACGCCAGCAGGCCCTCTTCAAATTCACGCACCTTGTTCACGGGCACGTCATCGACAAACCCGTTGACCCCGGCAAAAATCGACAGCACCTGATCTGCCACCGGCATGGGTTTGTACTGTTCCTGTTTGAGCAACTCCACCATGCGCGCGCCTCGTGCCAACTGGGCCTGCGTGGCTTTATCCAGTTCGCTGCCGAATTGCGCGAATGCGGCCATTTCCCGATATTGCGCCAAATCGAGTCGCAGGGTGCCGGCGACCTGTTTCATGGTTTTGATCTGGGCCGCGCCGCCTACGCGGGATACCGACAACCCCACGTTGATGGCCGGGCGAATGCCCGAGTAAAACAAATCACCGGCCAGATAAATTTGCCCGTCGGTAATGGAAATCACGTTGGTGGGAATATAGGCCGACACGTCGCCGGCCTGCGTTTCGATAATGGGCAGGGCGGTCAGGCTCCCCGATCCGTTTTCCTCACTCAATTTGGCGGCCCGCTCCAACAACCGGGAGTGCAGAAAGAACACGTCGCCGGGAAACGCCTCGCGACCCGGCGGCCGGCGGAGCAACAAGGACAATTGTCGATAGGCCACGGCGTGTTTGGACAAATCATCATAGATAATGAGGGCATGCTTCCCGTTATCGCGGAAGTATTCACCCATCGCCACCCCGGCGTAAGGCGAAAAGAACTGGAGCGGCGCCGCGTCACTGGCCGTGGCCGACACGACGGTGGTGTAGTCCATGGCTCCATGATCTTCCAGCGTCTTCACGACACGAGCCACCGTTGACCGTTTCTGGCCGATGGCGACGTAGATGCAAAAGACGTCGAGCCCCTTCTGATTGATGATGGTATCCACGGCAATCGCCGTCTTGCCGGTTTGCCGGTCGCCGATGATCAACTCGCGTTGGCCGCGGCCAATGGGAATCATGGCGTCGATCGCTTTCAACCCCGTTTGCAACGGCTCGTTGACGGATTGGCGTTCCACGACGCCCGGGGCGCGGACTTCAATCAACCGGGTCTCCGACGTTTGCACCGGCCCCTTCCCGTCAAGGGGCTGCCCCATCGCATCGACCACGCGCCCGACGAGCGCCTCGCCCACGGGCACTTCGGCAATCCGGCCCGTCCGTTTGACCTGGTCGCCTTCCTTGATGCCGACGTCCGATCCCATCAGCACAGCCCCGACGCTGTCTTCCTCGAGATTCAGCGTCACTCCGAACACGTCACCGGGAAACTCCAACAATTCCCCGGCCATCGCGCCTTCGAGGCCATAGACCTTGGCGATGCCGTCGCCCACCTGGATCACATAGCCGGTCTCCGTCACATCGACACGCTGATCGAAGCCCTTGATTTTATCCTGAATGATTGAACTGATCTCTTCCGCCTTGATCTGCATGCCTTACCCCTTTACCAATTGAGCCCGCATCTTGTGAAGCCGGCCTCTGACCGTACTGTCGAAAACCTTACTCCCGATTTGTATTTGAACGCCCGCGAGTAAGGACGGGTCGGATTGAAAATCGACCTCCACCTCTCGCTTCGCCGTGGCGCCCAACTGAGCAAGTATGTCCTGTTTCATGGCGTCGTCGACCGGGCGCGCCGAGACGACCACGATCTGTTGCTTGCCGCTTTGCCGGATCATCAACTCTCTGAAGGCCTCGGCAATGTCCGGCAGGAACCCGATCCGGTTTTTCTTCAACAATTGTTCGCAGAATCGCCCCATGACCGGGGGGCACCCCGTCCGCTCGCACAACGCGGTGAGGACCCGGAGTTTTTCATCCAGGGTAAAGACCGGCGAGGCCAGGACGTGCTTGAAGGCCGGAGAGTCTTTCAGCGCCTGAGACAGGGCCTGCAACCCGTCCTGAACGGCCCCAGGGGTTTCCTCGCGCACCAGACGAAAAAACGCCTGGGCATACCGCCGTGCTATGGCACTTTTCATGGTCAATCAGTTGTGAAGAAAAAGACAAAATCCAAGCGTTTGCGCTGATTGCGCAAAAAACGGGTCACGCTATCATGTGGAAAATCCGGGTGTCAACCGAACGTCCGGGGTCCGCTATTTCCCGCTGTTAGTGGTCAGTGACGAGTGATGAGAGCCGCGGATCGAGGGAGTGGGGCAAGCCCGCCAGGAGGGTGGCCTTGCCCACCATCCGAGGGCCGAGCAGAAGAACCGTGCCCTTTGGGGTGACCTCAATTTCCCTGTGATAATGCGGAGTTAGCTCCATGCAGACAAGAATAACAACAAGTTGTTATTCTTGCAAGCGGGGCACTTATACTGCCACGCGCTACTCGGTTGACTAAGCTAGGTCATTGGGCTACAAAAGAATGCCCATAATCGAATGGAAAGTCTAAGATATACGGCTTCGGCACGACTTGGCGTATGGGACTCTATCCCAAGAGAACGCGATAAATTCCTCGCTTCATTAGCACGCTTACTCCAAGACAATTCCCATGGTGTTCTTGAAGCTGATCAAATCGAATTCATCCCTACTGACAATCCTCTTCTGGCATCCGTTACCGCCATTTGTGACAAGATCATTGCACGCGGCAACCCGACAGTGGTTGATCTCGATTTTGAGCGAGCACTACTCAAGGGGCCATGCCGACGTTCCTTACATGTCGAAGAGCGGACTGAAGACGACCCGGCTGTAGGTTTCTGGCTATCAGCTTTCAAAATGACCGACCAACTGCTCAAGGCAGCTGAAGATTTACTCTGCCTGCCTTTTGGTAGCCAAACAGGCCTTGGAGCTGTAACTCCTTCCACACTGCATCCCGAACTTCAAAGACTTGTCAGCGAGGAAGAAGATCTCTTCCTTGACCAATTCACAGCCGCATTTGGTGACCATTTCGGCATACGACTTCACCGCCAAGTTCTTATTCGTGATCTCGTCGATCATCAAGACGACGAACTCGCACAAAGTCGCGTTGACTTTGTTCTTCAGGCAGGACCACTCAGATGGGTTTTTGAAGTCGATGGTTCACAACACAACGAGCCGGGACAACGAGCGTTGGATGAAAAAAGAGACGTTCTACTCAAAGAACATGGGTGGACCGTCTACCGTATCTCTGCTGCGGAGGTTCGCCAAGGCCTTGCGATTGAGAAGTGGAAAACAATCCTGTCACCTGAAGAAGCCAGCCGCATCTCTGATACCAGGTATAATTCGGTGCAGATTGCTATTGCCAAATCGGAAATTCATGCCGCCGCCTATCATAGCATTCTCGTTCCTCTCGCCATGCAGCGTTGTCTGCGTGGTTTACTTCTCCTGTACTCCCACGAAATTCTTGCCCCCGCACGCCGACAACGAATTCTAATCATTGAGGAAGACTTGCCTATTACCGCAGAGGCGTTTCGTGTGCTTCATGCTATTTGGACAAGAATTCATGTCCTCGCCCCTAGTACTCCGCCCGCACCCAGTTGGGAACTTGATATTGTTGGTGTAGACCCTAGCCCACAATTGGTCCAAACAAACATCCGCTACCTTGACGCCCCAAACGGAAGCTATGACATAACTCTTTCCCATGGATTTCTTTTGGATGCTGGACACTCAGGCAACATCGAGAAAACATTTTTCCCAAACCGCCATGCTAACTTTGTTTGCTTGCGTCATGCAATTGGTTTTCGAACCGAACGATCACTTGAGTGGTGCGAACCCCTGCACTACAACCTTGCAGATGTTGAACGGGCCATCACCAGCCAAAACGATGCTGAATCTGAACCAATGCCGCAAGAGAAACACGAGGCATTACTTTTCTTTCTCCAACACGTTTTTCGTAAGCGAGATTTTTGGGACGGGCAGCTTCGGGTTATTGCACGACTACTTCAAGGTAAGGCATCAATCGTTCTTCTGCCGACTGGCGGAGGCAAGTCTCTCACCTATCAACTCAGCGGGCTACTCCTCCCTGGCATGACAATCATAATTGATCCGCTCATATCCCTGATGACTGATCAGACAGAAAACCTCCAAGCCGCTGGCATTGATCTAGTCGGGTCTGTGTCAAGCCAAGATGATAGTGAATCCAAAAATGCCGTCATCCGTAACATGGGAGCCGGGCGACTGGCATTCACTTTCATTTCTCCAGAACGTCTTCAGTCTCAGGAGTTTCGAGATCAACTCAAGGTCGTTGTCGCCAGGTTTCCTGTATCACTTGCCGTCATTGACGAGGCTCACTGTGTCTCCGAATGGGGCCACGATTTCCGGCTATCATATCTTCATATGCCACACAATCTTCAACAACATTGTTCCGATAGCGACAACCGTAAGCCGACACTTGTCGGTCTTACCGGCACGGCCTCTTTTGCTGTTCTCACCGATATCCAAATGGAAATGAAAATCACGGACGAAGATGCCACAATTCTTCCCCAATCATTTGACCGTCAAGAACTCTGTTTTGAAGTCCGTAACATCTCAATGGAAGAAAAGCCTTCTGCCCTAAAGACAATCAAAATGCAACTTCCGCGCATTCTTCGTTCCAATCCGCAACATTTTTACGATTTGCGCGGAGATCACACGAATAGCGGTATTATCTTTTGTCCTCATGTTAATGGTCCACTTGGTGTTGCATCAGTTGCGAGCAATCTCGGGCATCGCAACTTCTTCGCTGGCGGCAAGCCAAAAGTGTTTGGCGGCGACGGGTCGCAATGGAATTCTCATAAGAGACAGATTCAAAAGGCTTTCAAGAAGAATCAGGTTCAGGAACTCGTTGCTACGAAGTCTTTCGGTATGGGTATTGACAAGCCCAATATCCGCTACACCATTCACTACACTGTTCCTCAATCCGTTGAGGCGTTCTATCAGGAAGCCGGGCGAGCAGGCCGAAATGGTATTCCGCAATATGCGCTCTGCTCAATCCTCTACAGCGATAACAATTGGGACTCAGCTGTGGAAGTTTTAAACGAACCCGATCACCGAGTAGCTCTTGCAAGACTTGATACCATCAGCTGGAATGACCGTGGCGACCTCCTTACTCAACTTTGGCTTCTGTTCAATTCGTATAGCGGACGATCAGAAGAGAAGAAACTCACATTTAACCTTTGGAAGGACAATCTAGCGCCGATTATCGCGGGCATGCGAGATAATGCGACGCACACTAAGGAAATTCTTTTCCACAACGATAAAGAACATAAGGAAAGGGCCATTTTTCGCCTGATGTTACTGGGTGTCGTTCAGGACTACACAATCAACTGGCAACAACATCGTTTTGCCGTTCGCATCAAACGCATCCATCCGGCTATAGTAAGACACTGTCTGAGCGAATACCTTATGCAGTACAAGCGTAAGCTTCCCCGTCAAGGAGACAATTCTAAAGTAGAGTATCTGGCCTGTTCGACCTGCCGTCTGAACATGGCAGGGGGTATGCTCCCCAAGCTGTCATGGGGGCGGTCCTCATTGTAGGCTGTGATCCAGTGGCGAGTGATTTCTCGTACTTCCTTGAGCGACTCAAACACATAGGCATCCAGGACCTCATGGCGGAAGGTGCGGTTGAAGCGTTCGATGTAGGCATTCTGATTCGGCTTGCCGGGCTGGATGTAGTTAAGTTGCACTCCCTGGTCTCGGCACCAGTCGGTCAACACGTAGGACAAATACTCGGGGCCGTTATCGACGCGGATCGCGTCCGGTTTGCCCCGCCATGCCACTAGCTGCTCCAGCGTGCGCACCGGGGATCGAGGTGTCGATGACGATCGCTAAGGCTTCGCGCACTCCCTCATCAAGGATATTCAACGTGCGAAACCGGCGTCCCTGATACAGCGTATCGGTCATGAAGTCCATCGACCATTCGGCGTTGGCGCGGGCCGCCACCGCCATTGGCTGCTGCACCCGGGGGGGCAGGCGTCGTTTCGCGCGTCGAGGTAGATGGAGCTTCATGGCTTTATAGATACGATACACCCGTTTGTGGTTCCACGCCTGGCCCAGCAGACGAAGGCGGTGGTAACACATCCAAAATCCCCAGCGGGGGTGTTGCTCCACGACGCCGTTCAGCGCCTCCATCACGTCACGATCCCGGCGGTCCGTCATGCGCCCCGGTCGGTACCAACTCGAACGCGCAAGGTGCACCGCAGCACAGGCCCGGGCCTTGCTCAGTCCCCAGGAGGCCACCAGGTAATGCGCGGCTTCGCGCTTCGCCGATGGCCTCAGAACTTTTTTGCAATCAACGCCTTCAAGGCATCGTTCTCACGGGCTAATTCCGCATACATCCGCTTGTATTGCGTGACCTCGCCCTCGATCTCCTTCAGGCGCTTGAGGTCCGAGGCACTCATCCCGCCGTATTTCGCTTTCCAGTGGTAGTACGTTGCCTCGCTGATGCCGTGCTGGCGACAGATCTCTCGTGTCTTCTTCCCAGTTTCCGCTTCTTTCAGAATCGATACAATTTGCGTCTCGGTGAATCGGCTTCGTCTCATGGGCGTCTCCTTACAGGGTGATCCTGCCAGAAAACTCCACTTATCACATGTCTCAAATCAGGGGAAGCTTACGATTTAACATGCTCGTCTTCGAGCAACAAAACAAACCTAAATGGTCGGAGCCAAACGACTGCCATAGGACTCACTACTTGCCCGGCAAAATTGTGATGGAAAAATTAGAAAACAGGTAGCCGGCAAGATAGGTGAGGACGAGAAATGCCCCTAAGGCAATCCAATACCGTTTCTCCATGCTGGAGAGCTTGTCCTCAATTTTAGGAAGAATTTTGGTGCTTTCTTTTAAGGTAGCACTGTCCTTGAGAAGACTCTTAACGTCTTTTTCGACTTCACCGACTCGCCCATTCAGATGATTGAGGGATTGAACAATCCATGGCTCAGAATTGGGCAAAGGGGGAGGGGGGGCGCTTGGCGGTTTTTGTTCAGGAGTTGTTTCTCTGACAGGATCAGCGTTATCCATCTTGCCGGTTTTGAATCCATTCCCACATGTCCGGGTACGCCAGCCCGTTATAGTAGCCAATGTTTAACACGAGACCCGAGTTGGGCTTACTGTGTTGTCTTGTAAAGCCGATGGCGTCGGCAAGATCTGCGCTTGTGCCTTGATAGGACACCAGATAAACATGCGGAGCATGCCGAACGTAAGCCGTCGGATCAATGGCGCTCATAATCCTCGACTCAAGCTGTCGATCGTCTTCCTCGTTTCGCTCGTCGCCTAATGGAATAATGGCGTAAATCATGGTCCCATTCTACGGGAGCCTCAGGGCGCCCTGTCAAGTGAGAGCATTGACCCGTCCCGGTTCCTCTGCGGCTACTCTGCCCCTACTCGTGTTCTACAAATTGCCAGGATTGTCGGGTCATTTGCGAAATACAAAAGCCTGATCCGATGATCACGGGTCGCTCCCGCGCTCGGCAGATTGTTTCACCCTTGCATTGAAGTTTTACAAAAACACACCCCTGTCCTGAGTTGGGGGAAATGCGCTCATGTCACGAAGCTAAGGTAATGGAAACTGCGCGAGCGCCTCGGCGATTAAAAGCAAGCGAGCATTTTGCTTCTGCTCTGGCATACAATTTTTCCCACTCTTTGGGATCACTGTCGGCGCGGGATGCAAAGATATTTTCCGGAAATGCGTACAACTTTAGAAATGCATAACCCTCTTCTTTGCGTTCAATGCGACAATCATACATGATTGGGACGCCACCTCGTTCAGCAACGGCACCCGCTTGTGCTCTAAATCGGCCAAGTGCTTTATCGTTAAGGGTAGCGAACAACTCGCCCGCTTCGTCGTCCTGACCTTGAAGAAATAACTCGCGAGCATACCAAAATTGTCCCTCGAAATTGTTGTCGCCCATGGTGAAACTTCGTCTTAGGTGATCAATTGCTGCATCGTTTTCGCCAGTCGCGATGAGGATACGACCCATTTCGAGATGGGCCAACTTGCTGGAAGGATTATCCTGAAGGCAAGCTTTTAATACTCGTTTGCTGTTCATGATGTCTTTTGACGCTTGATACATGCGAGCTAAGCGAACAGCGAGCCAATCTTGCCTCGGATTCAAGTTAAAAGCGCGTTCCAGGGCTTGTCGTGCCTGGGCGGTTTGATCGAGAAATTCTCTGAAGGTTGCCTCCACAGTGAGCAATTGAGAGCTTTCCGGGAAGATTTGAAGGCCACGTTGAATCACAGTTTCGGTTTCCTTCGCCGCCTCTAGAAAAGTGGGAGGGGGCTTTTTATCGTCGGATATGTTAAGGGAAGCTGCGAACTCTTTGAACTCGTCAATGGCGAGTTGTGCGTGTGTGTATAGGTCATATTCGCTGGCCCGCTGGTTGTTCCTACTGAGTTTTTCCCGAGTGGTCCGCCTCAGACTTTGCTTGCGTAGTGGGTCGTGCGTATTATTGGCCATTTGGCGGGCAATTTCTGCTTGGGTGTGCTGGATACTATGGTTGTTTGAATTCAATTCAAACGCGTGCGCAGCCGCCTCTTCAGCCTGGACAAGCGACCCACTGGGATGCTGCATCTCGAAAACTGCTTTTTGATGCCAACTGAATGGGTCGTCAGGCATCGTCTCTTGGACACGTTCATAGAACAGTCGTCCGAGTTCGATGTTCGGAAACATGTCGGCGATGCGCCTTCCCTTAATCGAACGATAGAAAGTCTCGAAGTCCGACGAGTAATCGATGTTCATGGATTTGAGCAGCCTCACAAGAAGATCAAACTTGTCTTCTGGGCTGGGCAACATTTTGTTGAAGACGATCTCGGCGATATGCCGGTGACGACTGCGGTAATAGACATCACTGTTGTGTCCATCCCTGACGACGCGGACGACATTCTCAAGAGGTTGGATGAATTCAGCTTGAAATTTCTCAAACCGGATCCCGGAGGCGCGTGAAATGAGACCGGCGCGCACTGGTGCGTCAAATTGGTGGAGGGCGCAGATGTCGAGGTATAGGTTGCGGGCAACCGCTGGTTCGATGCGTCGGAATTCGTCAGCGACAATTTCCTCGAAAGGAATTCCTAACGTTGCTTCATGGAGAGCGACCAACAACTGACGTTCGGCCCCTTCGACGAATTTTCTGACCCGATCTTCTGGAGCAAGGTTTTGAAGCAGGCCGAGAGCATTGTGTTGTTCCAATAGACTAAGGAGTTTTCTTATTTCCCTCTCGCTTAGATAACGAACGGGAAATTCTTGACGTAAATATGGCTCGAGTTGTTCGCAATAAATGTTCCATTCATTGTCTCTCTCGGCACCGACTATGCTAAGTGGGATCGACTGAGATCGTGAGTTTTCTAGCAGTTTTCGCAACTCATCTCGGACAAGTGCCACACGATCGACGAAGAGGAAGATGCGCTTACCAGTTAAGCGGTAAATTTCGGCAAGTGGCTCTATGCGCAGACCAGCCGGAATTTCATTGTATAGGACAAGGTAGTCGTAAGTAACGCCCGCTTCCCAAGCGATGCGCTTTAGCGAAACACTCTTACCGTTACCTCCTGGCCCCTTAAGCATAAAAAACTCGGTCGTGCTGCGGCTCTCCTCGGCAAGAAGAATGGCATCAACAAGAACCGAGTCAGAAAATGACCTGGAGACATCTAGATTTTGAAGTATGCAACCCCACCCTTCGTCATATCCGCGGTAGAATTGTCTCGGATCTTGCCAAGAAGCTGTCAGCGCAGAGTTAATGTGCGTGGTATCAGTGGCAAGATAACTTTTTAGAGATTGTGATTCTGTAGGTTGTGCAATGCGGTAGTGTTTACGGATGGATAGTTCGCCACCACCGATTTCGATAGGCAGTGCTCTCGCCAAGCTTGGAATCACATGATCAATGGTTTTGAGGAATTTCTCGAAGGTAGCTTCGACAGTGAAGACTCGGTGTCCTTCCCAATATCGTTTCTCGAAGTCGGTAATCTCCGGGGATATATAGTAGAAAGGGGGTCGACCAATGCTGGATTCGGTCAGATCGAACAATAGCTCTTGAATATGTGGGTCGGAAATCGAGTAACCTGAAAAAATGATCGGATATTCGTGTCCTAGATCGCGAAACCGACTGTAAAGACGAGTTCTATTCTTCCTATAACTTGCGTATTGTTCATTGCTGAGGATAAGTGGGATTTCCGAATCAGAATACGATTCGATACATCCGTGCAACTTGAAGAAACCGACTGGATTGGATTCCTTATTTAATCTTGTGTCAAATCTGTCACCATCCTTCACTGTCTTGATTAGGTTTTGTCGCGGGTTTGTGGAGTTCGCATAGGTTCTTTCGACGATTAGGTCGAAATTTGTGGTGACAATGGCACGCCATCGGAATTTAGGGATCAAAAAATGGAAGTCTGCTGGCTCAAACGGCATGAACAGATCGGAGATATAGCGTTGAAATGCGGTGAGGCCCGCTTCGTTGGCTGCTATAGCCGCTACGGCGCTGAGGGGTTTTTGTATCAGCTCACCGCCCAGAAATTTCTGACAGATTAGCTTACGAAGGCTATCACCCTGTGGAATCTGATCTCCATTGGGATGTTTAGCGTTACGGCTTGCGCCCGCGCCCAGAAAGAGCACAGCACGTTGTTCTTTGATCGCATCTTTCAGAGTTGGAGGAATGTCAATCATTTTTTGTCCCCGCACACAGACAAAACACCACTCCAAATAGTTTGATTCGTCGATTCACCCCCTATCACCTTCTCTTCTACTTCACGAACAGGTTAGTCTCAGTACGCAGTTGCTTCGCTTTTTGTTTACCTAGGGTTCTGCATAAGGAGTCCAAGTGGGCCAGCACCCATATTCGTGCGCATTGGCTCAGGGACGTTTTGCGGCGGGCATTGTCGTTTCGCGTAATGCCGGCGAAATCCGGTGACGGTCGAATGGCTGGATGATGCCGCCGCCCAGTACGCGGTCGCCCTGATAGAAGACCAATGACTGGCCGGGACTCAGGGCCTGTTGGGGTTCCTGGAATTCGATGGAGAGGGTCCCCGCGGGTTGAATCCGAACCCGGCCGGAGACGGCCGGGGACGCATACCGGTATTTGACGGCCACGCGATCCAGGGTCTCGGGCAAGGCATCGGCCAGCCAATTCACCTCATGCACCGTGCAGGTGTGCCGGGACAGGTCGTCCGCCCGCCCCAGGATGACCGCGTTGGTGTCCGGGTTCACTTCCTTGACGTAGAGGCGTTCGCCGGTCGCAATCCCCAACCCCTTGCGTTGCCCGGGCGTATAAAAGGCAATGCCGCGATGCGTGCCGATTGTCCGGCCCTCCGGATCGAGGAACGGACCCGGCTGGCGCGCCTGCGGCGCTTCCGCGGTCAAAAACGTGCGATAATCTCCCTGGGTGACAAAACAGATTTCCTGACTTTCTTTCATTTCATCGGCCGGCAGGTCCAACTCTTCCGCGCGCGCCCACACCTCCGCTTTTTGAAGATGACCCACGGGAAACAGGATCCGGGGAAGCCAGGCCGCAGGCAGCCTGTACAAAAAGTAGGATTGCTCTTTTTTGCCATCCGCTCCGCGAAACAGGCCAACCCCCTCATCGACCGGTAACACCCGGGCATAGTGCCCGGTGGCTACAAAGTCGACTCCCCGGGCTTTCGCCAGTTCGTACAACATGCCGAACTTCACCCGTTCATTGCAGCGCACGCACGGATTGGGAGTGGTCCCCCCCAAATAGCCGGCGATAAAATCGTCCACGACGTTTTTGCGGAAGGTCTCCCGGGTATCGACCACTTCATGCGCAATGCCCAATCGCCGGGCCACGTGCCGGGCCAGGCCGACTTTGCAACAGCCCCGTTCTTCCCATTTTTTCGTGACCGCCGCGTCTGCATCTTCAGGTTCCCAGACTTGCAGCGTCACCCCTGTCACGTCATAGCCCTGTTCCGTCAGCAGGAGCGCCGCGACCGAGCTATCGACGCCGCCACTCATTCCGAGAAGGACCGTTGGTTTGGACACGGCGCGGCCGGCTGTGTTGGCTTCAGAGGGCTGAGACGCCATACTCGACCCTTTCAACCTCGACCCTTTCAACCTCGCCCGATGGTGAAGAGGCGTCATCAAGCCCGCTGGCGCCCATATCGCACGTGCCCTGAAACACGACGCCCTCTTCCACGGAAAAAGAAGGGGTGCGTATGCCGCCGACCAGCACAGCCGGTTTCAACAATTGGATTTTTTGCGCGGCAACAATCGTTCCGTCGATCCTGCCGCTGCAGATCAGGGTTTCACACGTGATCTCGCCTTTGACGATGCCTTGTTCACCGATCACGAGGGTATCCTGCGACACAATTTGGCCGTCGAAGTGGCCGTCGATTCGGACACTGCCGTCGAATTTGGCTTTGCCTTTAAAGTCCACACCTTTTCCAAGAAACGTGTAGGTATTTTCCTCCATCATCAAGTCCCCTTTGTGATCCTGTTGCTCTGATGTCCCCCACATAAGACGGCCCTCTCTTTACCGGGACCCGGCTCAGCGACATGGAGGAACGCCCCCCGGCTGAACTGATGGTCCCGTTGGATTGTTATGATAGAATCACGTCGACAATTCTCGTCAAATCCTCCCGGGAATAATACCCGAGAATCAATTCACCCCCCTGCCGTTTCGAGCGAATCACGACTTTCGTGCCCAAATGTTTGCGGAGGCGGTCTTCCACCTCGGCATGCGGGGATCTTCCAGCCGGTCGCTTGGACCGCGCCTTCCCGGACCGTCGCTTGACCAATTGCTCGACCTGTCTGACGGAAAGCCGGCCGCGAAGAATCCGCTTGGCCAGGGTCACCCGGTCTGCCGAATTTTTGATGCCCAGAATGACCTTGGCGTGACCCAAGGTCAATTGACCGGAGGCCACCATATCCTGAATCTCCGCGGGCAGGGAGAGCATCCTGCAAATATTGGCAACCGAAGCCCGGTCGCGCCCGACCCGTTCGGCCACGGCGTCCTGGGTCAGCCCCAACTCGTCGATCAGTTGACGATAGGCCTTGGCTTCTTCAACCGGATTCAAATCACTTCGTTGAATATTTTCAATTAGGGATAAAATCGTAGATTCCTGATCGCCGGATTTTCGGATCACCGCGGGGACGGCCGGGAGTTGCGCCATGGTGGCCGCCCGGAACCGCCGCTCCCCTGCAATGAGTTCATAGGAACTTTCGCTTGTTCGCCGCACTAGCACAGGCTGAAGAATTCCATGTTGCCTGACGGATTCCACCAATTCCCGGAGTTCTTCTTCGACAAACGTTTTTCTGGGCTGATACCTGTTCGGCCGAATCTGCGTCACGGGAATCAGGTGAATCGTTTGCCCGGTGTCCTTCGCGTCGCTGTCCGGCAGGAGAGCGGCCAGGCCTTTACCCAGTGCCTTCTTTTCCATTCGCTAAAAACTCCTTTGCAAAATCCATATAGGCTTTGGCGCCGATGGACGCTGAATTGTAGAGCAACCCGGGGCGCCCATAACTCGGGGCTTCGGCCAAGGCCACGTTTCGCGGGATAATCGACTGATACACTTTATCCGGGAAAAATTTTCTGATCTCTTCCGAAACCTGCTTGGACAGGGTGAGCCGGGTATCACACATTGTCAAGAGGATCCCTTCGACCGACAACGCCTGATTGAAGCTGCCTCGCACCCGCTCGATCGTGGACATCAGCCTTCCCAACCCTTCCATGGCATAATATTCACACTGAACCGGGATCAGCACCGATTGTGCCGCGGTCAGCGCATTCACCGTCAGGAGGCCCAGAGCCGGCGGACAATCCAGAATGATGAAATCGTATCGGTTGGAAATGGTCGAGAGCACCTGCTTCAAGCGCTCCTCCCGGTTCGCCACCCCCGCCAATTCAAGTTCCGCGCCCGCAAGGTCGGGACCGGAGGGGAACAGGTCCAACTGCGAGACGGCAGTGGCCATAATCGAATCGGCCGCGGGAATGCCTTTGAACAGACAATCATACAGCGTTCGCGCCGGCTGTTCGACGCCCAACCCGCTTGTGGCATTGGCCTGGGGGTCAATATCGACCAGCAGGACCTTCTGCTCGCCCAGCGCCAGGCCGACTGCCAGGTTGACGGCGGTCGTTGTTTTGCCGACCCCGCCTTTCTGATTCGCAACGGCGACGATTTTATCCAATGGCGGTGTTCTCCCATTGTTCCACGTGGAACAATTTTTTCGAGGCACCTAGACAGGGCCGACAATGCTGAGACGTCTTTTCCCCAACCCGAACGGCAATTCATAAGGCCATTCATCGATCACGGAGAACCCTTTCGGCACACGCTCCGCGGGCATGGGCCCGGTCCGGCAAACCACACATCTCCCCGACGCGGACAGCACCGGCGTAACATAGGCCAAACCAACGTCGAATCTCAACGCCTTCATGAACACCCAATCGAATGTTCCATGATATTCCGGTTTCTGCGAGAACTGTTCGATCCGGCACGATTCCACGCGAATGTTTTTCAGGCCCAGCGAGCCGATGACGTGGTGCAGAAACGCCACTTTCTTCCGATTCGGCTCAAGCAGGGTCACGTCCTGTTGCGGGAAGACGAGACCCATGGGAATCCCGGGGAACCCGGCGCCGGTTCCGATATCCAGAATCGAACAGGCCGTGTCCGGCGAAAACACCCTGGCGCAAACCAGGGAGTCGATAAAAAGATTCCCGACCAGTTCCTCGGCTTTCCTGTGGCCGGTGAGATTCATTTTCTCATTCCATTTCATAACCTCTTGTAAATAAAACACAAATTTGTCAGTCGCCGTTTGATCACAGGCCATCTCCATAGCCGCAAACCCTTCCCGAAACAGCAGAGAACAATGATCGTTGCTCCCTGCGATGCCGTTTTCATCCTGGTTCTTCCGCATCATTGTTCCACGTGGAACATCCGGAAACTGCAACTGGTTGGGAATGAGCCGGCTGGTCGTGTGTGCCGGATGAGGGATTTCCCTCCCAGGCCCTGGCGGCATGGTCAACGAATGGATAACTCAGGCGACGTTGGTTGACCGTTGGGATCGTTCCAGGGCCACAAGCAACAACGAAATGGCTGCGGGGGTCATGCCGGAAATTCTCGAAGCCTGCCCCACGGTGGCAGGTCTGACTTTTGACAGTTTTTCGGCAACCTCGTTGGAAAACCCGGTCACCCGGTCATACCGGAAGGTCGCGGGAATGATTTTCCCCTCCAGTTTCTGAAATTTTTCAATCTGTTCGAGCTGCCGTCTGATGTACCCATCGTATTTTATCCCAATTTCAACGGCTTCGCCGATTTCGGTGGTTATCGGGTCCGCTTCCCCGGCGATGGCCATCAGCCGGTCGTAGGTCAGTTCCGGACGCTTGAGCAATTGCGCCAGCGTGGCGCCGGGATCAGGCAATTTGGACCCGGTCCGGCTCCACCGCTCCACCTGCTCCGGCGTCCACGGGAGCCGGGTCTGCGACAGGCGACGGGTTTCCTGCTCTACAACACGTTGTTTTTCTTGAAATTGTGCATACAGATCATCCGGCACCAGGCCCAGCCGGTGCCCGGTTTCCATCAGCCGCTGATCCGCATTATCCTCACGCAACAGGAGCCGGTATTCCGCCCGGGAGGTAAACATCCGGTACGGTTCCCGAGCGTCCTTCGTGATGAGGTCGTCGATCAGCACGCCGATATACGCCTGAGAGCGATCCAGGATCAGCGGCGGGTCCCCCTTGACCAGCAGGGCCGCATTGATTCCAGCCATCATGCCCTGGGCCGCGGCCTCTTCATAGCCGGAGGTTCCGTTGATCTGGCCCGCATGATACAGCCCCTGCACGTTTTTGGTTTCCAGCGTCGGGTGAAGCTGATACGGTGGAAAGTAGTCGTATTCGATTGCATACCCGGGATTCAGCATGGTGGCGCGGTCGAGGCCGGGGATGGTCTTCAGGATCGCAGCTTGCACGTCCACCGGCAGGCTGGTCGAGATGCCGTTGGGGTAAAAAGAGGGGGAATCCAGTTCCTCGGGTTCCACGAAAATCTGATGCTGGGTCTTATCCTGAAACCGGACGACCTTGTCCTCGATCGACGGGCAATACCGCGGGCCCGTCGAATCAATCACCCCCATGTACATCGGGGACCGGTCCAGGTTGTTGAGAATGATGTCATGCGTCCACCCGTTGGTATACGTGAGGTGGCAGGAGATCTGCGGGTTCGTGATGCGCGAGGTCCGGAACGAAAACGGGCGTGGCGGCACGTCGCCGGGCTGTTCGCCCATGACGCGGAAATCAATCGTGTCCCGGTGCAATCGCGGAGGCGTACCGGTTTTCAAGCGCCCCACTTCAAACCCGAAATCCCGCATGCAATCCGAGAGGTGCTCGGCCGGCGCTTCTCCGGCGCGGCCGCCCGGCATATAACTCATGCCGATGTGAATCAATCCCTTCAAGAACGTGCCCGACGTAATAATGACCGCCTTCGCGTGAACGGTTTCCCCGGAATCCGTCACCACCCCGCAGATCGAACCGCCCTTCGTCAACAGGCGGTCGGCCGTACCCGAGACGATCTCAAGGTTGGGCTGGTGGGCCAGCGTGTCCTGCATGGCCTTGCGATACAGGGCCTTATCGCACTGGACGCGCGTGGCCCGCACCGCCGGCCCTTTCCGCGTATTCAGCATGCGGAATTGAATGCCCGCCTTGTCCGTATTGCGGCCGATTTCCCCGCCCAGCGCGTCGATTTCCTTGACCAGATGCCCCTTGCCGATCCCGCCCACCGCGGGATTGCACGGCATATGCGCGATCTTGTCCCGATCGATGGTCAGCAGGAGCACCCGGCACCCCATCCTGGCCGCAGCCAGCGCAGCCTCGCACCCGGCATGCCCCCCGCCAATAACGATGATATCACGTTGAATGGACATGGGTGCTTTTACCTAGATATTAAGTTGGTGAGCAAATAACCCCCAAATACCCTACATCCGTCATTCCTGCGCAAGCAGGGGGAAGCCGGAAGTGCCTCAACCTCTCAATGAGTCTGCGTTGTTACACGTATAATTTCCTGGCAATTACTTCCCGATACAGAAATCCTGGAATATTCGGTCTAAAATGTCTTCGGTGCTGATTGCGCCGGTGATTTCTCCCAAGGCATCGAGCGCGGCGCGGATGTCCAACGCCACACATTCGCCGGATTCTTTTCGTTCAAGCGAATGCAAGGCCTCTTCCACGGAGCGGTGCGCCTGCTCCAGGCCGGCCTTGTGTCGCAGCCGCGTCACCAGCACGGACGGCGTCGCTTCCAAGCCTTCCTTGAGGCAGACACTGTGAATGACCGACGTCAATTGATCAAGGCCTTCGCCTGTTTTGGCCGAGACTTTCACGAACGCCGGCTCTTCACCTTGGCCCTCTCCTTGACCACCCTCACCCTGGCCCCCGGATCGCGTCCGGGGCGGGCTCTCTCCCAGAGGGAGAGGGGATTCGGGGCGGAGAGGAAGAGATTGCGCGTCAAACGACCGGGATTCGGGGAGATCCATTTTGTTCATCACGAGCAGGTGTCTGCGCGAGCCATGCGTGTCGAACACGGCGCGATCTTCGCCGGTTATGCCCTCGCTGCCGTCGAGCACAAGCAGCAACACGTCGGCTTCGGCAATTGCGTCCTCGGTTCGACGGATGCCTTCGCCTTCGATCGTATCCTGCGTCCGTCGCAGGCCTGCCGTATCCAGCAGGCGCAGGGGGATCCCCCGGACGTTCAACGATTCGTCGATCACGTCGCGGGTCGTGCCGGGTTGATCCGACACGATCGCGCGATCCAGTTTCAGCAGCGCGTTGAGCAGGCTCGATTTGCCCACGTTGGGCCGGCCGATGATGGCGACCCTGATGCCCTCCCGGATCAGGCGGCCTTCCTCATAGGACGCGATCAACTGCTCCACGGCCCGGCGCGTGTCCGTCAGGGCCTGTTGCACTTCAGCCGCCTGAATAAAGGTAATATCCTCTTCGGCAAAATCCATCCCGGCTTCCACGTGCGCCAGCACCCGGATGAGTTGTTCCCGAAGCCGTTCGATTTCTGTTGAGAGAGATCCGCGCAACAGGGATTGCGCGGCTTGCAGGCTGCGCGAGGTCGTCGCGTGAATCGTATCCAGGACCGCCTCGGCCTGGGCGAGATCCAACCGGCCGTTGAGAAACGCCCGCTTGGTAAACTCTCCGGGGTGCGCCAGCCGGGCGCCATGCCGGATCAGGCCGTGGCAGGTGGCTTGCAGGATCCAGGCCCCGCCGTGGGTCTGAATTTCCACCACGTCTTCGCCCGTATACGAACGCGGTTGGCGCATGATGACGACCAGCGCTTCGTCGATGGCTGGGGCTTGTTCTGCACCCTGAGCCGGAGGGACAGAGGATTCCAGAGCGGATGCCGGATACAGGACGTCGCTTAAATACAGGCGGTGACTTTCGAGTTGGTGCAGGGGCTGTCGATTGCGGGGACGAACGACGTGCGCGGCGATGTCAACGGCGTGCGCGCCGCTGATCCGAACGATGCCGATTCCCCCTTCCCCCACGGGAGTCGCGATCGCACAAATGGTATCATCAACGGAGTGTTCCATCGGAGAACACGCTATTCACCGGGTTCTTCCTGAGTCTGCTTGGCTTTCCCCTTTTTCTTTTTGGGCGGCGCCCCGCTCTCAGATTTCGTCGAGGAGTCGTCGCCGGCCGGCGCCGGTTCGCCCGCGGGCGCGGGTTTGAGAATAAACCGATCCGTCACCACCTGTTGCAGGATCGTCAACACGTTATTGGTCAGCCAGTAGATCACCAGACCGGCGGGAAAGTTCAAAAAGAGAAACGTCAGAAACACCGGCAGCAACAGCATCATTTTGGCTTGCGTGGGGTCCATGGTGGTGGGCATGATTTTCTGCTGGAGCACCATCGACGCGCCCATCAGAATCGGAAACACGTAATACGGATCCGGGATCGACAGATCCGTAATCCACAGCGCGAATGGGGCGTTTCGAAGATCCACGGTCATGTACAGAATATTAAACAGCGAGATGAACACGGGCATCTGTAACACCATGGGCAAACACCCGCCGACCGGATTCACCTTGTGCTCCTTGTATAACTTCATCAACTCCCGGTTGAGACGTTCCTTATCCTCTTTGAACTTGGCCTGCACGGCCTGAATCTTGGGTTGAATCTTCTGCATGCCCTGCATGGACTTGTAGCTCTTGTATTGCAGGGGCACGAACAGCAGCTTGATGCCGCAGGTTAAGAGAATAATCGCCACCCCGTAATTCTGAGTGTACTCATACAAAAATCGAAGCACGTAAAACAGCGGCTTGGCCACCGCTTTCACGATGCTCCAGCTCCCGTAAATAAACCAGCCGAAATCGATCGTATCCTCCAGGTCGTGGCCCAGCGATCGCATGAGATCAAATTGTTTGGGACCGGCATAGAGTTGAAACCGCAGCCGGCTGCCTTCCGCGTCAACCGGAAACTCCACGCCCGAGGTCACCACGTGTTCTGTTTCGGTTTTCGCAAAAACCCCTTGGGCCCCCTGGGGAATCATGACGCTGATAAAATATTTGTCTTGCAGGGCCGCCCAGCGAACGTCCCCGGAACGCCGGATCTCGGGGTCCGGGGTTTCCTTTTCCAACGCGCCGTCAATCATCCACGCCGGCCCCAGGGCGCCGATAAATCCTTGCCCCCATTCCACCACCCCGAAATTGGTGCCCAACAACACCCCCACGGTATCGTCCAGGCCGGCGACGCGAATGACCACGTCCACCAGGTAGGAGTCATGGGTAAAGGTAAATTCCTTTTCCACCAGGACGTTGGTTTCGTCGTTCCGGTAGGAAAAGGTCAGATGGCCCGTGGGATGAACGTCGTCCAGCGTTTCAAAGTCCCGGCTGACCTCAAACAGGCCGTCGGTGAGCAGCGCGTTGACGGCCGCATCTTCAACGTGCAGGGACAGCGGGCCGGCAAAATGGCCCTCCGGGTACACGAACTCGATGGGTTGGGGATCGTCTTCGCCCTGGGTCAGATACCGGTTCAGTGTCCAGCTTTGAATCTGCGCGCCCCGGTTCGTGAACGCGACCCGGTACAGCGGAGTCTCCACGGCTTCAACCAGTTCCATCTCCCCTGACGGGAGAGAGCCTGCCCCGGATTCGATCCGGGGGTCAGGGTGCGCGGATTCGGCGCCATCGGCACGAACCTCAGACGGGGCTTCCCGGACACCGGGCGGCAGGGATTCACGGCCCTCGGGAGAGATCTCCTGCCCCTCCTCAACGGGCGGGGGTTCCGGGAGCAGCCCCAGTTCTTTCAGAAAAAAGTCGAAGCCGAAAATAATGGCAAACGAAAGAAGCAGGAAGAAAAGAATGCGTTTTTCCATACGGCCTTTTGCGTTGTGTCCTTACTCCGGTGCAGGGCTTCCCTTCTGATCGGAACCGGCGCTTGCCTCAAGACCCTTCCCGGCCGCCGGTCACGGAACGGGGTCAATGCCTCCCGGATGAAAGGGATGGCACTTGAGCAGCCGGCACATCCCCAACCACACGCCTCGCAGCAGGCCGTGACGGGTGATCGCTTCACTGGTATAGCGCGAGCAGGTAGGCGCAAACCGGCACTGCGGCCCCAAATACGGCGACACGATTCTCTGGTAGACCATGATGAGCCACAAGGCGATGTTGCGCATCTATCTCACACCCCCCTGACAAGGGGGGCAGGGGGGTTGGGGGAAGACATGAGCCCCTGACTGGTCAGGGTCGTGATCCAGGCTTCGCAGAGGCGTTGATGGTTGAGCGTCAGGGCCGGCGGTTTCGGAAAGACCACGATGTCATGACCTTTCACAAGGCACCGGTACGTCTGTCTCGCCAATTCCCGAAAAATGCGTTTCCCTCTGTTCCGCACCACCGCGTTCCCCAGCCGCCGTCCCACCACAATGCCGACCCGCGTCTTCCCCAGGTCGGACCGGCGGGAAACCACGTTGAAGAATCGCGTCGTGATGCGCTTGCCTTCCCGTTTGACTCGCTCGAAGTCCTCTTTTTTTTTCAAGAATAGCGGCGTGCACCGTGAGGGAACGTCACTCATCGGATACGGTGAGGCGATGTCGGCCTTTTCGGCGACGGCGGGCAAGGATTTTTCTCCCGGATTTGGTGCTCATGCGCTTGCGAAACCCGTGGTCCCGCTTTCGTTTGAGATTCGACGGTTGTCGATAGGTCATGGACATGATAGAAAACCTCTTTCCTCAAAAAACGCTCGAAAAAAGTGATTGTAATTTCCGATGCCAGGCCTGTCAAATATTTCAGGCTCCAGGCAACCGGCCGGACGTGTGATGCTCGGACGCGTAGGAAAAGGTCTTCTGTGGATACTGGCTTTCGTGGTCATTTTGGTCTTTATGGATATTTTTGTGCTTACTGTGGGAACGATACTTTACTATATCGAAGATTTCCTTGGGCTCCCGGTCCCTGGTGGGCCTCCCTGGGCGGATTGACCCCGTTTCCTGATCGGCTGCCAGGAAGGGACTCGACGAGTTGAATAGATCTCAGGCGCTCAAGGATCGACCGTCAAGAGGAGGGTCAAACAATGGATTATGGAGACACATTTTTGGCAATCCTGACCGGCTTGGGGCTCAGCGCGGCTTGTGGCTTCAAGGTCTTCATTCCTCCGCTTGTCGTCAGCATCGCAGCCCAAACGGGAAATCTCGAACTGGCCGAAGGTTTGACATGGCTGGGCGAATGGCCCGCGCTGATCGCTCTCAGTATCGCAGCGGTTGTCGAGGTCACCTTTTATTTAATTCCCGCACTCGGTGACCTACCGATGGATGTAATCGAAGCGCCGTTAGCATTCGTGGCGGGAACAGTTTTGGCTAACCCTCTGTTCACCGACATGGACCCATTCCTGCAATGGAGCCTGGCCGCTCTTGCCGGTGGTATCCCGGCAGAAACGCTCCACATCGCAAAAATGAGCGGGAGACTCGCCACCACCGCGTCCACCGGCGGAATGGGCAATATTCCGTACGCGATCGCCGAAGACGGTATCGCAGCAATCCTTCCCATTCTGGTTGGTTTTGGAGCCGCCGAAGCCGGTACCGCGGGAATCCTCCCCATTCTGGCTAGTTTCGGAGTGGACAAGTCTGACCTCACTATTCTGGCCATTCTTGTTCTGGTGTTTGTCTTGTTTTTCGTTGTGGCGCTATTGTGCATCCCCGTGTTCGTGATCAAAAAGGCGAGCAAATGGATTTTCAAGCGCCGCCAGATGCCCGCTTAGACCCCGCATTCCGTATGAACCGCAGGGGAGCGGCAAGGCCGCTCCCGCCATCGAAACGTCGTGAAGGGTTCACCCTCTGGAAAGGCCCTACGAAGACTCCTCAAGACCCAATTGGACCAAAGTTTTTATCGAGAGATCCTATCCCAGCCTGTCTCCCTGAAACTGTCGCGGGCAAACTTCTGAATTTCCCCCAATTCAGGATAAGCAGGTTCTTAATTTCGTCTTCGCCAAAATTAGAAGGTCCTCCAATATCTCGGCTGTTGAGGGCAGGCCAACACGCGGGGATCAGGATCTTCTCGGCTCGGTCGATCATGCTATTCCACTCTTCATCCGACGGCCGTGACTTTTTCTCTGTGTATATACGGCCCACATATATCTGGACATCCTGGTCCCATCCTTCAAAATCCTGTTCGTGAGTTTCAAGCCTTCTTCCGAACGTCTGCTTTTCAGCCTTTCCAATGTAGAATAGTACGTCTCGCCCATAAACGGGATGGTCACCGTAGACTTGGTACACGCCATAATCGCTCTCCCCATTCTTCCCATAGGCTTCCTGAAGAGTCAGGGGGCCTTCCCACATAATGTTGATGATTTCGCTTTGAGCCTTCATTGTTACCTCCTCTGTGTTTGAGATTCGACGATGCTACAGTGTCTTTTGTCTTCACGCATAAAGAACAAAACAAAGACTCTGGATCCTCGATTAAAAATGTCGAGGATGACGGAGCGGAGAGGCATCTCCATTTTCATTCCTTTGTGTCCGGGCGGCAAGTCTGCCTGAGAAATTCCTGCCCCCCATGAACGTTTGGCAGCCAAATCAGCGTTGTATATAATTCCCGTTGCGTGACAAAATCATCCATGATTTTTTAAAAAATAACCCCCTGCATCCCGAAAAGGCTAACCAAAAGGGATTTAGACACAATGCAGGATGATTTCCTGGATTGTTATAAAATATATATGGAAATGCGTAACCGGTTGCCGTTACCACGTATGATTGATGAGAAGGGAACCACGGTTGCTCAACTTGAGCAGCATGAAGAGAGGCTTCAAACCCATTTGGACTCGCAAGACGGTCGGATTGTGAAGTGGGTGCGAGCCTGGCTTCATCTCCTCCAAGAGTTTCGGTGGCTTATCATGATCAATGATGGGTTATCTGATAGAGAACAGACGAACGGCCCGATTCATCGAAATGGCCGTGATGTTGTGGCTTCATTGGATTATGATTAAATGGCATCACAACAGGCATTTCGGATTGTCGGAATTCATCCGCTTACCTCTCGTTTTAAAAAGCACATAAGTCCCCCTCTATGAACGTTTGAGCTGGCCCTTCACACCGCGTTTTTTTCAAAAGTCCATTTCGTTGACTCCCTGCGGCCCCCCTTCTATAGTCGGAAGGTCAGCGCGCTCCATCTCTTGCATCAAAGGAACCCGACGGTGATTCGAGGCATTAAAGGCATCAAGGATATTACCCCGGATGAAATGCCCAAGTGGAGCGTGGTGGAACGCACCGCGCATCAGTTGGCCCACGCCTTCGGCTTTCAGGAAATCCGCATCCCGGTTTTTGAGAGAACGGAGCTGTACGTTCACAGCATCGGGGGCACGACCGATATTGTGGAAAAGGAAATGTATACCTTTCCCGACAAGGACGGCACCTCGTTGACGCTTCGGCCCGAAGGCACCGCGGGCGTGGTTCGCGCGTTTATCGAACGTGACCTGAAACCCTATCTCCCCTCGCGAAAACTCTATTACATCGGCCAGATGTTTCGCCACGAACGACCGCAGGCCGGCCGGTTGCGGCAATTTCACCAGTTCGGGGTGGAATACGTCGGGAGCCCCGACCCTTCGGCCGACGTGGAGGTCATGACACTGCTCTGGAGATATTTTTCAGCGCTCCACATACCCGGTCTCTCATTGGAGATCAATTCCCTGGGGGTCCCGGCGGACCGCCAAGCCTACAAAAAAGATCTGGTGTCCTTTCTGAAAACAAAGACTCACCTGCTTTGCGAGAATTGCCGGAGACGACTGGAGACCAATCCCCTTCGAGCCCTGGATTGCAAGGTCCCCGGCTGTCGTGAGGCCACGAAAGAAGCTCCCTACCTGACGGATTTTCTTTCCGCCGCCTCCAGGGACCACTTCGACCTGGTCGTCCAGGGGTTGCAGGCCCTGGCGATTCCTTATTCCCTCAATCCCCGGCTTGTCAGGGGGCTGGACTACTATTCCATGACCACTTTCGAGGTCTCATGCTCCGCGCTCGGCGCTCAAAATGCCATCGGCGCCGGAGGACGATACGATGGTCTCTTTGAAACACTGGGAGGAACCGCCACTCCGGCGGTGGGGTTCGCTATCGGCCTTGACCGGGTTGTTCTCGCTCTTCCTGAATCAAGCCTGCCGGCGACCGAACCTTGGGTTTTTGTGGCAGCGTTTGGGGAAAAAGGGAAACCCGCCGGGTTCTGCCTTTTGGATTCCCTTCGTTCAAGCCACGTCAAAGCCGACACCGATTACAATGCCTCGACCCTGAAGACCCTCCTTCGATCCGCGGACCGGCTGGGCGCGCCTTACGTCGTGATTCTGGGTGACGATGAGGCGACGAATAACCGGATTATCCTGCGAAATATGGCAACAAAAGAGCAGGTGGTTTATCCCCTCGATACGGCCTCTTCAGCCATCCTCTCGCGCCTTGGATTTCCATAAACACGTAGAAACATCAATTGACTTTTTTGGGTGTTGGGAATACGATTTTTTCTTTGTTTTTCAATAAGTAATGATGCCTAGCGCGTCATCGTCTTTTGCATCTTTTCCACCTTGATCGCCAGGGTCACGCCTCATACACAATGGGGCGATTTTCAAGGATTTTTAACAACCAGATCAGGATATTTCCCGTTCGGAAGAGAACGACAATCCTCTTGTCTTATCAATCATGGGGCTCTCCATACTCGTGTTGATTCAGAGCAACCCTCTGGAGACACATCGTCCAACGGAAGGCCTTCGCATCGCGCTGGGGCTCTCGACCGGAGCTTCCTCGGTGACGGTGGTTCTTCTTGGACAAGCGAGAATGTTGTTGTCTGAAGACACGAGCGACGTGGTGGATTCGGAAATCCTGGAACGGCATCTTCCCGTGATCCAGGAACTTCAACTCCCGATCGTCGTTCCGGACGGAAGTGATAAAGCATTTCCACGGGACACGGATTTTGCCGTCCAGGAAGTCTCGCTATCAGGAATTACGTCCATGCTGTGCCAGGCTGACCGGGTGATGGTGTTTTGAGTCATGAGAAACGTGCTCATTCTGTTGTCTCCTGAAACAGATTCCTCCATGGAGGAGCTGGTCGCGTCATCAGATTTTTCCGAATCCTCGGTGCACGGGGTGTTTCTCAGGGATAGTCCTGGAAGCGAGAAAACCTTTTCTTTTCCTTGTTTCCGGCTTGTTTCCGGTGAGGAGCAGGGGTCTTCGTCATATCCGTCTATTCACTATTCTGATATGCTGAAAATGATTTTCGAGGCTGATACGGTTATTTCCTGATTTCTTGAAAAGATAAATAAACAGGAAGAGGGGAAGTAAGAGTAATAGGGCATGTGGATAAGGATGATTCTTTCTATCTTTTTGATTTTATTGATAAATATAGATAGAGACCATATGGAAACATGAACGGATAAGACGTACAGGAGTTGTGAAGAGTATGGGATAAACGTGTTGTCAGTCTGGCTGAAATTTCTGGCATAAAAGAATTATTTCGAGGAAATCTGAGTTATCAACAAGTGTTGATAAGCTTGTGAATAATTACAATGAAAACTCATGAATCACAGGCTCCCGGTATTTGGGAACAGGCCATGGTCTTTATCCAGTCCCGAATGGGGGATGAAGTTGTGGAGACCTGGTTTCAGCCGACGCAGTTGGGCGAACTGAACGGGAAGAAAGCGACGATTATCGTCCCCAACAAATTTTTTGGGGAATGGCTGGGTCGTAATTATCGCGAGGTTATCGGTGAAGCCCTGCAAGCGGTTCGGCCTACCGAAGGAGGGAAGGTTGCTGTAGAATTTATTGTCGCCCGCTCGACTTCCCCTGCGGACACCGAGGAACAGGAAAAATCCAAGGCGGTTCGCCAGCCGACGCGCGTTCATCGTCAACTGCCGAATCCGAAATACACGTTTGAGAATTTTGTCGTCGGGGCGAGCAACCAGTTTGCCCATGCGGCGAGTCTGGCCGTGGCCGAAGCGCCCGCGCAAGCGTACAACCCGTTCTTTGTCTACGGAGGCGTGGGGTTGGGTAAAACGCATCTCCTGAATTCTATTGGAAACTTCGTCATGCTCAAGGGGGATCTGCGGATTGCATATCTGACGACGGAGCAGTTCACCAATGAGGTGATCAACTCGATACGGTACGACAAGATGATGGAACTCCGAAGGCGCTATCGGAACATCGATATGCTTCTGATCGACGACATTCAATTCCTCGCGGGCAAAGAGCGGACACAGGAAGAATTCTTCCATACCTTCAACGCGCTGTATGAGGCGCGAAAACAGATCGTGCTGTCCAGCGACCGGTTTCCGAAGGAAATGCCCTCGATGGAAGAACGCCTGCGGTCGCGGTTCGAGTGGGGCCTGATCGCCGATCTTCAACAGCCCGACGTCGAAACCCGCATCGCGATCCTGAGAAAAAAATCCGAGGATGAAGGCATTGCCGTCGGAGATGACGTGATTCACCTGCTGGCCCAGGGGTTAAAAAGCAATATCCGCGAGCTGGAAGGCGCGTTGATCCGTCTCGGAGCCTACAGCACGCTGACCGGCCAGGCCATTACCACGGAGATGGCGAAGACCGTTCTTCGCGATCTGTTGGGGAGCCCCAAAAAGGTGATCACCCTGGAAGACGTGCAGGACGCGGTTGCCCGCCGGTTTCAGGTCAAGGTCTCCGAGTTGAAATCGAAGCGGCGCACCAAAACTGTGGTCCATCCCCGGCAGATTGCCATGTACCTGTCCCGGGAATTGACGGGCGCCTCTTTCCCGGAAATCGGACGCGATTTCGGCGGAAAAGACCACACCACGATCATCCATGCCTGTCGCCAGATCGAAAAAGCCATGGACAAAGACACTTCCTTGCGGACGACGGTGGAAACCCTGAAAGACGAAATCAGTAAGGCGTAACAGAAGGGAGCCTTTCATGCGACTGACGGTGGAACGAAGCGAACTCCTGACGGCCCTTCAGCGTGTTCAGGGGATCGTGGAAAAACGCAATACCATGCCGAGTCTGGCGAACGTCTTATTGGAAGCGAAAACGGAAGGGTTGGACATTTCGGCGACGGATTTGGAACTCGGCATGCGGGGCCTCTACAAGGCGACGGTTGAGGAGCCCGGATCCGTGACGTTCCCCGCGCGCAAGCTCTATGAAATTCTGAAAGAAATCAAGGATCCGGACATCACCATGACGGTCACGGACGATTACCTGGTCACCATTAAAACCCGCCGTGGTGAATTCAAGGTCGTGGGGCTCCCCAGCAAGGATTTTCCGCCGCTGCCCGCCATCGAGCGGGACGGCCTCATTCCTTTGCCCGGCGCGGAGTTGCTGCAACTGATTCGCAAGACCCTGTTTGCCGTTGGAGACAACGATACGCGCTATGTGCTGAATGGGTTGTTGATCGTCGTCACGAAGGCGGGCGAGGCGCCGATGATCCGCCTGGTGGGGACCGATGGGCATCGGTTGGCCATGGCGGAACAGAAACTGGAGACCGACGCCAAGGCCTCCGGTGAGCAGGAAGAAAAGGTCATTGTCCCGAAAAAAGCCGCGACTGAAATTCGCCGGTTGTTGGAAGAGGGCGGGGATGAGCCGATGATCGGCTTTACCAAGAACATGATGATTTTCAGGAAAAGCGGGCTTGTCCTGACGTCCCGGCTGATGGAAGGCAATTACCCCAACTATCAGCAGGTCATTCCCAAGGCGAGCAACAAAAAGATCACGGTGAATCGGGATGATCTCGACGGCGCGCTGCGACGGGTCTCGGTCCTGTCCCAGGACAAATCCTATGCGGTGAAACTGACGTTTTCCCCCCAAGCCATCACGCTCTTTTCCAGTCATCCGGACATGGGGGAAGCGCAGGAAGAAATTCCGGGCAATTTCAACGGCGATGAATTTTCCGCCGGATTCAATGCGCGCTATCTTCTTGACGTGTTGGGCGTCATGGGAAGCGACACGGTGGTACTCAACATGGAAGCGTCCCTCAGCCCGTGCCTGATTCGGGAGATGGACAACCCCCTGTTTCAGGCCGTCGTCATGCCCGTCAAAGTTTGAGACACCCCGGAACCCCATGCTTCAGGAGGAGATGAACCCTCAGCATCTGCCACACGAGTCGTCGCCTGCCTCACGTTTTGATCCCCCCAACGTCCCCGAAGAACCGGTCGAGCAGAGCGGGTACGGCGCGGAGCAGATTCGTGTGCTCGAAGGCCTGGAAGCCGTTCGGAAACGACCGGCCATGTACATCGGCAGTACGGGCGCGGACGGGCTCCACCATCTCGTGTATGAGGTGGTGGACAACAGCGTCGACGAACACATGGCGGGCTATGGGGAAACAATCGAAGTTTCCCTGGAAATCGACGGAAGTATCGCGGTCACCGACAATGGCCGGGGCATTCCCACGGGGCTCCATCCCACACAGAACAAGTCTGCGGCCGAAGTCGCCCTGACCGTCCTCCACGCGGGCGGAAAGTTCGAGCAGGGCGCCTACACCGTGTCCGGCGGACTCCATGGCGTGGGCATCTCCGTGGTCAACGCGTTGTCGGAATGGTTGGAGCTGGAAATCTGGCAGGACGGGCAGGTCTTTGAGCAGGTCTATAACCGCGGAACCCCGGCCGCCCCGCTGCAAGTGACCGGCGTGACCAAAAAGCGGGGGACGAAGATTACGTTTAAGCCCGATGAGACGATTTTCGAGACCATCGAGTGCAGTTTCGACGTGCTGGCCCAACGCCTTCGGGAATTGGCCTTCCTCAACAAGGGGCTGTCGATTTCGCTGGCCGACACGCGCAGTCAAAAGGAACAGGTGTTTTGTTACAAGGGCGGCATCGTGTCCTTCGTTGAACATCTGAATGAAGCGAAGACCCCGCTTCACAAACCGATTTTTATTGCCGTCGAAAAGCCCGATGTCATTTTGGAAGTCGCGCTTCAGTATAACGACAGCTATGCCGAAAATCTCTTTTCCTTCGCCAACAACATCAATACGCGGGAAGGGGGCACGCACCTGATCGGATTCAAGGCCGCCCTGACCAGGACAATCAATTCCTATGCGAGCGCGAACGACCTTCTGAAAAAGGATACGGATTCGCTCACAGGCGACGACGTGCGGGAGGGCCTCACGTCGGTGGTCAGCGTCAAAGTGCGGGCTCCGCAATTCGAGGGACAAACCAAGGCCAAGCTGGGCAACAGCGAAGTCAAAGGGATCGTCGAAGCTGCGGTGAACGAGGGGCTGGGGACGTACTTTGAAGAAAATCCGGCCGTGGCCAAACGGATCATCGGCAAGGCGGTGGACGCGGCCCGCGCCCGCGAAGCCGCGCGGAAAGCCAAGGACCTCATCCGCCGGAAGAGCGCGCTGGACGGCGGATCGCTGCCCGGGAAACTGGCCGATTGCTCGGAAAAGGATCCGGCCCTGAGTGAATTGTTTATCGTCGAAGGGGATTCAGCCGGCGGATCGGCGAAACAGGGCCGCGATCGAAAATTTCAGGCCATCCTTCCGCTGAAAGGGAAAATTCTCAACGTTGAGAAAGCGCGGTTCGACAAAATGCTGTCGAGCGAAGAGATTCGCACGCTCATCATGGCCCTGGGAACGGGGATCGGCCCCAAGCGGGATGACGCGGAAAGAGGCAAGGACGACAAAGAGGCCTTTGATCTGAACCGCGCCCGGTACCACAAAATCATTCTGATGACGGATGCGGACGTCGATGGCAGCCACATTCGCACGCTCCTTCTCACGTTTTTGTTTCGCCAGATGCACGAACTGATAGACCGGGGCTACGTGTACATCGCGCAGCCCCCGCTCTTTAAGGTGAAAAAAGGCAAGTCCGAACACTACCTCAAAGACGAACAGGCCCTGAACGACTACCTCGCCGAGCTGGCGGGACAGGCCGTCGACGTCTACGTGGACAGTCATGGCGCGTTCGTCAGCGGGCAGGCGCTCAACCCCATCCTGAAGAAAATGATCGAATTCGAAGGTCTGCTGGCCCGGCTGAGCCGGAAGAAACACAGCTCCGGCCTGTTGCGCGCGTTCGTGGATGAGCCGACCCTGGGGCGCGAACTCCTGAAAAACCAGCCGGCGGTCCGGGACCTGATCGAACGGGTGAAGGAACGCCTGACCATGGCCTATCCGCAAGCCCCGGTTCACGTCGATCTGGTGGAGGATGAAGAACATCAATCCAACAAAATCGTTTGCCGGGTGCCGACCAACGGCGTGGTTTCAAGCCTCGCCGTGAATCATGAACTGGTCGGCTCCGCGGACTTTCGGGAATTGCAGAAATTGGCTCCCAATGCCATCGGGTTGGGCCGTCCCATGTATCGCATGAAAGTGAATGACGCGGAAACCGCCTTCGCCTCCACGGATGAACTCCTCCGGGCGATCCTGGAGGTGGGGAAAAAGGGATTGAATCTTCAGCGGTATAAAGGTCTGGGTGAAATGAATCCCCTGCAACTGTGGGAAACCACCATGAACCCGGAGACCCGATCCCTGCTTCAGGTGAAACTCGAAGACATGACGGGCGTCGACGAGATTTTCACCATTCTCATGGGGGACGAAGTCGAACCGCGGCGGAATTTTATTCAGCAACACGCGTTGGAAGTCCGCCGGTTGGACGTGTAGAGACCGAACCCCCGCGCCTCCCACCCCGCCATGCCCACCGAAGAACGCTTCACCCAGGTCGCCATCGAAGACGAGATGCGCTTGTCGTACCTGGATTACGCCATGAGCGTGATCGTGGGCCGCGCCCTGCCGGATGCCCGGGACGGGCTCAAGCCCGTGCACCGGCGCATCCTGTACGGCATGAATCAGATGGGCTTGGCCCACAACCGGGCCTACCGCAAGTCCGCCAAGATCGTGGGCGAAATTATGGGGAATTATCATCCCCATGGGGATTCCGCCATCTACGATACGCTGGTGCGCATGGCGCAGGAGTTCAACATGCGCTCGACCCTGGTGGACGGCCAGGGAAATTACGGGTCGGTGGACGGCGATCCGCCGGCAGCCATGCGCTATACCGAAGCGCGGCTGACGAGGTTGGCCGGCGAAATGCTGGCGGACATCGATCGGGAAACGGTTGATTTCGGCCCCACGTATGATGAATCGGACGTCGAACCGCTGGTGTTGCCGGCCCGGGTTCCCAACCTGCTGATTAATGGCGCCGGCGGGATCGCCGTCGGCTACGCCACCAACATGCCCACGCACAATCTCGGCGAAGTCGTGGCCGCGTTACTCTGCGTCCTCGAGAATCCCGAGGCGTCGCTGGCGGAATTGATGGAACTGATCCCCGGTCCGGATTTTCCCACGGCCGGATTCATCTACGGGACGCAAGGCATCAGGGACGCCTATGCACACGGCCGCGGGCTGCTGACCCTCCGCGCCAGGACGCACGTGGAAACGGATGAAAAGCGGGGCCGGGCGAGCATCATCGTCACCGAAATTCCGTACCAGGTGAACAAAGCCAAGCTCCTGGAGAAAATCGCCGAGTTGGTGCAGGAGAAACGCCTGGAAGGCATTTCCGACATTCGGGACGAATCGGACCGGGACGGCATTCGCGTCGTGATCGAGCTCAAAAAAAGCGAGACCCCGCTCGTCATCCTGAACCAGTTGTACAAGCATACCCAACTCCAAACGACGTTCGGGGTCATCATGCTCGCGCTCGTGAACAACCGGCCGGAGATTTTGACCCTCAAACGGATCCTGACGACCTTTCTCGATCATCGCCGCGAAGTCGTGATCCGGCGAACGGCCTACGAATTACGGAAGGCCCAGGAACGCGCGCATATTGTCGAAGGCCTCAACGTCGCGTTGGCGCATTTGGATGACGTGATTGCGTTGATCCGCGGCGCGGCGTCGCCCGACGAAGCCAAGGTCGGCCTCACGCAACAATTTCCGCTGTCGGAGATTCAGGCGCAGGCCATTTTGGACATGCGACTCCAACGGTTGACGCAACTCGAACAACGGAAACTTTCCGAAGAATATGAAGAACTCAAGGCCAGGATCGCGTCGCTTCAGGCCATTCTGGGGTCCGAAGACCTGGTGAAGCAGGTCATCAAAGACGAGCTGATTGCGCTCAAAGCCGCGTATCAGGATGATCGTCGCACCCAAATCGTTCCGCAGGAAGCGGAGATTAACGTGGAAGACCTGATCGCGGATGAAGAAATGGCGGTCAGCATTTCCCATGAAGGCTACATCAAGCGCCATCCCGTGTCCGAATACCGGGCGCAACGTCGCGGCGGAAAAGGCAAGATCGGCATGGGCGTGAAGGAAGAGGATTTTGTCGAAAAGATTTTTACGGCCTCGACGCATGATTTCATCCTGTTCTTTACCAATGCGGGAAAAGTGTATTGGCTCAAACTGCATGAACTGCCCGAAGCCGGTCGAACCAGCAAAGGCAAGGCCATGGTCAACCTGTTGGCCTTGGGCCAGGACGAACGGGTGACCACCACGCTTCCGGTTCGTGACTTCCCCGATGACCTGTACGTCGTGATGGCGACGCGCATGGGCTATATCAAGAAGACCAAATTATCCGCGTACGGAAATCCCCGGCAGGGCGGGATTATCGCCCTGACGTTGGAGGACGGCGACCGGCTCATCGGCGTTGAACTCACGGACGGCCGCAGCGACATCATGCTGGGCACCAGGGAAGGGCTGGTCATCCGGTTTCAGGAACGGGACGTCCGGGCCATGGGGCGCACCGCTCGGGGGGTCAAGGGCATTCGCCTGGACGAAGCCAATTACGTGATCGGGATGGTCATTATCCAACCGCAGGACGAAGCCTCGATCCTGACCGTGACCGAACGGGGATTCGGGAAACGAACGGTGGCCACCGAATACCGGACGCAAGGCCGGGCAGGTCGCGGGTTGATCAGTCTCAAGGTCACCGGGAAAAACGGCCCGGCCGTCTCCTTTCATCAGGTGAAGGAAACCGATGAAATCATGCTCATAACGTCCGAAGGCAAGATCCTCAGGACCAAAGTCGAGGATCTCCGGGACATCGGGCGCAATGCTCAAGGGGTGCGTCTCATCGGCATGGAAGACACCGACCGGGTGGTGGACGTGGCGAAACTCGCCGAGAGCGCCGACGACGAAGGGAGCAACGGCACCGGCCCTGCCGCGGAGACAAACGAGGGTGTCTGACAGCCCTTTCTGCCATTCCCATGCCCAAAAAGCCATTCGATCCCGTCGTCAGAATAGGGCTGACCGTCTTACTGGGCGGCTTCACGCTGATTGCGGGAGGCATGTTCCTGTCCAGACCCGATCGCACGATCCCGCCCTTCAGCATTGGAAGCCAGGATGGCACGGTGGTGGCCGTCCACGTGCCGGCGTGGACGAGCGATCCGGACATTGAAACCCTCATCCGCCGGTTCCGAACGATCGGCGCGACCCACCATGATTTCCGGTCCATGAAAGTGCGTCCCACCACACCGGATGATCCGGCCACGCTCTATCGGGAAGTCGTCCTCTACGTGTTCGCCGATCCCCGGTGGACCGAACCCGAAACGCTTCGCCGGTATCTGGCAACACGGGTCCTCGCCGAAGGGGGAACCCGGCCGGACGCTGAAGAAGAGGCGTTTCGTCGGGAGTTCGAGCGATCGGCCAGAGGAGGATTCATCTATCGCCAGGGCAACGCCAAAGGCTGGCTCGGTCCCATTCCCGCCCCATCAATCCCCGAACAACGCCAGAACCTTCAGATCCTGTTCGATGACCTCGCCCCTTCCTAGCTATTTCTTTTCCCCTTCCGTCATTCATCCAGGGTCTTTTGAATTCGTAGCCGCGGCATCCCGGGTCAAAGCCCGGGACATGCCTTATGCCGCCTTTCCCTGTTGTATCATCCCGGCGGAGCGGCGAACCCGTTCCTGCTTGCTCATCCACGCGCACCATGCTATCATTTTGCTATCACCAGAGGAGGCATCGAATGGATTGAGGAGGGCGACATGGCACAGGTTCTCGTTCGGCAACTGAATGACAAGCTGGTGGAGCGGTTGAAGAAACGGGCCAAGGAACATGGCCGGTCATTGCAATCGGAAGTGAAGACTATTCTGGAAGAAGCGGTTCCCGACTATGAAGGCGCGTGGAAACGGATTGCCAGGTTGAACAAAGCCCTGGAACAGGCAGGCAGGACGTTCAGTGACAGTACGCGCATCATTCGAAAGGAGCGGGACCGGTGACCCGCTACGTGGTGGATGCGAGCGTCGGGATCAAATGGTTTCTTCCTGAAATTCACTCCGAAGCGGCCGGCCGGTTACCGTTGTTGAAGGCTTCGCTTCACGTTCCGGCGTTTTTTCATTTGGAAATCGGTAACGTCCTCTCCAAAAGAATCCGCCGGAATGACCTGGCTCCCGAAGAAGGAGAAGCCATCCTGAACGAACTGCATCGGGTTCCCCTACAAAAACACTCGAATGAACGATTGAGGAAACCTGCCTTTGCCCTGGCTATTCAAACCAGGCGAAGTTTCTACGATTGTCTGTACCTGGCTCTGGCTGAAGCCATCGACGGACGGGTCGTGACCGCAGACCGGAAATTCTGTTCCTCGTTGGCAGTGAGCCGCTATGGAAAGCGCATGCTGTGGGTTGAGGATCTGTAGGGTCCCACGATCGTTGGACCCGACGTCAGGCCTGGCCCGGTTCGATCCCATTCCCGGCTGATGAGAGAAGGTGGTGTCCCCTCACGGTGGGGCAATGCGCCCCGGTCGACCAGGTTCACCCGGAATGGTATCCGGTCGGCCTTCATCGCAAATCGCTCAGGTCAACACCCGTAAGGCCGTCTCGGGAGCTTTGTCGAGAACTCTGAGCAAGGTTCTGGCAGCGCCGGTAGGGAAGCGTTTCCCCTGTTCCCAGTTGCGGATCGTCTCTTGCGGCACATCGATGCGGCGCGCGAACTCCAGTTGCGTGAGGCCCAGGCGCTTGCGAACCCGCCGGGCGTATCTCGCCATGTCTCTCATCGCTTCACTGTCGTCGTGCTGCTGCTGTAAGGCAAGGTCCCGTTCGGTCGTTCCGTCCAGAACCCTGTAATCGACTCTTCCCATGGTCAGGCTCCGCGGATCGTCGGGGTCAATCCTGACGCGCGTTCTGCTCATTTGGCATCATCCCATTCAAACTCCACGACAAGAATATAGGCCAGTGGCCTACTTTGGTCAACATGGATCGGGACGCCAACGGATGCGTGCTTGACGACGGGCTTTGAAAGCGACATTGACAGCGAGCAGGGCATGAATTACAAATTTTCATATCCGTAGGGCGAGTGAAATCAAGATAAAAGGCGGGAACATGAAAAGCTTCACACTGAGACTCGATGAAGCGCTCTATGCTAAAGTCCTGTCCAGGTCCAAACGGCGAAGAACAACCCGGTCGGAAGTGGTCCGGGAGGCACTTAACGTCTACTTTGAAAAAGACAATGGCCCCTCAAAGGGGTCGGCGTTTGAGTTAGCCCATGATTTGGCAGGGATCGTGACCGGGCCGACCGACATTTCAGGAAACGAGATTCATCTAAAAGGCTTTGGTCGGTAGGTCGATCCAAATGCGGGAATGGAGGATGAAAACATGGCCCAAACGTACACGGCACTCATCCAGCAACGTCAGGAGTGGTGGATTGGCTGGATAGAAGAGATCCCCGGCGTGAATTGTCAAGAAAGGACAAGAGAAGAATTGCTTGATGCCCTCCGCGTCACGCTGATCGAAGCCTTGGAATTGAATCGGCAGCAAGCAATCAGCATTGCTGAAAGTGAGTATCAGGAAGTTGCAATCCAGGTATGAAACGAAGGGCCTTGATCGGACATCTCAAAAAGCACGGCTGCAATTTGATTCGGGAGGGTGGTAACCACTCGTGGTGGGGCAACGCGACGCTGAATACCAGAAGTGCGGTGCCGCGGCATACGGAGGTTGACGATCAGCTTGCCAATAAAATCTGTAAAGATTTGGGAATCCCAAATGTTCTATGAATGCATACCCAACCAGCAGATTTTCTATCCACCGTATGGTTGTCGTCCCCCGAAGTTGTATAAGTATCCGGAAATTAACTCTCCGGTAAAACTGCTTTTTCTGGGTTGGAATCCCCCAAAGCCCTTCGGAGGTTTTTGGTCCGACGATGAGGACAATTTACGGAGAGAACTACATGCGATTTTGAAGGAACTCGGTCAAATAAATACTTCGTCTCCCGATCAATCCTTCCTCGATGAATTCCTGGAAAAAGGCTTTTACTTTATTCATACCGTTAAGTGTTGGACCGAGGCCAAGTTTCCGGGATTTGGCCGAGGGGCAACGACCAGAGAAGGAAGGGATAAAAAAAAGAAAGTTGGCATCCCGCTAATAAAATCATGTGTGGGCACTCATTTGAAAGAAGAATTAAACGCTTTAGAGCCACAGAAAGTGTGCGCCTTGGGGAAAGTGCCATTTATTGGATTATGTGAACTTTTCCGAGAGTTGAATAGAACATGCGCCACTCCGACCCAGGGAGAAGTTGTTCAGTCAGAAAACCGTGGAATCCCGTGGCCCCTTCTTTATACATGCTTTCCGCAACAAGGGAAAATTCGTGTTCCTGGAACTGAATATTATAAAAAGGCAAGAGATATTGCCCTTGGTCATCTTCGGGGATTTCTCTAGGCGCATTAACCATGTACCAGAAGCCTCATATACCGAAACTAACCTACGAAAATCAGGGCTACTGGGATCGACTGCATCGGGCGCAATCCTGGATTGACCGAGCCAAAAGCCTGAAAGAACAAGAATGGGACGATGACCATGGTCCCTTTATTTTTTATTGGATAGCATTCAATGCCCTGTATGGGCGGCATCATGAAACACGAAAGGGGGAAATGGAGGATATTGATTGGTTTTTAAGCCAGATTTGCAAACTGGATAAAGAAGACGGCAGTTTGTCGTTAATAGTGGACGATATCCACATCAAACGAAAGATGGATAGTCTGTTAAAAAACCCGTTCCTGTCAGAGATATATTGGAGAGAAAAAGGTCGTTTGCATAACTTCAAATTGAACCAGGATAACGATCATAAGCGAAGAGAGTTGGACGAATACTTGACCATTTTATTTAGACGCCTTCTCGTGCTCCGAAACCAGATCTTTCATGGCTGCTCAACGGATAGAAGTCGCTCAAATAAAGGTTCGCTTCGACCTGCCTTGGCAATACTCGAAGAACTTGTTCCCCAGTTCCTAAGGATTTTCAAAAACCATGGTCAAGGAGTAAAGTGGGGAAAAGTTCCATATCCCAGGGCCGGTTCTCCTCAACATCCAAAATAAAAATGTCTTTTCATTCTCAGTTTCCGTCGGCTTTGTCAGGCGCTTCATTAAGCAAGTCATGATAGTTTTGGACGCACGCCCATATTTCCCGATATCCCAAGCCGCTTAGCTTCTGGTATTGTTCTTGGCATCGAGACACAAACGCCCCATTGCGACCCTTGTTGTCCGGTTTCACCGTGTAGACCAGAAATGCGGAATAGGCTGTGAAGTTGTCCGTCACGCATGGCTTCTTCGTTCCACACGACGCCAGAATCGCATCCAGCTTTTCCAAAGGCACTTATATACCTGTTTACCCAAGCTTACAAAAATACAGGACTTATGGAGTTAACGTGACAGGGTTAACAGAAGCGATACGGGCAAACAAGCAGTTCAAATATTGATTCAAATATTGCCGCAATAATCTGAAAGATGAGCATGGCAGGGAAGTACCACAACCCAAAGACAAGGGCCCCTTCAAGAGTGGCACGAATGTCATGTTGCCGTTTGGTGCTTGTTGGACGGCTATCCCAAAATATTCCAATCAGCACAACGAACACGTAACCGAGAAAAAAGGCCAGATAGGCTGTAGGACCTAATCCTGCAAATGCGTGGAAGGTGCCATATATTAACTCAAGGAGATTCACCGGCAGTCACAGGAATTACATACTTAACGGCGTGAATGGGATTTATGTCAGCTTATCCCAACCTGGTACACCAGTGATAGCATTCGTCGCGTACACAAAAGCCAAGAGAATCTGTTCGTCAGATAACTTCTTGTTGTACTTCTTGTTGTAGAGGGGAAAGTCGGCTGGAATGCCATCTGGATTCCTCCGCTCATCACACCGAACGACATTGAGATACCAGCGAGTCCCTGCCCAATCCTGCTCGCCACGTCTGTCCTGTATCCACGCACGTTTGTATATGTCCTTTGCCTGTTCCCATTCGATGTAGGGTTGTCCTTTGGTGTCCCTTTTAATTTTCATTTAATCCTCCTATCCCTAGCAGCGTCAATCGCCCATAAGACTTATCAATACCCTAAAACTATGCTAACATCCTATCATCATAAAAAGGATGAGGTGCTATCATGTGGCCTTTTAACACGAATCCAAATCGCAAGAAAGTTGTTATCAAAACAAATGTCCTGATTTTGATGGGCGCAGCTTATTTCGCTGTCGTTTTCATGTTCCTGGTCATGGTCTGTTGGACAGAAAAACTAACAGCGACAGAAGCGTGGGATATTTTAGAAGCTCCCTTAATGGCCTTGATCGGAGGCACTCTAGCTCTTTCCAAAGATCTTATCAGAGATGAAGATAATCCTTCAGAACCCGAAAAGCTTAAAAAGAAAAGCTCCACCAATGACGAGGATCAAGGGAACGGTGGCAAACAGTAATAAATAAGCTAAATCATCCATAACCATGTTTCCCTGATATACATAATAATACCTAAGCATGCCGTCGACTCTATGCCTATCAGCACCAGCACGGCCAAGCTGCAAAAGATGGTTCGCAAGTGTCGCATCAGGGCACTCTGTAAGTTGACGATTCTTGATATTTTTCTACATCTTGTCATAGGAAGTTATTTGACATTTTGCGTCGCGGACAGCGCCCGGGCAATGACGCTGGTAAGGGAGTCCCGTAATTCTTCGTCATTGACACCTTGCGTGTATGCACGGGCGGTCTCCCGCGCGGCGGGCGAAACAGGGGCCTGGTCGATGACCTCGTCGACGGCATCATCTCGGGCTTCGGGGATTTCAGCGATCCGGAAGACAATATCCTCTAACTGAAGTTCTTCCATCCGCGCCTGAATGTTCTCCAGCAACGTGGCCTTGAGATAGCGGAGCTGGTGAAGCCACACAGAATTGTCCACGCCCACGTGCAGTTTGCGAAACTTGATGCGGGCCGGCCAGGTATGGGCCGCCACAACCTCGCCCACGAGCGTTTTCCACTCTTTTTGGAGACGATATTCGCAGAGGCGCGCCGCAAATCCATGACTTTGGGAAATTTCCCTGATGACCGACCGGGAGGAGGAAAAGGCGTGCATGGAATGGTATTCTAGGCCGTGCGAGGAGGAGGGTCAATTGATGATCGGGCCGGCGAAACTCCGTGCTCCATAGACAGGCGACTCTACCCCACCGGCATTCCCTCTTCGGAAATGCATCCACTTACAAAGGGGAAGAAAAAGAAAAGACGCTGGATTCCCGATTAAAAATGTCGGGAATGACAGATAGGATGTAGGTAGCCCTTGATTATGGCAACGAATAAGTGAACATTACAGTCTCTTTTCTCCATAAAGCCGGCATACTTTCATGACGCAAGACGCAACAACCAAACTGATCGGGAGCAATCGCAAGGCGTTTCACGAGTATGCGATTGAGGAAAAGATCGAGGCGGGCCTGATCCTGAAAGGCACCGAAGTGAAGTCGCTCCGGGAAGGCCGGGTCAACTTGCGCGAAGCCTATGCCACGGTGGCCGAAGGGAAAGCGATCCTGCATAACTGTCACATCGGCGAATACAGTCACGGGAACATCACGAATCACGAGCCCTTGCGCTCCCGCGGGCTGTTGTTGCACAAGAAAGAAATCCAAAAATTGACCGCGAAAGTTCAGCAGAAGGGCCTGACGCTGGTGCCCCTCCGCATGTATTTTAATCAACGCGGGATTGCCAAGGTCGAATTGGGGGTCGCGCGCGGGAAAAAGCACTACGACCGGCGGGAAGCCGTGAAACAGCGCGAGGCCGGGCGTGAAATGGAACGGGCCATGAAACGGGCATCCGGAAAACCGTGACGCCCGCGGGTGTCTGTCTTCCGCACATGAAGATTCTGTCAGCAGACTTTGTCAAGAGTTGCCTGAAGCCGGCGCACTATCCTCGCGAGCGCCTGCCCGAGGTGGCCTTCGTGGGCCGCTCCAACGTGGGCAAATCATCGGCGATCAATTCGTTGTTGAACCGCAAGGGCATTGCCAAGGTCAGTACGACTCCGGGAAAGACGCAAACACTCAATTTCTTTCGGGTGCTTACGAGCGACCAGGTTCTGCCCGCCATCTTTTTCGTGGATCTGCCCGGCTATGGCTATGCCAAAGCCGCCCGGTCGGTTCGTGAACAATGGGGGCCGATGATCGAGCGCTATCTGACGCATCGGGCGCAATTATGCGCCGTGATCCAATTGGTCGATGCGCGAGTGGTGCAAGAGCATGACGTGACCACGCTGGAATGGCTGACCCATCTCGGGCATCGCCCCATCGTCGTGGTGACAAAGATCGACAAACTGTCGCGGGGCCGGCGCCGGCCGGGTCTGTTGCGGGTGTGTCAAACCCTGGGGGTGGACAGTCATGACGAGGTGGTGGGGTACTCCTCAAAGACGAACGAGGGCCGGCAGGAACTGTGGAACGCCCTGAGAGCGCGCTATGAATCGTGGAGCGATTCCGGGTGACGGCTGCGTCCCGGCACAACAACGCCATGTAATGCCCGCCGGCCGGGATCGGCAAGAAAGCGGGACCTAGGAGGAAAACCGGATTTCGATGTAGGCCTTATTTTTCAACGAGGACATCCAGGCGTCATGGGATTCCATGAGTTTCTTTTGATACAACTGATTCGCGATCGCGTCTTTCACTTGCTCAAACGGCTGCGTGACGCCGGGCCGGCTTTCCTCAAGCCGGAGAATATGAACCCCGATTTCCGTTTCGATCAGCGGGCTGACTTCCCCCGTCTTGAGCTGGTCCAGGGCTTTGCCCAGGGGCGCCAATAATGCTTCTTTCGTCACGAACCCCAGGTCGCCGCCCAGGACGCTTTCAGACCCATCGGAAAACAGTTCGGCCAATTTCTCAAAGCTCCTGCCCTCGTCGAGTTGACTCATCAGCACCTCAGCCCGAGCTTTCAGCGTATCCATATTTTCATCCAGCTTCGGCATCAGCAGAATCTGCCGGATGTGGTGTTGACCGGGAGACGTCAATTGCCGTTGCTGCTCTGCATAGGAGGCGCGGATTTCTTCGGGAGAGACGAAAATCCCCCGGCGAACTTCCATATCCCTGACGCGCCGGACCATCAATTCCTCGCGAAGGGCGGCCTTTGATTGCAAAGCCGCCGGCGGGAACCCGGCGGGATTCCCGCGCAGTTGATCCCACGTTTGCTCCACTTCCTCATCGCTGACCGTCACGCTCTTGGCCTTGGCTTCCTGGAGCTGGAGCTTGTGTTCGATCATCCGGTTCAGGACTTCATGTCGTTTCTGAGCGAGACGTTCCTTGAGTTCGTCTCCGTCGTACCGGGCTTTCAAGCGAAAGGTTTGATCCGCCATTTCCGTTTGGACTTCGGAAACCGTAATAATTTCCGTATTGACGATGGCGGCGATGCCGTCCGCCAGCGGCGTGTCTCCGGCGCGTGTCCCCGGCCCGGTCGGGGATTGGGCCGGCGCCGCGGGGACAAGAAACGCAACCACGCCCAGGACGATCGACACCACGACCGTCGTTCCCGGCGCGCGTCGCGCCCGACGGAGATGGAATGAAGAACGGTACCGGCGAAGAAAGCGCATCATGAGACGGAGGGGGCCAGTGTTTCCGGTGAACCATCCAACAGGCCGTTCAACGTCGTCGTCAGGACGGCCGCCACGCTCGGCCAATCATCAAGGTCCATGGCAATGGCAAAGGACACCGGCGAGAGAAATTGAAGCCGGCCTTCCGAAGAGCGCATGAGCCAATCCAGGCGCGCCTGAGGAATCGTGACGCCGGGCGCAAAGGCCACGGTCACGGTTCCCTTCGCGGCTTCCAGCGACGCCACCTTCAGCTTCTTGGCCAGCAGGCGAATTTGCATCACTTCAAACAACTGCTCCACCGGTTCGGGCGGTGTCCCGTAGCGATCCTGCGTCTCCTCGTGCAGCAGCGCGAGATCGCCGATCGTCTGACTGGCCGAGAGCCGTTTATACAAGGACAAGCGTTGATGACCGTCCTCGACGTAGTCGTCGGGGATGAAGGCCGACACGGGCACGTGCAACGCCGGCTCGATCTCTTCTTCCACCGGTTCGCCTTGCCGTCGCTGCACGGCTTCTTCCACCATCTGCATATACAGATCAAATCCCACCGCGGCAAGGTTGCCGGATTGTTGTTTGCCGAGGAGGTTGCCGGCGCCTCGAATTTCCAGGTCCGCGGCGGCGATGCGAAACCCCGAACCCAGGTCCGCAAATTCCTGAACGGCCAGGAGCCGCCGTTGGGCATCGGTGCTCAGGATCTCTTCGTTCGGGAAAAAGAAATACGCATAGGCCTGGTCCCCGGCCCGGCCCACGCGCCCCCGCAGTTGATAGAGCTGGGCCAGTCCGAGCAGATCGGCCCGGTCCACCAGGATGGTATTGGCGCGCGGTACGTCCAATCCCGATTGAATAATCGAAGTCGCCAGCAGGACGTCCGCCTCGCCGTGAAAAAATTTCAGCATGACGCCTTCGAGCACGTGTTCATTCATCTGCCCATGGGCCATGACGAGGCGGGCTTCGGGCACAAGTTCCCGAAGCCAGGCAGCCGTCCGCTCAATGGTTTCGACCCGGTTATGCACGTAAAACACCTGCCCCTGCCTCGCCAGTTCCCGGCGGATCGCGTCCCGGATCAGATGGGAATTGAACCGGACAACCTGGGTGCGGATGGCCAGGCGTCCGGGCGGGGGTGTGTCGATGACCGACAGATCCCGGACGCCGGAAAAGGCCATTTGCAGCGTGCGCGGGATGGGGGTGGCCGTGAGCGTCAACACGTCGACTTGCGTGCGAAGCTGTTTGAGCCGTTCTTTATGACGAACGCCGAACCATTGCTCTTCGTCGATAATGACCAGGCCCAGGTTTTTGAACCGCACGTGTTTGTGGAGGAGCCGGTGCGTGCCGATGACGATATCCACGACGCCCGATGCGAGATCGGACAACACCGCTTTGACCTCCTTGGGACTTTGAAACCGGGAAAGCGTCCCCACGTGGATGGGAAACGGCGCGAACCGGCGCGTAAACGTTTCCGAATGTTGTTGGGCCAGGAGGGTGGTGGGCACCAGCACCGCCACCTGGCGGTTGTCCTGGACGGCCTGGAACGCCGCGCGCATCGCCACTTCGGTTTTCCCATACCCGACGTCCCCGCACACCAGCCGGTCCATGGGTTTGGGCAGCCGGAGGTCCCGTTGAATGTCGTTGATGGCTTTGAGCTGGTCGGGGGTTTCTTCATAATCGAACGCCGCATCGAATTCATGGGACAAGGCGCCATCCTCCTGGTACGGTTGCCGCGTGACGACTTCCCGGTCGGCGTACAATCCGACGAGTTCGTCGGTCATGTCTTCAATGGCTTTTTTGACGCGCGCCTTGGTCCTGGCCCACGCGGCGCCCCCTAATTTGTCGAGAGTCGGTCTCAGGTGATCGCTGCCCCGGTATTTTTGGACCTGGGTCAACCGGTCGAGTGGCACGTAGAGCGTATCCCGTCCGGCAAATTCCAGAATGAGGTAGTCGCTTTCAAAGCCTTGTACGGACAGGCGCCGAAGCCCCTTGTACCGGCTGATTCCATGTTGCACGTGGACCACGTAATCCCCGGCGTTCAGATCATCCAGCGAGGACAGGAAGGTGGCGGTTTTGCTTTTGGGCTGGGGACGATGCCGGGCAATCTTGGCGAACAGATCTTCTTCAGTGACCACCGTGAACGGACACGACGGCGCCACGAACCCCGACGAGAGGAACCCTTGCGCGATATAAAACGGCAGGCGTTCCGAAGAAGAGGGAAAGTCGGGGAAAGGATTCCGTTCGGTCGCGGGGGCGTGGTGTTCGGCGAACAACCCGGATAAGCGTCCGACTTGTCCGGAGGAGCGAACCACGACCACGACCGGCCCGTCGCGGCGAAGCCGTTCCAGGATCGCCAGGGTCTCGCGAAAGGACGTGCCGCGAAGCCCCAAGCCCGCGCTCCTGGCCGACTGGAGCGGAAGGTCGATGACCGGGTTCCAGGGGCCTTCGGCGGGAGAGACGACGTCACACGCCAGAGACGGACCCAGGATCGACAGGAACTCGTCCCAGTCCGCGGCCTGTTGAGCGGGACCCGGATATGGCACTCCGTCACCCGTGGCGTTGTGCTCTTCCCATGCCGTCTGCAGCCGCTCTGCCCATTCCCGTGCTTGCCGGGCCAGGGTCAGCGGGCGATCCATGACCACGAACGGCGACCCCGGAAAGTAATCCAACAGGGTGTCCATGGACGGGTGGCTGTCCGGCAATCGCCATTCGGCATCCGGCGGGATCTCGGCAAGCGAGGCGTCGGCTTCCTCGGCCGGGAGCAGATATTCCCGGGCGGGCAGGAGCACCGCGGAGAGAACGGATTCGGTGGATTCCTGCGTGGCCGGATCGAACCGGCGGGTGGACTCGACGGTATCGCCCAAAAACTCGATCCGGTAGGGTTCGGGCGCGCCAGTGGAAAAGACGTCCACGATGCCGCCGCGAATGCTGAATTCTCCTGGAATATCCACCACGGACACGCGCCGATACCCGGTCCGCAGCAAATGACGAAGCAGGCATTCCCGCTCGATGACGCCGCCCGCTTTGAGGGTTAAACAGGCTTGGGCGAAAACGGACCGGGGGACCAGGTACTGCAAGGCGGCCTGCGGGGTGGTGACGACAACCTGGGGACGATGCGCTTGCAGGTAAAACAGGGTCCGCATGCGTTGCGTCACGAGGTCGATGGACGGAGCATCGGCTTCATACGGGGTCTGGCCCCGGTCCGGGAAAAACGCCAGGGATTCGGCGGGGAGGTTGAAGAAATCAAAGAAAAACGCGACGTCCTGGCAGAGCGATTCCGCCTCTTCCCGGGTCGGAGTCACAATGAGCCAGTTGTGGGGAATGACGCCCTGGAACGGTCGCTCGGAAGCCGAGGCCTCGTCCCCCGCCATTCTCAACAGGCTCAGGATGAACGCGAGACCGGGGCCATGTGGCCCAAGGATCAGGGGCTGGGCGCCCGGAGCGGTCAGGGCCTCAAACAGGGGCGCCAGAATCCGGTCGCAGGATTGTTGAAACGGGGTGTTCATTCTTACGGGGTTCTGAAAGCGCGCGCGAGCTTCGTGCATCCGACCTACGGATTTGGTCTCCAGGGAAACGGGCCCATCGAATCGTCCAGCAGAACGCGCCACACGTTCATGGGCAACCATTCTTCATACATCCACCAGTCTTTATATTGAGGAAGCTTCACGGCATGCGGAATCATCATCCAATTCGTCCCTTTCTGAAATTCCGCATAGATCGCGCTGCGGATGTCCTGAAGGAATTGGATATATTCTCTCACCTCCTGTTTGGTCCCCCCTAAGAGCGGCTGCGCTTTCCCGCTGTGCGCATAGAGCGCTTTGTCGAAATCCATTTGCTCGATTTCTTTCAGGGACCGCTCCCATTCCCTGATGTTGAAATCCGGCACGATGTTGAACAGAACCGCCTGCGGGTCGACCAGATCGGCAATATAGACGATCTTTTCTTTGGGGAGGCGGAAGACGGTCATGCCCAGGCCATGATTCATCCCCAGATAATGCAATTCCAGGACGGTGCCGCCCAAGGTGAGATCTTTGCGAGTGCCCGACCAACTTTCGTCGGGAACCATCATGTCCGGACCGGGGTTCGCCTTCATCCATCGAGAGGCTTCCTCATGGGCCATGACGGTCGCGCCGGCATCATGAAACACCTGTCCGCCGCTCGCATGGTCCCAGTGATTGTGGCTGTGCAGGAGATACCGGATCGGCTGGTCTGTGACCGCCCTGATGGTGTTGACCATGTCCGTCGCATGGTTCGTATTCACCGATTCAATGGCGATGACTCCCTCGTTCGTCACCACAAACATCGAAAAATAGGCATTGGCCGGGTTCCCGAAGCTGTAGACCCCCTCGCCGATTTTGGCGGTATGCGGGGGGAGCGTTTCGGCGAGAGCCGTGCCGGAGAACAGGATGGTCACCAGAACACTAAACAGAAGACGTTTCATGTTTCTGACTCCTTCCGTGAAGGTGGGGTTGAATGGATGAAATTATACCCGCTGTCATGGCAGCGGGAAAGTAGGCGACGGATGAATCGCACAATTTACCGAAATGCCATGAGATGACAGATGAATCGCACAGGCTGTGCTCTCGGCGGCTCGGATGCTTGACCCGGCTTCAAAAAAAGATTAACTTGAGTTAATCTTCAGGAGGTGCCCCGATGCCAGAAATGATCAATGCGAAACAACTCCGGGAGCGGTTGTCTGATGTGGTCGAAAAGGTGCGGCATGGGGAGCGGTTTACCGTTCTGTATAGAAGTCGCCCGGCTTTCGATATTGTCCCGGTTGACAGTCCTCCGCTCGACCGTATCCCGCTGGAATCGGATACGCTCTATCAGGCCCCGGCTATTGGTGCGTCTGGATCCGGAGATGCTGCCGTACGGCATGACGAGGTGCTGTACCGGTGAGGCACATGTTTGTCGATACGGCGGCCTGGGTCGCGATGGCGGATCGCCGCGACCGGGCGGGGTCGGCCGCGCGGGAAGCTCGGGATGAATGGTTATCGGCCGGCGGCATGCTGACGACAACGGATTATGTGATCGACGAGACGCTGACCACCATCCGGTTCCGCCTCGGGCTCGATGCCGCTGAAGCGTGGTGGCTGCAAGTCGAAGGCTCGGCTCGACTACGGATCGAGTCGATTGACGAATCGCGAAGAGACCGCGCGCGGGCGCTCTTCTTCCGCTATCGGGACAAGGATTTCTCCTTTACCGATTGTTGCAGTTTCGTCGTGATGCGAGAGTTGCGGATTCGTCGGGCTTTGACACTGGACTCCCACTTCCGGCAAATGCGCTTTGACGTCGTCCCATAAACGCATAACAGGGTCCGGGAATCGTACGAGCAGTCGTCTCCGCATGAAAACCGCACACCGGCATGGGTCGTCCCCTACGGGAATGAGGCAACGGATCGGCCTGTACGCGGCGCCCGTGTTGGCGCTCCTGGTGTATCTCAACCCGTTTTCCAGCCTGCCGGCCTCGGCTCATACCCTCTCGGCCATTCTGGTATGGGTCGTGGTGAGTTGGGCCACGGAAGCCATTCCCCTGGCCGTGACGTCGCTGGTCGGCGCGGCCCTGTGTATTGCCATGGGGTTGGGGTCGGCCAAGGACGTGCTGGCGACGTTTGCCCACCCGATCATTTTTCTCTTTATCGGCAGCTTCTTTTTGGCCGAAGCCTTTGTGGTGCACGGGTTGGACCGGCGGTTTGCCGTCTGGCTGTTGTCCCGAAAGCGGATCACGGCCAGGCCGGTCGGGATATTCGGGGTCATGGGATTCGCCACCGCGGTGCTGTCCATGTGGATCAGCAACACCGCGGCCGTGGCGATTATGGTGCCGATCGCGCTTGGCCTTCTCTCGACCATTCGCGGGTCCCGGAAAGAGCCCGGGGCCCATGAGCCCGGCGTGCTTCTGTTATTGGCCTATGGGTCCGCGGCCGGGGGGATTGCGACCATGATCGGCACGCCGCCGAATATCATCGGCGTGGGCCTGCTTTCACAACAGGCGGGGATTTCCATCTCGTTTTTCGATTGGATGGCCATCGGGCTGCCGCTCGCGGGGGCGCTTTGGCTGGGCATTGCCGCGGTGCTCTTTTGGTTGCACCCGCTGCCGCGGGCGTTCCCCGACCTGGGCGAGCATCTTCGGACTCTTCGCCACCGGGAGGAACCGTGGACGCGCGGCCAACGGAACACCTGCATCGCGTTGATGCTGGCCGTGGGATGTTGGGTCGGTCCGGGGCTGTTGGGGGTCGCGGTGGGACGGGATGCCGAGGTGGTGACGTTCATCAATGCCCGTCTTCCCAAGGAAATGGTTCCGATTTTCGCCGCGGGCCTGCTGTTCGTGCTGCCCCTCAATTTCAAGGCCGGGGAATTCACGTTGAGCTGGAGCCAGGCGGCGAACATCAATTGGGGCACCATCCTGTTGTTCGGCGGGGGCCTGACGTTTGGCCATCTGATGGTGCAAACCCACTTGGCCGGGATCATCGGAGAAAGTCTGGTGGCGCTCTTGGGGAGCAACACGTTGTGGACCCTGACGGCCGTCGCCATCGGCACGGCGCTGGTCATCACGGAGATTGTCTCGAATACCGCGTCCACGAGCATGCTCGTGCCCGTGGTGATTTCCATCGCCACCGCGGCCGGGGTTTCTCCCGTTCCCCCGACGCTGGGGGTTTGTCTGGGGGCCAGCCTTGCGTTTATGATGCCGGTCGCGACCGCGCCGAATGCGATTGTCTACGGCACGGGATTCATCCCGCTGCCGAACATGCTGAGAGCCGGGGTGTGCTTGAATATCATCGGGGCCGGCCTCGTCTGGCTCACCCTGCGCCTCCTGTGTCCGTTGATGGGGTTCGCATGAAAGACGCGCTGGCCGGCCACGGTTTCGACGGGGAAGGACCATGTCGCGAGTGAGGCAGATCGTCGTGGTGGGCGGTCCGGCCGGGAAGGCTTTGCAGGCCCGGCGGGATGGGCGAGGCGTGCGCGTGGTGGCGGTCGAGCATCTCCAGCAGGTCAAACAGGAGGTTCACAAAGCGCCGATCGACGGGTTGGTCCTTGCTGAAAAGACGTCGCGGGAGGCGCTCAGGAATTTGCCGCATGCCATCGACGTGTCGAACACGTTGATTATCGCGGGGCCGCCTTCCGTTCCGGAGGCCGTGGACACCATGATCTGGCTCCTCGGCAAGGGCGATGGGCGGGACGCCAAGCGCGGGGTACAGGCATTCCCGGACGTGACGCTCGAAGATTACGTCGAGTTGAAATTCGGCGAGTTTGTTCACGCCATGAAAGCGAGTTCGGCCAAGGGGTTGCACGTGACCCTCATCCAGGCGGTGGAACGGCCGTTGATCCGGCACGCGCTTCGTGAAACGAACGGCAATCAGGTTCAAGCCGCGCAGCTTCTGGGCATGAATCGAAACACCTTGCGCAAAAAAATCAAGGCCTACCGCATCCCCGTGCCGCGTCGTTCCCGCCAACCGGCTTGAATCCTCCTAGACCACCTTTGCCTGGGCTTTTACGGCTCATGCCCAGATTGTTCTGTGCTGGATACCTTAGGATGGGTATGGTTGTGCTACTTTGAACTTTCCTCTTAGTGCGTGTGAGACTATCCGCTGTCAACAGTGCCCAATTCGACCGGTAGTGTCCTAATTTGAAATGGGGGCGAGGTTGTGGGTGAAGAGGAACAGAATTATGACTTTGGTTGTTTAGGCCCAGGAAGAGGAAATTCTTGATTTTGATAAATATCTGTTGGTTGTGATCCGTATTGTTCAGACGGGCCAAGTGGTGATGAAATTTGAGCGAGGATAAGCTGAGCAGGGCTATCTATGCCGGCACGGAGCGTTACGGGCAGTTTTCCAAAATTCGCCATTTCTAAGGCAATGTGACCAGTGAAACCTGGATCGATCTTTGGAGCAGAAAGATGGACGGTTAGGCCAAACCGTGCGTAGCTGCTTCGACCTTCAACAAATCCCATGAGCGAGCCGGGGATCTGGACACGTTCGAGTGTTTGCGCAAGAACAAACTCTCCTGGGTGTAACGTAAATTCGTCCCCCACTCGGTGTTCGCAGAGATCCTTTGATGACCCGATGGAAGGGTCTATCTTGACTGTGTGAAGGTAATCAGGCGGATCCTTGAAAGTGGTAAATTGTCGCCCAAGCAGAAGGTCAATAGACACCTGCTTTACCCTATCCTCTGAAACATGAGGATCAAAACGCAGGGCGTTACTTTCAAGGCATTTAATGATTTCAGGACGGGACAGAATCAACAGGGCGTACCTTCTCAATAGACGCCTTCACAGGGCTGGCATTAATCGCGTGTCCTGGCACAGCAGCTAGGATTTCGCTTTCAATGATTTCCATAATCGAACCAAGCACATACGTTTCCCCTGTTTCTGGTGCGTCCATGAGTGCTGTCACGTCAACAAAGCCATCCCATGAACCTGATGAAAATGGAATATGAACAAACCGCTCATTTGAAAAGTTCCCTTCTTTTACTTCGCAGGGTATCCATATGCTGTCACCTATTTTCAACTCATCATTCAAAACATCACCCCCCTCCTGTTAATTTTATCATACTAAAAGTCAATACGAAGAAGTATAGTCTGACAGAAAAAAAGCACAAGGGGGCAAAATTTGTGCCACATCTGGTCACACCAACGATGAACAAGTAGGCAGTGAAAATGCCAAGGACGATCTATTTAAGGCCTTGTTCTTCGGAATGAAGCCGTGCTGGACGACCCAATGTTCAGGATATTTCCACCAGCTTGATCGAACGGCAGAACTTGACGATGCGGATGTCCATGCGTCGAATCGCAAGCCTCACACCCCCATTTCAAATTAGGGCACTACCAATTCGACCTATCCGCTTGACAATCCTCAGCTTCATGATAAAGTACATTTCTGGAAAGTAAAGGGAATTTAAGAGATGATAAAAGAAGATACAGGAACTGCTGAGATCCTTACTCGCGCCGAGGCCGCGGCCTTTATTCGCGTAAGTGAAAAGACGCTTGGGGAGATGGCTCGGACCCGACGGGTTCCATCACAGAAGGTAGGAAGGGAGTGGCGCTTTTTGCGTAGCGCACTCGAAACATGGCTGGTTGGAAAAGGCGCTCGTGATGACAGACTGATGGAAGCCGTCGCCCGTGAAGAACCAGCCGTCGCCGAAGCGGTGGTGCAATACCAGCTGCCGATCTCGGACTTTCGCGATACGGCTTTTTCCGAGAATCACGACCGGACCCTGCATCGCTGGACCCCCTGGATCGCTGGATTTTCTGGGTCGTTTGTCGCAGGGGTGCTCGAAGGCATGAGACGTGAGCGCCACAGGTTGCGGGTTTTGGATCCGTTTGCCGGCGTCGGCACGACGTTGATTGAAGCCCTCAAATATGAATGCGATGCGACCGGATTTGAGATCAATCCGTACGCGGCGTTGGCATGTCAGACAAAGGCCCGAGCTGCTCACTACGATACAGACATACTGGCAGCGACGCTCGACCGCTTCGAAGAATACGGCGAGGAAAAACTGTCGCTTGACGAAAGGGCTGCGTCTCTTCCTCCGAAGGGGTTTTCCAGCCGTGTCCCGTTTTTCAGTCCAGAGGTGGAGCGGCAAGTTCTGGCGTGTCAGGATTTTGTTGCGCAAGAAACGACGGATTGGGTCACGGATTTGTTTCAGGTGGCTTTCGGGGCCGTCATGGTGAGCTTCTCGAACTACTCGTACGAACCGAGTCTTGGAACGCGGGCTGGTGCCGGAAAACCCAACATCGAGCATGCCGATGTGTTTAGCATTGTGAAGCGCAAGTTGCGCGAAATGCACGAGGATATCGTCACGTTCCAAAGGTGGATGAGCAAACACAAGCGGATGCCGCAAGTAACGGTGCATTCCTTGTCGTATTTGGACCACGCCCGGCGAGTCAGACCGAACAGTATCGACGTGCTCATTACCTCGCCTCCATATCTCAATAACTACCATTATATTCGCAACACGAGGCCGCATCTGTTCTGGCTCGGGATGGTGAACACATCGTCCGATCTGAAGACCATTGAACACAAGAGCTTCGGTCAATTTTGGCAGACGGTTCGGTCCGGACCGGAGGTTGCGTTACGGCCGCCCCTGCCCCATTTAGCCGAACAACTCGAAGACCTCAGGGTGTGCCACGCGGAGAAAGGTGCCTATGGCGGGCGCGGGTGGGCAAACTACGCCGCGACTTACTTTAACGATTGTCAACTCTTCTGCGCGCTCACGCGAACCCGTATGCGGCCTGGAGGAAAGGTTGTCGTTGTCATCGGCAACAACATTCTGCAAGGCATAGAGTTTCAGACGGACAAGCTGTTTGCCGAGATTGCGGAACAAGAGGGATTTGAGATCGTTGCCCTACATGAGGTGCGCAAGAAGCGCACGGGCAACAGCATCGTCAACTCGTCGGTCAGGAACGGGACGGTGACTCAGCGAACGCGATTATATGAAACCGCGGTTGAGCTTCGAGTGCCTTGAGTTATCCCGCCTGTGTGTCAATAAGTCGAACTATCTCCTCTACCGTCTCAACGGCTTTGAGTTTCGCCGCCCAGGAGCGTCCCGGATGGACGATATCCCAGCGGGGGCGCCTCATAGCGCGGCGGCCACGCCCGGGATCATGATTGCCGAAGCCCTCAATCACGGTATTCCACACCGGCCTGAAATGATCGATGAGAAATCGTTCCGCTAACGTGATCCATACCGGCACCACCACTAAATGGCGAACCCGAAACTCCACTAAGGCCAGATTCTTGGCCTGGTCGATGGATTTGGCGTGATCGTGCAAGCGTCGATAGAGTTCGGTACTTAAATCGGAATCTCCCCCGCGGCTGCCTTTTCTGGCACCGGTCGGGACTGCTTTGCCGACATAGATCGGCTTATGCAAATCCGATGAAGAAATGTGCGAATAGAAAGGAAGAGAGCCCGTGTAATAGAGGGCATACACGCCGGAGCCAGAAAATGTTTCGGTGGGCGGGAGAGCGGTAGAGGCCGATTCCAAAAGGGCTGTTACTACGCTACGGGCCAAGTTTTCATAATCGAGCGGATCGTAAGCTTTCGCCATTGTCGTTCTGATACGCAGGTGTTGGAATTGCGTGAAAGACAGGTTGGACTTGACAAAACGGTATCCAGTGTTCGTACGAATGTCAAACAATGTCTCGGTACAGCACAGAAGCTTCTACCAGCTTCCTAACGTGGGGCGAGGGAATCCTGGATTTCTTGACAGGATGCGAGAGGCTCCTCTAGCATAGCCAGTTTGTGATAGGCGCGTAGCTCAGGGGGAGAGCGCTACCTTGACACGGTAGAGGTCGGCGGTTCAATACCGCCCGCGCCTACCACCCTCTTCCACCCGGGAGAGGCCGATGAGGGGAGTTGCAGGAGCATGGCTGTTTCGATTGAAGCCGAACAGATTCAGGGCGAACACATCGAAATCTCGTTGCCGGGGACGGGGACGAAAGCGTTTCGGCCGGGAGTGACGGCGCGCGAGGCCTTGACGGAGATGACGGGGCCGCTTCCGCCGGAGGTGTTCGCCGTGAAGATTGACGGGCAACCCGGTGACCTGAGCGCGTCCCTGACCAGGAGCGCCACCCTGGAACCCGTCACCTTTGCGTCGGACGACGGGAAGGAAATTTATCGCCACAGCAGCACCCATATTATGGCGCAGGCCGTGAAGGACGTGTTCCCTTCGGCCAATCTGACGATCGGACCGGCCATTCACGAAGGCTTCTATTATGACTTTGCCTTTGACCGGCCGTTCACGCCGGAGGATCTCGAAAAAATAGAGACGCGGGCGCGCGAGATCATTCAGGAAAATTATTCCGTGCACCGCCTGGAGATGTCGAAGGAAGACGCGATCGAACTGTTTCGGGAAAAAGGGGAAGCCTTCAAGGTCGAAATTCTCGAGCAGATCGAGGATGCATCCGTCTCGCTGTACCGGCAGGGCAATTTCATCGACTTGTGCCGGGGGCCGCACGTGGGCGCCACCGGTCAGGTCAAAGCCTTGAAATTGTTGAACGCCGCCGGCGCGTATTGGCGAGGGGATGAACGCAATCCCATGCTCCAGCGCATTTACGGGACCTCGTTCCCCACTCAGGCCGAACTGGACGCCCATCTCCAAAAGCTCGAAGAAATTAAACGCCGCGATCACCGGAAACTCGGCAAGGAACTGGATCTCTTCAGCAGTCCCGACGACACGGGGCCGGGCCTGATCCTCTGGCATCCCAAGGGGGCGCTGGTTCGGCTGTTGATCGAAAACTTCTGGCGCGACAGCCACGTGAAGCGCGGCTATGAACTGATCTATTCCCCGCACGTGGCCCGGTTGGAGTTATGGAAAACCAGCGGGCACGTGGACTATTACAAAGAGAACATGTTCGCGCCCATGGCCGTCGAGGCGGGCGATTACCAATTGAAGCCCATGAATTGTCCGTTTCACATCATGGTCTATAAGTCGCACTTGCGCAGCTATCGGGAACTTCCCGTGCGCTATGGGGAGTTGGGCACGGTCTATCGATACGAGCGGTCGGGGGTGCTGCACGGCCTCATGCGGGTCCGGGGATTCACCCAGGACGACGCGCATATTTTCTGCCGCCCGGATCAGATCGAAGCCGAAGTCGGAAAGGTCCTGGATTTCACGATGGACGTTCTCCGGCGGTTCGGCTTTACGGAGTTCGCGTTGTATCTCTCCACGCGACCGGACAAAGCCGTCGGCGCCGCGGAAAAGTGGGAGCAGGCCACGGAAGCCCTGGAAGCCGCGCTGAAAAGCAGCGGGTTTCCCTATGAGGTTGACCCCGGAGAAGGGGTCTTTTACGGACCGAAAATCGATCTGAAAATCCATGACGCGTTGGGGCGGGCCTGGCAGTGTTCGACCGTGCAAATCGACTTCAATAATCCCGAGCGGTTCGGGTTGTCCTACATCGGGGAAGACGGCGCGGCGCACCAGCCGATCATGATTCACCGGGCGCTGCTGGGGTCCATCGAACGGTTCTTCGGCATTCTGATTGAACATTATGCCGGCGCGTTTCCGACGTGGCTGGCCCCGGTCCAGGCCATCGTGCTGCCGATTACGGACAAACAGGCGGCGTATGCGTCACACGTGCGGGACTGCTTGGCGGCCGACGGGGTGCGCGTCTCGACGGACTTGCGAAAAGAAAAAGTTGGGCTCAAAATCCGGGAAGCGGAAAAAGCCAAGATTCCGTATATGCTCGTTGTGGGAGACCGGGAACGGGAAGCGCAATCGGTCTCCGTGCGCAAACGCAGTGGGACCAACGTCGGGACGTTGTCCATCACCGAGGTGCTTGATCTGATTCGACAGGATATGCCAGCAGAATCACAGACCGGTTCATCTGTTCACTGATGGGTAGGACGGTCACGCCCAAGCATCGTGTGAACCACCTGATCCGGGTCCCCGAAGTCCGGGTGATTGGATCAGAAGGTGAGCAACTGGGGATCCTCAAGACGTCCGAGGCGCTCAAGCGGGCGCATGAGGGCGGCCATGATCTTGTGGAAGTTGCGCCCACCAGCACGCCGCCGGTGTGCCGGATTATGGATTATGGAAAATTCAAGTACGAACAGAGCAAGAAAGAACATAAAACACGCCAGCATCAGAAATCGACGCAGGTCAAGGAAATCAAGCTTCGTCCGCGAACCGACAAACATGACCTTGAGACCAAGGTTCGCCGGATAATGGAGTTCCTGGAGGAAGGGATCAAAACCAAAGTGACGGTCATGTTTCGAGGCCGGGAAATGGCCAATCAGGAACTGGGCCGGTCGGCCATGGGAAAGATTCGGGAAGAGATCAAGGACGTGGGCACGATTGAAATGGAACCCAGGATGGAAGGGCGCAACCTGTACATGATTGTGGTGCCCAAGAATTAGAGGGACGTGGAAATGGCACGCATGAAGCTGAAAAGTCATTCGGGAGCAGCCAAACGGTTTAAGCGCACGGGGAGCGGAAAATTTCTCAGGCGAAAGGCGGGATTGCGCCATATCCTGACCACGAAAAACGCCAAACGGAAAAGTCGCCTGGGCGAATCGGTGGTGGTGGCGAAACCGGATCAGGCCTCGCTGTCGAGACTGTTACCCTATTCCTGAGGGGTTGATCCGTCGAAACCGGGTGGGGCCGCGGACGAGTGTCCTGTCTGCGGGACAGGGTGGGACGCGACGTCGGCCAAGCCGGTTCGGAGAGAGCAAGATCAGGTCACGATTCTGAAAACGAAGGAGCCGTCATGTCACGTGTCAAAGGAGGGCCGCAGACTCGCCGCCGGAGAAACAAACGGCTGAAGTTGGCCAAGGGGCAGTATGGGGCCAGGAGCAAACTGTTTCGCACAGCAACGGAATCCGTCGATAAAGGCCAAGTCTACGCGTACATCGGCCGACGCCATCGAAAAAGAGATTTTCGACGACTCTGGATCGCCAGGATCTCAGCCGCGGTCAAAGCGCATGGATTATCATACAGCCGGTTTATCCATGAGCTGACCAAGGCCAACGTGGGCCTGAACCGGAAGATGTTGTCGGAAATGGCCATTCACGACCCGGAGGGCTTTAAATCCCTGACGGATCTGGCAAAAGCCTCGGCCTAGATCCATCTGAGGGCTGACCGGGGCTTCCCTCATCATCCGCATGGTTCCTGCGACAACGCGCGCTCCCACTGTCGGCGGAACCCATCGTCTCAGTCAGGCGTTGGCCATGATCGCTGCCGCCTTCCATCATTCCCGTCTGTGTTCCGTCATTCGTTGACGGAATCAAAGGCTGTCCATAATCCAGCATCAATTTTTTTACTTGCAATCAGTGTTATATTCTGGTAAGTGTACTAGAAATAGTGCAATAAAAGTTATTGATAGCCCAAAAACACTAAAACAATAAAGGGGATCGTCTAATGAGCAAGAAATCTTTTTCAGAGTGGAAATCACCGGAGGAAATCCGCGCGCACTTGATCAGCAAGGCCACGGATGACAGCGAATTTCGCGCCAGCTTGCTGGCGGACCCCAAAGCCGCGATCAATGCCGAGTTGGACGTCACCATCCCGGAGCGGCTTTCGGTCTCGGTGCTGGAAGATAGCCCCACGGCCGTACACCTGGTGCTGCCGCCGTCGCCCCGGATCAGCCGTGCGGACATGAAGGCCATGAGCGGCGGGGGAGGAGCAGGCATGTGCGAAACAGCCTGCGACGCTCCGGAGTCCCAGGGTGGCTGCTACTAGGCTTCACCATCAACTACAGAGGGTCGTCTGATGAGCAAACCTTTTTCAGAATGGAAATCACCGGAGGAAGTCCGTGCGCACTTGATCAACAAGGCCACGGATGACAGCGAATTTCGCGCCAGCCTGCTGGCGGATCCCAAGGCGGCCATCAATGCCGAGTTGAACGTCACCATCCCGGAGCAGCTTTCGGTCTCGGTGCTGGAAGACAGCCCCACGGCCGTACACCTGGTGCTGCCGCCGTCGCCCCGGATCAGCCGTGCGGACATGAAGGCCATGAGCGGCGGGGGAGGAGCAGGCATGTGCGAAACAGCCTGCGACGCTCCGGAGTCCCAGGGTGGCTGCTACTAGGCTTCACCATCAACTACGAGTGGTGGGCTGTCCTTAACACAGGGACAGCCCACTTTTTTACGTCTGGACTTCAGCCTCTTTCGCCGGTTCAGCCTCTTCCGCCTGTTTACGGAGCAGGGCATGGAACTCGTCTTCAAACGGGTTCGTTCCAAAATGCTCAATGAAGAGACTTTTGGTATCATCGCTTATCGCCTTAGCCAGCAGCGCCTGAAACACGTCTCTCAGGATACCGGAATAGGGATAGTGGTGGATGCACCTGCCCAACGTGTCCTTACAGTCGGCCGCATAGGCCCGCGTATCGAGGATGTGGGCGTGCCAGAACTCGTCGATGGCGAGGGTAGGAACGATTCGTTTGTCCGGATACAGCAGACACAGGGCCAGGAACTGGCGGTAGCTTTGTTCGATCCGGACGATGCGTTCCTCAGTCCAGATCTTGTTCTTAGCCAACTTTTGCTTCAGCATCTTGAACTCGAGTTGGTCAACGCGTTCCATGGCTTCTTCGATGGTCGAAGGCGCGTTGCTGGTCGAAGGCGCGTTGCCGGTCATGGTCGTCGGCATGGTCGGAATCCTTTCTCTGATAGGGGTGGTTCGGGAACCGCTACCAAAGAACCGCCCGGTTCTCTGAGCTGCAATACGGTATCGTCTATGCTGCCACACCATTCAGTTTAATGCAACAAAAATCGTTAATGAGATAAGGCGCGGTTACGAACTCTCGCTGCACAGCCAGTCCACGTCGAGTTCGAACACCGAGATGGGCACGGCGATGCCCCAGTGCTCCAGGACTTCGGGATGGAGTTCTCCGATTAATCCGACGGGTTGTCCCTGGGAGCGGATGGTTCCCGCTCGTCCGTCCATGAAGGAGCCGTGACTCAGGGGCCGGAGTTCATAGTCCTTCACCAGATAAAACATGAGGACATCCAGGCAGGTGTGCGCTTCGGAAAAGTTTGCATGGGGATGGGCCATGACGACTCCCAGCCGTATGGCGGTCCGGGACCCGAGTTCCCGGGTCGGATCGGGAATCGCGACTTCGCCGATTTCAAAAAGCCGGTGCGGATAAAACGCGCGAGGCGAAGCCGTCTCCACGCGCAACAGCGACGGCACGATCCAGGATCGGAGACAGGAGAAGCTCTGCGACATGACGTTGTCCACTTCCACGACCGGCTCCGCGGCGGGGAGTCTCATGCGTTCGACCAGCTCCGCATGCGACAACAGCATATTGGAAAAAATTTCCTGAAACCCCTGCCCGATCATGTGATCCCGGATGTAATCGGACGTCATTTCCAGCGACGATAACGCGCCCACGGTGAATTGGGCCGGCATCACCGGCGCAAAAGACTCATACCCGCGACTGATCGCCACGTCTTCCGCCACGTCCACCGGATGCATGAGGTCGCTTCGATAGTGCGGTAACCGCACGGCGAGTGTGTGGCGGCTCGCGGTGACTTCATACCCGTACGCCCGCAGGGTCTGTTGCGCGAGCGTGGCGTCGATGGGGAGCCCGAGCGCGGATTCAATGGCCGTCAGCGGAATTTTCTGCACGGCGTTGATGGCGCGGGGGGTTCTGATGGTTTTTCCCCATCCCGTGTCATACGGATAGTGGACGTCGAGCGGCTCGATCTCGGCTCCCCGGTCGGCCAGATTCGCGGCAAAAATGTTGAGGGTCAGGAGGACCATTCTCAGGTCCGTGCCCGTCACTTCCACCAACAGGGCTGAATCGCCGGCCTGAACCTGTCCGATATCCTGGCTGTTGATGATAGGGGGGAAGGATAAAATTTGGCCGTCCGTATCCCACAGTAACGGCAACAGCGGCTGATCGGCGAGAATGGCGCCGTACTCGATGCCTTTGGGATGCACCGTCAGGATCTCCTGAAGGGTCAGTTTTTCGGAGACGCCCAAGGGCATGAAACGGGCTTCGGTGGGTTTCACCAATCCGTAGGTCACGGGGAACCGGATCGGGGACAGACGATACAGTCCCACCGACACGGTTTTGCGTTGATGGCCGTACAGGTCGGCCAGCTTCTCCTGCGCCTGAATGAGTTGTGCCAGGCTTGCTTCGGTGACGGTGTACCCCGTGGCTGTGCAGGCCGCCACGTATGGTCGAACCCGGTCGAGTCCTTCGGCCACGAGAATGCGCCGCGCGGACCGGGTCCTGGCGCGCAGGAACGGATAGGCTTCCGGCGACTCGCGCACCTTGATCCGAATCTGCCGGGCAACCCCTTCCACGCTCCAAAGATCCGGCCGGTTGCTGTCCTGAAGTTCGAGCCGGATTTCGCCGGTGGCCTGAGTAAAATCCTTTAACTCCCCCTTGACCAACGGCAACCACGACTCCAGTTGCTCAAGCGGAGCGGGTTGACCGAGCAGGTGTTCCAGATCTTTCTGAAAAAAGGAAATCGTGGGCATAAGCCTCTGTTCAATGGTGGAGTGCGGAAATCAGCAATCCACGCGCCGCAATGCGTCAGGCAAACCGCCCGCGCAGGGTGCGCACTTTTTCAAGGTCCACGGAAAACAGTTCGCGAATATCGTGAATGCCCAGCGCCACCATGGCCATTCGGTCCAGACCCAATCCCCATGCAATCACCGGCACCGTGACTCCCAAGGGTTGGGTGACTTCCGGACGAAACAGACCCGCACCCCCCAATTCCATCCATCCGAGTTTCGGATGACGGACGTGCAGCTCCACGGATGGTTCCGTAAAAGGGAAATAGGCCGGGAAAAACCGGCTTTCCTCAGCCTGCGCCATCTCTTTGGCAAAAATGGTGAGCAGCCCCAGCAGCGTGCGAAAATTAATCTCGTCACCCAGCACGATGCCTTCGATCTGAAAGAAATCCGTGGCATGCGTGGCGTCAACCTGATCGTAGCGAAAACACCGGGCCATGGAAAAATATTTGCCGGGCGCCAGGGGATTCGACGCCAGGGTTCGGGCCGACACGGCCGTGCCCTGGCTTCGCAGAATCAGGCGACGCGCCCGGTCCCTGTCATAGCGATAGCCCCAGCCGCTCGACCCGGTCGTTCCGCCGTGTTCATGGGCGGCTGCCACGCGCGAGAGGAACGGTTCGGCGATCGACGTCGCATGGGTCGGGGTTTTGACGAAATACACGTCGTGAATGGCCCGCGCCGGATGGAATTGCGGCATATACAGGGCATCCATGTCCCAGAACTCGGTCTCGACCAGGGGGCCCCGCATCTCCTGAAAGCCCATGCCGACCAATTTGTGTTTGACCAGGTCGAGAAATTCCCGGTACGGGTGCCTTCGTCCGGGAGCGACCCGTGGCGGTCTCAGGGTAATGGTGTAGTGCCGAAAACGCTTGCTGCGCCAGGAGCCGTCCTTGAGCATGTCGGGCGTCAATTGGGAGACTTCTTCCACGGCCCCGGCCTGACAGTGTTTCGCCACCGCCTGTCCGGCCGGGGTCGCGACGTAGTCGCGCTGCACCCGTTCCTCGATCCGAAACGGCTCCTGGGCGCTGCCCCGCTTCACCGAGTACTGGCGGATCAGGGCCTGTTGGTCCGGTGAAAAGGAGAGCAGCTTCTGCCGGGTTTCCTGCACGTGCCGCAGAAGCGTTTGGAGCTGGTGAACCGTGGGACTCGGCGTGTCGGTGGCTTCAATGCGGCCGCCGGCGCCCAAGGCGATGGCGCCCTCTTTTTTGAGCAGACCAATGGCTCGACTGAGTTCCATGGGCGGGAACGTGTTCAGATCCTGCAACGCTTTGACGGTGAACGAGCGGCCCTCCCCGGCTCCTTGCCGGCACGTCCTGACGATCCACTCTGGGGGCGAGCCGACGTCCAGGTAGCGACGCCCGACTTCCGTCAACCCCACCCAGGCCGTGACGACTTCGGAATGGATCCGGACCAGTTCTTTGGCCTGAAGCCACCCCAGGGCCATGCTCACCTGGGACGGCTCTAACCGGGAACGTTCCTGTAAGGATGACTCGGAGGCCGGCTGATCCGCGGATTGATTGAAAACCGCCAGCAGGTTGATTTCGAGAGGATGCAAACTGTCATACACAGCCGGAATCTGCATGGACTTAGTGCGGTTGGCGTTCTCCGGCAACGGCGCGGAACGCGGCAATCGTGGCGGCATAATTCGGACTGTGAAAAATCGCCGACCCGGCGACCAGCACGTCCGCCCCGGCGTTGAGCACGTCCCCGGCGTTCTCGACTTTGATCCCGCCGTCCACTTCGAGCAGGGCGTGGCCGCCGGTCCGGTCGATGAGTTGTCTGGCTCGCTGGATTTTATCCAAACAGGCGGGGATAAAGGTTTGTCCCCCGAATCCGGGATTCACCGACATGATCAGCACCAGGTCCGCGTCGGCGACGACTTCTTCGAGGGTGCTCAAGGAGGTTGACGGATTGAGCGTGACGCCGGCCTTGACCCCATGCTCCTTGATGCCTTGAATCGTGCGGTGCAGATGGGGACAGGTTTCCGTATGCACCGTGAGATAGGTGGCGCCGGCTTTGGCAAAGTCGGCGATGACGGCATCCGGATTCGTGACCATGAGATGAACGTCGAGCGGGAGGGCGGTCACGTTGCGCAGCGATTCGACAATGGGGGGGCCGATCGTCAGGTTCGGCACGAAATGGCCGTCCATCACGTCCACGTGCAACAGGTCGGCCCCCGCGGCCTCCACCGCGGCGACTTCGTCCGCCAGGTGCGCAAAGTCGGCGGAGAGAATCGAAGGCGCAATATGTACGGTCGAGGGACTCATCTCCTACGTTCGTCGAAGTCGTGCGGCAAAAAACCCGTCCATATTGTCACGGAAACCGGACGTGAGAAAATCGCCGTCCGTGTTCGTCAGGGAATGCGTATGCGGAGGAAGCCACCGGGCCGACGATTCACGGCAAAAATCCCGGTGGTCCCGGCAAAAACGAGAAACAACCTGCAGGGTTTCCTCGGGCTCCGTTGAGCACGCACTATAGACCAGGATGCCGCCCGGTCTCAAGTAAGGAGCCACCTGATCCAGGATGCCGGATTGGCGCTCCCCGTGCCAATCAAGTTGCGACGCGGTCTTCTGCCATTTCGCTTCGGGATGGCGACGGAGCACGCCCAACCCTGAACAGGGCGCATCAACCAGAATCCGGTCAAACCCTGTCCGGCCCCGCGTCTCGTGAAACGCCGGGGAGGAAAAGGCAACCTCGTCGGAGATGCTGACCGTGTCCACGCACGTGATTCCCAGGGCGCGCAGATTCGATTCCAGGCGCGTCAGGCGACGGGGGTCCGGGTCGGCAGCCACGATCTCCCCCTGGTTGCGCATCAACGCCGCGAGGTGGGAACACTTGCCTCCGGGGGCCGCGCACGCGTCCAGGATGCGCTGTCCGGGCTTGACGTCCAACAACAGGGGCACCAGTTGGGCGGCCTCGTCCTCGACGTAACACCAGCCCTCCCGTAACACCGGCAAGGCCTGTAACGACCCGCATTTCTCCAGAATCAGTCCCTCGGGACTGACTGCCGTCCGGGACACGGCATACCCTTCCGCGCCGAGCCTGGTTTCGAGTTGCTCGCGAGAACAGCGCAGCGTGTTGGTTCGCAACGTCAGGGGCGGGATGGTGAGAGTATGCCGGCACATCGCTTCCGTTGTCTCGATGCCCCATCGGTCGATCCAGCGTTGAGTCAACCAGTTCGGGCAGGAATACGTGACGGACAGACCGGTCACGGGGTCGTGCGCCGGATCCGGCCATTCGACTTCCGTCCGGTGCAACGTCCGAAGCATGGCGTTCACGACTCCACTCCAGTCCCGGCCCCTGACTTCTTTGGCGAGTTTGACCGATTCGTTCACCGCGGCGGCCACCGGGATGCGATCCAGATAGCGCATCTGATAGGCGCCGAGCCGCAGAATGGCCGCGATGGTTGCCGGCAACAGGTGAACGGGACGATGCGCCACGGCGTTCAATTGCCAATCCAGCGTGGCCCGGCGGCGGAGCACCCCGTAGACGAGTTCAAACGCCAGGGACTGATCTTCGGGTGACAGGTTCGCGTGGGGAGCCAGTCCGTCAAACGCCTCATCCGCAAAACAACGTTGGCGTTCGACGGCCAGGAGGGTTTGCAGCGCCAGCGCGCGGCTGGGCGTCGGGCCGTCATAAAGACGCTTCACCGCGCCCTCGCGGCGCTCAGGTGACTCGCCAGCCTGATGGCTTCCACAAGGCTTTGGGGATCGGCCTTGTTTTTTCCCACGATGTCATAGGCCGTGCCGTGATCGACCGAGGTGCGAATGATCGGCAACCCGACCGTCAGGTTCACGCAACGCCCGAACGCCACGGTCTTGAGCGGGATCAGTCCCTGATCGTGATACATGGCCACCACCACGTGATACGCGCCGCGGACCGCGGCCCCGAACAGGGTATCGGCCGGAAGCGGGGCGGAGGCGTGAATGCGGGCGCGCCTGGCCAGACGGACGGCCGGCGCAATGCAGGCCTGCTCTTCGTTCCCGAACAGGCCGTGCTCGCCGGCGTGGGGATTGAGGGCCGCCACGCCGATGTGAGGCTTCGGGATTCCGAAATATTCTTTCATGGCGCGATGGGCGAGTCGAATGGCCTGAACCACGCGTTGAATCGTCAGGGCGCCGGGAACGTCCCTGAGCGCGAGGTGCGTGGTCACAAACAGAATTTTCAGGGGCCCGCCCATTAACATCATCCCGGCCTGTTTCGCGCGCGTCAGCTCGGCCAGGAGTTCGGTATGCCCGGGGTAGGGATACCCGGCAAGGTGAAGGGCTTCTTTATTGATGGGAGCCGTGACCATGCCCGAGACGCAGCCGCGCTCGGCCCACTGCACGGCCGTTTTAATGAATTCGACTGACGCGGCTCCGGGGCCCCGGGCGGGGCGGCCCGCCCGCACGCGGCCCAACGGGATCGGCAAAGGATCAAACACCGGGATTCGGCCCCTGCGAATAGCCGGCTCCCACTCGTGGTTGTCCTGCAAGGGCGTCACCGTGAGGGAAGAGGACAGACGACGGGTTTCGCGTTGGAGAACCGGAACCGACCCGATCACAATGGGCCGACACGCGCGCCACACCACGGGAGACGACAGGGCTTTGACGATCACTTCGGGTCCGATCCCGGCCGCGTCACCCATGGTCACGGCGAGCAGGGGTCTGTGTCGTGTCGGATGATTCGGCATGGGTTACGAACGGAGACCCCCGTTTCGGACCGCGTGCATCACCCGCTCGATGATCTCTTGAACCGGGACGCCGGTTTTGTCGGCGATGGCCCGGCAGTCCTGAAATTCGGGCCGGTATCTGACGGTCTTGCCCGCGTGAACGGTTTTCACCCGGACGCGGCCTTGCGGCAGGCGGATCGTGCGCAGCGAACGGGACAGCGTGGTCCGGCCCACGAGCCGGCTTCGGACTCCGAGGGTGGTGGTTTCACGAAACAACAGTTGCGTCAGCGTTCCGGCGTGCTCGGGATGGGCCAGGACCGTGAGGATGATTCCGGGCCGGCTCCGCTTCATGATGGTCGGGGTCAGGCTGACGTCGAGGGCCCCCAGCGCGAAGAGGCGTTCCATGACCGCTTCGTACAGTTGAGGGTTCATGTCGTCGATGTTGGTTTCCAACTGGATGACCTCATCCGCTGTAAACCCTTCGCCCTCCGGGAGGGAGGCAGAGGCGGGGGCGGGAGCGGCAAGAAACACGCGCAACACGTTCGGCCAGTCAGGCGGATTAGCCGTGCCTGCCCCGTATCCGACGGAATCGGGCACGAGACAGGGAAGCCGATCGACGGGTTGCGTGAGGGTGGTGAGCAGGGCCATCCCGGTGGGAGTGGTCAATTCCATGGCGGGGCCCCGGGCATACACGGCGTATCCCTTTGCCAATTCGGCGACCGCGGGTCCGGGAACCGGCAACACGCCATGGGCTCCGTCGATCGTTCCCGATCCAACGTTGACGGGCGTGGCGCTGAAGGTCTTCACTCCCAGTTCATGGCATCCGAGCAGCCCTCCCACAATATCGACCAGGGCATCGATCGCTCCGACTTCATGAAACGAGACCGTGGCGGCATCCTGCCCGTGCACGGCGCCTTCTGCCGTAGCCAGGCGTTCGAAGACCGCAAGCGCCTGATGTTTGACGTGGGGCGGCAGACGACTCGCGGACAGGAGTCGCCGGATTTGCGGCCAGGAGCGATGCTTCTCCGCGGTCCCGGAGATGACGACGTCCACTTTCGTCGCGCGGATCGCCCCGCGGCAGACGGTTGAGACCTTGAGGCGGTATCCGGAAACAGGAAGCGCCTTGAGGCCGCGTCGAAGCGCTCTCGGCGAAAGCCCGAGATCCACGAGGGCTCCCAACGTCATGTCTCCGCTGATGCCGGAGAAACAATCAAAGTGAAGATGCATGACACCCCTTCACGCCTCGCGCCGGCGGTGTGCCGGACCACGTGAAAAACCCTTGACGCGATACCCGCGTCACGGTATGTAAGCACAGGGCCGATTGTGGATTGCGGATTGTGGATTGTCAATTCGCGCTCCGCAATCAGCAATCGGCAATCCTGAATCAAAAATCCAAAATCAAAAATCCGCCATTCCCATGATCCCCATTCGGCTGACCTGCATCGCCGTCCTCACGCTTCTGGCTGTTGGCCTGGCGCCTGCGGCCCTCGACGCCAAGAGGAAAACGCCGACCCCCAGCTTCCCGCTCAAGATCGTAGATATCACGACGTCGCCCGTGCCCTTTGCTCCCGGACATGGCGCCATGACGTTCACGGTGACCGTGGAGTTGCCCGAGAACACAGAGGGCTTCGATCTGCTCGAAGTCTCGTCCCTGATCAGTGTGCCGACGCGGCGCTCCATTCGATTTCTGGTGAGCCGGCAACCCCTGAGCGCGGTCCTCGGCGAAGACGGCACGCCTCGCGTGACAACCACCCTGCTTTGGGACGGGAAAGACCAGACCCGGCAGCCCGTGCGCCAGGGCACGTATTCCTATGAAGCCCGAGCCAAGCTGATGGCCCGTGAGGAGGGATTTATCAAGGCTAAAATCGTTTCGCCGTTTGCGAAAGGCACGCTCGACGTGTCTTCGCCGTAAGCCCGGTCGACAGGCGACTAGGGTCGATCGACCAGGGTGTTGATCCGATGCGCCAAATGCCCGGCTCCGAACCCGTTGTCGATATTCACCACCCCGATTCCGCCGGAACACGCATTCAACATCGTGAGTAACGGGGCCAGCCCCCCGAAGTGCGCGCCATAGCCCCTGCTGGTGGGTACGGCAATGAGCGGGGTCTGCACCAGACCGCCCACCACGCTGGGCAGGACGCCGTCCATGCCCGCAACGACAATCACCGCGCGCGCGCGTTGAAGGCGGTCAATCTGATCGAACAATCGATGGACCCCGGCCACCCCGACGTCAAAAATCGTGTCCACGGCGCTCCCCAGGGTCATCGCGGTCACCTTGGCTTCTTCCGCGACCGGGATATCCGCGGTGCCCGCGGTGACGATCACGATATCGCCCCGCAGGGGGCCGGGAGCGGACTGCTGAATCACCACGACGCGCGCCGCCTGATGGTACACGGCCTTCCGGCTCACGCGCTTGAGCGCGCGGGCCGCCGCGGCATCGGCGCGCGTCGCGAGCACGGGGTGTTTGTGTTTGAGCAGGCTCCGGGTCAGGGCGACGATCTGCTGCTCGGTCTTTCCCTCGCAGAAAATGACCTCCGGCGCGCCGTGTCGCAACGCGCGATGGTGATCCGGCTTGGCAAAGCCCAGGTCTTCATAGGGAAGGGTCCGCAGTTGTTCCAGCGCGTTCGCAATCGACGTGGACCCGGCTTGAACCGACTGCAACAGAGATTCGAGGGCCGAAGGATGCATGGGAGGTCAGCGCGAGCGGCCGGAGCTCGCGAACGGCGTTTCTTCTTTGGCTGATCGTGACATCAGATCGGCGACGATCTGTTTGGGCGGTTTGCCCTCGAACAACATGGCATGGACGCCTTGCACAATCGGCATCTCCACCTGAACCCGTCGCGCCAACGCCCTGGCGGCTCTGGTGGTCCGAACGCCTTCGGCTACCGTGACCGTTTCGCGCAGAATATCCTCCAACCGCCGGCCCCGGCCCAATTCCAGGCCCACGGCATGATTGCGACTCAAGGCGCCCGTGCAGGTCAGCACCAGATCCCCCAACCCTGAAAGGCCGTAGAACGTCGGCGCCTCGGCCCCGAGCGCGACGCCCAAGCGAATCGCCTCGGCCAATCCCCGCGTGATCAGCGCGGCCCGGGCATTCAACCCCAATTCCAGGCCGTCCACCACGCCGGCGGCAATGGCCATGACGTTCTTGAGCGCCCCGCCCAATTGCGCGCCGATCAGATCCGTTCCGGTGTATACCCGCAAGGATGCGGACATGAACACCGTTTGCAGGTGAGCCGCGAGCGCGGCGTCCGGCCCGGCCAACAGAATGGTCGCGGGTTTGTCCCGGCTCACTTCAGCGGCAAAGCTGGGACCCGTGAGAACGGTGATCCCCTGAGCCCGGTCCGCGGGCAGCAATTCGTCGAGCACCTGGGACATCAGGTGATGCGACTCTTCTTCAATCCCCTTTGACGCCACGACAATCGGCAGCGGTTCGGACAGGGACGGGAGCAATTGCCGGACCACCGGTCGCATGACATGTGAAGGGACGGCCAGCACGATCAAGCCGGTTCCGGCAACCGCGTCCTGCAAAGAATGCGTGGCCGAAAGCGCAGGGGGAAGGGTGACGCCCGGCAGAAACAAGGCATTTTCCCGGTCGCGATTGATGCGCTCGACGACCTCCTGTTCATAGGCCCAGAGTCTGACCGTGAGCCCCTGGTTCGCCAGATGGCGAGCGAGCGTGGTGCCCCAGGCCCCCGCTCCAATAACCGACGCCGTGTGAATGGCAGGCAGAGTAGTCATCATCGCGTTCGTTCGTACAAGGTGGAACCGGGTGCGGGATTATAGGAACGGCCTTTCGGAAGTGTCAATTCCTGAAAGGACGAATCAAGCACCATCCACCGTCTGCGTCAGACCTGCTGACGTCCACCACGTCCTTTCCAAGGCATTTGCATTTTACGAGCTTGTCTGAGTAAAATTACTCACTATGATGAGTAAAAAGGAATTCATCCGCCCTCATGCGACCGAGCTGTCGCGCCGCCTGTACGAACCCCGCCGCTTCATCCAGGTTATTGCCGGAGCGCGACAGGTGGGAAAGACCACTCTGATCGCGCAGGTCGTGGCGAAAGTCGGGCTGCCACATCGTATCGCCAGTGCGGACGAGCCGACGTTACGCGGCCTCGACTGGCTGGAAACCCAGTGGGAAGCTGCGCGAGTGTTGGCCGCAAAGGCGGGAAAAGGCGGGGCGCTTCTGGTCCTGGATGAGATACAAAAGGTCCCGAACTGGTCGGAAACCGTCAAGCGCCTATGGGACGAAGATACGCGTTTCCGCCGGCCGCTGAAAGTCGTGTTGCTGGGTTCGGCCCCGCTTCTGATCCAGCGCGGGTTGACCGAGAGTTTGGCCGGCCGGTTCGAGATTCTCCCCCTGCCGCACTGGAGTTTCCCTGAAATGCGAGAAGCGTTCGGTTGGACGCTGGACACGTATCTCTTTTACGGCGCGTACCCCGGCGCCGAACCGTTGACAAGACAACCGGCCCGCTGGTCCCGCTATATTCGGGATTCGCTTATCGAAACGACGATTGCCCGCGATGTCCTGTTATTATCCCGTGTGGATAAGCCCGCGCTTCTACGCCGTCTGTTCGAACTTGGGTGCGCCTATTCGGGGCAGATCCTGTCGTATACCAAGATGGTGGGGCAACTCCAGGACGCGGGCAACACCACGACGTTGGCCCACTACCTTGAGCTGTTAGCCGGCGCAGGGATGCTGACCGGCCTGCAAAAATATGCTGGCTCCGCGGCGCGGCAACGAGGATCGAGCCCGAAGCTTCAGGTGTTCAACACGGCCCTGATAACGGCCCAGTCCGGGATGACCCTGGCCGAAGCGCGCGCAAACCGCGAGTTCTGGGGAAGACTGGTGGAATCCGCCGTGGGCGCCCACCTGGTCAACGCATCGGCTGGCGGAGCGTGCCGGGTCTTCTATTGGCGGGACCGCAACCGCGAGGTGGATTTCGTCGTGCAGGCGGGCAAGCGCATCGTGGCGATCGAAGTGAAGGGCGGACACGCACGCCGAGCCCTGCCGGGAATGACCGCTTTTGCCCAAGCCTTTCGACCGACCAGAAAATTGCTCGTGGGCGGCGACGGGCTCGCCGTGGAAACCTTCCTGTCCATGCCGATTGAGGATTGGTTATGCTCATGAGCAATATGACCGAATACCGAGCCGCGGGCGAGCGTGGTCTCCAATAACCGACGCCGTGTGAATGGCAGGCAGAGAAGTCGTCATCGCGTTTGTTCGTACAGGGTGGAACCGGGTGCGATTCAGTTTTCAGTGGCTGGAGTCAGCGTCTGGTGACTCCCGCCGCTTCATCAACAAAGACTCTTGTACTTTCAGCTACAAACACCTTTGAGAGGAATTTTTGAACCCAGTTGGGGAACCGTTTTTTTGCAATCACCAATAATACATGAAAAATAAGCCTATTTAACAGGCCCTAAACCCTTTGCCGCAGGTTGTGTCTTCAATTTCTTAAACAGAGATAGAGCGTCAATAGTGTTTTGCTCGAAGGCATCGGCAGCTTGGGCACGCCATACCAGATCGCCAGGTGCTGCGAAAGCGCGTCGAAGCTCACGCAGAGTATGAAGTGCTTGTTTTGCCCATTCTCGAAATTCTGTGAGCGACCATAGAGACACTTTGTTTAGATGCGGCATTGCTCCCTGCTTAGCGGTCGATACAGGTGTGACGAGAACAGCAAGAATCTTTGTATCGGACATAAGGGTAAGGTTACCCTTGATCCAGTTGGGGTGAGATGCCACCTGACGCGCTTTGGTAACACTAAGGCTAGACGTGGGTTCCGCACCTACATGATCTTCAAAAACAAAGCAATACTCACCAGCGATCCACCATGGATCTGGCGATCCATCGGTTTCCTGCTTTCTGGCGTCAAAGCCAAGCATCTCTCCCAAGAGACGGTGTGCATTCTCAAAATGCCCTGTCTCCGTTGAATTAAGCCCATCAAGTATTTCCTTTTCGCGATGGTCATATTGCCGGTCGTGGACCGTGCCAAGTTTGGCAAGAATGGCCTCAACACGTTCTAATTGCGTAAAAAGAACCACTTTTTCATCAGCAGCCGCGCTTTCTTCAACCTGAAAACGAGCCAGCCTGACCAACCATGGAATGCCGGTAGCCGCCTCTTTCGCTTTACCAAAATGAACGCGTGCCTTAGAAGTGAGAGCATGAATACCTTCTGCACCACCAAGCCATGCCGCACTACCACTAAGATAGTACCAAAGAGCGCGATAACCGCGCAGTTCAGAAGCGTTAAGGCCAGCAAGCACCCGTTCGGCGTCAGCTAACGCAAACTCATAATCACTTTGCCACAAGTGTTCTTGGAATTTGATTTCGTGTTCAACCACCTGCTCTAGTTCGTCTATAGCTGGAAACGATCTCTGAACAGCCGCAGCCCGTTTGCCGAGGATTTGGTCATTTGCTTCCTCCCATTCTTTGTCGTTTTCCAGGAAAATTTCGAAGTTTTCAAGAATGTTATCAATATTTGTCTCAACGGACTGCTCAATGCCGAAATCAATTTCCGCTTGAAGCTCTGGATGTAGAGACAACCGTCGGCCACGATCAGTAATGTAATTAGGCAGTTCCTCACCTGAAACAACGACAGCAGAATAGTCCTGGAGCGCTCTGGTACAGCGCCCAATCGCCTGAAGAATCCGTGTCTGGACACGCTCGTTGAACAACACGCCTGCCCCCATGCGGGACATAAGGAACCGCTCTTGGGCATTGGTTGCCCTCGGAAGTCCGTCGATAAAAAGTAAACGACAATCGTCACCTGGAAAGTCGATGCCATCATACCGATTAGCGACAACTGCGGCGGCCTGCTTCTCATGCACAAAAGGCTTCTTTGATGTCTCGATGTCATCTGCATTGAAAGTTTTGAAACCAATTTCTTTTGTAACATCGTCAACAATCTCCTGCCGAGCACGATCGCTAGGGACAAGAACCAGGCTTCGGCCTGCCCTCTTCATAAGTTCACGCCGCAATGTGATGGCCTCTGTCTCGTTGAGCGACATTTCCGGAAAGATGAAGTAACGCCGTCCGATGCCCTGCCGATCCCATCCACCTAGAACAGGAAGGCGCATGATTTTCCGACGCCCGGTCATTCGTTCAAGATCACCACCAGCGCCAAGCGTTGCTGACATAAAGATACGCTGCTTTGCGTTGACAAATGGCTCGTGCGTCCATGTCGGAGGAATAAGGGGACGGAGAAGAATATCGTTTGGAGTCAAATATAACTGGCAAGCATGAAGATGGTCTCGCAGCATACTCCATGGATGACGAAGATCGAGACTGCTCACATGTGCGTCTACCACACCACAAAATTCATCCCGGATATCCGCAAATTCCGGGCTAGGAATCTTATCGGCCCAGGTAAGGTCAGCCAAGCTTTCCCATGTGCCCATTAACCGGGTAAAGTTCATTGGGTCAAGGAGAGGTTTCAGAACCCCTGCAACAGCGGTGTGTAGTGTTTGATGCTCTGGGCATTGGCGCTCAATGCGCAAAGTCCAAAGAGCAGCTATGTAATTTTCTGCCACATGAGCGTCGTCAACGATAATGACATGTGGTGTGTCAAAGAACGGATTTGTGTTGAACAACGCGCTGTAGGTTGTGACAGCTATATGTTCAGAGTTTTGATACTTGGTTTTAGCCGCAGGGCTGTAGTCAGCATTTCTTCCGGTGAATCCATGCACACTGAGCCCGTATTGTTCCTCGGCCTGTTCAGAAACTTGGTTCACAAGCTGCTTGGTCGGGCACAAATAGACAATGCGCTCACGAAACTTGCGCCTGCGCCATTCTCCAATCATCAAGCCGACCAGTGTCTTGCCGCTCCCCGTGGGCAATTGAAGAGCGACATCAGATGCATCAACGGCGTCATCTCCATATCTCTTCATGACTTCACCTTGATGTAAAAGCACGCCTGGGATTTTCCGGCGAGGAAGGTCAAGAAGGATTTTCTCCGGGCTATCAGGAACGATCGGAGGGGGAGGGGTTTTTTTGAAAGCCATATCAATTAATCAGAATTTGGTGTCACTCGTGTCTCAAAATTGCAAAAACATCAGGCTTCCAGCCGAGTCGCAATTTCTCTGAAACTGTTCAGCCCGGCTTCGACATTTTCAATGATAGCTTCTGCCAGATCATCGGGTTCCGGCAGGTTGTCCAGATCGGTTAGGCTTTTATCCTTGAGCCAGAAAATGTCGAGGCTGGTTTTGTCGCGCGCGACAATTTCGTCATAGGTGAATTTGCGCCACCGGCCGTCAGGCTGTTCTTCGGACCATGTTTCCTTGCGCTCATGACGGTTCCAGGGATTATAGCATCCGATGAAGTCCTTCAAGTCCTCAAGCCGCATGGGTTTTTTCTTCAGGGTATGATGGATGTTGGTGCGGTAATCGTAGTACCAGACCGCTTTCGTCCAGGGATCGGAGCTCGCGGGTTTGTTGTCGAAAAACAGCACATTCGCCTTGACGCTCTGAGCGTAGAAGATCCCGGTCGGCAACCGCAGAATGGTATGCAAATCGGTATTCTGCAGGAGCTTCTTGCGAACCGTCTCGCCCGCTCCGCCCTCGAACAACACGTTGTCGGGAACGACAACCGCGGCCTGGCCCGTGGTCTTCAGCATGGTGCGAATGTGTTGGACAAAGTTGAGCTGCTTATTGGACGTGGTGGCCCAAAAATCTTGCCGGTTATAGGTAAAATCTTCCTTTTCCAGTTCGCCGTCTTCATTGGTGGCCGTCATGCTGCTCTTCTTCCCGAAGGGTGGATTAGCCAGCACATAGTCGTAACGGACCCCGCCGTCCGCAACCAGGGAGTCGGTTGATAACACGGTGGATTCACCATCAATCTCACCGATGTTGTGCAGAAACATATTCATCAGACACAGGCGGCGGGTATTGGCGACAATTTCATTGCCGTGAAAGGTCTGATGTTTGAGGAAAGTTTTTTGTGCTTTGTCCAACGTGTGCTCACTCACCAGAAAATCGTAGCTCGCGAGAAAGAACCCGCCCGTACCGCAAGCGGGATCGGCTATGGTTTTCCCCGGCTCCGGGCGCACGCAAGCGACCATGGCTTTAATCAGGGCGCGGGGAGTAAAGTACTGCCCCGCCCCGCTCTTGGTATCCTCGGCGTTTTTCTCCAGCAGACCTTCATAGATATCGCCTTTGATATCCGCGCCCATCATGACCCAGGATTCCGTATCAATCATGTCGATCACCCGGAAGAGCATGGCCGGGTCCTGGATCTTGTTTTGGGCCTTGGTGAAGATTTGCCCCAGCATCCCTTTCTTGTTACCCAGTTCTTGCAGCAGCTTGATATAAAACCCTTCCAGTTCCGCGCCTTTCCTGGCTTTCAATGTGGACCAATCGTATTCAGCGGGAATGCCGACATCACGGTTATAGGGCGGCTTCCCGTATTCATCCGCCATCTTGAGGAAGATCAGATAGGTCAGTTGTTCCAGGTAATCGCCGTAACTGACCCCCGCATCCCGTAGAACGTGACAAAAGCTCCAAACCTTGGAGACAATGGATTCGGTATTCATACGGCGGCCCTCTTCTCTTTCCGGCCTTTCTGTTGCAGTTTGGCTTTTTCCCTCTTGATCCGCTCCAGCAAAACACTGGCAGGCTCATCATTGGGGTCTTGCGGCACGAGCTTGCCCTCAAAGGCTTTCTTCAACAGGCTTTGACGGAGGGCTTCGGCTTGCTTCAGGCTATCCTCAATATCCTGTTCCAATTTTTCGGCAACGGAAAGGCGGGATTCTAGCTGCTGAACAATTTGGATTTGTTCAGAAGGAGAACATAGTGGAATTTGATGCTCTGCCAAATATCTCGAAGGAACTCTTTTTTGCCCAACGCCGCCAGTCATGTGTTGCATGGCCTTCCCACGAAATATATTGCTTGAAACAAAAAAATAGAGATACCAAGGATTAATTCCTCCCTCGGGACGCAATACATGAAATTCTGTTGATCCAAAGCCATATCCATTCTTTACCATTGGAACAACTGCCATCTTGCCGTTTTCCATACAAGGAGTTATTTTCGCAAATAAAACATCTTTTTCCTGAAATGACGTGAACCCTTTTTTGACTTCACTAAATTCTCGCTCTTGGCTTACATCAATAGTTCCATCCTCTGCGCCAACGGCTGACATTGAAACAAAAGAGACATACAGATCATCTCGTATTTCCAATTTATTGAGACGTGGGTTAATTTCTGCCACTTGTTCAATCGGGGAGAGGGTCCATCCTGTTGGCAGTTTTTTTAGGTCCCCAGTGTTGGTCGGTTTTTTGCCTTCTTGAATCTCGACCTTTCGAGCCTTAATCAGTTTCCCACGGTGATTAAAATTTATTTGGTCTCGTTGTTCGCGCTCGGCCTTGATTTTCTCCAGCAGCGTTTCAGCAGACTCCAGTTCATCGGCGCGGTTCTTGCGCCATTCTTCGGTCAGCTTGCCCTCAAAAGCGTGCTTCAGGAGCGCCTGACGATAGACTGTTAACTGTTCACGGGCAGTTTTGAAGGATTCAATGCCCTTGTCCAGTTCGGAGAACAACTCTTCAAGTTTGGAAACGATGCGGAGTTGTTCGTTGCTGGGAGGCAACGGAATATTGCAACTTTCCAGATAGATGGTAGGGACGCGCTTCTGGCCGACTGCACCAGTCATATTATGCTCAGCGTCAAATCGGAAACCTTTTGAAGAGACAAAGTAATATAGAAAACTCGGATCTATACCTTGGCGGTAGCGCAAAACATGGAACTCCGTTGAGCCAAAACCAATGTTATTGTGAAGGTCTGGAACCACGGCCATTTTACCGTTTTCCATGCAGGGTGTAATTTTTGCAAAAAGAACATCTCCTTTTTTAAAAGGTGTATACCCTTTTTTCACCTCACCAAATGTCCTTATTTGGCTTACATCTATCTTGCCTGTTTCTGCCTCAACCGCTGGCATAGGAACGAATGAAACTTCTACATCCTCTGCAAAGGTTGATTTATCTAATCTAGGGTTAATTTCTGCCGCTAGACAAAGAGATGTCATAGCCCAGTTGGTAGGAAGTGTCTGCTGTTTTCCGATCACGCCACCAATGCCTCATTCATCTCTTCAATCACCTGATCCATCTCATCACCGAAAAGCTGGTGCATTTTACCCATCCCGCCTTTGGCGTCGAACGGGGCCATGTCGAGGTCGTCGCGCTCGATATGGAAGGAACTGATGATGTGCTCGCGGATCATGCGTAGCCACTCCATCTGTTCCTCATTGAATTTCGTGCCTGCGCCACTATGGTGTTTCATGATCCAGTTCTGGAAGTTCCGGCGAACGGTTTCCGAATACGGCGAGAGGGCTTCATCAATGCCGCAAGCTTGCCGGATCAGTGCCACGAGCGCCGTCAGTTCACTCACCGGCTCCTGGCCTTTATAGTCGTTCAGTTGCTTATACGCTTGCCAGACCCGTAGCGGTGCAAGGTTGGGCTTCTCCTGCTTGAGTCGTTCCAGAACGTCCTTGATCATCTGATACGTCAATTCTCGCCGGCGGTAGGGCTGGTTATAGAAAATACGTAGCGCCGTGATTTCGTCCTTGTGGGCTTTAAGGTAGGAGGTGAAATCCTGTATGAGCGCATGGGCGTTTTCCGCGGCCTGTTTATCCCATCCGACAAATTCCACTGTGTCGATGTTCACCGTATCAATAATCTGTTCGTGGTTTCGGCGGATGTTCTCAAGCAACGTGTTTAGTTCGCCGGTAAAAGCGCCGGTTGCCTCTTTCAGCAGATCTTCCTTTGCTGTCTTGAGCTGCCCTTCCGAGGGAACTTCATTGGAAGCAAGGTTATTCGCCTCACGGGCCTTTTGTTCCTGGGTGTCCGGATTCATGGCATCGAGTAAGCCACGAACGACCTGATTGATGGTCTTGCCCTCGGTTTTTTCTGCAATCTGTTTGTGCTCGTCGTCGTTCAGTTGTTTGGAAAGCCGGGCCAGGCGGTTCGCCAGGGATGAAATGGTCTCTTCATCCTGTGCTCCCATCATCACGGCACCGAGAAGGTCTTTCAGGGGAACGGTCGGTTTTTTCTCCAGTGGTCGGCTATCCGTTTTAAGGGATTTTGTCACACCGACAGCATCCACAATCACAAAGTGCGTCTTGGCTCTGTGCGTTGAGGGTGTCACCTTTTTCAGATCGTCATACTCCAGGGTGCGAGTGCCCCGCCCCTTCATTTGTTCGAAGTAGTTGCGGCTTTTCACGTCACGCATGAAGAGCAGACATTCCAGTGGTTTGACATCTGTCCCGGTGGCGATCATGTCCACGGTCACTGCCATGCGAGGATTGAAATCATTCCGAAATTGAGCCAAAACGGATTTGGGGTCTTCTTCGGTCTGATACGTCACCTTCTTACAGAATTCATTGCCTTCCCCAAATTCCTCCCGGACGATCTGGATAATATCGTCGGCATGGCTGTTGGTCTTGGCAAAGATCAGGGTCTTGGGGATTTCACTCCGTCCCGGGAACATTTCAGGAAGTTTATCCCGGAACGTGCGAATGACGTTCCGTATCTGGCTGGGATTGACCACAGCCCTGTCCAAATCCTTTGGGGAATATCCGACTTCTTCGTCCAACTCCTCCCATCGTTTTTTTCGGGTCAACCGGTCCCGCATCTCCACATATTCCTTGGCCGTCACACACGCCCCTTTTTTGGTAATTTCCGTTTCGATGGTGTACACGTCGTATCCCACGTTTACGCCATCGGCCACGGCCTCTTCATGGGTGTATTCACTGACGATATTTTCATCGAAGAACCCGAAGGTGCGCTTGTCCGGGGTTGCGGTCAGGCCAATAAGGAACGCGTCGAAATACTCCAATACCTGCTTCCAGAGGTTGTAGATCGACCGATGACACTCATCAATGATGACGAAATCAAAGAACTCAATAGGAATTTCCCCATTATAGATCACGGGCATGGGGGGATTCGGGTCCAGACGTTCGGCGGGGTTTTCCAGTTCAGCGGCTTCGTCTAAAGGCTCTCCTTTCAGGATAGAGTAAAGCCGCTGAATGGTGCTGATGCAAACATGGCTGTCTGGCGCGATATACCCGGATTTAAGGCGCTGCACGTTATACAGTTCGGTGAATTTTCGATTGTCATCATTGGGCACATAGGCCATGAACTCCTGTTCTGCCTGCTCACCCAGGTTTTTGGTGTCCACCAAAAACAACACTCGTTTCGCGTCGGCGAATTTGAGCAATCGGTAGATGAACGTGATGGCCGTAAAGGTCTTTCCTGAGCCGGTGGCCATCTGGATCAGGGCGCGCGGGTGGTTTTCTTTAAATGATTTCTCCAGATTGTTGATGGCCCTGATCTGGCAATCCCGCAATCCTTCGGTATTGAGAGTGGGAAGATCCAATAAACGGGAACGCAGAGTCTTAGGTTGTGCGTTCCACGCTTTGAACGTTTCGGGCCGGTGAAAAGCAAAAACAGGTTGGGAGCGTGGCTTCGGATCGCGGTCGTCTCGAAACCGTGTCAATGCGCCCGTGCTTTCATAGATGAAGGGTAGAGGCTTACTATCAATCCATTTTAGTTTTGCCTTGGCGTACTCCTGAGCCTGCGTTTCCGCCGAGGTGAGGGCGTGCCCTTCTTCTTCTTTCTTGGCCTCAATAATCCCTACAGGTTGACGATCCACAAACAGCACGTAATCCGCCGGGCCAATATCCGTTTGGTATTCTCTGACGGCCACCCCTGGACCGGCATTAAAGTCGATGCATTTTTTGTCCTGGACGACCCAGCCCGCATCAACCAACATCCTGTCGATGGTGTCTCTGGCTTTTTGCTCCGGGGTTTGATTCACATGGTCCATGATCAGGGAGCTTATCAGATCGCCTTGAAAGCAGGCATTTGATCCCACGTTTTGTTGTCAAGGACGCGGCCCGTTTGTTTCTTGAATACGCCGCCCCATTGCTTGAAGAAAAACGGGACGCCGCTTCGCAGGCAATTGTCTCGTATTTCCCGCACCCAATCCGCCTTCATGGGTCTGGCGCCGGGGCCGGATTCTCCGCCCACGATCACCCAGTCGATTCCTGCCAAGTCCAGGTCAGGCAATGGCCCCAGCAATGGTTCGAGAGACAGGAATTTCGTGTGAGCGTTAGATTCTTTCAGTTTCGCTAATTGGTCGAGCCATTCTTTGGATTCGATGCTCGTGCCCAGCCAGATATTCGGCGTCCATATCAGTCCATGGTCGAGTTCCATGACGCGACCCGGGCGCTTCGTGAGCATCTGAAACGTATGCTGGGACGCCTGATTCATGACGCGGAACACCGACTCGATGAATACGGCTGGGATGGATTCGTGGAACAGGTCACTCATGGAGTTCACAAACACAAGCCGCGGGGTTTTCCACCTGAGTGGGTCTTCCAGTACAGACTCGTGAACGGTGAGGTCGAATCCGTTCCGGTATTTTTCAACGCCCATCGCTTGGAGCCGTGTCGCCATTCGCTCGGCGTAGCAATGCTTGCAACCGTCGCTGATCTTCGTACAGCCCGTCACCGGGTTCCAGGTAGTCTCAGTCCATTCGATGCTCGACTGCGTAGACATGTCTACATGTGCCCCAGGATGTGCTGGACATTTGCCGGATCGCTTCTCAGGTTCGTCTTGCAATTTTACCTTGTCGGGCCTTCTTTTGAAACCGTCACCTGACAGGCTCCGATTCTGTTCGGCGTTGGTTCTCGTGCTCGCCCGCTGGTAATTTCTCTCCCCATGGTTATAATCTGATGTGATGAGCGAACAACAGACGTGTCGGGCGTGCGGGCATGAATCGGCTTCGGACGCCCGTTTTTGCACCGGTTGCGGGAAGCGGCTGCTTCAGGGGCCGCAGACTGAGACTCGATCCAGGGAAATCCTGAATCTTCGGATCCTGTACGGTATGGCGGGGCTGTTGGTGTTGGCCGTGCTGTTTCCGCCGTGGGAGTCGCCGCCCGGTTCTCCTCCGGCCTACCTGGGCATGCATTTTATCCTGTCGCCTCCGGAGCCCGAGGCTGTGGTGAGTCGCGTGCTTCAGACCGTCGAACTGGTGACGATCGCGATTGGCGGCATGTATTTGGCCTGGGTGTTTCGGGACAGGCCTTAGGACCCTCGGATTGATGGCGCGATCGGGTGCATGGCGCGGCTACAAAAGATAAAGACGCTGGATCCCCGATCGGGGTCGGGGATGACGGAAAAAGCCACATGCAGATTCCTCGCCAGATCCTTCGCGTTGCTCAGGACAAGCTCGGAATGACCCCAGGATGCCGGAGGGGGGGTCGGGGACGATACGAGGAGAGGCTTACTGCTTGAGGTAGTTGGCGTCGTACACCACGCCGCCGCAGTCGGTATCCTCATAAGGAGCCTCTGATTTATTGTGATAGCGGGATGCAGGGCAAGGCGTCCCACAGCGAAACCCGAAGCTTATCAAGAGAGATAGGTGAGGGTTGAGCGAGGACACAACGCAGCCATGCGCCCGATAGTGCACTAAATCAGAGGTTCCATAATAGATGGTGACGTTCACGGGCGTTACAGCGTCATCTTCGGGAACACCGGCAGGTTGGGTTCGGTGACGTTGGTCAGTTTGACGGCCGCGGCATAGAACTGATGAAAGCGGTCGGCTTTCGTCGTTTGAAACCCATGACCCAGGATGCTCTGATGGGCCGCATCCCACAGGGTTTTGAGTTTGGTCCACTCGTTCACGAAGGTTTGTCCCATGGGATGCCCCAACCCGGCCAGGGCGCGAAATTGGGCTTGAAGCGGGAGGTGAAATTTGCCGTCCACGTCGTCGGTATAACAGGCGCGACAGGGCGCCTGGAGATCCTGCGGTAAGTGTTCGACCTGCGCGTCCCAGCTTTTGATTCGATACTGTTTCCACAAGTGATACTGGGCATAGGCTTCCAGGGCGCGAAGCAGCAGTTGGAGGGCCGCTTCGATGTGCTGATCCCGCTCCCCGCGTCGTTTGGCATGGGCAAGCAGATCATGCGCCACGGGAAGTTTGACGTCGTCGGGGTTCATGACGATGCTTTCCAGAAACGTCAGGTTGTGTTTGACCCCGGCCAGCACGGAGGACAGGCCGGGCGGCCCGCCCCACACCGAGGCCAATTCCAGGGCTTTGCTCGCGGTTTTGAGTTTGTCCCAGGCGTCCCGGTATTTGAAGCCTTCCCAGGCGGCATAGCCGTCGGCCAAATCTCCCAGCGCGTGATACAGCGGTTTGAGGCTTCCTCCGACCAACGATTCAATGCGTCGAAACCGTCCGGCCGCCGAAGAAAACGCCCCTTGATTAAAGAGCAGAGCCGCCTCCTTCCGGGCGGACCCGGCTTCTTCGTTCCAGGGATTGCCTTCCTGCCAGGCGAAGGTCCGGTCTCCGACCGCCACCAGGTCGCGCCCTTCGGCTCCGCTCAGGACAGGCTTGTCCGTGCCGCTCTCCGTGGCGGCCAGGGCCACGACCTGCGAGGTCCACGGCCGGCCGGCGAGCGCCATGGCCGCGGCAATGGCCGGCGTCGCCCTGCTGAAGTCCACGACAAGTTCTCCGGGTTGCAGGCCCCAGGTTTTCAGAATGTCGGGCAGGCGTTTGGTCAGGGTTTGATGGACGGCCGTAAAACTGTCGGTTTCTTCCGCGAGAATCCAATCCCATCGCTGCGGCATGGTGGTGATGGCCGGTTGAATGTCGGCTTCGATGGAGGCTTTTCGGGATTCGGCGACCACAAAACAGAGAAACTCCGGGGTAAGCCGGTTGATGCACGCTTGCGCGGGGACGGGGTCCGCGGAAACCGCGATGAGTAACGCTTTGGTCCGATACTCTCCGCTCATGACGGCGAGACTATAGCACCGCCTCCGGCAAACTCCAAGCGGTGGCTGTCATGTGATGAAGAAAGGAGCCGATCGTTGTCGCCCGGTCGTGAGAAAACCGGTTGCGATTTGCGGAGGGCGGACCTAGAATCGCTGCCATGACGCCGGACCGGATTGCGCGGTCGTTGCAGCGAAGGTCCGGATTTCTGTCTTTTCCATTCAACGATCGTGGTCCCCTGCGGTTGCCCATGCAGAAAACCGTTCTTGTGGTCGATGATGATCGCGACATCGTTTTGATGTTGACGGATCGCCTGGAGTCCTTGGGGTATGCCACGCTGACCGCCCACGACGGACACCGCGCGCTTGAACTCCTGGAGTCCGAAGACCCCGGACTTGTGTTGCTTGATTTGCAGATGCCCAGGATGACGGGGCTGGAAGTCCTGAAACGATTGGCCCGGCAGCAGGAGGCCCCCGCTGGCGCAGGGGCAAGTCCGGCTCAGCGTCCTCATGGCGCAACCGGGCCTGCCAGCCTGGCGAATCACCCCCCGATTATCGTGATGACAGCCCATGGAACGATCGAGTCCGCCGTGCAGGCCATGCAATACGGAGCCATTGATTTTCTCACGAAACCCCTGGATATGGAACTCCTGGCCTTACGAATAAAACAGACTCTGGACGGCGAGAGCCTGAAACGGCACGTCGCCGTGTTGCGCGAGGAAGTGGATTCCCGGTACGGCACCATCGTGGCGGACACGCCGTCCATGGCGACGCTCGTGGCGGAAATCAAACAGGTGGCGGATTCGGATGCCACCGTGCTGCTGCTGGGAGAAAGCGGCACGGGGAAAGAACTCTTTGCCAGATCCATCCATCAATGGAGCAAACGAGCCGATAAGCCCTTTGTGGTCATCAATTGTGTGGCCCTGACCGAGACTTTGCTCGAGAACGAATTGTTCGGTCATGAAAAAGGGGCCTTTACGGGAGCGACGACGCAACAAAAGGGAAAAGTGGAAATGGCGGATGACGGCACCCTCTTCCTGGACGAGATCGGGGACATGGCGCCGGATCTGCAAGCCAAATTGTTGCGCCTGTTGCAGGACCGGGAATTTCACCGGGTGGGTGGCACGCGCGTCGTTCGGGTCAACATCCGGGTGATTGCCGCGACGAATCGCGATCTCTCCGCGGCCGTGAAAACTGGGGCGTTCCGTGAGGACCTGTTTCATCGACTGAACGTGATCAGTGTGTCCATCCCCCCGTTACGCGAACGTCCAGATGAAACGCCTCGCCTGGCCGAGCTCTTTCTGCAACGCTATACCAGGGAGATGGGCAAGCCCGGCATGCACCTGACGGCCTCCGCCCTCCGGACCATGCACGCGTATTCGTGGCCGGGTAACGTGCGGGAATTGGAGAATGCCGTGGCCCGGGCCGTGGTCCTGGCCGGGGGACGCGAGATCGGGCCGGAGCATTTGCGCCTGCCGCGCGACGACGAATCGCCGTCACGGATGTATGAAGAAGAGCCCCAGGTCCGGGAGGCAAGCGATCTGTCTTACCATCAGGCCATGGACCGCTACCGGCACTTTCTGATTGAGCGGGCGCTGCAACGCACCCACGGCAACCAGACCAAAGCCGCGGCAGCGCTGGGACTCCAGCGTTCCTACCTCGCGCGCGTTCTCAAACAGAAACAGGCGGAAGACCGGCAGGCCGCGAAGTAAAACGGATTCCCGGGTCACCCGGTGGGGAGCGTCACATAAAATCGGCTTCCGCGGCCCATTGTGCTGTCCACCCAAATCCGTCCGCGATGCAGCTCCACGAGACTTTTCGTAATGGCCAGGCCCAGCCCCGCTCCCCGCGTGTCCGTCGTCCCGCTATCGCTCCGGTAGAAGCGGTCAAACACGCGGGGCACGTCTTCGGGAGCGATGCCGCACCCCGTATCGGCGACGCACACCTGGATTGCGGAATCTTCCATCGGCGTGAGCGAGACTGAAATGCGTCCCGCCGCCGGCGTAAATTTCACGGCGTTGCCCACCAGGTTCGTCACAATCTGAAGAATTTTGTCCCGGTCTCCGCGAACCGGAGCAAGCAGCGGAGGAGCAGGGGTTTCCAGCACGAGGGATTTTGCTTCCGCCTGGAGGCGCATGTCCTCGAGCACTTCTGCGACCACGTCGGCCAGCGACACGTCGGTCACACGCAATTCCACGTGGCCGGCTTCGATCCGGGACAGGTCCAGCAGGTCGTTCAGTGTTCGCGTCAATCGTTCGATGTTATATTGGACCCGCGTGAGATACTGGACCTGTCGCTCGCGCAAGTCTCCGGTCACGCCGGCCAGCATGTTGTCCACGAACCCTTTCATGGACGTCAGGGGCGTGCGCGTTTCGTGCGACACCATCGAGACAAAGGCGGATTTTCGTTCATTCATCTCCTGTAATTTTTGATTGGCGACCTCAAGAGATTGGGTTCGTTCCCGTACCCGGTTTTCGAGATCCACGTTCAGCGTGCGGAGTTCCACGACGGTTCGCTCCTGTTCAAGATAGGCCTCGCGCAGCTCTTCGTGGCGGTCGTCCACGGAATCGACCTGTTCCTTGAGCAGGGTTTCCCGCTCTTCCGCCTTCCGTTTGAGTCGATGCCACTGCCAGGCGAACCAGGTTGCCATTCCCGGGAGGATCGTCCAGGCAAGGGTCTCTCCCCAGGCAGCCTCCGGGTATGCCCATCGAACGTAGAGGAAGGCCATGATGCTCACGCAGGCCGCGGCCCCGGTCACGATCCATCCGCGGGTTTCAGCGAGCGGCTGCGGAGGCCACTGGAATTCCCATTCGCACGCGTCGTCTCCGTCCGCCATGCAGTGGAGGTCGCGGACCCGGGCATATCCCAGGCGGTGGACCTGTTGCGGCACGGCCACGAGGCCGCCCTTCGATGCCTGGCAGATGATGGCGGCGCACCGGTTGCGGTAGGGACCGAATTGCCGGGCCACGTGTTCGGTCAGGGTCATGCCCAGAACGGCTGAACCATTGGTCACGTGGCGCACGCTGAACCGCAACGAGTCTTTGGCAAACTTTTCTCCGAAGCGCGGGAAGAGTTCGAAGATTTGCGCCACGGAAAACGGGCGGCCCAGGGTTTGAATGACGGGGGAAATAAATTTGTGTTTGCCCATCTCAAATTGAAAATTCGGCTCCTCGGAGATCAGGATGCAGAATTCGCCGAGGTAAATGGTGAATTCATAGGAATAACTGTGCCACATGTTTTGCAGGAATGCGGGTGTGACGTGATACGAGGGATCGCTGATCCGGGCGTTCAGCAGATTGCACAGGCGGTCAATGGCGTGACGCCCGGCGGCCTTGCCGTGTTTCCTGCCGACGAGTTCTTCCAGATATTCGACGTTCGCCTGGACCGTGATCCCGCTGACGTCGCGAATCTTTCCACCGTTCGGCGTCACCCCGAACGGGCGATCCTGCATGAAGGATCTTTCAAGGATGGAATGATCTTTCGAGAGCCGTTCCACCGAATCACTCGCCCCGGCGTCGGACACGGGTGCTCCGTTTGCTGACCGCGCGCAGCCGGTATCAGCGACACGGGATCGTGTACAGGTTCCTGTCTTCCAGTCTGAGGCAGGCCAATGCGTTCCCCCAGACGCATCCTCCGTCCAATGCGATCACTCCGTCATCCATGTACACCCCCAACGCCGACCAATGCCCGAAAATCACCGTTTCGGTTCGAGACGCGCGCGGGGACAGGTGAAACCATGGGGACAGTCCGGCGGGCGCCTCTGCCGGCGGGCCCTTGAATGCAAGGTCCATGAGGCCATCCCGTGAACACATCCGCATTCGGGTCAGGACGTTCGTGATCGCCCCCAGACGCGCCGGGAACGGAATGGTCTCGGACCAACGGGTCTCTTCGCTCCGGTAAATGAACGGCAACAGTGTGTGATACGCGTCGGACCTGAGGGCGCTCTCCACTTCCCCGGCCAGGCGCATCGCCTGGTCGGCGGACCATTGGGGAAGAAGACCGGCGTGGACCAGCAGATAGTCGCCTTCACGATGGAGCATGGGTTGGCGGCGAAGCCAGTCCAGCAATTCATCCGCATCGGGTGCTTCAAGAACCGGCTGAAGCGTGTCCTGCTTCCGGAGCCGCGTGACTCCGCAATGAACCGCCAGCACGTGCAAATCATGGTTGCCGAGCACGACCACGCAACGCTCTTCGAGCCCTTTGACGAAGCGCAACACTTCCAGGGAATGGGGGCCGCGGTTGACCAGGTCGCCGACGAACCACAGCCGGTCCGAGGACGGATCGAATCGAATGCGGTCCAGCAGTTTTTGGAGGGGGGTCAGGCACCCCTGAATATCGCCGATTGCATACGTGGCCATACGGGTTCCCTAATGTCTCAGACCTTAGCCAGAAGCCGGGCGTGGCGCAAGGAGAATTTGTCCGGCTTGAATCCCGCCGGTGGGGCCGGGTACGATCACGCGACGGACGTGAGCAGGCCTGAACCGCGCCGCAGAAAGGAACCGCAATCGTGGAACGGATTCTCGAACCGGAAGTCATGGATGGAGAAACACAGGTCCGGGTGTATGCGACCGCCGATTTCGCGGAAGAAAATCAGGGATTCGTCGATCAATTTTTGCGCTTGTATCCCGACGTTCAGGACGGTGTCGTGCTGGATTTGGGATGCGGCCCGGCGGATATTCCGATCCGGCTTCTCCGTCATCGTCCCGCCCTTCGGGTCATTGCGGTGGATGCGTCCGGTCCCATGCTGTCCTGGGCCGAAGACGCCGTTCGCCGGGAGGGGCTGGAGGACCGGATCACCCTCATCTGCGGACGGTTCCAGGATGTGCAGTTGGACGCCCCGGCGGATGCCGTGATCTCCAATAGCCTGGTGCATCATGTGCCCAATGCGTTTCAGTTCTGGCATGCGATGAGAACCCTGGCCAAGCCCGGGGCTCCCGTGCTCGTCATGGATCTGTTGCGACCCGACACCACGGAAGAGGCCCAGGCCCTGGTGGCTCAATACGCGGCCGATGAACCGGAACAATTGCGCCACGATTTTTATCATTCCCTGTTGAGCGCGTTTACCGAAGACGAAGTCGCCGCTCAGTTGGCGGAAATGAATTTGAGCCGCCTGCTGATCGACGTGCCCGACGACCGGCATTGGCTCGTGTCCGGCCGCGTGTATTAGCGCCGCATCCGTCCGATTCAAAGAAGAGATATTTTTTGTAACCACAAAAAAGTTGATTCCCATAAATATCGTAGTTACAATAAAGAGAAAATGACAGCGCTTTACGAATGGGATGAAGCCAAACGAAAATCCAACATCGCCAGACATGGTGTGGATTTCACCGTGATGGAAGCCTTCAGGTGGGATACCGCCATCATCAATCCGGATAACCGCACCAGCGAGCCAAGATGGGTTGCTTACGGCTTCATCGGTGTCAGGTTGTATGTCGTTGTGTTCACGGAACGCGGCGACAACATCCGAATCATCAGCCTCCGCAAGGCCAATCGGCGAGAGGAGAAACGCTATGTCCAAGAACCCGAACGACAATGATTTCAGCAAGATGACGTTCGACGAGATTGCCGCCAAGTACGGTGAGGAGGCTGCAATCAATGCCGGAATCGCCGCTGACCCCGACACGTTCGAGTTGGACGAGGAGTGGTTCAAACGAGCGCGGCCCGCCGGTGAAATGGCACCGCACATTGTTGAAGCGTATCGCCGAACGCGAGGCAAGCAGAAAGCCCCGACAAAAGAGCAGATAACCATTCGCCTGGATGCCGACATCACGGCTCGCTTGCGCAAGGAAGGGCCGGGCTGGCAGACGCGCTTGAACGACATGCTACGCCAAGCCCTTTTCGGATCCACCGAAGCCAAGTAGACTGTTCCTGCCATCACTTCATTGAGGAAAAGCAGGACGAGAATTGGATCGTTGAGTGTTAAAGCGCCGCATCCGTCCGTCGAGAACCTTGACTGCGTGAGGACGGGCTGGGTAAGGTGGGACTCCCCGGCTGGGGGATCGTCTAGGGGCAAGACAACAGATTTTGGATCTGTGAACCCAGGTTCGATTCCTGGTCCCCCAGCCATTTTGGGAATCTTCACAAGTCGAAGAGAAATCGCGTTCTTCGGAAAGTTTTTTATCGATTAAAAATTCACAGTATTAAAGCTGCCTGTAATAGTCCCTGACCCTTTCGGCCATAAGTTTCCGGCGAGCTTGGAGAAATTCAGGGTAACTTTCAAGATCCAGGTAAGAAGCAGCCTCCGGGATACAGTGCCTTGCCAGATTAGCCTGTAGCTCGTGTAGGTCACGAATCCCACCGTACTTAACCGGTCCACCTGCACATTGAGCCTTTACGTCGCTCAGATATTCCTTCGGAGGCTTGTTCCCTATGTGAATGTTGATTTCCGACTGTGTGTAGACGTAATTGGCCAACTGATTATATTCCCCTTTTTTCTTTCCTGCCTTTTTGAGGTAGTCCTTCGGGAAAATGTGGTGAATGTCACCGCGATGGACGATCAGGTGGTTGACCGTAATGTCTCTGGACAGGAACCCCTTGTCTCCGGCTTTAACCTGAGCGGCCAGGAAGACATTAAAATAAGGGCTGCTTGCAACTGACGTGTTCAAATTTTGAACTAAGGCAGCCTCCCAAAATGCCGATGACAAGTCCGCGTCTTCTAGGGATTGAAGGTATTCAGGAAAACTTTTCCCTGAAATGTTCTTGATGTCAAAATCAAAGCGGGACTCCGGGGAGCCAGAATAGCGACCGGTTAAAATGGAGAACACAAACCATCTGCGGACGTAACTCTCAATATCAGAAGGTGCATAATTGAGTGACTTCAATTTGAGATACACGATGTAGGCAAAATTGAGCGCATTTTTGGAGCGAATCAAGTCGGTTGTCACAAATCCAGCCGACTTAATAATCATCACGAATCTCTTAAAGTTAGTCTCATTGACGAATTTCAGTACTCCAGTTCTGAGAAGATCAAACGATGCCTTGGCTATTTCTTCCTCGTAAGTTTTTTTCTCAAAATTCCTTCCAGACAGCAGACTGACCAAATCAGAGAGCTTCCCGCGGTCGAACTCAGACGTGAAAGCGACGCGCAGCAAATCGCTGTAGTCCGGATCATATAAATCGTCAATTTCGTCTTTCAGCCAAGCGATCTTGGGGAAATATTCAGTTTGGGTAAAGGCTTTGTCTCCATCTTGAATTTGTGGGTAAAACTCTGGCGCTACGGCCACGTGGCAGAAATAGTCGATGCACTTTCGCAGCGTGGAGCCACCATAGCTTTCATTGGCCGCTATCTTGGACATGGCAAAATCGGCTTGGCTGAGAACAACGCCTTTGGAATTGATCCGAATGAAGATTTCCGTCACCGTTTCAATGTCTAAATCAGCATCTAGCTCAATAAGCCCGATTTGTTTCTTGGGAATACTGCGAAGCCGTTCCAAACTATGCTCGACAGCCCCTTCATCGCTTCCGGAATTCACCTGACAATATTGCCTCACCAATTTGATCAAGCCCACCTCGCCAGATAAAATCCCGGCCACATCAGGAATCCACGCTGAGTCTTTCCGAATTGCCGGATTGAGAACCTCGAATCGCTCATCAATCGGATGAAAGGCAATTTGAATGCGCACTCGGCGATAATCCTGATCGACAACCTGTTCACCCAAAAGACTCGCCGCAAGGGCTGTCACCCGCTGCTGGCCATCAATTAATATCTTTTTCCCTTCAGAAAGTCGTCCATCCTTGAGTTTGACATTGTGATTTCTCCAAGCAATCAGGTAGCCAATGGGATACCCTTGATACAGAGAATCCAGTAAGTCCCGGACCTTGGAAGCATCCCACACAAAAGGGCGCTGTATTTCAGGGATGGCAATTTCCCCTGCTCTAACCCAAGCCAGAACGGTTTCAATCAGGTGCTGATTTACAGAGTACTTTTGGGTTGCCATGGAAACTTTCTCCGAAATCGAAAAAATACCGGAAATCAGGCTGTTCGGTTGATCCGTTTAAGCCAGTCCGGCAGCCGGTCATTATGCCAAACATCGCGTAACAATTTTTGCATGGCGGTTTCAGTATATGGATGTGCGGAATCGGGGTGTTCGGCGTCATTTCGGTTCTGGCGTAAGGAGTTGAGGCATTTTAGATCAGCAAAGGTTAAAAGCCGATCTTTTCCGCCAATGATTCCAAGGGCATCCTTAATGAGGGTATCGATCTCAGGGTTCTCAGCCCTAAGCTTAAGTTTTCGATAGTTGATTAGCAACGCAACCGGCGAAGTACCGGTTTTTTCGCCCAGCATTCCTTTATCCAGAGGGCCATGGGGTTTAAACAACTTGGCGCGCAATTCCGAGTTTACAGCTTTGAACAAAGACCAAGGTGTGACGATCGGATGTTCCTTTGAAATCGGTGGATGGGCGAATGCCATGGACAGTTTTAATTGCTTCCTGGTTTCGGCATGTAGAGCATTCCAGGTAGAGCCAAATTTTACCTTCAGTTCCTCTTCTGCTTTCGTTAGATCAACTTGGTCCTTTTTCCGTCTTATGACATACTTAAGTCGATCCTCCAATTCTTCAATGCGCCTTTCCCTGTCAGAAAGCGTTTGCCATTGCAGCGCAAGGATTTTACTGTTCGATTCTCGATCCTCATTTTCCAAGGCCAGAATGTGATCATAATTGCGTAAGCTTCCCCTGATTTGAGACATGTGATATGCCCCGTCAGTGGAGTTTTCTGGCAGGATCACCCTGTAAGGAGACGCCCATGAGACGAAGCCGATTCACCGAGACGCAAATTGTATCGATTCTGAAAGAAGCGGAAACTGGGAAGAAGACACGAGAGATCTGTCGCCAGCACGGCATCAGCGAGGCAACGTACTACCACTGGAAAGCGAAATACGGCGGGATGAGTGCCTCGGACCTCAAGCGCCTGAAGGAGATCGAGGGCGAGGTCACGCAATACAAGCGGATGTATGCGGAATTAGCCCGTGAGAACGATGCCTTGAAGGCGTTGATTGCAAAAAAGTTCTGAGGCCATCGGCGAAGCGCGAAGCCGCGCATTACCTGGTGGCCTCCTGGGGACTGAGCAAGGCCCGGGCCTGTGCTGCGGTGCACCTTGCGCGTTCGAGTTGGTACCGACCGGGGCGCATGACGGACCGCCGGGATCGTGACGTGATGGAGGCGCTGAACGGCGTCGTGGAGCAACACCCCCGCTGGGGATTTTGGATGTGTTACCACCGCCTTCGTCTGCTGGGCCAGGCGTGGAACCACAAACGGGTGTATCGTATCTATAAAGCCATGAAGCTCCATCTACCCCGACGCGCGAAACGACGCCTGCCCCCCGGGTGCAGCAGCCAATGGCGGTGGCGGCCCGCGCCAACGCCGAATGGTCGATGGACTTCATGACCGATACGCTGTATCAGGGACGCCGGTTTCGCACGTTGAATATCCTTGATGAGGGAGTGCGCGAAGCCTTAGCGATCGTCATCGACACCTCGATCCCCGGCGCGCGCGTGGTGCGCACGCTGGAGCAGCTAGTGGCATGGCGGGGCAAACCGGACGCGATCCGCGTCGATAACGGCCCCGAGTATTTGTCCTACGTGTTGACCGACTGGTGCCGAGACCAGGGAGTGCAACTTAACTACATCCAGCCCGGCAAGCCGAATCAGAATGCCTACATCGAACGCTTCAACCGCACCTTCCGCCATGAGGTCCTGGATGCCTATGTGTTTGAGTCGCTCAAGGAAGTACGAGAAATCACTCGCCACTGGATCACAGCCTACAATGAGGACCGCCCCCATGACAGCTTGGGGAGCATACCCCCTGCCATGTTCAGACGGCAGGTCGAACAGGCCAGATACTCTACTTTAGAATTGTCTCCTTGACGGGGAAGCTTACGCCGCACCGTGTGTTTTCATGAAGTCGTCGAAATCCCTGATACCCATTCCAGCTTCTCTTCAGCCTCTCAATCGAAAAGTAAATCGGTGAGACAGCAAATGAAAGATCCTTGTTTCTGCTGAACTACAAGGTTGTGGCCTTCTATGCTATTGAGTCTGGCAACCTCACGGAGATTGACAGAGATAGCGAAAATGGAGGATTATAGATTGCCGATGGTTTGCATTTCATCTTTTCTCAAAAACTGAAACCTTTATCTCTCAACCTCAAGAAGTTCAAATTTAATGGGTGAGCAAAAAGGGATTCTTCCTGAATATAGCTCTCCACCCGTTATTGAGACCGTCCTGGGTGTTCAATTTAGTCCTCTAAGTTCATTTCAGGTTCCTCATTTCGGTCTGTTCTGGAATCTCGTCCGCCAGGCGTATCCCCACGTTGAAGTCCAGCCGCCGTTAGGTCCGGAGTTTGAACAGTTTATTCCTAAAGACACTCGTGGAGAGGTGCAGATTCGTTTTGAAGCAGGTCCGCCAGATTTGCGATGTTGGTTTAAAAATCAGGAACAAACCCACCTCATTCAGGTTCAGCGGGACCGGTTTGTCGTCAACTGGCGGAAGGTAACAGGACAAGAAGTGTATCCTCGTTACATTCAGTTTCGACCGCGATTCAAAAGCGAGTGGACGGAATTTTGCGAATTTTTGAAACAAGAAAACCTGGAAACGCCCCAAGTAAACCAATGTGAAGTCACGTACGTCAATCACTTTGAAAGCGGAAAAGAATTTAGATCGTTTGGTGAAATCCACAAAATCTTTGAGGTGTGGTCTGAATTGCCTGCGGAGGGGTTTCTTCCTGCCCCAGAGTCGGTAAGATTCAATATCCGTTTTCTTTTGCCCGATCAAAAAGGACGAATGCACGTGGTCGTGGAGCCCAAATTACGAACCGGAGATGGCAAGGAAGTATGGCAAGTCACTCTTACATGCCGGGGCAAGCCGGATTCCCAAACAACAGAAGATATTTTGAATTGGTTCGATCTTGGGCATGAATGGATTGTACAGGGATTTACGCAGTTAACCACGCATGAGATGCACCAGATATGGGAGCGTAAATTATGAGCTACGCCAGCGCAATAATCTCGGATTTGGATCTCGTTCATGCCGATAAGGAAGTTCACAAGGCGACACGAGAGACAACTCAATGGAGCGGAGCGTTTCCAATTTTCAACTTGAATCGCAAAAGAATTAAAGCGCTCAAGGCCTTATGTGAACTGCGAAACTTACCGGAAGATTGGGATTCTTATGGAAGTCCCTCACCGACGGGATATGCCGTGGATGCGGGGTGCAGTTTTATTGTGAATTATTTGAGGGATGAAGACCCCATGCCTTGGGTCAGTCCGGTTTCCGGAGGCGGCATTCAATTATCGTGGGAAAAACAAGCCAATGAATTAAATCTGGATATCCTGCCGGATGGAAGGATGGAGTATCTCAAAAGTTCCGGCAGCAATCCCATAGAGGTTGATGAGAAATTTGCACTTGATGGGTTGAAAGTCCAAAGCATGCTCGATTGGGTCCGGTAGCTTTGGCGTCGCTGCCATATCTATTTATGACATGTCCCACGACGAGATTCAGGATGATACAACAATCCCCGATAACGAGCGACTGTGGAGGAGAGTCTTTCCTTCGGCAATTCATGCTGATGAAGAAACACATGAACGGCGTGCCCAGTCTGGAGCTTTTCGTGACCATAGAGGACCACTGTCGGTTGATATTGCTTCTCTGACCACTCAAGAAGCATCTTTGGCAACGAGATCAGATATGTGCCTGGCAGAATTTAGTGCAGAAGCGGCGAGAAATGCCGGATGCAAAATTCAACGGGACCCACTTCCTGACGATCCCGCCCATGCCCTCATCTATGGCAATCGCCCCAATGGTAGTTTAAGTGCGGGGCAAGCTAAAATGATCGCTTACCATTCTCGCATCATCCCGATAAACTGATCCTCTAGGATAGATGAAGTTTGGGTGTAGGCGGCATGAACTGTTGGTCTGCGTGAGGACGGGCTGGGTAAGGTGAGGCTCCCCGGCTGGGGGATCGTCTAGGGGCAAGACAACAGATTTTGGATCTGTGAACCCAGGTTCGATTCCTGGTCCCCCAGCCATTTTTCTTGCCCGATTCCGTTACTTCGGACCGATAATCATGCTGCGCTGCGCCGCGTCGTTCCCATCGCAGGTCGTGAAACTCGTCGGCCCCACTGGCGCGGTGGTACAGGTGGTGCCGTCGCTATAGCTGTCGATTTGCATGTTGCCGAGATTCTGGTGGATGCCGGTGACGCCGTTATCCCATCGGGAAACCCCTGTATTCTCGTTGATTGATTGGTTGGTCCCACTCAGATCTGAACGATTGCTGCTGGAAAACCCGATGTTGCCGAACGAGTTCGTCACGCTGGTTGATCCATCACTGAATTGGTGAAAGGTGGTCCCACCCGACGTCACACCAAAACTGGAACGACCATCGCTGCAAGTGGTCGAAGAATAGTTCGCCGCTCTCGTAGTTGTGCAGCCCGCGTCAACCTGCGGAACGGTCAAAAACATCGAGAACAGGATGATGGTGACGGACAGTGCTTGTATCATGACAGTTCTCCTTTCGGGCAACTTGGTGAACACAAACTTGCCTTCCGAGTCTCTCCTCCCATTCGAAGGGTACGGCCTCATGTCATGGCGCTTGCCAGCGGTCGTGTTTCATCGATGATTCCATTTGCTTGCCTCGCTACTCAAAAGTGTACGCCTGGGATCTCAACATTTCAATCCCATCCCATGATCCTTGACGAATTCGATTTTGTAAGGCAGTATAATAAAAATCAAGGCAAATGCCTATTTCTCCATGATCGAATCCGCCATTACCAAGAAAGGGCAGACAACCCTTCCCAAACCTGTACGGGATGTTCTGGGGGTGCGGGTTGGGGACCGGGTGCGCTACGTGATTTTCGAAGGCGAGGTGCGGATTCTGCCTGTGCGTCCCATCAGCCGGCTGTTCGGCGCGCTGCAGCATGATGCCATCGTCACATTGGAGGAAATGGAGCAGGCCATAGCCGACGGGGCGTGTGAGGGATGATCGCCCTCGATACCAACGTGCTCGTTCGCTATCTGGTCCGGGATGAAGCGGAGCAGGCGGAGGCCGCCCGGTCGCTGCTGGAGTCGCTCACGACCGAACGTCCCGGCTTCGTCTGTCGCGAGGTCGTTGTCGAACTCGCCTGGGTGCTGGAACGGGCCTACGGCTATTCCCGCGACCGGATTGCAACCGTGCTGGAACAACTGGTGGCAACGGAACATCTCGTCATCGAGGCCGCCGACGACGTGGCCCGTGCGGCCTTCCGCTACCGGCCGGGCAGCGCGGGGTTTTCTGATCTGATGATCCTGGCTGCTGCCGAACGGTCGGGGGCCCGCCCTCTCTACACCTTCGATCAGAAGGCCGCACAGCTTGAAGGAATCGCCCTGTTACAGGGTGGGACGAGCTAAGAGGGAGCGAGAATGTCGATGAAAAGCGTCGTGCCGACCGCTCGGAGAAGGGCTGGCCATTGAGTGATTCACCAGGCATGACCTATCAGGAATCCGGGGTCGATGCCGGCCGGGTCGAGCGATCCCTGGCCGATCTTACCGCACAATTCAGGCGAACGTGGACCGTCCCCAAGGGACGCACCGGCAGCGTCCGTCTGGACTTCGGGTTGTTCGCCAACGTCATTGAGATCGGCAACAACAAGGGCATCGCCATGACCACGGATGGCGTCGGATCCAAGGTCCTGATTGCCCAGCGCATGGGGAAATACGACACCATCGGCATCGATTGCATCGCCATGAACGTCAACGATCTGCTCTGCGTGGGGGCGACCCCGCTGGCCATGGTGGACTATATTGCGGTGCAGGCGCTCGATCCGGGCTGCCTGGACGAACTGGCAAAGGGATTGACCGAAGGAGCCCGGCGCGCCGGCATTGCCATCCCCGGCGGGGAAATTGCTCAAGTCAGGGACGTCATCAAACATGAACCGGGCAACGAAGGAAAAGGATTCGATCTGGCGGGGTCGGCCATCGGGATCGTGGATTTGGACAGGATCATCGTGGGTGAACATGTGCGCCCGGGCGACGCAATCATCGGCATTGAAAGCAACGGGGTGCACAGCAATGGGCTCTCCCTGGTCCGAAAGGCGATCGGCCAGGACGCGGCCCTCTATGACAAGCCGTTTCCCGAACTCGGCTGCTCCCTGGGCGAGGCATTGCTTCAGCCGACGCATATCTACACGCAGGAAGTCCTGCCGCTCTTCGACCCGGAACAGGGCATCGACGTGAAAGCCCTGGCGCACATTACCGGCGACGGGTTCCTGAACCTGAGCCGCGTCCCCGCCCGGGTCACGTTTGTGATTGATGCGTTTCCCTCGCCGCCTCCGCTCTTCTCCATCATTCAACACCTGGGCGGAATCGCCGACCCGGAAATGTTCGAGGTCTTCAACATGGGAATCGGCTTCTGCCTGATGGTCCCGGAAAACCAGGCCGACCGGACGCTTGCGCTGGCCGCCAAGTCCGGGAAAACGGCCTACCGGCTCGGGCGTGTCACCGACCGGGACCCTGAGGATTGGGAAGTCGTGATCCAAACCCCTGACGTGCGACTCCGCGGAAAAGGGAAATCCTTTTCGTCATTTTAGAGGCGGGAGCAAACCCCTCCATCCACCGTTCTGTTGTCCAATCCCCCGATCCTTTACCGCCCCTGAGAATTCAAGCGTAACGTTTCCGGTCATTTGACATGTTTTTCCGGTGGATGAACATGTCACAGAGGGATGGTTTGGCCTATCATCTTTGATATAGAATATGATTTCTAAAATCAATATCGGTAAAAAGTGACCAAGTGACCGCTGGCGTCAGAACGACACAGCACACTGCGGAGGACACATGAACATCCACGCCAAATGGATTCCTGGTCTTATATCGGTCTGGCTTCTTTTCGTGGGGCCGGTGCTTCCGGGGGTCGCGCAAACGCCGCCAAAAGAGCAGGGAGCCCAAAACACAGACACGGGTTCGGCTGGACCCGTTGCCGATTCCCCGATCACCCGGACTTCCCAAGAGGCATCCTCCGGCCCCAAGGTGAAGCTCAAGGTGAAGCCTGTGACCATCACGGCAACCCGAATCGAAAAACCCCTCACCGCGATTCCCAATACCGTCACGATCGTTGAGCGGGAGGCGATTACCCAACAAACGACGATTCGAGATGACGTCCAGAGCATTCTCGAAAATACGGTTCCGGGATTTGGCCCGAGCCTCAGAAGACTGGCTGGGCGCGCAGAGACTCTTCGCGGACGGAACCCGTTGTATTTGATTGACGGGGTGCCGCAGTTCAATGCTTTGCGAGACGGCCAGCGGGACGGGAAGACGATCGATCCTTTTTTCCTCGAACGCATCGAAGTGATTCACGGCTCCAACGCGCTTCAGGGGGTCGGCGCGACCGGTGGGGTGGTCAGTATGGTGACCAGAGCGCCTCGGCCTGATGGCAAATGGACGAATCTCGTCCGCGCGGGCGTTACCACCCACGACAGTTTCAACGACGACGGGTACACGTACAAACTCGCCGGCCTGACCGGCAAGAAATTCGATCGTTTTGACGTGATGGGCGGAGCAACGTTCCACCACAGGGGCTTGTATTTTGATGGAAACAATGATCCCGTGGGGCTCTATGCGACACAAGGGGATCTCATGGACTCGAAATCCTGGGACGTGTTTTTCAAGGGCGGGTTCGAACCGGATGCGCACCAGTGAGCGTGGATGATTACACCACAATCGCCGCCGCCAACAGTACCTTTGGATTTTGCCGCCCGCTACGAGGGCGGAAGATATGGAGGGTTTTTTCGTCTCCGGGGGGAATCCGCGATTTCAGGAAGCCATGCCCAACGGCGGGCTGACGATCGAACTCGTCCCCCAGTTGTCGATCTATGGATCGTATGCGGAAGGGTTTACCATGCCGGACGTGGGCCGGATATTGAGGGCCGTGAACACCCCGGGCCAGGACGTGGATTCGCTCTTGAATCTGGAGCCGGTGGTGACGCGCAACCTCGAGTTCGGGTTCGATTTCGAGTCAAGTCGCGCCAGACTCCACGTGGCCTGGTACCGGTCTGATGCAAAGTTGGGATCACGTTTGGAACTCGTGAATGAAATCTATAACGTGAGAAGAGAAAAGACGCAGATTCATGGAGCGTCTGATGCAGACGTTCGCGCACCGCGCTCCTCGTCTTTGCCGATCCTGCCTTTCACGACCAGGCGGGCCTTCGGGGACGTGACAACGTTCGCATGAAGATCCTGCGCCTGCTGCATCGCTGGCTGGGCTTGCTGGTCAGTCTTGTCGTGATAGCCATGGGCCACGATCCTCGACACAGTGACGAAGACGTTCCCGGACGGTAAACTCGTCTATTATATTCCGCCTCGTCCGGATAATGCGGTCATGATCTTTCGAAAACGGATGCCCGGCGAATGGCACCCGAACGGCCGCTCATTTATCCTGCTCCATCCCTATACGAGCGAAGTGCTCCAAACCATCGATGCCCGGCAACAACAGTTCGGCGTGCGTCTCATGGAAAAAGCCTACCCCTTACATGCCTCCAAAGTCGGCGGGGTCCCCTATACCCTCCTGGCGCTCTGCACCTCCGGTGCGCTGATTGCGCTTGGGGTGCTCGGATGCCTGAGTTACGGCTTCAAGCTACTGCCTGGTAGAAGAAAACATTGAGCGCCTGCCGTTCATCCAAAATTGCAACGGCACCTGATTTCTCTCGTGACCATAGCGGTCACGATCCGTCTTTCAGGCGCCGGTAGGCCTCGGTGTCCTTGAGCGCTTGGTTTTGTTCGGCGTAGTCCCCGGGGCTGTTGCCGTCCTGGGTCCGGGCATTGGGGTCGGCGCCGGCTTCCAGCAAAGCGTCAATGACGGCAGCGACGGCAGGTTTTTGGTTGAACCGGGCTGCAAAATGCAGTGGCGTGCCGCCGTCTCTCGTACGCGTGTTCGGGTCGGCGCCGGCCTTGATCAGGGCGGCGATCACATCGGGACTCCGGGTGCCGGCAGCCGACCAATGGAGGGGGGTAGCTCCCGCCTTGTTCCGCGCGTTCAGGTCAGCGCCGGCCCCCAGCAGGACGGCCACGACCGCGGGATTCGGGTTGACCTCGGCCGCCCGATGCAGCGGGGTGAGCCACCACTTGTCTCGCGCGCTCGGGTTGGCCCCGGCTTCCAGCAGCACGGCAATGACCGCGGGATTCGGGTTTCGCTCGGCTGCGCCATGCAGGGGTGTGGCGTTGTCCTGGGACCGGGCGTCGGGATCGGCACCGGCCTCCAGCAAGGCCGTGAGAACGGCGGGATCTCCACTGCCGGTGGCTGCCCAATGCAAAGGGGTGATGCCGTTTGGGGCCGCGACGTTCGCGTCGGCCCCCGCCTCCAGGAGTGCCATGATCGCAGCAGGCTTTTCTTGGCCCATGGCCGCCCAGTGAAGTGGGGTATAGCCGGCGTCGGATATGGTATTCGGGTCAGCCCCGGCGTCCAGAAGGACGGCGATGACGGTCGGGTTTGGGTTGTAGGCGGATGCCGCATGCAGGGGGGTGGCGCCGTATTCATTATCCCGGGCGTTCAGGTCGGCGCCGGTGTGAAGGCAATCGGTTACGGCCTTCGGCGTGGCGGTCTCGAAAAACTCTTTGGTGTTCCAGTGCTCACAGTCCGCGCCGCTGGCCGGCCCGGCCGCAAGCAGGAGGCAAAGGCTGCCTATTCCGATGGGTTTCACGGACTCTCTTCCCCATTGTTGTCCCCCCTTGCTCCTCCGTGAGCAGGATACTTCACGATAGATTGATACATCAAGGGTACGGTTTGCAGCGGGCTTGATTGCAAGCATTTCATCAGACGTTGAGAAGTGCCCTGCCGGTTCTTTACGGTGTCGTCTCAAGAAGAGAAGGGACAGTATTGTGTCCGGACATCGGCAGCCACAAATGGTCTTCACGGAATGACGTCGCCTTTTCCGAGCCGACCCATCAGCAGCGCACAGAATGCCCGCGTGAAGCGATGGGCCGCGTTACAGGATGCTCGCGGGATTGAACGGTTCCGGCAATGCCTCGTCGCGGGGAGAACCGTCGTTGGGGAAACCCTGGAGCGGCATCCCGCGCAGTGCCTCGAACTGATCCATCGCGCAGGGGCGCCCGTGCCTTTCCCGATTCCGGCACATGTGAAAACCTGTGCCCTGTCCGCGCCGCTCTTCGAGAAGATCGATCTCTTCGGCACGGGGGCGCCGGTGCTGGTCTGCCAGGTGCCGTCCTTTCCCTCCGCCGACCTTGAGGCTCGACCCCGTGGCCTGGAAATCCTGTGTCCCTTGGGAGATCCGGCGAACGTGGGGGCCTTGATCCGGACGGCGGCGGCCTTGGGCGTCGAACGGGTTATCCTGCTCAAGGAAGCCGCCCATCCGTATCATCCCAAAGCCATCCGGGCGGCCAGCGGCACGACCTTCACCATGTCCCTGACGCAAGGTCCTTCGATCAGGGCTCTGCCGGATGCGGCGAAGTGGGTGACCCTGGATACAAAGGGTGAGAGTCTGCCCGCGTTTCACTGGCCGAAACATATTCGTCTGTTGGTCGGGGAGGAAGGACCGGGCCTGCCGCCACGCTCGTCGGGCACACGGCTGGCCGTGCCCATGACGGACTCGGTCGAATCGCTCAATGCCGTCGTTGCCGCGGGCATGGCCCTCTATGCCTATCGCGTGCAGCATCCCTTGACAAACCGAGTCGGGTCCTGAATTCGGAGAGCAAGGTAGAGTAAAAGCGTCCTCACCGACTTAAAGGAGAAGACGTAATAAAATTTTGGAATTTGCTAAAACCCATTGGAATCATAATGCTGTGTAAAGTAGAGTATGGTTTCTACGAACTGATGGAGAAAGAGACGAGAATCGTCGCGGAGGAGTTATCATGATAAACCACGAAAGAGACCTACCCATGGAGTCGATCAAGACGTTATGCCGTCGTTATCAGGTTCGAGGGCTTGCGCTCTTCGGATCGGCTCTCGGTGATAGTTTTCGATCAGACAGCGATCTCGATTTTCTGGTGGAATTTGAACCGGAAGCGAAGATAGGTTTTATGAAGCTGGCCAGGATGCAGAGAGAATTTTCGGCCATGTGTCATCGAAAAGTGGATTTAGTGCCCCAACGGGGGCTGAAACCAAAAATCCGTCAAGCCGTACTTTCCAGCGCAAAAGTACTCTATGCGTCGTGAGGACCTCTATCTCACCGACATGGTAGAGGCGGCGGATGCCATCCGCCAATTCCTCGTTGGTGTCGAACAAGATTCTTTTTTACGGAACGATCTCTTGTGCAGTGCCGTGCTGAGGATAATCATTGGTGAAGGAGCCGCACGATTATCCAACGAGTTTCGGGAACGCCATCCTGAGATCGAATGGGAAGACATTATCGCATTTCGCAACATCGCCGTTCACGTCTATTTTGCCGTAGAGTGGTCTATGGTCTGGATAACGGCTACTCAAGATGCTCCTGAACTGAGGAGCAAAATTGCTCGTATTCTTGCCGAAGAATACCCCGATGAAGAAACATCAAATGGCGGCGGTGGATAACCAGGAGGGAACAGATGCCAGTCAACGTGCTTCGCAAAGATATTCCCAAAGGAGAAAAACCGCCGGGCTGGGTTTCCGCCCGTGAACAGGAGGGAGAGGCCGGCGCGGAAGACAAACTCAAGGAAGCCGACCTGGCTGCGGAAGAACAACAAAAATTGTGGGAATCGGAAGAAATCGGCATCGTGCGCTGGTCCGGAGAGGAAGGCAATCGGTTCAGCGATCCCCAGTAGCGGGGTGAAGCACCCATTCCCGGAAAGGTGACACGCCATGAAGAGCGCCACGTCGAAACGATTATTTGCCCGCGCGCAGCAATATATCCCCGGCGGGGTGAACAGCCCGGTCCGCGCGTTCCGGTCGGTCGGCGGGCATCCGTTGTTCATCACGCGCGCGCAGGGCGCCACGGTGACGGACGCGGACGACAACACCTATCTCGATTACGTGGCTTCGTGGGGACCCATGATCCTGGGACACGCCCATCCGGGAGTGGTCCGGGCCATTCAGCGGGCTGCCGGCGCGGGGACCAGCTACGGCGCCCCGACCGTACAGGAACTGGAGTTGGCCCGGATAATCTGCGAGGCGTTTCCGTCCGTCGACAAGGTTCGACTCGTGAGTTCCGGCACGGAAGCCGTGATGAGCGCCATCCGGGTGGCGCGGGGTTTCACCAAACGCGAGGCCATCCTCAAATTCGAAGGGTGCTACCACGGCCACGCGGATCATCTGTTGGTCAAGGCGGGGTCCGGGGCCGCGACGTTGGGGCTGCCCGACAGCCCGGGCGTCCCCAAGGCCTCGGCGAGTCAGACGCTCACCGCGCCCTATAACGACATCGAGTCGGTCAGGAGCCTGGTACGGAAACATTGGCGAAACCTGGCCTGCATCATCGTCGAGCCGATCGCAGGCAACATGGGCGTGGTGCTGCCGCAACCGGATTTTCTCCGGCAACTGCGCGCCCTCACCAAAAAACACGGCATCCTGCTGATCTTCGACGAAGTGATTTCCGGATTTCGCGTGGCCTATGGAGGCGCGCAGACTCTGTACGACGTCGTCCCCGACCTCACGTGTCTTGGGAAAATCATCGGCGGCGGGCTGCCGGTGGGCGCCTACGGCGGGTCACGCGAGATCATGGATCTGGTGGCGCCGGCGGGTCCCGTGTATCAGGCCGGGACGCTGTCCGGGAACCCGTTGGCCGTGACCGCGGGAATCGAAACGTTGAAACGACTCAAGGCCTCCGGGGTGTATGAAAAATTGGAGCGCCGAGGGGATCAATTGGCGCAAGGCCTGGCGCAGGTCGCCCGGCGGGCCAACGTGCCGTTTTATCAAACTCGGGTCGGTTCCCTGTTGGGCGGATTTTTTGCGGAAGGTCCGGTGGTGGATTACCAGTCCGCCAAAAAATCCGATACGGCCCGATACGCCGGATTTTTCCACCACGCGTTGAAACGCGGTTCCTACTTCGCCCCGTCCCAATTCGAAGCCGCCTTCGTCTCCACCGCGCACACCGCGGCGGACATTGAACGGACCGTCAAAGCCGCGCGCGAGGCGTTCAAGCGGCTGTAAACACCAGGGAATGGTGAGCAGCACGGGTCGATGGGTTTGTCCCCCTCACCCGGCCTTCGGCCACCCTCTCCCAGTGGGAGATGGTGTTCCTGCGTGTCATTATTCTGGAGGCGTTTTAACTTGTCTACGGACGGGAACCGCTCCCGCCGGGGTTATTCGTCATCATCGTCGTCATCCTCATCTTCGGCTTCGAGCGCGGCTTGCCGCATCTGCTCTTCCATGGCGTTGTGGATCAACATCCGGATGAACATCGAAATGACGGACCCTTTTTCCAGTGTCCCGCCTGGCGGGACTGCGATGCGGCCCTCCTCCACCATTTGGTCCAACCATTTTTTCTGGTCGGGCGTCACGTGGAGCGGGATTTCAATGAGCGGTATTTTCCCAAACATATCCATGACATAACCCTCCTTATTCAAGGAACCTCTAATTTAGTGCACGATCGGGCGCATGGCGGCGTTGTGTCCTCGCTCAACTCTCGACTATCTGGTTTGATATGTCTCGGGTTTCGCTGCGGGACGCCTTGCCCTGCATCCCGCTATCACAATAAATCAGAGGTTCCTCAATAACAAACAAAAATAAATGCATTACCGGGATAATCCGAGCACGTCGGCCATGCCGTACAGGCCCGGGGGCTGATTGACGATCCATTCCGCGGCGCGCAAGGCGCCATGGGCGAACGGGTCGCGATTGTGGGCGCGGTGCGTGATCTCGATGCGCTCGCCGGGTCCGGCGTAGAGCACGGTATGGTCGCCCACGATGTCGCCGGCCCGCACGGTCTGAATGCCGATTTCGTTTTTTGCGCGTTCCCCGATCAGGCCGTGACGCGCATAGACCCCCGCCGCCTCCAGGTCCCAGTCTTTGGCCGCAGCCAGGACTTCGGCGAGTTTCAGCGCGGTGCCGCTCGGCGCGTCCTTTTTCTTGTTATGGTGCGCGTCGATGATTTCGAGATCGTAGCCATCCCCGAGCGCCCGGGCCACGGTTCCGATGATCTGCAGCAGCACCGTAATGCCCACGCTCATGTTGGGCGCCTGAACGCAGGGGATCGCTTCCGCGTGCCGGCGAAGCCGGTCCATTTCCCCGGGAGACAGCCCCGTGGTGCCGATGACCATGGCGCGCGCGTGTTGGACGGCTTGAGCGACGTGGCGCAACGTGGCGGCCGGCGCGGTGAAGTCGATGACCACGTCGCTTACGGCCAGGGCCTGCGCGAGGTCATCCGTCAGCGCGACGCCGAGCGGGCCGCAACCGGCCACCTCTCCGGCGTCTTTACCGAGGGCGGGGTGCCCCGGCGCTTCCGTGGCGCCGGCCAGTCGCAGGCGCGAGGCGTCGTTGACCAGGGCAACCAGGCGTTTGCCCATGCGTCCGGCGGCGCCGGTGACCGTGACGTTGATCGGGGAACTCATGACGCAATTGAAGGTCCGAGCAAGTTGCATGCTCGAGTTGTGCCCGTGGAACTACGAGATCCTTCGCTACGCTCAGGATGACAACTTTCGGGAAACCGGGAAGCCGTCATGGCGTCAGATCAACCCGGTGTCTTTCATGACCTGTCGAAGCCGTTCGTGGTTGTCCGACGACATCGGCGTGAGCGGGAGCCGGAGTTCCGGTTCGATTCTGTTCATCATGGCCAGGGCTGCTTTGACCGGAATGGGGTTGGTCTCATAGAACAGGGCATTGAACAGCGACGCGAGCTTGAAATGCGTGGCGCGCGCGCCGGCCACGTTTCCGTCCAGGGCTGCGTTCACCAAATCGGCCATGTCCCGCGGCGCCACGTTGGCGGTCACCGTAATCACGCCCTTGGCCCCCAGCGCCATCATCGGCAGGGTCAGGGAATCATCGCCGGAGAGCACGGTGAACGCATCGTCGCATTGGTGAATGATCTCGGAGACCTGCCCCAACGACCCGCTGCCTTCCTTGATCCCCGCCACGGTGTCGAGTTTGGCGAGACGCGCAATGGTGGCCGGGGTCATGTTCACGCTGGTGCGGCCCGGAATGTTGTAGAGGATCAGGGGCAGATCCACGGCCTTGGCCACGGCCGCATAGTGCTGATACAGGCCTTCCTGCGTGGGCTTGTTGTAATAGGGCGTAATGAGGAGCGCGCCGTCCGCGCCGGCGCGTTTGGCATGGGCGGTAAAGGCGATCGCCTCGTCCGTGGCATTCGAGCCGGTGCCGGCAATAACCGGGACCCGCCGGTTCACGACCTCCACGGTAAACGCCACGACGTGTTCGTGTTCGTCGTGCGAGAGCGTGGCGGATTCTCCCGTGGTGCCGCAGGGCACGATCCCGTGCGTGCCGTTGGCGAGTTGAAACTCGATCAACTCGCGATACGCGGATTCGTCGAAGGCGCCGTTCTTGAACGGAGTGACGATCGCGACAAGGGATCCTGAAAACATCGTGCAACCTTTGCAATACGTGTGACCGGGCGAACGGATAACCGCGCGCCGGATTCGTGCTTACGCCTTTGCCTCAAGAAACGCGGGGATCCGTTCCCCGCGCACGAGATCCTCGAACGTCTCGCGTTCCCGGATCACGAAATGTTCCCCGCCCTTGACCAGGATCTCCGGCACCCGGGGCCGTGAATTATAATTGGACGCCATGGTGAATCCATAGGCGCCCGCGGACATCACCGCCAGGAGCTCTCCGGCCCGCACCGCGGGCAGCGTCCGGTTTTGCGCGAGAAAATCCCCGGATTCGCACACCGGCCCCACCACGTCAAACACCGCGGTCGAGGCGTTCGGCACCTGGCGAACCGGCAGGATGTCGTGATGGGCCTGATACAGACTGGGCCGCAGCAGATCATTCATGGCCGCGTCCACGATGGCGAAGGTTTTCGCGCCGGTTTCCTTGATGTAGAGGACGCGCGTCAACAACACGCCGGCGTTCCCCGCGATCACGCGGCCGGGTTCCATGATGATTTCGCATTGCGCCGCCTGCAGGAGCGGCGTGATGGCTTCGGCGTATTCCTGCGGATGCGGCGGCGTTTCGTCCGAATAGGTAATGCCGAGCCCTCCGCCGATGTTGAGATACCGGATCGGGATGCCCCGGTCTTTCAACGTTTCGATCAGCCCCAGCACCCTTTTCAGGGAATCGACAAACGGACTCACCTGCGTCAGTTGAGAGCCGATGTGCGCGTGCACCCCGATGACCTCGACGTGGGAAAGCGCCGCCGCCTTGGTGAATTCCTCCAACGCCCGGTCCGCGCCGATGCCGAATTTACTCTTTTTCAATCCCGTCGTGATATAGGGATGGGTCATGGGGTCGATGTCCGGGTTGACCCGCAACGCCACGCGCGCCCGCGCGCCCTTCTCCCTCGCCACGTCGTTGATGGCCTGGAGTTCCGCGGGCGATTCCACGTTGAACAACAGGATGCCGGCGTCCAGGGCGTCGGCGATTTCCTCGGGACTCTTGCCCACCCCGGCGAACACGATTTTGCCCGGCGGGATGCCGGCCTGTAACGCGCGAAACAATTCGCCGCCCGACACGATGTCGGCCCCGCTGCCAAGCTCCGCCATGAGCCGGAGAATGGCCAGGTTCGAATTGGCCTTCATGGCAAACGCGATGAGATGGGGGACTCGGGCGAAGGCCTGGTCAAAGGCCTGGAAGTGCCGGGTCAGCGTCGCGTGACTGTAGAGGTAGCAGGGTGTGCCCTGTTCCTTGGCCAGGCGTTCGAGCGGGACGTCTTCACAGAAGAGTGCATCATTGTGGTAGTGAAAATCATGCATCTTGCGGCAGCTCGTCAAACAGTTCGGGATCGAACAGCGTCAACCCTTCCAACGCCGAATGAAAGGCGTCCTGCAATTTCCGATAGCGCAGTTTCGCATAGGGGGTCACCGCCTGGAGCACGTCCTGATCCAGGAGCATCTGGATCGCCTTGGGCGTGGCCTGCCGGAGGTGCTCGAAGTTGACGACGATGTCCATCCTGGCTTGTTGCGCGGCGTCCTTGATGCGATTCAGGAGTTCCCGTGCATTCAAATGATCCAGCGTGCCTTCGAGGTCGATAAACAACGCCATGGATGCATCGTGGCGCCGACCTTTGATATTGAGGAACAAATCGTGAGGCTTCGCGGGGACCGTTTGCTTGATCTTGTGCAAGGCGTTGGGAATGAGCAGACCGGTGTCCACGGTGGGGAGTTTCGCCTGCAGGTTCTTGAGCACGGCCGCAATGGGCGAGAGTTTCCCTTGAGGACAGGATCGCTTCACCAACTTTCGAAATTCGTAATTCATTTCGATGCGCGGGACCAGGCGTTGGGTGGTATGCCGGAGTCGATTCCAAATGGATCCCAAGGAATAGAACTCATGATTGGCCCAGTAGAAGCCTTCCTGCAGTTGTTCCGGCGTCATGCGTTTCGGGCGGAACACCACGTGTTTTCCGTCGTATTTCGCCCAGTCCCGATCGAAGATCCGGCCTTCGCGCGTATAGCGTTCATGCAAGGCGGTTCCGGGCAGGGGCGTCAGGACGTTGAAATACGCCAACTCCACGCGATTGCGGATGAGAAAGTTCAGCGTCGATTCGAACACGGATTCATCGTCGTTATCGAACCCGAACACCATGCCCGGATTCACCATGATGCCGTGGTCGTGAAACATCTTGATCTGGTCTTCGAATTTTCTGACCTGGTTGAATCCCTTGTTGGTTTCGACTAAGGAATGTTCGGAGACCGATTCCATTCCCACGAAGACCGAGACGCATCCGCTGTCGGCCGCCAACTTGACCATCTCCTGGTCATCCCCTAAAAACAGGGTGGATTGGCACCCCCATTTAATGTTCAGGGGTTTCATGGCCTGCCACAACTCCCGGCAATACGCCCGGTGACTGTTGTGCAGGTCGTCCACAAAGGCCACGATCGATCCTTCTTCGAGGCCCACCCAAATTTTTGCAGCGATGGTCATGGCCTCCCGCAATGAGCCTTTCGCCATGCGCTCGACAACCTCGGCCCGTATCCATTCCTTGACGCGCTTCATTTCTTCGATGACTTCCGGCACGGGCCGCCGTCTGGTGGTTTTCCCGTTGAAGGGCGACACGCTGCAAAACTCGCAATCGAAATGGCAGCCGCGCGTCGTGAACGTACAATGCCGGGTCATGTAGGAGTCCGGGCTGAGGAGTTGGACCTTCGGGGCACGGTAGTCGTCCAACGCGGGAAATTGCTCCATCCGGTAGATGCGTTTCATCTGCCCGGCCTCGTAATCGGCCATGGCTTGCGGCCACAGGTCTTCGGCTTCCCCGCACACGATGGTGTCGCAATATTGCAGGGCTTCCTCTGGACAATAGGTGGGGTGGACGCCGCCGAGGACCACGGTCTTGCCGCGTTTGCGAAATTCCGTGGCGAGTTCATAGGCCCGTGGGGCATAGCAGGTCATCACGGAGATGCCCACCATGTCGCAGGGTTGGTTAAAGTCGATCTCCTGGACCGCCTCATCCACGAGTTGCACGTCCCAATCGGGCGGCGTGTACGCGGCGATGACGGGCAAACTGAGTTTGGGAAACCAGATGGAGCGCCGCTCGCTCGCGGTCATGCGATACGGATTGTTCCTGGGGTAAGGATCGAGGAGAAGTAACGTCCGGGTTTTCTCGTTTGGTGCGTTGGCGTCCATGCAACGATCTCCCTTGTGCGTCGTCGGGGTTAACGGTCAGCCAAACTTATCCGAATCAGGTGGCTCCGCTCAAGGCCGGTTATTGGGTCCCGACGGGTTGAAGCGGGGGCAGCCAGGGTTGACATCCATTCGCTTCGCTTCCAGCAGGCTCCAGTCCGCCCCTGCAGGGCTCCTCAGCGGAGACCGGCCGGCCCTCTGTGGCCGCGCGTGTCTCTTCGGCCTGTTGCTGGGCCCGGATCTTGGCTTCCAGGCCGATGTCTTCCGGGGCGATCGGAGCCCCCTTCACCCCGCAGCCCGCGATCACCGAACACAGGACCGTCGCCACGAGGGTCCGTCGAAGAGCGGAATGTCGGGAATCGTGCCACATGCCTAAGCATTCGGTTTCTTCGCGAGACGCGCGTCCCAGGCGTTCATCTGCCGGGTCACCTGTTTTCGGGCCGTGCCCCCGATTTGGGTTTTCCGGTCAACGGCTCCTTCGACGGTCAGGAATCCCAGCGCGTCCCTGGAAAAATGCGGGGACGCGGCCTTGAGATCGGCCAACGAAAGATCCTGCCATTCCATCCGGCGATCGAGACAATGCCGCACCAACCGGCCGACGATGCCATGGGCTTCCCGAAACGGCACGCCCTTGTTCACCAGATAATCGGCCAACTCGGTGGCCAGGAGAAATCCCGATCCCACGGCCTCCGAGAGCACGTCGCGGCGGATGCGAAGCCGCCGGATCAACTCGGCGTAGAGCGTCAGACACTCTAACACAGTTTCCATGGCGTCAAAAAGCGGTTCCTTATCCTCCTGCAAATCCCGGTTGTAGCTCAAGGGGAGTCCCTTGAGGGTCGTCAGGATCGACAGCACGTGTCCGTAGACTCTCCCGGTTTTGCCGCGGATCAGTTCGGGCACGTCGGGATTCTTTTTCTGGGGCAGCATGCTGCTGCCGGTACAGAACCCGTCCGGGAGGTCCACAAAGGAAAATTCAGAGGACGCCCACAGGACGAGCTCTTCGCTCAACCGGGACAGGTGCATCATGATGACGGCCAGCACCCCGAGCGTTTCCGCCACGTAATCCCGGTCCGAGACCGCGTCCAGACTGTTGCGGGTCACCGCGGGGAACCCCAGCAGTTTCGCCACGAACGCCCGGTCAAGCGGATAATTGTTGCCGGCCAGCGCGCCCGAACCCAGGGGCATCACGTTCACGCGCCGGCCCGCGTCCCGCGCGCGCGCGTTGTCGCGTTCCAGCATTTCCACGTACGCCAGAAAGTGATGGGCCAGCGAGACCGGCTGAGCCCGCTGCAGGTGGGTATAGCCGGGAATCATCACGTCGAGGTGTTGCCGGGCCTGTCCGAGGAAGGCCCGTTGCAGGTCCCGCACGCGCGCCTCCAACGTCCGGAGGCGGTCTCGCAGGTACAGCCGGAGATCCAGCGTGACCTGATCGTTCCGGCTCCGGCCCGTATGGAGCTTCCCTCCCACCGGGCCCGCGAGTTCCGTCAACCGGCGTTCCACCGCCATATGAATGTCCTCGTCCGAATCGGCGAACGCGAAACGGTTTTCACGCAGTTCGTCGCGAACCTGTTCGAGCCCGCGCGTCAGGGCGCGTCGTTCCGTCCGGGTCAGGACCCCGGCCTTCTCCAGGGCCTGGCAATGGGCCAGACTGCCCAGGATGTCGTATTCGAATAAGGTTCGATCGAAAGGCAGCGAAGACGTAAAGCGTTCGACCGATGCATGCGTCGGTTCGGTAAATCGACCGGTCCAGGCTTTGGCAGGGACACTCCCCCGTGGTTGTTCTTTGCCCGTCGTCGGCCGGGCCCCACGCTGTGCGCGTTTTCCGGACTTCATTTGGATCGCGGCGCCTTTCCACCGGACGCGCCCCGTCGGCGCGAAGTCCCCCGGGACTTGCTGATCGCCAGGCGCAAGGCATTGAGCCGGATAAACCCTTCGGCGTCCTGCTGGCGATACCCGTGGTCCTGTTCGAAGGTCGCGAGATCTTCCCGGTACAGCGATGAATCGGACCGCCGGCCCGTGATGGTGCAGTTCCCCTTGTAGAGCTTGAGCCGGACCGTGCCGTTCACCAGGCGTTGGGCTTCGTCCATGAGTCGTTGCAGCATCACGCGCTCCGGAGCGAACCAATAGCCGTAATACACGAGTTCCGCGTACCGGGAAATCAGGCTGTCGCGCAGGTGCATCACCTCGCGATCCATGGTCAGGGATTCGATGCCGCGGCGCGCCGCGTGGAGGATCGTGCCTCCGGGCGTTTCATAGACCCCGCGTGACTTGATCCCCACGTAGCGGTTTTCCACCAGGTCCACCCGTCCGATGCCGTGTCGTCCTCCGATCCGGTTGAGGAATTCGAGCAGGTTGGCCGGGGACAAGCGCCGGCCGTTCACCGCGACCGGGTCGCCACGCTCGAACGCGATCTCGATCTGTTGCGCCTTGTCCGGCGCGCGTTCCGGCGAGACCGTCATCTGAAAGATGGATTCGGGCGGGGCGTTCCAGGGGTCTTCGAGGATGCCGCCTTCGTAACTCACGTGAAACAGGTTCAGGTCCATGCTGTAGGGTTTGGCCTTGGTGGCGGTCACCGGGATCCCGTGTTTTCGGGCGTACCGGATCAGCTCCCCGCGGGACTGAAACGACCATTCCCGCCACGGCGCGATAATCGCGATCTCGGGGTTCATGGCCGTATACGTGAGTTCGAACCGGACCTGGTCATTGCCTTTGCCGGTGGCGCCGTGACTCACGGCCTGGGCTTTTTCCTGTTGCGCGATCTCAATCTGGCGCCGGGCGATCAGCGGCCGCGCGATCGAGGTGCCCAACAAATAACAGCCCTCGTACACGGCATTGGCCCGGAGCATGGGAAAGACGTAGTCCTTCACGAACGTTTCCCGGAGATCCTCCACGCAGACCTTGGCGGCTCCCACGGCCAGCGCTTTCTGTTTGATGGCGCGGAGGTCTTCGCCTTGACCCAGGTCCGCGCAAAAGGCGATGACCTCCGCTTCGTACTCCGTCCGGAGCCATTGCAGAATCACTGATGTGTCGAGGCCGCCGGAATAGGCCAGCACGACTTTCCTGATTGCATGCGGTGAGCGAGTCGGCATGGTGGTACAAGCGCCTCAGGGCCAGGGCCGGCCGAGCCACTCCGTTAAGATCGCTTTTTGAACGTGCAGGCGGTTTTCGGCCTGCTGCAGGACCACGGATTGCGGTCCGTCCAGGACCGCCGCGGTAATTTCCTCCCCCCGGTGGGCCGGCAGGCAATGCAACACAATGGCCGAGGGGTTGGCCCGGCGGAGCAGGTGTTCGTTCAACTGGTAGGGCGCCAGGGCCTTCAGGCGTTCGGCCTGTTCGTGCTCCTGTCCCATACTCGCCCAGACGTCCGTATACAGCGCGTCGGCGTCCTCCGCGGCCGCGGCGGGATCATGAACGATCTCGATGGTCGCGCCCGTGCGGCCGGCTTCCTCCCGGCTCCGCTCGACAATGTCCGGATCGGGCTGGTAGTGCGGCGGGCACCCGATCGCCACGTGCATCCCCACTTTCGCCCCGGCTTCGATCAGCGAATTCGCCACATTGTTCCCATCGCCCACGTACGCGAGTTTGAAGCCTTCGAACGCGTCCTCGGCAACAGACCCCCTGATTTCCATAATCGTGAACAGGTCGGCCATGATCTGGCAGGGGTGACAGAGATCCGTCAATCCGTTGATGACCGGGACGGTGGCGTGGCGGGCCCATTCCTCCAACGTGGCCTGCTCGAACGTGCGGATCACGAGCCCGTCCAGATACCGGGAGAGGACCAGGGCGGTATCGGCGAGAGTCTCCCCCCGGCTGAGTTGAATGGTCTCCGACGACAGAAACAGGGCCTGTCCCCCCAATTGGTGCATGCCCGCTTCAAAGGAAACCCGCGTGCGGGTCGAGGGTTTCTCGAACAGCAGGCCCAGCGTCAATCCCGAAAGCCATTGCGAAGCCGAACCGGGCCGCGGGGCGGCCTTGAGTTCGCGCGCAATGCGAAACAGGCGAAAGAGTTGGCTGCCGGACAGGTCGGCCACGGCCAGCAAATCCTTCATGCCGTCCGCCGCCGTCGCCGGTGCGGAAACGCCGGGGTGGGGAATGGAACGTCCTAACAGGGTCATGCCATGAATTCCAATCGGTGCGCGCGCAACATCAGTCCCGTCCGGTGTCAGGCATGCGGCCGCGATTCGAGCTGTTTCTGCAACACGCCGGCCAACACGTCCAACAGGCGGTCGATCTCGCCGTTGGTCACGATCAGGGGCGGCACAAAGCGGAGCACGTTTCCCATCGTGCAATTGATCAACATGCGCCGGGCCAGACAGTCCCGGACCACCGGTTGCCCGTCCATGGACAGTTCCATGCCCTGCAGGAGCCCCAGACCACGAACCCCCGTGACCACGGAAAAGCGGTTCTGCAAGGATTGGAGCCCCTTGTGCAGGTAATCCCCCGCGGCCCGGCTGCGTTCAAGCAGACGGTCGTCCAGCAGGGCGGTGAGCACGGCGAGGGCGCCGGCGCAGGCCAGGGGATTCCCGCCGAACGTGGACGCATGGGACCCCGGCCCGAAGGCTTGCGCCGCGTCGTCGGTCGCGAGACAGGCCCCAATGGGGAGCCCGCCGCCCAGGCCCTTGGCCAGGGTCATGATATCCGGCCGGACGGTGTACTGTTCATACGCAAACAGGGTGCCGGTTCTCCCCATGCCGGTCTGGATCTCGTCGAAAATCAACAGCACGTCGCGGTCACGACAGAGCGCGCGCAGTTGTTCCAGAAACGCCTGCTCGGCCACCACCACGCCCCCCTCGCCCTGGATGGGTTCAAGCATGACCGCGGCGGTGCGTTGATTCATCCGGCGTTCGACCGAGGAGACGTCGTTGAAGTCGGCGTACGTGAACCCCTGCGGCAGCGGCGCGAATCCCTGCTGCACTTTGGCCTGTCCCGTTGCGGTGAGGGTGGTCAGGGTCCGGCCATGAAACGAGTTGTGCATGGTGATGATCTCGTGACGGTCCGGGCCGTATTTTTCAAAGGAATATTTGCGGGCGAGCTTGATCGCGGCTTCGTTGGCCTCCGCCCCGCTGTTGCAGAAGAACACCTTGTGGGCAAAGGAATGGGCGACCAATCGCTCGGCGAGCAGCACCTGCGGTTCGGAATAAAACAGGTTCGACGTATGCAGGAGATGCCGCGCTTGTCGTTCGATAGCCGTGACGAGGTCGGGGTGGCCGTGCCCCAGCGCATTGACGGCGATGCCGGCCACGAAGTCCAGGTATTCCCGATCCTCCGCGTCATACACTTTACACCCCTTGCCCCGGACCAGGCTGACGGGGAGCCGGGCATAGGTGTTCATGATCGTCCGGGCGGAACGCTGTTGCAGATCTTCAGTCAGCATAACGGCGAAACCTCGCGTGGGAAAAGGGGAATCTAGCACAGGGCTTCTCGGTGGCGCAATGGAATGGCCCTTTCTTCCTGTCCCGATGGGAGAGAGCTGAGGTGAGGGGGATATTTGTCCGGGCAGCCAACGGACCGTCATGTTACGCTGCGCTAACTCGACCTGCCACACTGAAAATCGGGAGAAATGCGCTGGTTCTCTTCAGCTAAGAAAGCATCTTTTCGATTAAGAAACGTTCAATTTCCGCCACGCGCCGCAGGTCTGCGCAGTAGATGGTCCGGGTGATGGGTTCAAGGGGAAAGAAACTCTCTAAAATTCCTGGTTTAGTTTGTCAGTAATTTTTTTCGCCAGAGCTTGGAAATCTTCATAGCAGCTCGTCACGGCATTCTGCTGTGCTCCGATGACGCCGTCGGCGGGTTTGAGCATAAACATGGGTTTGTTCGCTTCCTGTGCTATGGGCATAAGCGATCGGTAATCTTTCAATTGTGCCAGAAGATGTTCGTCAGTCTCAATTTTCGGTGTTTCAGGGGCATTTGCCTGCAAAACCGCCTTCCTGTACTCCATGGGTATTTTTTCGATCCATCGCCTGAATGCTTTTACCGGACGGTCCAACCTGGCGGAGTGTCGCATGACGATATAACCGAGCGATTTCATATCACCAGCAGGGAGGTCGATTTTCAAATCTTCTGGTTTCTCCGCAATGCGCTTTTTCCAAGCCTCTCCCCAATCTCTTAGAGTTGGCCCCACGTTTCCCAAGCCCTGTAATGAGAACAAGTCAGGCGCAAGCGGGATGACCACGTGATCGCTGGCTATCAGTGCGGCCCTATTGATGGCGCCGAGGTTAGGCCCGACGTCCACCAGCGCCAAATCTGCCTGGAATTTTTCGCTTGCCCCGGCAATCAGTCGCGCAAAAGCAGTGATCACGCGAAATGCCCGTTTGTCCCTATCCAAACATTTCGGCCATTGTTCCGAGAGATCGCCTTCGCGTTTGGAAAGGGCAAGATCGCCCACTAACAGGCCGATTCGCTCTCCGATATTCTCAATGTGGGGCTCTGCCGAAATATCTCCTTCCCCGTCAAACAGGGGTGCAATATCTCCATTAATGGTCTTTTTCTCTCCATCGCGCCAAAGGTCTTCCAGCCTGTTTTCATCGAGAAACATCCCGCTCAGGTTGGCCTGGGGGTCCAAATCAACCGCAAGAACACGGCTTCCGAACTCTCTGAACATCCAGGCGAGGTGATAAACAAGCGAAGTTTTTCCCACTCCGCCCTTATTGTTGAAAAATGCGATGGCTTTCATCGTTGTTTCCAGACCGTAGCGAGAATTACCGTGCTCTGAATGTTGAAATCCGGTGGAGGGTTCCCATTATCCGCAAGTGCTCTGTACGCCGTCGCAATGCCGACACCGAATTGTTGCATAAACCCCATGTTCTTCATGGCTTCCGCAATCGTCGGATTGCGATAGGCTGTCATTCCAGGACCGCCGAAATTATCGGACGTTACCGCGCCATACACCCCGCCCGGGCTGATGATTTCCACCCTGTCCTCAAACCAATACACACGTACGGGGGTATTGGAATTTTCGTAGTTTCTGTGAATGATTGCGTTGCGTGTCAATTCGCGCAATGCTTGATACGGATAATCCGGTCGTTCAATGTGTCTTGTCCCGCTGGTATCCATGGCGGTCGCTACATGTGCTTTTAAGATTATATCCAGTTCATGCAGTTGGCCCGGTAACGTTCCGCGTATTTCTTTTTGATCGACAATAGCGTCCGTCACTTCCTTTCCCGCAAAGCGAACAAACTGGATGTAGGCGCAGGGAAACCAGTAGAGGGGGTCTTGACCCAACATGAGAATTGCCGTGACGGTCGGTGTTCCGTCCTGTGTGGTCAGGCGTAGCGCCCGCAACTGTTCTCCACGATTCCGGTCGTTCTCTTTCAGCACTTCCGGCGATACGGCATAAGGCAGGTAGTCATGCTCGAACTTCCGCGGGTCCAGGTCATGTTCCAGAGATGCGCCTCTCACCCCTTGCATGTCATAAGGCAAATTTCCCCAACGCCGTTTCTCCGTCAAACGGCGTTCCTCTTCGGCAGTGGCTTGGCCGCGTCGCGGCCCGACCCGAATCCAACACCGTCCATCGACTTTTACCGGTGGATTATCTGAGGGTTCCACCTGTATCACGGCCACTTCGCAACCGTTCAGAATCCGTTTGTCCACCTCCATGGTGGGAAAAGGAAGAATCTTACCGTCGCTTCGCAGCCCTCCGAGAATCTGCAATAACGGGTCGTCGATTGTCAGGCGGGCGCAGTTTCCGGCATCGTTGACCCCAATGAACATCAAACCGGATTTGCCGTGGTTGGGCAGATCGTTGGCAAAAGCGCATGTGGCCTCTCTGATTTTGTCCAAATCTCCACAGGATTCGGTAAATTCCACCCGATCGCTTTCCCCTCCTCGGAGAATCGCTTCAAGCTCCCTGTTGTTCAACATTGAATGGCCCCAGGCAAATCCTTGACTCCAAGACACGCGACACATGTGATCACACGTGAGTATGAGAAAGCATAAACGCCCTGTTTGCTTCAGACAAGCCCCGCCTGCCGCCCGGACAAAACGGTTCTCTGGTTTCCTGACGAAATGCTGGAATGCTGCCGGAAGATGACGGAAAGCGGCCGGAAAGCCCGCCCGGTGGCCTTCCGCAACGGTCGCATGGTATAACCCCAACCATGAGAGCCTGCGATTCCTGCCAGCAACAGAATCCCGATGACGCCCAGTTTTGCCTGCGATGCGGCAAGGAGTTTCCCCCGCAAGCGGAGGACGCGGCTTCCGGGATGGATCAGGAGGAACAGTATTGGCGCACGTTGATCGGTCCCGGCAATTGTCTCCAATTCACGATGAAGGGGGCCTGGTCGTGGAGACCCGCGTGGGAATATTACCGGGGCGCGTTCGCGCGATTTCGCTCGGCGCAGGGCCCCCGCTTTGCCCTCACGTGGAACTGGGCCCCGTTTTTGGTCGAGCCCTTTCTCTGGTTTCTGTATCGCAAAATGTACATGTTTGCCTTCGTCTATTTTATCGGCCCCATCGCGTCCGTCTTTTTAACCGGCGACATCACGGTGCCGGTCGTGTGGTCGATTATCGCCAGCGCGAGCGCCAATTACGTGTATTACTGGCACCTGAGGGACCTGTTGCAAAAGGTGAAAGCCAGGACCGGCCTGGATCACGAGGCCCGCATGCGGCAGCTCACGGATGAAGGGGGCGTGCAACTGTACGTCTTCTGGTTGGTGGCGGCGTCGTTCCTGTTGAAGATCGGGGTTTTTTTGGCCGTGTTGGGTGACGCGCCGCTCGAAGACGAGTTTCCGCTGCCCGGCGGCGAACCGGGCGGGGAGGAGACGGAGGGCCGCCGGATGTTCCTGTGACGCACGGTCTCCTGACCGGGCCGGGGCTCAGCGGACGGGACCGGCCGTTTGCGACCACTCCCACGCGAACCATGCCTGAAACCATTCATAGTCGCTTTGGTAGGCCGTATGCACGGTGGGGAGTCCGTCGTCGCTTTTTTCCTTCAGCAGGGTGTAGGTCCGGGGCCAGTTCTTGGTCCACCAGGATTTCAGTTCGCCCGGGGTAAACGGAGCGTCATTGGGTTGACGAATGCCGGCGGCGGTCACCACGTCCGTGAGCAGGGGCCAATACCGGTCTTTCCCCAGGTTCAGGGTGCGGAAATGCTCGCGGAGCAGAAACACGACCCACAGCTCGGCGCTGTGTTTTTTATTGTGTTTGAAGGGTTGCGTTTGCCGCAAAGGAATGGGGTCGAAATTTTTGATAATCGACGTATAATCCGGTCCGCCGTAACTGCCCGCGACCTTGGCGATGTCCTGCAACATGTTGGCCAACTCAACCTCGACAACCGGCGAGGCGGATGGCGCCGGCCGGGGGGCCAAAGGATTGGGCGTGGTCAGCAGGTCGATCAGGGGTTTTAATTCACGCAGGCGCGTCACCGCGGCCTCCAGGATTTGCGCCGATTCCAGCCAGTAATCCGGATCGTGTTTGGCAGCGCGTTCCCGGCCCGGCGGGGGCAGGACGACGGGGATCCAATGGCGCACCAGAACAAACAGGATATACGGCATGTCTCCATCGACCTCCGCTACGCGGTCCAGCACGTTGTGCGGCGTGGTGGCGTCGTGAAAGAACTGCTCGACCTTGTCCTCGATGTTGAGCCGTTGCGCCAGCGCAATCCACCACCGGGCATCGGGTTGCGGTCGGTCGGGTTGAGCCATATGCGCCATGCCGGTTGTCATTGAATGGTTGTTCCCGCGGTCCCGGACTTCGCCCCGGGAGGGGATCGTATCGCGGAAAGGAACGTGCCCGGCATGGTACGAGGTGCGGGCTTGCAAAGCAAGGAGAGAACACCAGGCAGCTTGTAGGGGCGAACCGGAACCTGCCCCGTTCGTCCTGAGCCCTTCGACTCCGGTTTCAAGAAACCTACGCTCAGGACAGGCGTAGCGTCAGCGAAGTCGAAGGAGGGGTGTTCGCCCGGTTCGGACATGAGGAGGACGCATGAAACAACTTGTGTTGATTCGCCACGGTCAATCGCAATGGAATCTTGAAAACCGGTTCACCGGGTGGGTGGACGTCCCGCTCAGCCCCAGGGGCGAACAGGAAGCGCGGGAAGCCGGAGAGAAACTCCGCGCGTACCGGTTCGACGTTGCCTTCACCTCCGTGCTGACGCGGGCCGTCAGGACGTTGGAGATCGTGCTGGACGTGATCGGCCAGCCCGGCCTGCCGGTTGAACGGGACCAGGCGTTGAACGAACGCATGTACGGCGACCTGCAAGGCCTCAACAAAACCGAGACCGCGGAACAATACGGCGAAGCCCAGGTCAAACTGTGGAGAAGAAGTTACGACGTGCGGCCCCCGGGCGGAGAAAGTCTGAAAGACACGGCCGACCGCGTGCTGCCCTATTATCGGGACCGGATGTGGCCGCGCCTTGCCAAGGGTGAAGCGCTGTTGGTGGTGGCGCACGGGAACAGTCTTCGCGCCCTCGTCATGCACCTCGACCGGCTCTCCCGCGAAGCGGTGCTCGAACTCAACATCCCCACCGGCGCCCCGTTGCTGTACGAACTGGACGACCAGGGCCAGACCATCACCCACCGGTATCTCTAGCCCTTCTTCCGCCGTCATCCGGCACCGCATTGAATGGCGTGGGAAACGCGCCCTCACCGTCCGGAGATCTGTGTTCTGCCGGGTCTATCTCAGGGTCTGCTCCAGTTCGGCGACGAGTTCCCCGATCTCGTCGATCGGGACCAGGTCAAGCAGGACCGCCAGGAGGTTTTGCCGGTCGCGGGGGGATACTCCGGTGTCGTCCTCAAGCGCCCGGGCCGCCTCACCCAGGACCGCAATGGGTTCCCCGCCTTGTTGGGCGATGTCCTCCCACATCCGGTGCTTGTGTTCCATCGCGGCGTAGAACGCCTCGATGGGCACGTGGACCAGCCCGAACCGGCTGCCCCATTTTTCACGAACCTGTTCATCAATGGCCTGACGCATCCAACTGCCGACGGGTTCCGGGATGCTCACGCGCACGGCGCAGGTCATCCAATACAGGCTCAGGGCCAGAAGCTCCTTGGTGACGGCCTGCGCCTGTGGCGCGGTCAGGGTCAGTCCGTAGTCTTCGAGAAAATCGGGGGCCACGGCCGGCGGGATGAGTTGCGCAAGGGCCTTCGCGGTCTGTTGGGCGTGTTCGGTCATGGCGTGCTCGGGACCGGCGGGAATCAGGACAAGCACAGGCGGATCGCTTGCGCAGCATACGCAGGCGGGCGTGGTCGCGGCAAGTGCCTCCGCTTGACACTGAAACTCGGTGAATGCCACGCTTGCCGGTGCGGTTTTTCTCGTACCATCCTGATGCCTCCATGCGTGCGGGCGGCGGCGAGCCGTCGTCGGGGAAAGGGACGTGAGGGGTGATGGCAGACCTCTTCATGGCAGTGACGAGCCTGGCCTGGGGGGTGGCGGGATTGACGGTCGCCGTCGTGCCCGCGTTGGGGTCCGTCTGGTCCCGGCGGATGCTTCTGGATCCCTGGCCGCGATTCTGGTTCGGGCAGGCGGTTCTGCTGATGGGGTTGCTGTTGATGATCGGCACGACGAATCTCGCGGCGTTTTGGCTCTGGGCGGTGTGCGGCGCGCTGGCCGTTATCAAAGCCTGTCTGTTGCTCGGGGCCCCGGTGTCGCGACGGGAGTGGATGCGGCAATGGCTCGGCGGGCGGCCATCGTGGCTGTACCGCGTCAGCGGGTCGATCGGCCTGGTTCTCGCGGTGGGCCTGGCTGCGGACCTCATTCTCCATGGCTGAGACGGACGCCATGATCCCCACGGACGACCGGGATCTGCTCCGGTTGTGGGAGATCCACCAGGCGGCGGAATGGCCGGCCGGGGTGGGCTCGCATGAAGGGGAACTCATGACCCTGGACACGGTCGTCTGCGGGTGCGTCACGTATTTCCTGGAAGAGCGCGAGCTCGACTCGCAACGCGTCGCGATCCTTGAAGATTGCCTCGCCGATCTGGAGGCCGTGCTGCCGGACCTGAGCGAGGACCCCCTGGACTACTTCCGGCGGGTCAGGCAATTGGGCGCGTTCGTGCTGGAGGCGGGTCGCCGGCCATGACATGAAACGCCGGCTCGCCACGGTCCTTGTCCTCGCGTGTCTCGCCCTCACGACCGGGACCACGGCTGCGGAGTTCAGGTTCATCGCCCTGGGCGACATGCCCTACGGCCCGCGCGAGCAAGCCTATCCCGCGTTCAGGGCGTTGATCGCGGAGATCAACCGCCGGGCTCCGGTCTTCACCCTCCACCTTGGCGACACCAAGTCAGGTCTGGACGACTGCTCCGATGACCTGCTGCTGGAGCAGCGCGATTTCATGAACCGCTTCGCGTCGGCCCTCGTCTACACCCCAGGAGACAACGAGTGGACCGATTGCCACCGCCTGCTGGCCGGCGCGTATGACCCGCTCGACCGGCTGCGCTTCATCCGCGAACACTATTTCCCGACGAACCGGAGTCTCGGCGGGCAGCCGATCCGCGTCGAGCGCCAGGCAGACGTCATGTCCGGATTCGAGCCGTTCGTGGAAAACAGCCGGTTCCGCCACGAGGCGGTGTGGTTTGTGACCGCACATGTGGTCGGCTCCAACAACAACTTCGACGCGGGTTCCGATGCGACCGCGGAATTCTTCGCTCGGGACGAGGCGAACCGGGTGTGGCTCGCGGATTCCTTTGACGCGGCCGAGGCCGCGGATGCCGATGCCGTGGTAGTCGCCATTCACGCGGACATGTTCGGGAACGGGTTCGATCCGGACCGGGAAACCTTTTCCCGCGCCACCGGGTTCAGGCGCTTCGGGGAGACCCTCGTCGCGAGGGCGGGAGCATTCCGGAAACCGGTTCTCCTGTTGTTCGGGGACAGTCACGCATTCCGGGTCTTTCGCCCGTTCCCCCGCGCGGCCGGCAACCTGACCGCCGTAGAAGTCTACGGCGCGGAACACATGCACGCCGTCGAGATCACGGTCGATCCGGCCGCGGGCCCCGCGTTCACGTTCGCCCCCGTGCCGAACCCCGCCCTTCCCGCGTCCCTTGATTGACTGGTCAAAACCCCTATGCTACCTTTTTTGTGTCAGCCGAATCCGTTCATGGACGCGTTCCCATGGAAAAAGACCTGAAAACCATTCTGGGCAAATTGCAATACACCGACGACGCCAAGGTCGTCCAGCAGATCACCCACCAGACCAAGCAGGTCCAGGATCGCATGTCGGGGATCCGGCACAAGATCGTGGTGATGAGCGGCAAAGGCGGTGTCGGGAAGAGCATGACCACGGTCAATTTGGCCTTGGCCCTGGGACGGCAGGGTCACAAGGTCGGGATCATCGACGTGGATCTCAACGGGCCCTGCGTGCCCCGCATGATGGGGATTTTCGGAAAAGCGCTGGAGGTAACGCCGGAAGGGGCGCGCCCGCCGGAAGGGCCCTATGGCATCAAAGTGGCCTCCATGGATTTTCTGCTCGATGACGCCGCTCCCGTGCGGTGGAAAGGTCCCATGGATCTGAGTCCCGTCTGGTTGGGCCTCATGGAAATGAACGTGATCCGGGAGTTCCTCGCCGATATTCTCTGGGGCGAGCTGGATTATCTGTTGGCGGATCTTCCGCCGGGCGCCGCGGCGGACAAACCGCCGGTGATTGCCGGCTTTCTCCCGGACCTGGCCGGCGCGGTAGTGGTCACGACACCGTCGGAAGTGGCCTCGAACGTCGTGCAGAAGTCGATCGGCTATGCCACGGAACTGGGGATCACCGTGCTGGGGGTTGTGGAGAATATGAGTCACTACCGGTGTCCGTCGTGCGGCGCCGAGAACGAACTGTTCGAAGGCAACACCGAAGGCCTGTGCGAAGCCCTCAATTTGCCCTTGCTCGGCCGCATCCCGTTCGACCGGAATTTTGCGAAGACGTTTGATAAAGGGACCCCGTTGCTGGACGGAGAGTATTCCACGAACCGGCGCTTTGCGGACATTGCCGGCCGCATTCAGTCGATGTTGGATTACAAGAAGGTATTGGCCGAAAATTTGTAGGGGCGGTGCCCGCCCCATTGAACGATGGAACTCGTCGCATTTCCTTTCAACTTTTCCGCGTGAGGCCGTTATGAAATTCGTCTGCTTGAACTGCGAAACGTATATGAGTTTTGAAAAGGTGGAGAAACCCGCCGAAGGGTCGCTGGGGGTGTTTTTCGCCTGCCCTTCCTGTGCGGCAAAATTTTCCATGGTCACGAATCCGGGTGAAACGCAAATGGTCAGTTCCCTGGGCGTCCAGCTTGGCGGCCGGACGGAGGCTGCGGCCCCGTTGGAAATGACGCGGGGCACGTTGAAGGAAGACGTCAGCGCTCCGGCGACGCCCGGGTCCATGGCGGCCTATCTGAACGAAAAGATTCACGCCGGCCAGAGCGCGAGTCCCGCCGGGACCGCGAAGGAAGGCGAGGCCGGCGGGTGTCCGTTTTCCGCCATGGTCGCGCAGATGGGATTGACGTCCGGCGAGGCGGCGACCGGCGCCCCCCCGGCCGCGCTCCAATGGAGTCCCGATGCGCAGGAACGGTTGGGAACCCTGCCGTCGTTCGTGCAACCGATGGTCAAGAGCAGCGTGGAAACGTATGCGCGCAAGAACGGCTATACGACCGTCACGCTGCAAGTCATGGATGATTCGAAGAATTCATCGAACGGCATGAGCTGGTCGCCGGAAGCCGAGCAACGATTGCGCAACATTCCCGATTTCATTCAACCCATGGCCCGCAAGGAAATCGAACGGTTGGCCAAGGAGCGCGGCGCGACCACGGTCTCCGCCGAACTCATGGACGAAGCCAAGGAAAAGTTCATGAAGTTCATGTGACGACGGGTTGGACATTGATTCAACAAAGGCGGCCTTTGCATCAGGGGCCGCCTTTTTGTTTTCCATCGTCCCCGATCCTCGATCGAGTCAAGGACAGGCCGGATCGTGGGATCCCGTGTCTTTGGGCGCGCGCGCTATCCGAACGCCTTCCAATTGGCGTAGGGCTTCAGCCGGTAAATCTCTTCCACGGGCGTCGGCAGCGTCACGCCCTGGTGTGCCAGCAGCGCGGCGGTCTGCCGCAGGGGCAACCCGACAATGGTGGGATAATCCCCTTCGATCTTCTCGATGAACCGCGCCCCTTCCCCTTGAATCGAATAGGCCCCGGCCTTTCCCAGGCTTTCTCCGGTCTTCAGATAGCGTTCGAGTTCGCAAAAAGAACCTTCCATGGTCCGTGAAGGTCGTCATCCGGACCAGAGCGGTTTCGACCCGGACGACGGTTACGGATGCAGCCCCGTGCACGAGCGCGATCGCGCTATGCACCTGATGGCTCCGTCCCCGGAGTTGCCGCAGCATGGTCCCGGCGTCGTCGAGGTCCCGTGGTTTGCCCATCAGGGTTCCGTCGATTTCGATTACGGTGTCGCTGCCCAACACCAGGTTGTCCTGATGCCGGCGCGCGATGGAGCGCGCCTTGTCCAGCGCGAATTGTGTGGCTTGCTCCCGGGGAGACAGGCCGGGGGAGGGGATCTCTTCGGCCGCGGGCGGGACGATCTCGAACGCGATGCCGAGCAGGGCCAGCAGGTCGCGGCGGCGCGGGGAAGTGGAAGCCAGGATGACGGACACCGGTGCTTGAAGGCGTTACGCCAAGGCCGCGGTGAGGGCTTCGACGTGGTGGGCGACGTGTCGGGAGGCGTACTCGCGCAACAACCGTTCGACGTCTCCGGTGTGGTTGGTCTTGACCATGGCGGCCCGCAGGGCGGCCGCATGCGGGAAGCCGTTGCAATACCAGCCCAGGTGCTTGCGCATCCGCGGGAAACGGGTGACGTCATGGAATCGCTCAAACGTTTGCGCGTGTTTCAGGATCATGTCGAACCGGTCTTCCAGCGAGACGGCCGGTTCGGAAACCGGATGCCGGGTGCGTGTCTCCACGGCTTCCCGGATCAATGCCTTGCCGTGAAAGATCCACGGATTGCCCAGGGCTGCCCGGCCGATGAGGATGCCGTCCACCCCGCTGGCAAGGATGCGGGCGATGGATTCGTTCAAGGAGCCGATGTCGCCGTTGCCCAACACGAGGATGCCCCGTTGGCGGATCAGGGCCGCGGCCTCGGCAATCGCTTCCCAGTCCGCGTCGCCCCGGTACATCTGTTTCAGGGTGCGACCGTGGATGGAAATGACATCCGGCCGGCCGTCGGCCAGCCACGCGCTCCACTCCCCGATAATGACGGAGTCGTATCCCAGGCGCGTTTTTACCGACAGGGGAAGGGCGACACGGGGCCGCATCGGCCGGTCCCTGGCGGGACGCGCCGCGCGCACTTTTTCCACGATGCCGGGTTTGAGTCCGGCTTCGGTCAGGGTCTGCCCGTCGGCCCAATCGCGCAGCCCGCGTTTAGTCGCGGCCATGATGTCCAGTGCCAGTTCCGGCGTTCTGATGAGTCCGGCACCGCATCCGGACGACGCCACGTTTTTCGACGGGCATCCCATGTTGATATCCAGGCCGTCGAACCCGAGTTCGCTCACCACGTGAGCGGCCTGGTAGAACAAGAGCGGTTCCTTGCCGTAGAGCTGGGCCACGATCGGGTGTTGCCCGTCGGTATACCGCAACGGCTCCCAGCCCATGACCCGGCCCTGACAAATATCGTGGACGTTGGTGAATTCGGTAAAGATCACGTCCGGCCGGCCCTTCGACTTCGCTACGCTATGCTCAGGGCAAGCCCCGGTGGCGATGATATGGCGGAACGCAATATCGGTCACCCCGTCCATGGGAGCCAACCCGATAATGGGCCGCGGAAGGTGATGCCAAAAGCTCATGGCCGATTTCCACCCTACGCGATGAGGCGATCATTTGCAACGACCATTCGCTTCCAACCGTAAACGTACGCACATATTGGGGAGCGGTGGAAATTGTCAAATGCATGCGTGAACACATACAATGGTTGTTCGAGGGAGGAATCCGTTCATGGAAAAACCGTTGACCCAACAGGAACCCACGGTCGTGCTGTATCATGCCGACTGTCTCGATGGGTTCGGCGCGGCGTGGGCCTTGTGGAAAAAGTATCCGGCCGCGCGCTATCTCCCGGTCGAACACGGGCGCCCGCCTCCGGAGGGATTGGACAACGACCACGTGGTGATGGTGGACTTCAGTTATCCCCGGGAGGTGATTGAACGCTTGGCCGGGTCCACGGCCGGGTTCCACATCCTGGACCACCACGTGACGGCGCAGGCCGCGTTGGCCGGTCTCCCGTATGCGCATTTCGACATGACAAAAAGCGGCGCGGTGCTGGCCTGGGAATGGGCGCATGCGGAGCCGGTCCCCTGGTTGCTCCAGTACATTCAGGACAAGGATCTGTGGGAATGGCGGTTGCCCATGAGCCGCGAGATCAACGCCGCGTTGGCTTCGTATCCGTTCGATTTTGAGGTCTGGGACGGGTTGACGCAGGCTACGCTGGAAGTTGAAGGGCGGGCGATTCTTCGACAGGAAGACGTCCTGATTGCCAAAGTTGTCAGGGAATCGGTGCTGGTGCGCTTTGAGGGTGAAACCGTGCCGGCGGTGTACAGTCCGGTGCTGACCAGTCAAATCGGAGAACGCCTGGGCCGGGGCTATCCGTTCTGCATCATCTGGCACCAACGGGACGGTCGTCGGTACTTCAGCCTGCGCTCGAAACCGGGTGCCGCCGACGTGTCCGCCATTGCCGCGCGACACGGCGGCGGCGGGCATACCAATGCCGCGGGCTTTTCGGTGCCTCTTGAATCGGCGGATCTTCTGAATCCCCTGCGGGGACGCGAGAACCTGCGGTCTTCTGAAGGCCCCTGACGTGTAATCGTGTGATGCCATGATTCCATTGCGCGACGATACCCCGACGGAAATCAGCCCCGTCGTGACAATCGGGTTTCTGGTTGCCTGCGTGGCGGTGTTTCTGAATCAGGTGATGCTGGGGCAGGAGCACGGGCAAGCGTTTGTGTATCAGTATGGAGCCATCCCCGCGGTCGTGTTCGGCTATGCCGAACTCCCGGTTGAACTCGCGGCGGTGTCGCCCTATACCAGTCTGGTCACCAGCATGTTCCTGCACGGCGGCTGGATGCACCTGATCGGGAATATGCTGTACCTGTGGACTTTCGGGAATAACATTGAAGACGTCATGGGACATGGAAAGTTCATCATCTTTTATTTCCTGTGCGGGATTATCGCGGCGCTGAGTCATGCCGCGGTTGATCCGGTTTCCACGGTTCCCATGGTTGGGGCCAGCGGCGCCATCTCGGGGATCCTGGGCGCCTATTTGTTGCTCTTCCCCCGTGCGCAGGTGTTGGTGCTCATTCCGCTGGGGTTTTTCAGCCAGATGCTCCATATCCCGGCTTCGATCGTGTTGGGTCTGTGGTTTGTGATGCAGGTCGTGAGCGGCGGCATGAGCCTCGGCACCGAAGGCGGTGGCGTGGCGTTTTTTGCGCATATCGGCGGGTTTCTGGCCGGCGTCCTGTTGATCGGGTTCTTCAAGCACCCCCACGTGAAGTTTTTCAATCCTCCCCATGCGCCCGCGCGGCGCTGGCAATAGCGGGAGGGGGAAGACGGATACCCACAGAAAATACACGGAGGCCGAATTTTTCTCGAAAATTCCCTTGACATTCCCGGTGGGCTCCAGTATTTTCTACAACTTCCCTGTTCAGTCGTTCTTTGACAGTTGAATAGCCGAAACAACGGCAAAGAAGAAGTGTGTTGAAGTGGTGGCCCTTGTGAATTGAAGTAACATTTTTTGAGAGTTTGATCCTGGCTCAGAACGAACGCTGGCGGCGCGCCTAACACATGCAAGTCGAACGAGAGGCTCTTCGGAGTAGTAAAGTGGCGTACGGGTGAGTAAGACATGGGTAATCTGCCTTCGAGCGGGGGATAACCAGCCGAAAGGCTGGCTAATACCCCATACGCTTCCGGTCCTTCGGGTAAGGAAGGAAAGCTGCATCGTGGATGTGGCACTCGAAGATGGGCTCATGGCCTATCAGCTTGTTGGTGGGGTAACGGCCTACCAAGGCAACGACGGGTAGCTGGTCTGAGAGGACGATCAGCCACACTGGCACTGAGATACGGGCCAGACTCCTACGGGAGGCAGCAGTGAGGAATATTGCGCAATGGGCGAAAGCCTGACGCAGCGACGCCGCGTGGGGGAAGAAGGTTTTCGGATTGTAAACCCCTTTTAGGAGGAAAGATGGGGTGGTTCGCCACCCGGACGGTACCTCCAGAAAAAGCCACGGCTAACTTCGTGCCAGCAGCCGCGGTAATACGAAGGTGGCGAGCGTTGTTCGGATTTACTGGGCGTAAAGAGCACGTAGGCGGTTTAGTAAGCCCCTTGGGAAAGCTACGGGCTTAACCCGTAAAGGTCGAGGGGGACTGCTAAGCTAGAGGGCGGGAGAGGAGCGCGGAATTTCCGGTGTAGCGGTGAAATGCGTAGATATCGGGAAGAAGGCCGGTGGCGAAGGCGGCGCTCTGGAACGTCTCTGACGCTGAGGTGCGAAAGCGTGGGGAGCAAACAGGATTAGATACCCTGGTAGTCCACGCCGTAAACGATGGGCACTAAGTGTCGGCAGGTTACTGTCGGTGCCGCAGTTAACGCAGTAAGTGCCCCGCCTGGGGAGTACGGCCGCAAGGTTGAAACTCAAAGGAATTGACGGGGGCCCGCACAAGCGGTGGAGCATGTGGTTTAATTCGACGCAACGCGAAGAACCTTACCCAGGTTGGACATGCTCGTGGAAAAGCTTGAAAGAGTAAAGACCCCTTCGGGGGTGCGAGCTCAGGTGCTGCATGGCTGTCGTCAGCTCGTGCCGTGAGGTGTTGGGTTAAGTCCCGCAACGAGCGTAAC